>NZ_MKCR01000027.1 GCF_001855565.1 Chromobacterium amazonense | reverse complement strand
ATACACCACGGACAAATCCAGGCAGTGCCAATCGTACTCCTGCAGCACCGGTACCAGGCTGCCATCGGCCAAGGCCTTCTCCAGCAGGAAGCGCGGCTGCAGGACGACGCCCATGCCGTGCACCGCGGCGTCGGTCAACACATCGCCGTTATTGGCGCGCAGCGCTCCCTTCACCCTCACCTTGTCCTGGCTGCCGTCAGGCCCGCGGTAATCCCAGATGTTGGGCTGAGCCGTCAAGGCGTACAGCAGGCACTGATGCTCGGCCAGCTCCGCCGGGTGGCGCGGCGTGCCGTGGCGCGCCAGGTAGTCCGGCGACGCCGCCACCAGATCGCGGATCTGGGCCAAGCGTCTGGCCACCAGGGTGGAGTCGGTCAGATTGGACACCCGCAGCGCCAGGTCGAATCCTTCCTCCACCAGATCCACCCGCCGGTCGTTCAGATTCAGCTCCACTTCGATGCGCGGGTGGCGCTTGTGGAAGCCGCCGATGATGGCGCCGAGGTAGCGCATGCCGAATGATACCGGCGCCGACAGCCGCAAACGTCCCACCGGCTCGCTGGCTCCGTGCGACAGCCGCGCATCCAGCTCGTCCAGCTCCGCCAGCAGGCTGCCGGCCTGCGCCAGATAGGTCTCGCCGGCTTCGGTCAGCGACAGCTTGCGCGTGGTGCGATGCATCAGCCGCGCGCCCAGGCGGTTTTCCAGCGCGGCCACCAGCTTGGTCACCATCGCCCGCGACAGTTCCAGCCTGTCCGCCGCCGCCACGAAGCTGCCCAGTTCCGCCACGGAGACGAAGGCGCGTATTTCCGAGAAACGATCCATATAATTTCTTAATAGTAAACAATAATTTAAATAGAGAGATATTTATTGAATATAAGTCCGATGGTCAAATAGCGCCATCCCCATTCTTCAGGAACCAACACCATGAACCGTCTGCAAAACCCCTACCTCGCCACGCTGCTGCTGCGCCTGTCGCTGGGCTTGATGTATCTGTCGCACGGCGCGCTGAAGCTGTTCGTCTTCGGTCCGGCTGGCACCGCCGGCTACTTCGCCAGCCTGGGTTTGCCCGGCTTCTTCGGCTACGTCGCCATCGCCATCGAAATCGGCGGCGGCCTGCTGCTGCTGGCCGGCATCCAAGCGCGCTGGGTGGCGCTGCTGCTGATTCCGCAGCTTCTGGGCGCCATCGTGCTGGTTCATGCCGCCAATGGCTGGATGTTCGCCAATGCCGGCGGCGGCTGGGAATATCCGGCCTTCCTGATCACCGCATCGCTGGCGTTGTTCCTGCAAGGCGACGCCAAGCGCGCCCGCGCCGCCTAAATGTCTTTTCATCCGGCCCCCGGGCCGGATGCCGCCTTTCTCCGTTTTAGAGTTGCATTACAAAAATGCAACAACCGCCGCCCCGCCCTTCCCGCCGCTAATTCCAGCGCAATCAAGCTACAATAACGGGCTTGCCCAGCTATGGTGCAACGCAGCACTTAATTCGAACAATTCAGACTTGCACATTTTCTTGATTGCCATCAAGCTGCTGCGTAATTTGCGTGTAGTTTAACTACAAACCTTGGCAAGATATAACGCAACCCAGTCGTCGATGTCTGCAAATGGTGACCCGTATATAATCGCCGAAAGCCAGTCAGGACAAGCCAAGCCGTCAAGAGGCGCCGCAATGGCTCTTGAGCTGGCGCAAACAAGAATCGGCTTGATTGACGCTCGTAATAAAACGACTGGAATTATCCACGAATTGAGGAGTTTCTCATGGGCACCTCCGCACCAAGACTAGACATCCTGGCCCCCCTCTCCGGATGGCTGGTCCCCTTGGACAGCGTTCCGGACCCGGTATTCGCCGGCAAAATGGTCGGCGACGGCATCTCGCTCGACCCCACATCCGGCAGCCTGCTGGCGCCGGTCAGCGGCGTGGTCAGCAATCTGCATCCGGCCCACCATGCCCTCACCATCACCACCGCGGAAGGCGTGGAAGTCATGGTGCACGTGGGCATCGATACCGTGATGCTGAAAGGCGAAGGCTTTTTCCCGCTGATCGAACAAGGCCAGCAAGTCAGCGCCGGCCAGCCGGTCATCGACTTCGATCTGGACCTGGTGGGACGCAAGGCCGCCAGCCTGTTGACCCAGATCATCATCACCAACGGCGAGACCGTGGCGCGCATGCAGCCGGCCACCGGCATGGTGGATGCCGGCAAGAACGTGGTGCTGTCGCTGCAGTTGGCCAACGGCAAGGACGTGCTGCAAGTCGTCGTCGGCGAGCCGCAACTGTCCGCCGACATCACCATCGGCAACCCGGCCGGCCTGCATGCTCGCCCGGCCGCCGTGTTCGCCAGCAAGGCCAAGAGCTTCGGCTCCGACATCCAGCTGCTCCTGGATGGCAAGGAAGCCAATGCCAAATCGGTGGTCGCCATCATGGGCCTGGCCACCAAGTTCGGCGACAAGGTGCGCGTCCGCGCCCAGGGCGACGATGCCGCCGCCGCCATCGCGGAACTGACCCAACTGCTGAATGACCGCTGCGGCGAGAAAGCCGACGAGGCGCCGCTTGCGCCGGCTGCCGCTCCGGCCGCGGCCCAGCAACAGGACAGCGATACCCAGCTGGCTGGCGTGGGCGCTTCGCCCGGCATCGCCATCGGCCGCATCGTCCATCACCGCCTGCAGGAATTCGACGTGCCGGAACAGGGCAAGGGCGCCAATGTGGAACAGCAGGCCTTCGCCCGCGCCACCGAGGAAGCCGCCGCCCAGCTGGATCTGGTCAAGGCGCAACTGACCGACCCGGCCAAGCAGGCCATCCTGTCCATGCACCAAGAGCTGCTGCAAGACCCGGACCTGCTGGCGCAAACCTATACCGGCCTGGCCGACGGCAAGTCCGCCGCCTGGTCCTGGCGCGCCGCCTTCAGCGCCTACTCCGCCCGTCTGGAAGCGCAGGACAACGCCCTGCTGCGCGAACGCGCCAACGACATCCGCGACGTGGGCCGCCGCGTGCTGGCCCTGCTGGCCGGCGTGAAGCAGGCCTCGCTGGAACTGCCGGCCGGCTCCATCCTGATCGCCGAAGACCTGGCCCCGTCCGACACCGCCTCGCTGGATCCGTCCAAGGTGATGGGCTTCTGTACCCGCACCGGCGGCGCCACCAGCCACGTGGCCATCCTGGCGCGTTCGCTGGGCATCCCGGCGATCTGCGGCATCTCGCAGTCCGCGCTGAAGCTGCCGGAAGGCCTGCAAGTGATTCTAAACGGCAACGAAGGCACGCTGGCCATCGCCCCGACGGCTGAAGACCTGGCCGCCGCCGAACAGGAAATCGCCCGCCTGGCCGAACGCCGCGCATCCGAAGCCAAGAGCTCCATGCAGCCGGCCGCCACAAGCGACGGCGTGCGCATCGACGTGGTGGCCAATATCCGCAACGCCGCCGACGCCCGCGAAGCGGTGGCCAAGGGCGCCGAAGGCGTGGGCCTGTTGCGCTCGGAATTCCTGTTCGACAACCGCGACACCGCGCCGACCGAACAGGAACAGGCGGCAGAATATTGCGCCGTGGCCGAAGCGCTGGGCAAGGACCGCCCGCTGGTGGTGCGCACGCTGGACGTGGGCGGCGACAAGCCCCTGTCCTACCTGCCGCTGCCCAAGGAAGACAACCCCTTCCTGGGCCTGCGCGGCATCCGCGTCAGCCTGGACCGTCCTGACCTGCTGCGCACCCAGTTGCGCGCCATTCTGCAAGCCGCGCCGCTGACCAAGCTGCACATCATGTTCCCGATGGTGGCCTCTCTGGAAGAGCTGCGCGCCGCCAAGGCCATCCTGGCCGAGGAACAGGCCGCCGCCGGCGCCGCCGACGTCAAGGTCGGCATCATGGTGGAGGTGCCGTCGGCCGCCGTGCTGGCCGCTCGCTTCGCGCCGGAGGTGGACTTCTTCTCCATCGGCACCAATGACCTGACCCAGTACGTGCTGGCGATGGACCGCGGCCACCCGCAATTGGCCAAGCAGGCCGACGCGCTGCACCCGGCGGTGCTGGCGATGATCGCGCTGACCTGCGAAGGCGCCCGCGCCCACGGCAAGTGGGTGGGCGTGTGCGGCGGACTGGCGTCGGACGAACGCGCCGCGCCGCTCTTGGTGGGCATTGGCGTGACCGAACTGTCGGCCAGCACCCCGGCCGTCGCCTCGGTCAAGGCCACGCTGTCGCGCTGGAGCCTGGCCGAGTGCCAACAGCTGGCCAAGGAGGTGTTGGCGCTGTCCACCGCCACCGACGTCCGCCACTACCTGAATCAACACGCTCGTTAATCGGATAAGCGCCGACGCGGCGGGAGCTGCGGCGCCGGATGGGGAGACCGCCAGGGCAACCTGGCGCCGTCCGGCGCCACCTAGCGCAGCATTCAGCCACGGCGGTGCTTTATAGAGGGGACGGCCTCACAGCCGCTCGACATTCCATAAGCATGTCAAAGCAGGATAATAATCATGTTTAGTCAATCGTTCGCTTTTCTGCAGAAGATAGGCAAGGCGCTGATGCTTCCAGTAGCGGTGCTGCCTGTCGCGGGCCTGCTGCTCGGCATCGGCGCCACCGACTTCCACACCCAGAACGCCATCGCTCTGGCGATCCTGTCGCTGATGAAGCACTCCGGCGATGTGATCTTCGGCAACCTGCCGCTGATCTTCGCCGTCGGCGTGGCGCTCGGCTTCACTGAAAACGATGGCGTGGCCGCCATCGCCGCGGTGATCGGCCACCTGGTGACCACCGTCACCCTGGGCGTGATGGCCGGCATCATGGGCGTGGAAACCGCCACCATCATGGGCCTGCCGTCGATTCAGACCGGCGTGTTCGGCGGCATTCTCGCCGGCGGTCTGGCAGCCTATATGTTCAACCGCTTCTACCGGATCAATCTGCCCGAATACCTGGGCTTCTTCGCCGGCAAGCGTTTTGTTCCGATCATCACCGCCATCGGCGCCATCGGCCTGGGCGTGATCCTGTCCTTCATCTGGCCGCCGATCGGCAACGGCATCAAGGCGTTCTCGCAATGGGCCGCCGTCAGCGACCCGCGCACCGCCGCCACCGTGTACGGCTTCGTCGAGCGTCTGCTGATCCCGTTCGGTCTGCACCACATCTGGAACGTGCCCTTCTTCTTTGAAATCGGTTCCTTCCCCGACCCGGTGACCGGCAAGGTCATCCACGGCGACATCGCCCGCTTCTTTGCCGGCGACCCGACCGCGGGCATCCTGTCCGGCGCCTTCCTGTTCAAGATGTTCGGCCTGCCGGCCGCCGCCATCGCCATCTGGCACTCGGCCAAGCCGGAAAACCGCGTCAAGGTTGGCGGCATCATGGTTTCCGCCGCGCTGACCTCCTTCCTGACCGGCATCACCGAGCCGATCGAGTTCTCCTTCCTGTTCGTGGCGCCCATCCTGTACGTGATCCACGCCGTGCTGGCCGCTTCCACCCAGTTCGTGGCCAACACCCTGGACATGCACATGGGCTTCACCTTCTCGCAGGGCGGCATCGACTTCCTGATGTTCAACCTGATCGGCGACAAGGCCAAGCACGCCTGGTACGTGTTCATCCTGGGCCCGATCTACGCCGTGGTGTACTACAGCGTGTTCCGCTTCGTCATCGCCAAGTTCAATCTGAAGACCCCGGGCCGCGAAGATGAAAGCCTGGAAAGCGCCGGCGCAGTCAGCGAAGACCAGCGCGCTCGCGAACTGGTGCTGGCCTTCGGCGGCCGCTCCAACATCCGCGGCCTGGACGCCTGCATCACCCGTCTGCGCGTGGCCGTGGCTGAAATCGCCAAAGTGGATCAAGCCAAGTTGAAAGCCATGGGCGCCTCCGGCGTGGTGGTGGTGGGCAATGGCGTGCAAGCCATCTTCGGACCCAAATCGGAAAATCTGAAAACCGATATGGACATCTATCTGCGCAGCGCCGGCAGCGACGCCGAATTGTCTTCCGCTCCGGCAGCCGCCGCGCCGGCGCCGGCAGCCGCTCCCGCGGCCGCCCCGGCTGCAGCCAAGACCGATGTCGCCGCGCTGAAGCAGGCCCTGGGCGGCGACGCCAACCTGAGCAAGGTAGAAGCCATCGCCCATACCCGCCTGCGCGTGGAGCTGAAGGATGCCAGCCGCTTCAACGAAGCCGCTGCCCGCGCCGCCGGCGTGAGCGCAGTGACGCAAGTGTCTCCGGGCACGCTGCACCTGATCGTAGGCGATCAGGCCGCCGCCCTGGCCGCGGCGCTGCAAGCCTGATAGGCCCTGTCTCCGGCCAAAACCAAACGCCAGCGGCTCGCCGCTGGCGTTTTTCATTATCCACCATCCCTCAGCGCGCCACGCGCAGCCCGCCTTCAATCCCCTGCCGGCTGAACAGCACCTGCCACAGCTGGATGTCCCGCGCGCGGAACGCGCCGGCGCAGACATTCAGGTAATAGCAGAACATGCGGTAGAAACGCGGCGAATAATGGACCGACAACTGCGGCCAGGCCTGCTGGAAACGCTGCAGCCAAGCCATCAGCGTCAGATCGTAATCGGCGCCGAAGTTGTGCCAGTCCTCCATCAGCCAATATGCCGAGCTGGCTTCGGCGATGTGGATGGCGGATGGCAGACAGCCGTTGGGAAAGATGTATTTCTCTATCCACGGGTCCACCCACATATCGGTCACCTTGGCGCCTATGGTATGCAGCAGGAACAAGCCGTCCGGCTTCAGATTGCGGGCGATGGTTTCAAAGTAGGCGCGGTAGTTGCGCGGGCCGACGTGCTCGAACATGCCGACCGACGCGATGCGGTCCGCCCGCAGCTGCAGATGGCGATAATCCTGCAGCAGGATTTCCACATCCAAGCCGGCGCAGCGCTCTCTCGCCAGCCGCTGCTGCTGTTCGGAAATGGTGATGCCGGTCACGCGAACGCCATAATGCCGCGCGGCGTATTCCGCCAGCCCGCCCCAGCCGCAACCGACATCCAGCAGATGCATGCCCGGCTGCAGGGCCAGCTTGTCGCAGATCAGCTTGAGCTTGGCCTCCTGCGCCGCCTCCAGCGTGTCGGCGTCCTTCCAGTAGCCGCAGGAATATTGCATATAGGGGTCGAGCATGGCGGCGAACAAGTCGTTGCCCAGGTCGTAGTGATGCTCGCCCACCCGGCGGGCGCGGCGCAAGGATTGGTAATTGACGACTCTGGCCGCCAGCACGTACAGGATGTCGCGCCAACGGCGCGGCAGCCGATGCTCCAGACCGGCGCGCAAGGTGCGCTGGAAGAAGATGTCCAGCCGCTCGCACTCCCACCAGCCATCCATATAGCTTTCGCCCAGCCCCAGCGAGCCCTGCTGCAGCACGCGCCGGTAAAAGTGCGGGTGTTTGACCTGGATGTCGAACGGCCGGCTGCCGTTGACGGCGATGTCCGCCGCGGACAACAGCTCCTCGATCACCGCCTGCCCCGGTTGGCGGACGGCACTGCCCTCGTTTTCAAGACAAGATGAATTCATGGCATCCCCCATGGCCTCAGCCACACTGCACAGCGAACTCGATCGACAATCTTAAAATCAGTTTTGTTTTGGATGGAGACCGGCCAGCCCACGGCCAGGCAGTACGCCTTGTCGCCGGGGGGCCGCAAAGTCTGATGGGATGGTCTTAGCTTAGCGCGCTCCCGCGCCTGTTGGCTAGCGGGAGCGAGAGGAAAAGTTACAACGCAAACAATTCGCGCAGGTGCCGCGCCACGCCGGAGTCGGCATGGCTGGCGATCTGCCGCGCATGGGGTAGCTCGCGGCGCAGCCGCGGATGCGCGTTGCCCATCAGCCGCGGATGGCCGGCGGCCTGCAGCAACTCGATATCGTTCTGCCCGTCGCCAAAGGCCAAGCACTCGCTGGCCGGAATCGCCAGCCTGTCCAACACCAGCTGCAGCGCATGGCCCTTGGACACGCCAGCCGCCATCACTTCCAGGCAATGATCGAGCGAGAAGGTGATGTACAGCCGGTCGCCAAAGCGCGCTCTCAACTTGCGCTCCACCTCCAGCAAGTGCGCATGCGGCGCGATGTACAGCACCTTGCCGACGCGCGCGCCCTCGTGACGGGCCAGATCGCACACCCGATACACCATGCCGGAATCGCGGTGCATGTCCAGCAACGCTTGGCTGGGTTCGCTGATAAGCCATTCGTCGTCGAGGTAGAAGTTGACGATGGCGCCGGCGGCGAATTCCGGCTGCGCCATCTGGCGCACCAGCGCCGCGTCGATATCCTGGCGGTGGATCAGCGCATTGTCGGGATCGTGCACGCGGGCGCCGTTCGAGGTGATCAAGTGGGCGCGCACGCCCAGCGCCTGGCGGATGCCCTTGACGTCCAGGTAATGGCGTCCGGTGGCGATGGCGAACTGGACGCCGCGCCGCTCCAGACGCTGCAGGGTATCGGCGGTCAGCGGATCGACGGCGTGATGCACATCCAGCAACGTGCCGTCCAGGTCGGAAGCGATGAAACGGTAGGACATGGAAACTCCAATGCTGCGCGAAGCCAAGATTATACGCCGCCCGACCAAGCCGCACCGCGTTACGCGGCGCTATGCTGATTATCCGCAAATTGACAAAGCCATAAGCGGCAGATAACTTGGCCTATTCGCCGCCGCAAGCCAAACCTCGCCGAGAGCCTGAGTCAAGTCGCGCCGACGCAGCCACCAAGGCAAGAAGGCGCAAGGCAGGATCAGAGGTTTTGCTGGCGGCGCTTCACAGAAAACTTCCTGTCCATCGGCAAGAAACCCCATAGGAACCGATATGGCCAATCGATATGGCGAGCTGTTGCGCACCCCCGGCGTCGTTACGCTAGCGCTGGCGGGCGGCGTGGCGCGCCTGCCGGGCGCCATGGTCGGCATCGGCGTCATCACCATGCTGTCGCTGACGCAGAACAGTTATGGCTTGGCCGGGGCGGTGGCCGCCACCTTGACGCTGGCCGCGGCTTTCCTGTCGCCGCAAGTCTCGCGGCTGGCCGACCGCTACGGCCAGAGCCGCGTGCTGCCGCCGGCCGTGGGCATCGGCGCGTCGGCCCTGCTGGCGCTGGCGCTGTGCAGCTGGCTGAGCGCTCCGTCCTGGGCCTTGTTTGCCTGCGCCGCGCTGGCCGGCTGCCTGCCCAGCATCCCGGCCATGACCCGCGCGCGCTGGGCCCGGCTGCTGGATGGCCGCCCCCTGCTGCCCACCGCGTTTGCGCTGGACAGCGTGCTCAGCGAACTCGCCTTCGTCATCGGCCCGCCGCTCGCCATCGCCTTGTGCATGGGTTGGTTCGCGGAAGCCGGGCCGATCTGCGCTGTACTTCTTCTGCTGCTGGGCGCCGCGGTATTGCTGCGCCAGAAAGCCACCGAACCGCCGGTCCACCCAGATGCGCAGCACGGCGGCCGGCCGGCGCTCTTTTTGCGGCCGGTGCCGACGCTGGCCCTGCTGCTCGGCACCTTGGGCGCCATTAATGGGGCGATAGACGTCACCGCGGTCGCCATCGCCAAGGCGGAAGGCTCGCCGTCGGCCGCCAGCTGGGTGCTGGCGCTGTACGCGCTGGGTTCGGCCACCGGCGGGCTGACCTTCGGCGCGCTCAAGCCCGCCCTGCCCTTGGGCCGGCTGCTGCTGTATTGCTGCGTAGCCACCGCGCTCAGCTCCATCCTGATCGCCCTGGCGCCCGACAGCGCCTGGCTGGCGGCCGCCATGTTGCTGTCTGGCTTGTCGTTTGCCCCGACCCTGATCGTCGCCATGGAAATGGTGGAAAAATCCGTGCCGCGCGCCCGCTTGACCGAGAGCCTGACCTGGCTGGTCACCGGCATCCAGCTGGGATTGGCCGGCGGCGCCTCGCTGTGCGGCCTGCTGACGGACGACTACGGCCCACGCGCCGGCCAGAGCCTGGCCCTGGCGGCGGGCTTGGCCGCGCTGCTGGTCGCCTCCATGCTGCCGCGCGCGGCCCTGCGCAAGGATGTCAAACCGGCGCGCTGAGCGCCCTAGGCCAGACAATGCGAAAAGCCGAACCCTTGCGGATTCGGCTTTTCGTAATCTGGTGGCCAGTCGCGGAATCGAACCACGGACACGCGGATTTTCAATCCGCTGCTCTACCAACTGAGCTAACTGGCCTTCTTGTGGTGGCCAGTCGCGGAATCGAACCACGGACACGCGGATTTTCAATCCGCTGCTCTACCAACTGAGCTAACTGGCCACTTCTTCTTTCAGCGCTAGCGCGCCGTCAGAGCCACGCATTTAATCAGAGGACGGCTTTTGAGTCAAGGCATAACTGAAAAAAAACGGCTCGCCATCCGCCTGGAAACATAAACAGCCCGGCCGCTCAAGGTGCCCGGGCTGTCGGATCAAACACTTACACCGCGTCCGGCTGCTTGGCGGGATGCGCGTCGGCAAATGCCGGCAGCGCCTCCAAAGCCTCGGCGATGCGGACGATGGTCGGATACGACGCCAAGTCCACCCCGAAGCGGCGCGCGCTGAATACCTGCGGCAACAGGCAAATGTCGGCCAGCGTCGGCTCATCGCCCACCGCATGGCGGCCGGCGCTCTGCGCCAGCTGCTGTTCCAACGCCTTGAGGCCGGTGCGTATCCAGTGGCGTATCCACTCGGTCTTGCCCTCTTCACCCACGCCGAACTCCCCCTGCAGATACTTGCCGACGCGCGGATTCTGCAGCGGGTGGATGTCCGCGGCGATGGCCAGAGCGATCGAACGCGCCTGCGCCCGTAGCGCCGGATCGGCCGGCAACAGCCGCGGCGAATCCGGATAGGCCTCGTCCAGGTATTCGCAGATGGCCAGCGACTGGGCGATCCTCACCCCGCCGTCGTCCAGCAGCGGCACCAGGCCATGCGGATTGATGGCCAGGTACTCGGCGCTGCGCTGCTCGCCCTGCAGCAGATTGACCGCCCGGTACTGGTAAGCCAAGCCCTTCAGGTTCAGCGCGATGCGCACCCGATACGCCGCGCTGGAGCGGAAGTAGCCGTACAGAACGCGCTCAGCCATGCGCCACCACGGTCTGCTCAATGGCGCCGAAGATGCTGCGGCCGGCGGCGTCTTTCATCTCGATGCGCACGGTATCGCCCGCCTTCATGAACGGGGTCTTGGGCGCGCCCTGTTCGATGGTCTCGATCATGCGTAGCTCGGCCAGGCAGCAGGAGCCGACACTGCGGTCCTTGTTCGAAATGGTACCGGAGCCGACGATGGAGCCGGCTACCAGCTCGCGGGTCTTGGACACATGCGCCACCAGTTGCGGGAAGCTGAACTGCATTTCCACGCCGCAATTGGGCTTGCCGTAGAACGCGCCGTTGTAGTCCACCAGCAAGGGCAGATGCACCTTGCCATCCTGCCAGGCTTCGCCCAGCTCGTCCGGGGTGACGGCGACCGGCGAGAAGGCGGTGGCCGGCTTGCTCTGGAAGAAGCCGAAGCCCTTGGCCAGCTCGGCCGGGATCAGGTTTCGCAGCGTGACGTCATTCACCAGCATCAAGAGGCGGATGTGCTTCTCATCGGCCGGCGCGCCCAAGGGCACATCGCCGGTGATCACCGCGACTTCGCCTTCGAAGTCCAGGCCCCAGGCTTCGTCGCGCAGCGGGATGCCGGCCGTCGGCGCCAGGAAGGCGTCGGAGCCGCCCTGGTACATCAAGGGGTCGGTGTAGAAGCTGGCCGGCACCTCGGCGCCGCGCGCCTTGCGCACCAGCTCCACGTGGTTCAAGTAGGCGCTGCCGTCGGCCCACTGGTAGGCGCGCGGCAAGGGGCTCAGGCAACGCTTGGCGTCGAAGGCGACTTCGTCCGGCACTTGGCCATGGTTGAGGGCGTTGTAGACTTCCTTCAGCCGCGGCTCGGCTTGCGCCCAGTTGTCCAGCGCGCCCTGCAGCGTGGCGGCGATGGCGGGCACAGCCACGGCACGGGTCAGATCGCGGCTGACCACCATCAGCTGGCCGTCGCGGGTATGGTTGTGATAGGTCGCTAATTTCATCTTGATGTTCTTTCTGCTAACAGGCAGTGACGCGCTTGCTTGTCATTTAAATGCTTAGCGCGGCTTGAGGAGCATTTCGCCGCGAGCGGCCCGAGGTCGAAGCGAGACGCGCAGCTGTACAAGTGGTACAGCGAGCATCGCAGCTTCGAGATCGGACCGCGCAGCAGAAATGAACTCAAGCTCAAACTTTCGGCTTCCAGCTGTCCACGTATCCTTGCCACTCGACGGCGGCGAGGCCCGGCCCCTGCTCCAGCGCGTCGCGGGTGTCGATCATCACCGCCACCTCGTCGGTAAACTTCTTCGGATCCGTCATCGCCTTGGCGAAAGCCTTCGGATGCGGGCCGTGCGTGAAGCCGGCCGGGTGGAAGGTCATCATGCCAGGCTTGATGTTGTCGCGGCTGAAGAAGTCGCCGGCGTGGTAGAAGATCACTTCGTCGTAGTCGTCGTTATTGTGATAGAACGGCACCTTCAGCGCGCCCGGGTCGGACTCGATCGGCCGCGGCACGAAGGTGCACACCACGAAGCCGTCGGCGACGAAGGTGGTGTGCGCCGACGGCGGCAGGTGGTAGCGATGGCTCATCAGCGGGCGGATGTCGCGCCAGTTGACGCGCGCCACCGACAGATTGCCGTGCCAGCCTATGGCGTCCAGCGGGTTGAAGGGATAGGTGACGGTGGACAGCGCGCCGCGGCGCTTGATCACCACCTGCCACGGGTCTTCCGTCTGCTGCGCGCGGAAGGCGTCGTCGATGGCCGGCACGTCCAGCACCGCCTCGTCGAAAATGGCATGCGGACCCACCAGGCCCTTTTCCGGCAATTGGTAGGCGCCGTTGCTGGTTTCGATCATCAGCATGGTGGTGGCTTCGGCCGGCTCGATGCGCCAGCTGGTGGAGCGCGGCACCAGGATGTAGTCGCCGTCGCGGTAGCTCAGATGGCCATAGTCGCAGAACAGCTCGCCGCTGCCGGCGTGGATGAACAAGAGATCGTCGCCGTCGGCATTGCGGAACAGCTGGGTCATGGCTTGCTCGCAGCGCCAGATGCGCACCTTGCACTGGGCGTTGTGCAACACCAGCGGAGCCTCCCACGGCGCCGGCGCGCCGTGCGGCAATTCGTTCAGGTCGAAGGCGCGCGGACGCAACGGGCCTTCCCAGGCGCTCCAGCCGGTAGGCGGATGCTTGTGGTGCAAGTGGGTAGCCGGGCCGAAGAAGCCGCTGCGGCCCACTTCTCGTTCATAGATGCCTTCGGCCGGCAAGTCGGCGTGAGCCTGGCGCGAGATGGTGCCTTCGCGGTGCGGAAAACTGATCCATTTACGCATTTTGAGAATCCTGTTTCGCCGCGGAAATACACAGAAAACACGGAAGACATCCCGAGCGTGAATCCTTGCCTCGGGAGGCTCAAGGATTTTTGCCCGTTCTTGCTTTTCCGTGTCCTTCCGTGTGTTTCCGTGGCCAAGTTGCTTTGGGCTGCCGCCACGCGCCGGTTTGAACGGGAAGCGGCGGCGCCCAGAACCGTTTTCAGAGGCTGGCCGCTCAGGCCTTCAGCACGCCGCGGCGGATCTGGTCTTCCTCGATGGACTCGAACAGGGCCTTGAAGTTGCCTTCGCCGAAGCCCTCATTGCCCTTGCGCTGGATGATCTCGAAGAAGATCGGGCCGATCACGGTCTCGGTGAAGATCTGCAGCAGGATGCCTTCCACCGGCGCGCCATCGATCAGGATGCTGTTCTTCTTCAGGCGGGCCACGTCCTCGCCATGGCCCGGCACACGGGCGTCCACCTTTTCGTAATAGGTGTCCGGGGTGTCCAGGAAGCGGGTGCCGCGCGCCTTCAGCGTTTCCACCGTGGCGTAGATGTCGTCGGTGGTCAGCGCGATGTGCTGGATGCCCTCGCCGTTGTACTGGCGCAGGAATTCCTCGATCTGGCTCTTGTCGTCGGACGACTCGTTGATCGGGATGCGGATCTTGCCGCAGGGGCTGGTCATCGCCTTGGACACCAGGCCGGTCAGCTTGCCTTCGATGTCGAAATAGCGGATCTCGCGGAAGTTGGCGATATTGGTGTAGAAGTCGGCCCAGGTGGCCATATTGCCGCGCGCCACGTTGTGGGTCAGGTGGTCGATCAGGGTCAGGCCCACGCCGAACGGATGCTGATCGACGCCGTCCACCGGCACGAAGTCCACGTCGTAGATATTGTGTTCCGGACCGTAGCGGTCGACGAAATACAGCGCGGAACCGCCGATGCCCTGCACCGCCGGGATGTTCAGCTCCATGAAGCCTATCGGGCGCTGATAGGGCTTGGCGCCATGCGCCAGCGCGTATTCGTAAGCCTTGGCGGCATCCTTCACGCGCCAAGCCATCGCACAAGCCGACGGGCCGTGCGCGTGGGCGAATTCGCTGGCCGGCTGGCTGGTTTCGGCGTTCAGGATGAAGTTGATGTCGCCCTGGCGGAACAGGCTGACGTTCTTGCTGCGGTGGCGGGCGACTTCGGTAAAGCCCAGCGACAGGAACAACTGGCGCAGCTTTTCCACGCCGGCCGCGTCGGGCGCGGTGTATTCGACAAACTCGAAGCCGTCGGTGGCGAGCGGGTTTTGCAGCATGGCTTCCATTTTCATCTGTTTCTCCTCTGTTATATAGATCGCGCTCCGATGATACGGAAAGCGATAATCCACTCGGTTTGAGCGTTGTGTGTAAACGTCTGCAGGCGATCCGCGTTATGTAAGCAGGCCGCCTGCCCGCCCGCTTTTGCGGGCGGTTGGCAGGTCGACAGGGTGGGAAGAGGCAGACGGGAAAACCGCGTTGCGCACCAGGGACGGGCGCATCGGTGCCGGCCGCCGATGGCGGTACGGCTAGCTCTCCTCCGAATGAATCGTTATCTGCTGTCACACACCATCGACATGCGTCGGCAGTCTGGCGCTGCCGTTTGCGATTTAGGCTTTTTATTCTATGGAAAGTGCATAGCAATTATCTTGCCAAATTGCTTTCCATGATTAATATTGAAGAATAAAATGCCTCAACAAACCGATAATCAGGAGAAAGTATGCCAAGTCTTACATTAGATAAGACGGACTTGCGTATTCTGGCCGAATTGCAGCTGGATGGCCGGTTGACCAATGTCGAGCTGGCCGAGCGCGTGGCGCTGTCGCCGTCGCCCTGCTTGCGCCGGCTCAAGCAACTGGAAGAGTCCGGCGTGATCCGCCAATACGTGGCGCTGCTCGATCCTGCGCATATCGGTCTGGGCCTGCAGGCCTGGGTGCGAGTGACGCTGGAAAAGCGCGGCAATATGCACCTGCAAAGCTTCATCGAGGCAGTGCAGAACTGGCCGGAAGTCATCAACTGCTTCGCCATGACCGGCGAAATGGACTATCTGCTGCAGGTGTACTTTGAAGACATGGAGCACTTCTCGCGCTTCGTGATGGATGAGCTGCTGCAGCACCCCGGCGTGGAGGACGTCAAATCCAGCTTCGTGCTGAAGGAGATCAAGCGCACCACCGCGCTGCCCTTGGGACAGATGCGCGGCATGTGATCACGCCCCGCGCAATATGCAAAACGGCCCTGCACGGGCCGTTTTGCTTGTTAGGATTCCGTTCAGTGCCGCTGGTGCTGCGCCGTCGCGCTGGCCAGCAGCTTGTCGGTATAGGCGATGGCCGCGGCGGACAGCAGGAAGGCCAGATGCAAAAACAGCTGCCACTTGATGGTGTGCTCGTCGATGCGGCTGGCGTTGATGAAGGTTTGCAGCAGGTGGATGGACGAGATGCTGATGATGGCCATCGACAGCTTCACTTTCAGCACCGAGGCGTTGACGTGGTCCAGCCATTCCGGCTGGTCCGGATGGGTGTCGATGCGCAGGCGCGACACGAAGGTTTCATAACCGCCCACCGTCACCATCACCAGCAGGTTGGCGATCATCACCACATCGATCAACCCCAGCACCGCCAGCATGATGTCGGTCTCGGTCAAGTGATTCAGCCCTTCCAGCAGCTCCCACAGCTGGGCCAGGAATTTCCAGGCGTAGACGCCCTGCACCACGATCAAACCCAGATAGATGGGCAATTGCAGCCAGCGACTGCTGAAAATGATTTGGCCGAGCAGCGATTTTCTCTGCGGATTCTGGATACTCAATGTGTCTTGCATAGGCGCCCCTGTTCGTTCACGGCAGCGGGCGGCCCATGCCGCCCGCACGCCGTCACAGGCCCAGCCTCTGCCAGATGGTGGAGACCAGGCCCGCCTGGTTCAATGTGTAAAAATGCAGCCCCGGCGCGCCGCCTTGCAGCAGCCGGTCGCACAGCTCGGTCACCACGTCCAGCCCCAGCGCGCGGATGGACGCGGTATCGTCGTAATAGGCCTGCATGCGCAGGCGCAGCCAGCGCGGCACTTCCGCTCCGCACATGTCGGAGAAGCGGCACAGCTGGCCAAAATTGGAAATCGGCATGATACCGGGCACGATGGGGATGTCCAGTCCGCGGGCGCGGATTTCATCGACGAAGCGGAAATAGCTGTCGGCGTTGAAGAAATACTGGGTGATGGCGGAGTCGGCTCCGGCGCGCACCTTGCGCACGAAATTATCCAGATCGTCATCGGCCGAGCGGGCCTGCGGATGGAACTCCGGATAGGCCGCCACCTCGATGTGGAAATGATCACCGTGCTCGGCGCGGATGAACTCCACCAGCTCGTTGGCGTAACGGAACTCGCCAGCGCCCACCATGCCGGACGGGATATCGCCGCGCAGCGCCACCAGGTGGCGGATGCCGTTGCCGCGGTACTCATTGAGGATGGCGGCGATGTTTTCCCGGGTGGAGCCCACGCAGGACAGGTGCGGCGCGGCGGCCTGCCCTTCGCTGCGGATTTCTAGCACGGTAGACAGGGTGCCGTCGCGGGTGGTTCCGCCGGCGCCGAAGGTCACCGAGAAAAACTGCGGCTTGAACTGCGCCAGCTGCTGGCGGGTGGTGCGCAGCTTGGCCACGCCTTCCGGCGTTTTCGGCGGAAAGAATTCAAAACTGAAGGTGCGCGGCGTTTGTGTCATCGTGATCCTCTCTATCGCTGTCCTGGCTATCTTGTCATTGCCGGCCTCTGGGTGCCGTTGCTTGCGCGGGCCCGAAAAAAACGGACAGCACCATTCTATGGGTGGCTGTCCGTTTCGGCTTGGTTCAAAAATCAATAACGATAGTGATCCGGCTTATAAGGCCCTTGCTTGGGCACGCTGATGTAAGCGGCCTGCTGATCGGACAGCTCGGTCAACCGCGCGCCGATGCGCGCCAGGTGCAGCCGCGCCACTTTCTCGTCCAGATGCTTGGGCAGCACGTACACTTTTTTGTCGTACTTCTGGCCGTTGGCGAACAGCTCGATCTGCGCCAGCACCTGGTTGGTGAAGCTGTTGGACATCACGAAGCTGGGGTGGCCGGTTGCGCAGCCGAGGTTCACCAGGCGGCCTTCCGCCAGCAGAATGATGCGTTTGCCGTCCGGGAAGATGATGTGATCGACCTGCGGCTTGATGTTTTCCCACTGGTGCTGACGCAGGCTGGCGACTTCGATCTCGCTGTCGAAGTGGCCGATATTGCAGACGATGGCATTGTGGCGCATCTTCTTCATGTGCTCGTGCGTGATCACGCCGACGTTGCCGGTGGCGGTGACGAAGATGTCAGCCTGGTCGGCCACTTCGTCCATGCGCACCACGCGGTAGCCTTCCATCGCCGCCTGCAGCGCGCAGATCGGGTCGATTTCCGTCACCCAGACGGTGGCGCCCAGGCCGCGCAGGCTCTGCGCGCAGCCCTTGCCCACGTCGCCATAGCCCAGCACCACCGCCACCTTGCCGGCGATCATGACGTCGGTGGCGCGCTTGATGCCGTCCACCAGGCTTTCGCGGCAGCCGTACAGATTGTCGAACTTGGACTTGGTGACGGAGTCGTTGACGTTGATCGCCGGGAACGGCAGATGGCCGTCTTTTTCCAGCTGGTACAAGCGGTGCACGCCGGTGGTGGTTTCCTCAGTCACGCCCTGAATGTGCTGCAGGCGCTTGGAATACCACTGCGGGTCGATGGCCAGATGGCGCTTGATCGAGGCGAACAGCGCGGTTTCTTCCTCGTTGGTGGGATGGGCGATGACGCCGATGTCCTTCTCCGCCTTGCTGCCCAGCATCAAGAGCAAGGTGGCGTCGCCGCCGTCGTCCAGGATCATATTGGCCGGCTGGCCTTCGGGCCACTCGAAGATCTTGTGGCTGAACTCCCAGTATTCGTCCAGGCTCTCGCCCTTGAAGGCGAACACCGGGATGCCGGCGGCGGCGATGGCCGCGGCGGCGTGGTCCTGGGTGGAGAAGATATTGCACGACGCCCAGCGCACTTGCGCGCCCAGCGCCGTCAGCGTTTCGATCAGCACCGCGGTCTGCACCGTCATGTGCAGGCTGCCCGCGATGCGCGCGCCGCGCAGCGGCTGTGTGGAGCGATACTCGTCGCGGATCGCCATCAGGCCCGGCATTTCGGTTTCGGCGATGTTCAGCTCCTTGCGGCCCCAGCCGGCAAGGGAGAAATCTGCTACGTGATAATCGGAGAAATCAGCCATCGTGAAGCATCCTTGTTCACGCGGCCAGGCAGGATGCGGCCCACCCGTCATCCCATGCCCGCCACGGTCATGAGTCAGGTGAGCGCCGTTGCCTCGCCCGCCGGACGGCAGGCGGCACGCCAAGCCTGGGGAGAACACCCTCCTCGCAGCGCCCCTCGGCATGCCGGGTAATTATACCTAGTCCGCGCGGAAAATGCAGGCGTTGTCATGTTGGCGCGTTACGCGAGCCATCCATCGCCAGGGTCGATGCCAAGATTTCCCGCCCGGCGACAAATGGCAGGATATCCCGCGAATGCTCGCTAGAGCCGCCAGGCGCGGGGCGATTCCATTTTTTAAAAACATATGAAAAAACCGCCTGCGCGAGCAGGCGGTTTTGCAGTCCCTCGACAGATTCGGCGCTTACAGGCCGGCATCGGCGCGCAGCGCCTCCACCTTGTCGGTGCGTTCCCAGCTGAATTCCGGCTCTTCGCGGCCGAAGTGGCCGTAAGCGGCGGTCTTGCCGTAGATCGGACGCAGCAGGTCCAGCATCTGGATGATGCCCTTCGGACGCAGGTCGAAGTGCTTCTTCACCAGTTCCACGATCTTCTCGTTCGGAATGGTGTTGGTGCCGAAGGTGTCGACCGAGATCGAGGTCGGCTCCGCCACGCCGATGGCGTAGGAAACCTGGATCTGGCACTGGCGCGCCAGACCGGCCGCGACGATGTTCTTCGCCACGTAGCGGCCGGCATAAGCGGCGGAGCGGTCCACCTTGGACGGATCCTTGCCGGAGAACGCGCCGCCGCCGTGCGGAGCCGCGCCGCCGTAGGTGTCGACGATGATCTTGCGGCCGGTCAGGCCGCAATCGCCTTGCGGACCGCCGATGACGAAGCGGCCGGTCGGGTTGATCAGGAACTTGGTTTCCGCGGTGATCATTTCAGGCGGCAGCACCGGCTTGATGATGTCTTCGATCACCGCCTCGGTCAGCGTCTTGTGGTCGATGTCCGGGGTATGCTGGGTGGACAGCACCACGGTGTCGATGCGCTTGGGCAGGCCGGTGGCGCCGTCGTACACGCAAGTGATCTGGCTCTTGGCGTCCGGACGCAGCCACGGCAGCCGGCCGTCCTTGCGCAGTTCGGCCTGGCGCTGCACCAGGCGGTGTGCGTAGTAGATCGGGAACGGCATCAGCGTCGGGGTTTCGTCGCAGGCGTAGCCGAACATCAGGCCCTGGTCGCCTGCGCCCTGATTCAGATCCAGGCCTTCGCCTTCGTTGACGCCCTGGGCGATATCCGGCGATTGCTTGTCGTAGCAGGCCATCACCGCGCAGCCGCGGTAATCGAAGCCCAATTCCGAATCGTCGTAGCCGATACGCTTGATGGTTTCGCGCGCGATCTTGATGTAGTCGACGTTGGCGGTGGTGGTGATCTCGCCTGCCAGCACCACCAGGCCGGTGTTGACCAGCGTTTCCGCCGCTACGCGGGCGTGCTTGTCCTCGCGCAGGATGGCGTCGAGGATGGCGTCGGAGATCTGGTCGGCGACTTTGTCCGGGTGGCCTTCGGATACGGATTCCGAGGTAAACAGGTATTCACTCATTTATTCTGCGTTCCCAAAAAATACAAAACCCTGTGGTGATAAAATAGGCCGCTTTCAGACCCAGACTGCTGAGCTCATGTCCAAGCTAGTCCATTTACTACTGTCTGTCCTGGCGCACCTCCCCTTATCCTGGCTACAAGGTTTGGGTGCCGCTCTGGGGCGACTGACTTATCTTGCGTCCCCCGGCTTCGCCGCTAGGCTGCGGGAGAATCTAAGTTCTAGTAAAATCTTCGAAAATTATCCGGTTTTACCAGCCAAAGTCAAACAAAGCGCGGCCGAAACCGGCAAGGGAGCGCTGGAGCTGGCCATCGCCTGGTGCCGCCGTCCGGAAGACATCGCCGCCATGGTGAAGCGTTGCGAAGGCTGGGAGCATGTGGAGCAGGCGCTGGCTCTGGGCAACGGTATTATATTCGTAACTCCGCACTTAGGCAGCTACGATATCGCCGGACGTTATATCAGCTCCCGACTGCCCTTCCCGCTGACCGCCATGTACCGCCCGCCCAAGCTGCAGTGGCTGGAGCCGGTTATGCAGGCCGGCCGGGCCCGCGGCAAAGGCAAAACCGCGCCGGCCACGGCTGCCGGGGTGCGCGTGCTGATGAAAGCCTTGAAATCCGGCGAGGCCACCATCATCCTGCCCGACCAAGTGCCCGGCAACGGCGAAGGCATCTGGGCGCCGTTCTTCGGCCGACCGGCCTACACCATGACGCTGGTGCCGCGCCTGGCGCAAATGAGCGGCGTGACCACGCTGTTCTTCGTCGGGGAACGCCTGCCCGGCGGGCAGGGATTTGCCGTGCATATCGAACCATTGGTGCAACCGTTCACCGGCGACAAGGAAACAGACTGCGCGCAGATGAACGCCCAGGTGGAACAACTGATCCGCCGCTTCCCCTGCCAGTACCTGTGGAGCTACAACCGCTATAAATGCCCGCCCGGCGTCAGCCGGCCGGACGCAGAACAAGGATTCGCATGAAACTCGCTTTCGCCCTGCTGTGGCTGATCCGCCTGCTGCCGATGCGCGCGATCGGCCTGCTCGCCGCCGGCCTAGGCAATCTCGCCTACCTGCTGGCTCGCGGCCGCCGCCGCGTCGGTCTGATCAATCTGCGGCTGTGCTTTCCGGACATGCCGCAGGCGGAACGCCGTCGACTGATCCGCAAGAACTGCCAACACATGATACGGATGGTGCTGGAATATGGCGTGTGCTGGTGGAGTTCTGCCAAGCGCATAGACGATCTGGTCAACATCAAGAACCTGCATTACGTCACCGATCTGCGCGACCAGGGCGAGGACGTGATCCTGTTCTATCCGCACTTCGTCGGCTTCGAGATGTGCGTCTACGCGCTGAACCAATACATCCCGCTGGTCAGCGTTTACTCGCACCAGAAGAACGAGGCGCTGGACCAGCAAATCTACGCCGGGCGCCAGCGCTACGACAACGCCTACATCGTGTCGCGCCAGGAAGGCCTGCGCCCCATCATCAAGGCCATGCGCAAGGACCACGCGCCTTTCCTGTATCTGCCGGACCAGGACTTCGGCGTGCGCGATTCGCTGTTCGTCGACTTCTTCGGCGTCAAGGCGGCCACCATCACCGGCATGGCACGCATCGCCAAGCTGGCGCGCGCCAAAGTCGTGCCGGCGATCGCGCGCCGCGTCGGCGACCGCTTCGAGCTGGAGTTCTATCCGGCCTGGGACAACTACCCGAGCGAAGACATCGAGGCGGACACCCGCCGCATGAACGCCTTCCTGGAAGACCGCATCCGCGAAATTCCGGACCAGTACTTCTGGCTGCACAAGCGCTTCAAGAGCCGGCCGCAGGGCGAGGCGCGCTTCTATTGAACCCTGGGGGCTGTCGACGTTTGCCGAGTGGTCGCGCCGGGATGCGTTTTGCGCCGAATCGAGGCGCTTGCAGTCGCGCCGCGCCCAGCCCCGCCGGGCCAGCGCTGCTCAGTTAGCAATCCATATCGTGCCATAGCAGGTATCCGACGCCTCCGCTCCGCCTGGATGCCATAAGGAAGCCTCTGCCGGAAAAGCATTCAGCCTTTGCGCGGATATCTGGATTTCCAGGCTGGTCAAGACATTGCGCTGCTGCGCGTCGCGTTGGCAGCGCAAGCTCAACGCCGCTCCGCTGGCTGCGCCAAAAGCCTGGGTAAAAGCGAGTCGCACCGCCGCCGGATCGACCATTGAGCCTTGCTTGCTGTTCAAATAACTGCCGAACGCGCTGTCCAGCACCGACTGCCGCAATTGCAGCGCTTTCGCAAAATAATCATTGCCGGCGAAACCGAAACATTGGGCGTGCTTGACGAACACGCTGCTGATCAGATCGTCATCCAATAATTTGGGAATCGCCCTGGCAAGCCGAGCCCGCACCTCCTCGGATAACTGCGGATCATCAACGCTATGGCTGAAGTAGAAACAGCTTTTGAGCCGCCAACTCTCATCGTTGACGCCTTGTTCTTGCAGGCTGGCTGGCAAGGAAGGCCACAAACCCAGCAGGCCTAAAGCGCCATCTGAATTCAGCGGCATTTGACAGGACTGGCTCAACTTGCAGAAGCCTGGCTGCCAGGCCAACGCCAAGGTGTAATGGGAAAAATCGCCATTCCTGCTGGCCTGCAGATTGCTCGCCATTGCAGGCAATGCCGTGATCAACATGATGAGCAACAGACGGACCCGTGCAAACATTCCCGCTCCCTTTTGACTCTATTGTCATAAGCAGCTTCGCCAGCGGATGCCGGCAAAAACGCGCCCAGCTGATCGAATCTACCTTAAGAAGCGAGAATGCAAGCCATACTCTCAAACTAAATTAATCAATATTTACAAATATTGAATATTTCCCACAAGAAACATCACGCATTAAGGATTTGAAATACAAGGGCTAATACTGGTCTTATGCGCGTCCCGCCGCCTGTCTACGCCAGGCGGACTGGCCGAAAGAACTGTCGTGCGCCCAACACAGTATGGCTTACGCAAGGACAGCCACATGCGAAGCAACATATCGCCCAGGTCGCAATGCAATGCCAGATAGCAGCCTACCAGCCAGGCAAAACAAACGGCTCCGCGCAGCTATCCTCGTATTCGCCGTCAGGCGTATTCACAAAACTCTCCGCGGCGGGAAAGCTCGCCAGCTTGTCGGCCTTGAGCGTGAACCAGAATTGCGTCAAGACGTTGCGGCCTTGTTTGTCTTTGCCGCATTGCAATTGCAGCGAGAGGCGCTGATCGGTGCCGAAGGCTTTGGCGAAGACGTCCTGCAACTCCTCGCGGCTGCGCGTCTGCCCGGCCTGCCCCAGCAGATAATCGCCAAAGCCGCTATCCACTACCGCCTGGCGCATCTGCAGGGCCGTCTCGAAAAACTGCTGCGCCGGATAGCCGAAGCACTGAGCATGCTTGACGTACTCATGCAGCAGCAGGTCGTCCTTGAGCTGCGGCATCACCACTTTCAATTCGTCCCGGGTTTCCGCAGGCAAGGCCGGCACGGCGTGCACATGCGGGAAAAAGGCGCAGCCCTTGGCCCACCATTGCTGAACCGGCACATTCTGGGCGATCAGGCTCTGCGGCTCCGACGGCCACAAGCCGTGCAAGCCGATTTGCACTTCATGCGATTGCTCGGGCAGACACCCGTTCCCTGTCGCACAGAACCCGGGCTGCCAGGTCAGCGCATAGGTATAGCGGGGAAAATCGGCATGCTGGGCCGGCTGCAAGTCGGCGGCGTGGACTGCGCCGGCGAAGGCCAGCGCGGAGATCAGACAAGACATGGTTTTCTTCATATCGCCTCAGGAGAGCGGGATCAAAGTCAAGACATGCAAATGTCAATTCTTTATCACCATAAGGCAATCCATGGCAATACAACTTAACAAAAAAAGCATTGCCATCGCAGTAATGCCGTTCACTTAAGGATTTTCGGGCGACTTTTCTGGCCTTGAGAGCACAGGAATCCACAAAAAAAGCACCGTTTCCCATGCATGGAGACGGTGCTTTTCTCTTAAGTGAACGGCATTACTGCCATCGCAGTGCTTTTGAGCGCGTATCGGAAGCAGGCTAGTGGGCCCGCCGATGCCAGAAATAGCGGTAGACAAACCCCGGGAAGGCCGCCACCAGAAACAGGGCAAGCGTCGTCACGTAGAACTGCCAATGCTGTTCGTGCACCGGCATCTGGCGCGCCTCCAGCAGCCTGGCCAAGCCGCCCACCAGAACGAACAGCACCGCCAACTCCAGCGCATGCCAGCCGAAATGCTTGCGCGCCACCTTGAAGAAGCCGGCGACGCGATCGCTGGCGAACGGCAGGTTGGCGGCCACCACGGCCAGCGCCAGCAGTATGGTGATGCTGCTATCCATGGCCGCTGCCTTAGATCATGCCCAGCGATTGACGCATCGCCTGCACGCACAGTTCCAGCAAGGATTGCGGCAGCACGCCGACGACCAGCAGCGCCAGCGCGTTCAGCGACAGCACCAGCTTCATGTCGCCGCGGACGGCGATCAGAGCGGTATCCTGCGCCTCATCAAAGTAGATGGCCTTGACCACGCGCAGGTAGTAGAAAGCGCCGATCACCGACATCAGCACCGCGAACACGGCCAGCTTGACCATGCCGATGTCCAGAATGGCCTTGATCACCACGAACTTGGCATAAAAGCCCAGCAGCGGCGGGATGCCGGCCATCGAGAACATGGCCAGCAGCATCAGCAAGGCGTACCAGCTGTTGCGGCTGTTCAGGCCCTTCAGGTCGTCGATGTTCTCGCACTCGAAACCTTTGCGCGACAGCGCCAGGATGATGCCGAAACCCACCATGGACATAGCCACGTACACCACGGCGTAGAACAGCGCCGCGGCGTAGCCCTGCTGGGTGCCCGCCAGCACGCCCAAGAGCAGGAAGCCCATGTGCGAGATGGTGGAATAAGCCAGCATGCGCTTGATATTGGTCTGCACGATGGCGGTGATGTTGCCGATGGCCATGGACAACACGGCCACGATCACCAGCATGGACTGCCAGTCGCCAACCAGCACGTCCAGGCCTTGGGCCAGGATGCGCAGCACGAAGACGAAGGCGGCCAGCTTGGGCGCGGCGCCGACCATCAGCGTCACGGAAGTCGGCGAGCCCTGGTACACATCAGGCACCCACATATGGAACGGCACGGCGCCCAGCTTGAAGCTGAGGCCAGCCACGATGAACACCAGGCCGAAGATCAGCAGCACCGGGTTGGCGGCGTGCGACTTGATGGACTTGGCGACGGTGGCCAGCTCCAGCGAGCCGGTGGCGCCGTAGATCATCGAGATGCCGTACAGCAGCAGGCCGGAAGCCAGGGCGCCCAGCACGAAGTACTTCATCGCCGATTCGGTGGCCGGGACGGAGTCGCGCTGCAGCGCGATCAGCGAGTACAGCGCCAGCGACAGCAGCTCCAGGCCCATGTACAGGGTCAGGAAGTGGGAGGCCGACACCATCAGGTTCATGCCCAGGAGCGCGAACAGCGACAGCGAGAAGTATTCGCCCTTGAACAAGCCCCGATCCGCCGTGTACTGGCGGCTATACACCAGCACGATGGCGGTGGCGGCGTACATCGCCAGCTTGACCAGGGAGGCCAGCGGGTCGGCCACGTACATGCCCGAGAAGGTATGCACCGGGTATGGGGTAAAGGTGTAGACCTGCGCGACGGCGGTGCCGGCCAGCGTCAGCAGCGTCAAGCCGTAGGTGATGCCGCGCTTTTCATCGGAGATGAAAAGATCCAGCATCAGCACCACCAGCAAGGCGCCGATCAGGAACAGCTCCGGCATCGCGGGTATCAGGTTGAGATCAGCCCAATTCATTTGTATGTATTCCTTCCGCGCTTACAGCTTGCTCTGCGCAACATGCGTGATCAGGTCGTTCACCGCCAGGTGCATCTTGGAGACGAAAGCCTCGGGGTACAGACCCATGCCCAGCACCATCACAGCCAGGATGGCCAGCACCAGGAACTCGCGCTTATTGACGTCGGACAGTTCCGCCACATGCTGGTTGGCCACATCGCCGAAGATCACGCGCTTGTACATCCACAGGGTGTAGGCGGCGCCGAAGATCAGGGTGGTGGCGGCCAGCGCGGCGTACCAGAAGTTCACCTGCACCGAACCCATGATCACCATGAATTCGCCGACGAAGCCGGAGGTGGCCGGCAGGCCGGAGTTGGCCATGGCGAACAGCATCATGAAGGCGGCGAAGATAGGCATCTTGTTGGCCACGCCGCCGTAGTCGGCGATGTTGCGGCTGTGCACGCGGTCATACATCACGCCGATGCAGAAGAACATCGCGGCGGAGACGAAGCCGTGAGACACCATCTGCACCAGCGCGCCTTCCACCGCCCACTGGTTCATTTCGTTGCCGGCGAACAGGAACATGCCCAGCGTCACGAAGCCCATGTGCGAGATGGACGAGTAGGCCACCAGCTTCTTCATGTCGGACTGCACCAGCGCCACCAAGCCGATGTACACCACCGCCACCAGCGACAGGCCGATGATGATGGGCGCCACTTCGCGCGAGGCGTCCGGCAGAATCGGCAGCGCGAACCGCAGGAAGCCGTAAGCGCCGATCTTCAGCGTGATCGCTGCCAGCACCATGGAGCCGCCGGTCGGCGCTTCCACGTGGGCGTCAGGCAACCAGGTGTGCACCGGCCACATCGGCACCTTCACCGCGAACGACAGGAAGAAGGCGACGAACAGCAGAATCTGCACCGTCAGCGGAATCTTGGCGATGGCATGGAAAGCCAGGATGTCGAAGCTCTTGCCAGCCTGGAAGTACAGGTAGATCAGCGCCACCAGCATCAGCAGCGAGCCGAGCAGCGTGTACAGGAAGAACTTGATCGACGCGTAGACGCGACGCGGACCGCCCCAGACGCCGATGATCAGGTACATCGGAATCAGCATGCCTTCGAAGAAGACATAGAACAGAATGGCGTCCAGCGCGGCGAAGGCGCCGTTGATCAGGCCGGACATGATCAGGAAGGCGGCCATGTACTGCGCCACGCGCTTCTGGATCACTTCCCAGCCGGCGATCACCACCAGCAAGGTGGTAAAGCTGTTCAGCAGCACGAACAGCATCGAGATGCCGTCCACTCCCAAGTGGTAGTTGATGTTGAGCGCGGCGATCCACGGCTTCAGTTCTTCGAACTGCATGCCGCCGTTGAGGTTGTTGAACTCGGTGAACAGCGGCACCGACAGCAGGAAGCCCGCGAGGGCCCCCGCCAAGGCCAGCCAGCGCGCCAAGGGCGCGCGCTGGTCGCCGCCGGTGGCCAGCACCACGAGGCCGGCCAGGATCGGCGTCCAGATCACCAGACTTAGCAGATTTGTGGACATAATCAAACCTATATTGTTATTTCAATCCCGGAGGCCGGACTCAACGCAAAATCAACGGCAGGAACCACCAGGTCATCAGACCCAGCACGCCGATGATCATGGCGGTGGCGTAGCTGTAGATGAAGCCGGTCTGCATGCGGCGGATCACGCTGGAGAACCAGCCGATCAGCTTGGCCGTGCCATTCACCAGCAGGCCGTCGATCAGCAGCATGTCGCCCACCTTCCAGAAGAAGGTGCCGACGGCGCGGGAACCCTTGGCGAATACGGCGAAGTAGATCTCGTCCAGGTAGTACTTGTTTTCCAGCAGCGCGTTGATCGGCGCGAACTTCTGCTTGATGGCGGCCGGAATGTGCGGCGCCTTCATGTAGAAGAACCAGGCGGTCAGCACGCCGGCTAGGGCCAGCAGGAACGGCAGGCTGGTGAACGAGTGCAGGCCCATGGCGACAGCGCCGTGGAACTCATGCGCCAGCTCTTCCATGGCCGGGTGCGCTTCGTTGTTGACGGCGATCACGCCCTTGAAGAAGTCGCCAAACACCAGCTTGTCGATGCCGAAGTAACCGACCAGCACCGACGGAATCGCCAGCAGCACCAGCGGCAGCGTCACCACCCACGGCGATTCGTGCGGCTTGTCGTTGGGACCCAGGCCATGGTGATGGTCGTGGGAAACCTCTTCATCCGCGCTGTCGCCATGGTGCTCGTGGTGCGAGCCATGGTTCTCCATCCAACGCTCCTTGCCGTGGAACACCAGGAAGTACATGCGGAAGGAGTAGAAGGCGGTCACGAACACGCCGGCGATCACGGCGAAGTAGGCGAAACCGGCCGCGGACAGATGCGAGGCGGCGACCGCCTCGATGATCGAGTCCTTGGAGTAGAAACCGGAGAAGAACGGCGTGCCGATCAGCGCCAGCGAACCCAGCAGCGAGGTGATCCAGGTGATGGGCATGTACTTGCGCAGGCCGCCCATATTGCGCATGTCCTGATCATGGTGCATGCCGATGATCACGGAGCCGGCCGCCAGGAACAGCAGCGCCTTGAAGAAGGCGTGGGTCATCACGTGGAACATCGCCACCGAGTAGGCCGACGCGCCCAGCGCCACGGTCATGTAACCCAGCTGCGACAGCGTGGAGTAAGCCACCACGCGCTTGATGTCGTTCTGGACGATGCCGAGGAAGCCCATGAACAGCGCGGTGATCGCGCCAGCCACCATCACCACGTTCAGCGCGGTGTCGGACATCTCGAACAGCGGGCTCATGCGCGACACCATGAAGATGCCGGCCGTCACCATGGTGGCGGCGTGGATCAGCGCGGAGATCGGGGTCGGGCCTTCCATCGAGTCCGGCAGCCACACGTGCAGCGGGAACTGCGCCGACTTACCCATCGCGCCGATGAACAGCAGGATGCAGGTGACGGTCATCAGCGACCACTCGTGGCCCGGGATGATCTCGATGGTCTTCTGGGCCAGCGCCGGCGCGGCGGCGAACACGTCGCTGTAGTTCAGCGAGCCGCCGAAGTACGCCAGCACCATGCCGATGCCCAAGAGGAAGCCGAAGTCGCCGACGCGGTTGACCAGGAAAGCCTTCAGGTTGGCGAACACCGCGGTCGGCCGCTTGAACCAGAAGCCGATCAGCAGGTAGGACACCAGACCCACCGCTTCCCAACCGAAGAACAGCTGGACGAAGTTGTTGCTCATCACCAGCATCAGCATCGAGAAGGTAAACAGCGAGATGTAACTGAAGAAACGCTGGTAACCCGGATCATCCTGCATGTAGCCGATGGTGTAGATATGCACCATCAGCGACACGCTGGTCACCACCACCAGCATCATCGCGGTCAGCGAGTCGACCAGGAAGCCGACCGCGTACTCGTGGCCGCCGACAGTCAGCCAAGTGTAGACCGGTCCATTGAACACTTCCGCGCTTCCGTTCAGGAAACCCAGGAGCACCTTGAGCGACAGCGCGGCGGACACCGCCACGCCGGCTATCGTGACGACGTGCGAAGCGCGCCGTCCGATCGCCCATCCAAACAGGCCTGCAATGATGGAACCCGCCAGCGGAGCGAGTGCAATCAGCAGGTATAAGCTCTTCATATCCATGCTTTTGTGCTTTAGTTGTGGTTCCGGTTTGCCTTAGCCCTTGAGGCTGCCCAAGTCTTCAACGTTGATGCTCTGCAGGTTGCGGAACAGCACCACCAGAATCGCCAAACCAATGGCGGACTCGGCGGCGGCAACCGTCAGGATGAAGAACACGAAGATCTGCCCCGCAGAATCCGACAGGTAATGCGAGAACGCGATGAAGTTGAAATTCACCGCCAGCAGCATCAGCTCGATGGCCATCAGCAGAATGATCAGGTTCTTCCGGTTCAGGAAGATGCCCAGCACGCTGATGGCAAACAGGATAGCGGCCAGCACCAGAAAGTGAGTCAGTGTCAGCACGTTTCCTCCCTTGTGGTTGATTGGCCGTCAGGCCTGTTGCTCACCGGAATCAGCCGTTTCGGCCTCTTCCACTTTTTTCACGGCGTCCATTTTCACGATCCGGACGCGGTCTTGGCTGCGCACCTTCACCTGGACGGCCGGATCGATCACCTTGCTGTCCTTGCGGGTGCGCATGGTCAGGCCGATGGCGGCGATCATCGCCAGCAGCAGCACCACGGCGGCGATTTCGAACGGCAGCAAGTAAGTGGTGTACAGCTGGCTGCCCAGCAGCTTGACGTTGCTGAAATCGGCGGCCAGCGGCGCGGCGGCCTTGAACTGGCCGAGGCCGGCTTGCGGGCTCATCAAGATCAGCGCCATCTCGAACACCATGATGGCGCCGACCAGGGCGGCCACCGGCAGGTTCTTCCAGAAGCCGGCGCGCAGCTGCTCGATATTGATGTCCAGCATCATCACCACGAACAGGAACAGCACCATCACCGCGCCGACGTAAACCAGCACCAGGGTGATCGCCAGGAACTCCGACTCCATCAGCAGCCAGTGGCCGGCGCTGGTGAAGAAAGCCAGCACCAGATACAGCGCGGCGTGCACCGGGTTCTTGGCCGTCACCACGCGCAGACCGGCGAAGATCAGGATGGCGGACAGAACGTAGAAAATTACCGTAGTTAGGTTCATGGCCTCCCCTTAGCGATACTTGGCGTCAGCCGCCTTGTTGGCGGCGATCTCGGCCTCGTACTTGTCGCCCACAGCCAGCAGCATCGGCTTGGTGTAGTAGAGGTCGCCACGTTTTTCACCGTGGTATTCGAAGATGTGCGTTTCCACGATGGCGTCCACCGGACAGGCTTCCTCGCAGAAGCCGCAGAAGATGCACTTGGTCAGGTCGATGTCGTAGCGCGTGGTGCGGCGGGTGCCGTCGTCGCGCTGTTCGGACTCGATGCTGATGGCCATCGCCGGGCACACCGCCTCGCACAGCTTGCAGGCGATGCAGCGCTCTTCGCCGTTGGCGTAGCGGCGCTGCGCGTGCAGGCCGCGGAAGCGCGGCGAGATCGGCGTCTTCTCTTCCGGGAACTGCACCGTGATCTTGCGGGCGAAGAAGTAGCGGCCAGTGACCATCAGGCCCTTGACCAGCTCCACCAGCAGGAAGGTCTTGAAAAAGTTGCGGATCGAATTCATTTTTTCACCTATCCCCTGTCTCAGTGCCAAATCGACAGCGGGGTAAACATCCACACGCCCACCACCAGAATCCACACCAGGGTCACCGGGATGAACACTTTCCAGCCCAGGCGCATGATCTGGTCATAGCGATAGCGCGGGAAGGTGGCGCGGAACCACAGGAAGCAGAACAGCACCATCGACATCTTCACGGCCAGCCAGAAGAAGCCGCCGGCGCCCAGGATGCCCCAGGAAGCCGGGAACGGAGACAGCCAGCCGCCCAGGAACAGCAGGGAGGTCAGCGCCGCCACCAGAATCATGTTGGCGTATTCGGCCAGGAAGAAGATGGCGAAGGCCATGCCCGAGTATTCCACGTGGAAACCGGCCACGATTTCCGATTCGCCCTCCGCCACGTCGAACGGCGCGCGGTTGGTTTCGGCCACGCCGGAGATCAGGTAGACGATGAACAGCGGGAACAGCGGCAGCCAGTTCCAGGAGAACAGCGAACCGCCGGCCATGCCCACGGCCTGCTGCTTGACGATGTCGACCAGGTTCAGGCTGCCGGACACCATCAGCACGCCGACCAGGGCGAAGCCCATCGCCAGTTCGTACGAGACGATCTGGGCGGCGGAACGCATCGCGCCGAGGAAGGAGTACTTCGAGTTGCCTGCCCAGCCGGCGATGATCACGCCGTACACGCCCATGGACGTCAGCGCCAGGATGTAAAGCAGCGAAGCGTTGACGTTGGCCAGCACCAGATGGTCGGTAAAAGGAACCACCGCCCAGGCCGCCAGGGCCGGGCCGATGGACAGCACCGGCGCCAGCAGGAACAAGCCCTTGCTGGAGTTGGTGGGCAGGATGATTTCCTTCATCAGCAGCTTGACCGCGTCGGCGATGGGCTGCAGCAAACCGAACGGGCCCACGCGGTTGGGGCCGATGCGGATCTGCATGTAACCGATCACCTTGCGCTCGGCCAGCGTCAGATAGGCCACTGCGCCCAGCATCGGCAGAACGATGGCGATGATCTTCAGCAGGGTCCACACCAGGAGCCCCGCGTCAGTGCCAAGAATACCTTGCAAGAACTCCATGGTTTACCCCTGCTTGATCTCGATAGCGTCGAACATGCCGCCCAGCGCCAGCGTTGCTGCGTGCGCGGTGGCGACCCGTACCACGTCGGCCGGCAAGCTGTCGTCGGCCTCGACGCGCAAGCGCGCCTCGCCCGAACCCTGCTTCAGCAGCGCGGTGGAACCGGCGGCGATGCCCAGCTTGGCCAGCAGGCTGCCGTGCGCGCGGGCGACGGCGGCGTCCTTGGCTTCGTTGGTTTCCTGCAGCGGCTTGGCGCGGCGGCTGATGGCGTCGGCCTGGTACATCGGCACTTCGCCGACGCGGACGATGCCGGAGGCGACTGCCGGGTTGGCGGCGACCTTGGACAACGCGTTGTTCAGCTTGGAGGCCAGATCGCCGAACTCGGCGCGCACGTCCTCGGCGCTGTTCTGCTCGAAGCCGGCCAGGTTCAGCATATTGCCCAGCACGCGCAGCACCTTCCAGGCCGGACGGGTTTCGCCCAGAGGACGCACCACGCCATTGAAGGTTTGCAGCTTGCCTTCCATATTGACGAAGGAGCCGGCGGTCTCGGAGAACGGCGCGATCGGCAGCAGCACGTCGGCGTAGTCCAAGAGGCCCTGGCCCTTGTAGGCGGTCAGCGCGATCACGGTAGCCGCCTGCTTCATCGCGGCCACGGCGGCCTGCGGGTTGTAGCTGTCGAACTCCACTTCGGTGTTCAGCAGGAAGTAGGCCTTCTTCGGCTTGGCGAACATCGCGGCGGCGTTGTCGCCGTTGGTCGGCAGCGCGCCCACCAATTCCGCGCCCACGCTGTTGGCGGCTTCGGCCAGGACGCCGAAACGCGCGCCGCTCAAGCGGGCGATTTCCTGCGCCAGCGACAGCAGCTGGCTGTAGGCCGGATGGTGTTGCGCCACATTGCCCAGCACGATGGACGCGGTTTCCGCGCCGGTCAGGCTGGCGGCGATGCGGCGCGCCTGTTCAGACACTTCCACGGACGACAGGTCGATCTCGGAAGAACCAGCCTTGATCTCGGCCACGGCCTTCAGCACTTGCGACAAGGCGTTGACCAGCGCCAGCGGCGACACGATCAGCTTGCCGTTGATCTTGGTCAGCAAATTGTCGTCGGCGACATGGATAATGTTCAGCTCGCTGCCCTTCTTGACCGAAGCGCGCAGGCGGGCGGCCAGCAGCGGCTGCTCCTTGCGCAGCGACGAGCCGACAACCAGCACGGACTTGGCGTCGCCGAGTTCGACGATGCTGGAACCCAGCCACTCCGCGCCCTGCTTGGCGGCATCGGCGGAGAAGTCGCTGCGGCGCAGGCGGTAGTCGATGGCGTTCACGCCGAAGGCGCGCGCCAGCTTCTGGGCCAGATGCAGTTCTTCGGTGGTGGAGTGCGGGCTCAACAGGAAGCCGATGGCGTCCTTGCCGTGATCGGCGGATACGCCGTTCAGGCCCTTGACCACGTAGTTCAGCGCGGTTTCCCAGTCGGTTTCGTGCCACTTGCCGTCGAACTTGATCATCGGCTTGGTGAGACGCTCGGCGCTGTTCAAGCCTTCGTACGAGAAGCGGTCGCGGTCGGCGATCCAGCATTCGTTGATGGCTTCGTTCTCCAGCGGCAGCACGCGCATCACTTCATTGCTCTTCACCTGGACGATCAGGTTGGAGCCGAGGCCGTCGTGCGGGCTCACCGACTTGCGGCGCGACAGTTCCCAGGCGCGGGTGCTGTAGCGGAACGGCTTGGAAGTCAGCGCGCCCACCGGGCACAAATCGATGACGTTGCCGGAGATTTCCGAATCCACGGTCTTGCCCAGGAAGGGCAGGATCTCGGAGAACTCGCTCCGGTTGGCCATGCCGATTTCCTGGTAGCCGCCGATTTCCTCGGTGAAGCGGACGCAACGCGTGCAGTGGATGCAGCGCGACATTTCCTCGGCCGAGACCAGCGGGCCCATGTCCTTGCCCACCACCACGCGCTTTTCTTCCTCGTAGCGCGAGGTGGAGTTGCCGTAGCCGACAGCCAGGTCTTGCAGCTGGCATTCGCCGCCCTGGTCGCAGATCGGGCAATCCAGCGGGTGGTTGATCAGCAGGAACTCCATCACGCCCGCCTGGGCCTTCTTGGCCAGCGGCGAGGCGGTATGGACTTTCATGCCGTCGGTGACAGGCGTGGCACAGGCCGGCAGCGGCTTAGGCGCCTTTTCCACTTCCACCAGACACATGCGGCAGTTGGCCGCGATGGACAGCTTCTTGTGGTAGCAGAAGTGCGGTATGTAGGTCCCAACGGAGTGGGCCGCTTCCATGACGGTGCTGCCCTGCTCCACCGTCAGTTTCTTACCGTCGATTTCGATTTCAAGCATCGCTCAACACCATTTGTGATCCACCAAGGTCTTTCCGTGTTCGATCGCGTACTCGAACTCATTGCGGAAATGCTTGGTGAAACTGCGAACCGGGAACACAGCGGCGTCGGCCAAGGCGCAGATCGTGCGGCCCGCCATGTTGTTGCCCACGGAATCCAAAAGCTCCAGATCGCCCGGACGGCCCTGGCCGTTGGCGATGCGATGGATGACCTTGTACAGCCAGCCGGTGCCTTCGCGGCACGGCGTGCATTGGCCGCAGGATTCCTCGTGATAGAAATAGGCCAGGCGCTCCAGCGCCTTCACCATGCACACGTCCTCGTTCATCACGATCACGGCGCCCGAACCCAGCATCGAGCCGGCTTTGGCGATGCTGTCGTAGTCCATGGTGCACTGCATCATGATGTCGGCCGGCAGCACCGGCGCGGACGAACCGCCCGGAATCACCGCCTTCAGCTTCTTGCCGCCGCGCATGCCGCCAGCCATCTCCAACAGCTCGGAGAACGGCGTGCCCAGCGAGATCTCGTAGTTGCCCGGGCGATTGACGTGGCCGGAGACCGAGAACAGCTTGGTGCCGCCGTTGTTGGGCTTGCCCTTCTCCAGGAAGGTTTGCGCGCCGTCGCGGATGATGAACGGCACCGAGGCGAAGGACTCGGTGTTGTTGATGGTGGTCGGCTTGCCGTACAGGCCGAAGCTGGCCGGGAACGGCGGCTTGAAGCGCGGCTGGCCCTTCTTGCCTTCCAGCGATTCCAGCAACGCGGTTTCCTCTCCGCAGATGTAGGCGCCGTAGCCGTGGTGGGCGAACAGGTCGAAGTTGAAGCCGGTGCCCAGGATGTTCTGGCCCAGGAAGCCAGCCTTACGCGCCTCTTCCAGCGCCTCTTCGAAGCGTTGGTAGTCTTCGAAGATTTCGCCGTGGATGTAGTTGTAACCCGCCTTGGTGCCCATCGCGTAACCGGCGATGATCATGCCCTCGATCAGCGAGTGCGGGTTGTAGCGAATGATGTCGCGGTCCTTGAAGGTGCCCGGCTCGCCCTCGTCGGTGTTGCAGACGACGTACTTGTCGCCCGGGAACGAGCGCGGCATGAAGCTCCACTTCAGGCCGGTGGGGAAGCCTGCGCCGCCGCGGCCGCGCAGGCCGGAGTTCTTCACTTCCGCGATGACGTCTTCTTGGGTCATCTTGGAGTCAAGGATGCGACGCAGCGCCTGGTAGCCGCCGCGGGCTACGTAAGCGTCCAGACGCCAGCAGTCAGGCTGCGCGGTGTCGACGCCGTCGAAAATCACGCCATTAGCGAAGACAGCCATTATTTCAACTCCGCCAGTTTTTTATCGATTGCTTCGGGCGTCATGAAGCTGCACATCTTGTGGTTGTTCACCAGCAAGACCGGCGCGTCGCCGCAGGCGCCCATGCATTCCCCTTCTTGCAGGGTGTACATGCCGTCGGCGCTGGTTTCGCCAATGGCGATGCCCAGCTTCTTCGAAATGTACTCCGCGGCGTTGACGCCGCCGGACAGCGCACAGGGCAGATTGGTGCAGACGGTGATCTTGTACTTGCCCACCGGCTTCATGTCGTACATGTTGTAGAAGGTGGCGACTTCGTAGGCGGCTACCGGAGCGATCTCCAGATAGTTGGCGACGAACTCGATCACCTCCTTGTTGAGGCAGCGCGTTTCCGGGGTTTCACCGGTGGCACGCCGCTCTTCCAGCGCGATGCGCAGCGCGCCCATGACGGCGGAGCGCTTCTGGTCGGCCGGGTATTTGGCGACCTCGCGGTCGATCAAGGCTAGCGATTGTGCGGACAGCATCAGCGGTCAATCTCCCCAAACACGATATCCTGCGTACCGATGATGGCCACCACGTCGGCGATCATGTGGCCCTTGGCCATCTCGTCCAGCGCGGCCAAGTGGGCATAGCCCGGCGCGCGGATTTTCAGACGGTACGGTTTGTTGGCGCCGTCGGACACCAGGTAGATGCCGAATTCGCCCTTCGGGTGCTCGACGGCGGCGTAGGCTTCGCCCTCCGGCACGTGCATGCCTTCGGTGAACAGCTTGAAGTGGTGGATCAGGTCTTCCATATTGGACTTCATGCCTTCGCGCGAAGGCGGCGCCACTTTATGGTTGTCCGTGATCACCGGGCCGGGATTGGCGCGCAGCCAGGCCACGCACTGCTGGATGATGCGGTTGGACTGGCGCATCTCTTCCACGCGGACCAAGTAGCGGTCGTAGCAGTCGCCGCCCACGCCCACCGGCACGTCGAAGTCCATCTTGTCGTAGACGTCGTACGGCTGGGTCTTGCGCAAGTCCCAGGCGATGCCGGAGCCGCGCAGCATCGGGCCGGTCATGCCCAGGTTCAGCGCGCGCTCAGGCGTCACCACGCCGATGCCCACGGTGCGCTGCTTCCAGATGCGGTTGTCGGTCAGCAGGGTTTCGTATTCGTCGACATAGGTCGGGAAGCGCTTGGTGAAGTCTTCAATGAAGTCCAGCATCGAGCCCTTGCGGCCTTCGTTCAGGCGCGCCAGCTCCTTGGCGTTCTTGATCTTGGACACGGTGTACTGCGGCATCGAATCCGGCAGGTCGCGGTAGACGCCGCCCGGACGGAAGTAGGCCGCGTGCATGCGCGCGCCGGACACCGCCTCGTAGCAGTCCATCAGATCCTCGCGTTCGCGGAACGCGTACAGGAACATGGTCATCGCGCCGATGTCCAGCGCGTGGGCGCCGATCCACAGCAGGTGGTTCAGGATGCGGGTGATCTCCGCGAACATCACGCGGATGTATTGCGCGCGCTCGGGCACTTCTATGCCGGCCAGCTTCTCGATCGCCAGGCAATAGGCGTGTTCGTTGCACATCATGGACACGTAGTCGAGGCGGTCCATGTACGGCAGCGACTGGATGTAGGTCTTGCTTTCGGCCAGCTTCTCGGTGCCGCGGTGCAGCAGGCCGATGTGCGGGTCGGCGCGCTGGACGACTTCGCCGTCCAGCTCCAGCACCAGGCGCAGCACGCCGTGCGCGGCCGGGTGTTGCGGGCCGAAGTTCAGGGTGTAGTTGCGGATCTCAGCCACCGTAGCTCTCCTCGCGAATGATGCGCGGAGTGATTTCGCGCGGTTCGATGGTCACCGGCTGGTAGATCACGCGCTGCTGCGTCGGGTCGTAGCGCATTTCCACGTGGCCGGACAGCGGGAAGTCCTTGCGGAACGGATGGCCGACGAAACCATAGTCGGTCAGCAGGCGGCGCAGGTCGGGGTGGCCTTCGAACACGATGCCGTACAGGTCGAACGCTTCGCGTTCGAACCAGTTGGCAGCGTTCCAGATGCCGTTGACCGACGGGAGAACCGGGAAGGCGTCGTCTTCAGCGAAGACGCGCAGGCGGATGCGGTGGTTCAGCTTGACGGACAGCAGATGGTATACCGCGGCGAAGCGCGGGCCGTCCCACGGCTCGTCGCGGTAGGCGCTGTAGTCCATGCCGCAGACGTCGATGCACTGCTCGAAGGCGAGATCGGCGTGGTCGCGCAGCGTCTGGGCCACGGACAGCAGATCGGACGCCTTGCAGACGATGGTGAGCTCGTCCAGGGCCAGCGTGCTGCGCACGAGCTTGTCGCCCAGCGCGGCGGCAACGACCGAACCCAACGCTTCCATTTTCTTGGAGGCCATAAGTTTCTACCTTAGCGGGCGATGGTGTTGGTACGTTTGATTTTGTTCTGCAGCTGGATGATGCCGTACAGCAACGCCTCGGCCGTCGGCGGACAGCCCGGCACGTAGACATCGACCGGCACGATGCGGTCACAGCCTCGAACAACGGAATAGGAATAATGGTAGTACCCGCCGCCGTTGGCACAGGACCCCATCGAGATCACCCAGCGCGGCTCGGCCATCTGGTCATACACCTTGCGCAGAGCCGGGGCCATCTTGTTGCACAGCGTGCCGGCGACGATCATCAGGTCGCTTTGCCGCGGGCTGGGGCGGAACACGATGCCGAAACGGTCCAGATCGTAACGCGCCGCGCCGGCGTGCATCATTTCCACCGCGCAACAGGCCAGACCAAAGGTCATCGGCCACAGCGAACCGGTGCGGGTATAGTTGATAAGCTTGTCGGCTGTCGTGGTAACGAAGCCTTTCTCCAGAATCCCTTCTACTCCCATTCCAGAGCTCCCTTCTTCCACATGTAGACGAAGCCGAGCGTCAGCACGGCGAGAAATTCGACCATCACGCCCAGGCCATACACGCCCAAGTCCTTCAGCACCACGGCCCACGGAAACAGGAATGCGATTTCCAGGTCGAACAGGATGAAGAGGATGGCGATCAGGTAGTAACGGACGTCGAACTTCATGCGGGCATCTTCGAAGGCCTCGAAGCCGCATTCGTATGGAGAAAGTTTCTCAGAGTCGGGACGATTGGGCGCGAGCAGCTTGCCCAAGGCAATAGGGCCCACACCGACCAACAGTCCGACAATGACAAACATCAGAATGGGAAAGTAGTTTTGCAGCATTTCCCGTACACCCCCAAAAAAAGAGGGGTCACCCCCTCTTGGCTCCAAATAAAACAGGCCACCGGAGTCCCGGTGGCCTGTTTTTGAATGGTGGTGCCGACAGTGAGACTCGAACTCACACAGCTTTCGCCACTACCCCCTCAAGATAGCGTGTCTACCAATTTCACCATGTCGGCACAGCAAAGCTTTAAATTGTCACTCCGGAATCTTGGAAGCCGTTCCGGAAGCGTTTTTATTAGGCGCGCCTGCCGGGATTTGCGGCGCAACCTGTTCAATCTTTCCACCCATCACACCAAGGTCATGCTTTCCGCCCCCGGAAAGGTATACCAGACCCATGGCTGTACAGAAGAACACTGCCGCGGCGACCGCGGTGGTTCTACTCAGGAAATTCGCAGAGCCAGACGCCCCAAACAGACTGCCGGACGCACCACTACCAAAAGCCGCACCCATATCGGCGCCCTTGCCATGCTGCATCAGAACAAGGACGATGATACTCACTGCGGACAGCAGGTTTACAATCCAAATAAGCGTCTTGAGAAGTTCCATACTATATCAATTTTCCTGCGGCTTGGCAAACCACTCTGAATGAATCGGCGTCCAGCGAGGCCCCTCCGACCAACGCGCCGTCGACGTTTTCCGTCGCCAGAATCGCCTCGGCGTTCTCCGCTTTGACACTGCCGCCGTAGAGGACGCGAATCTTATCGGAGCTGCCAATGTTTTGCAAGCACCAGTTTTTGATGAATGCATGAATTTCGGCGATTTGCTCAAGCGTCGCCACCTTGCCGGTGCCAATGGCCCACACCGGTTCATAGGCGATGACGTAATCACCATCGGTCAATTCCGGCAGGATAGCAAGCTGCGCCGCAATGATTTGCAGATACTGGCCGGCTTCGCGCTGCTCCAGCGTCTCGCCCACGCACAGCACGGGGGTCACGCCTGCGGCGATGGCGTTGCGCATTTTCTGCAGCAGCGCGGCGTTGTCTTCGCCGAAATACTGGCGGCGCTCGGAGTGGCCGACCAAGGCGTAGCGGCAACCGATGTCGGCCAGCATGGCGGCGCTGGTTTCGCCGGTATAGGCGCCATCGGCGGCGAAGCGGCTGACATCCTGAGCCGACAAGGCGAGGCGGCTGCCCTTCAGGGTTTGGGCCAGCGCGGCCAGATACACCGCGGGCGCGGCGATGCCGACGCCTTCGCGATTGGTCGCGGCATGGTCCAGCAGCGCGGACGCCAGGGCCTGCGCGCTGTCAGCGCGCGTGTTCATCTTCCAATTGCCAATCACCAGCTTGCCGGACATGCCACTCTCCCCATCTTTATTAAAAGAAGATGGCGCGCATTATAGCGCAGCCGGCAAGCGTCTCCAATGAAGCTGGATCAAGCATTTACGACTTGTAATATTACTGAAAGATTTGAGCTATACGATGGCGGCCATTACAACAGCAGCCCATTACACTTCGGGAGTTAAGCATGAAACAGTCCGTACGTCTGGCAGCGGCTCTTGGTTCCGTATTGATCGCCGGTTCGGTATACGCAGCAGACATCACTGGCGCAGGCGCGACCTTTCCCTACCCGCTGTACGCCAAGTGGGCGGCCAATTACAAGGGCGTCTCCGGCAACAACATGAACTACCAGTCCATCGGCTCCGGCGGCGGCATCAAGCAGATCCAGTCCAAGACCGTGGACTTCGGCGCGTCCGACATGCCGCTGAAGCCGGAAGACCTGGAAAAATCCGGCCTGACTCAATTCCCGACCGTGATGGGCGGCGTGGTGCCGGTGTACAACATCCCGGGCATCGCCGCCGGCCAGATCAAATTCACCGGTCCGCTGCTGGCCGACATCTACATGGGCAAGGTTGCCAAGTGGAACGACCCGGCCATCGCCAAGCTGAACCCGGGCGTCAAGCTGCCTGACCAGCGCATCTCCGTAGTGCGCCGTTCCGACGGCTCCGGCACCACCTTCATCTTCACCAACTACCTGTCCAAGGTATCGCCTGAGTGGGCCAAGGACGTCGGCTCCAACACCTCCGTCAGCTGGAAGGGCAGCTCGGTGGGCGGCAAGGGCAACGAAGGCGTGGCCAACTACGTGTCCCGCATCAAGGGCGCCATCGGCTACGTCGAATACGCCTACGCCAAACAGAACAAGCTGTCCTACGGATTGCTGCAGAACCAGGCCGGCAACTTCGTGAAGCCGGACGAGGCTTCCTTCAAAGCCGCCGCCGCCAATGCCGACTGGAAAAAGGCCCCGAACTTCTACCTGCTGCTGACCAACCAGCCGGGCAAGGACAGCTGGCCGATCGCGGGCGCCACCTTCATCCTGATGCACAAGAAGCAGGACAAGCCGGCCCAAGCCGCCGAAGTGCTGAAGTATTTCGACTGGGCTTACAAGAACGGCGACAAGACCGCTCAGGAGCTGGACTACATCCCGATGCCGGACAGCGTGAAAACCGTGATCCGCACCAGCTGGAAGCAAATCACCGATAATGGCGGCAAAACCGTCTGGAACTGATCGCGCGACACGCTGAGCGTCGCACTCAGGCCGGAGGGAGCAAGCTCTCTCCGGCCTTGTGTCTGAACCACCAAGACAACGACACATGCAAAAACTCAACAATCAACAGCAGCTGGGGCATCAGCTGCTGCTGGATAAAATCTTCCGGGTGACCACCCGCAGCTTCGCCTTCCTGGTGCTGGCGCTGCTGGTGGGCATTCTCATTTCTCTGCTGATCGGTGCGATGCCGACTATCCAGCATTTCGGCCTGGGCTTCCTGACCAGCTCGGAATGGGATCCGGTGCAGGAGAAGTTCGGCGCCGTGGTGCCCATCTTCGGCACCCTGGTCACCTCCATCATCGCGCTCTTGATCGGCGTGCCGGTCAGCTTCGGCATCGCCCTGTTCCTGACCGAACTCTGTCCGGCTTGGCTGAAGCGCCCGCTGGGCATCGCCATCGAGCTCTTGGCGGGCATTCCGTCCATCATTTACGGCATGTGGGGCCTGTTCGTGTTCGCGCCGTTCTTCGCTGATCACATCCAGCCATGGTTCATCGAAAATCTGGGCGACGCGCCGCTGATCGGCTTCCTGTTCCAGGGGGCGCCGATGGGCATCGGCCTGTTCACCGCCGGCCTGATCCTGGCCATCATGGTAATTCCGTTCATCGCCTCGGTGATGCGCGACGTATTCGAAGTGGTGCCTGTGATGCTGAAGGAATCGGCTTATGGCCTGGGTTCCACTACCTGGGAAGTGGTGCGCCACATCGTGCTACCTTACACCAAGACCGGCGTGGTCGGCGGCATCATGCTGGGCCTGGGCCGGGCGTTGGGCGAAACGATGGCGGTCACCTTCGTCATCGGCAATTCCTCTCGCTTCACCACCAGCCTGTTCGAGCCGGGAAACTCCATCGCCTCCTCGCTGGCCAACGAGTTCGCCGAGGCCAACGGCGATTTGTACATCGGCTCGCTGATCGAGCTGGGCCTGATCCTGTTCTTCATCACCTTTGTGGTGCTGGCCTGTTCCAAGCTGCTGTTGCTGCGCCTGAAGAAGCAGGAAGGCAAGCCTTCCTGATATGAAAGACGTCACCACCATGAGCCAAGCGACAATGAACGACGCCTTGCCTACCGCTGCCGCCGCCTCCGGCCTGAAAATGGATAGCGCCATCTATCGGCGCCGCCGGCTGACCAACAAGCTGACCATGACCATATCGATGCTGACCATGGCCTTCGGTCTGTTCTGGCTGTTCTGGATCTTGATCACGCTGCTGCAGCACGGCCTGTCCGGCATCAACTGGCAGGTCTTCACCGAAAGCACCCCGCCGCCCGGCAGCACCGGCGGCCTGGCCAACGCCATTTACGGCAGCCTGGTGATGACCGCCTTCGGCACGCTGTTCGGCACGCCGATCGGCATCCTGGCAGGCATCTATCTGGCCGAATTCGGCCAGCGCGGCTGGCTGGCGCCGGCCACCCGCTTCATCAACGACATCCTGCTGTCCGCGCCGTCCATCGTGATCGGCCTGTTCGTGTATGAAGTGTACGTGGTGTCGGTGGGCCACTTCTCCGGCTGGGCCGGATCCTGCGCGCTGGCCATTCTGGTGATCCCGGTGGTGGTGCGCACCACCGAGAACATGCTGCGCCTGGTGCCGAACAGCCTGCGCGAAGCCGCCGCCGCGCTGGGGGCGCCGCAATGGAAAGTGACGATGCAGGTGACGCTGCGCTCGGCCAAGGCCGGCGTGATGACCGGCATCCTGCTGGCCGTGGCCCGCATTTCCGGCGAAACCGCGCCGCTGCTGTTCACCGCGCTGAACAACCAGTTCTTCAACAGCAATATGAACCAGCCGATGGCCAACCTGCCCATCGTGATCTTCCAGTTCGCGATGAGCCCGTACGAAGACTGGCACAAACTGGCCTGGGCCGGCTCGCTGTTGATCACCTTCAGCGTCCTCACCCTGAATATCATCGCCCGCTGGATGGGCGGTCGCAAGAATCAATCGAATTAAGGCATGACCACCATGACCACCCCTAGCTCCAAGCTCGAGGTTCGCAACCTTAACTTCTTTTATGGCAACTTCCATGCGCTGAAGAACATCCAGCTGGAAATCGCGCCGCGCAAGGTGACCGCCTTCATCGGCCCGTCCGGCTGCGGCAAATCTACGCTGCTGCGCACCTTCAACCGCATGTATGAGCTGTATCCCGGCCTGCGCGCCGAGGGCGAGATCCTGCTGGATGGCCAAAACGTCCTGGGCCGCGACATCGACGTCAACCTGCTGCGCGCCAAGGTCGGCATGGTGTTCCAGAAGCCGACGCCGTTTCCGATGTCGATCTACGACAACATCACCTTCGGCGTGAAGCTGTACGAGAAGCTGTCCAAGGGCGAGATGGAAGACCGCGTCGAGTGGGCACTGCGCAAGGCCGCGCTGTGGGACGAAGTGAAGGACAAGCTGAAGCAGTCCGGCCACTCGCTGTCCGGCGGCCAGCAGCAGCGCCTGTGCATCGCCCGCGCCGTGGCCTCCAAGCCGGAAGTGCTGCTGCTGGACGAGCCGACGTCGGCGCTGGACCCGATCTCGACCGCCCATATCGAAGAACTGATTCATGAGCTGAAAGAGGACTACACGATCGCCATCGTGACGCACAATATGCAGCAGGCGGCGCGGGTGTCCGACTTCACAGCCTATATGTATCTGGGCGAGCTGATCGAGTTCGGCAAGACCGACAATATCTTCACCGCGCCGCAGGTCAAGGCCACCGAAGACTACATCACGGGCAAGTTCGGCTGATTGCCAAGCTGTCGAACAATCCGCCCCAGCCCATGCTGGGGCGCTTTGATTCATGCCCCGCCAATGATGATGACATCGACAGAAATCAAAGACTTACCCTGCCAGCCAGGCCGAGCTGTCAAGCGGATTCTGTCGATTGGGTCGGCAAAACCACACGCTTTATATTTTTTTTATTTAAACTTGACTGCTCCCCCGCAGACCCCAACAATCCCGCCTTTACGATAAACACTGACTCGCCATGCTGGACCTGTTTTCCGGGCTCGACACCCATGTAGTCATCACCCTGGTGCTCTCTCTGGGCTTCGTGCTCGCTTTTGAGTTCATCAACGGTTTCCACGACACCGCTAACGCGGTGGCGACCGTCATCTATACCCAATCGATGAAACCGCGCCTCGCCGTGTTCTACTCCGGCGTCTGCAACTTCCTCGGCGTGATGAGCGGCGGTCTGGCCGTAGCCTACGCCATCGTCCACCTGCTGCCCGTGGATCTCTTGATCTCGGTGAACACCAGCCGCGGAATGGCCATGGTGGTCGCCTTGCTGGCCGCGGCCATTTTATGGAACCTCGGCACCTGGTATCTGGGCCTGCCGGCCTCGTCCAGCCATACGCTGATCGGCGCCATCCTCGGCGTCGGCGTGGCCAACAGCCTGATCAACCATACCTCGCTGTCCCACGGAATCAACTGGAGCAAGGCCATCGACGTCGGTGCCTCGCTGCTGGTTTCGCCATTGGTCGGCGCCATCATCGCCGGCGCCATCGTCATCCTGCTGCGCCGTTACCGGCCGCACAGCAATGTGCACAAGACGCCGTTCCAGCGCCAACAGGTGGAAGGCCGCAAGCATCCGCCGTTCTGGACCCGCTTCATGCTGATCGTGTCGGCCATGGGCGTCAGCTTCGCCCACGGCTCCAATGACGGCCAGAAAGGCGTGGGCCTGATCATGCTGGTGCTGATCGGGATTGTGCCGGCCAAGTTCGTGCTGAACCTGGACAGCACGCCTTACCAGCTGGAGCGCACCCGCGACGCCGCGCTGCATCTGCAGCAGTTCTATCAGCGCCACGAGGCCGACCTGTCCAAGATCATCGTCAAGTCCAACGGCAGCAGCCAGTACGAGTGCCACCCGCAACAAACCATCGCCACCTCCACCCAGTTGCTGCAATTGATGGGCGACGGCAGCGATTACCACCAGCTGAGTGCCTCGCAGCGTTGGGACGTGCGCACGCACCTGCTGTGCCTGGACGACGCGGCCAAGAATGCCGCGGCGCTGCCGAATCTGTCCTCCGATGAAAAGCAGCTGCTGAGCAATCTGCGCAAAGACCTGACCACCACCACTGAATATGCCCCGACCTGGGTGATCGTGGCCGTGGCGCTGTCGCTGGGCGTCGGCACCATGGTGGGCTGGAGACGCGTGGTGAAAACGGTCGGCGAAGGCATAGGCAAGAAGGACATGACCTATGCCCAGGGCGTGGCCGCGCAAGGCACTGCCGCCATCTCCATCGGCTTGGCCAGCTGGTTCGGCTTTCCGGTATCCACCACTCAAGTGCTGTCCAGCGGCGTGGCCGGCACCATGATCGCCGATAAAGCCGGTCTGCAAATGAGCACCGTGCGCTCTATCGCCCTGGCCTGGGTCTTCACCCTGCCGGCTGCGATGCTGCTGGCCGGCGGCATGTACTACCTGGCGGCGCAGTGGTTCTGATTTAAGCCGCAACCGCTGTCAAAAAGCCGCTCCGGGAGCGGCTTTTTTTCATGCTTGATCCAGGTCAACGGCTTGTTTGTCTGCGCTTGAACCATTAATTAATGAATTGCTAATATGAACGCGCTTCATCAATGGTTTCTTTTGTTTGCAGCAATCCTCCCTCGCCGCCGCGATGCCCCCAATCGCGGCGGATTTTTTTACGCCTTCAAGAATTGCTCCCGCCCCGCCAGCCAGCGCTCCAGATGCGCCTCCGCCGCCTGCGGCCAGCGCTCCAGCAGAATGGGGGCCAGATCGCGCGCCGCCTCCAGCAAGGCTTGATCCTGCTCCAGATCGGCAAAGCGCAGCATGGGCAAGCCGCTCTGCCGCGCGCCCAGAAACTCGCCAGGCCCGCGTATCTGCAAGTCCTGCCGGGCGATCTCGAAGCCGTCGGTATTTTCGTAGATCACTTTCAGACGCGCCTTGGCCAGGTCTGACAGCGGGTTCTCGAACAGCAGCACGCACACGCTGCGCGCGCTGCCCCGCCCTACCCGGCCGCGTAGCTGGTGCAGCTGGGCCAGGCCCATGCGCTCGGCGTGTTCGATCACCATCAGGCTGGCGTTGGGCACATCGACGCCGACCTCGATCACCGTCGTCGCCACCAGCACGTCCAGCTGGCCGGCGGCGAAGGCCGCCATCACCTCGGCCTTTTCCGCCGCCTTCAAGCGGCCATGAACCAACCCGATGCGCCGCCCAGGCAAGTCCCGCTGCAATTGCTGGTGGCAATCCACCGCCGTCTGCAGCTGCAAGGCTTCCGACTCTTCGATCAGCGGGCACACCCAATAGGCCTGATTGCCCTCGGCGCAGGTCTTCTCGACGAATTGCACCACCTCGGCGCGGCGCGGACTGCCGATCAGCTTGGTGACGATGGGCGTGCGCCCCGGCGGCAGCTCGTCTATCACCGACACGTCCAAATCGGCGTAGAAACTCATCGCCAGCGTGCGCGGAATCGGCGTGGCCGACATCATCAGCTGGTGCGGCTCCTCGCCCTTGTCCTGCAGCGCCAGCCGCTGGCCGACGCCGAAACGGTGCTGTTCGTCGACGATGGCCAAACCCAGCTTGTGAAAAGCCACATCATCCTGAAACAGCGCATGGGTGCCCACCGCCAGCCGCGACTGGCCGGAGGCGATCTCATCCAGCGCCAGTTGCTTGGCCTTTTTGCGCAAGCTGCCGGACAGCCAGGACACCTGGATGCCCAGCGGCGCCAGCCAGCCGGACAGTTTCAGGTAATGCTGCTCGGCCAGGATTTCGGTCGGCGCCATCAGCGCCACCTGGTAGCCGGCCTCTATCGCCGCCAGCGCCGCCAGCGCGGCGACGATGGTCTTGCCGCTGCCCACATCACCCTGCAGCAGCCGGTGCATGGGGTGCGGCTGTTTCAGATCGGCGCGGATCTCGTCCAGCACCCGCCGCTGCGCGCCGGTCAGGCTGAATGGCAGCTGGGTCAGCAGTTTTTCGGTCAGCCGGCCATCGCCGACAATACGCGGCGCCTGGCCCAGCCGCCGCGCGCGATAGGCTAGACGCATCGACAGCTGCTGCGCCAGCAATTCGTCAAATTTCAAGCGCTGCCAGGCAGGCAGCTGCGGATCGGCCAACTGCTGCGCCGACCACTCCGGCGGCGGCTGATGCAACAGGCGGATGGCCTCCGAAAACGGCTGCAGCGCCAGCGGCGACAGCAGCGGCTCCGGCAACAGTTCGTCCAGTTTTTGCGACTTCAGCTCGGCATGCACCAGCTTGCGCAGCACCGGCTGGGTCAACCCGTTGACGGTGGGATAGACCGGCGTGAGGCTGTCGGCCAGCGGCGCGCCCTCGCGCACCTCGCGCGTCTTGGGATGCACCATCTCGTCGCCGACGAAACCGCGGCGGATCTCGCCCAGCGCGCGGATGCGGTTGCCCTCGACAAACTGCTTGAGCTGGCTGGGATAGAAATGAATGAAGCGCAGCATCAGCGTGCCGCTGCCATCCTCGATCTGCACCCGCAGCTGCTTGCGCGGCTTGTAGCTGACCTCGTGCGCGGTGACGGTGCCCTCCACCAGCACCGGCTGGCCATAGGGCGCGTCGGCAATCGGATAAAGGTGGGTTTCATCCTCGTAGCGCAGCGGCAGATGCAGCACCAGATCGAAGCGGCGGCGGATGCCCAGCTTTTCCAGTTTTTTGACCAGCGCGGCCGGCGCGGCCGGCGGCTGATTGGCGAGATCGAGCGGCGAATTCATGTAGGCGATTGTACCCAACAATGACAAAGGCGGAAGCGGCTTGCGCCGGCCTCCGCCTCGTCGTGCCGATCAACCGGCAATGTTTACTGCTGACGTTCCCACACTTGGCTGCGGAAGAACGGGCCGATGTAGCCGCGCACGCGCAGCTTCTTGCCGTCTTCGATCAGCTTGGCGCCGGAGGTGTAGATCTTGCCGGATTTCGGATCAAGAATCTTGCCGTCGCTCCATTCTTCGCCATCCTTCTTCAGGCCCCACAGAATCTGCATGCCGTTGACCGGCTTGTCCTTGTTGGCGCCGTCGCACTTGTCGCACACCGCGTCCGGATGTTGATACAGCTTGATGACTCTGCCGCTCAACTCACCGTTCGGCCCTTCGTTGATCTGCACCAGCGCCTTGGCCTGATGGGTTTCGTCGTCAATAGTCTTCCACAGGCCGGCGGCGCTGCCAGCCAGAGCCATCTGGCTGGCCAGGCCGAACACGGCGGCCACGCAAGCGGCTTTGGCGATTCGAATCATGATGTTTTCCTCGTTCGTTTATTATGAAACAACAGTTTGGAGTAGCGGCTCTAGGATGCCAATTGGCGGGCCAACCGTCAAGTCAGCCTCACAGTTGCAACACCCCTTCCCCCATCGCCATGACGCGGCCGCCGACCAGCACAGAGCCATCCGTTCCTACGTCCAAATACAGAACATTAGGCCGCTGGATAGCCTCGCCCTGCTCGACGCGCCAGGCCAAAGGCGCCAGGCCGTTCAGCGCGCACCAGCCGCCCAAGTTGGCGCAGGCGTTGCCGGTGCCAGGGTCCTCAATCACCGCGCCCAGCTGCTCGAAGAACAGCCGCACCGTGGCTAAGCCGTCCTGCTGATGCCAAAGATAGGCAAACGCCTTGCCCGGCACCTTGGCCGCGTTGCGCTTGAACTGTTCCGGCTCCGGCTTGGCCCGCAGGACCGCCTCGCGGCTGGCCAGAGGCACCAGCAATTGCTCGGCGCCGGCATCGACCCACTCTGCGGGACCTGCCAGATCGGCCGGATCCAGGTTTAACATCGCGGCGACAGCCGCGGGCGACAAACCTGATGGCGAAGCCTGGGCGCTCAGCGCACTCAGCTGGAACACGCCGTCGCGGCGCGTGACGGGAATCAGGCCAGATCGTGTGCGCAGCGTGAACGCGTCGCCGCACTCGCCCATGTCATGCAGCACAGCCGCCGCGCCTAAGGTGGGATGGCCGGCAAAGGGCAATTCATAAGCCGGCGTGAAGATGCGCAGGCTGGCGGCGCATTCGGCGTCCCCGGGAAGCAGAAACACCGTTTCCGACAGATTGAACTGCCGCGCGATCAGCTGCATGTCCCGCTCCGACAAACCGCCGGCATCGGTGAACACGGCCAAGGGATTGCCGCCGAAACGCTGCTCGGCAAACACATTGACGATGCGGTATCGGTAAACGCTCATCAGTCCTCCTTATATTGATGGCATGCCCGATCCTGCATCTGATCCTCCACCCTGGCAAGACGCATTTGTACCCGATCCGCCGCCTTGCGCGAAGCCGCCTGCCGCATCTGCTCGCTCAACGCCCGCTGTTTGTCGCCCAGGCGGCGGCAGCGCTCCCGCTCCGCCAGCCATTTCTTGCTCGCCTCGCGACGCTCGCGCTCGGCAGCGGCTTCGGCTTTTTGCTGCGCCTTCTCCCGCTTGCCCAGCCAGTCCGCCAGATCGCGCCGATAACGCTGCGTGGCGGCGCGGTCACGCTCATCCTGCTCCACCACGCTGAATGGCTGAGTATTCATTTCGATGCGCTGGCTACCCAAGGGACAAGCCTGCTGGCTATAAGCGATTCGCCCATCGGGCTCGCGGCACTTATAAACCTGCGCGGCCCACGCTTGATCGGCCAAAATCATTCCCAGCAGCATCAGGATCCGCATCACCCACTCCGCTTGCCATCATGTCGTCACCATGCCAAGGCAGGAGCATTTGACGCTACTGGCCACAAGTCGTGCCGCCTCGCAGAGACGAGTTGGCACAAACACTGTGTCTTACGGATCTGATTGCCCAGGCTGTCTCCATTTAGCGACGCAAGACAGACGGCAATGCTGAGCTCATTAGACTAGCGTTACCCGCCATGAAAAAACCCCGCTGATTAGGCGGTAATGCCGTTCACTTAAGAGAAAAGCACCGTCTCTATGCATGGGAAACGGTGCTTTTTTTGTGGATTCCTGTGCTCTCAAGGCCAGAAAAGTCGCCCGAAAATCCTTAAGTGAACGGCATTAGCTGATTAGGCGGGGTTTTATTTCTTAAGGAGCCGATCTGGCTTACAGCACCATCACCGCCTCGGCTTCCACCAGCACGCCCTTGGGCAGGCTGGCCACGCCGACTGCGGCGCGGGCCGGGAAGGGCTGGCTGAAGTACTGGCCCATGATTTCGTTGAAGGTGGCGAAGTTGGACAGGTCGGTCAGGTAGGCATTCAGCTTGACGATCTGGTCCAGGCTGCCGCCGGCGGCTTCGCACACGGCCTTCATGTTCTTGAACACCTGGTGGGTTTCGGCGGCGAAACCGCCCTCCACCACGGCCATGGTGGCCAGGTCCAGCGGGATCTGGCCGGACAGGTAGACAGTGTTGCCGGCCTTGACGGCTTGCGAGTAAGCGCCGATGGCGGCCGGAGCCTTGTCGGTGTGGATAATTTCCTTAGCCATTATTCATCTCCTTCTTTGAGGAACAGGGTGAGCAAATCGTTGAGGAAGCGCTGGCCTTGCAGCGTGGGGCGCAAAACGCCGCCCTCGCTTTCCAGCAGGCCTTGCGCCTGGGCTGCGTCCAGCTGGCGGCGGATAAGCGCCAGCGGCAGCCCGGTGCGTTCCTGGAACAAGCGGCTCTCGAAGCCGCCGGTCAGGCGCAGCAGGTTCATCATGAATTCGAACGGCAGGTCGGCACGGGCGACCTTCTGCTGGCTTTGCAGCGGATTGCCGTCCGCCACCGCCTTCAGATAGGCCGCCGGCTGCTTGTGCCGCATCTGGCGGACGATGCCGGCGTGGCTGCTGATCTTGCCGTGCGCGCCGGCGCCGATGCCGACGTAGTCGCCGAACTGCCAGTAGTTGAGGTTGTGCCGGCTGTGGCGGCCCGGCCGGGCGAAGGCCGAGGTTTCGTAGTGATCGAAACCGGCGGCCTCCAGACAGGACTCTATCGCCTCCTGCATGTCGGCCGAAACTTCGTCGTCCGGCAGGTTCTGCGGCGTTTGCGCCGCGAACATCGTATTCGGTTCTATCGTCAGATGGTAGGCCGACAGATGGATGATGCCGTAGGACAGCGCGGTGTTGAGGTCGGACAGCGCCTCCTCCAGGGTCTGGTCCGGCAGCGCGTACATCAGATCCAGATTGACGTTGTCGAAGTGGGTCAGCGCGATCTCCACCGCGCGCTTGGCCTCGTCGCCGTCGTGGATGCGGCCCAGCGCCTTCAGGTGCTTGGGATTGAAGCTCTGGATGCCGATCGACAGCCGGTTGATGCCGGCCTCGCGATAGCCGCGGAAGCGCTCGATCTCGAAGGTGCCGGGATTGGCTTCCATCGTGATCTCGGCGTCCGGATGCAGCTTCATGCGCGCCCGCACGCCGGCCAGCAGCGCGTCCATCGCCTGCGGGCTGAACAGGCTGGGGGTGCCGCCGCCCATGAAAATGCTGGTCAACGGCCGGCCCCACACCTCGGGCAGCGAGTATTCCAGATCGCGCAGCAGCGCGTCGACATAAGCCATCTCGTCGAAACCATTTTTCGGCTCGTGCGAGTTGAAGTCGCAATACGGGCACTTGCGGATGCACCACGGGAAATGCACGTACAAAGACAAAGGCGGCAGCTCGCGCAAGCCGCCGGTCAACGCCGACAGGTCGACCACGCTCATGCCAGCGCCTTGAGCTTGGCCATCAGCGCGGCCAACGCCTGGCCGCGGTGGCTGACGCGGCTCTTTTCGGCGGCGTCCAGTTCGGCCACCGATACGCCGTAGCTTGGCAGATGGAAATGCGGGTCGTAGCCGAAGCCGCCTTCGCCCGCGGCCTCGTCACGCACTTCGCCCAGCCAGATGCCATCGGCCACCAGCGGTTGCGGGTCGTCGGCGTGGCGCACCAGCACCAGCACGCAGTAATACCAGGCGCGGCGATTGGCCTCGCCCTGCAGCTTTTCCACCAGCAGCGCGTTGTTGCGCGCGTCGGACTTGGGCTCGCCGGCGAAGCGGGCCGAGTACACGCCCGGCGCGCCGCCCAGCGCCTCGACGCAGATGCCGGAATCGTCGGCCAGCGCCGGCAGGCCGGTCAGCCGGCTGGCGTGGCGCGCTTTCTCCAGCGCGTTTTCCAGGAAGGTGTGGTGCGGCTCCGGGCATTCCGGCACGTCGAAGTCGCGCTGCGGGCGCACGGTGACGCCCAGCTCGGCGAACAGCGCGCCGAATTCCTTCAGCTTGCCGGCGTTGTTGCTGGCGAGGACCAGTTGATCGAACATCTTTTCGCTCTTTCTATCTTGTCGGTGCAGCCGGACCGGAACAATGGCGTCCGGCCAGGCCGCCAGCTTAGCGGCTGACCTTCACTTCCGTCCACATCCGCGCCAGCACGCGGCGCTCGGCCGGGGTCAATTCGCGCAGCACGGTCCATTTTCCGGCCTGTTCCGGCGTCGGATTGATCACCGGATGCGCTTTCAGATCGGCGCGGAAAAACGCGCCGGCAGTGGAGACCGGGTTAGTCGCGCCGTTCAGGTTGGTCAACTGGGCGGCATGCTTGCCATCCAGCATGAAATTGATGAACTGGTGCGCCAGGTCCGGCCGTTTGGCGCTGGCGGTAATGGCCATGGTGTCCACGCCCAACTCATTGCCCTCGCGCTGCGATACATTGCCGATGTGGAAACGCCGTTTGCTCAGACGGGCATCCTCGCTGGCTTGGAAGAATTCCGTGGAATAGCCCAGCGCCACCCAGATATTGCCGATGGCAAGCTGCTTCAGATAACTGGCATTGGAGAAGGCGGCCCAATACGGCTTGGCGCGCTTGATCACGTCGCGCGCGGCGCGCATGTCGGCTTCGGTGGCTTTGTTCGGGTCCTTGCCCAGGTAGAACAGCGCGGCGGCGAACACCTCGCGCGAGCTGTCCAGCACCGTCACCTTGCCCTTGAGCTTCTGCAGCACCTTGGGATCGAAAATCACCGACCAGCTGGTGGGATCGATGCCAAGCTGCTGCAGCTTCTCCACGTTGTAACCCACGGAGGTCAGTGACAGCACGGTGGGGATGGTGTAGCGGTTGCCCGGATCATAGCTTGGCGATAGATAAGCCGGCGCCACATTCTTCAAATTGGGAATCTGTCGGTGATCCAACGGTTGCAGCAGTTTTTGCTTGGTCATGGCCTGCACCACGAAACTGGACGGAAACACCATGTCGTAGCCCTTGGCCCCGGCGGCCAGCTTGGCCAGCATTTCCTCGTTGTCGCCGTAATAGTCCTGCACCACCTTGCAGCCGCAACTCTGCTCAAACTGCTTGACGATGTTGTCGGACAACGAGCCGCTCCAGTTGTAGATGTGCAGCACGTCATTCGGGCCAGCGTAGGCCAGGCTTGTGGACAAACCCAGGGCGAGCATCAACTTCTGCAACTTTTTCAATTGGGATTCACCTCCAGACGGTCATGCCAGGCATGACAATGACAAAAGGCGGCACCAAGCCGCCCGGATCGACAACCGCCAGCGGGCGGTCATCGCGGTATTCAGGCGCGGCGGCCTTGCAGCGTCGCTTCGTAGGCTTGGCGCAGCAGGCCGGCGTCGGCGCCGTCCAAGAGCTTGGCGTCGGACAGCATGCGCCGCCAATTGCGCGCGCCGGGCAGCCCCTGGAACAGGCCCAGAATGTGGCGGGCGATGTGGCGGACATTGCTGCCGTCGCCCAATCGCGCCGTGACGTAAGGCATCATCGCCTCCACCACCGCCGCGCGTTCCGGGCGAGCGGTTTCGTCGCCATAGAACTGCGCGTCCCACTCGGCCATCAGCCAGGGATTGTGATAAGCCTCGCGGCCCACCATCACGCCATCCACATGCTGCAAATGCTCGGCGATCTCGGCATTGGTCTTCACGCCGCCGTTGATCAGGATCTCCAGATCGGCCCGCTCCCGCTTCAGCCGATAGACATAGTCGTATTTAAGCGGCGGGATCTCGCGGTTTTCCTTCGGGCTCAGCCCTTTCAGGATGGCGTTGCGCGCGTGGACGATGAAGGTATGGCAGCCAGCCTCGGCCACAGTGTCCACGAACTCGCGCAGGTAATCGTAATGCTCGATCTGATCGATGCCGATGCGGTGCTTGACGGTGACATCGATATCCACCGCGTCGCGCATCGCCTTGACGCAATCGGACACCAGTTGCGGCTCAGCCATCAAACAGGCGCCGAAAGCGCCCTTCTGCACTCTCTCGGACGGGCAACCGACATTAAGGTTCACCTCGTCATAGCCCCATTGCTGGGCCAGCTTGGCGCAGGCGGCCAGTTCGGCCGGCTCGGAGCCGCCCAGTTGCAGCGCGACCGGATGCTCCGCCTCATGGAAACGCAGATGCCGCTCCACATCGCCATGCAGCAGCGCACCGGTGGTCACCATCTCGGTGTACAGCCAGGTATGGCGCGTGATCTGGCGGGCGAAATAGCGGTAGTGGCGGTCGGTCCAATCCAGCATCGGCGCCACGCTCAGGCGGCGGGACGGCTTATTTGCTTGAAATCCTTGATTGGCGTGGGTTTCATCGCCTTGGGGTGCAGTCTTGTTTACGTTCATTCCGGCTGATTTCCGCCTATTTCCGTCCCGCCGGTGCTACACAAAACGCGATTTTCCGGAGCTATAGCACCACTCGCGCGCCTTGCGTAGCACCTGCCTTCTAGCTGACAAGGCGGCGCTGACTAAGCATTTGAATAAGCGAAGAATTATCCCCCTTACACTGCGCGAGGGTCAAGTTTGGCAGACAGATATATGCCAATCACTCAGCGGCGGATCGCCCTGCTTACAGGGCATCCGCCCTACGCGAGATCATCCGCTGTAGGCCGAAATATACAGGGAAAGCCGAGAGAGTCCTGGCGATGTCGACGCAGCGAAGATATCAGCCTAGAGAGCCCAGCCCATTAAGCTACAATCTTCACGGGCTCATCCTAAAACCTACGCATGTCCTTCGCCGTAAAATTGCACTGCCCAGACTCTTGCAGAACTTAAGTACAGTGAGGCCACGACTTATCCAGACCTACTTATGCATTCATGCTGGCATCTCTGAAAAATGGGTCATGCCCGTCAAGACGCGGACACTGCGCCTCGATCTCCGCTGGCCATTGCGGAATTTTGCGGCGCTGTTGCACAAATCCTGAACAGGGAGAGTTTCCCCTTTTCCCAAGCGGATTTACGCCACCGGCACCGTGCACGGCCGGCCCAGCATGCTGAAGCGGTTCAAGATGGCAGCACGTACTTGCAGCTCTGCCACTTGACCATCGAAACGCCGGGCCATCACCCTCTCGCCTAGCCGTTTAAAGCAATACATCTTGGTTTCCACCAAGCTGCGGCGATGGTAGCCGCTCCAACGCTTCCAGATCGCCCGGCCTAGTCGCTTGGTGGTCCGCAGAATCTCATTCCGCGCCAGCACTCCCAGCACACTTCCTTTCCACGGTCTCGCATTCTTGCGGCTCGGAATGCACCCGATCGCGCCCCGCGCGGCAATCGCCTCATGGCACGCCTTGGTATCAAAAGCCCCATCGCCGCTCACGCAGCCTATCGGCTCATCAGCCGGGATTTGCGTCAATAGCGAAGGTAGCATTTGCGCATCGCTCTGGCGGTTGTCGGTTACCTCGATGGCGCGGATTTGCAGGGTTTCCGCATCGATGCCGACGCCCCCCCGGTATTGAGTAGCACGTGACTTTAGAATCCAATCAACCAAACACGGAGATTGGATATGAAGAAACGATTCACCGAAGAACAGATCATCGGCTTTCTCAAGCAGGCCGAACTCGGCATGGCCATCAAGGAGGTCTGCCGCCAGGGAGGCTTCTCTGAAGCCACCTTCTACAAATGGCGAAGCAAATACGGCGGCATGAACGTCGCGGAATTGCAGCGCGCTCGCGATCTGGAAGCCGAGAATGCCCGGCTCAAGAAGCTGCTGGCCGAAGCCCACCTCGATATCGAAGCTCTCAAGGTCGCCTTCGGGGTAAAGCGCTAGCCCCGCAAGCCAAGCGGCAGGCCATCCGCATCATGCTAAGCAGCGGACTGGCATTGTCGGAACGCCGCGCTTGCCGGCTTGTGGGGCTTTCTCGAGACGCCTGGCGACATCCGCCGCAAACCGATGCATTCACGCATCGGCTGACCGCCCGCATCATCGATATCGCCCACACGCGCCGCCGCTTTGGCTATCGGCGAGTGTATGATCTGTTGCGCGCAGAGTTTCCGGGCATCAACCACCAGCGGGTGTACCGCTTGTATCGCGAACAAGGTCTGGCGGTTAGACGACGTAACCGTCGGCGTAAGCTGACCGGCGTGCGCACGCCGCTGCAAGCCGCTACACAGTGGAATGAGGTGTGGAGCATGGATTTTGTCAGCGACCAGTTAGCCAGTGGTCGGCGCTTGAAATGCCTGACGGTCGCCGATGACTTCAGCCACGAAGCGGTGCAGATTGCGGTGGATTTCTCGATGTCCGGTCAATACGTCACGCGGATGTTGGATCAGGCGGCGCAATTTCGCGGCTATCCGTCAGCGATCCGGACGGACAATGGGCCGGAGTTCACCAGTCGGGCATTCATGGGCTGGGCGCAAAGCCGCGGCATCCGCCACATCCTGATTCAACCAGGCCGGCCGATGCAGAATGGTTACATCGAAAGCTTCAATGCCAGACTCCGCGACGAATGCCTGAACGAGCATGTCTTTGATTCGCTGGCGGAGGCCAGGCAGATCATCTCCGCGTGGCGGGACGATTACAATCAAGTCCGTCCCCATGGATCGATTGGCCGGATACCGCCTGCGGAATTTGCCGCACGCAATCGCCAGGCACAAATAGCAAGCCAAAGATCAGCAGGTTCCACCACCATGCAAACCTAGGACTTCTCTCCTGATTGCTGGTATGGCTGGCGGGGGCAGATCATTCCAGCGCTTCCGCAAACGTGGTTGACTCCGATTCACCGCGGCTGACAAACACTCCCCGAACCATTTCTGACTCGATAACGGCCGCCCATGCCTCGGCTTCCGCCTTAGTGATGAATGTCTTGGACTGGGCCGGGTAGCCCTTCTTGCGGATCTGTGCTTCCCATTGATATTCGCCACGTTTGCGAATCGTTGCCATGTTGCTCGCCTTGCATAAGAGTGCATGACGATTGTGGCAGGAGGGGTAAGGTGTGGCAAATTTGTGGCAAAAAGTCCACCACAGCATGAAAAAGGGCTTAGCATCTCTGCTAAGCCCTTGATATTCCTTGGTGGACCGAAGGAGGATCGAACTCCCGACCTCTGCATTGCGAACGCAGCGCTCTCCCAGCTGAGCTATCGGCCCGTCGATGGATATCGATGCGGAAATACTAGCACGACGGCATTTCGTTTGACCAGCCCCCTGCTCCTGCCGGCTCCGCGCCGGCCAGCGGCAGACTGAACCAGAACACGCAGCCGCCTTCCCGGCTGCTGACGGCGCCGAATTCGCCGCGGTGGAATTCCACGATGGAGCGGCAGATGTTGAGGCCGATGCCCATGCCTTCCGGCTTGGTGGAGTAGAACGGCGTGAATAGGTTGTCCTGCATGCCGGCGGCCAGGCCTGGGCCGTTGTCCACCACTTCCACCCGCCATTTTCCGTTGCCTACGCAAGTATGCAGCTCCACGCTGGGCCGCAGGGTGCCGGCGTCCACTAGCGCCTCGACGGCGTTCTTCATCAGATTCAGCAACACTTGCTCGATCAACACCGGGTCCATGTCTACCTGGCAGGGGCGGCGGTCTGGTTCCAGCTGCAGATTGACGCCGTTCTTGGCGGCCAGCGGCTCGGCCAGCAGCAAGGCGCGCTGCACCACGCGCGCCGGCTCCACTCGCTCCAGCTGCGGCTCATGTTTTTTGACGAAGGCGCGGATGCTGCTGACGATCTGCGCGGCGCGTCGCGATTGTTCGGCAATGGCGTGGATGGCGTCGCGCACGCCCGCTGGCAGAGCCAGCTCCTCCGGCAGCCGGCGGCTGACGCCGGCGGCGTAGGTGTGGATGGCGGTGAGGGGCTGGTTCAGCTCATGCGCCAGCGTGGACGCCATTTCGCCCATGGCGATCAGCCGCGCGGTGTTCTGGAAGCGCTCCTGCTGGGCTTGTTCGCGCTCCTCGCGCCGGCGCTCGGCGGTGACGTCGCTGACGATGGCCAGCCAGGCGGTTTCGCCGGTCACCCACTCGATGCGGCGGCGGCGCAGCAGCAGACAACGCTCGCCGGTGACGATGAACTCCTGGCCGTACTCGTCGCCATCGCGGCCGGCGCGCAGGCCCGGCAGCAGCACGCAGCATGGCGCGTCGGCGTCGCCCACTTGCCACATCTCGGCAAAACCGGGATTGGCGTACAGCAGCTGGCCGCTGCCCTGGTCAACTACGCACACGCCGGCGGCCAGGCCATTGAGCACGGTGAGGAAGCGGCGATGCGCCGCGTCCATTTCCTTGCGCTGACGCTGGCGCTCCGTGATGTCGAACATCGAAGCGATCCAGCCATGCTGGCTGCCGTCTTCCCGCACCAGCGGGGTGGCGAACAAGCGCACCACCAGCGTGTCGCCGCGCTTGCGCATCAGCGTCAGTTCAAAACCCTGCTCCTGCTGGCGATTGTCGCGCACGGCTTCCATCGCGTCGGCCAGCACGCCGTGCTGGTCCAGCGGCCAGAACGGATGCGGCGGATGGCGGCCCACCAGTTCCTCCGGCGCGAAGCCCAGCATATCGCAGAAGGCGCGATTGACGCGGACGATCTCCCCTTCTAGCCCAATCGCCACCAAGCCGCTTTTCATCGAGTCCTCAATCGCCTGGCGCAGCGACACCTCCTGCGCCAGCTTCTGCTCCGTCGCGGCCCGCTCGCGCATGTGGCGGCGGATGCGCCACACCGCGTACAGCAGCGTCAGCAGCAGCACAATGATGATGCCGGTCAGCACCGGCAGCGTCAGCCCCAGGCCGCTGCGATAGCTGACCGCCTTCAGATACAGGCCATAACCCGGCGGATCGAAACTGGTCTGGTGCGAGATATTGCCCGGCTGCTCGGCGGCGTCGAACTTTTGCGCCAGCGTCTTGCCGCCTACGTCCAGTATGCTGATGTAGTTCTTGGAGGCGATCCACCAGGGCACCTGATGGTACAGCAGGCCATCCAGCAGGTAAGACACGCGGATGCCCCCCAGCAGCTGCCCGTCGCGCACCAGCGGCACGGCCAGGTCGAAACGGTATTTGCCGTCGACGCCCTGATACGGGGCGCCGTAGCTGGCCCGCATCAGGCGGCCGGCGCGCCACAACGCGTCATATTCCGCAGAGTTGAGCTGCCGGCCGTCGCGGCGGATGCCGTGCGAATCCCACTCAACCTGGCGATTCAGCCCCACCCGCTCCAACGTCACCAGCTCGGGATTTTCGCGCAGATAAAACGCCGCCAGATGGGCAAAACGGGCGCTGTCCGTCTTGCCGGCGGCGATGTCGCGCGCCAGGGTGTCCGCCCATTCCTGATGCCCCTCCAGATGCATGCGCAGCGACTGCTCCAGCCACAGTACTTCCTGGATCAAGTTGTCCTGCTGCTCGTCGCGCCAGTCTCGGTACACCAGGTAGCTGAGGCTGCACAAGGCCAGCAGCAACGCGATCAGCGCAAGGCTGACGCTCGGCCACAGCAGGCGCGGGGTGCTGCGAGGAGAGGAATCGGTAACAGGCATGTGGAGCAGCCTAGCAAGGAACGGCCTTGATGATAACGCGCCCGCGCCAAATCGGGGCAACATGCCCTTGTTCTGGAATTCCCTAATGGTCAGCGCGGCATGGTGCTACTACTTTTAGTAGTAAAACCGCCGGCCCGATCCGGCTCATAACATCAAACAACGCTACCAATGGATGGAGAACCTTACATGAAGCTCAAGCATATCGCGCTGGCACTCTGCGCCAGCCTCACCCTGTCCGGCGCAGCCCAAGCCGCCGGCGAAATCGTCATCAAGTTCAGCCATGTGGTGGCGCCGGACACGCCCAAAGGCAAGGCGGCGGAATACTTCAAGAAACTAGCCGAGCAGCGCACCCACGGCAAGGTTAAGGTGCAGGTCTATCCCAACAGCCAGCTGTACAAGGACAAGGAAGAATTGGAAGCGCTGCAGCTGGGCGCGGTGCAGATGCTGGCCCCCAGCCTGGCCAAATTCGGCCCGCTGGGAGTGAAGGAATTCGAAGTATTTGATCTGCCCTATGTCTTCGACAGTTACGACGAAGTGAACAAAGTGATGCACGGCCCCATCGGCAAGCAACTCTTGGGCAAGCTGGAAACCAAGGGCATCAAGGGCTTGGCTTACTGGGACAACGGCTTCAAGAATTTCTCGGCCAACAAGCCGATCAAGAGCCCGGCGGACCTGAAGGGCATGAAGATCCGCATCCAGTCATCCAAGGTGCTGGAAGAGGAAATGCGCACGCTGGGCGCGCTGCCGCAGGTGATGGCCTTCTCCGAGGTGTACCAGGCGCTGCAGACCGGCGTGGTGGACGGCACCGAGCTGGAAGCATCCAATCTGTACACCAGCAAATCCTATGAGGTGCAGAAAAACCTGACGCTGACCCAGCACGGCTTCCTCGGCTACGCGCTGATCGTCAACAAAAAGTTCTGGGACGGCCTGCCGGCCGATGTGCGCGCCCAGCTGGACAGCGCGGTGCAAGACGCCTCGGTCTACGCCAACCAGATCGCCAAGCAGGAAAACGAAAAAGCCGTCGCCGCGATCAAGGCATCCGGCAAAACCCAGGTCTACACCCCCACGCCGCAGGAGCGCGAAGCGTTCAAGAAAGCGCTGCTGCCGGTGCACCAGAAGATGGCTGCCCGCATCGGGCCCGATCTGCTCAAGCAGATCTATAAGGAAACCGGCTTCAACCCCGCCAAGTAAAGGCGATCCGCCGCGCCCTGCCGGGCGCGGTTTTTCCATGCGCTGAGGAAACCCGCCATGCTGAAAATCCTCGACCATCTCGAGGAGTGGATGATTGCCTGTCTGATGGGGGCCGCCACCCTGATCACCTTCGTCGCGGTGCTGCACCGCTACGGTTCGGGCATTCCCACCCTGCAACCCTACCTCGCCCACATCAATCTATCGTGGGCGCAGGAGCTTACCGTTTACCTGTTTGTGTGGATGGCCAAGTTCGGCGCCGCCTACGGCGTGCGCACCGGCATCCATGTCGGCGTGGATGTGCTGATCAACCGTCTGCCGGACAAGACCCGCGGCTACTTCATCGTGTTCGGCCTGTTGGCCGGCGCGCTGTTCACCGGCATCGTCGCGGTGATGGGCGGCGATTTTGTCTGGAACATCGCCCACACCGACCAAACCTCGCCCGATCTGGAGGCGCCGATGTGGCTGGTTTACCTGGCCATCCCCGCCGGCTCCTCGCTGATGTGCTTCCGCTTCCTGCAGGTGGCGTGGAACTTCATCCGCACCGGCAGCTTGCCCAAACACGACCACGGCCATGTGGACGGCCTGGAAGGCGACGAGATGCTGGACAATCTGCACCCGCACGACATCAACCGTGGAGGCCGTCCATGAGCGCGCTGATCATTTTCGGCCTGCTGCTGGCGCTGATGCTGACAGGCATGCCGATTTCCATTTCGCTGGGTCTGACCGTCCTGACCTTCCTGTTCACCATGACCGAGGTGCCGGTCACCTCGGTCGCCCTCAAGCTGTTCACCGGCATCGAGAAGTTCGAGATCATGGCGATTCCGTTCTTCATCCTGGCCGGCAACTTCCTGATGCACGGCGGCGTCGCGCGGCGGATGATACGCTTCGCCACCACCCTGGTGGGCCACTGGTACGGCGGCCTGGGTCTGGCAGGCGTGGTGTCCTGCGCGCTGTTCGCCGCCATCACCGGCTCCTCCGTCGCCACCGTGGTGGCAGTCGGTTCCATCATCCTGCCGGCCATGCTGAAACAAGGCTACCCGCAACGCTTCGGCGCCGGCGTCATCACCACCTCCGGCGCGCTGGGCATCCTGTTCCCGCCGTCCATCAACCTGGTGATGTACAGCATCGCCACTGCAGGCATGAGCGTCACCGGACCCGATGGCAATACGGTGTCCACCGCCTCGGTCGGCCAGCTGTTCATGGCTGGCGTGCTGCCCGGCCTGTGCCTGTCGGCCCTGCTGGGCTTGACCACCTGGTACCGCGCCAAGAAGTTCGACTACCCGCGCTTGACGCGCGCCAGTTGGTCCGAGCGCTGGCAGGCTTTCCGCGAATGCGTGTGGGGCCTGCTGCTGATCGCGCTGGTGATAGGCGGCATCTACACCGGCATCTTTACCCCCACCGAGGCGGCGGCGATGGCTGCGGTGTACGCTTTCGTGATCGCGGTGTTCGTCTACAAGGACATGGGGCTGAAGGACGTGCCCAAGGTGCTGATCAACGCCGCGTCGATGAGCGCGATGCTGCTGTACATCATCACCAACGCCGTGCTGTTTTCTTTCCTGATGGCATCGGAGCAGATTCCGCAGACCATGGCGGCCTGGATGGCCAGCCAGGGCTTCGGCATCGTCGCCTTCCTGCTGTTGACCAACATCCTGCTCTTGGCGGCCGGCAACTTCATGGACCCGTCGGCCATCGTGCTGATCATGGCGCCCATCCTCTATCCCGTGGCGGTGAAGCTGGGCGTCAACCCCATCCACTTCGGCATCCTGATCGCGGTCAATATGGAAGTGGGCATGTGCCATCCACCGGTAGGACTGAACCTTTATGTCGCCTCGGGGATCACAAAGATGGGCATTACCGAGCTGACCGTGGCCGTGTGGCCATGGCTGCTGACCATGCTGGGTTTTCTGGTCGCGGTGACATTCATTCCGGAAATCTCGCTGTGGCTGCCGCGGATGCTGGGCATGCTGCATTGACATTTTCAAGTCAAACGATATGCAGCCGCGATGGAGCCGTCCATCGCGGCTTTTGTCCGACACGGCATAGCCCGAGCCCGGCATAAAGTCTTATAATGCTCCGCTATCCCTTACCAACATAAGAACATCTCTCTCTATCAGGAGCCTGCGAATGGACGAGCAATTGCGCCAAAGCGCGCTGGAATTTCACCAGTTCCCAACCCCGGGCAAGATCCAGGTATCGCCGACCAAGCCGCTGACCACTCAGCGCGATCTGGCGCTGGCCTACTCCCCGGGCGTGGCCGCCCCGTGCGACGCCATCGTCGAAGACCCGCTCAACGCCTACAAATACACTGCTCGCGGCAACCTGGTTGCGGTGATCTCCAACGGCACCGCCGTGCTGGGCCTGGGCAATATCGGCGCGCTGGCCAGCAAGCCGGTGATGGAAGGCAAGGGCGTGCTGTTCAAGAAGTTCGCAGGCATCGACGTGTTCGACATCGAAGTCAACGAGTTGGACCCGGACAAGCTGGTGGACATCATCTGCTCGCTGGAGCCGACCTTCGGCGGCATCAACCTGGAAGACATCAAGGCGCCTGAGTGCTTCTACATCGAGAAGAAGTGCCGCGAGCGCATGGGCATCCCGGTGTTCCACGACGACCAGCACGGCACCGCCATCGTGGCCGCCGCCGCGGTGCTGAACGGCCTGCGCCTGGTGAAGAAGGAAATCGGCGAAGTGCGCGTGGTGGCTTCCGGCGCCGGCGCGGCCGCCATCGCCTGCCTGGACCTCTTGGTCGCGCTGGGCGTGAAGCGGGAAAACATCACCATCTGCGACTCCAAGGGCGTGGTCTACATCGGTCGCGACGAGAAGCTGGACGAATCCAAGCTGCGCTACGCCATCCAGGACAACGGCTGGCGCAAGCTGGCCGACGCCATGGTCGGCGCCGACATCTTCATGGGCCTGTCCGGCCCGCGCCTGGTGAGCCAGGACATGGTAAAGAGCATGGCCCGCGCTCCGCTGATTCTGGCCATGGCCAATCCGGAACCGGAAATCCTGCCGCCGCTGGTCAAGGAAGTGCGCCCGGACGCCATCATCGGCACCGGCCGTTCGGACTTCCCGAACCAGGTCAACAACGTGCTGTGCTTCCCCTTCATCTTCCGCGGCGCGCTGGACGTGGGCGCCACCACCATCAATGAAGAGATGAAGCTGGCCACCGTGCGCGCGATCGCCGACCTGGCGATGGCCGAACAGAACGACGTGGTGGCCACCGCCTACGGCGACCAGGAACTGTCCTTCGGCCCGGAATACGTGATTCCCAAGCCGTTCGACCCGCGCCTGATCGTCAAGATCGCCCCGGCCGTGGCCAAGGCCGCCATGGATTCCGGCGTCGCCACCCGTCCGATCCAGGACTTCGACGCCTACGCCGACCAACTGGCGCAGTTCGTCTACAAGACCAACCTGTTCATGAAGCCGGTGTTCGCCCAGGCCAAGAAAGACCCGAAACGGGTGGTGCTGACCGAAGGCGAGGACGAGCGCGTGCTGCACGCCACCCAGGAAATCGTCACCCAGGGCCTGGCCAAGCCTATCCTGGTGGGCCGTCCCAGCGTGATCGAAAAACGCATCGAGAAGCTGGGCCTGAAACTGCGCCCGGGCGTGGACTTCGAACTGGTCAACAACGAGTCCGACCCGCGCTTCACCGAATACTGGAAGGACTACTACCAGCTGATGAAGCGCAAGGGCGTGTCGCAGGAGCAGGCTCGCCGCCGCGTGATCGGCAACACCACGCTGATCGGCGCCATGATGGTGCGCCGCGGCGACGCCGACGCGCTGATCTGCGGCACTTACGGCCCGTACCGCCAGCACTTCGACATTCTGGAGAATGTGCTCGGCTACGCCAACGAGGACAAGGTGGCAGGCGCGATGAACGCGCTGATCCTGCCGACCGGCAACATCTTCATCACCGACACCTACGTCAACGCCGAGCCGAGCGCCGAGCAACTGGCATCCATCACCAAGATGGCGTCCGAGTCGATCAAGCGCTTCGGCATCCAGCCCAAAGCCGCGCTGCTGTCCAACTCCAGCTTCGGCGCCTTGAACACCCCGTCGGCGCAGAAGATGCGCGCGGCGTTCGATCTGATCCGCGAAGCCCAGCCGGAACTGGAAATCGACGGCGAAATGCAGGGCGACGCGGCGCTGGTGGAAGCCATCCGCACCCAGGCGATGCCGGACTCCACGCTGAAGGGCTCGGCCAATCTGCTGATCATGCCTAACGTGGAAGCCGCCAACATCAGCTACAACCTGCTGCGCGTGTCGGCAGCCGACGGCGTGACCATCGGCCCGATCCTGATGGGCATGGCCAAGCCGGTGCACATCCTGACGCCGATCTCCTCGGTGCGCCGCATCGTGAATATGGTGGCGCTGGCCTCCGTCGACGCGCAGGCGCCAGGCCAACAGGGCTGATCCGCTCGCGCTTAGGGCATATACTGAACGGGCAAGCATCGCTTGCCCGTTTTTGCCTCAACCAGATGGAAACCCCATGAGCCAAGACCATTCCAACGATCCCTTCGCCTTGTTCCGCCAGTTCTGGCAGCAAGCCACGCCCCCCGGCATGCAGGCCTTCCTGCCGCCGATGTCGGATGAGGAAATCGACCGCAAACTGGCCGAGCTGCGCGTGGTGGAAGGCTGGCTGACGATGAATCTGGGCGTGCTGTCCATGCAGATCAAAACCCTGGAAATGCAGAGAGCCGCCCTGCACTCGATGCGTCCGAAGGACCCGCCCCCGGCCAAACCGTGACCCCAGCCCGATCCAGCCCTCCTCCTGCCCTGCCATGGCCGGCGCTGGCCGCCGTGCTGCTGCTGTGGCTGATTCCCGGCCTGGTCGGCCATGAGCCGTGGAAGCCGGACGAAGCCTACACCTTCGGCCTGGTGCGCCATATCGCCGCCAGCGGCGATTGGGTGGTGCCGATGCTGGCCGGCGAGCCGTTCCTGGAAAAACCGCCCTTATTCTTCATCAGCGCCAGCTGGACCTTGCAAGCGCTGCAGGGATGGCTGGGCGCGCCGGACGCCGCCCGTCTGGCGGCAGGGCTGTGGAATGCCATAGGCTGGCTGGGGTTAGGCGTCGCGGCGCGCGGCCTGTTCGGCCCGGGCTTCGGCCGCTGGGCGCCGCTGCTGCTGATCGGCGCCGTCGGCCTGCCGATACGCGCCCATCAATTGATCACCGATACCGCGCTGATGGCCGGCTTCTGCTGGGGGCTGGCCGGCTTGTGCCACGCCCTGGCGCGCCCCGTCCTCGCCGGCCTGATGCTGGGAGGCGGCGGCGCCATCGCCTTCCTCAGCAAAGGGCTGCTCGGCCCCGGCTGCCTGGGACTGGCCGCGCTGGCCCTGCCGCTGCATCCGGCTTACCGCCAACGTCGCTACCTGTTGACGCTGGCGGTCGCGCTGCTGACCGCCCTGCCCTTGCCGCTATGGTGGATGGCCGCGCTGCACCAGCGCAGCCCGGAACTGTTCCATCTGTGGCTGGACGCCAATAATTTCGGCCGTTTCAATGGCAGCGCCCATCTGGGGCCGCGCCAGCGCCCATGGTTCTACGGGCGCACCCTGCCCTGGTATGCGCTGCCGCTGTGGCCGCTGGCGCTGTGGAATGGATGGCGGGTGTTGCGCCGCCTGGTCTCGCCGCTGATCATCTTGCCGCCGCTGGCCCTGTTTGGCGGTTCGCTGGCGGTGCTGCTGGCCGCGGCGGAAGCGAGGGAGCTGTACGCCTTGCCTCTGCTGCCGCCCTTGACGCTGTTGGCATTGGGCGGATTGCCGTTTGCGTGGCATCCGCCGCGCTGGCTGAAAGTCACGCTGGCCGCGCTGTTTGGTTTGCTGCTGGCTTATCTGTTATTGGTTGCGAGGGTGCTCAGCGCGCCTTCCGATATCGCTTGGAGCCGGCCGCTGCTGGAGCGCCAGTTCAGCGGCTGGACGCCGGCCTTCTACCCCGGCCACTGGCTGGCTTTCGGCCTGGCGCTGGCCTGTTTGCTATGGTGCTGGCGCCAACCCCTGACAGAGATGGCGGGACTTCTCTGGCGCTGGAGCATCGCCATGACGCTGCTGTGGTGCGGCGTGGCCACGCTCTGGCTGCCGGCGCTGGATCACGGCATGCGCTACCGCGAAACCTTCCACGCGCTGAAGCCCACTCTGGAAGCGATACAGCGCGACGGCGGCTGCGTCGCCAGCCTGAATCTGGGCGAACCGCAGCGCGCCTTGCTGGAGTACTACGCCGGCTATCGCACGCTGCGCCTGGAAACGCAGCCGGCAGCGCATCAGTGCCGCTGGCTGCTGCTGCAGACGCTGCATGACCAAGCGCCGCCTGAGCTTGCCAAATTGCATCCAATATCCGTTTTGCAGCGCCCTGGCGATCACAAAGAACGCTTCCGCCTCTATTTGCTGCCATAAAGCGGCAAACTGCGGCATGCTGAAACGATTTTGCGTCACACACAGTCACACTGTTTTACATATCTTTTAACAATTTTGTGTCCGAACTTACCTTATCCTAACAAGCTAATCGGTGAGGGAAGGCATGACTGTAATCAATTCCGTGGATCTGTTCTGGTCGCTGGCCAGCGGCTCGTTTTCGCGCCGAGACGGCTTCGACGAGGGCAAGAACCGTTTCAAATTCGCATTCCGCGGCGTGTTGACCCTGCCGTGGACGCTGCGCTGGCTGGATACTTTCCGCTCGCAGACGCTGCTGCCCTACCTGCGGCACAATCCACGGCTGGCCAGCAAGCTGCATCGTCCCTACCTGTACCGATCTCTCGGACCGGCCGGCAAACTGCGGGCGCTGCAAGCGCACTACCAGTTGCTGGAAAAGCGCTTTTCCGGCGCGGCCCGCCGCCAGCTATTGTCCAGCCAGCATCTGCAACTGGCGGAGCTGACGGGCAAGAACGACGCCAAACTGCTGGTGGTGTTGACCCAGCAACATAGCTTCGACAAAGAAGGGGAAATGTCGCTGCAGGTATGCAACGCCGACAACGTCCCGCTGGCGACGCTGACCTTCACGCTGACCCGCCGCGAACAAGATATCGTGTTGGTGATCGGCGGCCTGCAGGGCCCGCGCAAACCGCATGGCGCGGAAGCCGTGCAGTTGGCCACCAAGGCGGCGCACGGCCTGTTTCCGAAGCGGCTGGCGATGGAAGCGCTGACCGCATTGGCGCGCAAGATCGGCGCCGATGAGATCCTGGCCATCGGCAACCGCGAACATATTTACAGCTCATGGCGGTATCGGCGCGAGTTCTTCGCCGACTACGACAGCTTCTGGCAGACGCTGGACGCCGAGCCGGTGGATGACGGCCGCTTCTACCGCATTCCGCTGACGCCGCCGCGCAAGGCCATGGAAGACATCGCCAGCAAGAAGCGCTCCGAATACCAGCGCCGCTACGGCATGCTGGACGCGCTGGCCGAGCAAACCCAGACCGCGCTCTGAGCGTCGCTAACGAATCTTCACCAGAGAAGCAAGCCCGCGCCGACGCAGACAGCGCAAGTCGCGCGGCGAGCAGGCGCAAGGCGGGATCAGCGGCGTGCCTGACGGAGCCAAGCCCGGCTCAAACCGGACGTGCCAGGCTGAAGGCCGGCTCGGCCAGGCTGTAGCGATCCCCACCCAGCTTGCCCACCGCCTGCAAGGCCAGGTCGTCCACCGCGCCGTCGCGCCACACCTCGTCCGCCACATGGATGTATTTGACCTCGGCCAGCACCAGATTGCCGGCGCCGCTGCCGTGGCCGAAGCTCAGGCATTGATGCAGCGTGCATTCCAGGCGCACTGGCGCTTCCGCCACGCCGGGCGGCTTGACCGTCACGCTCGTCGCCCTGGCCAGTCCCGCCAGCTCGAATTCATCCACGTCCGGCGCGTAAGCGCCGCAGGTGACGTTCATCGCCTCGGCCAGCGGCAGGTTGACGATATTGACCACCAACTCCCCGGTCAGACGGATGTTGGCCAGCGTATCCTTGTCCCGTTCAGACGCCTGCTTGAGGATGCTGATGCCCAACAGCGGCGGCGTCACGCTCATCACGTTGAAGAAGGAAAACGGCGCCAGATTGCACACCCCCTTCATATCCTGGGTGCTGACCCAGGCGATAGGCCGCGGCAGGATGCAGCCCACCAGCAGTTGATACAGATTCGTCCGCTCCAATTGCTGCACATTGAACTCCATCGGTTTTCTTCGCCTGCGGTGAAAATTGCCATGCCAGCATTCTAATGCGCTTGGGCCACCCTGTGCCAGCCATCATTTGAACTGGTTCGCGCCCTCGCCTGCCGGTAAAATGCCTGAATGAACGCACCCCGCTTTGTCCACCTTCGCCTCCACTCGGAGTTCTCCATCACCGACGGCATCGTCCGCCTCGATGACGCGGTCAAACGCGCCGTCAAGGAACAGATGCCCGCGCTCGGCGTATCCGACCTGATGAACCTGTTCGGCATGGTCAAGTTCTACAAGGCCTGCCGCAACAAGGGCATCAAACCCATCGTCTCCGCCGACATCTGGCTGGAGAACGAGGAGGATCGCGACAAGCCCTACCGGCTGATGCTGATGGTGAAAAACCGCGAAGGCTACCGGCGTCTGTGCGAACTCCTGACCGAAGCCTTCAGCCACAACCAGTACCGCGGCCGCGCCGAGATCAAGCGCGCCTGGCTGGAATCCGGCGACAACCGCGACCTGCTGTGCCTGTCCGGCGCCCATCACGGCGACGTCGGCATCGCGCTGTCCATGGGCCAGCGCGAAGAAGCGCAACGCCGCGCCGCCTACTGGGAAAAGCTGTTCCCGGGGTCGTTCTATCTGGAAGTCCAGCGCCTGGACAACGCGCAGATCGAAAACGTGGTGCAGGCCACCTTGTGGCTGGCCGGCGAGATGGCGCTGCCGGTGGTGGCCACCCACCCCATCCAGTTCATGGAGCCGGAAGACTTCAAGGCTCACGAGGCGCGGGTGTGCATCGCCGAAGGCTATACCCTGGGCGACAAGCGCCGTCCGCGCAGCTTCCACGAATGCCAGTATTTCCTCAGCACCGATGAAATGCTGCAGCGCTTCGCCGACATCCCGGAGGCGCTGGCCAACACGGTGGAAATCGCCAAGCGCTGCAATATCTCCGTGGTGCTGGGCAAGAACTACCTGCCGCTGTTCCCGACGCCGGACGGCATGACGCTGGACGACTTCCTGGTCTACGAGGCCAAGCGCGGGCTGGAAGAGCGGCTCAAGCAGCTGTACCCGGACGAGGCCGTGCGCGAAGCCCGGCGGCCGGAATACGACGCTCGTCTCAAGTTCGAGTGCGACACCATCATCCAGATGGGCTTCCCCGGCTACTTCCTGATCGTGGCGGACTTCATCCAGTGGGGCAAGGCCAACGGCTGCCCGGTGGGGCCGGGCCGGGGTTCCGGCGCCGGCTCGCTGGTAGCCTACAGCCTCAGCATCACCGACCTCGATCCGCTGCGCTACGCCTTGCTGTTCGAGCGCTTCCTGAACCCGGAGCGGGTGTCCATGCCCGACTTCGACGTGGACTTCTGCCAGGAAAACCGCTGGCGGGTGATTGAATACACCCGGCAGAAATACGGCGAGGAAGCGGTGAGCCAGATCGCCACCTTCGGCACCATGTCGTCCAAGTCGGTGATCCGCGACGTCGGCCGCGTGCTGGACCTGCCTTTCGGCCTGTGCGACCGCCTGTCCAAGCTGATCCCGCTGGAGGCGAACAAACCCTTGAGCCTGGAAAAGGCCATGCAGGTGGAGCCGCAGATCGGCGAGGTGATCGAATCCGAAGGCGCGCAGGAACTGATCGAACTGGCCATGAAGCTGGAAGACCTGACGCGCGGCCTGGGCATGCACGCTGGCGGCGTGTTGATCGCGCCGGGCAAGCTGACCGACTTCTGCCCGCTGTACATCGCCAGCGGCGAAGGCGCATCTCCCGTTTCGCAGTTCGACAAGGACGACGTGGAGCAGATCGGCCTGGTGAAGTTCGACTTCCTGGGCCTGCGCAACCTCACCATCATCGAACTGGCGCAGAAGTACATCAAGCAGGTCAGCGGCGAGGACGTGGACGTCGCCCACCTGCCGCTGGACGACCGCGACGCCTACAAGGTATTCGCCACCGCCAACACCACCGCCGTGTTCCAGTTCGAGTCCACCGGCATGAAGAAGATGCTGGTGGAGGCCAAACCGAGCAAGTTCGAGGAAATTATCGCCTTCGTGGCCTTGTACCGCCCAGGCCCGATGGACCTGATTCCGGACTTCATCCAGCGCATGCACGGCGCCAAGTTCGAATACCTGCACCCGCTCTTGGAGCCGGTGCTGGCGCCGACCTACGGCATCATGGTGTACCAGGAACAGGTGATGCAGTCGGCGCAGGTGATCGGCGGCTACTCGCTGGGCGGCGCCGACTTGCTGCGCCGCGCCATGGGCAAGAAAAAGGTCGAGGAGATGGTGGCCCAGCGCGCGATGTTCGTGCAGGGCGCGGCCAAGCAGGACATTCCGGAAGCCAAGGCCAACGAAATCTTCGACTATATGGAGAAGTTCGCCGGCTACGGCTTCAACAAATCGCACGCCGCCGCCTACGCGCTGGTGGCCTACCACACCGCCTGGCTGAAGGCTCACCACTGCGCGGCCTATATGGCGGCGACGATGTCCACCGAATTGGACAACACCGACCAGCTGAAGGTGTTCTACGACGATTGCCAGGACGCCAAGAACGGCATCACCTTCCTGCCGCCGGACGTCAACCACAGCTTCTACCGCTTCGTGCCGGTCAGCCGCAAGGAAATCCGCTACGCGCTGGGCGCGATCAAGGGCACCGGCGAAGCCGCGGTGGACCACATCGTATCGGTGCGCGAAGCCGGCGGGCCGTTCAGCGACCTGTTCGATTTCTGCAAACGCACCGACAAGAAGCTGGTCAACAAGCGGGTGATCGAGGCGCTGATCCGCGCCGGCGCCTTCGACGCCATCGAACCGAACCGCGCGCTCTTGTTCGCCAATGTCGGCCTGGCCATGGACGCCGCCGAGCAGGAACACGCCAACGCCAACCAGGGCGGCCTGTTCGACATGTTCGGCGACGACGTCGCGCCGGCGGTGGAAATGGTGGCCACCCGTCCATGGAGCGACGCGGTCAAGCTGGCCGAGGAAAAGCTGGCCATCGGCTTCTATCTGTCCAGCCACCCGTTCTCCGCCTATGAGAAGGAAGTGCGCGGCTTCATCAAGACCACGCTGTCGCGGCTGACCCCGCGCAAGGAGCCGCAGCTCTTGGCCGGCTTCGTCACCGGCATCCGCGTCAAGGTGGGCAACCGCGGCAAGATGGCCTTCGTGCAGCTGGACGACGGCACCGCCAAGCTGGAAGTCAGCCTGTTCGCCGAGAGCTTCGAGCTGAACCGCGACAAGCTGAAGGAGGACGTAGTGCTGGTGGTGGAGGGCAAGGTCAGCGAGGACAGCTTCTCCGGCGGCCTGCGCATCATCGTGGACAAGCTGTACAGCCTGGGCGAAGCGCGCAGCCGCTACGCCCGCGGCCTGTCCTTGCAGCTGCCGGCCAAGCCCGACATCGCGCGGCTGAAGTCGGAACTGCACCCGTTCAAGAGCCAGGACGCCGGCTGCCTGGTGCGGCTGGCCTACAACAACGGCAAGGCCAAGGGCGAGCTGATGCTGCCGCAGGAATGGGGCGTGCGCCTCGACGACGGCTTGCTGCTGGCGCTGAGCGATTGGCTGGGCGAGGGCAAGGTCAAGGTGCTGTGGTAGGGCGGAAGCCCTGACTCCATCAGGGCGTTCCGCCTGGCCTGCGATTCAAGCCTATCGTACGCATGCCGATACCTGCGGCGGAACGCCCGGCAAGCCGGACTTCCGCCCTACTTTCAGCCGCTGACGCTGACCATCCCGGTCTCCACATGCCCCACCAGCCGGCGCACGAAGCTGGCGTCGCTGCCGGTGGTCACGGTGAAGTCATACCAGCCGTACACGCCGGACAGATTCCAGCTCAGCGTCTGGCTGGCGCCGGCCGCCACCGTCACCTGCTGCCCTGCGCTGCCGCCGTAGCCATTGGCGCTGATCTGGAAAGTCGCCGCCGACTTGCCGCCATTGCTCAGCTGCAGCGTCAGCGTCGGAACGCCTCCGGCGGCGCTGACGCCGCTGGCCGCCTCCAGCTTGCCGCCCGCCTGATGGATATTGCCGGCGAAGCGGCGCAGGAAGCCGTTCGGGCCGTACAGCGTCAGGTCGTACCAGCCGAGGCCGTAGGTCTGGACATGGAAATAGTCCTTGTTCTCGGCGCCGCCTGCCACGTCGTACTGCCACGGGCCGTCTAGGCGGTAGGCGTTGGCGTAGATCGAATAATGCGCCGCCTGCGTGCCGCCGTTCTGCATGTGTATCCAGACGATGCCGGACGACAAGTCCGTGCTGGCGTAAGCGTTGCACTGGTAAGGCAGCGGGCGCGCCAGCCGGCGGCCGGGTTCCTGCTGCGGCATCTGGCCCGGCGCCGGCGCACTGGGCTTGGGCCAATTCTTGGTTTGCTGAGCCTGGGTCAGCAGCGCCGTGGTGTCCGGGAAGGCCGGCACGGTGAGATTGCTGTTGCCGAAATCCAGCGCGCTGGTCAGATCGCCGCAGATTTTGCGCCGCCAGGCCGAGATGTTCGGCTCCTGCACGCCGGTCCAGATTTCCAGGAAGCGGATCACCGAGGTGTGATCGAACACTTGCGAGCAGACATAGCCGCCGCGGCTCCACGGCGACAACACCAGCATGGGCACGCGCGGCCCCAGGCCGATGGGCAACAGGGCGACGGACTCGTCGGCGACGCCAGACGGGGGAATCGGCGGCGGCAGGTGGTCGAAAAAGCCGTCGTTCTCGTCGTAATTGAGCAGCAGCACGGTGGAGGCCCACACGTCAGGATTGGCGGTCAAGGCCTGCAGCACCTGGTCCATCAGATAGGCGCCGGCGGCCGGCGCCGCGCTGGGATGCTCGGAATAGTCCTGCGGCGCCACCACCCACGACACCTGCGGCAGCGTGCCGTTGACGGCGTCGTTGCGGATGGCGGCCACCAGGTCTTGCACCGAGTTGCCGCCGGTCCTGGGCACCGAGGCCATGCCGCGATCGTGCATCGGATTGCCGGCCTGGGCATTGCGGTACTGCTTGAACCAGGCCAGCGCGTTGTCGTCGAAATTGTCGCCCAGCACCTGGTACACCTTCCAGCTGACGCCAGCGTTCTGCAGCCGCTCCGGATAGGTGGTCCAGCTGTAGCCCAGCTCGCTGTTGTCTATCACCGGCCCGCCCTTGCCGCCTTGCGGGTTGATCATGCCGCTCCACAGGTAGAGGCGGTTGGGGTTGGTCGGCCCCAGCACCGAACAGAAATAGTGATCGCAGATGGTGAAGGCGTCGGCCAGCGCGTAGTGGTAGGGGATGTCGGCGCGGTTGAAGTAACCCATGGTCATCGCCGTCTTGGCCGGCACCCAGCCATCGTACTTGCCCAGGTTCCAGGCGGCGTGCGTGCCCAGCCAGGAGTGGTCCAGGTCGCCCAGGTACTGCGCGCTGGTGCGGCTGCTGTCCAGATGAAACGGATACTCGGCCGGCTGCAGCAGATTGGGCTGCTTGAACACGCTGTTGCCGTTGCGCAATCGCAGGGCGCTGCGGTCGTTGAAACCGCGCACGCCGCGCAGCGTGCCGAAGTAATGGTCGAACGACCGGTTTTCCTGCATGAACACCACGACATGCTTGACGGCGGACAGGCTGCGTCCGGCCGGCTTGGCCGCCATGGCTGCCGCCAAACCGGGCGGCAGCGCGCCGGCGGCGATGCCGGCGGCCGACAACTTGAGAAACTCGCGACGTGACAATTCGCTCATGACAACGCTCCGGAATGGGCAAGGCAATAGGGAAACCAGGCAAAACAGCGCGCAGTTTGCGCAAGAAATATGATCATTTCATTAAGCGTGTTGGTCGGCTGACTTTGCGCAATGCGCGCCATCGTTTACCCTTGACGCCCTCCCCCGGAACCAGACAGCAGGACCCACCCGATGAAATTGCGCCCCGCCCAACGCGCCGACCTCGCCGCCATCTTCGCCGTCGAACAGGCGGTATTCGGCAGCCACGTCTATCCCGACTTCTTTTTCCGCCAAGCCCTGGACCTGTGGCCGGGCTGGTTCTGGCTGGCGGAGGACGAAGCCGGACAGATCGCCGGCTATGCCTTGGGCGCCCCCAGCCAGCAGCCGGATGAACTGTGGCTGCTGTCGCTGGCGCTGCTGCCGTCCTGCCGCGGCCAGGGCGCAGGCAAGGCCTTGATGCAGGCGGCGCTGGCCGCCATGCGGCCGCAGGCGAGCCGCATCCGTTTGACGGTGGACCCGGCCAATCCGGCGGCAGAGCTGTACCGCCGCCTGGGCTTTGTCGAAACTGGCCGCGAGGCGGATTACTTCGGCCCCGGCGAAGCCAGGCTGGTGATGCAGTGGCAAGGCCGCTAAACTCGGGCTTTTGCTCGAATGAAGCGCGCATGAAGCTGTTACTGGTTTGCCTCGCCGCGGCGGTCTGCCTCGGCTACTACCTGATCCTGGCCCTGCGGCCGCACTGGTTGGCCATCAGCCTGGCCGGCGTGCCGGCCTCCATCGCGCTGGCGCTGGCCGCGATGCTGTTGTTTTGCCTGATCGCCACGCTGTACGGCTATCTGCGGCGGGAGGATGGCGCATGAGTCTGGCGCAATGGCTGTTTCTGGCGCTGACGCTGCTGACCCTTGGCCTGACCGCCGCCGCGCGTCGCCGCACCGCCTCGCTCAATGATTTCTATACCGCCGGCGGCCGGGTGCCGGCCTGGCAAAACGGCCTGGCGCTGGCCGGCGACTATCTGTCCGCCGCCGCCTTCCTCGGCGCGGCCGGCATGTATCTGGGGCAAGGCTACGACTCCTTGGCCTACGCCGTCGGCACCCTGGCCGGCTGGCCGCTGCTCCTGCTATTGCTGGCCGAGCCGCTGCGACGGCAGGGCCGCTACACCGTGGCCGGGGTGCTGAGCCAGCGCTTTGACCACGCCGGCGTGCGGCTGGTGGGCATTGCCAGCTCGCTGACGGTGACGCTGTGCTACCTGATCGTGCAGCTGGTGGGCGCCGGCAAGCTGATCGAACTGCTGTTCGGCCTGCCCTATCTGGCCGCGGTGGGCCTGGTGGGCGCGCTGATGATGATCTACGTGGCGCTGGGCGGCATGCTGGCGGCCACCTGGGTGCAGATGAGCAAGGCGGCCTTGCTGTTTGTCTGCGCGCTGCTGCTGGCAGGCGGCGTGCTGGCGCGCTGCGACGGCAGCCCGGCCGCCCTGTTCGCCGCCGCGGAAAAGCTGCGCGGCGCGGCCGCCTTCCTCCCCAGCCAGGCCTTATCCGACCCGGTGGAAGTGCTGTCGCTGGGCCTCGGGCTGAGCCTGGGCCTGCTGGGTCTGCCGCATGTGCTGATGCGCTTCTTCACCGTGGCCGATGAGCGCGCCGCGCGGCGTTCGGTCGGCGTCGCCACCTGGCTGGTGGCCGGCTTCTTCGTGCTGAATCTCATCATCGGCTACGGCGCGCTGACGCTGGTAGGCCCCGCCGCGCAGTTCCACGGCGCGGACGGCAAGCTGCTGGGCGGCGGCAATATGGCGGCGCTGCATCTGGCGCAGCTGCTGGGCGGCGATTTCGCCCGCGCCGCGGTGGCCGCGGTGGCCTTTGCCACCATCCTGGCCGTGGTGGCCGGCCTGACGCTGGCCGGGGCCAGCGCGGTCAGCCATGACCTGTACGCCAGCTGGCTGAAACAGGGCCAGGCCGATCCGCGGCGCGAGCTGGCTGTGTCGCGGCTGGCCACGCTGGGCCTGGGTCTGGCCGCCATGCTGCTGTCCACCGTGTTCCAGCAGCTGAACATCGCCGTGATGATGGGCCTGGCCTTCGCCATCGCCGCCTCGGCCAATTTCCCGCTGCTGCTGCTCGCCTTGCACTGGCGCGGTCTGAGCGCGCGCGGCGTGGTGTGGGGCGGCGTGGCCGGCATCGTCGGCGCGCTGGCCTTGATCGTCTGCGGCCCGGCGGTATGGGTGGCCGCGCTGGGCCACGCCAAGCCGCTGTTCCCGTATTCCAACCCCGCGCTGTTCTCGCTGCCGCTGGCCTTCGCCGCGGCCTGGCTGGGATCGCGCGGCAAGCGCTAACATGATGGAAGCGCCAGACAGAAAGTACACGCAATGAGCAAGCTGATTCTCTACGGCAACCGCTACTCCGGCCACAGCTACAAGGTCCGGCTGGCGCTGGTATTGGCCGACATTTCGCACGACTACGCCCACATCGATCTGGCCCAGCCGCGCGACGAACGCCCGGAAGACTTCCGCGCCGCCAGCCGCTTCGGCGAAGTGCCCGTGCTGGTAGCCGACGGCGTGCCGCTGTGCCAGTCCAACGCCATCCTGCAATGGCTGGCCGACAGCTACGGCACGCTGGGCGGCGCGCTGGGCGAACGCCAGAGCGTGCGCGAATGGCTGAACTGGGAAACCAATCGCCTGGGCATGTCCCTGCCTAATCTGCGCGTGTCGCGTAGCTTCCGTTCCAAAGGAGCGGAAGTGGAAGCCTGGCTGGAAGCGCGTCTGCGCGACGACCTCGCCGTGCTGGAGCAAGAACTGACGGAACGCCGCTATCTGGCCGGCGACCAGGTCAGCATCGCCGACGTCTCGCTGTGCGCCTACCTGTGGTGGCTGTCCGACGCCGGCCTGGACATCGCCGATTGGCCCCATATCCAGGCCTGGCTCGCCCGCATCGCCGCCCAGCCGGGCTGGCAGCATCCGGACGAGCTGATGGCGGCCGACATCCCGGAATAAGCGCGCCTGTCATGGCCAGCCGGCAGGTGGTATGGTTGAGACTGGATGCGCCGGCCAAACCGGCGCCCGGCCTGCCCTGCAACGGCTGCGGCGTATGCTGCGCGGCCGCGCCTTGCCCGCTGTCGCGGCTATTGCTGAAACATCGCGCCGGCCCCTGTCCCGCGCTGGAGTGGGCAGACACCCGCTATCGCTGCGGCCTGCTGCAAGCCCCGCGCCGTCATCTGAGCCGCTTGCCCGCCTGGGCCGAGCCGGGATTCAGGCTGCTGGCGCGGCGCTATCTCGCCATCGGCCACGGCTGCGACAGCCTGGCCACTACAGAGGAAGACCCATGAGCCGTCCCGACTGCATCAAACACTGGAGCGAACTGCAAAGCGACAGGCCGCGCTATTACTCCGGCAGCCAGGAACCGCTGTCGCGCGGAAGCGAGCTGGGCAAGCACTATGGCTTCGCCCGCCTCGGCATCAACCACGAACTGCTGGAACCCGGCTGTCGCACCAGTTGGCCCCATGCCGAAAAAACCGAAGACGAATTCGTCCACGTGCTGGAAGGCACGCCCGACGTCTGGCTCGATGGCACCTTGTACCGGCTGCAGCCCGGCGACTCGGTCGGCTTCAAAGCCGGAGACGGCCTGGCCCACACCTTCATCAACAATACCGAGCAGAACGTCCGCCTGCTCTGCGTCGGCGACACGGACAGAGCGGACAACCGCATCCACTACCCCGTGCATCCCGAACGCAACCAGTTCCTGGGGGCGCTGCACTGGGACGACGTGCCGGAACGCGAGCTCGGCGGCCACGACGGCCTGCCGGACAAGCTGCGCGACAACAACGGGCCTTTCTGAAGACTACGGCCTGCCATGCTGACCTTAGCCGACCCGTTACTGCTAGACATCGCCCTTGCCGGCCACGATGAGCCTTTTGTCGATCTGGCCGCTTATTCCGACTGGGACGTGGACCTGAGCCGCAGCCAGATCTCCAGCCGCAGCCCGCACTTCCTGAAGGCCCGCCGCGCCGTGGCCGAGCGGCTGCGCGAAGCCGCCCGCCATCTGCCCGACGGCCTGCGTTTTTATGTCAAGGAAGCGTATCGCCCGCTGGCCCGCCAGCGGCGCTCCTATGACGAGCACCTGGCCCGGCTGCGCGAGCGGAGGCCGGAGCTGGATGAAGCCCAGCTGCTGCGCGAGGCCAGCCTCTACGTCGCGCCGCCGGCGGTCGCCCCTCACCCCACCGGCGCGGCGCTGGACCTGACGCTGATCGACGCAGCCGGCATGGAACTGGACATGGGGAGCCCGTTCAATGCCGACAGCGAGGAATCCGCCGGCACCTGCTACACCGACAGTCCCGGCCTCTCCGATCAGGCGCGGGCCAACCGCGCTGTGCTGATCCGGGCAATGCAGGCCGCCGGCTTCGTCAACTACCCATCCGAATGGTGGCATTGGTCCTACGGCGACCGCTATTGGGCCGCCGTCAGCGGCGCGCCGCAGGCGCTGTACGCGGTCGTAGATGAAAGTTTTCTGGAACCCGCATGAACGACTTCCTGCAGCAACTGGCCGCCATCGTCGGCCGGCAACACGTTCTGACCTCCGCCGCCGATACCGCGCCGTTCACGCTGGACTGGCGCCGCCGCTACCAAGGCGCGCCGCTGGCGGTGGCGCGGCCCGGCTCGACCGCGGAAGTCTCCGAGCTGGTCAAACTGTGCCGCGCACATCAAGTGGCCATCGTGCCGCAAGGCGGCAACACCTCCACCTGCGGCGCGGCCACGCCGGACGGCAGCGGCCGGCAGCTGGTGGTCGCGCTGCGGCGGCTGAACGCCATCCGCGCCGTCGACACCGACAACAACGCGATGACCGTGGACGCCGGCGTCACGCTGCAAGAAGCGCAACAGGCAGCCGAAGCAGCCGGGCGGCTGTTCCCGCTGTCGCTGGCTTCGCAAGGGACTTGCCAGATCGGCGGCAATCTTTCCACCAACGCCGGCGGCGTGGCGGTGCTGCGCTACGGCACCATGCGCGAGCTGACGCTGGGGCTGGAGGTGGTGCTGCCGGACGGCCGCGTGCTGAACCAGTTGTCCGGCCTGCGCAAGGACACCACCGGCCTGGACCTGAAGCAGCTGTTCATCGGCGCCGAAGGCCAGCTGGGCCTGATCACTGCCGCCACGCTGAAACTGTTTCCGCTGCCCAGCGCCCACGCCACAGCCATGGTGGGCCTGACCGACATCGAAACAGCGATAGACTGGCTGAACCGGCTGCGCCACCGCTTCGGCGACCGGCTGACCGCCTTCGAGGTGATGGACGCCAGCTGCCAGCAGGTGCTGCTGCGCCACCATCCATCGCTGATGCCGTTTTCCGCGCCGTGGCTGATCCTGATCGAGCTGTCCGACGGCGGCGACGCAGCCGAGCTTAACGACGCGCTGGTGGAGTGGCTGGCCACGCAGGACATGCTGGACGGCGTGGTGGCGCAGAATGAAACCGAACGGCGCAAGCTGTGGACGCTGCGCGACGAAATATCGGAAAGCCAGCGCAAGGACGGACCCAGCATCAAGCACGACATCGCGGTGCCGACCTCGGCGCTGCCGCAACTGGTGCGAAACTGCGCGGCGGATCTGGAGCGGGCGTTTCCCGGCGTGCGCATCGTCGCCTTCGGCCATGCCGGCGACGGCAATCTGCACTACAACGTCAGCTTCACCCGGCCCGGCAATGTCGATCTGTTCGACGACGAACCGGCGGTCAACGCCATCGTCTACGACCATGTCTACCGTCTGGGCGGCACGCTGGCGGCCGAACACGGCGTCGGCCAGCTGAAGAAAGACTGGCTGGCGCGCTACAAAGACCCGCTGGCGCTGGAATTGATGCGCAGCATCAAACACGCGCTGGACCCGGACGGGCTGATGAATCCCGGAAAGTGGCTGTAGGGCGGAAGCCCGGCCGAGCTGGGCGTTCCGCCTATCATGGCTTAAGCTTGCCGTCATGGCCAAAGCTTGGCGGAACGCCCCCATGGGGCTTCCGCCCTACTTGCGGATACGCAGCATCAAACAGCCGTCGCCTCCGGACCATCTGATGCATCCCGGCAAAAGGCTGTAGGGCGGAAGCCCGGCCGCGCCGGGCATTCCGCCGCTCAAAGCCGAGCCATCGTCTCGTCCCATCCCTCGCCGCGCCTTTGGCGCTGCAGACGGACCGAGCCGTACCACGGCGTCGCTTCGCCATCCCGCCCCCAGCGCCAATCCACATGCTCGCCGGCCAACAGCAGCCGGCAAGGCACGCCCAGCGCGCCGGCCAGGTGCGCCATCGCGGTGTCCACGCTCACCACGCCATCCAGTTCTGCAAGCAGGGCTGCGCTATCGGCAAAATCCTTGAGTTCACAGCCCAGCTCCAGCACGCCATGTTCGCGCAGCCAGGCCTGCTCGGCCTCGGTCGGCTCCGGTTGCAGCGCTATCCAGTTGACGCCACCATCGGCCAACAACGGCAGCAAGGCCTCCGGCCCCGGCAGCGAGCGGCAGTGGTCGAACGGATGCTCGGGCCGGCCGCGCCAGACCAGGCCGATATGGCGGCCGGTCGGCAAACGCTCCCGCCACGCCTGCCGCAGCGCCGGATCGGCCTGCAGATAGCTTTCCGCGCGCGGCGCGAAGGCGCGCAAGACCCATGGCAGGCTCATGGAAAACACATGGCAATCGTGCGGCGGAAAATCGGCGGGATAGCCGCCGCCCATCGCCAGCCACTCCGCTTGCGGCCATTGCCGCGCAAACAAGGGCAACAGCGGCGCGCGGCACTGGGCTGTGACGCGGGCCGCGCCTTTTTCGAGCAGCGGATTCAGATAGCGGCTGAAGTGGATGGCGTCGCCATAGCCCTGCTCGAACATCAACAGCAGACGCCTGCCCGACAAGTCCTCCCCCTGCCACCGCGGCGACGGCGGCGCAGGATAGCTCGCGGCGGCCAGCCTGGCCTCGTGGCTCTCCCAGCCGGCCTGCCATTCGCCGCGCGCCAGCTGCAGATAGCCCAGATTCTGCCGCAAGCGGCGATGCGCCGGCGCCTGTGCCAGGCCGCGCGTCCAGGCTTGCTCCGCCTCATCGTCCCGACCCTGCTCGCGCAGGACCACGCCGAGCAGATTCAGCCAGTCGGCGCAGTTCGGCTCGGCCGCCAGCGCCTCGCGCAGCGCCTTCTCGGCCTCCGCCGCGCGGCCGGTGGCGCAAAGCAGAGCCGCCAGATTGGGCAGCACCGCTGCCGGCTGCCGGGCATGGGCCAGGCGCAGCCAGCGCTCCGCCTCGTCCCAGTTGCGGCGCGCCATCAGCAGCAGCCCCAGATTATTGCCGGCGACGGCATGTTCCGGTTCGAGAGCCAAGGCGCGCCGCAACATCGTTTCAGCCTCGGCCGCCTCGCCCTTGTCCGCCAGCAGCTGGCCCAGCAGCTGCAGGGCTTCGACATCGTCCGGCGCATCCGCCAGGCAGGCGCGCAAACAGGCCTCCGCCTCGCCGGCTTGGCCCTGCTGGCGCAGCAAACGGCCCAGCTGATAATGCGCGGCGGCCGAAGGGTGAGCCGCCAGCCGGCGGCGGAAGCAGGCTTCGGCCTCCGCCAGCCGGCCGGCTTCATGCAGCAGATTGCCCAGATTGCCCAGGCTGGCCGGGTGGTCCGGATCGCGCGCCAGCTCGGCGCGATAATGCGACTCCGCCTCGCTCAGTTTGCGCTGCTCGGCGCGCAGGCAAGCCAGATTGAAATGCGCGTCCGGTGTGGCGGGATCGAGCGCCAGCGCCTGGCACCAGCATTGCTCCGCCAACGGCAACTGACCGAGTCGAGCGGCGCAAACACCCAGCAAGATCCACAGCGGCGCATTGCCAGGCTCGGCCTGCAGGCCGGTCTGCGCGGCATGCAGCGCGCCGGACAGGTCGCCTTCGGCCAGCAGACGGGCGGCGAGCAGGGTGTCGGGAGAAAGCGGGATCATCGAGCGTGGGCCAATCGGAACGGTTGCCTCGGATCATCGACGCAAAAACGCCGCCTGGCAAGGCGGCGTTGTCTGCCTGACCGGCGGGATCACAGCCGGAACTTGTTGAACTCCGCGTCCATCTTGCCGGCGTTGCCGGCCAGGCCGGATAGCGTGCTGCTGACGTTTTGCAGCACGTCGTCGTTCTCCAGCACATGACCGTTGATCGCCTCGGAGCTTTGCGCGATCAGCGTAGTGGCCTTGTGCTGCTCCTGGGTGGAATGGGAGATCTCGCTCATTTTGGCCACCACCTCCAGCATGGATTCGCGGATGGCGGCGATATTGTCCACCGCCTCTCGGGTCAGGCCCACGCCCTCGTCCACCGCCTGCACCGTGTTGTTGACGTCGCCCACCGCGCGGCCGGTTTCCTCGCGGATCGCCCCCACCATATTGGAGATTTCCAGCGTGGCCTGGGCGGTGCGCTCGGCCAGCTTGCGCACTTCGTCGGCCACCACGGCGAAGCCGCGTCCCTGCTCGCCGGCGCGGGCGGCCTCGATCGCCGCGTTCAGCGCCAGCAAATTGGTCTGGTCGGCGATGTCGCGGATCACATTGGTGATGCCGGAGATTTCCTGCGAGCGCTTGTCCAGCGAGGACAGCATCTCCTCCAGCCCGCGCACCGACTGCACGGTGTTTTCCATGCCGCTGGACAGCCGTTCCATATTGTCGGCGCTGGCTGCCAGATTCTGCCCGGTGGCGCTGGCCAATTGGTCTGCCTGGCGCGCGCTGTCGGCGATATGGGATATCGAGACGGTGATCTGCTCCAGGGTGGCGGCGTTGGAGGACGACACGTCCGAGATATGGCGGGCGCTCTGCGCCACGCTGGCCACCAGCTGGCTGGCATCCTGCACCCCGCCCACCACATCCTGCGCATCCGTCTTCAGGCCGCGGAACAGGTGGCCCAGCTGGCCGACGAAGGTATTGAACGCGCGCGCGGTGGCGGCGATCTCGTCCTGCCCGTCATCCTTCAGCCGCAGCGTCAGGTCGCCCTGGCCACGGGCGATGTCCTCCATCGCCGTTTTCAGTTTCACCAGGCCGGACAGCATCTTGCCGATGATCGCGCTGGCAAACGGGATCATCAAGGCGAATACCAGCAGAGTCAGCCCGCCTATGGTGTACAAGAGCTTGTTCAACGGCGCCAGCACTACGTCGCGCTCGGTGGCCAGCGCCATGACCCAGTTGGTGCCGGGAATGGTCTGGGCGGAAACCAGCATGTCCTTGCCACCGATGTTCATATCCGAGGCGTTGTCGCTTTGCACCAGCTGCGCCAGCCGCTCCGGCGTCAATTCCGGCACCTGGCCGGTGATGGGCTTCAGCGTCAGCTCGGCTTGCGGGTGGGCGATCACCGTGCCCTTCTTGTCGACGATGAAGGCGTAGCCGTTGCCGCGCACCTTCGTCGACAGCACCGACTTGACCAGCGTGTCCACCATCACGTCGCCGCCGACCACGCCGGCGAAGGCGCCGTTGTGGTTGAACGGCGCGGCGATGGTGACGGTCAGCTTCTTGGTGGCTTCGTCGACATAAGGCTCGGTTACAATCGGCTGGCCGGCTTCCTTTGCCTGCTTGTACCAGTCGCGGTCGGCCACTTTGTAATCCGTCGGCGCCACCCAATCGTCGGAGAACAGTGTGCGTCCATCGGCGTAACCGGCATAGTTGACATTGAAGCCGCCGGCTTTGCTGCCTACCTTGAGGAAACGCAGCGCATCCGGTTCGGCGGCCACGCTGGTCTGGGCGACGATCTGCTGCTTTTTCTCGGAGAGCCAGGTGGTCACCACCGCGCTCTGTCCCTTCAGGCTGGCGGCGAACTCGTTGTCGAGCCCGCCCAGAATTTCCGATCGCATCTGCATGAAGACTATGGTCACCAGGACCAGGCCGAACAGCGCCATCAACAAAGCGTTGAGCGCTATCAGGCGGCTACGGAGTGATTTCATCTGTTTCCCTTTTCCCACTGTATTGAATCAGCAGTCCCGAATAGAAGGCGAGCGCGCGCGCCGACCTGCCTTGACTCGCCAAGGCGATATCGGGTCAAGCGTATTTGATAGTGCTTATTGAAAACTTGACGAGTACGTTAAACCAGACTCGGACAAAACCGCTTGATCGAACGCATGCCAACTTGATTATGATAGGTGCTTGAAAGAGTGGCGTCGATGTAAATGCCACACTGCGGCGACGCCAAAAAAACACCCCTGCGGCAACGCGGCAGGGGTCAACACGAGGAAGAAACATCGGACCGGCCTTGGCCAGCGCGATATTTCGAGGGGCTAACACCTCAAAACCTTGCGGCTCTCAGTGCAGCGGGCATTCTAACGTAAATGCTCTATAAAAATCCAGCACATTAGAGCAAACAATCCAATCATCATGCTTCCGGCCACTGATGGTCGCGGAACTGCTCGCGCAGCTTCATCTTCAGCAGCTTGCCGGTGGCGGTATGCGGCAGTTCGTCCACAAAGACTACGTCGTTGGGTGTCCACCACTTGGCGATCTTGCCGTCGAAGTAGGCCAGCAACTCCTCGCGCGTCGCCCGCGCGCCCGGCTTCAGCGTCACCACCATCAGCGGGCGCTCGTCCCACTTGGGATGCGGCACGGCGATGGCCGCCGCCTCCGCCACCGCCGGATGGCCCACCAGGATGTTTTCCAGATCGATGGAACTGATCCATTCGCCGCCGGACTTGATCACGTCCTTGGTGCGGTCGGTGATGCGCATGAAACCGTCAGGGTCTATCGTCACCACGTCGCCGGTATGGAACCAGCCGTCGCCGCTATGGTTGGCGTCGAGTTCGCGCTTGAAATATTGCGACAGCACCCAGGGGCCGCGCACCTGCAGGTTGCCGAAGGACACGCCGTCGTGCGGCAAGGGCAAGCCTGCGTCGTCTACGATGCGGATGTCCACGCCGTACACTGGCCGCCCCTGCTTGGTCAGCAGCGCGTTCAACTCCGGTCCGGCCAGGCCCTGGTGTTTCAGCTTGGGCGTGCCGGTGGTGCCGCACGGCGATAGCTCGGTCATGCCCCATAGCTGGCGCATCTCTATGCCGCGCTCTGCCAGCTGCTCGATCATGCTCTCCGGCACGGCGGAGCCGCCGGCGATCACCCGCTTCAAGGGCGCCAGCGACAGGTTTTCGCGCTGGCAATATTGCAACAGCTGCAGCCAGACCGTGGGCACGCCGACGGTGGCGGTCACGCCCTCCTCGGCGATCAGTTGCTGCAAGCTGGCGCCGTCCAGCTTCGGCCCCGGCAACACCAGCTTGCTGCCGTTCATGGCGCAGCTATAAGGCAGGCCCCAGGCGTTGGCGTGGAACATCGGCACCACCGGCATCACCACCGAACGCGCCGAGATGTCGAAACTGTCCGGCAGCGCGCTGCCGTAAGCATGCAGCACGGTGGAGCGGTGCGAGTACAGCACCCCTTGGGGTTGCCGGTGGTGCCGGAGGTGTAGCACAGGCTGGAGGCGGCGTTCTCGTCCAGCCGCGGCCAGGCATAGACATCGCTATGGCTGTTCACCAGGTCTTCATAGCTGATCAGATCGGGAATGCCGCTGTCCGCCGGCAGGTCGGCACGGCTGGCCAGCAGCACGAAATGCTCGACGCTCTTCAACTGGTCCGCCAGCTGCGCCACCAGCGGCAGGAAGCTGGCGTCGAACATCAGCACCTTGTCTTCCGCGTGGTTGATGATCCAGGCGATCTGCTCCGGGAACAGCCGCGGATTGACGGTGTGGCAGACGGCGCCGCTGCCAGAGACGGCGAAATAGATCTCGAAATGGCGGTAGCCGTTCCAGGCCAGCGTGCCGATGCGGTCGCCGGGCGCGACGCCCAGAGACGGCAGCGCATTGGCCAGCTGGCGGGCGCGGCGGGCGGCGTCGCGGTAGGTGTAGCGGTGAATAGGCCCTTCCACCGTGCGCGACACGATTTCCGTGTCGCCATGAAAACGCTCGGCGTGCGTCAGCAGGTCGGAAATCAGCAACGGCAGGTCCATCATCTGTCCACGCAGCATCTCGCATCTCCCCTTTATCAGTATGGAATCCGCACGTTACGCCGCGCTGGAGCTTTCACTCCAATCATATTTTCTGATGGCTTGCCACCGTCCGATTTATATAATCGTCATGGCCTTTGATTCAGCTTTTCACCGGCTTCTTGGCCAGCATGCGCTGCAGGGTGCGTCTATGCATGTTCAGCGCGCGCGCGGTGGCGGAGATATTGCCGTCGTGCTCGGCCAGCACGCGCTGCAAATGCTCCCAGGTCACGCGGCGCAAGGACATGGGCTGCGGCGATACCGGCAGCTCCGGATTCGCCGCCTGCTGCGCGAAGGCCGCCAGAATCTCGTCCACGCCGGCCGGCTTGCCCAGGTACTGCACCGCGCCCAGCTTGGTGGCTTCGACGGCGGTGGCGATGCTGGCGTAGCCGGTCAGCACCACGATGGCGCTGGCCGGGCTGGCCGCGCGCAGCGCCGGCAGCAGCCTGAGGCCGCTATCGCCGTCCAGATTCAGGTCCAGCAGGATGCGTGCCGGCCGCTCGGCCGCCCGCGCCAGGGCCTCTGCGGCGTCGCGCGCCCATACGGTCTCGTAGCCGCGCCGGCTCAGCGAGCGCATCAGCACCATGGCGAAGGCTTCGTCATCATCGATCAATAGAAAATCGCTCACGTCTTCTCCTCCAACGCCAAGGGCAGCGTGATGCGCGCATGCACGCCGCCCTCGGCGCGATTGTCCAGGCTTAGCGTGCCGCCCAGACGCGCCAGCGTGGCGTGGCTCAGCATCATGCCTAGGCCCATGCCGGCCGGCTTGGCCGACTCCAGCGGCGCGAGGCCGGCGCGCGCCAATTGCGCCTCGCTGAGCCAGCCCTGGCGGTTGACAATGTCCAGCCGCAGCCGGCCGCCGCTGAGGCTGGCCGACACCGCCACTTCGCCGCCGCCGGCCTCAGCCGCGTTGTTGACCAGATTGAACAGCGCCGGCCAGAACGCGGCATCCAGCCGCACCAACGGGTCCTCGCCCTCCGGCGCGCGCCAGTCCAGCCGCACATCCGGCCGCAGGCTGCGCCAGCCATCCAGCCGCTCTGCCAGCGACGCGAACAAGGGCTGCGCCCCGGCGCTGGGCTCGGAGCCGTGCTTGAGCCGGGACAGCGTGCCGCGGCAGCTGGCCAGTTGCGCCCGCATCAGCAGCAGATCTTGCAGCAGCGCGGCGTCGCCGGCGCGCTCGCTGATCAGCTCGTCTACCAGCAAGGTCAGCGTATTCAGCGGCGTGGACAAGGAATGGGCGGCGCCGGCCGCCTGCATGCCCACCGCCAGCAATTGCTCGTCGCGCAGCTGCGTTTCCCGCGCCTCGGCCAGCGCATCGCCCTGATGCCGCAGCTGGCGGGCCAGCCAGGACACGAAACCGGCGATCAACAGCGCGGACAGCGCGAAGGAAATCCACATCCCAGCCAGGTGCAGATTGAAGGCGTAAGCGGCATTGCCGCCATTGAGCGGCCAATCGAGATGCCATTCGAACAGCAGGCCATAGGCCATGACGCTGAGCACGGCCAGCAACCAGGCGAACCAGCCAGGAGACAGCAGCGCGGCGAACAGCACCGGCGGCAGATAGAGCGAGGCCAGCGGATTGGCCGCGCCGCCGCTGAAGGCCAGCAGCTCGGTTAATACCAAAACATCGGCCAGCAGGCCCAGCCGCAAGGCCCGCTCGGCCGACACCTCCCACGCCGGCAGCCGCGGCAGCGCCAGATTGACCAGCGCCAGCGTCGCCAGCGCCTGAATGATCAGCAGCCACGGCAAGGCTACATCCAGCAGCGCGCAGCCGGCCGTCAGCGCCGAGGCGAGCGACAACATCATCCAGCGCAGGCGGCAGACCCGGCGGCTGGTCTGACGCGGATCGATGGCCTGCTCCGGCTCCCATATCGCATTCCATTTCATGCCGCCACTTTACACCATGGCATCGGGCTGGCGCGCTGCGACAATATGCCGCATTCCGGGCACGAACAGTTTCCAATAGCATCGCCGCAAAATTCAAAACCGTTTGGCTCCCGTGATGCTCAATAAAATCCTGCTTCCCATGCCTTTGGCGCTGGCGGTTGGCCACGCCTTTGCCGCCGACCTGCCCGTTTTCCACGCCGACACCATCGTCGTCACCGCCGTCAAAACCGAACAGCCATTGCGGGTGGAAACCGACCCGCGCGCGCCGCGCCAGCCGGTGCCGGCCGGCGACGGCGCCGACCTCCTGAAAACCATCCCCGGCTTCGACGTGGTGCGCAAAGGCGGCAGCTCCGGCGACCCGCTGCTGCGCGGCCTGGGCGGCTCGCGGCTGAACATCCTGGCCAATGGCGGCTTCGTCTACGGCGGCTGTCCGGGCAGGATGGACCCGCCCACCGCCTACCTGTTCCCCGACGCCTACGACAAGCTGGTGGTGATCAAAGGACCGCAGTCGGTCAAATACGGCGGCGGCTTGATCAGCGGCGCGGTCAGCTTCGAGCGCAAAACCAAGCCCTTCGACGAGCCTGGCCTGCGCTTCGATGGCAGCCTGCTCGCCGGCAGCGCCGACCGCCGGGACGCCTACGCCGACCTGACGCTGGGCGGCGCGCTGGGCTATCTGCGGCTGATCGACTCCCACAACGAGGCCGGCGATTACCGCGACGGCAACGGCCAGAAAGTCCATTCGGCCTACCAGCGCGACAGCCAGAGCCTCATCGCCGGCTTCACGCCCGGCCGCGACACCACCATCGAGCTGTCCGGCGACTTCGGCCGCGGCCACGCCGCCTATGCCGATCGCGGCATGGACGGCAGCCAATTCGACCGCAGCGCCTGGGGCGTCAAGGCGGAACAACGCAATCTCGCGCCGTGGCTGGACGCGGTCAGGCTGGCCGCCAACCATAGCTACGCCGACCACGTGATGGACAATTACTCGCTGCGGCCGCTGCCCCCCGGCAAACCGGCTAGCGCCAGCAATCCGGACCGCACAACCGACGCCGCCAAGCTGGAGGCGGATCTGGCCTTTGCCGATATCGAGCTGACCGCCGGCGCCGACTGGCAAAAAGACCGCCACAGCAGCCGCTTCGGCGGACGCGACTACGCCAGCCTGCCGCGCGTGCCGGACCAGCACCTCGAACGCGCCGGTCTGTACCTGGAAGGCAGCAAACCCCTGGGCGGCGGCAAGCTCATCGCCGGCTGGCGCCACGACCGGGCGCGTGCCTATTACGACGCCACGGCGACCCAAGGCGAGCAGCTGCAGGATTACCGCCTCTATAGCGGCTTCGCCCGTTACGAATACAAACTGGGGAGCTGGACGCCGTATGCCGGCGTCGGCGTCGCCGAACGCGCGCCGGACTATTGGGAACGATCCAAGGTCAGCGCCAACCGCAATGTGCTGCAACCGGAGCGCAATACCCAGCTGGACCTGGGCGCGTTGTACCAGGGCGAGCAGATCAAGGGTTCGCTGTCGGCCTACCTGAGCCGCATCGACGACTTCCTGCTGATCGACACCAAGGCCAGCCAGCAGACCCGCAATATCCAGGCTTACCGCTACGGCTTCGAGGCCGACGCCGCCTGGCAGTTCGCGCCGCAATGGCAGCTGTCCGGCAGCGCCGCCTATAGCTGGGGTGCCAACGCCACCGACGACAAGCCGCTGGCGCAGACGCCCCCGCTGAGCGCCACCGTCAGCCTGGCCTGGGACAATCAGCGCTGGGCCGCGGCCGCCGTATGGCGCGTGGCCGCTGGCCAGGACCGCTACGCCATCGGCCAGGGCAATATCGCCGGCCAGGACATCGGCCCGACGCCAGGCTTCGCCACCCTGTCGCTGAACGGCGGCTGGCGCGTCAGCAAGGCCATCAAGCTGACCGCCGGCATCGACAACCTGTTCAACCGCACCTACGCCGAGCACGTCAGCCGCGGCGGCGCCGACGTCATCGGCTATGACCGCACCCTGCGCGTCAATGAGCCGGGCCGCACGCTGTGGATGAAGCTGCAGGCGCACTGGTAAGGCAGCCGTAGGGCGGAAGCCCGGCTTTGCCGGGCGTTCCGCCGTACCTGGCGGACTGCCGAGGTACGACAAACCGTGGCGGCGGATCGCCCCTTTGGGGCATCCGCCCTACGCCGGATTAATTTCATAAAAAAATGGAGAACGGTGATGAAGAAATTTTGGATGCTCGCGCCCGCGCTATGCCTGAGTCTGGCCGGCTGCCTGGGCGGCGGCGTATCAAGCAGCGAAAGCCCTGCGCAAAACCAGGACGCCAGCCCGCCGCAGCCTGGCTTCGGCGGCGGCGCCACCACCGTGCGTTTCGCGCTGAAGTCCGGCGCGCAGCCGGTGAATTGCGGCAGCAAGCTGAGCAATATCGGCAGCAGCCATGCGAATGCGCAGCTGACCGAGGGCATGATGTATGTGCACGATGTGGCGCTGATCACGGACCAAGGCCAGGAAGTGCCGCTGCAGCTGGACCAGGCCAATAAATGGCAGTTTCTCAACCTGGCCCTGCTCGACTTTGCCGGCGGCAGCTGCAAGCAGCCCAATGTGGACGACAACCAGCCGCTGGACGGCAGCAATAGCGACGTGGTGGGCACCGCCCCCGCCGGCAACTACACCGGCCTGAGTTTCAAGGTGGGCGTGCCGATCTCCGCCAAGAACGCCCAAGGCAAGGAAGTGGGCTTGAACCACCAGCCGGCGCACAGCCCGCCGCATCCGATACTCGGCGTGTACTGGCTGATGTGGGAATGGCAATCCGGCCATCGCTTCATGCGGGTAGACCTGGCGCCGGACGGCGGCGTCAAGCGCCAGGACGGCAGCGGCGATCCGAAATGGTCCTTCCATCTGGGCTCCACCGATTGCAAGCCGGACCGCAACATCGCCGGCGGCTACCGCTGCGGCAAGCCCAATCGCTTCAAGGTGATGTTCGACCGCTTCGATCCGAAATCGGACCGCGTGGTGCTGGATGTGCAAGCGCTGTTCGCCGGCAACGACATCACCCGCGACGACAGCGCCGATTTCGGCTGCAAATCCAATGTCACCGACGCCGAATGCCAACCCATCTTCGACCGCCTGGGCCTGCGGCTGAACGAAAGCCAACCGGGCGCCAACGATGGCGGCCAGCCGCTGAGCGACGGCCGCAGCAGCCGCGTGTTCCGCCTGGAGAAGATCGCCTCATGAGGCCGCTCGCCGCGCTGGCCCTGGCCGGACTGCTGACGGCCTGCGGGCGGGAAAGTCCGCCGCCGCCAGCGCCTGTCGGAGACTGGCACTGGAAACTACCGACGGGCGTCGCTCCGCCGCCGGTGCCGGCCGACAATCCGATGAGCCAGGCCAAGTTCGAACTGGGCCGCCGCCTGTTCTACGACAAGCGGCTGTCCGGCAACGGCCGCATCAGCTGCGCCAGCTGCCATCCGCAGGACAAGGCTTTCAGCGACAGCGTGGCGCTGTCGCTGGGCAGCACCGGCGAACGCACGCTGCGCAATGCCCAGCCGCTGGCCAACGTCGCCTGGCGCAAGAGTTATACCTGGGCCAATTACTCGCTGACCACGCTGGAGCGGCAGATGGACGGGCCGCTGTTCCGCACCGATCCGGTGGAAATGGGCATCAACGACGGCAATCTGCCGACGGTGCTGGCCAGGCTCCGCGCCGATCCCTTGTATCAGCGCGAATTCGCCCGCGTCTTCCCGGCAGAGGGGCAGCCGCTGTCGCTGGCCAATGTCGTCAAGGCCATCGCCACTTTCGAACGCGGCATCGTCTCGTTCGACTCGCGTTACGACCGTTACCAAGCCGGCCGGGCCGAGCTGTCCGCCGCCGAGCTGCGCGGCCTGAAACTGTTCCGCTCGGAACAAGGCCAGTGCCTGCGCTGCCATGGCAGCCCGGATTTCGACGACCAGATGGCCGGCCACGGCGACAGCCTGCCCTTCCACAACATCGGCCTCTACAACACGGATGGCAAAGGCGGCTATCCGTTTCCCAACCGCGGCGCGCTGGAGCTGAGCGGCCAGCCCGCCGACATGGGCCGCTTCCGCAGCCCCAGCCTGCGCAATGTCGCCCTCACCGCGCCGTATATGCACGACGGCAGCGTGGCGACGCTGGAAGAGGCGGTTCGCATCCACGCCGAGCATGGCCGCCGCGGCGCGAAAGGCGGCGACGGCCGGCGCAATCCGTGGAAAGACGCCGCCATCGACCGCATCCAGCTGAGCGCGGCGGAGCAGGCCGACATCGTCGCCTTCCTGAAAACCCTGACCGACGACACGTTGACGCGCGATCCGCGGCTGGCCGACCCGTTCGCCGCGCGCCGATGATGGCTGCACTCGTCGCCGGCCGGCCAGTCTGCTACGCTGTCTGCCTTTAGACCTGTGCCAAAAGCGGATGAAGACTCCCTACCTGAAAATCCTGGCCTGCGGCCTGACGCTGTTCATCCTGCTCGGACCGCTGGTGGCGCTCTTGGCCAGCGGCGTGGTGCCGATGATGGCCTACCTGATGGGCGCGGTGCCGGCGCTGATCTTCGGCCTGCTGCTGTGCCTGTTGCGCATCATCCTGGCCGGACCGGTGGCGCGCTGGCAGCGGCAATGGCCGGCCTGGCTGCTGCTGCTGGTCGCCTTCATGCCGGGCGCCTTCAGCGGCAGCGTGATCACGCTGCTGTACGCCAGGGTGGCGGAGCCGCTGCTGTATAACGACTGGATGACCATCTACCTGGGCGCGATGGCGGGCGGCGTGTGCAACGCCCTGTTCTGGCGCATGCGCTTCGGCGCGAACGCCGACTGATCCACTTCACGGAATACTCAAGATGCCCCATTGCGTCATCGAATGTTCGGCCGAGCTGGCAAGCCATCCCGCCGTCGAGCAGCTGGTCCGGGCCGTCCATGACGCGGCCAACAGCAGCGGGCTGTTCCAGACCGCCGATATCAAGACCCGGTTGCCAAGGGGCTGTCGACGTTTGGTGAGCGGTCGCGCCGGGATGCGTTTTGCGCCGAATCGAGGCGTTTCGCGCGCCGCATAGTCATTCTCTGCCAGCGCGGAACAACGAAGAGTCGGCGCGAAAGGCGCCCGGCCCTGCGGGTTTGGCCGCTTTGGGCCGGAAGCCACGTTGCCCAGCCCTTGCATAGAATGACTATGCGGCGGACTGTGCGCCTTGCTTCCGGCACAAATCGGCGCAAACGCGATCCACTCACCAAACGTCAACAGCCCCTAGCATCGCCGCACTCTCTGGTCGGCGGCGCCAAGGCGGACTTCGTCCATCTCTGCTGCCTGATTCTTGAAGGCCGCAGCGACGAACAGAAGGGCCGGCTGGCCGATGCGCTGGTGCGCGCCGCCAGCGCCGTGCTGCCGCAGGTCGCGGCCATCAGCTGCGAGGTGCGGGACATGGACCCGGCCGCCTACGCCAAAAGAGCAAGCTGACTTGCTGACAAAAAAAGAAGCCCGCCGGTCAAAGCGGGCTTGCAACCTTTGTCTGCCCGGCGCCTGTCGCGCCGGGATATTCACAGCATAAACCAGCATCCTGCCGGCGGCGTGCGGCAGATTGTCGCAGTCACGCCGTCCGCTCCAGCCTCGCCTCCAGGCCGCCCTCGGGTCGGTTGCGCAACACCAGCCGCAGGCCGTGCAGCTCGGCGATGCGTTCGACAATGGACAGACCCAGGCCGCTGCCGGCTTGCTGCTGGCCGGGCGGGCGGAAGAAACGCTCGCGCACCCGCGCAAGCCACTGCGGCGGGATGCCCGGCCCCTGATCCAGCACGCTGACCGCGTCCTGCTCCAGCCTCACCGTCACCACGCCATCGGCCGGCCCATAACGGCAGGCGTTTTCCAGCAGATTGCGCAGCATCAGCCCCAGCAAGGCCTCGTCGCCAAACAGCGGCAGCGCCTCCTCCGGCGCGCAACGCCAGTCCAGCCGCCACTCCACCTGCTCGGCCAGCGGCGACAGCTCCGCCAGCATATGTTCGATCAAATGCTGCCAATCCAGCCGCGCCCGCTGCTGCGGCCGTTGCAGCGGATCGAGCCGCGACAGGGCCAACAGCTGCTCCACCAAACGGCCGGCGCGCGCGATGCCCAGCTGCAGCTGGGCCAGGGCATGGCGGCGGCCGGCATCGTCCGGCATCATTTCCAGCACTTCCGCCTGGACCCGCAGCGCCGCCAGCGGCGTGCGCAACTCATGCGCGGCGTCGGCGGTGAATCGCCGCTCGTGCTCCAGCATCTGCCCCATGCGGCCGAACAGCGCGTTCAGCGAACGCAGCAAGGGCTGCACTTCCTGCGGCACGTCGGCGCGGACCGGGCTGTTGTCGTCCGGCGCGCGCGCGGCGATGACGGCGGCCAGCTTGCGCAAGGGCGCCAGTTCGCGCCGCAGCGCGAACAGGATGGCAAGCAGCATCAAGGGCAGGCCGATCAGCCATGGCAGCAACTGCGCCGTGACCACGCTCCACACCATTTCCTGCCGCAGGCCGAGCTTCTGGCCCACCACGACCTGCCGGCTTCCATCGGCGGACAGCAGATACAACATCCGCCAGTCATGATGCCTATCCTTGCCTGGCTCGTCGTAGAAGCCTCGGCGGCTGGGCTGATAATCGAAACGGCGGCCGCGGCCATCGCACAACAGCCGGTTGCCCTGGCGGTCCCATACCGCCAAACCCAGATCGCCATTGTCCATCCGCCCCGCGTCGGCGCCATGCAGCAAGTGCTTCAGCTTGGGCGTGTCGTCAGCCGCCGCATCATGGACATCGATGGCCAGCAATTGGCGCGCGAACTGCGCCATCTGGGTATCGAACAATTCATCGACCTCGCGCTGCGCCAGCCAGACCGCGGCGGCCGACGCCGCCAGCCAGGTGGCCGGCACGATCAGCAGCAACACCAGCAAGAGCCTGGCCTGCAGGCTGGCCGGCCGCCTCACGCCGGGTCTCCCAGCGTATAGCCGATGCCGCGCAGCGTGCGTATGAAGCCGGCGCCGAGCTTTTTGCGCAGGTGATGGACATGCACTTCCAGCGCATTGCTTTCCAGCTCCTGCCCCCAGCCGTACAACTTTTCCTCTATCCGCTCGCGCGGCAGCACGCGTCCTTTGTTGCAAAGCAGCAACTCCAGCAAGGCCAATTCCCGTGCCGTCAGCTCCAGCGGCGCGCCGTCCAGCGTCGCCACGCGGCCGACCGGGTCCAGCGTGAGCCGGCCATGGCTCAACAGCGGCTGGCTCATGCCTTGGCGCCGTCTATGCAGGGCGCGCAGCCTGGCCGCCACTTCGACCAAGGCGAAAGGCTTGGCCAGATAGTCGTCGGCGCCGGCGTCCAAGCCGCCGACGCGATCCGCCAGCGCGTCGCGCGCAGTCAGCACCAGCACCGGCAGATCGCTGCCCTGGCGCCGCCACGCCGCCAGAATGGCCATGCCGTCCAGGCCGGGCAAACCCAGGTCCAGCACGGCGGCGTCATACGGCGCGGCGGACAGCGCGTCGCGCGCCCGCAAGCCATCCTGCAGCCAATCCACCACAAAGCCGAGCTGCCGCAAACCCATGCGCAAGCCGTCCCCAATCTGTCCGTCGTCCTCCACCAGCAGTATCCGCATCGCTCCTCCCCGTATCGCCTTTCTTATCGCACCGCCAGCTTAAATGATGCTTAAACGCGGCCAACAACCTTGCCGGCGGCGCGCGGCGCGCCGGGCAAACCCAGGATACGCCGCCGCCGTCCCGGCGCTTCACATGCTTGTCAACAAAGTCTCATTTGCCTGTCACTTCATCATTGCAGCATGGATTATCACCTAGGCCCACGGACTTGCCATGCAGCCAGACTCCGCTCCCGACGCCCCTCGCCGCCTGCGCAGCATCTGGATTTCCGATGTCCATCTCGGCACCGCGGGCTGCCGGGCGGACCACCTGCTCGACTTCTTGCGCGAACACGAATCCGACTACCTGTATCTGGTCGGCGACATCGTGGATGGCTGGCAACTGAAAAAATCCTGGTACTGGAAACAAAGCCACAACGACGTGGTGCAAAAGCTGCTGCGCAAGGCCCGCAAGGGCTGCCAGGTGATCTACGTCCCCGGCAACCACGACGAGGCCGCGCGCCAATACTGCGGACTGGACTTCGGCGGCATCGCCATCCGCCACGAGGCCGAACATCTCACCACCGATGGCAAACGCCTCTTGGTGCTGCACGGCGACGAATTCGACGGCGTGATCCAGTACGCCAAGTGGCTGGCCTATCTGGGCGACAACCTCTACACGATGATCCTGGAGCTGAACCGCGGCTTCAACTGGGTGCGCACCCGGCTGGGCCTGCCGTATTGGTCGCTGTCGCAGTACCTGAAGCACAAGGTGAAAAACGCGGTCAACTTCATCAGCCAGTTCGAAAGCATTGTCGCCGGCGAAGCCAGGCGGCGCGGCTTCGACGGCGTGGTCTGCGGCCACATCCACAAGCCCGAAGTGCGGATGATAGACGGCATCCTGTACGGCAATTGCGGCGACTGGGTGGAAAGCCTGTCGGCGCTGGTGGAACACCCGGACGGCCGGCTGGAAGTGCTGCACTGGACCGCGCTGGCCTCGTCTAAAACGGCCGCGCAGGAAGACATCGCCCCGCCCACCATCGCCACGGAGGAATCCTCATGCGCATCATGATCATCACCGACGCCTGGAAGCCGCAGGTCAACGGCGTAGTCCGCTCTCTGACCGAAACCGTGCGCGAGCTGGACGGCTTCGGCCATCAGGTCAATATGATCACGCCGCTGGAGTTCCGCACCCTGCCCTGCCCCACTTACCCGGACATCCGCTTGTCGCTGCTGCCCTACCGCCAGGTGGCGCATCGCATCGCCGGCTTCGCTCCCGACGCCATACACATCGCCACCGAAGGGCCGCTGGGCCTGGCCGCCCGCCGCTTCTGCCTGCGCGAAGGCCTGGCCTTCACCACCGCCTACCACACCCGGTTCCCGGAATACATCCACGCGCGCTGCCGCCTGCCCTTGCCCATCAGCTATGCCTGGATGCGGCGCTTCCACGGCGCCTCGCAGGCGGTGATGGTGCCCACCCGCTCCATCGCCAACGATCTGGAGGCGCGCGGCTTTGACAACGTCAAGTTGTGGAGCCGCGGCGTCGACACTGAGATGTTCAGCCCGGGCGAGCGCCAGCGGCTGGATGAATCCATCCCGCCTCGCTTCGTCTACATTGGCCGGGTGGCGGTGGAAAAGAATATCGAGGCCTTCCTCAAGCTGGACCTGCCCGGCTGCAAATGGGTGGTTGGCGATGGCCCGCTGCTGCCGAGGCTGAAGCAGCAGTACCCGGACGTGCACTTCGCCGGCGTCTTTCCGCAGAACGAGCTGGCGCGCTTCTACCGCGCCGCCGACGTGTTCGTGTTTCCCAGCCTGACTGACACCTTCGGCCTGGTGCTGCTGGAGGCGATGGCTTGCGGCACGCCGGTAGCCGCCTTCCCGGTGGCCGGCCCGCTGGATGTGGTCGGCGATTCCGGCGCCGGCGTGCTGGATTGGGATTTGCGCGCGGCCTGCCTGCACGCGCTGGACATTGACCGCGACCATGTGCGCCGCGTCGCCGAAGGCTATTCCTGGCAGGCGGCCAGCCGCCAGTTTGAATCTCATCTGCGGCCCAACCCCGCCACCGCCGCCGCGGCAAGCCCGGCGCTGGATTGAGGCGATCCGCCACGACAAGAAATACTTGCTTCACAATCTGTAAGCACTATATTGATAAAGTCGCAGCAACAGGGAGGAGACAGGATGAGTCAGACGTTGACCACCGGCAACCTTACTCTTGATTCGGCACTGCGACTGCGCCCGAACACATAGCGCCAGTCGGCACCGAAGGTGCCTGCAGTGCCCCAAACAGCGTCCAAGACGGATGCACGGTATGATCCAGAGGCCGCCGGCCGGCCAGATATGACGTAGAGACACCACAGCTGAAGACGGACAACAGAGAGGATCCCCGCGAGAAGCTTTTTCCCGTATTCGCACCCATGACAGGGCGCAGGATGTGCCGGCAGTAGAGTATCGAAAAGCGCAACAGCACCGGCAATCTGCAAGTTTCCTTCCAGGCGGCGGCGCGTTGAGCGCATGCCGTAGTGACTCTAGCAGGGTTCGCGCCCGGAACCGCAAGCTTTAAGCCGAGCGCGAAATCGATGTTTCGTCCCCGTCGTCATCCGGAGGGCGTCCCAACACCGGGACGCCCTCTGTCTTTATGAGAATTTCATTGCAATGACACTGATCAAAATAACGATCAGTGCTAAAAAAATCAGCAAACGATCTTCCACCATGGCCAGTCCGTCCGGTACCATGCGACAGTCGCGTCCTGCCGTCTGGCAGAGCGATGCCATCACGATCGCGTCTCGGCAGCCGCCTTGGCGTCATCCCAAGCACAACCGGCCCGCGCGAGCACGTCTCGCGCCGCCATACAACGCCCGAAGCCGCAGGAACTGAGCAGGGGAACGGCAAACGGGTTAAAATCCTTGCAACGCAACATGATTCCGATCTTTATTGAGTGAGCTGCGCGACATATGTCTTCTCCCAATCTGACCGCTGAAAAAGTCCTGTCCGTCCACCACTGGAACGACACGCTGTTCAGCTTCACCTGCACCCGCGACGCGGGTTTGCGCTTCATCAACGGCCAGTTCGTGATGATAGGCCTGGAAGTCAACGGCAAGCCGCTGATGCGCGCCTACTCCATCGTCAGCTCCAACTACGAGGAGCACTTGGAGTTCTACAGCATCAAGGTGCAGGATGGTCCTCTGACTTCCAAACTGCAGCACCTGCAGGTTGGCGATACCGTGCTGATCAGCAAGAAGCCCACCGGCACCCTGGTGCAGGACAACCTGCTACCGGGCAAGAACCTGTATCTGCTGTCCACCGGCACCGGCCTCGCCCCGTTCATGTCCATCATCAAGGACCCGGACGTGTACGAGCGTTACGACAAAGTGATCCTGACCCACGGCGTGCGCTGGGTCAGCGAACTGGGCTACCACGACTACATCACCAAGGAACTGCCGGAAAACGAATTCTTCGGCGATATGGTCAAGGAAAAGCTGATCTACTACCCGACCGTCACCCGCGAGCCGTTCCGCAATCAAGGCCGCCTGACCGACCTGATCACCAGCGGCAAGCTGTGCGCCGACATCGGCCTGCCGCAGCTGAATCCGGAACACGACCGCGTGCTGATCTGCGGCAGCCCGAGCATGCTGCATGACCTGTGCGAAATCCTGAACGGCATGGGTTTCAAGGAATCGCCGCGCATGGGCGATCCCGCCGATTACGCGATCGAACGCGCCTTCGTCGAGAAGTAATCCTCCGCCGCGCGCGGAATGCAAACAGCCCCGCGGCTCGCGCCGCGGGGCTGTTTCTTTACGCAGGCCGGTACGGGCCGCTTGCCGCATCCAGACGCCGCGCAAAACAAAAGGGAGGCCGAAGCCTCCCCAGTTTTTGTGCGAGCCAGATGCGATCTGGTTTGATTACTTGGCGGCCGAGGCGGCTGCCTTGTGTTGCTTCTTGCCGTGGTGCTTGTGGGTCTTCTTGGCTACCGGGGCGGAAGCGTCGGCCTTGGCGGTTTGGGCCTTTTGGGCGGAAGCTTCGTGCTTCTTGGCAGCGTGCTTGTGAGCCTTCTTGGCCTTCGGCGCGGAAGCGTCAGCCTTGGCGGCCTGAGCCTTTTGAGCGGCGGAGGCTTCCTTCTTGGCTACGTGCTTCTTGCCGTGGTGCTTGTGGGCCTTCTTGGCTGCCGGAGCGGAAGCCTCGGCCTTGGCGGCTTGAGCCTTCTGGGCGGAAGCTTCGTGCTTCTTGGCAGCGTGCTTGTGAGCCTTCTTGGACTTCGGCGCGGAAGCGTCAGCCTTGTCGGCCTGGGCCTTTTGAGCGGCGGAGGCTTCCTTCTTGGCTACGTGCTTCTTGCCGTGTTGTTTGTGAGCCTTCTTGGCTGCCGGAGCGGAAGCGTCGGCCTTGGCGGCTTGAGCCTTCTGGGCGGAAGCTTCGTGCTTCTTGGCAGCGTGCTTGTGGGCCTTCTTGGCCTTCGGCGCGGAAGCGTCAGCCTTGGCGGCCTGGGCCTTTTGAGCGGCGGAGGCTTCCTTCTTGGCTACATGCTTCTTGCCGTGTTGTTTGTCAGCCTTCTTGGCTGCCGGAGCGGAAGCCTCGGCCTTGGCGGCTTGAGCCTTCTGGGCGGAAGCTTCGTGCTTCTTGGCAGCGTGCTTGTGGGCCTTCTTGGCCTTCGGCGCGGAAGCGTCAGCCTTGGCGGCCTGGGCTTTCTGGGCGGCCGGAGCGGAAGCGTGCTTCTTCACGCCGACTTTCTTCTTCTCAGCCTTCTTGGCGGGAGCCGAAGCGTCGGCCTTGGCGGCTTGCGCCTTTTGGGCGGAAGCGGTGACTTTTTCAGCCTTCTTGGCGTGGTGGATCTTGGCCGGGGCTTTCTTTTCGGCTTTCTTGGCTGCCGGAGCGACCTTGGCGGCCGGGGCGGAAGCCGGGGTGGCATCAGCGGCGAAGCCGGCGGCGGAACTCAGGCCAAAAACGGCGGACAGGGCAAGAAGGGTCAGCTTTTTCATGATTCATCTCCAGATCGGTTGCGGAGGGAATCTCTCCGCCAGGCACCGTGTTTGGTGTTTCCTTGAGACGTATCCTAGCCCTGCCCCCTCTTGCCGTCTGTTAGTTGGATGTAAGGCCGTGTAACGCTACGTACATGCCGCTGCGTCAATCTTTGCGGCGCGCCAGCACGATCTGGTACACCCCGCCGAACACGGTGCGCTTGCTCCACGTAAAACGATCCGCCTCGCGCGCGTAACTGTCGATGCCGTTGCGCCACAGCGCCTCGGCAAAGGGCTCCAGCACGCGATTGACCCACTTCAACAGCCAGCCTATGGGCTGCCACGGCGCGGGACGGTGGTAATCGACGAACATCGCCCTGCCGCCCCGCGCCACTTGGGCCAGCATATTGTCGACAATGGCGGACTTCATGTTTTCCGGCACCTCATGCAGCAGGAAAAAGCTGCATACCAGATCCTGTTGCTGCTCCGGCTGATAGCGGGCGGCATCAGCGCGCACCACCGCGGCCTGGCCATTGGCGGCCAGCTTGCCTTCGGCCAGCTCCACCTGGATGGGCGTGATGTCGGTCAATGTGAAGCGGCCCTCCTCGCCGACACGCTCGGCGGCGCGCTGCACCAGGTCGCCGTAGACATGCGCCACCTGCCACACTTTTTCGCCGGGACGGATTTCATCGAGATAGGCCCGCATCAGCCGTTGGTCGTTGCCGAACAGCAGCGTGCGCACCACCAGCTTGTGGTCGAGCAGCCTGGCCTTGCGCGGATTGACATAAGCCCAGTCGTACACCTCGGTCATATAGCCGGGTACGTCCTGGTAGTAGGGATCGCCTGTGCTGGTACGCGTGTGCAGTGTGGTCATGGTGGGTTACCGGCTATGAGTGATGGAAACAGCTTAGCAAGCGCGCAGGCCTTGCGGCTTGAGCCAGGCCAAACCTTGGCCCACCCACGCGGAAGGCATATTCCGTTGTATTTATAGACTCGCCGACGCCCTGTCGCGGACGTCATCGCTATCTATAGGCGATGCGCGCCGGCGCAACCAGGCTAAACGCCGGAGGCTTGCGCCAAAACAAACGGCCCGGCGCAAGCCGGGCCGCACAGGCAACGCTAGACAGCCAGAATCAGTCGGCCAGCGTCAGCACTACCGGGGTATGGTCGGACGGGCGCTCCCACTTGCGCGGCGCCTTGTCGATCTCGCAGGCCTGCGCGCGTGGCTTGAGCGCGTCGCTGATCAGGATATGGTCGATGCGCACGCCCTTGTTGCGGCGGAACATCATCTGGCGGTAGTCCCACCAGCTGTACTGCTTATCCTCCTGATTGAACAGGCGGAAGCTGTCCGCCAGGCCCAGGGCGATCAGGCGGCGGAAGGCCTCGCGCTCCGGCGTGCTGCACAGCACTTGCTCATGCCAGCCCTCGGGGTCGTAGACGTCGCGGTCTTCGGGCGCGATGTTGTAATCGCCCAGCAGCAGCAAGTTGGGATGCCGGGCCAGTTCGGCGGCGACATGGCCCTCCAGCTTGGACAGCCATTCCAGCTTGTACGGGTACTTGGGCGAATCCACCGCCTCGCCGTTGACGAAATAGGCGCAGATCACCCGCACGCCGGCCACTGTGGCGGTGATCACGCGCCGCTGCTCGTCGCCGTAGCCGGGAATGCCGGCCACCACGTCCGTCATCTCCAGCGGCGCTTTGGCGAGGATGGCCACGCCGTTGTAGGTCTTCTGGCCGAACCAGACCGCGCGATAGCCTGCGGCCTCGATCTCCCCCAGCGGGAAGGCGTCCTGGTCCATCTTCAATTCCTGCAGGCACAGCACTTCAACGCCGGTATCGGCCAGCCATTGCAGCACCTGCGGCAGGCGAACTTTCAGGGAGTTGACGTTCCAGGTGGCAAAACGCATCGGCGGGCTCTCCAAATGACAGGCTAAAGGCCGACACCTTAGCAGCCGCGCGCGCGGCTGTGCAGGGGCCTTGGGCAAAAAAAACGCCTCCGCTGATGCGGAGGCGTGGAATAGACACTATATCACTACCCCTGATACGCGTCTGGCTCGCTTGCTGCTCCGGAAGACAACCCTGAGCAAGAGATTAGAGCAAGCCAGTTCCGGGGGAGTTCCAACAACTCCAACTTTTTTTACGCGGACTCCGCCACCATGCCGGAATGGCGCAGCAAGGCGTCGATTTGCGGATCGCGGCCGCGGAAGGCGCGGAACGATTCCAGCGCCGGACGGCTGCCGCCGACGGCCAGGATCTCGTTCCAGAAGCGCTTGCCGGTTTCCGGATTTGCCCCGCCCACTTCCTCGAAGGCGGCGTAAGCATCGGCGGACAGCACCTCGGCCCACTTGTAGCTGTAGTAGCCTGCCGCGTAACCGCCGGCGAAGATATGGCCGAAGCTGTTGGGGAAGCGGTTGTAAGCCGGCGGGAAGTTCACCGCCACCTCGCGCCGCACCTCGTCCAGCAGCGCCAGCCAGTCGCCGTTGTCTGCGTCGAAGCTGCTGTACAGCATCAGGTCGAACAGGGCGAACTCCAATTGGCGCACCGTGGCCATGCCGCTCTGGAAGTTCTTGGCGGCCAGCATCTTGTCGTACAAGGCGCGCGGCAGCGCTTCGCCGCTATCGACGTGGGCGGTCATGCCCTGCAGCACGTCCCATTCCCAGGCGAAGTTTTCCAGAAACTGGCTGGGCAGCTCCACCGCGTCCCATTCCACGCCGTTGATGCCGGACACGCCCAGCTCGTCGACGCGGGTCAGCATGTGGTGCAGACCGTGGCCGAATTCGTGGAACAGCGTGATCACTTCGTCGTGCGTGAACAGCGCCGGCTTGTCGCCGACCGGTCGGGTGAAGTTGCAGGTCAGGTAGGCCACCGGCGTCTGCAGCGCGCCGCCGATCTTGCGGCGGCCGCGCGCGTCGTCCATCCAGGCGCCGGAGCGCTTGCCGTCGCAGGCGTACAGGTCGAAATAGAAGCTGCCCAGCAGCTCGCCATCCTTCACGATATCGTAGAAGCGCACATCGGCATGCCATACCGGGGCGCGGCTTTCGCGCACTTCCACGCCGAACAGCTTGCCCACCACGCCGAACAGGCCCTGGATCACCTTGCCCTCGGGGAAGTACTGCTTCACCTCCTGCTCGGAGAACGCATAGCGGGCGACGCGCAGCTTTTCCGCCGCGTAAGCCAGGTCCCAGGCCTGCAGCTCGGCGATGCCCAACTCGGCCTTGGCGAAAGCCTCCAGCTCTTCGCGGTCCTTCGCCGCAAACGGCTTGGCCTTGGCCGCCAGATCGCGCAGGAAGGCGATCACCTGCTCCGGGCTTTCCGCCATCTTGGTGAACAGCGACAGCTCGGCGAAATTGGCGAAGCCCAACAGCTGTGCCTCTTCGCGCGCCAGCTTCAGCTTCTCGCGGATGATGGGGCCATTGTCGCGCTCGGCCGGGCCGAACTCCGACGCGCGCTGCACATAAGCCTGATAAAGCTTTTCGCGCAGCGCGCGGTTGTCGGCGTACTGCAGCACGGGGAAATAGAACGGGAACTGCAGGGTGATCTTGTAGCAGGTCTTGTCGTCGCCCTCTGCCGCGGCGGCGAACATTTCCAGCGAATCTTCCGGCACGCCGGCCAGCTCGGCCTTGTCCTGGATGATCAGGCTGAAATCGTCGGTCGCGTCCAGCACGTTCTGCTCGAACTTGGCGGACAGCTCGGCCAGGCGGGTCTGGATAGCGGCGAAACGCTCCTTGGCCGCGGCCTCCAGCTCGGCGCCGGACAGGCGGAAATCGCGCAGATCGTTCTCGATGATCTTCTTGCGCGCCGCGCCAAAGGACGCATGTTCCGCGCTGGCGGCCAGCGCCTTGAAGCGGGCGAACAGGCTCAGGTTCTGCCCCATCTCGGTCCAGAACTCAGAAATGCGCGGGATGTTGGCGTTGTAGGCGTCGCGCAGCTCCGGCGTATTGACCACGGCGTTCAGATGCCCCACCACGCCCCAGGCGCGCGACAGGCGCTCGGTGGCGTCGGTCAGCGGCGAAACGAAGTTGTCCCAGCTCGGCTCGCCGGTTTCGGCCGTCAGCCTGGCCACGGTGGCGCGCGCTTCTTCCAGCAGAACATCGATGGCGGGGCCGATGTGCTCGGGGCGGATTTCTTCAAAACGCGGCAAACCGGAAAAATCGAGTAGGGGATTCTGGCTCATGGCTTCAACGTCCTGTTCAGTGGGGCCGATATGATAAAGGAATTTGCCTGCCGCGGCGCGTGCCCGGCACAATGCATCATTGCAGAAATAAGGACGAAACGATGAAAAGCAATATCCGCCCCTACGACGGCCACCGCCCCGCCATCGCCGACAGCTGTTATATCGACCCTGCCGCGGTGGTGATAGGCGAGGTGAAGCTGGAAAAAGGCGCGTCCGTCTGGCCCTGCGCGGTGATCCGCGGCGACGTCAACCATATCCATATCGGCGAGAACAGCAATGTGCAGGATCACGCCATGCTGCATGTCAGCCACAAGACCGCGGCCGACCCGCACGGCGCGCCGCTGATCATAGGCAAGCACGTCACCATCGGCCACCACGTGACGCTGCACGGCTGCACCATAGGCGACGAGGTGCTGATCGGCATCGGCAGCATCGTGCTGGACCGGGCGGTGGTGGAAGACCGGGTGCTGATCGGGGCCGGCAGCCTGGTGCCGCCGGGCAAGCGGCTGCAATCCGGCTATCTCTATCTGGGCAATCCGGTCAAACAGGCGCGCGCGCTGACCGAACAGGAATTGGCCTACTTCAAGTATTCCGCCGAGCACTACCTGCGCGTGGCGGACAAGCACAAGGCCAATCTGGAGGGCTGAGCGATGGCAAGCGACCGCGATGAGGAACTGGAGTACGTCGGCTTCTGGGCCAGGACACTGGCCAGCCTGGTGGACACCGTGCTGCTGCTGATCGTGTCCACGCCGCTATGGTGGCTGCTGGCCCGGCGCGAGGCTCCGCAACTGGCCGATGCGATGCCCAGCCTAACCGAACTGGCCGGCCTGGGCAGCCTGGGCGAATTCCTGATCAACTACCTGCTGCCGGCCGCGGCCGTCATCCTGTTCTGGATCTACAAGAGCGCCACGCCCGGCAAGATGATGCTGGGCGCCAGGGTGGTGGACGCCGACAGCGGCGGCCCGCTGACGCCGGGCCAGGCGGCGCTGCGCTATCTGGGCTATTTCGTCGCCATCATCCCGTTCTGCCTGGGAATCGTCTGGGTGGGGATCGATCCGCGCAAACAAGGCTGGCACGACAAGCTGGCGCGCACCGTGGTGGTGCGGCGCAAACCGGCGCCGGTGTCGTTCCCGCGCCGGGGCTGAGACTCGCGCTGCGCGCAAAACCGGCGCGCTGAGCGGTTTGCCCGCCGGCCGCCCCCATTGCGGCATCCGCGGCGGCGTCTTCAAACAGTCGCCTGGCCCGCCGGATTTGTGACAAAAAAATTACATCATATATAAGCAAACGCTGGCATAGAGCATTCACACTGCGTTACAATCCGCGCGCCATCCCCGGTGGCGAGTTGCATTCGGCTGCGGCGCAGCCAATCCCCGCCCACCTCACTCGGCAAGCGTAATGACGCGCCTGCCTTCCAGGCACTGCCTGCCCCGCGCAGGCGACATTCCAGAAGACCGGGCTACCCGGCACTGTGGGCAACACCCTCCTCCGGCAAGGCGCGCGCGCCTGCCAGGGACGGCTGTTGCCCTCCACCACGAAATTGACAGGAGATTCGCCCTTGCAACACCAACACTCCCGCCACATCGGCCCTATCGCGCTGATGTTGACCGGTCTTGGCTCCATCATCGGCTCCGGCTGGCTGTTCGGCGCCGCCCACGCCGCGCAGATCGCCGGCCCGGCCGCCATCGTCGCCTGGATCGTCGGCATGGTGATCATTCTTTCCATCGCCCTGAGCTATGCCGAACTGGGCGCCATGTTCCCGGAATCCGGCGGCATGGTGCGCTACGCTCGCTACTCGCACGGTTCCTTGCTCGGCTTCATCGCCGCCTGGGCCAACTGGATCGCCATCGTATCGGTGATTCCGATCGAGGCCGAGGCCTCGGTGCAATACATGAGCACCTGGCCCTATCCCTGGGCCCACGATCTGTACAGCAACGGCGAGCTGAGCACTGTCGGCCTGTCTTTCTCCGCCGTGCTGGTGATCGTCTACTTCATGCTCAACTACTGGGGCGTCAAGCTGTTCGCCAAGGCCAACAGCGCCATCACCGTGTTCAAGGTGATCGTGCCCGCGCTGACGGTGGCCGCGCTGATCTATAGCGGCTTCCATTCGGAAAACCTGAACAATCCGGCGCTGGGCGGCTTCGCGCCGTTCGGCTGGGCCAGCGTGATGACCGCGGTGGCCACCAGCGGCATCGTGTTCAGCTTCAATGGCTTCCAAAGCCCGATCAACCTGGCCGGGGAGGCCCGCAATCCGGGCAAGAGCGTGCCGTTCGGCGTGGTCGGCTCCATCCTGCTGGCGGCGGTGATCTACGTCGCGCTGCAGATCGCCTTCCTCGGCGCGCTGTCGCCCAGCGATCTGGCACACGGCTGGAAAGGCCTGGACTTCAGCTCCCCGTTCGCCCAGCTGGCCATGGCACTGGGTTTGAACTGGCTGATGATGACCCTGTATTTTGACGCCTTCGTCAGCCCCAGCGGCACCGGCGCCACCTATATGGCCACCACCTCGCGCATGATCTACGGCATGCAGCGCAACGGCACCATGCCGGAGATCTTCGGCCGCATCCATCCGCTGTACCGCATTCCGCGTCCGGCCATGTGGTTCAACCTGGCGGTCTCCTTCGTGTTCCTGTTCTTCTTCCGCGGCTGGGGCACGCTGGCGGCGGTGATCTCGGTCGCCACCGTGATCTCCTACCTGACCGGCCCGATCAGCGTGGCCGCGCTGCGCCGCTGCGCGCCGGATCTGCCGCGTCCGCTGCGCCTGGCGGGTCTGAGCCTGATCGCGCCGTTCGCCTTCGTCTGCGCCTCGCTGGTGCTGTACTGGGCGCGCTGGCCGCTGACCGGCCACATCATCTTCCTGATCGTGGCGGCGCTGCCGGTGTATTTCTGGTACCAGGCCAAGGCCGGCTGGCCGGAGTTCGGCCGCGAGCTGAAAGGCGCCCTGTGGATGGTGCTGTACCTGCCGGCGATGGCCTTGCTGTCCTGGATAGGCAGCGCCGACTTCGGCGGCATCGGCATCCTGCCCTACGGCATCGACATGGCCGTGGTGGCCGCAGCCTCGCTAGGCTTCTACTTCTGGGGCGTCAACAGCGGCTGGTACACCCGCTACCTGCGCGACGAACACGACCCGGCGATGGTGGAAGCCATGCAGCAGGACGGCGAGTCCGCCGGCAAGCTGGCCGGCCAGCGCGGCTAAGCCACCCTATCCTTCGCTCAAAAACAAAGCCGACCCGGATGGGTCGGCTTTTTCTTTGCCGGCTTGCCGATTTACAGCGCGGCCAGGGCGGCGGCGTAATCCGGCTCATCGGCGATCTCGCCCACCAGCTGGCTGTGCAGCACCTTGTCGTCGGCATCCAGCACCACCACGGCGCGCGCGGTCAGGCCGGCCAGCGGGCCGGAAGCCAGCTTGACGCCATACGCTTCGGCGAAGCCAGCGTTGCGGAAGGTGGACAGCGTCACCACGTTTTCGATGCCCTCGGCGCCGCAGAAGCGCTTCTGCGCGAACGGCAGGTCGGCCGACACGCACAACACCACGGTGTCGGCCAGCGCGGCGGCTTTTTCGTTGAACTTGCGCACGGAGGTGGCGCAGGTCGGGGTATCCACGCTCGGGAAGATGTTGAGGATCTTGCGCTTGCCGGCGTAGCTGGCCAGCGACACCTCGGCCAAATCGGCGCCGGTCAGTTGCAGCGCCGGGGCTTGCTCGCCCTTGGCCGGCAGCTTGCCCGCCACTTCCACCGGATTGCCGCGCAGGGTTACGGTTGCCATGTCTTGCTTCCTCGTCTGGGTGAATGATGGCGATAGTGTGGAGCATAACCGGCGGATTTCAACCCTGAGCCTGACAGGGTTGCCGCTCAGGCCGGTCCTGCCCGTACCATCTCACCGCGTACAAAATTCCAAACAAGTCTAAAGACCAGTTACTTGAAACTTATTTTGGAATAACAATAATGGCCGTGGCTACGCTACCGCAGAGCCGCAAGCAAGCCATACGGGATGCGCGCTTACCAGCGGCATCGACTGTCATCCGATATCAAGGAGTCATTCAATGGCAAACCATTTGGATCGCGATCAGAAGTCCGGCCTGTTCCTCGTCCGTTATGAAGTGTTCAAGCCCGGCGTGGCCGGCGGCTATCACCTGCATCTGAACCTGTCAGTCTATCCGCCCACACGCCATGTCAGCGGCGAGGCCATCATCACCCAGGCGCTGGCGCAGCCAGTGGTGCTGCGCGTTCCGGTGCAAGGCCAATATGAGCAGGCGGGCAACGACATCGACCTGTTCCTGACCGGCCGCCCCCTGCTGCAGGCGCAACAGTCGTCGCAGCCGCCGCACATCCTGCCGCCGCAATTCGAGGACTTTTTCTTCGATGGTCTGCTCAAGCAGGGGTGGAAAGCCGCATCCGGCTCCTTGGCGCGCTATGCCTTCCTGCATAACGGCCGCTGGGTCGAGGAAGTGGGCCAGGACATCCAGCTAGAACGCGAGCTGCAAAACGCCCATAAGGCGTTGAACCTGGCCTAAGCCGCCACTCGCCCTTGCAACCGCCAGCGCCTGCGGCCTGGCGGTTTTGCGTATCCAAACGCCGACGCAAAGATGCCATTGATATATTTTGCCGCGCGCGCCAGCCTAAGGAATTATGATTCAAGCAGCGGCCTGCTTCGGCTGCAACTTCTCCCCCCACCCTGGAGGCTGTGACATGCCGCTTCATCCACTAGACCCCGCACCCACGCAACCCGAATTGAATCGCCGCACATTTCTGCTATCCGCCGCGGGATCCATGGCCGCGCTGGCCTTACCGGTCCTTTCTTCTTCCTCCCAGGCCTCGTCTGCCCACACTCTGCCGCCGCTGCCCTACGCCGACAACGCGCTGGAGCCGGTGATCTCCGCTCGCACCTTGGGCTTCCACTACGGCAAACATCACAAAGCCTATCTGGACAACCTGAGCAAGCTGACCGCCGGCCGCGACTATGCCGACCTGTCGCTGGAGGATGTCATCACACGCTCAGCCAAGCAGGCCGGCGATGCCGCCATCTTCAACAATGCCGCCCAGCTGTGGAACCATACTTTCTACTGGCGCAGCATGCGGCCCAATGGCGGCGGCACGCCGCCGCAAGCGCTGCGCGAGAAGATAGAAGCGTCGTTCGGCAGCGTGGACGCCTGTAAGCAGCTGCTGGCCGGCGCCGCCATCTCGCAGTTTGGCAGCGGCTGGGCCTGGCTGGCGCAGGACGGCGACAAGCTGCGCGTGGTGAAAACCGGCAACGCCGACAACCCGATCACCTCTGGCCTGACGCCGCTATTGAACGTGGACGTCTGGGAGCACGCCTATTACCTAGACTACCAAAACCGCCGCGCCGACTACGTCAACGCGGTGCTGGACAAGCTGGTCAACTGGGAATTCGCGCAGCAGAACCTGAAAGCTTAAGTGGGGGCATTATGCCAACGGAGCGCGCCTGCCTGGCGTCTGCGCACAACGGCAACCTGGCCGCCGCGCGCCGCTGCGGCTTTCAAACCGCCTTCACTCCCTGGCTGCCCGAACTCGGTCCCAATCAGCAGACGGACCTTATGGCGGAACAGGATTGGGTGACGGGGAGTTTGGTGGAACTGGCCGGGATGCTGTGAAACTGATTGCCAGCCTCGCTCATTCGCATCGCCCTCCGCATGGCTGTCCCATCCGGGAAACAAACGCGCCATCCATGAAAAACGGGGCCGCTTTCGCTGCCCCATTCTGCTTCATGCCTGCGGCGCCCCGCCGTCCACTCGCCGCCGAGTCTGCAGGATCGGCGGCGCCCAGGTTTCGCCGGGCCGTTTCTTGCGCGTGGCCAGCGTCAGCTCAGACGGGGCGAAGATGTTGATGTTGTGGGTGTTGGGCGTGGTGATCAGATACTGCGCCTCGGTGGCCTTGAGGAAGCCGGCCACGCGGTCGATATTGAAGATGTCGAGGTGGGCAAACGGCTCGTCGATGAAAACGAAGCCGGACGGGTTGGACTCGTCCATCATCAGACCGATCAGCAGGATCAGCGACTTCATCACCTGCTGGCCGCCGGAGGCCTCGCCGTCGTTCATGCCCATCATGCCCTTCTGGTCGAAGTTGAACTTCAACACCAGCCCGGCTTGGGCCAACACCGCGTCGTCGTTCTCCAGCTTGGGCAGCTCCACTTCCACTTGGATGCCGGCTAGCTCGCCCAGCCGCTTCACGTTTTGGCCGTAGGCGCGCACGGTGGCGCGCAGCTTGCCGATGTAGGCGGCGCGCGCTTCGTCGGTCAGCTCGCGCGAGCGGTCCACCTCGCCCTGGCGGCGCTGCCGCTCGCGGTCCAGCGAGGTCAGGTCTTCCACCAGCTTGTCCTTCAACGCCAGCACCGAATCATCCTGCTCCCAATCGCCGCTTTGCAGCTTTTCTTCCAGGTAGTTCAGCTGATGCTTGGCGTCGGCGGCGGTATCGAACTCGTCCTCCAGCTGCGCCACATGCTCCGGCGTCAGCGCATCGGCCGGCAAGCGCTGCGCCCACTCGCGCAGCTCGCTGATCAGCCGACGCAGTTGGCGGCGCGCCTGCTCCACTTCCTGCAGCTTTTGATTGTACTTGGACAAGGTTTCCATCTCGCGCTGGCAGACGCGGTCGTGCGCCAGCCGCGCATCGCCGTAGCGCTGATCGGCGGCGTCCTTCTCGGCGCTAGCGTCGGCCAGCGCCGCGCCCTGGCGGGCGATCTCGGCCTCCAGCTCGGTCTTGCGCGATTCCAGCGCGGCGAATTCGTCGGCCCGACTGTCCAGCTGGCGAATGGCGTCCATGCCGCCCAGGTACTCGGCCAGGCCGGCCGCCTCGCGGGTGGCGGCCACCAGCCGCTCCTCATCGGCCAGGATGCGCACATTGAGTTGTTTCAACTCATCGCGCACCACCAGCAGCCGCGATTGCCGCGCCGCCTCGCCAAACGCGTATTCATGCATGGGCACGCCGATGTGGCGCGCGCCGCGGCGCTCGCGGAAGTAGCCGTCGCGGGTGATCCAGTCGCCATCGACGTTGGCGCCTTCGTTCGCGCTTTCCACTCGCGTCACGCTGTTCATCTGGCGGTACAGCCACTCCGGCGCGTCGGCGGAGAAGCGCACCACTTCCAGCAGGCTGCCCTTGGCGGCGCGCGGCGGCGCGGCGCGTTCCGGCACCACAAAGTGGCGGTAACGAAGCTTCTCGCCTATCTTCCAGGCCTCGCGGCGGTCGGATTCCTTGTCCAGCAGCACCACGTGGCGGTAGCCGCGCAGCAAGGCCTCCACCGCACCCTGCCAGTTGGAGTCCATCACCTCCACAATGTCGGACAACATGGCGTGGGCGATGCCGGCCTCGTCCAGCGCCGCCTTGAACTGGCGCACGTCCTCCGGCGAACGGCCGCGGCCGATCTCCAGCGCCTGCAGGTGTTCCGAGCTTTCCTGACGCTGCTTTTTCAGCTCGCGCAGGCCGTCTTTCAGCTGATCCGCCTCGGCGCGCAAGGCGGCCAGCTTGTCGGCCAGCGCCGCGGCGTCGGCGCCGTATTCCTTGCCGGCCAGCGCCTGCAGCCGGTCGCGCTCCTTCAGTTGGCCCGCCACGCCGGCGTGCTCGCCCTTGGCCTTCATGAAGGCTTCCTGCGCGGCCTGGCGAACGGTTTCCGCCGCCGCGCGCGCCTCGGCGGCGCTGACCTCGGCCGCCTTCAGCTTGGCCACCAGCGCCAGGGTATCGGCATGCTCGGCGCGGGCCTGGTTCAGCACATGGTAGCCGCCGCGATAGTCATGCCACTGCTTGCCGAACGAGGCTTTGGCGTCCAGATAAGCCAGCACCGGCAAGGCTTCATCGCGCAGCCGGGCGATGCCGGTCTGCAACTGCTTCCATTCCAGATAGCGGTTGGCGCGGTTCTTCATCGCCTCCACCCGCACCTGCAGCGCTTCTTCCTGGCGGCTCAAGGCTTCCAGCTCCAGCTCGGTGGCGCGCTGCTCGTCGCGCGCGCGCTGGTAGTTGTCCAGCACGTCCTTGTCGCCGAACACCTGGAACACCAGGTCCAGCAATTGGCGCGGGCTGTATTCCGTCAGTTTGTCGGTATCGCCCTGCTCCAGCGCCAGCACCTCGGCCACCGCCGGCGTCAGGCCGGCCGCCTCCAGCCGGCGGCGGTATTCCTGCACGCCCAGCCATTGCGCCTGGCCCTCGGCGTACTCCAGCGCGATGTCGCCGTCCAGGATGGCGTAGTGGCGCACCCAGTCGCCGCCCTGCTTCTTGATGCGACACAGCAGCGTCACCGACTCGGACACGATGGGGAAGAACGGCGTCGGGTACAAGCCGCCGCTTGGCCGGCGCGGGTTACCCACCACGCCGCGCAGGTAGGCGAAGGCTTCCTTGTTGTTGCGCACGTAGCGCTTGTAGTCGCGCTTGCCGGAACACTTGATCGCCAGCAGCGTGCGCATCGCGTCCAGCAAGGTGGTCTTCCCGGAGCCATTAGGCCCGATGATGGTGACGATCTGCGCGTCCAGCGGCACGGTCAGCCGCTGCCAGAAGTCCCAGTGCACCATTTCGACGGATTTCATCTGGAACATCAGCGCGTCTCCTCGTCCGCCGCGTCGCCCGGCGGCAGATCAAACAGCGGGCCGGCCGACTCGACATCGTCCGCCCCGATTTCATCTTCGATCTCGTCGGCCATCTCGTCCGGCGCGCGCTTGTCCGCCAGCGCCTCGCGGCCCTCTCGGCGCAGCAATACGTCGGCCAGCGCGCCCTCAATGATGCGCGGTGCCAGCTGGGCGTAGTCGATCATCAGGTCCAGCATCGGCCCCTCGTCCAGCCAGCGGTTGCGGCGCACGACGAAGCCCAGGTTGACCAGCCGGCCCAGGTTGGCGTTGAAGCGGGTGCGGCCGCCCAAGGCCTTGCCGAAGTCGGCGTACAACGCGTCCTCGGAAATGCCGGTGGACACGGTCTCGCCGGTTTCCAGCGGCTTTTGCGCGCCGAACATGTCGCTCTGGTTCTCCTTGCCGGCCTCGACGCGGGCGATCTGCCGCTCGCGCTTGGGCAGGATGATCAGCGCCCACAAGATCACCAGCAGCGCCACGCCGTCGCGCGGCAGGCCCAGGTTGTTGTTGAGCCAGGCGTCGCCCGAGCCGAACACCGGCTCGGTCATTTCCGGCAGCAGCGCCGCGGCGATGTGCTCGGCGTAGGGGTTCTCCACCAGGCGCAGGCCGACGGCGGCTAGGCTCTTGTCCAGCTCGGCGCGGAAGATGTCGTCCAGCAGCGCCTTGCGCGCCAGCGCGTCGCCACGGGGCACCACGCGGTGCGCCAACAGGCGGGCGGTGAGGGTTTTGATTTCGTGTTCCATTCAATGCCTTTGATTAGCCACGGAAACACACGGAAGCCACGGACAGCAGGCAGAATACCCTGCGGGCTTTTTCAGTGTGCTTCCGTGTGTTTCCGTGGCTAAAAACATTCAGTTCTTTCCAGACGCCACCACCAACCTGGCGTCGGACAGCGTCGCCACCTCCGGGTGGTCCGTCTCGATTACCGCGTCGCCGCCCTGCAGGCTGAACGGCAGCTTGGCCAAGGCAGCGACGATGCTTTGATCGTTGCTGGTTTCCGGGTCGCCGATCAGGGACAGCAGCGACAGCCGGTACGCCGTTTCGTTGTAGCTGCCGGCCAGCACCGCCTGGCTGATGTGGGCGTCGGTTTCGCAGCTCATGCCCAGTTGCAGCAGCACGTCGTACATGTCTTCGGCTTCCAGCAAGCGTTCCATTTCCGGCGCGTCCGCCAGCGGTGCGGATTCGCCGCCGGGCAGCACCTGCGCGCCGGCTTTGGCGCGCTCGCGCGCGAGCAGTTCAAACTCGGCCACGTCGGCCAGTTCCGGCGTGGACAGGAAGGCCGGCTCCGGGCTGATGGACCAGGCGTCGGCCAGCTTGCCGGCCAGCGTGGCCACGCCCTGGCGGCGCAGCCAGTCGGCGATGTCGGTGGAAGTGAGGCCGGAATTGCCCAGATGCACGCGTTGCGAGGCCAGCTGCGCCAGACGGCGCTCGAAGGTGCCGGCCAAGGCCAGCATGCGGCTTTGCGCCAGCGCGATGGCCTGGGCCTGGTTCAGCACGGTCAGGCTCAGCGACTCGTCCTGGGTCAGGCTTTTCACCACCTCGGTGGACTTGGCCACCCAGCGCCACACGGCCTCCAGTCTATGCTGGGCGGCGCGGATGCGGAATTCGGACTGCGACTCCAGCGCCTCTTCAAACTCCGCGTACAACTCGTTGAGCCGCGCCAGAAGGTGCTTCAGCGCTTCGTCCGACACCTGGCCCACGGCCTGGCCGGCCGCCACCTGGCTGGTGAGATAGCCCAGCTCGACGTCGTCGCCGGCGAAATCCACCATGGTGGCCAAGGCCGCCAGCGCCACGCGCGCGCCTTCGGACAGCTGATAGACGCCGCCGTCGCTGTCATAGACCAGCAGGTCGCCCTCGCGCAAACGCCCCAGAATGGTGGCCAGTTTGGTATCGTTAAGATAAGAGAAGCGCTGGGCGATTTCCTGCGGCGTCCACATGGGCGCCTCGGCGCGGCCGCCCAGCTCGCGCAGCACCAGGAGGCGCATCAGCACTTCCTCGTCGCCGCCGCGGAACAGCGTGACGAAAACGGACAGATAGCCCCAGGCGCCCTGCAGCCGCGATACCGCCTGCAGCGAGCCGGGCTCGATGCCGGGCTGGAAGAAATCGGACAATGAATCCAAGCGCGCTCCGCTATGGGGTGGATCAAAGCGCAGATTGTCCCGACCGGCCGCCGCTTCGTCAACGCGGCGGCGCGTTTTATTGCGGCTGCGAACCGAACCATAAAGAGGAGAAGCCATGCACACCCGCCATCATCGGCTGCTGTCGCCCAGCCTGGGCAGCCAGCGCGCGCTCACCAGCTTTCATTTCGGCCAGCCGGGCAGCGGCGAAAAAGTCCACATCCAGGCCAGCCTGCACGCCGACGAGCTGCCCGGCATGCTGGTGGCCTGGCATCTGAAGCAGCGGCTGCGCCAGCTGGAAAACGAGGGCGCGATCCATGGCGAGATCACGGTGCTGCCCATGGCCAACCCCATCGGCCTGAACCAGAACCAGCACGGCCGGCTGATGGGCCGCTTTGAGCTGATGAGCGGGCAGAACTTCAACCGCCATTACCTGCCGCTGGCCGAGCCGGTGTTCGCCGCCGTGCGCCAGCAACTGGGACCGGACGCCAAGGCCAATACCCGGCTGATCCGCGAGGCGATGCGCGCCGAGCTGGCCAAACAACTGCCGCAGACCGAGCTGCAATCGCTGCGCCACACGCTGCACAGCATGGCCTGCGACGCCGACATCGTGCTGGACCTGCACTGCGACAGCCGCGCCGACATCCACCTGTACACCGGCACGCCGCTGTGGGACCAGTGCGAGCCGCTGGCGCGCTATCTGGGCGTGTGCGCCAGCCTGCTGGCGGAAGACTCCGGCGACTACCCTTTCGACGAGGCCTGCAGCCAGCCGTGGTGGCAGCTGCGCGACCTGGCCGCCAAGGCCGGGCTGTCCGCGCCCATCGACATGGCCTGTCTGGCGGTGACGGTGGAGTTGCGCGGCGAGTGGGACGTCAACCATGAATACGCCGCCAAGGACGCTGAAGCCATCGTGCACTTCCTGCAGCATCGCGGCGTGATCGCCGGCGATGCGCCGCATCTGCCGCCGCTGCGCCATCCGGCCACGCCGCTGGCCGGATCGGAAGACCTGCTGGCGCCGCACGCCGGCGTGGTGGTGTACCGCGCCGAGCCGGGCAGCCAGCTCAGCCCCGGCGACCTGGTGGCGGATGTGATCGATCCGGTCAACGATAGCGTGAGCCAGGTCTGCACCGAGCGCGGCGGCGTGCTGTACGCCAGCAGCGACCGGCCTTACGCCACGGCCGGCCTGTGCATCGCCCGCGTGGCCAGCCGCACCGCCTACAAGACCGGCAAGCTGCTTACCGCCTGATCAACGACACCAACGGGAATCCATATGAAACACACTTATGCCCTGATCGCGCCGCTGGCGCTGCTGCTGTCCGCCTGCGCGCAAAACACGCCGCCGGCGCAGGCGCCCATGGTTGGCATGGCCAATCCGGCCTCGGTCTACTGCGTGCAGCAAGGCGGCAAACTGTTGCCGCAAAAGGACGCCGCCGGCAACGAATACGCGCTGTGCCAGCTGCCCGATGGCCGCGCGGTGGAGGAATGGGCGTATTACCGCGCGCAGCATCCCGCGCAGTGACGCCCGCTTATCCACAGGCTCGGCCCAGCCCTTGAGTTATCCACAACTGATGGGGCCGCCCAAAAACAAACCCGCCGGCTGACGACTCCGGCGGGTTTCCTTCCCCCTTGGCAGGGATAGTTTTACTTTAGACTACCCGACAGGAAAGCCTTCAACCGTTCGCTCTTGGTGTTGCCGAACACCTCGTCCGGATGGCCTTCCTCTTCCACCAGCCCCTTGTGCAGGAACATCACGTGATTGGACACGTTGCGGGCAAAACCCATTTCGTGCGTCACCACGATCATGGTGCGGCCTTCCTCGGCCAGCGCCTGCATCACCTTCAGCACTTCGCCCACCAGTTCCGGGTCCAGCGCCGAGGTCGGCTCGTCGAACAGCATCACTTCCGGCTCCATCGCCAGCGCGCGGGCGATGGCCACGCGCTGCTGCTGGCCGCCGGACAGATGGGCCGGGTATTTGGCCTGGGCCCGTTCGTCCAGCCCCACCTTGGCCAGGTATTTCTTGGCGCGGGCCAGGGCTTCGTCGCGCGACAGGCCCAGCACATGCACCGGCGCTTCGATGACGTTTTCCAGCACCGTCATGTGGCCCCACAGATTGAAGTGCTGGAACACCATGGCCAGTTTGGTGCGCATGGTTTGCAGCTGCTTCTGGTCGGCCGGGATCAGCTCGCCGCGCTTGTCCTTGGCCAGGCGGACTTCCTCGCCGTTTAGCGCGATGCTGCCCTGATTCGGTTTTTCCAGGAAGTTGATGCAGCGCAGGAAGGTGCTCTTGCCCGAACCGGACGAGCCGATGATGCTGATCACGTCGCCGGCCTTGGCCTTCAGCGAGATGCCTTTCAGAACTTCGTGATCGCCGTAGCTCTTGTGAATGTTGCTGATAGTCAGCTTGTCCATCTAAATGATTCCCCAGTGTTTCAGCTCTTGGTCGGGCGCAGGTAAGCAAGCCAGCGCGCTTCGGCCTTGCGGAACAAGCCGACCAGGATAAAGGTGATGCTCAGGTACAGCAGCGCGGCCAAGCCGAACGCGTTGAAGGAGTCGTATGTGGCGGCGTTGACGTCGCGCGCAACCTTCAGGATGTCCGGCACGGTGGCGGTAAAGGCCACGGTGGTGGCGTGCAGCATCAGGATCACTTCGTTGCTGTACGCCGGCAGCGCGCGGCGCAAGGCCGACGGGATGATGACCCGGCGGTACAGCGTGAAGTTGCTCATGCCATAGGCGCGGCCGGCTTCGATTTCGCCATACGGCGTGGCCTTGATGGCGCCGGCGAAGATCTCCGTGGTGTAGGCGCAGGTGTTCAGCGCAAACGCCAGGATGGTGCAGTTGTAGCCTTCCCGGAAGAAGTGATTCAGGAAACCCACCTCGCGCACCACGTCCAGGCTGTACATGCCGCTGTAGAAGAACAGCAGCTGCACATACAGCGGCGTGCCACGGAACACATAGGTGTACAGCCACACCGGACGCGACAGCCACTTGATCTTGGATACCCGCGCCACCGACAGCGGCACCGACGCGATGAAGCCCAAACCTACCGACAGCACCAAAAGCCACATGGTAACAGCCAGGCCGGACAGGTGGTAGCCATCGGTCCACAGAAAGGTCTTCCAGAATTGCTGGATGATGTCGATCATAGGTCCGCCTCCCGCACACCCATAGAATAGCGGCGCTCCAGCCACATCAGCACGAAATTGGACAGCGTGGTCAGCAGCAGGTAGATCGCCCCGGCCACCAGCGTGAAGAAAAACACCTTGTAGGTGCTCTTGCCGGCATCCACCGAGGCCTTCACCACATCGGCCAAGCCGATGATGGACACCAGGGCGGTGGCCTTCAGCATCACCTGCCAGTTATTGGAAATGCCCGGCAGCGCAAAGCGCATCATCTGCGGGAATTGCACGCGATGGAACACTTGCCAGCCGCTCATGCCATAGGCGATGCCGGCCTCAATCTGCCCCTTGGGCACGGACAGAAAGGCGCCGCGCAGCGTCTCGGTAAAATAGGCGCCGTAGATGAAACCCAGCGTGACGATGCCGGACACGAACGGGTCCAGGTCTATCTGATCGATGCGCAGCGCCTCGGTGATCTTGTTCATGCCGATCTGCAGGCTGTAGAAGATCAACAGCATCAGCACCAGATCGGGCACGCCGCGCACCAAAGTGGTGTACACGGTGGAAATCCCGCCCAGCACGGGATTGTGCGAAAGCTTGGCGCCCGCGCCAAAGAGGCCGATGACGAAGGCGAGCAGCAGCGACAGCACCGACAACTCCAGCGTCACCAGGGTCCCCTGCCAGATAATGGGACCGAATCCATCCAGAAACATTATGTTCCCCTTGTCGAGCGGCCGCATCCTTCAGCTTATATTGCCGAATGGAAAGCGGCCCTCCAGATCAATACGCCCCGGCAAAGCGGGGCGCATCACTACATGGGGCGAGCGGCCGCGCCGCCCGCCCACTGGCGGCATCAGCCTCCGTACACGTCGAAGGTGAAGTATTTCTTCTCGATCTTCTTGTAGGTGCCGTCCTTCAACATGCCGGCGATGGCCTTGTCGATGGCGGCCTTCAGATCGGTGTCTTCCTTGCGCAGGCCGATGCCGGCGCCTTCACCCAGGGTTTGCGGATCAACCAGGTTGGCGCCGGCAAAGGCGAAGCCTTTGCCTTCAGGCTTCTTCAGGAAGCCCATGTCGGCCTGCACGGCATCCTGCAGCGAGGCGTCCAGGCGGCCCGCGGTCAGGTCGGCCAGCACCAGGGTCTGGTTTTGGTACGGAACCACTTCCACGCCGGCCGGGGCCCAATGCTTCTTGGCGTAGGCTTCCTGGATGGTGCCCTGCTCCACGCCCACGCGCTTGCCCTTCAGCGAGGCCGCCGTCGGCATCAGGCCGGAACCAGCTTTGGCCACCATGCGGGTCGGGGTATTGAACAGCTTGGCGGAGAAGGCGATTTCCTTCATGCGCGCCTCGGTCATCGACATCGACGACAGCACGCCGTCGAACTTCTTGGCCTTCAACGCCGGGATCATGCCGTCGAAATCGTTTTCCACCCAGACACACTTGGCCTTCAGGCGTTTGCAGATCTCGTTGCCCAAGTCGATGTCGAAGCCGACGATCTGGCCATTGGCGGCCTTGGATTCAAACGGGGCGTAACTGGCGTCCACGCCAAAGCGGATTTCCTTCCAGTCCTTGGCGTAAGCGCCCACGGAGGCGGCCATCAGGCCGATAGCCAGCGCAGCAAGTGCCTTCTTCATGCGATTCTCCTCATCAAAGCCATGCGAACTCTTGTTTCGTCTACCGGCGCAAACGCCGGCATTTTGTCACCCAGGCACCCCAGCGCCCGGAACGGAACTGCAAACTGCTCGTGATTCGACCAGGCCAAGAGTCTGTTCAAGGTCTAAGGCTTGGCTGCACCATGTTATATAGTTAGAGCAATTTGTCTAGCAAGGCGGATTTTCTTGCTATGCCGCAATCATTTACCGGGCATATGCAGCCAAGCTAAGCAGATTCCGTGCCACGGAGCCCTTCAAACCGGCGGCTGGCTTGGCGTTTTCCCCTGAGGACAAAATACAACATCCAATTGACTTGTGAAGTAACGGCGCGTGAAAAGATCGGTGTACAACAAAGCGACGAAAATGAGCGAAAATCGGTCAAAACCCCACATTTTGCCCAAATTGAATAAAAAAACGGGCTGGATATGCCTCCAGCCCGTCTTCCATACCATGAAAACCTTGCGTTTTCGTTACGCCTCGTCACCCTCGCTTACCGTCGGCGCTTCCGGCGTGATCAGCTTCTGCTTGGCGGCTGCGGCTTGCTGCTGCACCGCCTCGGCCTCTTTGCGCGCCTCGGCGCGCACCACGTCCAGATAGGACATGATGGCGAAGGTCAGCTCGCGGGTGCCTTCGTGGTTCAGCGCGGAGATGGTAAACACGCGCGGCGCCTTGACGTCGAAGCCGAAGGAATCGTCCGGCTGCGTCTGCGGCCAGCCGTAGGCGTTGAGGAAGGCGGACACGGTCAGCTCGCGCTCGTCCTCCGGCAACATGTCCACCTTGTTCAGCACCAGCCAGCGCGGCTTGCTGTACAGCTCCTCGTCGTACTTCTTCAATTCGTCGACGATGGCGCGCGCCTCGCGTACCGGGTCCACATTCGGGTCAAACGGGGCGATGTCCACCACGTGCAGCAGCAAGCCGGTGCGCTGCAGGTGCTTCAGGAAGCGGTGGCCCAGGCCGGCGCCTTCTGCCGCGCCTTCGATCAGGCCCGGAATGTCGGCGATCACGAAGCTGCGGGTATCGTCCATCCGCACCACGCCCAGATTGGGGTGCAGCGTGGTGAACGGATAATCCGCCACCTTGGGGCGCGCGGCGGACACCGCGCGGATGAAGGTAGACTTGCCGGCGTTGGGCATGCCCAGCAGGCCGACGTCCGCCAGCACCTTCAGCTCCAGCTTCAGGGTGCGCTGCTCGCCATCCTCGCCCGGCGTGCACTGGCGCGGCGCGCGGTTGGTGGACGACTTGAAGTGGATGTTGCCCAGGCCGCCCTTGCCGCCCTTGGCGATCATCACGCGCTGGCCGTGATGCGTCAGGTCGGCCACCAGTTCGCCGGTGTCGTGGTCGGTGATCACGGTGCCTACCGGCATCTTCAGCTCGATATCGTCGCCGCCCTTGCCGTAGCAATCGGCGCCGCGGCCGCGCTCGCCGTGCTGCGCCAGATATTTCTTGACGAAGCGGAACTCCACCAGGGTGTTGACGTTCTCGTCGGCCACCGCGTACACGCTGCCGCCCTTGCCGCCGTCGCCGCCATCCGGGCCGCCAAACGGCACGAATTTTTCGCGGCGGAAGCTGGCGACGCCATTGCCGCCGCGTCCGGCCATCACTTCAATCCGGGCTTCATCGATGAATTTCATTGCTCAAAACCTCTGTCTAGCGAGGAGTCAGGCGTCAGGATTGGAGCCATCCAACCCTCACGCCTTGCCCCTCGGGTATGAAAAAAGCCCTATCGAAGGATAGGGCTTTCTCGGGTGCCAGAAAGCGAAAATTATTCGCCGTCTACGCCGGTGTACGGAACCACGTTAACGGTCTTGCGCTGATGCGCGCCCTTAACGGTGAATTCAACGTAGCCATCAACCTTCGCGTACAGGGTGTGGTCCTTGCCCTGGCCGACGTTTTCGCCAGCGTGGAACTTGGTGCCGCGCTGACGCACGATGATGGAACCTGCCGGAATCAGTTCGCTGCCGTAAACCTTGACGCCCAAGCGTTTGGCTTCGGAGTCACGACCGTTGCGGGAGCTACCGCCTGCTTTTTTGTGTGCCATGACTGTTTATCCTTACTTCGAAATCGCGTCGATGCGGATTTCGGTGAAGTTCTGACGATGACCCTGATGCTTCTGGTAGTGCTTACGACGACGCATCTTGAAGATGCGGATCTTGTCGCCACGACCATGGGCAACCACGGTAGCCTTGACGGTGGCGCCGGCTACCAGCGGGGCGCCTACAACAACCTGTTCACCGTCAGCAATCATCAGCACTTCTTCAAGTACGATCTGGCTGTCGATGTCTGCAGGTATCTGTTCTACTTTAAGTTTTTCACCGATGGCAACCTTGTACTGCTTGCCGCCGGTTTTTATGACCGCATACATTCGCATGAGCTCCTGAATATTGAATCCCCGCACCTGATGCGCAAGGGAACGCGAGACTATACGTGCCCGCACTCAACTTGTCAATAATTTCATCGACTTATGCGGCAAACACGGCAGCATGGCGGCTGCAGGGGCTTTTCTGGTAAGATTCCACACTTTGGCGTACCCATCGCAACGATTAAACTGGTTGAAAACGTGTCCACCCCGCTTTTCCGAACCCTGATAGCCGCTGACATGCAGACGGTAGATCGCGTCATTCGCGACCGCCTGCACTCTGATGTCGTACTGATCCGCCAAGTGGCGGAGTACATCATATCCGCCGGCGGCAAACGCCTGCGTCCGGCGCTCACCCTGCTGTCGGGCCGCGCGCTGGGCTACCAGGGCGCGCACCTGTTTGAACTCGCCGCGATGATAGAGTTCATCCACACCGCCACCCTGCTGCACGACGACGTGGTGGACGAATCCGACCTGCGCCGCGGCCGCAAAACCGCCAATGCGCTGTTCGGCAACGCCGCCAGCGTGCTGGTGGGCGACTTCCTCTATACCCGCGCCTTCCAGATGATGGTGACCACGCGCAGCATGGACATCCTGGAAGTAATGGCCGAAGCCACCAACATCATCGCCGAAGGCGAAGTGCTGCAGCTCTTGAACATCGGCAACACCGACGTCAGCGAGGACGATTACCTGAAGGTGATCCAGTACAAGACGGCCAAGCTGTTTGAAGCCGCCGCCCGCGTCGGCGCGCTGATCTCCGGCGCCGCCCAGGAACAGGTGCAGGCCATGGCCGACTACGGCATGTACCTGGGCACCGCCTTCCAGGTCATCGACGACGTGCTGGACTATAGCGGCGACGCCGAAACCATAGGCAAGAGCCTGGGCGACGACCTGGCCGAAGGCAAGCCGACGCTGCCCCTGATCTACACCATGCGCAACGGCAGCCCGGAGGCGGCCACGCTGGTGCGCGAAGCGCTGGAACACGCCAACCGCGACCGTTTCCACGACGTTTTGAATGCGGTACAATCCTGCGGCGCGCTGGAATATGCCAAGAATGAAGCCGTGAAGATGGCTGAACAGGCCATTGCCTCCTTGCACAGCATTCCCGAATCGGAAACCCGCCAGGCCCTGATCGAGCTGGCCCGTCTGTCGGTGGACCGCAGCGCCTAAGCGCCACCCAGTTTTCCAAAGCGTCTCCGTAGTTAAATGGATATAACGGCCCCCTCCTAAGGGGCAGTTACAGGTTCGATTCCTGTCGGGGGCGCCACTCACACTTCCAAAGCAGTCCGAGAAAGTCCATGAAACCCGCACCAAATAAGGCTTTGCGGGTTTTTTTACGTCCGAAACCGTCTAAATAGTTCCATTGAAAGCCGGGCTCACATGGGGGCATACTTGGGGGCATCAACAGAGGGGGCACATTTTGATGCCCCCAAATGCACCCGAGAACAGCTCCATGTCCCTGACCGATACCGCTTGCAAGACGGCCAAACCGAGAGAGGATGGCAAGCCGCTTCGCCTATCCGACGAAAAAGGCATGTACCTGGAAGTCATGCCCAATGGCTCCAAATACTGGCGGCTGAAGTACCGCTTCAATGACAAGGAAAAACGCCTAGCCCTGGGCGTCTACCCCGAGACCACACTGAAGGAGGCCCGTCAGAAGCGAGACGACGCCCGCCGGCGGCTGGCCAATGGCGAAGACCCAAGTGAACAGCGCAAGTTGGAAAGAATGCTGAAGCAGGCAGCGACGGCCAACAAGTTTGAAGCCATCGCGCTGGAGTGGCATGCAAGAGAAAGCCACGAATGGTCCGCCGCCCATAGTGAGCGCGTCTTGTCCGCCATGAAGACCCACATCTTCCCCTACATCGGGGACAGGCCAATCCACGAGATTCGCCCGCTGGAGCTGCTGGAAGTGTTACGCAAGGTGGAGAGCGCCGGGAACATCGACACCACCAAGCGCCTACGGCAACGCTGCTCAGCCGTCTTCCGTCTGGCTATCCTGACCGGCCGCTGCGACAGTGACCCGGCCGCGCCGCTGACTGACGCCCTCAAGAGCCAGCAGTCCACCCCGCGCAAGGCGCTGATGCGCGAAGACATCCCCGCTTTTCTGGAAGCGCTGGATAAGTATGACGGCAGCGTGCAAACCAAGCTGATGATGAAACTGATGCTGCTGACCTTCACCCGCGTCGGAGAAATGGCCATGGCGAGGTGGGAGGAAATCGACTTCGACAAGGCGCTGTGGACCATCCCACCGGAACATCGCAAGCTACCGGAGAAATCCAAGAAAACCGCGCCGCCCCATCTCGTCCCGCTATCCAAGCAAGCCCTGGATGTGTTGCTCCAGCTACACGCCATCAGCGGCGGTCGGGAACACATCTTCCCCAACCGCAACAGCCCACGCCGGCCGATGTCGCCTGAAACCCTGCGCCGCGCGCTTCACAGCATGGGCTTTCGAGGTAAAGCCGATGTCCACGGTTTCCGTTCCACAGCATCCACCATTCTGAATGAAGAGGGCTTCAACCCGGATGCCATTGCGCGGCAGCTATCTCACATTGAAAGCAATAAGGTGCGTGCGGCTTACAATAGGGCTGAGTACATGGATGAGCGGAAGAAAATGATGCAATGGTGGGCAAATTTCCTTACATCTCTACAGAGAAAAGTTAAATAGAAATCAAACTCGTTTCACGTGCAAAATGTGGGATACATAAATGAGCACAAGACATATATACAGATTCAGAAGCATTGAAAATCTTCTCGGAGAAAATGAAGAGCTAAATAAGCAAGAAATATATTTTGCGGCCCCGAACCAACTTAATGACCCAATGGAGGGGATGAAAGACATATTTTGGCAAGGAGATGCCATAGCATGGAAGAACTTTTTCCGCCATTATGTTGCATGCTTAAGCAATGCATATATGGAGTATGCTATAAGTGGAGAGGAACATTTTAAAAAGTGGAGATGCATTTCTATCAAGAATCCATTCTTCCCAAATGAAGAATCAAAACTACAAGAACTACAAAATTCAATATGGAGTAAATTCTATTCAAACCAAAACATACAAGAATACATCAAAACAATCTCTGGACAAAATTTCAAATCAAGAATTAATCAAGTTCTACGCCACATAAATACCATACACCACTTAGCATCAATAACAATTGTAGAAGAACATTCAATTCGCGGCTTCAGAGCGCCAGTCAAAATTGACCCAGATGTAAAAGAAAACATAAACAAGCAAATAATTTCCGAAATAAATAGATGTCAAGACATATACTCCATCACTGAGAAAGATAGTAATCTCGAGGCTATAATCGAAAGAGTATACCTGACTGGGAAATTGTTTTATGACGGATTAAAAATTGCAACAATACATAATAGCAAAAGTGAAATATATCAGGAAAACTTAGAATTTATAAAAACGCACTTTCCTGAAGCGTATTTATATGAACTAGAAAAGTTAATATACCCAGATTGGTACACTGCCTGCTTCATGCGAGACTGCAATAACTCTTCAGTATGGGGAAGTTATGGCAAAAACCATACTGGCGTTTGTCTAAAATTTAAAGTCGAGAAAGAAAAGGATGGAAAACTATCCATAAAATTAAAAAGAAAACATCCGCATGATAAGCTGCCAAGGATTGAAAAACTAACCTTCCACCCTGTAAATTATAATGCAAAGCATATATCCATAGATTTCTTTAGAACTCTTGGAAACATTACTCACCAAGCACAAGCACACTGGTTCCTTGATGAAGACGGAAAAAGAAGCACGTGCGCCGAATCTAATTTTTCTTCGGAAGAACAACGATTAAAATACTGGGATAATTTTTACAAAGCAATCACAGTGAAAACAAAGGACTGGAGATTCGAAAAAGAACATAGATTATTATTAAACAGCATGGTTAGCGATCTGTCCGATAAGCAGTATAGGCTAGCAACATATGACTTATCTTCTTTAGATGGAATAATATTTGGAATCAAAACGGACATTCAAGAAAAATTGAAAATTATTGAAATAATAAAGAATAAATGCATAACTGAAGGGCGAAAGAGTTTTACTTTTTATCAAGCATTTTACAATCCCCAAAGTGGAAAAATTGAACACGAAGAGATATTAAAAATACAATTTTAAATATGCAAATAAGATAATGATATGGGGGGCGATTACCTTAAGGCAAGGTGACCACTTCCAGCCACACCCAGCGCGCGCCATCGAAGCCCCGCCTCGCCCCCGCGCTTCATGTGCCGCTAATCATGCACCTGCATGAACCCGCGCCAGGCCCGCACCGTATGGCCTGGCGCGCTGTTTTCCCCCTGCCCAGATTCATGCGTTTTCATGCGCCTTGCGCATGCAGTCTCCATTTTGAGTAAACGTCACTTGGCGACTTTCCCGCCCTTTTCCGCCTAAATCCGTCAAAGAAAATTCCCAGCCGATCCCAAACCGTCCATTGTTGTCCGGCTTCATAAGCCACCGCGTTTCTTAGTTCCTGTTTTTCATAGAAAAATCGTTCAGCCCGCATTTTTGCTCGCCTTTGTTGTGTGGCAATTTCATACAACAACAACTCAAAACGAGATCGTTTTTTTTTGAAATACTGCATTCGCTGATCGGCGCATCCGATTGCATCCGCAGATATTCAGCCAAAACGATAAGGACACCCACATGACCACCATTGCCCCTTCGCTCACCGCCCAGCCGCTGCGCTTTATGCGCTTGCCGGAAGTCATCTCCACTTGCGGTCTGTCCCGCTCGTCGGTGTACGACGCCATCAAGCGCGGCAGCTTTCCGGCGCCGGTATCGCTGGGTGGCAAAAGCGTGGCCTGGCTGTCATCGGAAATCGAACGCTGGATGGCGGAACGCATCGCCGCGCGCCAACCGTAAACCACAACAAGGAACTTCTCCATGCACCTGACCGACCCGACACGCGACGCCCAGCTCTCCCAGGAACTGGAAGCCAGCCAACAAGCATTCTCTGTTTTCCAGCAGGCCTACCGCGATTACTCCAACAAAGCGACGTTGTGCCAACAGCAACGAGAGGCCGCCGAAGCCGCCGAAAACAGCGCTCGCGGTTTCCGCGAACAAGCACGCGCGCTGCTGCGGGAATTGCTGGGCAACCCGTCCAAAAAAATGCAGGAGCTGCGGGCCGAGGAACGCTCGGCCTACACCTTGGCCGAGGATTACCGCAGCTTTATCGAAGAGTTGGAAGTCGAGCGAGACGAAGCGCTGCTGGCGATGCAGGAAGCTGGCCGGACCTACACCTACAAACGCGCCAGCGCACTGAGCACCTACGCCGAAGGTTTACTGGACCAAGCGCTGGATGAAATCGAACCGCTGCTGAAAGCGATGGCGATGAAGGTCGAGGTGTTAAACCGCCAAGGACGCTTTGCGAATTGGCGACAACAAGGATTTGAGAGCGCCCAGGACGTGGTGATGGCCAATATCCACAAGCGCCTGGAGCAACGCCTGTATGGCTATCGCCTCGACCATGACGCGGACCCGGTGTATCAGGCGCTGCCCTGGGAGCATGGCTTGAATGAGGCCCAACAGGCCACGCCTATGGAAATCAAAAAACAACGCGACAGCCTTGAGCAGCGTCGCGCCGCTTTGAGCGCTTAACCCCCGTTTCAACCACTTCGCACAGGAAAACGACAATGAGCAAATGGATTGGTGTAGATCTGGACGGCACGTTGGCCGAGGTAAACAACCATGGTTTCGGCGCGATTGGCCGACCAGTGGAAGCGATGATGAACCGGGTAAAAGCCTGGCTGAACGATGGTGAATACGAAGTCCGCATCTTTACGGCCCGCGCCAGCGATCCCAGCCAGGCCAGCAAGGTGCAAGATTGGCTCAGCCGCAATGGCCTGGCCGGGCTGACCGTCACCAACGTCAAAGACCGCGACATGATCGAGCTATGGGACGACAAGGCGGTGCGGGTCGAGCGCAACAGCGGCAAGGTTTGCCAGGGTTGCGGCGACGCCGAGCGCGGCCAGCCGGGTTTCAGCCATCGCAAGCACACCATGCAGGACATCGCGCAATTCACCGACTGCTAAGGAGAAAACATGGCCTTTCCTTGCCCGCTGTGCGGCGCGGTGTCGCGGGTTCGTGATCTGCCCCCGCTAGCCATACCAGCAATCAGGAGAGAAGTCCTAGGTTTGCATGGTGGTGGAACCTGCTGATCTTTGGCTTGCTAATTGTGCCTGGCGATGGCGTGCCGCAAATTCCGCTGGCGGTATCCGGCCAATCGATCCATGGGGACGGACTTGATTGTAATCGTCCCGCCACGCGGAGATGATCTGCCTGGCCTCCGCCAGCGAATCAAAGACATGCTCGTTCAGGCATTCGTCGCGGAGTCTGGCATTGAAGCTTTCGATGTAACCATTCTGCATCGGCCGGCCTGGTTGAATCAGGATGTGGCGGATGCCGCGGCTTTGCGCCCAGCCCATGAATGCCCGACTGGTGAACTCCGGCCCATTGTCCGTCCGGATCGCTGACGGATAGCCGCGAAATTGCGCCGCCTGATCCAACATCCGCGTGACGTATTGACCGGACATCGAGAAATCCACCGCAATCTGCACCGCTTCGTGGCTGAAGTCATCGGCGACCGTCAGGCATTTCAAGCGCCGACCACTGGCTAACTGGTCGCTGACAAAATCCATGCTCCACACCTCATTCCACTGCGTAGCGGCTTGCAGCAGCGTGCGCACGCCGGTCAGCTTACGCCGACGGTTACGTCGTCTAACCGCCAGACCTTGTTCGCGATACAAGCGGTACACCCGCTTGTGGTTGATGCCCGGAAACTCGGCGCGCAACAGGTCATGCACTCGCCGATAGCCAAAGCGGCGGCGCGTGTGGGCGATATCGATGATGCGGGCGGTCAGCCGATGCGTGAATGCATCGGTTTGCGGCGGATGTCGCCAGGCGTCTCGAGAAAGCCCCACAAGCCGGCAAGCGCGGCGTTCCGACAATGCCAGTCCGCTGCTTAGCATGATGCGGATGGCCTGCCGCTTGGCTTGCGGGGCTAGCGCTTTATCCCGAAGGCGACCTTGAGAGCTTCGATATCGAGGTGGGCTTCGGCCAGCAGCTTCTTGAGCCGGGCATTCTCGGCTTCCAGATCGCGAGCGCGCTGCAATTCCGCGACGTTCATGCCGCCGTATTTGCTTCGCCATTTGTAGAAGGTGGCTTCAGAGAAGCCTCCCTGGCGGCAGACCTCCTTGATGGCCATGCCGAGTTCGGCCTGCTTGAGAAAGCCGATGATCTGCTCTTCGGTGTATCTGCTCTTCTTCATATCCGTCATTTTCCTTCAAGTGACAGACTTCTCTCTACTTTTGATTGGTAGGAGCTGAGGGGAGCAGATCATCGAGGTCTTAGCCTTGATGCATTAGCACTTCGCATGGGTGACATCACCAAACAGGCACTAAGTAAGTTCGAGAAGGGGGAGGCTGTTCCAAACTCAACTCGGCTGCTTCAACTAGCACGTGCATTGGAAGTGAAGCCTGAATACTTCTTTCGTTCTGACACAGTAGAGTTTGCACAGGTTGAATTTCGCAAGCTCTCAAAGATGCCCAAGCGCGACCAAAAAACCAGCATTGAACAGGCACGAGATCATCTAGAACGTTATATCGCTTTGGAACGCTGCTTTGATGCCATCAACATAGTCATACAACCTGTTCGCGCTGGTTTTTTACAGGTAAACACTATAGAAGAAGCAGAAAGTGCGGCTGAACAGCTACGCAAAGAGTGGCTTTTAGGCACTGACGCCATATCCAATCTGACCGAACTACTTGAGATACATGGCATTAAGGTAGCGCTACTGGATGGTATCAACGATTTTGATGGTGCATGTGTTGCGACTAAAGATGAACAACATGTACTAGTAGCTTTAAACCGAAACCGCCCTGGCGAACGGCAAAGATTTACTGCTGCACATGAATTGGGTCACTGGGTCATGAAATTGCCACAGACCATGTCAGAAAAGGATAAAGAGTTTTGCTGTCACCGCTTTGCTGGTGCACTGCTTTATCCACAAGCACGCGTTAAAGCAGATTTTGGAGCCTACTCACGGCAAAAAGTTCTATTACAAGAGCTGATAATTTCCAAGCGTGGGTATGGCGTCTCCATGCAACTTGCGCTTCGGCGGCTAAAAGACTTACACATCATAGGAGACAATCTATATAAATCGTTAAATATACAAATAAGTCAAAAGGGATGGCGTTCAGCAGAGCCGGAACCTATGCCAGCAGAAATTCCGCTACGCTTTACTGGAATGGTTTATAGGGGGTTAGCTGAGGGGCTATTTACTCCATCTCGTGCAGCTGAGTTTTTACAACAGCCGATATCTAAACTGGAAAATACTTTTTCGGTGACGATGGAGGCTTGATGGACAAGATCTATATCTCTGATACAAATATCTGGATAGATTTTCACCATGCAGCTCTACTTACTGAACTATTCCAGCTTCCATTTACTTTATGCAGTACCGACCTTGCGACATCCGAATTAGATACCCCCGACATAACACCCCTTTTATATTTAGGCCTAAAAATTGAGACTTTGAGTGGAGATGAGGTTATGCAGTTGGTAGCTCTTAGGGAAGGTCTGAACAAGTCTCCAATCTTCCCGTAAACTGACTCCCCCTCAGTCAGATCCAGGACGCCAGCATGCGACAGCAGATGACCTTCACCGATCTCGAACTCGCCGCTAAGAAGAAGCGCACCCGCCGCGAAATCTTTCTGACAGAGATGGATCAGGTCATGCCTTGGGCGCAGCTCGAAGCCGTCATCGATCCAGTGTATCCCAAGCCTGGCAACGGTCGCCGCCCCTACCCGTTGTCCGCCATGCTGCGCGTCTACTGCCTGCAGCACTGGTACAGCCTGTCCGATCCCGCCATGGAAGAAAGCCTGTACGAGATCGCCTCCATGCGCCAGTTCGCCGGCCTCTCCCTGGACGCCGTCCCGGACGAAACCACCCTGCTGAACTTCCGCCATCTGCTGGAAAAGCACCAGCTGACCCACGCTCTGTTTACCGCCATCCACCAGCATCTCTGCGACAAAGGGCTGATGTTGAAGCAAGGCACCATCGTCGATGCCACCCTGATCCACGCGCCCAGCTCCACCAAAAACGCTCAGGGCGAGCGCGATCCGGACATGCATCAAACCAAGAAGGGCAATCAGTGGTACTTCGGCATGAAGGCCCATATCGGCGTCGACGCCCAGTCCGGCTTGGTGCATCACGTGGCCGGCACCCCCGCCAATGTGGCGGATGTCACGATGGTCGATCAGTTGTTGCACGGCGAGGAAATCGATGTGTTTGGCGACGCCGGCTTTGCTGGCGTGCACAAGCGAGCCGAACACCAATCGCGAGCGGTGCGTTGGTGGATTGCGATGAGGCCCGGCCAGCGCAAAGCGCTGACCGATTCAGCCGACGACCGGCAGATCCAGCTGGGCGAAATGGTCAAAGCCAAGATTCGGGCCAAAGTGGAGCATCCGTTTCGGGTCATCAAGCAGCAGTTTGGCTACCTGAAAACACGCTACCGCGGTTTGAAGAAGAACACCGCGCAACTGATGACGCTGTTTGGGCTGGCCAACATCTGGCTGGCGCGAAAGGCCTTGCTGGCGGCGAGTTAAAAGGCCGGATGACCGGAAGCACCCGGTCATCCTCATGGCGGGCGATCTGGAATTGGTGGGTGAAATGCAACCGAAGCCCCGCGAGAAATTGCATTTCTGTTTGCGTGGCAGGTTGTTCAGACCTTCCTTAGCCACCAACACAATAATCCGTCTCTTGCAGACATGTCTTGCTATTTTTTAGCAAAAACAAGACAGCTCCCTCTTTTGACTGGTGATGGGCAGTTACGAAAACTAGCAAGACAGGAGCATGTTCAAGTACATGGAGTACTGTGGCTATTGGATCAGATGATAAATCACAATGTAATACAACCTGACAGAGCGGCCATTGCTTTACAAACAATGCTTGATAACAATGCACGCCTCCCTGCAGCAGATTGCCGCCAAAGGCTCGAACGATGGGGAGCAGCTTAATATATTCAACCAATTTAAAATATCTTCAGTCACGCTGATTATGACTTAGCAAAGCCAAATCAATAAATAAAGTTAATTAATTAGCTCAAAATCATGACATGAAGACATAGCAGCGACATTAATCAAGACAAACAAAGCAAAGCTAAATAGGGGTTAATTATGTACTATCATGTTATAGCAGAAACTACTGAAAAAACAAAAGGCGAATATGAGTTATTTTATGAATTCGACTGCACAGACCTAGAAGAAATTAAGGAATTAGTTGTTCATCCATATCAAAAGGAAGGAAAAATATATATTGACGGATCTCATATTGAATTTAAAAAAATTAGGTCTTTAAAGATAAAGTCCTCTGAAAAAACACTGGATGAGTTATGCTCTATAGCACAAAGCAAACTATCTCCTAATATATTTTACTTTTATACAAAAGCGGATATTTTAAAGAGTGATTCATACGTTGAAGACATTACCAAAAAAATTCTTTTATCATCCGGATCCATCTTAAAGGCAAACGATCATGAGCCGCACTCACTAGTAGAGGAGAAGAACAAGGTCTTCATAGTACATGGCCGGGATAATCATGCAAAAACTGATATTGCTCGATTTATTGAAAGACTTGGCTTTGACGCAATAATTCTTCATGAGCAAGCTAGCTCTGGAAAAACAATAATTGAGAAAATAGAAGAATATACAAATGTGAGTTTTGCGATCGTCTTGTACACCCCATGTGATACTGGGGGCTTGGCAGGTGAAATGGAGAATAAACCACGTGCAAGGCAAAATGTTGTCTTCGAACATGGCTATTTGATTGGGAAAATAGGGCGCAATAAAGTATGCGCCTTAGTTAAGGGGGATATTGAAACTCCAAATGACATTAACGGCATAGTTTATATACCACTTGATAGTAACGGTGCTTGGCGCATGCATGTTGCTAGAGAAATGCGAGAAGCTGGATGTGTATTAGACATGAACAAGGTAATTTAATCTAAATGACCCGCACTGACGGTAGCATCACAAAAAATCTTAGATGTACACCTTAGAGCGGCTAACAAAAATCAGTTTCACGACTGAGGCAAGGCGCGCCGACGCAGGCAGTACTTGAGTACGGCAAGTCGGCGCAACGCCGCATCAGGAATTTTGTTAGCCACTCTTATTGCCATGTAGTTCGATAAGAAACATGATTCTCATCGTTAGAATTTGCAATTGGGGGCACAACCGGGGGCATCAGCCACAAAAAATTGAAATATATTTATTAAAAATCAAATAGATACATGCCAAATCCAATCCCTGTCGGGCCACCCACACTTCCAAAGCAGTCCAAGAAAGTCCACAAACCCGCGCCAAATAAGGATTTGCGGGTTTTTTTACGTCCAAAGCCATCCGAATAGTTCCATTGAAAGCCGGGGGCACATGGGGGCATACTTGGGGGCATCTACAAAGGGGGCACATTTCGATGCCCCCAAATGCACCCGAGAACACCCCATGCCCCTGACCGATAGCGCCTGCAAGACGGCCAAACCAAGAGAAGACGGCAAGCCGCTTCGCCTGTCCGACGAAAAAGGCATGTACCTGGAAATCATGCCCAATGGTTCCAAGTACTGGCGACTGAAGTACCGCTTCAACGCCCAAGAAAAGCGCCTGGCCCTGGGCGTCTACCCGGAGACCACACTAAAGGAAGCCCGCCTCAAGCGAGACGACGCCCGCCGGCGGCTGGCCAATGGCGAAGACCCTTCAGAACAGCGCAAGCTGGAAAAGGTGCTGAAACAAGCCGCGACGGCCAATACCTTTGAAGCCATCGCGCTGGAGTGGCATGAAAGAGAAAGCCACGAATGGGCGCTGTTGCACAAATCCTGAACAGGGCGAGTTTCCCCTTTCCCCAAGCGGATTTACGCCACCGGCACCGTGCACGGCCGGCCCAGCATGCTGAAGCGGTTCAAGATGGCAGCACGTACCTGCAGCTCTGCCACTTGACCATCGAAACGCCGGGCCATCACCCTCTCGCCTAGCCGTTTAAAGCAATACATCTTGGTTTCCACCAAGCGGCGGCGATGGTAGCCGCTCCAACGCTTCCAGATCGCCCGGCCTAGTCGCTTGGTGGTCCGCAGAATCTCATTCCGCGCCAGCACTCCCAGCACACTTCCTTTCCACGGTCTCGCATTCTTGCGGCTCGGAATGCACCCGATCGCGCCCCGCGCGGCAATCGCCTCATGGCACGCCTTGGTATCAAAAGCCCCATCGCCGCTCACGCAGCCTATCGGCTCATCAGCCGGGATTTGCGTCAATAGCGAAGGTCGCATTTGCGCATCGCTCTGGCGGTTGTCGGTTACCTCGATGGCGCGGATTTGCAGGGTTTCCGCATCGATGCCCAGATGCACCTTACGCCATTGCCGGCGATATTCCGCGCCATGTTTCTTGGTTTTCCATTCACCTTCGCCCAGCATTTTGATGCCGGTGCTATCGACCAGCAGATGCAGCGCGCCTGAGCTTTTCTGGTAGGGAATTTTGACCTGCAGCGTCTGCTGCCGCCTGGATAGCGTGCTGTAATCTGGGACGCTCCAGTCCAGACCCGCCAACTGGATCAGGCTTTGGATGAAGCCGATGGTCTGCCGCAACGCTAGTCCAAACAGGTTCTTAATGGTCAGGCAGAATTGAATAGCGGTATCGCTATAGGTCTGCGTCCGTCCACGCTTGCCCCGAGGAGTTGCCCGCCATGACATGCTTGTGTCCAGCCAGACGGACAGGGAGCCGCGCTGGATCAGGGCTCGGTTGTAGGCTTTCCAGTTGGTGGTTCGGTAGCGTTTCGGAGGGGGCTTGGCCATGCCACTATCTTACCAAGCCGCGCTGGGGGAGGATTTGTGCAACAGCGCCGCTATTCAGTTCAAACGATAAGGACAAATCCAATGACCGCCATTGCCCATTCGCTCACGCCCAGCCGTTGCGCTTTATGCGCTTGCCAGAAGCCATCTCCACTTGCGGCCTGTCCCACTCGTCGGTGTGCGACGCCATCCAGCTCGGCCGCTTTCCAGCCCCGGGGCGCAGGACGGCAACAGCCCGCGCAGGCTGGCGGCGCAACAAAAAACCGCATGCCTCTCGACATGCGGTTTTCCATGACTGCGCGGCAGACTCAGCGCCACGCGCCCCAGAATAGCCATAGCACGATGGGGCCTCCCAGCAGCAGCCATTTCAGCAAGTAGTACGCAAAGCGGCTCTGCGCCTTGATCTTTTTGCCGAACAGGCGCACCTGCTGGATGTAGCGGAAGGCTCGGTTGAGGCCGCCGGTGCGGTCGCCTTCCTGATTGGGGGAATTGGCCGCGCCCACCAGCACGCGGCTGACGATGCGGTTGATCCAGCGCGCCGGGGCGAACCACATCGGGCGTTCGATATCGCAGAACAGGATGATGCGGTTCTGGTCCGTGGTGTTCTCGGCGTAGTGCAGATAGGTTTCGTCGAAGATCACCGCCTCGCCATCGCGCCAGCTGTATTTCTGCCCGTCTACATCGATGTAGCACCCGTCGTCATTCGGCGTGATCAGGCCCAGGTGATAGCGCACGGAGCCGGCGAACGGGTCGCGGTGGCGCACCAGGCGGCTGCCGGGCGGCAAGGCGGTGAACATGGCGGCCTTGATATTGGGGAACTGCTTCAGCAGCTGGGTGGTGTACGGGCACAGCGTCTGGGCCGAGGCGTGATCCTGGCCATACCACTTGAGGTAGAAGCGTTTCCAGCCGGTTTTGAAGAAGGAGTTGAAGCCCAGGTCGTCGTATTTGTCCGAGGCTTTGATATTGCCCTGGTCGTACAGCGCGGCCGCTTCCTCGCGGATTTTTTCCCAGTTGGCCGTCAGCGCCTGCAGCTCCGGGAAGCGCTCAACCGGCAGATAGGGCCTGGGCGGCACTTTGGAGAACAGGTACATGAAGCAGTTGATCGGCGCCATGATGGTGGAGTGGTCGCTCAACTGGCGCCAGAAGCCCAGCCGCACCCGGCCGCGCAGGTGCACGTAGGCAGTGGACAGAATGAAAATGGCGACAATGGTCAACTTGAAATAAGGCATCCGCTCTCCTTGAACTTGCATCAAGGCGATGCCGTCGCGGCGGCATCGACTCAGGATGCCAGACTATAAACCCTGACCCCGCTTGCGGCCAAGCCTGCGGCTGATCACAAGAACAGGGTTTTCGCCTCGTAATGATCGCGCAGGAAACGGAACAGGCGGTAGCCCTGGCGGTTTTCGATAGCCGCCTCGCGCGTGCCCTTGATCCACTGGAAGCAGGTGGCCGGGCACACTTCCAGCACGCGGCCATCGCGCACGATGCGATGGTCGCCGTGAACATGGCCGCAGATCGCCAGCCTGGCGCGCTCGGCTTGCGCCAACATGGCCCACAGCCGCCCGCCGTCCATCAGCATGCAGTCGTCCAGCAGCGGCGTGCCCACCGCCAGCGGATGGTGGTGCAGCACCACGGCCGCCGGGCCATCGTCCACTCGCGCCAGCCGGCTCCGCAACGCGGCCAGGCTGGCGTCGTCGATGCGGCCTTCGTCGTGTCCCGCCACGCAGCAATCGACGCCGAGAAAAGTCCAGCCGCCCAGCCTGAGCGTATCCAGCGGATGCATGAAGTCGTACTCGGCGAACACCCGGGCGGCCGTAGCCGGCTTATCGTGATTGCCGGCGATCCAGTGCACCGGCAGCCCCAATCCGGCCAGCGCCTCGGCGCACAGCCGGTACGACGCCTCGGACTCGTCCTGCGAGATGTCGCCGGTCAAGAACACCGCGTCGGCATGCTGCTCCCGCACCGATGCCAGCACTTTGCGCAGCGCCGCATAGGTGTCCACGCCCATCAGCCTGCCCTGCGGGCTGGCAAACAGGTGGATATCGGTCAGTTGCGCGATTTTCATGGCGGCCTCCTTGCCATGCCAAATGCTTCGATTATGCCCATCTTGGCCGGCGCGCACAAAAAAGCCCCGGCGGCGAATGCCGTCGGGGCGGGCGCATGGACCGGAAGCCGATCAGAACAGCTGGTCTTTGACGTTCTCCACCGCGTCCTGCGCGGCCGGCTTGCTGCCGTCGTCCGCCGGCGCGCTGGCGTCGACGTCGCCGCCCGGCACGGAGCCGCTGTTGTCGATGCGCAGTTCCGGATTGGTCTTCTGGAATTCTTCGTAGTAATACTCGTCGCCGCCGCGCTGGCCGGCGCCCGGCTTCACCACGATGCCCTGCGGCACCGGCAGCTCCACTTCCGGCTGGCCCTTGAGCGCATTGCCCATGTAGTTGATCCAGATGGGCAGCGCGGCTGTGCCGCCGTAGCCGTAACGGCCCAGCGAGCGCGGCTGGTCGAAGCCCACCCAGGTGGCCGCCACCAGATTGGGATTGAAGCCGACGAACCAGGCGTCCTTCCAATCCGAGGTAGTGCCGGTTTTGCCGGCGAGGTCGGTGCGGCCGAGGCTCATGGCGCGGAAGCCGGTGCCGTAGCGCACCACGTCGCCCATCATGGAGCGCATGATGAAGGCGTTGCGCGGATCGATCGCCTGCTGCGCGTTCTGGCCGGCCACGGTGGGCACTGTCTTGGCCAGCACGCGGCCGGACTGGTCTTCGATGCGGTCGATGAAGTAGGCCTTGGTGCGGTAGCCGCCGTTGGCGAACACGGAATACCCCTCCGCCATCTGCAGCGGCGTCACCGAGCCTGCGCCCAGCGCCATCGGCAGATAAGCCGGGTGCTGCTTGGGCGAGAAGCCGAAGCGCTGGATGTACTGCTGGGCGTAATCGGTGCCGATAGCCATCAACACGCGCACCGACACCAGGTTCTTGGAGCGAGTCAGGCCCTGGCGCAAGGTGATGAGGCCGGAAAACTTGCCGTCATCGTTCTTCGGCTCCCACATCTGGCCATTGACGCCAGGCACCGACAGCGGCGCGTCGTTGATCATGGTGGACGGCGTGATGCCGCGCTCGATGCCGGCCGAATAGATAAACGGTTTGAACGAGGAGCCGGGCTGACGCCAGGCCTGGGTCACGTGATTGAAGCTGCGGCGGTTGAAATCGAAGCCGCCCACCAGCGACTTGATGGCGCCGGTGCGGGTATCCAGCGACACGAAGGCGCCTTCCACTTCCGGCATCTGCACGATTTCCCAGTAACCCTTGGGATTGGCTTGCACGCGGATCACCGCGCCGCGCCGGATCTGCTGCTGCGCGGAAGCCTTGGCGCTCAGGCCGCGGCGGGCGAAATCCAGCCCCGCGCCCTTGATCACCGCGGTCTTGCCGCCGCGCATATAGGCCTGCACCTCGCTCGGGCTGGCCGACAGCACGATGGCCGGCAGCATGCCGCCGCTGTCGCGCAGGTCGCCCATCGCCTCGTCCAGCGCTTCGGTCAGGTCCTCTCCGCTGCCGGAGGGCAAGTCCAGATAGCTTTCCGGGCCGCGATAGCCGGTCTTGCGGTCGTAATCGGTCAGGCCGGCGCGCAGCGCGTCATACGCCCACTGCTGGTGGCGGCTGTCGATGGAGGTGTAAACCTTGAAGCCTTCTGTGTACGCGGCTTCCTTGTACCGCTCGTACATGGCCTGACGTACCATTTCCGCAACATACTGGCCGGGCTGACTGGTATCGGCAGCCTGGCTGGCCAGCTTCAGCGGCTCGTTCAGCGCTTCTTGGTACTGATCCTCGGTGATGAAGTTCAGCTCGCGCATGCGGCGCAGCACGTATTGCTGACGCAGCTTGGCGCGGTCCGGGTTGACCACCGGGTTGTAGGCCGACGGCGCCTTGGGCAGGCCGGCCAGCATCGCCATCTGGGCGATGCTGAGCTCATTCAGCGGCTTGCCGTAATAAGCCTGAGCGGCAGCGCCGAAACCATAGGCGCGCTGGCCCAGATAAATCTGGTTGAAATACAGCTCCAGAATCTGGTCCTTGCTTAGCGTGTGCTCGATCTTGAACGCCAGCAGCGCTTCGTTGAACTTGCGGGTGAAGGTCTTCTCGCTCGACAGGAAGAAATTGCGCGCCACCTGCATGGTGATGGTGCTGGCGCCGGATCGCGTGTGGCCGGACACGATATTGCCGACCGCCGCGCGCAGGATGCCTAGGTAATCGATGCCGCTGTGCTGGTAGAATCGTTCATCTTCCGCGGCCAGCACGGCCTGCTTCATCAGCTGCGGAACTTCGTGGATGCGGGAAAACGACCGCCGCTCCTCGCCGAACTCGCCCAGCAGCTGGCTATCGGAGGAATACACGCGTAGCGGGATTTTCGGGCGGTAATCCGTGATTACATCAAGGCTTTGCAAGCGGGGGTAGGTTATGATGACGGCAATTGCTGCGGCGCCCGCCAGCAATACCACACCGCCTAGAAAAACACCCGCCATGATTGCAAGAAATCGTCTGAGCATATATACGATGGGCTTTCGTTGGAAAGCGGATTATAACGTCTTGTGAATGCCAACAAGACAAACAATGGCGGCAACAGTTCGAAATTCTGTTGCAGAGAAGCGGATTGAGGCGAAGATGTTATTCGAAAAACTGAAGCTCGAGCTGCCCTGGCTCGAACAGCTGGGATTGGGAAAAGCCCACAATTCGCCGCGGCTGGGTCTGGACATCAGCAACACGGCCATCAAGCTGGTGGAGCTGTCGCGCAACGGCAGAAACTGCCAGGTGGAGCGGTACGTGATCGAACCGCTGCCCAAGGAAGCCGTCAACGACGGCAATCTGGTGGAAGTCGAAGGCATCGCCGAAACCATACGCCGCGCCTGGAGGCGGCTGGACAGCCCGGTTCGCAACGTGGCCATCGCCATCCCCACGCCGATGGCCATCTACAAGAAGATCCTGGTGCCGGTGAGCCAGATCGATGACATGGACGAGATCATCGAGAACGAGGCCCACCAGATCATTCCGTTCCCGCTGGAAGAAGTGAATCTGGACCACCAGGTGCTGGGACCGTCGCCATCCAGCATCGACGACATGGAAGTCCTGCTGTGCGCGGCGCGCAAGGAGAAGGTGGAAGAGCGCGTCGCGGTGGTGGAAATGGCGGGCCTGCGGCCGCAGGTGGTGGATGTGGAATCGTTTGCGATGATGACCGCGTTCGAGCAGATCCAGCAGCAATTGCCGGACCACGGCATGAACCAGACTTTCGCCCTGTTCGATATCGGCGCCACGCGCATCCACTGCAACATCATCCGCAACGGGCAGCAAATCTATTATCGCGAGCAGATGTTCGGCGGCCATCAACTGACGCGCGACATCCAGCGCCGCTACAACATCAGCTTCGAGGAGGCAGAGACAAGCAAGCGCAGCATGGCGCTGCCGGACGGCTACGAATCGGAGCTGATGCACCCCTTCATCGACTCGCTGGCGCAGGAAATCCAGCGCGCGCTGCAGTTCTTCTACACCACGGTCAGCGTGTCGCAATACCTGCGCGTGGACTACATCCTGCTGGCCGGCGGCTGCAGCATGCTGCCCGGCCTCGACGACGCCGTGGCCGGCCGCACCCAGATCAGCACCATGATCGCCAACCCTTTCACCACCATGGTACAGTCCGGCTCCATCCGACTGAAGGAATTGCTGATGGACGCACCATCGCTGCTGATCGCCAGCGGCCTGGCGCTCAGGAGGTTCGACTGAATGATACGGATCAACCTCCTCCCCCACCGCGAACAGAAAAAAGCGGCGCATCGCCTGCGCTTCCAGCTGCTGACCAGCGCGACCATCGCCGCCTCGGTCTTGCTGCTGGGCGCGGCCTATCTGGTGCTGGGGCATATCCAAGCGGACCAGCAGCGGCGCAACCAGTTTCTGCAAGCCGAAATCGGCAAGCTGGACCGGCAGATCAAGGACATCGGCAAGCTGAAGAAGCAGCGCGACGACCTGCTGGCGCGCAAACAGCTGGTGGAACGGCTGCAGGAAGGCCGCAACGGCGCGGTGCACCTGTTCGACCAACTGGTGCGGCAAACGCCGGACGGCATCTATCTGCGCTCCTTCAAGCAAACCGGCAATCAAGTGACGCTGACCGGCTTGGCCCAGTCCGGCGCGCGGGTGTCCAACTTCATGCGCCAGCTGGGCCAGTCGGAAACCTTCGAATCGCCAGTGCTGGTTGAAGTCACCGCCACCATCGCCAACAACCAACGGGCCAACGCCTTCACCCTGAACGCCACGCTGCGCCAAGCGCCGCCGGATACGCAGCTGAAAAATACCAATTCATCCGGAGCCAAGCCATGACGCTGGACGAACTTCGCGCCCTCGACCCCAAGGACATGCCCAATTGGCCGCTGCAGGCGCAAGGCCTGGCGCTGGCCGTGCTGCTGCTGATGCTGCTGGGCCTGGGTTACTTCTTCGTGCTGGGCGACCAGTTGGATCAGTTGCAACAGGCCAAGCAACAGGAAGAACAGCTGAAGCAGACCTTCATCGACAAAAAGCGGCAGGCGGTCAACCTGGACGCGCTGGAGCAGCAGCTGAAGGAAATCGACGCATCCTTCGGCGCGCTGTTGAAGCAATTGCCCACCAAGTCGGACATGGACACGCTGCTGACGGAAATCAACCAGGCCGGCATCGGCCGCGGGCTGCAGTTCGATCTGTTCAAACCCGGCACCGAAATCCGCTCCACCGAAATGGCCGAAGTGCCCATCACCATCCGCTTGACCGGCACCTACAACGACCTGGCCGCCTTCGTCAACGACGTGGCGCAGCTGTCGCGCATCGTCACCATCAGCGACATCAACCTCACCCCCGGCAACGGCAACCGGCTGACGATGGACGCCACGGCGCGCACCTATCGCGCGCTGGAGCCAGGCGAGCGCATGGGCGTGCCGGCGGCCCAGGCCGCTAAGTAAGGGGCCGCCGCGATGAAGAACCGATTCACCCTCCTCCTGCCCGCCCTGCTGCTGTGCGGCTGCGGCAACGCCGGCAATGACGATCTTCAAGCCTGGATCGTCTACAGCAGCCAGGGCCTGCGCGGCCAGATCGAGCCGCTGCCGCAGGTACAGGCCTACAAACCGTTCAGCTACCAGGCTTTTGATCTGCTGGACCCGTTCAATCCGCAGAAACTGCAGGCCGGCAAGAGCCAGAATTCCGCCAATGCGCCGGACATGAAACGGCCGCGCGAGGCGCTGGAAAACTATGACATGGACAAGCTGGCGATGGTGGGAACCATACGCCAAGGCAGCAAAATCTATGCATTGATCCGCACGCCGGAAGGCACGGTCTACCGCATCCAGCCGGGCAATTATGTCGGCACCAATTACGGCAAAGTCACCGCCATCGACGATGCCGGCGTCAAGCTGGCAGAGACCGTTGAAGACCTAAATGGAGAATGGGTGCAGCGCGAAAGCAACCTGTACCTGGAAGAACAAGGGCAGAATAAATGAATAAGCTATCCATCGCACTGCTGGGGGACTGGCGATGAGTCTGGCGGCCGCGCACGCGCTGGCCGGACCGGCCATCACCGCGATAGACGCGGGAAAAATAGACGGCAACCTGCAAACGGTGCAGATCTCCTTTGATGGTCCGGCGGTCAAGCCGAACAGCTTCTCCATGTCCAATCCGCCGCGCATCGCGCTGGATTTTGCCGATACCGCCGTCAAACTGGCCACCCCAACCATCAATGTGGACGGCCCATTGCTGAAATCCGCCGTCGCGGTGGAGGCCACCGGCCGTTCCCGCTTGATCCTGAATCTGGGCCGCCTCGCCGCCTACCGCAGCCAAATCCAGGGCAACAAGCTGCTGCTGACGCTGGATGGCTCGATGTCGCCCAGCCAGGGTGCTACGCCAAGCGAGCAAAGCGCGCCCTTGAGCGCGGCGCAACAAGCATCCGACCAGTTGGCCGCCGCCGGCAAGCCGGCCGGTCTGGATTTTCGCCGCGGCAAAAACGGCGAGGGCCGGGTCGAGCTGACGCTGCCCAACGCCAATACGCCGGTGGATATCCGCCGCGACGGCAAGAACCTGGCAGTGGACATCATAGGCGCGACGCTGCCGCGCCAGCAGGTCCGCCGGCTGGACGTCACCGACTTCGGCACCCCGGTGGCCAAAGTGGACGCCAGCAACCTCGGCAGCAACACCCGCATCCTGATCCAGCCGCAGGGCGACTGGGACTACTCTTCGTACCAGACCGACGGCAAGCTGGTGGTGGAGGTGCGTCGTCCGGCTGCCGATCAAGTGGTCGCCGACGGCGGCAAGCAACTGTACAAGGGCGACAAGCTGTCGCTGAACTTCCAGAACATCGAAGTGCGCACCGTGCTGCAGGTGATCGCCGAATTCACCGGCCTCAACATCGTCACCAGCGACTCGGTGACCGGCAACATCACGCTGCGCCTGAAAGATGTGCCGTGGGACCAGGCGCTGGACCTGATCCTGCAGACCAAGGGCCTGGATCAGCGCCGCAACGGCAACATCATCCAGATCGCTCCGCGCGACGAGCTGCTGGCCCGCGACAAGCAGCTGCAGGAAGCGCGTCAGCAACTGGCCACGCTGGAGCCCCTGCGCTCCGAAACCTTCGTGCTGCGCTACCGCTCGGCCGACGACTTCAAGAAAGTGCTGGATGGAGACAATACCTCCGGCAAGAAGCAAAGCCTGCTGTCCGAGCGCGGCAGCGTGCTGATCGACTCCAAAACCAATACCCTGATCGTCAACGACATCGGCTCGGTCATCGACAAGATCCGCGACATCATCGGCAAGACCGACATCCCGGTGAAGCAGGTGCTGATCGAGGCGCGCATCGTCGAGGCCACCGACAACTGGGAGCGCGACCTGGGCGTGCGGCTGGCCTATGAGCGCATAGGCAGCGACGGCCTGATCAGCGGCAGCGGCCTGGATAATGCGATTACCAACGCCAACGGCCGCATTCCGCCGGTGCAGGGCGCCACCCAGACGCCTTACGCGGTGAAACCCGGCGTCAACCTGCCGATCGCCAACCCGGCGGGTTCGCTGACCGCGCTGTACAGCGTCGGCAAGTCCGGCATCATCGGCCTGGAGCTGCAGGCGCTGCAGGCCGAGGATAAGGGCCGGGTGATCTCCAGCCCGCGCGTGATGACGGCGGACCGTCAAGAAGCCACCGTCGAGCAAGGCCAGGAAATCCCCTATCAGGAGTCCAGTTCCAGCGGCGCCACCTCCACAGCTTTCAAAAAGGCCGTGCTCAGCCTGAAAGTCATGCCCCAGATCACGCCGGACAACCGCGTGCTGATGGAAATCACCGTCAACAAGGACTCGGCCAACTTCCAGCAAACGGTCAACGGCACGCCGTCGCTGAACACCGAAAAAATCGTCACCCAGGTGCTGGTCGACAACGGCGGCACCGTAGTGATCGGCGGCATCTACCAGCAGCAGCTGAACGACGTGGTCAACAAGGTGCCGCTGCTTGGCGACATCCCCCTCCTCGGCGCCTTGTTCCGCAACACCCAGAAGATAGACAAGCGCAGCGAGCTGTTGATCTTCATCACACCCAAGGTGATCAACGACTTGATCACCGCCAACAACTGAGACCATCCAAACCGCCCCGCCGGCTACGAGACAGAGCCGGCGGCTATCGGCTACAATGCCTGCCATGGAGAAACTGGCAGGCAATTTTTTTCTGGTTGGCCTGATGGGCGCGGGCAAGACCACCGTGGGCCGCGCCTTGGCGCGCCGCACCGGCAAGACGTTCTACGACTCCGACCAGGAGATCGAAGCGCGCACCGGCGTGCGCGTGGCCACCATCTTCGACATCGAAGGCGAACAGCGCTTCCGCAATCGAGAATCCTGCGTGATCCGCGATCTGGCCCAGCAACGCGACATTGTGCTGGCCACCGGCGGCGGCGCCGTGCTGCGCGAGGAAAACCGTCGGGTGCTGGCCTCCCATGGCACCGTGATCTACCTGCGCGCCACCATCGACGACCTGCTGTTGCGCACCCAGCACGACAAGAACCGCCCGCTGCTGCAAATCGCCGATCCGCGCGGCAAGCTGGAAAGCCTGTTCAACGAGCGCGATCCGCTATACCGCGAGATTGCCGACATCGTGGTCGACACCACGCAACAAAACGTCAACCTGCTGGTCAGCCATCTGATCGAACAGCTGTACGCCTACCAACATCCCCGACAAGGAAGCTCTGAGTGATCACCCTCGACCTGATCCTGCCCGATACCCGATATCCGATACACATTGGCCACGGACTGCTGGAACAGGTCGATCTCTTGCTTCCTCATCTGCCCATCCCCAAAGCGGCCATCGTCAGCAACGAAACCGTCGCCCCGCTCTACCTCGACCGCCTGCAAGCGGCGCTGGAGGCGCGCGGCGTGAGCTGTCTGAGCGTGGTGCTGCCCGACGGCGAGGCGCATAAGGACTGGCGGACGCTTAACCGCATCTTCGACGCCTTGCTGTCCGGCAACGCCGAACGCAAGACCACGCTGATCGCCTTGGGCGGCGGCGTGATCGGAGACATGACCGGCTTTGCCGCCGCCTGCTACCAGCGCGGCGCGCCCTTCATCCAGATTCCCACCACCCTGCTGGCCCAGGTGGACTCGTCGGTCGGCGGCAAGACCGCGATCAACCATCCGCAGGGCAAGAACATGATAGGCGCCTTCTACCAGCCGCAGGCGGTGATCGCCGACATGGACCTGCTGGCCACGCTGCCGGACCGCGAGTTGTCGGCCGGCCTGGCCGAAGTCATCAAATACGGCCTGTTGGGAGACGCCGACTTCCTGGCCTGGCTGGAAGCCAATATGCCGGCGCTGCGCGCCCGAGACGGCGCCGCGCTGCAGTACGCGGTGAAGCGCAGCTGCGAGATGAAGGCCGCCATCGTCGGCGAGGACGAGAAAGAAAACGGCGTGCGCGCGCTGCTGAACCTGGGTCACACCTTCGGCCACGCCATTGAGGCCGGACTGGGTTACGGCGCCTGGCTGCACGGCGAGGCCGTCGCCGCCGGCATGGTGCTGGCCGCCGCGGCCTCGGCCCAGCTGGGCTGGATCGCTCCGGAAGACGTCGAACGCGTGCGCCGGCTGGTGGCAGCGGCCGGCTTGCCGACACAGGCCCCCAAGATGCCGCTGGAGCAGTGGCTGCAGTTGATGGCGCACGACAAAAAAGTGGAATCCGGCACCATACGCTTCATCTTATTGCGCAAACTGGGCCAGGCTGTGATACAACCGGGTCTGGATGCCTCATTGCTCGATCGCGTCCTGCGGGCAAACAGCTGATTTCCCAGGCTGTGCGGGCGGCTACGGAATTATACGGATTGCGCGCCGCCCTCCTCATCAGAATAATCAACAGACTACATAAGATGTTGTACCACGAGGGGGAGAAACAAAATGGATGTCTTTTCGGCATTGGCCTGCAGCTTGGCCCTGATGCTCGCCTACTATACGCTGCGCCATTTCTGGCGCCGCCTTCGTTACGTCAAGCCCGCGCATCGCGGCATTGATCCAATAGGGGAAGCCGAAGTCTATCTGGCCTATGGCCGCACCCGTGAAGCCGTGCGCGTGCTCAAGGATTCGCTGCGCGACGATCCCAACAATCTCCACGCCAAGGTGACCCTGCTGCGCGCCTACTCCAGCGCCCGCGACAGCGAAGCCTACGTGATGCTGGCGCGCGACGTGCAGGCGCAGGTGCAAGGCCAGCCGGTGTGGCGCACCATCCAGGAAAACGGCCGCGAACTGGCGCCGCAGGAACCGTTGTTCGCCAAGATGTAAGCTTGGCAGCTTGGCAAGCCAAAGGGCCGCATCTGCGGCCCTTTGTCATTTCACGCGCTTCTCACGCTACTCCGGCTGCGGCTCACTGAACTGCAGGCTGTACAGCTTGGCATACAAACCGCCCTTGGCCAGCAGCTCCTCATGCCGGCCCTGCTCGGCCAGCCGGCCTTGATGCATCACGACGATGCGATCCGCGTTCTCAATGGTGGACAGCCGGTGGGCGATGACGATGGTAGTGCGGTTCTGCATCAGATTTTCCAAGGCCGCCTGCACCAGCCGTTCCGACTGGGTATCCAAGGCCGAAGTCGCCTCGTCCAGGATCAACAGCGGCGCATTCTTCAGCAAGGCGCGGGCAATCGCCAGCCGCTGGCGCTGGCCGCCTGACAGACGCGTGCCATTCTCGCCGATGATGGTATCCAGGCCCTCCGGCAAGGCTTCGATGAACTCCAGCGCATTGGCGGCGCGCGCGGCCTCGATGATAGCTTCGCGCGAAGCATTCTCTTTGCCGTATGCGATATTGGCCGCCACGGTATCGTTGAACAGCTCGACCTGCTGGCTGACCAGGGCAATATGCTCGCGCAGCTGCGGCAACGGTATGTCGGTCAGCGCCACCCCATCCAGCAGCAAGCGGCCGGCAGACGGCTCATAGAAACGCGGCACCAGGCTAGCCAGCGTGGTTTTGCCGCTGCCGGACGCTCCGACCAGCGCCACTGTTTCGCCCGGCTGAATCGCCAGGTCGATGCTATATAGCGCCGGACTATCGGCATTGGCGTAAGTGAAATTAACTGCATCGAAACTCAGCTGGCCGCGAATCACAGGCAAGGCATGCGAGCCGTGATCCGGCTCGCCCGGTTCATCGATGAAGGCGAACACCGATTCCGCCGCCGCCAGGCCGCGCTGCAGCGCCTGCGCTACGCTGGAAATCCGCTTGACCGGGGCGAACAGGCCCAGCATGGCCGTCAGGAACACCATGAAATCCCCAGCCGTCAGGGCGCCATGTTGTGCCCGCAGTCCGGCAAAGTACAAGATCGCCGCCAAGGCGCAGGCGATCATCAACTGGGTAACGCCGGTATTCGCGGCGCTGGCCGCGGTTTGCTTGATCTGATTGCGCCGCACCGAGGCCGCCGTATGGTCGAAGCGCGCCATCTCGCGCTGCTCGCCGCCATACACCTTGATGGCGCGCTGGCACTGGATGCTCTCCGCCAACACCTGGGTCATCTGCGCCATATGCTGTTGGTTCTGGCGCGCCAAGCCGCGCAAGCGCTGCCCCACCAGCTTCATGCAATAGGTTACCGCCGGCAGCACCACCAGGCAGATCAGCGTCAGTTGCCAGTCCGTCGTCAGCATCAAGCCCAGCATGGCCAGCGCGGTCACGCCATCGCGCACCGTGACGGTAATCACGTTGAAACCGGCCTCGGTCACCTGATTGACGTCGTTGGTGATGCGAGACATCAAGCGGCCGGTCTGGTTTTCGTCATAGTAATGCGCCGGCAAGCGCACCAGCTTGGCGAACATCTGCTGCCGCAAGGTTTGCACCAGATGGCCGGTCAGCCAACTGGCCGTGTACTCATTGACGAAGCCGGCTACGCCGCGTAACAGGTAGATGCCGATAATCGCCAGCGGCACCCACATGATCACATGCGGATCCTTGTTGACGAAGCCGCCATCGATCAGCGGCTTGAGCAGCTTGGCGACAGCAGGCTCGGTCAGCGCCGCCACCGTCATCGACAACATCGACAGCAGCAGGATTTTCCAATAGCCCAGCAGATAACCCAACAGTCGGCGGTAAATGGCCCAACTGTCCTTGAAACCATGTTTCGTCATGTCTGTCCTTGCGGCGGAGACGCCAGCCCCGCCAATTCCAATATGCTTCGCAAATTATGCTCCGGCGCGAAGCGGGCGCGCACATCGGCTCGGCCGGCTTGCGCCATCCGCCGCATCCGCTCCGGATCGCTCAAGGCCTGATCCAGCGCGCGCGCCCAGGCATCGATATCGCCCGGCGCCGCCAGCAAGCCCGTCTCGCCATCCTGCACCGTTTCCGGGATGCCGCCGGTTCGGCTGACGACCACCGGCACGCCCAGACCCAGAGCCTCGATTTGAGACATGCCCAAGGGTTCGTAACTGGACGGCATCACCACCAGATCGGCGCGCGCCAGCAAAGCCGCAACCGGGCTGACCATGCCCGCCAGCAAGACCCTGGACTGCAGACCCAGCCGCTCGATTTCCGCTACGATGCGCTCGCGCTCCCCGCCCTCGCCAGCGATCACATAACGCACATTGGGCCAGCGCTCGCGCAAGGCATGTAAAGCGGCAAGCAGGGTCATATGCCCCTTCTCACCGCGCAGCATGGCCGCATGCGCCAGCACCGGCCCATCGCCGGCTGCCAGCCAAGCCTCCACCGCTTTCGGCAAAGGCTTGGCCATGTTTGCATCCAGCTCGGCGAAGTCGATGCCGGGGTAGACGACATGAAGCTTTCCAGGATGGATAGCCGGATTCTGCAACATGGACTGGCGCAAGCAGTCGCTTGGCAACATCGTCGCATCCACCATCCGGTTATAGGTCCAAGCCGAGGGGGGGCCGGACAGATAGGTTTTCGAGCGCAACAAAAAGGGCCGCTTGCACAACATTCTAGCCGCCACCGCTAGGTTATTGCTGTCGTGGCCACTATGGCAGATTGCCAAAACGGGGCGATTGACACGCATCCAACGCCATAACGCCGCTATCGTTGGCAGGTGGGCGCTATTGCGAAATTTCAACGGCAATAGCGACAAACCCTTGCGTCTAGCCACCGATTCCACATTGGAACCTTGGCGACAAGCCAGGATCGTGCGATAGCCGATCTTCTCCAGGCAAGCCATCTGCTGCATCAACTGCAGTTCCTGACCGCCGACATTGGGAGAAGACTCGGTGAATAAAATATATTCCGGCATGCAAATGTCCGTTAATTTTCCGGCGGACACAATTCAGCCCATGGTTTGCCTTCTGCCAGCGCAGCCGCAATGTGCTGGCAGAGTTCGAACTGCGATTCGAATCCGTTGTTGTAGCTGATGCTGCCGATGTGGTACCAGCAATCGTCCACGACCTGAATGCGGAACGGATGGCCGCTGACCGGGTCGGTCACCTCACGTATCCTATGCCTAGCCATGCGCAAACGGTCCGCATCCAACTCTCTATAAACAGGGCGCCAGTTACGCCCGCCGGTATCCAGCCCGTTGGCAAAGTCGTACAGGAAATTCAGCTTGCGCCGCTCGACAAAATCGAAGCGGAATGCGCAATACCCTGCCCATAGATGCCAGCCCCAATCGCTGTGGTTGGGCAGCCCGTATACCGGCTGATCCACCAGCTCCACCAGCCGCTTGTTCGGCGCGACAGGAATCATGTCGTGATCGATGAAGGCAAAACTGGTCGGTTGCGCCGGACGCACGATATTGTGATAGACCCAGCTCATCGCAAAGCCATGGGAACGATTGACATGCCTCGTGGGATTGGCCGGAAGCGCTAGATATGGCACCTGCCTAGCCTGACAAAGCGCCGCTATCTGGCGCCGCATCTCAGGCCGGCGGGAATTATCAAATACCACCAGGTAACTATCTGGTATATTTTCCCGCGCCAACTCCAGCTGCCAGTTCAGCGCCCAAGGCTGCTCAAACGCGACAACCAACCCAAGATGGCCGCCATGCTGCCGCAAATGATCAATCAGGACTTCCTGCCCCTCGGCCCGCTTGGAAAGATACAGGGCTTGCCAGGCATCATTCCGCCATTGCTTAAGCGCATCTTGGCATGGAGCAAGCTTCAGCCAATCATTCCAAGCATATTTCCCTAGCTCACGCATCAGGCAGCCCCTCTCCCCACTTCGTTGTATCCATGTAGCCAGCCAAACCCGTCGAGCCGCCTGTTTTCAGCAAAGGGCCAATGATCTCAGCAATAACCATCAGCAGCAAGCCTCCTCATGACTTCCTCTATGTCGTATATAATCAGCGGAAAATGCCGCATGGCCAACACCTACCGTTCGCCGGAAACTCCGCCGCACACAGAACGAAAACCCACCATTGTATGCCCCAAACCGAAGCCCCTGACCGCATTCTGCTGATCAAGCTCCGCCATCATGGCGATATCCTATTGACCACTCCGGTGGCGAGAACCCTCAAGTCGCGATACCCGCGCTGCGAAATCGACATGCTGGTTTATCAGGAAACGCTGCCACTTCTCCTGAATAATCCAGACATCTCCCAGGTCTGGACGCTGGACCGCAAGCTGCATGGTTGGCGCAAGGTCCTCGCCCAATTGGCTTTGCTGCGCGAGCTAAGGAAAAGACGCTATCGAATCGTGCTGCATCTGAGCGACCAGATGCAGGGCGCTTTCTTTGCCAAACTGCTGGCCAGGGAACAAGCGATAGGCTTTGACTACCCCAAGCGGCGGAAAAGCCCTTGGAGACGGTTTTTTACCGCCTTGGCCCCCCTAGCCCCAAGCAATACCCTCCACACTGTGAGCCAAAATCTGCTGGCGCTGCAACCGCTCGGCATCACCCCAACAGAAAACGAGCGACGCTGCGTCCTGCCGGTGCCAGAACCGTCGCTCAATGAAGTGCGCGCCCTGCTTCGCGAGCGCGGGGTCACAGGAAACTATCTGGTCATCCATCCAGCATCGCGCTGGTTTTTCAAATGCTGGGAAGACGATCGATTTGCCCAATTGGCAAACACCCTGGCGGATGATGGCTGGCACATTGTCCTTACCACTGCCCCCGATCAGAATGAAATGGATATGGCCGCCTCCATCATGGCCTTGACCCATTCGGATCGAATCATCTCGCTCGCCGGCATGCTCAGTCTGAATCAGTTGGCCGCCGTGATCGATGGCGCCAGGCTATTCATTGGGGTGGATTCCGTACCGATGCACATGGCCGCGGCGCTGAATAAGGACACCGTTGCGCTGTTCGGCCCTAGCAAAATCCAGGAGTGGCACCCCTGGATGACTCGCTATCGCCTGATCAGCGCGGCCGACTATGGCGAGTTGATTGAGCCCGACCAAGTCGATACCGCCACACGCCAACGCTATCTGGCGAATATCCCGCTGGCGCCAGTCCTGGATGCTTGCAGAGCATTGCTCGCAGAAACCAGGCAGGAATGAAGCATGAAAAAAACCATCTTGTTCATCATCGATGGCCTGCCCGGAGGCGGAGCCGAACGCGTAGTCATTACCTTGGCCGGCGCCATGGCGGCGCGCGGCCACGATGTCACCATCGCCTCGCTGCAAGCGCAATGCGACTATGCCATTCCCGCAGGGGTCCGCTACTTGCTTGTAGAGGATGGTTATACCGGCCCACTACGGCGACAAACGGAAATCCGCCGCCGCGCCAGACAGCTCGACACTGCGCTCAGCAAACACTTCTCAGACAGACACGTCGATTTGGCCATTTCCAACTTGCCGAAAACCGACAGAATCGTCGCGGCCACCCCGTATTTGCAACAGGCTTGGCTATGCCTGCACTGCGCGATTCAAGCCGGGCAATTGGCGGAGCGATCTGGCTTGCGGCGCTGGCTGAAAAAGCGACAGCTGATCCGCACCTACTCCGGGCGCAAGCTGATCACGGTCTGCCAAGCGTTACAGCAGGACGTGCTGGCCTGCGGCATCCAGCCCCAACGCATGGAAGCCATTTACAATCCTTTCGACCTGGACCGGATTCACCAATATGCCAGCGCCCCTTGCCCACTAGATGGCGAACGTTTTCTGCTTCACGTTGGGCGCTTCAATCATCAGAAAAGACATGATCGTCTGCTGGAGGCCTTCAAACTCAGCGCATACGCCGGAAAATTGGTTTTGCTGGGACAGGGCGGCCAGAGGGAACTGCTGGAGATACAAAGTCAAGCAGAAGCGCTAGGGATTGCGCATCAGCTCCATATCGCCGGCTTCAGCGACAATCCCTATTCTTATATGCGCGCCGCCCAGGCACTGGTGCTGAGCTCCGACTTCGAAGGCTTTGGCAATGTGCTGGTAGAAGCCCTCGCCTGCAACACTCCCGTCATCAGCACCGACTGCCCGGTAGGCCCCGCGGAAATCCTGACTGGCGCGCTGGCTCAGGGACTCAGCGCATTGGACAGTCAATCGTTGGCCAATGCGATCCAGCGCGTGTTAAACAATCCGACGCTGACCGAAGACAGCCTGCTTGAGCCATTCTCATTAAATGGCGTGGTCGACCGCTATTTAAGCTTGTGCGGCCAATGAGATTGGCTGTTTTTCGGCACATCGACCGTATTTGACCAATAAAGACCCAAGGCGGCGAACATCATGCTGAACATGACGATCTGCGGACTCAGCAGCATGACGTCGCTCAAGCCGAACAAAAACCAGAAGCCGATATAAAGCAGCATGAAGCGGCCGGCGAATCCGCCGCGCCGATATCCAAACCAGGCCCATCCCATCAATACCGCCAGCCAGGATAGCGCGCCAGGGACGCCTTGCAAAGACAGGATTTCCAGCCATTCATGGTGAAGATGAACACTCCGCATCTCTAGAACCGCCGGGTTCAGGCTGCCCTCTTTCACCAGTTTATTGAATAACTGATCGCGAGACTCGATGCTCTGCCCCCATGGATGGGCCGACGCCGCGCGCCAGCCGCCATCCCATAGTGAAAAGCGAATGCCTAGAGAGGTCCCGGCATTGCCTTGCTGGTATGCCTGCAGATCCGCTCTGGCTTCCTGAATCCGCCCCTCCAGCATGCCTCTGCCCAACCAGGAAACAGACAACAATACGAGCACGGCAAACGCATATACCTTCCAGCCATAGCGGCGGCCCAGGCGCCAATGGAAGAGACAGCCGACATATAGTAGATAAACCAGCATCGCGGCGCGGGTACCGGTTGCGATAATCGACAGCAACTGCAATCCGACCAGCAATAAAAGCGCCAGCCAATGCCATGATCGCATACGCAAGGGATACAGCAGCAGCAAAGCCAAAGCATGCATGGCGGCTAACAGATAGGCAAATCCCGTGGCATACAAGGTACCCAATGCGACGCGTCCTCCGTGCGCCTCATGCCAGGCTTGCAAGGTCATTCCGCACAGCAGTAAGGATATGACGACCGCCAAAGTAGGCATCAGCCACTCTGGAATCACGGCTCTTTGGTTATGGCACAGCATGAGCAGCCAGAGGGGGATCCCGCATAACCAGATCTTCACCGAATACTGATAGGAATAGGCCACCTGTTGCAAAGCGGGGTCCAGCGGTGGCGTCTGCAACGCCAGCCACAGCCCGCGCAACAACACAAAGACCAAACAGGGTGCCAGCAACAACCATGCGCAGCGATCCGGCATAACTAACGCGCGCCGAACTGCCAGCACCGGGAAAGCCAAAAACGCCAAGGCTGCAATAATGTAAAAAAGCGTCCGCCCCGATGCCGGCATCACCAACATCATGCAACAGCCCAGCATAAGGATTAACGGGATGATAGCCTGCAAACCATAGGATACATGTTTAGTCAAAGCGCGCATGGCCCCACCATCACATGCCATGATAGGCTCGGAACCACGCCACAAAACGGGCCATGCCGCTATCCAGCGAAGTGGATGGAGTAAAGCCCACCGCCTGCCGCAATCGGCTGGTCTCGGCATAAGTGATAGGCACATCTCCGTCCTGCATCGGCAAGTAAGTCTTCACGGCCTCCCGCCCGCACAAGCGCTCTGTCAGCTCAATGAAGGCCATCAGCTCAACCGGCTGATGGTTGCCAATATTGTAAATGGTATGCGGCAATTCCCCTGTCGGCACATGCTCCATGACCCGAACCACGCCTTCGACGATATCGTCGATATAGGTAAAGTCTCTTTGCATTTTCCCATGGTTAAATACCTTGATCGGCCGCCCCTGAAAAATGGCATCGGTAAACAGCCAAGGCGCCATGTCTGGTCTGCCCCATGGCCCGTAAACAGTGAAAAAACGCAGACTGGTCGTCGGCAAATCATATAAATGGGAATAGCTGGCCGCCATCAGTTCATTGGCGCGTTTGGTGGCCGCATAAAAACTGACCGGATGGTCCGCTCGTTGATCTTCGGAGAATGGCACCGACGAACCGCAGCCATACACGCTGGAGGATCCGGCAAAAACCAGATGCTTCACCGGATAATGGCGACAGGCCTCCAGCACATTGGTAAAACCTAGTAGATTACTCTCCGCGTACGCATGAGGGTTTTCCAAGGAATAGCGCACGCCGGCCTGGGCGGCCAAATGAATCACGTAGTCGAATTTCTCAGCCTGAAAAAGCTGCCGCATGGCAGGCCAGTCCGCAATATCCATCTTGTGAAAAGCGAAGCCGGGGCGGCCCTGCAAGGTTGCCAATCTGGCATTTTTGAGTTCGACTGCATAATAATCATTGAGATTGTCGATCCCAACGACCTGAACATCTGTCTGTGCCAACAATTTATCGCAAACCGCCCTGCCAATAAAGCCAGCCGCGCCCGTCACCAAAACCTTAATCATGAAAATATCCTGTAAAATCAATTCACATGCGGGAGCCTGCCGCTCCTGTCATTTTAGTCCAAGCCGAAGCAAGCCTAGCCTGACTCGTAAAAAGCGCCACTTCAACTTCCAGCTTGCATTCGATGAGCAAAGGTAGTTGGGCAAGGGAATGGATAGCAATTTATCGATAACATCAGTCCGTTCTCGTAAAAATGCCTTGCCAGCAGCATTCCGGAGAAGCTCCTTAGCAAAACCTATCCATAAATGAGCGGTTTGCATACAAGAGACTTGACCGCGAAAAGCATCCTCAATATTCAACAAGGCTTGGCAATACTCAGATTTATATCGCCATTCTGTTCCACGATCCGACAAGCTGCCCGGCCGCTTGTAATAGGCATAGAACCGAGTTTCACCCCATAAAATGCTATGCGCATCTCGAATCCAGTATGGGGTGGTGGCCATGTCTTCATAACAAGACATGGCGGCAGGAAGATGATTCAGCAGAATGCTCCTGCGCACGCATTTGCCATTGAAATGCCCCTGCAATGCCTGGTGTTCGCAAAATTTTCCGCACGCTTGGCGTAATGACAAGGGTTCCACATCCGCAGGTGCCAGTGGTTCCACTCCGTCGTAGGGAACGTAGACCTCAAGAAGCGGGGTCATGAGCAGATCTGGATCATGCTGCCTTAGTTTCTGAACCAACCAGGACAAGCCGCCTTTGAAAAAAGCGTCATCGCTATCCAAAAACGTAACAAAACTGCCGGTCGCAAGCTCCACACCCGCTCGCCTCGCCTGTCCGACATTGGCAAAATCAACCGAAAGCGTACGCAACCATGAATGGGTGGAGGAAAACGCGGACAGGATGCTTGCGGTGCCATCGGTCGACGCGTCGTCAATGGCGATGACCTCAACCTGCTCGACACCCGCCATCTCGCCAGCCAACAGAATTAGGGTCTGCTCCAAGAATGCTGCCGCGTTATGCGCAGGCATAATGACACTCAATAACATCAATTCTCCAGCTTACCGGGCAGCTTTAGCTGAAATTGACAGCAATTGTCGATAACAGTTCAGCATTTGATCAGCCATTGCTTCCAGACTCAGTCGACTCACGCTCTCTCTGGCCGCTACCGACAAATCCGGTTCGCGCTCACGGGCGCTCAGCCAAGCGCCGACAATATCAGACAAAGCGCGATGATCTAAGGCATCACACACCCAACCATTGACACCAGGCTGGATGAACTCTGCCGCCCCGCACTGCAGGGTGGTCAGAACCGGCAAACCACAGGCCAATGCCTCAACGCAGACATTAGGAAACGGGTCATACAAAGTAGGAAGAATGAACGCATCGGCCATGCCATAAAACGGCTTGACGTCTTGTTGCGGACCGGCAAAGATCACCCTGTCGGACACGCCCAGCGCCTTTGCCGTCGCCTGATAGCGAGACAGCCGCTTGTCCCCACCCACCACCATCAGCCAGGCTTGGGGATTGTCCCGTATTGCCCGCACGGCGCGCGCCACCCCTTTACGCTCAAAGCCGGACCCTACATAGACCAATAGCGGGGCATCCTCAGGGATAGACCAGCGCTCCCGCATGGTCTGACGGTACTGCGTCTTGAGATCAGGGTGATAAGTCTTTAGATCCACCCCATTGTAGATAACGGTGATTTTGCTGGCTGGCAGATCGAAATAATGCTGAATCTCCCGCTTGATCATTTCAGAGTTGCAAATAACCAGCTTGAGCCTCGGATGCGTGAACATCGCGGCCTCGGCGCGCAAGATGTAATGATGATAGGGATTGCACCACAGAGCGAGCCGCTGCCAGATGCTCATACCCTGGCGGCGCAAATGTAACCAATGGCGGTGTACACCATCACCGGCTCGATAAATATCGCAGCCGGGAATACGCTCATGCGATTGCACCAGATCGAAGCGCTCACGCTGCCAGATCCGTCTGGCATGGCGCGCGAAGCTCCAGTCGCGCCAGACATTCCCCAGATAAGTGGATTGCACCGGGTGCACCTCAATCCCGTCGACGGCTTCCCAGCCGCGAGCGATCAATGACACCTGAACCATTCCGCTATCCCGCAATGCGCCCAATGCCCTGCTGACAAAACGCTCGGCGCCTCCGGCTGGATTGTATTTCTGACGGACAATGGCAAGACGTGTCATGCTAAGCTACCCTATCACAGCAACTAAAAAGCCGGGTCATTCGCCCGGCTCTGCATTCAGCAGTTGCAACAAATCCGCTATTTTATCAGGATCTTCCGATCTGAGCATGCGCGCCGCAATCGGCGCGATTTCGTCCAGGTGGCTGGTCAGCACCTGCTGCTTCACCGACAACAGATTGGCCGGATGCATCGAGAACTTGCGCAGGCCCATGCCCAGCAGCAGCCGGGTCAGCTTGGCGTCGCCCGCCATCTCGCCGCATACCGAGACCGGCACATTGGCCTTGATGCCGCACTTGATGGTGTGCAGGATCAGCTTCAGCACGGCCGGATGCACCGGGTCGTACAGGTGGCTGACCGTGTCGTCGTTGCGGTCGATCGCCAGCGTGTACTGGATCAGGTCATTGGTGCCGATGGACAGAAAATTAACGTGCTTGGTGAAGCTGCCTGCCACCAGCGCGGCCGACGGGATCTCGATCATCGCGCCCACTTCGATGTCGTCTGCGAAGCCTATGCCCTCGTCGCGCAATTCCTCTTTGGCGTATTCGAACTGCGCCAAGGCCTGCTTCAGTTCCGGCAGGGAATTCACCATCGGAAACAGCACGCGTATCCTGCCGTGCACCGAGGCGCGCAGCAAGGCACGCAGCTGGGCGCGGAACATCAGCGGCTCGGCCAGGCATAGCCGGATGCCGGTCAGGCCCAGCGCCGGGTTGTCGGCCTGGTCGTGGGTCAGCCATTTCGGGCTCTTGTCGGCGCCCAGGTCCATGGTGCGGATGGTGACCGGCATGCCCTTCATCGCCGCCGCCACATGGCGGTAGGCTTCGAATTGCTCATCCTCGGTCGGCAGGGTGTCGCGGCCCAGGAACAGGAATTCGCTGCGGAACAGGCCGATGCCGACCGCGCCGGACTCGCGCACGTCGTCCACGTCCTGCGGCCGCTCGATATTGGCCAGCAGTTCGATCACCGCGCCGTCGCGGGTGACGGCGCTGGACTTGCGGATGGAGGACAGCTTGCGCCGCGCGCCGCGCCAGGCGCGCAAGCGGCGGCGGTATTCGGCCAGCACCAGCGCGTCCGGATTGATGATGACCACGCCTTGCAGGCCGTCGACGATGATCATCTCGTCCTGGCGGATCAGCTCGCGGCCGTGATGCAAGGCGATCACCGACGGCAGATCCAGGCTGCGACCCAGAATGGCGGTATGCGAGGTGGCGCCGCCGACATCGGTGATGAAGGCGGCGAAGTTGGAATCCTTGAAATACACCATGTCGGCCGGCGACAGGTCGTGCGCCACCAGGATGTGGTCTTCCACCAGATCCTCCGGCGCCGGCAACTGCGGCGCGTCGCCGTCCAGATTGGTGAAAATGCGCTCGACCACCTGCAGCACGTCGTTTTTGCGCTCACGCAGGTAGTCTTCCTCGATCGCGTCGAACTGCTCGATCAGATGGTCGCATTGCAGCTTCAACGCCCATTCTGCGTTGCAGCGCTGCTTCTCGATGATCTCGCGCGGCTCGCGCGAGATGGTGACATCGCCCAGCAGCATGATGTGCAGAGACAGGAAAGCGCCCAGCTCCGCCGGCGCGTTCTCCGGGATGCTGCCCCACAGCATCTCCAGCTCCTTGCGGGTGGCGCGCACCGCCTCGTCAAAACGCAGTTTTTCCGCCGGGACCTCGTCGTCCTCTAGCAGATAGTGCGCCACATCGTCCATGCTGCGCGATATCAGGTGGGCCCGGCCGATGGCGATGCCCCCGCCAATGGCCACCCCGTGCAGGATGATGCTCATTGCCCCTCCCCTGGCGGGCCGTGTTTTTGTCGCTATGCCCGCCGTGACCTCCGCCGCATATTGCGGCGACTCCCTGAAAGGCCGGGGAAAAGCCGGCCCCCGCCCGCTCGCGTCTTATTCCGCTTCGTCGAAGCGGTTGTTGATCAGCGCGATCAGCGCTTCCAGCGCCTGCTGCTCATCCTCGCCGCTGACCTCCAGCTCCACCTTCGCGCCCTTGGCCGCCGCCAGCATCATGACGCCCATGATGCTCTTGCCGTTGACGCGGCGGCTGTTGCGGGCGATGAAGATGTCGCTCTTGTAACGACTGGCCAGCTGGGTGAACTTGCTGGATGCGCGCGCGTGCAGTCCCAGCTTGTTGATGATTTCCACTTCAGATCGCAGCATTTCCTTCCCCCGGAATAATGTAAAGCACGCCTTCCAGCCCGCCCGTGATCGCCTTGCTGACGACGATCTCCAGCGGCTGGCTGCTATAGCACAACGCCCGCACCAGCATGGGCAGGTTGACGCCCGCCACCGCCTCCACGCGGCCAGGCCGGATCAGCCTGCTGGCGATATTGGAGGGCGTGCCGCCGTACATATCGGTCAGCACCACCACGCCATCGCCCTGCTCCAGCCCGTCCACCAGGCCTTGCGCCTCGCCCAGCTTGCGTTCCGGGTCTTCCGTCTTGTCCACGGTCATGACCGCCAGGTTTTCCGGCTCCCGGCCCAGAATGTGTCTGGCGCAATCCGCCAGGCACCGTCCCAGGTCTCCATGTGCAATTATCAGAACACCTACCATGCCTGAGTCTTCGAGTTGGTGCGGCCGGACCAGCCCGCCGCGTTGATGAGCAAAGCTCGAACTCGCGCGGGCCAGGCCCGCGCGTCCGCGAGATCAATCTTCCTGAATTGTAACAGCTGAATTCTCGCTGCGGCGGTACCAGGCCAGCTTGTCCGCCAATTCCACTACTTCGCCCACGATGATCAAGGCCGGAGATGCGATGCCGTGCGAGGCCATCAGACTGGGCAAAGTCGATAAAGTGCCGCACACCGTGCGTTGTCTTTCCGTGGTGGCCCATTCCACCGCCGCCGCCGGCGTCTGCGCGCCGCGGCCATGCGCGATGAAAGCCTGGCACAACTCCGCCGCCGTCGAGACCCCCATGTACACCACCACGGTCTGCTGCGGCCGGGTCAGCGCGGGCCAGTCCAGCTGTATGGTGCCGTCTTGCTTGTGCCCGGTAACGAAGGTGACAGACTGCGCGTAGTCGCGGTGCGTCAGCGGAATGCCGGCGTAAGCCGCCGCGCCGCTGGCCGAGGTGATGCCGGGCACCACTTCGAACGGAACGCCCTGTTCCGCCAGCGTAGCGATTTCCTCGCCGCCGCGGCCGAAGGTGAACGGATCGCCGCCCTTCAGCCGCAACACTCTTTTACCCTGCTTGGCCAGCATCACCATCAATTGGTTGATGTCATCCTGCGGCAGGGCATGATTGGCCCGCGCCTTGCCCACGTAGACGCGCTCGGCGTCGCGCCGCGCCAGGTTCAGCAGCTCCGGCGCCACCAGTTTGTCGTACAGCACCACGTCGGCCTGCTGCATCAGCCGCAGTGCGCGGAAGGTCAGCAGGTCCGGATTACCCGGCCCGGCCCCCACCAGATAGACCGCGCCGCCGCCCTCCGCGCCGGCCGCCAGGCGCCGCTCCATCTCCTGCCGCGCCGCCGCCTCGTCGCCATTCATCACGGTCTCGGCCAAGGGTCCTTCCAACACCGTTTCCCAGAAACGGCGGCGGGCGTCGACGTCGGGAAAACGCGCCTTGACCGCGTCGCGGAATGAAGCGCCGAAGCGCGCCAGCCGGCCGTAACCGGCAGGAATCAGACTTTCCAGCCGCGCGCGGATGGAGCGCGCCAGCACCGGCACGCTGCCGCCGCTGGCCACCGCCACCATCAGCGGCGAGCGGTCTATGATGGCCGGGCTGATATAGCGCGACGCCGCGGGATCATCCACCACATTCACCAAGATGCCGCGCGCCTCGGCGTCGGCCGCTACCTGGTGATTCACCACCCGGTCATCGGTGGCGACCACCACCAGACGCTGGCCGTCCAGCTGCTCCGCGGCATAGCGCGCCGCCAGATGCATCAGCGCCCCCTCGCTGGCCAGCTGCGCCAGCTCCGGCGCCAGCTCCGGCGCCACCACTTGCAGCCTGGCCCCAGCCGCCAGCAGCAGGCGCGCCTTGCGCAAGGCGACCTCCCCGCCGCCCACCACTAAGCAGGGCTGCTGCCGCAGTTTCAGAAAGATCGGAAAGAATTCCATTTCACGCTCCACGCCCGGTAGACTCTGCACCAAGTCCAGGCCGGTCTTTGCGCCGTATAGACGCTGCAATTGTATGCGTTCAAGCATACTGCATTTGTTGCGTAAATACGACGCTACCCAAGCGGGATGAGCGACCCGACAGGGGCAAGCGGCAGGTCGGTGTCAAAATTCACGTTTAGCTTTTCCGGATGGTTCAGTTGCAAAGCCGTTTGATTCTCTTCCTGAGCCGAGCCGGCCTGGCCTTGCCTTGGTGCGGGCCATTGCCCGCGGTGGCCGCCTCCGCCGCGCCCAGCGGCTTCGCCGGAACCGGCTGGCTGCTGGCCGCTATCGCCACCGGCTTGTGGCTGTACGGCCTGATGCGGCAGCGCCGCGCGCGCGGCACGCTGCAGGACGCCTGCCTGGGCTTGCTGGAATTCCATCTGCCGCGCCAGCATGTGCGCAGTCGGGCGCAATCGCTGCAGCGGCTGCTGGGCATGCCCGCCCATACCCGGGACATGGATTTTGGCCGTTGGCTGGGCCTGCTGCATCCGGAGGACCGCCCGCGCTTCGCCCAACTGCTGGCGACGCCGCCGCAAGCGCCGGAAGCCAATTACGAGGTGCGCATCCGCCATCACAGCGGACATTGGGAATGGCTGGAAATCACTTGGCGTCCCGGCTGGCGCGGCGGCCGCGTGCAGCGGCTGACCGCCCTGTGCCGCGTCGCGACCGCGCGCAAGCATCATGAAGCTGCGATGATGCGCCGCGAGCAGCAGTTCCGCACCCTGGTGGACAATTCCGAGGACATCGTCGCCCGCTATGATCTGGAACTGCGCTGCCTGTTCATCAACCGCAGCGTCAGCCGCTATTTCCCGCTGCCGCTGGAAGAGCACCTGGGCAAGACGCCGCGCGAAAAAGGCTGGAACGAAGACGCCAGCAGCCGCTTCGAACACGAGTGCCGCCAACTGATCAACACCTGGGAGGCCCGCAATTTCGAGCTGGAGCTGAACAACGGTCCCAACCGCCATATCTTCGAAATCCGCCTCTTTCCGGAGTTCGACAGCGCCGGCATGCTGAAAACCATCCTCTCCGTGGACCGCGAAGTCACGTCCAGCCGCCAGGGCGAAAAACTGCTGGCCGAGGAAAACGCCGTGCTGGAAATGATCGCCGGCAACCACCCCTTGCCGCAGACGCTGAACCAGATCTGCCAGATGATGGAGTCGCAGCAGCCCAATGGCATGTGCAGCATCATGTTGCTGGACGATGACGGCCAGTCGCTGCGCTTCGCCGCCGGACTCAGCCTGCCCGCCGCCTACCGCAAGCTGATAGACCGCGTCGAGATCGGCCCCAGCGTCGGCTCCTGCGGCACCTCCGCGCACTGGAAACGCACCATCGTGGTGGACGACATCTTCAACAGCCCGCTGTGGCAACACGCGCAGGACAAGGTGCGCCCATTCGACCTGCGCGCTTGCTGGTCCACGCCGATTTTCTCCAGCGACCGCCGTCTGCTCGGCACCTTCGCCACCTATTACCGCGAACCGCGCAGCCCCTCGCCGGAAGAACTGGCGCTGGCCCATCGCAGCACCCATATCATCGCCATCGCGCTGCAGCGCCATGGGCATGAGAAACAACTGTTCCGGCTGGCCACGCAGGACAGCCTGACCGAGCTGAACAACCGCCGCCAGTTCATCGAGCTGGCCGGCCGCGAGCTGGAGCGTTGCCGGCGCCACCAGGGTCCGCTGACGGTGATGATGATGGACCTCGATCATTTCAAGCAGATCAACGACCACCACGGCCACGCCGTGGGCGACGTGGTGATCCGCCACTTCGCCGACCTGTGCCGGGAAACCCTGCGCGCCAGCGACTTGTGCGGCCGGCTGGGCGGCGAGGAGTTCGCGGCGCTGCTGCCGGACACCGGCATCGACGACGCGCGGCTGGTGGCGGAACGGCTGCGCGCCGCCGTCGCGGCGGCCAGGCTGCCGGCAGACGGCGGCACGCTGTCCTTCACCGTCAGCATAGGCGTGGCGCAGCGCTTGCCGGACGAGAACGATATCGACGAAGTGCTCAGCCGCGCCGACAAACTGCTGTACCAGGCCAAGCGAGAGGGGCGCAACCGCGTCTTTGCCGACGACGCTGCGGCGACTGAGGCGGTTTCCGGCTAGAATGGCGCCCTTTGCCGCTCCCGCCTGATCCATGAACCGCTGGCATACCGACTACCTCGCCCACCCGCTCTATCGGCCGGTGCGCCGCTTCGTCCCGGCCTGGCCGACGTGGCCGCGGCAAGCCGATTTCGACGATCTGCTGGCCGCCGCGCGAGCCGGCGGCGCGCCCTTGCCCGACACGCTGCGCTTCGTCTGCGCGCTGGAGCCAGAGGCCTATTACGAAATGCATATCGGCGCCACCGGCGAGGTGCCCACCCGGCCGCAAAACTGGCATGACTGGTTCAACGCGCTGGCCTGGCTGGCCTGGCCGCGCGCCAAAACGGCGCTGAACCGCCGCCATGTGCGGGCCATCGCCCGCGGCGAGACCCGGCGCGGGCCGCTGCGCGACGCCGCCACGCTGCTGGACGAATGCGGGGTGATCGTGGCCACCGCCGATCCGGCGCTGGGCCAGGCGCTGGACGATATGCGCTGGCAGGAATTATTCATCGCGCGCCGCGCCGACTGGGGCCGCCGCATCGCGGCCTTCACGCTGGGCCACGCGGTCATGGAGATGGGATTGACGCCGCACATCGGCTGGTGCGGCAAGGCGCTGATCCTGGACGTCGCGCCGGACTTCTTCGCGCGGGACGGCGCATCCCAGCTGAGCCAGCTGGATGACCTATTGGCGGCCAGGCTGGACGACGACGCCTTCCTTCCCCGCCCGCGCGCGCTGTGCCCGCTGCCCTTGCTGGGCATACCGGGCTGGTGGCCAGACAATGAGAATCCGGCCTTCTACGACAATGCCGCTTACTTCTGCCCCACGCGGCGGGCGAAATCCGCCACCGTCTCCGCCTGAAGCCCGTCGGTCATCGGCCCCAGCAGCTCGCCCAGCGCCCGGCCCAGCGCGTCGTCGCGCTCGCTCTCGCGGCGATAGACAAACAGCTCGAACAACTCGGCCAGATGAATGGCTGACGCCCGCTTCATCAACACCCAGGCGTCGCCGCCGCCCTTCTGCACATAGCCATTTTGCGCCAGCCTATCCAGCACCAGGCCCAATTCGTCGTAACCGACCTTGATCTCGCGGCGCAATTGCGGCGGCGTCATCGCCTCGCCGCGCACTTGCGCGGCATCCAGCAGCAGCAACACCTCCACCGCGTCCAGGAAACGGCGGTGCGGCTCGTTGCGCCGCCGCCAGGCCTCGCCCTCCCAATACGACAGCGCCGAGGTGAACACCGCGCCGGCCAATACCACCAGCCACAGGCAATACACCCACAGCAGGAAAATCGGGATGCTGGCGAACGCGCCGTACACCAGCTGATAGCTGGCCACCCGGCTGATGTAAAAGCCGAAGCCGGCTTTGGTGATCTCCAGCAGCACCGACGTCGCCAACGCCCCAGCCACCGCGTGGCGGAACGGCACAAAGCGGTTGGGCACGATGCGGTACAACAGCGACAACACCAGCGCGGTCAACACAATGGTGCCGCCCACCTCCACCATATCGGCCAGCAAGGGCAGGTTCTTCTCGAAACGCGTGGCCTTGAACAGCCAGCGCCAGGACAACAAGCTGCCGCCCAACACCAGCGGCCCCAAGGTCAGCACCGTCCAGTACACCATGCTCTGCTGCAGCCAGGGCCGGCCGCGGCGCACGCCCCAGATGGCGTTGAAGGTCCGTTCGATGGTGGACATCAGCATCAGCGCGGTGACGCCCAGCATCACGATGCCGGCGGCGGTGAGTTTTTCCGCATTGTCGGCAAACTGCCGCATGTAGACGGTGATCACCTTGCCGGCGAATTCCGGCACCAGCGTAGACAGCAGCATGATCTTGAAGCGGGTGCTGTAATCGGAAAACACCGGAAACGCCGAAATCACCGTCAACGCGATGGTGAACAGCGGCACCAGCGCCAGCAGCGTAGTGAAAGTCAGACTGCCCGACACCTGCAGCACGCGCAGACAGCCCATGCGGCGGACGATGAAGCGGGCAAAGCTGAAAAAGGGTTCGAATCGTTGAGCTTGCATGGGCGCAAAGGTAATGGCAAAGCAACGATGAGGCAAGCCATGCCGCTTTGCCCTATCATGCCTCGGTTATCCGTGATTGCGAGGTTACCCCCATGCTAGACATCCTGGTCCTGTATTACAGCCAGCACGGCGCCACCCGCGAACTGGCCCGGCTGATCGCCCGCGGCGTGGACAGCGTGCCCGGCTGCCAAGCGCGGCTGCGCACCGTGCCCAAGATCTCCGCCGTCTGCGAAGCCGTAGCGCCGGGCATCCCGGAAGACGGCGCGCCCTACGTCGAGCGGCAAGACCTGCTGGATTGCGCCGGCCTGGCGCTGGGCAGCCCCACCCGCTTCGGCAATATGGCGTCGGCGATGAAATACTTCATCGACGGCACCGGCGGCGAGTGGATGCAGGGCACGCTGGCGGGCAAGCCAGCCAGCGTCTTCACCAGCTCGGCCTCCCTGCACGGCGGCCAGGAATCCACGCTGCTGACCATGATGATCCCGCTGTTGCACCACGGCATGGTGATCGCCGGACTGCCATACTCCGAAGCGGCGCTGACCGCGACGCAAACCGGCGGTACGCCGTATGGCGTCAGCCATGTGGCGGGCATGGATGACAGGCAGCCGATCAGCGAGCATGAGAAGACGCTGGCGATGGCGCAGGGGAAGCGCTTGGCGGAGTTGGCGGAGAAGCTGGCGGCGAAATAAGAGAACTAATCTTCTTAGCCCCTATAATCTGCCCCCTGCACAGCACTGACGAACGCTCAAATAAAAAGTCCACACTCGCGGGAGAGAGTGATGCCATACGACTACCCAGCAAGGTCCTTGGACATCCAAGCGCAGTTAATGATGTTTGGCCTTAGGCCCAATCATTTAATGCTAATAGGTGCTTTCATTACTGCCTACGGTCTCTTCGAGACCACACTTGAGCGCGCACTGTGGACTTTAAGCGAGAAGAGTATCGAAGGCGTTCGTCCTTTTACAGAGACCATGAATACTGAAGCTCAATTCAGGATGCTGGGTGAGGGCAACTCCAAACTAAGCGGCAAATGTAATGCGATCCTAAAGATCGCCGCTTGTGCGGCAGAGGACTTGAACGAGTACAGAAATAGCCTTGTTCATGGCTACATTCTAACCTTAGCACCCGACAGCGTACCAAGCTTCATGAAAAACCCACATTGGCACGGCGCAACTGGTCGGAAAAAGCCCGTGGGTGACGCTTACATCGACGAACCTATCCAAGATCTAGTACTGATTGCAGTCTGGAATTTATTTGCCCTCGTACGTCAAATTGAACTAGTTTTCATCGAGCCTGATGCCCAGCGAACTATAGAAGCTATGGAGAATGACGTTAACCGAGCAAAAAGCTATGCAAGCGAAGCTCGGCATCTACGTTCTCTCATGAACCATGAAAAGTATTAACGTGGTCCAAGACGGCCGATTTATGCCTGGCAAGGCGGGCGAACCACTCCCCCATCAGCGCAAGCCGGCTCCGAAGCCATTCCCAATGGTTTTAAGACGCCCTTTGTTTGAGCGGGGCGACGCTAGCGCCCCGCGAGTTGGGCGGCGCCTTGGGAATGGATTTGGAGACGGGGTTTCGCCGCGCTGTTGGGGCGGCCTGGGGTTAAAAGGGGGCTGGCCGCGCAGCCCCCTTTTTCCGTCAGCCGGGCGGAACCGGCCTCAAACATCATCCGCGAAGCGGATTCCATAGATCGATTAGGAATGTCAACTCAGGCAAGGCCTTCTGGCCTGCCCGCCCTACCTTGATTAGGCCTAGCGCCATTGCGCAATGGCGGAACACCCGGCCTTGCCGGGTTTCCACCCTACGACGCCGTAAAGAAGCTGCTCGGCGGCGCGCCCAGTTCACGCTTGAACATGGTGGCGAAGGCGCTGGGGCTGGCGTAGCCCAGGTCCAGCGCCACTTTCAGCACGCTGTCGCCGCAGGCCAGCCGCTGCAAAGCCAGCATCAGCCTGGCCTGACGCCGCCACTGGCCGAAGCTGAGGCCCGTTTCCCGGCGGAAGCGGCGCTGCAAGGTGCGCGGGTCCAGCGCCAGCTCGCGCGCCCATTCCGCTGCGCCGCGCGCGTCGTCGGGATGGTCCAGCCATACCGCGCACAGCCGCTGCAGCGCCGGCGAGGCTGGCTGGGGTAAGGACAGCGGCAGCACCTTGGCGCGGCGGATTTCATCCAGCGCCAGCATCATCACCCGCTCGTCGCGCGATCCCGGCTCGCAGGGCAACGCCACATCCACCGCCGCCAGCACCAGTTCTCGCAGCAGCGGCGTCACCTCCAGCACGCAGCATTGTTCCGGCAGGCCAGCCAGCATGTCCTGGCGCACGAAGATATTCCGCATCCGCACCGGGCTGACCATTTTGACCTGGTGCCAGGTGCCGATGGGCAGCCAGATCGCCCGCGTCGGCGGCACTATCCACTGCCCGCGCTCGGTGCCCACCCACATCAGCCCCTCCACCGAGTACAGCAGCTGCGCCGTGGGGTGCTGGTGGCGCGGCGACTCCAACCCTGCGGGATAGTTGCGCAGCTTGCCCACCACCGGCAGCACGCCCCGGTCATACAGTTCCAAATCGTCGAAGCGGTTCATATCGCCTCTTTCAAAAAGATGGATGCCTCATTTTCGCAGGACCGGCTCTAAATTGCTGAATTAATATGCAATCACCACCTGTATCGAGAATCTTTACCATGGCCTCAAGCACTTCCATCGCCGCGCCGGCGCAGGACACCCGCTTTCGCGTCCTAGGCGCCATCAGCTTCTCGCACTTCCTCAACGACATGCTGCAGTCGCTGCTGGTAGCGCTATACCCCTTGCTGAAGGGCAACTATCACCTGAGCTTCGCCGAGATCGGCCTGATGACTTTCACCTACCAGTGCACCGCCTCGTTGCTGCAACCGCTGGTCGGCATTTACACCGACAAGAAGCCGCAGCCGTATTCTCTGGTATTCGGCATGGGCTCCACGCTGATCGGCCTGCTGCTGTTATCCAGCGCCGGCAGCTTCCCGCTGCTGTTGCTGGCCGCCGCGCTGATCGGCACCGGCTCGTCGATTTTCCATCCGGAATCGTCGCGCGTGGCGCGCATGGCTTCCGGCGGCCGCCCCGGCCTGGCGCAGTCGCTGTTTCAGGTGGGCGGCAACGCCGGCAGCGCCACGGGGCCGCTGCTGGCGGCGCTGATCGTGATTCCGCTTGGGCAAGGCAGCGTGGCCTGGTTCGGTCTGGCCGCGCTGCTGGCGATGTACGTGCTGTTCCGCGTCGGCCAGTGGTACGCCCACCAGCACCGCCAGGCCAAGAAAGCCGCCGCCATCGTCATGCCGGATCTGTCGCCGGCCCGCGTCAAGCTGACATTGGCCTTGCTGCTGGTGCTGGTCTTCTCCAAGCATTTCTATCTGGCCAGCATCACCAGCTACTACACCTTCTACCTGATCCACCACTTCCATATCGGCGTGCAGTCGGCTCAGTTGCATCTGTTCTTGTTCCTGTTCGCGGTGGCCGCCGGCACCGTGCTGGGCGGCCCTATCGGCGACGCCATCGGCCGCAAGCGCGTGATCGGTTTCTCCATCCTGGGCGTGGCGCCGCTGGCGCTGGCGCTGCCGCACGCCAATCTGTTCTGGACCGCCGCGCTGTCGCTGCCCATCGGCTTCATTCTGGCCTCGGCCTTCCCGGCGATTCTGATCTACGCCCAGGAGCTGCTGCCGGGCAAAGTGGGCATGGTGTCCGGCATGTTCTTCGGCTTCGCCTTCGGCATCGGCGGCATCGGCGCGGCGGTGCTGGGCCAGTTGGCGGATAGCCACGGCATAGAGTCCGTCTATCTGCTGTGCTCCTTCCTGCCGCTGCTGGGCATCGCAGCAGTGGCGCTGCCTGACTTGCACCGCAAGCCCGGCGTTTGACATCGGCCGCCGCCGCGCCGGATACTGCGCGGCATTGAAAACCCAAGCAAGGCGCCGAACCGGTATCGGCGCCTTGCGCATTCGGAAGCGCCGTCATCATGTGTGGAATCGCCGGCTTTTTCTCGCGCCTTCCCGTCAATCCCACCGTCCCGCAAGCCATGCTGGACGAGCTGCATCGCCGCGGCCCGGACGATGCCAGCCGGCTGCTGCTGGACGCGGCGCTGAACCCGGCCGATGGCGATGCCATCCACAATGCGATGCTGCACGCCCGCCTGGCCATCATCGATCCGCGCCCGGTGGCCAACCAGCCCATGGCCAGCGACGACGGCCAGGTGTGGATCTGCTACAACGGCGAGGTGTATGACTGGGAAGCCGGCAAGGCCGAACTGGAAGCCGGCGGCGCGGTGTTCCGCACCCACGCCGACACCGAATACATCCTGCGCGGCTATCTGGCCTGGGGCATAGAGGGCGTGCTGGATAGGCTGCGCGGCATGTTCGCCTTCGCCATTCTGGACAAGCGCAGCGGCAAGGTGCATCTGGCGCGCGACCGCATGGGGGAAAAGCCCTTGGTCTACTCGCTGGCGGACGGCAACTTCGCCTTCGGCTCGCTGGTGCGCGCGGTGCTGCCCTTCCTGCCTGCGGATAAGCGCGGCTTCAGCCCGGCGGCGATCGACGCTTACCTGGCCCACCGCTACATTCCCTCCCCGGCCACCGTGTTCAGCCACATCCAGCGGCTGGAAAACGGCTACCGGCTGGAGTTCGACCTGAACACCCGCCAGTTGAGCAAGCAGCGCTACTGGCAGCCCAAGGCGGAATCCGGCGACTGGCTGCAGGAGCTGGATCGCGCGGTGGCGATGCGCACCGTGGCCGACCGCCCGCTGGGCGTGCTGCTGTCCGGCGGCATCGACTCCACCGTGATCGCCAGCCGGCTCGCCACCCAGCAGCTGACCCAGTTCTCCAGCTTCACCGCCGCCTTTCCCGGCTCCAGCCTGGACGAATCCGGCGACGCGGCGGATTCCGCCCAGCGCATGGGCCTGCCCAACGTCAGGGTGGACATGCCGGACAACCTGGCAGCCGATTTCGAGCGCATCGTCGCCGATCTGGACCAACCGTTCGCCGATCCGTCCAGCTTCCCCACCTGGTATCTGGCGCGCGAAGTCACCCAGCATGTCAAGGTGGTGCTGGTGGGCGACGGCGGCGACGAACTGCTGGCCGGCTACAAGCGCATCGGCAAGCATCTGCGCACCCGCTGGCGGCAAAACATCCGCCTGCCGCTGCCGATCCAACCGCAACTGGACAGCAAGCGCGGCAAGCTGGCCACCGAACTGGCCATGGACTGGCAAAGCGCCTACTCGCTACGCTTCTCCGGCTTCACCCCCGGCCAGCGCAGCTTTCTGCAGGGCGGCCGCAAACTGGAAAAGCTGTGCCATTGGCGCAAGCCTGACGACATCGGCACGGAACCGCAGGACGGCGCCCCAGGCCTGCACCAGCTATTGGAACTGGACTTCGCCAATTATCTGCCCGACTACATCCTGCAAAAGTCGGATCTATGCACCATGGCGCATGGCCTGGAAGGCCGCGCGCCGCTGCTGGACCACGGCTTCTACCAGCGCCTGCTGAGCACCTCCGCAGCCGAGCGCTACACCCGCCCGGCCAAGCTGATCTTCCGCCGCGCCATCCACCCGGCGCTGCCGGCCGATTTCTTCCAGCGCAAGAAGCGCGGCTTCAACCCGCCGCTGTCAGGCTGGCTGCAAACCAGCCTGGCGCCGCGTTTCGACGGCCTGGGCGCGCGGCTGGCCGCCGCCACCGACGGCCAACTGGACGCCGGAGCCGTGGACGCCTTCGCCCGCGCCTATCGCGACGGCGCCGGCCATCTGGCCGAACAGATGCTGCAGCTGCTGATCCTGGACGAGAGCCTGGCCCAGCTGCGCCGGCGGTGCCGCGAGCTGGGTTGATTATTGCCTTTTCGGCCCGGCCTGCGCCGGGCCAGCCTCTCTTTCCGACCGAGAAAATACATCCGGGACCGCATTGGAATCACGAATTGACTAAGTCATAAAAATTCATGATTTTCCTGCCCATTCCCAGACGATGCAGGTTTGCAAACGATAATTACTAGCATTATCATGTGCTTCACAGGCCGGTATCTCAGCCCTAATTTATAAGGAAAACATGATGCGTCGCTTTGTCTGCCAGCTGGCTGTCGCCAGCATCGCCCTGTCCGCCTCCTTCGCCGCCATGGCCAAGGAATACCCGATCGGCAAGCCTGCGCTGAAGAACGGCATGGAAATCGGCGCCGTCTACCTGCAGCCGACCAAGATGGAGCCGGAAGGCATGATGCTGAAGCCGGAAGCCTCCGACATCCACCTGGAAGCCGACATCCACGCTACCAAGAACAACCCGAACGGCTTCGAAGAAGGCGCCTGGATGCCGTATCTGGTAGTCAAGTACGAACTGACCAAGGTAGGCGGCAAGACCCAAAAGGGCGAGCTGATGCCGATGGTGGCCAACGACGGCCCGCACTACGGCGACAACGTCAAGCTTCAAGGCCCCGGCAAGTACAAGCTGAAATACACCATCATGCCGCCGTCGGCCAATGAGCACGCCCACTTCGGCCGCCATACCGACAAGGAAACCGGCGTGGGTCCGTGGTTCAAGCCGTTTGACGTGAACTACGAGTTCACCTACGCCGGCATCGGCAAGAAGGGCGGTTATTAAGGCTAATTGAGAATGTAAACGCAAAGCATTCTTGATTGAGATACAATGAAACGGCGCGGGCTTTCCGCGCTGTTTCTCATTCTGGAACCAACCCGATGACCGCTCTGCGCCTGATCGCCGCCGCCATGGTGGCCGGCCTGTTGTCTGCGCCGGCTATGGCCGAAGAAATTCCCGTCTTCAAGTTGCAAATGAAAGACGGCCAAATGATTCCCCCACGGGTGGTAGTGCCCGCCGGCAAGAAATTCAAGCTGGAAGTGATGAATATCGGCAAGACCCCCGCCGAGTTTGAAAGCACGCCGCTGCGCAAGGAGAAAGTGCTAGGCCCCGGCGCGGAATCTTTCCTGGTGTTCCAGCCGCTTGCGCCCGGCGAATACAAGTTCTTCGACGAATTCCATATGAAAACCGGCCAGGGCGTCATCGTCGCCAAGTAACACAGAGGTAAACGCGAATGGGACAGGTACTCTTCATCGTCTGGCGCGAAAGCGTCGAGGCGCTGCTGGTGGTCGGCATCCTCAATGCCTGGATGAACCATAACCCGGCCGGCCGCGCCGGCAAGCCCTGGCTGTGGGGCGGCGTGGCCCTGGGCATCGCCATGGCCATCGCCCTGGCGGTGGCGCTGTTCACCGCCGGCAGCCTGATGGCCGGCGCGCAGGACTACTTCCAGACCGGCATGGTATTCATCGCCGCCGCGCTGATCGTGCAGATGGTGCTGTGGATGCGCGAGCATGGCCGCACGCTGAAGAAGGAGCTGGAAAGCGGTCTGTCGGAAAAGGCCGCCAGCAACAACTGGTGGGGCGTGACCGTGCTGGCCGCGCTGGCCATCGCCCGCGAAGGCAGCGAAACGGTGGTCTTCCTGTACGGCATGCTGGCCGAAGCCGGCGGCGTGGAGCTGGTGAAGATGGCCGGCGCCGGCGCGATCGGCCTGGCGCTCGCCTTTCTGACTTTCTACGTGCTGCAATTAGGCGGCAAGGTGCTGTCTTGGCGGCTGTTCTTCCGCGTCACCGAAATCATGCTGCTGCTCTTGGGCGCCTCGCTGTTCCTGTCCGGCGTGGAAAAACTGATCTCGATGGACGTGCTGCCGGCGCTGGTGGATCCGCTATGGGACAGCTCGGCCCTGCTGGACGACATGTCCCCGTTTGGCGGCGTAGTGGCGGCCCTGACCGGCTACCGCTCCCACCCGGCCTTGACCAGCCTGCTCGCCTACGCGCTGTTCTGGTCTGCCATCTGGGCGCTGTTCCAGTGGCGCAACCGCCGCCTGGCGGCCGCGACGGCATGAAGCCGCCCCGTCCGCAGCGGGTGATTCCCATCGTCGCCGCCCCGTCCGGCGGCGCTTCCTGTCCCCCCGAGCGGCAGCCGCGCGGCCTGCTGGCGCTCACGGGGAACTGGCTGCGCGACCACGGCCCCCTGCTGCGCAAGCTGCAATGGGCGGTGGTGCTGGTCTACGGCTTCTTGCTAATCGTTCCGGCCTGCCTGGACTTGCCTGACGACGCGGCGCGGATGTGGAACAACCTGACCATCTTCGCCCAGTTTGTGTTCTGGGGCATCTGGTGGCCTTTCGTGCTGCTGTCCATGGTGCTGTTTGGCCGGCTGTGGTGCGGCGTGCTGTGCCCGGAAGGCGCGTTGTCGGAATGGGCCGCGCGCAAGGGCATGGGACGGCCGATTCCGCGCTGGATGCGCTGGGGCGGCTGGCCTTTCGTCGCCTTCGTCCTCACCACCGTTTACGGCCAGCTGGTCAGCGTCTACCAATACCCGAAAGCCGCCCTCTTGGTGCTGGGCGGCTCCACGGTGGCAGCCGTCATTGTCGGCTTCATCTACACTCGCGGCAAGCGCGCCTGGTGCCGCCATCTGTGCCCGGTCAACGGCGTGTTCGGCCTCTTGTCCAAGCTGGCGCCCATGCATTACCGCGTGGACGAAGCCGCCTGGAAGCGCTCCCAAGACCAGCGACAGCGCGTCGCCAGCGTCGATTGCGCCCCATTGCAGCCCCTGCGCCACATGCAGGGCGGCAGCGGCTGCCATATGTGCGGCCGCTGCAGCGATCACCGCTCCGCCATCACCCTGGCTTCGCGCCCCATGAGCGACGAAGTGGTGCGGGTGGCGGAAAAAGAGGCCGACGGCTGGCAGACCGCCTTGATCGTCTACGGCCTGCTAGGCGTGGCGATGGGCGCCTTCCACTGGACGGTCAGCCCATGGTTCGTCTGGCTCAAGCAGACCGCGGCGGAATGGCTGGTGGACCATGACATCATGTGGCCGCTGGACACCGACGCGCCATGGTGGCTGCTCACCCACTACCCGATGCACAACGATGTGTTCTCCTGGCTCGACGGCGCGTCCTTGATCGCCTATGTGGCCGCCACCGCGCTGGCGCTGGGCAGCGGCATCCTGTTGTCGCTTGCTTTGGCGGTTGGAATGGCCGGCCGCTGGCAGACCCAGCGTCTGCACCATCTGGCTCAGGCTCTGATTCCGCTGGCCGGCTGCGGCGTCTTCCTCGGCCTGTCGGCGCTGACGGTGACGCTGCTGAAGGCCGAAGGCTTCGGCATGCGCTGGGTCAACGACGCCCGCCTGGCGCTGCTCGCCGGCGCCAATCTGTGGGCGCTGCATCTGGCGCGCGGCATCCTGACGCGCTGGAACGGCGGCCTGCGTCGCTGGATCGCGCTGCTGCCGTTCTGCGGCGCGCTGGCGCTGGTGGACTGCGCCTGGGGCTTCATGTTCTGGTGGTGGTAGCGCCCGGGCTAGGCTTGGCGCATCCTGCGAAAACTTGGTTGACGGAAGGCGCTGTGCGATAACACAGTAAATCCCACATCCAAGGAATGGCCATGCGGCGTTTGCCATTGCTCATCTGCGCGTTGTTGTTCCGCTGCGGTCTGGCCGCAGCGGAACCCACCGTCGAGCTGGCCACCGGCGAATGGCCGCCCTTCGTCTCGCAAACCCTGCCGCAAGACGGGGCCTTCTCGCAAATGGTGCGCCAAGCCTTTCAGCGCGCCGGCTATCAGGTCCATCTCAATTACATGAGCTGGCCGCAGGCCGAGGCGATGATACGGATGGGCAAAGCCGCCGCCGCCTTCCCCTACCGCCCGACGCCGGAGCGCGAGGCCGAGTTCGACTTCTCAGCCCCGCTGATGCGCTCCACCAGCTATCTGTTCTACCACAAGCCGCATATGCCGCATCCGCCGCTGCAATTCAAATCGCTGGACGAGTTGCGCGGCTACCGCATCGCCATTCAACTCGGCTATTGGTATATCCCCTTATTCCAGCAACACAAGCTGAACACGCTGCAGACCAACGACGAGATAAACGCGCTGCGGCAACTGCAATTGGGACATCTGGACTTGGCGCCGATGACGCTGGAACGCGGTTTGTTCCAGATACACAGCGGCATGCCGGAGCATGAAAAGGAGTTCGGCTACATCCCCACCCCGCTGGATAAGGAAACGCCGCTTGCTCTGATGTTCTCGCGCGCTTACCCGCAGGCGGCGCGCATCCGCGACGATGTCGCCCGCGCGCTGGAGCAGATGGAAAAGGATGGCACGCTGAAAGCCATCTACCAGCGCAACTTCCCCGGGGCTATGCCGCCGCGTTGACCAGCGTCGGCTGCAACACGCGGATGACGTCCTGCGGGCTGACGCCAACCAGGAAGCCGCGCTTGCCGCCATTGATGTAGATGACCGGCAGCTCGGCGATGCTGGCTTCCATATAGACCGGCATGGCGTGGCGGGTGCCGAACGGGCTGGTCCCGCCCACCTGATAGCCGCTGTGCTTGTCGGCCGTTTTCGGATCGCAGGGATGGATCTTCTTGACGCCGATCTGCTTGGCCAGCATGCCGGTGCCGACTTCGCAATCGCCGTGCATCAGCACGATCAGCGGATGCTTGTTTTCATCCTCCATGATCAGCGTCTTTACCACCGCGTGCTCGTCCACGCCCAGTTCGCGCGCCGACACCGTGGTGCCGCCCTTTTCCTCGTACTTGTACAGGTGTTCGCTGTAATCGACCTTGTGCTCGCGCAGCACGCGGATGGCCTGCGTGACCGGGGCTTTTTCCTTCGACATGATGATTCGCTTGCGGCTAAGACAAAATACCCGACTTTAAAACGCCGGCCCGTATCTGCCAAGCAGGGGAATCAAGCTTTGCGCGCGCGCCACCACAGCCTCAGCCCCAGCAGCAGAGCCAGCGCCGCGGCGTAGATCAAGGGCTGGGTGATGTCTTTCTTCACCAGCCACCAGTAATGCGTCACCGCCAGGATGGCCACCGGGTACACCAGCCGGTGCAGCTTGCCCCAGTTGCGCTTGAGCCGGCGCATCCAGCCCTGGGTAGAGGTCAGCGCCAGCGGCGACATCAGCACGATGGCGGCGAAGCCGACGGTGATGAACGGACGTTTGACGATGTCCTTCAGGATGTGCGGCCAGTCGAAGAACTGGTCCAGCCAGACATAGGTGGTGAAATGCAGGCTGGCGTAGAAGAAGGCGAACAGCCCCAGCATGCGCCGGCATTTCAGCGGCCAGGCCTGGCCGCTGAGGCGACGCAGCGGCGTCATGGATAGCGTGGCCAGCAGCCACACCAGCGTCCAGGTGCCGGTGGAACGAGTGATGAATTCCACGGGATTCACCGCCTCGCCGGACAAGACGATCCAGGCGGCGCGCGCAAGCGGCAGCAAACAGGCGATGAACAACAATGCCTTGCCGATGGCGAGCCGGCGGTCGGCCGCGGAAGCGGGAGTTTTCATGCGCAGCGTCGTCATCAGTAGTTCTTCCTCAGGTCCATGCCGCGGTACAGCCCGGCCACCTGCTCGGCGTAGCCGTTGAACGGCAGCGTCTTGCGCTTGAAGAATTCGCCGATGCGGCGCTCGGACGCCTGGCTCCAGCGCGGGTGGTCCACTTCCGGGTTCACGTTGGAATAGAAGCCGTATTCATGGGCATTGGCCAGATTCCAGCTGGTGGCCGGCATCGTTTCCTGCAGCCGGATGCGCACGATGGACTTGATGCTCTTGAAGCCGTACTTCCACGGCACCACCAAGCGGATCGGCGCGCCGTTCTGATTGGGCAGCACATTGCCGTACAGGCCGACAGCCAGTATGGTCAGCGGATGCATGGCCTCGTCGATGCGCAAGCCTTCGCGATACGGCCACTCCAGCACCGATGTGCGCTGCCCCGGCATTTCGCTGGGCCGCTGCAAGGTCTCGAACGAGACGTACTTGGCGCGCGAAGTCGGATTCATCTGCTTGAGCAGGCTGGCCAGCGGAAACCCCACCCACGGAATCACCATGCTCCAGCCTTCGACGCAGCGCAACCGGTAGACTCGCTCCTCCAAGGGAAACTTCAGCAAATCCTCGATGGCGAAACGGCGCGGCTTGGCCACCTCGCCGTCCACCAGCACGCTCCAAGGCCGCGTCTTCAGGCTGCCGGCGTTCTGCGCCGGATCGGACTTGTCGGTGCCGAATTCGTAAAAATTGTTGTAGCTGGTGATGTCCTTCAGGCTATTGGGCTTGTCGTTGGCGGCAAGCTGCGACAACGGACTTTTCTTGGCGTTCAGGCCGGCCAGCGTTTCAGCCGACAGCAACAGGCCGGCGGCGCCCAGCATGAAAGCGCGGCGGTTGAAATAGACCGATTCGCTGGTGATGTCCGACGGCAAATGGTCGGCGGGTTTTCTGATCAACATGGCGGCTCTCCTGTCGTTTCCATTTGGTCGGACCATCTTCCGGATTCTGACAGTAGCGCATGCAAACAGTTTTGTCCGGCCAAGCGCCGCTAACAAAAGCTCACAAAATGGCCCGCCGGCCGCAGCCAAGCGCGATGCTAAGGCCGCCACTCGCGGCCGAGCGCGCTGCCCTGCCCGCCGTCCCGCGCCAGCCGCTCGCCTATCGCCTGCAAGGCCGCCCAGCGCGGGCCGCACCAGTCCGGCGCTATCAGCGTCGGCGCCTGCGCGGTGGCGGCAATCCGGTGATACACCACCTCCGGCGGCGTGTGGCGGATCAGGCATGCCGCCAGGTCGGCGTAATCATCCAAGGCCATGGGCGACACTTCTCCGCGCCGGTACTGCGCCGTCATCCGGCTGCCGCGGACGATCATCAGCGGATGCAGCTTCAGGCCCTCGACGCCGATATCCAGCACCGTGTCCAGCGTAGCCCGCGCATCATCCCTTCCCTCGCCCGGCAAGCCGACGATCAGATGAGCGCACACCTTGAGTCCGCGCGCGCGGGCGCGGTGGACTGCATCGCGGTAATCGGCCAGCGTGTGGCCGCGCCGGATCAAGGCCTGGGTGCGGTCGTGCGCGGTCTGCAGGCCCAGCTCCAGCCACACCTCGGCGCCGCCGGCCTGGTACGAGGCCAGCAGGTCCAGCGCCGCGTCCGGCACGCAATCGGGCCGGGTGCCGACGCACAGCCCCACCACATCGGCGGACGCCATCGCCTCGTCGTACAGCGCGCGCAGCGTTTCCACTTCGGCATAGGTGCTGGTATAGGCCTGGAAATAGGCGAGATACTTGCGGGCGCGGCCGGTCTTTTCCTTTTCCCGCGCGATCTGCTCGGCGATGGACAGGCTGGCGGCCTCCCGGCCGAAGCTGCGGACATTGCAGAACGCGCAGCCGCCGCGCCCCAGCGTGCCGTCGCGGTTGGGACAGGTGAAATCGCCGGCCAGAGACAGCTTATGCACGGTCTGGCCGAAGCGTTGTTTCAGGTAATAGCCAAAGGTATGAAGGTGGCGGGTCAGATCCATCGCGTAGCCGGCAAAAGCGCGCAGTCTAGCGCGATGCGGCCTCAGACAAGCTGAGCGGGATCAAGGACTTGCCGCTTCAGATAGTATGCCAGCCCAGCCAATACAGCACGCAAAACAGTCCGGCGCTGATCAGCAGGGCGATAGCCAGCGCGGACACGAGCTCGTGCACGTTGCGGCGCTGGCTGGGCTTGAGAAACCAGCGAGCGACCGCCCAGGCCAGCAGGCACAGGGTGAAAAATTTGAACAGGCGTCCGAACATGGCGGCACCGGTGACGGAGAACGGCCGATTATCCCGGCGCGAGCACTTCCCGCGCAAGCCGATGTTGTGGATATAATCGGACGGTAGCCGCAGGAGACCGCGCCAAGACATGCTCCGGCAGAGAGCGGCGGGCGCGGATAAAAAATAGAAGAGGCCCCCAAATCCATGACCGACTCCGATTGTTCGGTAGGCATCGTCGCGGCCGAAGACGCCGTATTCGATGTCCCTTTGCCGCTCGCCAGCGGCGCCGTGCTGCCCAGCTACCAGCTGCGCTTCGAAACCTACGGCCGGCTCAACGCCGACAAGAGCAACGCCATCCTGATCTGCCACGCCCTGTCCGGTCATCATCATGTCGCCGGACGTTACCAGCCTGACGATAAGGCTGCCGGCTGGTGGGATAATATGGTCGGCCCCGGAAAACCCATAGACACCCGCCGCTTCTTCGTCGTCGGCGTCAACAATCTGGGCGGCTGCCACGGCAGCACCGGCCCGTCCAGCCTGAACCCGGCCACCGGCCAACCGTGGGGGTCCGCCTTCCCGGTGGTGACGGTGCAGGACTGGGTGACCTCGCAAGCCCGCCTTGCCGACCGCCTGGGCATCACGCGCTGGGCGGCGGTGATAGGCGGCTCGCTGGGAGGCATGCAGGCCTTGCAGTGGAGCATCGCCTATCCGGAACGCGTCGCCCACGCGCTGGTCATCGCCTCCGCGCCCAAGCTGTCGGCGCAGAACATCGCCTTCAACGACGTGGCGCGCCAGGCCATCCTGTCCGACCCGGACTTCTGCGGCGGCGACTTCTACCAGCAGGGTACGGTGCCGCGCCGCGGCCTGCGTCTGGCCCGCATGCTCGGCCACATCACGTATTTGTCCGATGACGGCATGGGCGAGAAATTCGGCCGCATGCTGCGCTCCGGCGAGTATCAGTTCGGCTATGACGTGGAGTTCGAAATCGAGAGTTATCTGCGCTACCAAGGCGACAAATTCTCCGACTACTTCGATGGCAACACCTATCTATTGATGACCAAGGCCCTGGACTATTTCGACCCGGCCAAGGAGCACGACGGCGACTTGGCCGCCGCGCTGAAGCCGGCGCAGGCGCAATTCCTGCTGGCCAGCTTCACCAGCGACTGGCGCTTCTCGCCGGAGCGCTCGCGCGAGACGGTGCAGGCGCTGATCGCCGCCGGCAAGCGCGTCAGCTATGCCGAGATCGAATCGGCGCACGGCCATGACGCCTTCTTGATGTTGGATCAGCCATATGTGGACCTGATGCGCGCCTATCTGCAGCGCGTGGCGCAGGAGGTGAACGCATGAGCGCCATCCAGACTCTCCGTCCCGACCTGCAACTGATCGCCGACTGGATCGCCCCGCGCAGCCGAGTGCTGGACCTGGGCTGCGGCGATGGCCAGCTTCTGGCCGCCCTGCAGCAGGACAAGCAGGTGCAGGCCTATGGCGTCGACTTCGACGTGGCCAATGTGGTGCGCTGCGTCGCCTCCGGCGTCAACGCCATCCAGGGCGACCTGGAAACCGGCCTGGCCGACTTCGGCGACTCGCGCTTCGACCACGTGGTGCTGTCGCAGACCATACAGGCGATGCGCCACACCGAGGCCATTCTCAACGAGATGCTGCGCGTCGGTCGCGAGGCCATCGTCACCTTCCCCAACTTCGGTTATTGGCAGAACCGGCTGCAGATCCTGCAGGGCCACATGCCGGTGTCCGACACCATCCCGTATCAGTGGTACGACACCCCTAACATCCACTGGTGCATGCTGGGCGACTTCGAGGAACTCTGCGCCAAAAACCGCATCCGAGTGATGCAGAGGGTGGTCATGGACAAGGGCAAGCGGGTATCCTTGCTGCCAAACCTGCGCGGCAGCCTGGCCTTCTACCGGGTGGCGCGCGGCTGATTCCATCCCGCACAAGGAGAGAAACATGCGCCTGTTGCTGGCCATTTTCCTGCCATGGCTGCAGTTCTTCACCATAGGCCGGCCCTTCGCCGGCCTATTCTGCCTGCTGCTGCAACTGACCCTCATCGGCTGGCTGCCGGCCGCGCTGTGGTCGGTGTACGCGCTGAGCCAGTACAAAACCGACCAGAAAATCGAACGGGCGCTGCGGCGCTGATTTCCGTCCGCGCCCGGCGCGGACGGCCCGCCAACCATAACGACAACCAGCCCATGACCCTAGCCACCATCAACTGGCGGCGCGACGTGTTCTCGCGCACCATGCTCGTCTGCGTATTCACCGGCTTCGCCTCCGGCCTGCCTTTATACGCGCTGATCAATCTGCTGCCGGCCTGGCTGCGCAGCGAGGGCGTGGACCTGAAGTCCATCGGCCTGTTCGCCTTGATCGGCCTGCCCTACACCTGGAAATTCCTGTGGTCGCCGCTGATGGACCGCTACGCGCTGCCGCTGTTGGGCCGCCGCCGCGGCTGGATGCTGGCCAGCCAGCTGGCGCTGCTGGCCAGCTTGGCGGTATTCGGCTTGTTCGATCCACAACAGGACATATGGAGCATCGCGGGACTGGCGCTGACGGTGGCCTTCTTCTCCGCCAGCCAGGATATCGTGCTGGACGCCTTCCGCCGCGAAATCCTCAGCGACGCCGAACTCGGCCTGGGCAACACCGTGCATATCAATGCCTACCGGCTGGCCGGCCTGGTGCCGGGCTCGCTATCGCTGATCCTGGCCGACCGCATGCCCTGGGGCAGCGTTTTCGTGATTACCGCCCTGTTCATGCTGCCCGGCGCGCTGATGACGCTGATGGTCAAGGAGCCCAAGCTGGCTTCCGGCAGCCCGAAAACGCTGCGCCAAGCGGTAGTGGAGCCGTTCCATGAATTCGTCACCCGCCAGGGTTGGCAGGGCGCGCTGTGGATACTGGGCTTCATCTTCCTGTACAAGCTTGGCGACAGCATGGCCACCTCGCTGGCCACGCCGTTTTATCTGGACATGGGCTACGCCAAATCGCAGATCGGCCTGGTGGCCAAGCACGCCGGGCTGTGGCCGGCGGTGATCGGCGGCTTGCTGGGCGGCGTATGGATGATCAAACTGGGCATCAACCGCGCCTTGTGGGCCTTCGGCGTGGTGCAGGTAGTATCGATACTGGGCTTTGCCTGGCTGGCCAGCTACGGCCGGTTCGACAGCGTGGGCGCGGAGCAATTGGCAATGCTGGCGGTGGTCATCGGCTTCGAGGCCTTGGGCGTCGGTCTCGGCACCGCTGCCTTTGTCGCCTTCATCGCCCGCAGCACCCATCCCGCCTACACCGCCACCCAGTTCGCCCTGTTCACCAGTCTGGCGGCGGTGCCGCGCACGCTGGCCAACGCCGCCACCGGCTACATCGTGGAGTCCATAGGCTGGACCTCGTTCTTCTTCCTGTGCACCGCGCTGGCGATTCCCGGCATGATGCTGCTGATCAAGGTGGCGCCATGGGGGGACGATCCGGCGCCGCAACAGGCCTGATCGCGCTAAACCAGGCGCGGCTCAGAGCTGGCACTGCTCGCTGCCGCCCTCCAGCCGACACTGCTTGATCGATCCGTCCTGGTCCACTTTCAGCAGCCACTCGTCGAGGCCGGAGCCAGGCTTAGGCCGCGCCTCGATGATGAAGCTGGCCTGCTCGACATTGTCGGCCGAAGGCGTTGCGCTGCTGAAGCCTATGGCGAAGGCGGCCGTTCCGCTCGCCGGCAAGGTGGGCCAGGCCAGCGGACCCTCCTGATAATAGACGCCGTATTCGTGATACCAGCGCTGCATGAAGTGGCTGTTTTCCAGCAGCGCCGCCTTCGCCTCCGCCAGCCGCGCCCGCTGCATGTATTGCTGATAAGCCGGCGCCGCCAAAGACAGCAGCAAGGCGGCAATCGCCAGACAGATCATCGTTTCCAGCAGAGTGAAGCCACGCGGTCCTCTTCTATTCATCGCGCTTTCTCCTCCCAACCCAATCGCCGCCCTTCTCCGCCATTGTCCACTCGATACCAGCTCTGCAGCGTCACCGCGCTGAAGCGGCTATGGCCCCAGGCGCGCACCGTGATGCGGTACAAACGCGCCGGACCGGCCTGCCCGGAACCGAAACGTGGGTCGATCAATTCCACCACATAACGCGGATTCGCCCACGACAGGCTGCCGGCCCTCACGCCCTGCGGGCATTGCCATTGCTTGACCGATGGCTCCAGTTCGTACTCACGGCTGTTGCCGCAGGGATGCAGCAGAGGCACGCCGTTCAGATTTTGTTTCTCCGGCGGCGTCGTCGGCTCGCACAAGCCCTTGCCATGCGTCCCATGGCAGGTAGGCGAAAATACCGCCTCGTGGCCATACAACTTGGCGGGATCGTTTGCCCGGCTGGCCATATCGTTTTTCAGGTCCCATTGCCACACCCATTGCTCGGCGCCGCGCAGGGCCTGCCGCGCCAATCCTTCGGCGCGGCGGCGCTCCTGCGCATTGGCCGCCAGCAAGCGCGCGCTGAGGATAAGCTGCGACGACGACAACACCAGCATGGCCAGCAGCGACAACAGCCCCATTACCATCAACAAGGCGCCGCCGCGCTGCGCAGAATGATTCATGTCTTATCCCCGCATGATGAAGCCGACATCAACGGCAAATCCTGGCTCAAACGCTCCACCCGCGCCCGGCGGCTATCCGGCCGCCACGCCAACTCCAGCCGCGCCGCCGCCAAGCGCTGCGCGGCGCTGGCGTCCAATGCCTCCGCCGCGCGCCATTGCCATGCCGCCCCCTCGCCACAACTGGAGCGCAACTGCACGCGGATCGACAATTGCTCGACGTTATCGAGCAGCAAGCGTTCTGCGCCAAGCGGCAGCCCGCCCAAGCGGTCGCGCGCCAGCAAGCGGTGGTCGCGCAGCTCATAGTGCCGCTCCAGCGGCAGCCACAGTTGCAGCGAAGGCGCGTGCAGGCCATCGGCCTGCTCCGCCGTCTGCAATGGCAAGGCAGGCGTCAGTTGCAGCAGAGGCGCATTGGCGCCGCCCAGCCATTGCGCCGACGCGCCGGTCAACGCCCATGTTGCCGCGCAACTGCTGAGCAGACTCTGCGGCCACGACAGGCTATTGCCGCCCGCCAGCGGTTCCAGTTCGATACCGGCCAGCCGCTGCTTGTCGTCCCGCAGCAATTTACGATGCGGCAGCCAACGGCCGGGCAGCCATAGTCGCCAATGCCCTACGGCAAAATCCTGCGCCGCCCACGGCTGCGCGCCGCAACCAAAATGGCGGTGCTTGGCCACGTCTCTCGCCAGTTGCCCCATCGTCCAGAGCGCTTGCTGCCGCGCCTCCAAATGCCGCGCGGCGTCATTCACGGACTGATTGGTAGCGGTGAGCGAGGTCAGCGCCAAAGCCGTCACCAGCGCGCCCAGCGCGGTGGCAAGCAATATGCCGAGCAGCGCCCCGCCGCCCTGGAAGTTAAGGCCGCAACGGCCAGACATCGGCATGCTCCTGCCAACCCTGCCCCCGGCGGCTGCGCCAGGCTACGCGTATCGCCAAAGGCCCGCTGCCGTCGCAACCAGGCGCATGCAGCGTGGGCTTGTTTTTGACATCGCCGCGGCACACCGCGGCGCGGGCCCGCTCCGCCGGGTTGCCGCTGGCGCGCAAAATTTGCTTGAAGCGCGATAAATCGGCCGCCGCCTGTTGCGCCGGATCGCAGCCGGCTGCGCAGTCTGGCCCCGACACATGGTCGTCGTAACCGCTTTCCAGATAATGAATCCAATGCGCTTCAGGCCGCGCCTGGATGGCGTTGGCCAGATTGCTGACCGCCAGGTCGATGCGGGCGCGCAGCTCCGCCTCCCGAGCGTGGTGCAATGAGCGCGCCTGCATGCTGGCCAGCGCCAGTAGCGCCGCCAGCCAGATCGACAGCGCCACCATGGTTTCCAAGAGACTGAACCCGGATTCACGCGCAATCATCGGCCATGCCCCCCAACGCAGCGCGGCCGTCCGCCGCCACCGACACGGCCAGGCAACGGCTGCCAGAACGCAGCTGAAAAACCAAGCCGCCCTCCGGCTCCACTCGTCCCTCCGGCAGCAGCGTCAATTGCCGCACAGGTGCCTGCACGCGCACCTTCTCATGGTCGAACATCACCAGCCGCAAGCGCTCGCCGCCGTCGTAACTGGCGTTGTCCATGCCTTTGTCGGCATAAACCAATCCCCCCTCGCGCCAGACCTGTTGCGAAACCGGCTGCGGCGGCTGGCAGCCCTGCAATTCGAGGTTGGTTTTAAGATTGGCTGCGCACAGGAAAACCGGCTGGTTGCGGCGCAAGGCCTCGGCCCTGGCCTGATGGACGCTGTTCAGCAACAGCAGGCCGTGGCTAAGCAGACGCTGCCTGTCCCGCGCCGCGCCCAGCAGCGGAACCGCCAGCAGGGAAACAATCACCGCGATGCCGATTGCCGCCATCAGCTCCGCCAGCGTCATGCCTTGTTGGGCTGGTCGGCCCATATTGCCTCCGTCGCCATTCAAGAGTTTCCAGTCTGGAAAATCTCACCGCGGCAACCAAGCTCCGCCTGTCCAAAAGCCGGAGCCTGCGATGCCTGGCCCCGACCTTAGTTCAGGTGCCTGGCGGAGGATGCGAAAACGGCGCCCGAAGGCGCCGTTGATTGGGACGGTTCGCAGACGAATCAGTGCGCGGCTTCCCAGCTGTCGCCTGCGCCCACTTCGGCCAGCAACGGCACTTTCAGCTCAGCCACGCCTGCCATGATGGCCGGCAGCTTCTGCTTGACCAAGTCGAGCTCGGCCTGCGGCACTTCCAGCACCAGTTCGTCGTGCACCTGCATGATCAGCTTGCTCTGCAAGCCGTCGCGCTCCAGCCAGTCCTGTACGGCTATCATTGCCAGCTTGATCAGGTCAGCGGCTGTGCCCTGCATCGGCGCGTTGATCGCCGCGCGTTCGGCGCCGGCGCGACGGGCGGGGTTGGACAGTTTGATGTCCGGCAGATACAGCCGGCGGCCGAACACCGTCTCCACATAGCCCTGCTCGCGCGCCTTCTCGCGCGTGGTCTGCATGTATTCGGCCACGCCCGGGTAGCGCATGAAGTAGCGGTCGATGTATTGCTGGGCGGCGCTGCGCTCGATGTCCAGCTGGGCGGCGAGTCCAAACGCGCTCATGCCGTAGATAAGGCCGAAGTTGATCGCCTTGGCCGCGCGGCGCTGATCAGATGTGACAGAGGACAAGTCGACGCCGAACACTTCCGCCGCGGTGGCGCGGTGGATGTCCTCGCCGCTGGCGAAGGCCTTCAGCATGCCTTCGTCGTCGGACAGATGCGCCATGATGCGCAGCTCGATCTGCGAATAGTCGGCCGACACGATCTGCCAGCCGGCCGGCGCGATGAAGGCTTCGCGCACGCGGCGGCCCTCGGCGGTGCGCACCGGAATGTTCTGCAGGTTAGGATCGTTGCTGGACAGCCGGCCGGTAATCGCCACCGCCTGTGAATAAGTCGTATGCACGCGGCCAGTCTGTGGATAAATCAGCGTCGGCAATTTATCCGTGTAAGTGGACTTCAGCTTGGCCAGCCCGCGGTATTCCAGGATGCACTTCGGCAGCGGATGATCCAGCGCCAGTTGCTCCAGCACCGACTCATCGGTGGAGTAGCCGCCCGACGGCGTTTTCTTGACGCCCTTGGTCGGGATCGCCAGCTTGCCGAACAGGATTTCCTGCAGCTGCTTCGGCGAATTCAGGTTGAACGGCTGGCCGGCCAGCGCATACGCCTGCTGCTCCAGCTCCAGCATCTGGCTGCCCAGCTGGTGGCTCTGCGCGGCCAGTTTGTCGCGATCTATCAGCACGCCGTGGCGTTCCATCTTGAACAGCACCTCGGCCACCGGCAGCTCGATGTCGCGGTAGACTCTTTCCAGATCGCCGCGAAGCTCGGCAGCGAAATACTGGTTGAGCCTGAGCGTGATGTCGGCGTCCTCGGCCGCGTAATTGGCGGCGATGTCGACATCGACCTCGCCGAAGCCGATCTGCTTGGCGCCCTTGCCGCAAATCTCTTCATAACTGACGGTGTTCTCGCCCAGATGGCGGCGCGCCAGGTCGTCCATATTGTGGCGCTGGTGGCTTTCCAGCACGTAGGAGGCCAGCATCGAATCGTCTGCGATGCCGGCGAGGACGATGCCGTGGTTGGCCAGCACGTGGCAGTCGTATTTCAGGTTCTGCCCGCACTTCTTCTTGCTTGCGTCCTCCAGCCACGGCTTGAGCTTGGCCAGGGCCGCGTCCAGCCCCAGTTGCTCCGGCGCGCCAGCGTAATGATGCGCCAGCGGCAGATAGGCGGCTTTGCCCGCCTCCACCGAGAAGCTGACGCCGACGATGCGCGCCTGCAGCGGATCCAGACTGGTGGTTTCGGTGTCGAACGAGGTCACCTTGGCCGCGGCCAGCTTGGCCAGCCAGGCATCCAGTTGCGCCTCGGTGAGGATGGTTTCGTAATGGCGCTCGATATTGCCCGCTTGCGGTTGCGCCGCGGCAGGCTCGTCCGCGCCAAACAGATCGCTTTGCGCGGCGGGAGTCTCCTCGCTGCGCTGAGCCACAGCCGGCATTTCCGCGCCCTCGGTCACCTCGCGGTAGAAGGTGCGGAAGCCCAGGTCCTGAAACAGCTCGGCCAGGCGCGGCTTGTCCTTCTGGCCATGCTGCAGGCCCGGCAGGCCGTGCGGCAAGTCATGGCTTAAATCGACCGCGCAATCGATGGTGATCAGCCGCTTGCCCATCGGCAGCCAATCCAGCGCCGCGCGCAGGTTCTCGCCGACCTTGCCGCCCACGTTGCCCGCCTGGGCGATGATGGCGTCCAGGCTGCCGTACTCCTCCAACCACTTCACCGCCGTCTTAGGACCGCACTTGTCGACGCCGGGCACGTTGTCCACCTTGTCGCCGATCAGGGTCAGGTAGTCGATGATGAGACTCGGCGGCACGCCGAACTTCTCCTTCACGCCGGCCTCGTCCAGCAGCTCGTTGGTCATGGTGTTGACCAGCGTGATGTCCGGCGTCACCAGCTGCGCCATGTCCTTGTCGCCGGTGGAGACGATCACCTTCATCCCCGCGGCGGCGGCGCTGCGCGCCAGCGTGCCGATCACGTCGTCCGCCTCCACGCCCGGCACCACCAGCATCGGCCAGCCGGAGGCTTGCACCACGTCGTGGACCGCCGTAATCTGGGAGGCAAGCTCCTCGGGCATGGACGGGCGATTTGCCTTGTATTCGGGGTACAGGTCGTCGCGGAAAGTCTTGCCCTTCGCGTCGAAGACGCAGGCGCTATAATCGAATTCAACCTCCTTCTCCAGCCGCCTGAGCATGTTCACCATGCCATAGACAGCCCCCACCGGGCGGCCATCCGGAGAGCGTAAATCGGGCATCGCGTGAAAGGCGCGGTACAAATAAGAAGAGCCGTCGATCAATAACAATGTTTTCATAAGAGGCAGAATATGAGCTTGTCCGATAAGTTACCGCAGACCAGCGACCGTCACGCCATGATGCAGCGCTTCCGTTCGCGCGAAGCCTGGCACGTGATGAAGATCCTGTCGGAGTTTGTCGAGTCGGCCGAGGAACTGCAAGGCATCACCCCGGCGGTGAGCATTTTCGGCAGCGCGCGCACGCCGCGCGATCACAAATACTACAAATTGACCGAGGAAGTGGCGCGGCGTCTGTCCGACTCCGGCTTCTCGGTGATATCCGGCGGCGGCCCAGGCATCATGGAGGCCGCCAACAAAGGCGCATTCTACGGCAGAAGCCCGTCCGTTGCGCTCAACATCGTGCTGCCGCACGAGCAGAAACCCAACGAGTACCAGGACCTGTCGGTCAAGTTCAACCACTTCTTCAGCCGCAAAGTGATGTTCGTCAAGCACGCCATCGCCTATGTGGTGATGCCCGGCGGCTTTGGCACGCTGGACGAGATGTTCGAGGCGCTGACGTTGATCCAGACCGGCAAGAGCCGCAAGATACCCATTATTCTATGCTGCAGCGAGTTCTGGGCCGGCCTGCTGGACTGGGTCAAGGACAGGCTGGTCAGCGAGGGCATGATCAATCCAGACGATCTGAACCTGATCCAGCTAATAGACGATCCGCAACAAATCGTCGACACCATTTTCAAACACTACGAGACCCGCGGCTTCGACGCCTTGCCGGAAGAACGCGAACAGTTGCTCAACCTATAATCGCTCACTCAAATACAAGGAAACTTCATGCGTCGCCTCATCGCCCTGCTCCTACTCCTGCCGCTGGCCCCGGCCTTCGCCGCCGACGCATCCGCGCCGGCCAAGGCCGTGGTGCCACCGCCGCCGGTGATCAGCCCGCAAAACGCCGCCGAACCGGAGCCGGAAGTGCGCCTGATACAGAAAGGCGATGAAAAAATCGAGGAATATCGACTGAACGGCAAGCTTTACATGGTCAAGGTCACGCCGGCGCACGGCGTGCCCTATTATCTGGTCGACGACAATGGCTCCGGCACCATGAAACAGGTGGACCCGGCCAACCGCATCGTCATCCCGCGCTGGGTGCTGGTGCGTTTCTGACGGAGGTCGCATGTCGGTTTACACCACGGTCAGCCGCGATAGCCTGCAGCAGTGGCTGCAGGGCTATGCGCTGGGCCAGCTGATTGACTTCCAAGGCATCGCGGCAGGCATCACCAATACCAATTACTTTGTCACCACCACGCACGGCCGCTATGTGTTGACGCTGTTCGAAACGCTGCGCCTGGACGAGTTGCCGTACTACCTATCCTTGATGAGCCACCTGGCGCGCCACGGCGTGGCATGCCCGGCCCCCATCGCCGACCATTCCGATCGCTTCGCCTCCTTGCTCGCCGGCAAGCCGGCCTGCCTGGTAAGCTGCTTGACAGGCGCCGACGTCAGCCATCCGACAGCGGCGCAATGCCGCGCCGTTGGCGAGATGCTGGCGCAGATGCACAAGGCCGGCGCCACTTTCCCGCGGAAAATGCACAACCCACGCGGCCCGCACTGGTGGAGCCTCACCGCGCAGCAGCTCTATCCGCAACTGCCGGCGGATATTGCCGAAACCTTGGCAGAGGAAATCCGTTTCCAGGACGGACACCGTTTCGATCATCTGCCTAGCGGCGTCATCCATGCCGACCTGTTCCGCGACAATGTCTTGCTGGATGGAGACAGCATCAGCGGCTTCATCGACTTCTATTACGCCTGCAATGACATTCTGCTGTACGACATCGCCATCGCCGTCAACGATTGGTCGCGAAGGGATGATGGACTACTCGATGATGAGCTGGCGCGAGCGTTCCTTGCCGGCTACCAGTCGGAAAGGCCGCTGAGCCAAGCGGAGCGAGACTGCTGGCCCGTCATGCTGCGCGCGGCGGCGCTGCGTTTTTGGGTATCTCGGCTGCAGGATCTGTATCAACCGATCAGCGGCGAGCTGACCTACACCAAGGACCCGGAAGCCTTCCGCCAATTGCTGCTGGCGCATCGCCGACGGTCAGCGTTCTGGCTGGAGTGAGTGGATCACAGACGATACACTTAGCATAATTTTCACGCTATCGTCATCTTAGTCCTCTTGATTATTCGGCCAGCTGGCTTATCATATGAGAGAAGTGCAAGCTGTATGCCGTTTTTGAGTTTAAATTTCGCATAAAGGAACACAATATGCTGCTGAAAAAGATCGTCGCCATTGCCCTCGCCACCGCTCTTGTCGCCCCGGCCTTTGCTGCGGGTGAAGAAACAGTTGGGGGTACTGCTGGTACCGCCGGTACTGCTGGCACCGCGGGCGTCGCTGGTACCACGGCCGGCATCGCGGGCCTAAGCGTCGGCACCATCGCCGCCATCGGCGCTGCCGTAGCTGCTGCTGTTGCCGTATCCAGCAACAGCAACTCCTCCTCGAGCCACTCTGCTGCAACTCACCACTAAGAGCGGCAGTCACGTGATAACGTGACTCCACTCTATCAAGCCAAACAGGCGGACAGGCTCCGTCTGTTTGGCTTTATTGCGATCTAGTCAAAACACGACTGGACTTAGCTTTGCTTAAATCGGTTTGGCGAGTGATATTGCCTATTGTCATCCCCACATTTCTGCGTCAATCGCCGACAGTTTAAGTTTCAGGCAGTCCTGTTAATCTCGGTTGGACCATAAAATAGCATTGGCATAGTGCGGCTCGCTAAATCTGCATCATCAAACAGCGCGCCTAGAAGCATAGCTAGCGCATCAAAACTCAAAACAAGCTGGATAGCATAAATGCATAAGAAATCCAGAAGTGATCTGGTGACAGGGGTGTTGCAAAAAGGGGTGCCGCTGCTGTTCGCTTGCGGAGCATTGGCCCAGCCATCGCTGAATGGCCAGATTGGCTATATCAATATGCCGTCAGCGCGCGTCGGCGAAGACGGCACGTTCAGCTTTGGCTATGGCTATGACAAGCCATATGGGATTCTCTGGACCTCGACGACCGTGTTGCCCTGGCTTGAAGTTTCGGGACGCTACACCTCCATCGCAGATGTTCCCGGCTTTACCGACCAACAATACGGCGGCGGCTATGGCCGTTACAAAGATAAAGCCATCGACACAAAATTCCGACTATTGGAGGAGGCGCGTTGGCTGCCGCAAATTTCTCTAGGCTTGACGGATATCCAAGGCAATCGTCTATGGAAAGGCACCAACCTGATCGCTACCAAGCAAGTCACGCCAAGTTTGGAGATGACCCTTGGCTATGGCTCTGGTCGTATTAAAGGAATGTTCGGCGGCTTGCGTTATACCCCTAGTTTCCTGCCTAATTGGTCTGTTGTAGCAGAATACGATGCCAATAATTACAGCCAAGACCCGCATCCATTTGTGGATCAGACCTTTGCAACCGAATATCGCAAGCAAGGTCCTGCCGTTGGCTTGGAATACCAATGGGGCTGGTTAGGACTGCAGGTCGCGCGCCAGAAAAACCACAACAGCATCAATGCGCATATCGACATTCCACTGAATGTCGCGGAGTTTGTGCCTAAGATCCAGGAACCCGCCTTTTTCACCGGCGGTCCCGAACTCCCGACCCGGCCCACGCTTGCGCAGTGGCAAGGCGAGCGCGACCATGCCCGTCAGCTAGCCTCCGCACTGGGCAATCAGGACTTCAAGAACATTCGCATCGCCATGCAACGCGACACATTGGTGATGGAATTGAGCAACAGCCGCATTTCCAATGTCGGTCGCGCCGTCGGACGCGCCGTGCGGACCGCGCTGTATTACGCCCCGCTGGAAACCCGCGAAATCAAGGTGGTGTATACCGAACTGGAACAACCGCTTGCCACCTACAGCTTTTACGATATGGCCACGCTCAACGATTACCTATTGGGCAAGGTCAACCGCGAGCGTTTCCTGCAAACCGTCAATATCAAACCCGGCCGCGACGAAGAGCTTCAGCCCCTGGATAGCCAAACCCTGGCGCAATCGCTGCGCGAGGGCATCAATGTCAACCTGCTGACCAATCGTGATGGCGACTGGGTCCAAGTCACCAGCGACGATACCGAAGACAATCGCTTCCATCTGGCGCCGAAGATGGGAGTCTATTTCAACGACCCCAGCGGCGCCTTCCACTATGACATCATGGCGGAAGCGACTTATAAGCGCCGCCTGAGCAAAGGCCTGTATCTGGACAGCTCGCTGAGCGCCGATCTATACAATACCATCACGGCCGTCAAGCAACCTTCCAACAGCGAATTGCCGCATGTCCGCTCCGACATCGCAGACTACAAGCGCGTCAAAACGCCCAAGCTGAATCGCCTGCTGCTGAACCAATACATGACATTGGCGCCGAATGTCTATGCCCGCGCCTCAGCCGGCATCTATGAAGAAATGTTCCGCGGCGCCGGCGGCCAGGTGTTGTATTACCCCGGTTTCAACAAAAAATGGGCAGTGGATCTGGCAGTGGATGCCTTGCAACAGCGAGATGTCAACGGCTGGTTCGGCAAGCGCGACTATCAAACCGTCACGGCGATTACATCGCTGCATTACCAGCTGCCGATGGGGGTGACCGCTACCGTTCGCGCCGGGCGTTTCCTGGCCAAGGACGATGGCGTACGCTTCGAGCTGTCTCGCCGCTTCCGCTCAGGCGTCGAGGCCGGCTTCTGGTATACCAAGACCAATGGCAACGACATCACCTCGCCCGGCACCCCAGAAAAGCCATATAACGACAAGGGCCTGTTCTTCTCGATTCCGCTGAACAGCCTGCTGACTTTCGACAGCCGCACCATCGGCAGCTTCTCGCTGTCGCCGTGGACACGCGACGTCGGACAAATGGTGATGACGCCGGGCGATCTGTATGACATCCTCAGCAATCCCAAACGCGATATCCACGCCTACGATGGCCTTGGCAACTTCGCGGAGCGCGCCGACGAACAGAATCTGCCGCAAGTCACCCCGCCGCTGCCCAGCTACACGCCGTGGCCCATGATCCGACTGCGCCTGGAGGACTCCGGCAATCAGTGGCTGGACATGGACAGCAAGGCCGCTGGATTGGGATTGGCCACCGTTGCCGTCGCCACGGCTGCGGCGCTGGACAAGTCGGTGGATCGCTCCTTCAAGGAACATCAGCAAAATAAACTGGTCAAGAACTGGGGCAAGCTGGGCAAGGATCTGCCCATCGCCACCGCCGCGCTGTCAGGCCTCGCCTTCGCGCTCGGAGATGACCGCCTCAGCAATACCGGACTGATCGCGCTAGAATCCGGCGCCGTCGCTATTGCCGGCAGCGAGATGCTGAAATTCGCCGTCAATCGCGCCCGGCCCGGCGATGATAATGCGCCATGGCGCAGCCAGCCGGCGGGACAATCTCGTTGGCAGAGCAGCTTCACCTCGAACCACTCGGCCGTCTTGTTCGCTACCGTCACCCCATTCGCCAAGGAATATGATCAACCTTGGTTATATGGCGTCGCCGCCCTGGGCGCCGCGGGCCGCATAGCAAGCCGCGACCACTGGTTATCCGATGTCACCGCGGGCGGCATTCTGGGTTATGCTGTTGGCAATTGGCTCTGGCAGTCGCAACGTGACAATAGCCGCTATCAAAGCAATCTGGTTGTCACCCCCAAGCAGGTCGGGGTGCAGCTCAATGTCCCCATTCAATAAGCATTAAAAGTAGGTAATCAAGCATGAGCATTTTGAAAATGCCTGGGAAGTCGTTATTAGCCATGTGCCTGCTGCTGGGCAGCGCCAGCCTGCAAGCTGCAGGCAGCTATGCCGCGGATAATGCGGCCAATTACGCAAACGCCCCCGTGCCCAGCTACGAAATGGATGCAAACAATGGGCTTCCTTCGATCAACGGACAACCTTCGTCCAATGGGCAGCTTCAGTTCAACGATAGAAACGCCGCATCCCAAGCGCAGAACAATATGGCGAGACCCTTTCAGCCTCCGTTCTATGGCATGGATGACAATGGCTATCTGCTAGACAAGGAGGGGCTAGCCAAGCTGCCTCCCTTCGTGGAGTTCGTCAAAAAAGCGACCGATAAAACGCTACCACTATTCGGCAGCCGCCTGTTCCAGGGTCAGAAATACAACTTCGACCCAGCGGCTAATGTGCAAGTCAATCCCGACTATGTGATCGGCAGCGGCGACCAATTGCAGATCAAGGGCTGGGGCATGGTCGATATCGACCTGACCCTGACCGTGGATCGCAACGGCGCAATCTATCTGCCGCGCGTCGGCAATATTTCCGTCGCCGGCGTGCGTTACCGCGACTTGCAGGGTGTGCTGAAGAAAAGCGTCAGCCGTGTCTTCAACAATTTCGATCTGACGGTCAGCCTGCAACAAAGCCGCTCAGTGCAGGTTTACGTGGTAGGTCACGCCCGCCAGCCCGGCAGCTACACGCTGAATGCGATGAGCACCCTGCTCAATGCGATGCTGAAGTCCGGCGGCCCCAGCGACAGCGGCAGCTTGCGCAAGGTCAAGCTGATGCGCGGCGGCAAGGAGGTGGCGACCGTCGATCTGTACGCGATCCTGGTCGATGGCGACAAGTCGGAAGACCAGACGCTGCGCGATGGCGACGTGATCCAGATCCCGGCAGCGGGTCCGCGCGTAGCGGTGTTTGGCGACGTCAAGACGCCGGCAATCTATGAATTCAAATCCGGCGAAACCAGCGCTGATCTCTTGCACTGGGCCGGCGGTCTGGAATCGGCCGCAGAAGGCAAAGAGCTGTTGATCGAAAAGAACGTCAGCAACCGCTTCGTCAAACAAGCCAAGGTACAGGAGGATTTGCAGCCACTAAGTAAAATTCGCCTCAAGGCAGGCGACATCTTCCGGCTTAACGTACCGAGCGCCCAGCCGGTCAGCGTATTGAAAGACGAGCAATTCGTCACCGTCAGCGGCGAAGCCAATACCACTGGCACCTTTCAGCTGCGCAAAGGAGAAACCCTGCGCCAGCTGTTGATGCGCCTGGGCGGCGTGACCGAATACGGCTATGTCTTCGGCACCGCGCTGACGCGCGAAAGCATCCGCGAGATGCAGCAGCAGAAGCTGGATGAGGTCGCCACCCGCTTCGAGAAAGACCTGGAACAGAACGCCACTACACGCCTCGCCAAACTGACAGACAAAGACTCCATCGCCGCGGTTACCTCGGAAGTGGAGGGGCAGCGCAAACTAGCAGCCAAGATGCGGGCCATCAAGGCGCAAGGACGCGTGGTGCTGGAGTTGAAAGACAGCTCGGCCGAAGTCAAGGACCTGCCGGACCTGGAACTCAAGGACGGCGACAAGATTGACATTCCGCAACGTCCTGGCACAGTGGATGTGCTGGGTGCCGTCTACCAGGCCAATGCCTTTATCTACCGACCTCAACGCAACGTCAACGACTATCTGTCGCTGGCTGGCGGCGCCTCGCCGACCGCCGACAAGTCATCGATATATGTATTGCGCGCGGATGGCACCGTTGCCAGCAACAATAATAGCGGCTGGTTCTCCAGCGTGAGCGGCATGCGCATCAATCCAGGCGATGCCATCGTCGTTCCGGAAGAGTTGAATACCGGCAGCTGGACCCAGGCGCTGAAGGAATGGACGACCATCCTGTATCAATTCGGCCTCGGCGCCGCAGGCTTGAAGGTGCTGAAATGAGTAATGGCGAGATGAAACAAACGATGGCGTCCACGACCAACGCCAACCAAGCGGATGACGAAATCGATCTGATGACGATCTTGCTCAGACTGAACAGACATCGAAGCTGGATCGCCGGCAGCACCTTGCTGTTTGGCGGCGCGGCTCTTGTCTATGCGCTGCTGGCGAAACCGGTGTTTACCGCCAGCGCCAGCATCATGCCGCCGCAACAGCAAAGCAGCGGCATCAGCGCCATGCTCGGCCAGCTGGGCGGACTGCCCGGGGCTGCCGGCGGCATGGCTGGGCTGAAGAATCCCAATGATCTGTATATCGCCATGCTGCAAAGCCGCACCGTAGCGGACAAATTGATTGCCCGCTTCAAACTGCAACAGCGCTACAAACAAGACACGGCCGACGCCACTCGCAAATCATTGCAACAGGTTTCCAGCATCACCAGCGGCAAAGATGGCCTGATCAGCATCGCTGTCGATGACGTTGATCCGAAATTTGCCGCCACCCTGGCCAATGCCTATGTGGAGGAATTGAAGGCGCTGAACCAGTCGCTGGCGGTAACCGATGCCGCCAAACACCGCCTGTTCTTCGAACAGCAATTGAAAGACACCAAGGCTCAGCTGTCCGCCGCAGAAATCGGTCTGCGCAAGACTCAGGAAAGTACCGGCATGATTCTGCCGGAAGGCCAGCTGCCGGCAATCGTATCCACCGTTACCCAGCTGCGCGCCACCATCGCCGCCAAGGAAGTGCAGCTGGAGGCGATGAAGAGCTTCGCCACGCCGCAAAACCCCGCCTACATCAAGACACAACAGGAGTTGACGGGTTTGCATGAGCAGTTAGCAAAACTCGATAGCGGCCAAGGCAGCGACAGCGACCTATTCGTGCCGACCGGCAAAATCGCGCAAAGCGGCCTGGAATACATGCGCAAACTGCGCGAGCTGAAATATCAGGAAACGATTTTCGAACTGCTGTCGAAACAATACGAGATGGCGAAAATCGACGAGGCCAAGGACTCCTCGCTGATACAGGTGCTGGACCCGGCTGTGCCGCCGGAACTCAAGAGTAAACCGAAACGTTCCCTGATCGTAATGCCTGGCTTGTTCGGCGGTCTGCTCATCGGCATACTCAGCGCCCTGCTGCGCGATATATTGCTAAGCGACAGCACCCGGGAACGGCGTCGCGAACTGATGCAGGCGCTGAAGAGCAGCCAGTGATCGAACTACCGGCCGCCTTGCGCGGCCGGTTTTTTTACGCCTTCCCCTTCTGCCGCAAGCGATACCCCATCCGGCACGAAAACCCCAGCAGCAGCAACACGCACATCACGCTGGCCAAGCGCAAGGGGCTGGCCCAGGCCAGCGGCGCAAGCACGCCGGCCACCAGGCTGGACATCATGGTCTGGCAGAAGCCCTGCAGCGACGACACCGTGCCGCGCAGCGACGGAAACTGGTCCATCAGATTCAGCGTGATGGACGGCGCCGCCAGCGACATGCCGGTGGTGTACAAGGCCAGCGGCAGCACCGCCCATGGCAAGGCCATCTGGCTGGCAGCCAGGTTATAGCCCAGGTTCAGGGCGGCCGCGACGAACATCACCCAATAGCCCCGGCTGACGATCTCGCGTTGGCTGAAATGCCCGGCCATCCGGCCCGACAGAAACGCGCCGAACATGATGCCGAACACCGCCGGGCCGAACAGCCACAGGAACTGGGTTGGCCCCAGATGCAGATGCTGCATCAGAAACACTGGCGCAGACGGGATATACAAAAAGAAACCGGCGAAATTGAACGACACCGCGGCCGTCAGCAGCTGGAAATCGCGCTTGCGCCCGACTTGCCAGTAATTGGCCAGCAAATAACGCGCTTTCAAGGGCTGGCGGGCATGCGCCTGGTGCGTTTCCTCCAGCCAGAACCAGGACAGCGCAAACAAGGCAAAGCCGATCAGTCCCATGAAAACAAAAATCGAATGCCAGCCGAAGGCGCCGAACAACCAGCCCCCCACCACCGGCGCGATCGCCGGCGACAAGGAGAACAGCATGGTCACCTGCGACATCAGCCGCTGCGCCGCCGCGCCATCCAGCTTGTCGCGGATGATGGCGCGCCCCACCACCAGACCGGCGCCGCCGCACAGGCCCTGCAACGCGCGAAACAGCAGCAGCGTGCCCAGGCTCTCCGACAGCGCGCAGCCTACCGAAGCCAGACCGAACAGCAGCGAGGTGGCCAGCACCACGGGACGGCGGCCTACCGCGTCGGAAATCGAACCATGCCACAGCATCATCAAGGCATAGCAGAACAGATAAACGGTCAGGGCCTGCTGCATTTCCAACGGCGACGCCGCCAGACTGTGGCCGATGGCGCGCATGGCGGGCAGAAAAGTGTCGATGGAAAACGGGCCAAGCGTGGACAGCGCGGCCAATAACGCCGCCAGGCCTAAATGTTTGCGTGGAGAAGAGGAGGACATGAGGACACGGATAGGGTTAACTAGAACATGTTAGCGGCTAAGCGCCACTAACAAAACCCCAGATCCAGACTTGCGCGTTCGCGACGCAACTATGAGCGGTTAGCAAAAAACCGTTTCGCGTCGGAAGCAAGGCGCGCCGATGCCGGCGACACTCGGATACGACAAGTCGGGGCAACACAGCGCCAGGAATTTTAGCCTCTCAGTATCTGCAAGTCTGCTGGCCATGCCTGAGGATTCATGCCACCATGCCGCCCTTCCCAAGCCACCACCGGCGGGTTATGCTGGACCGCATGCCGCAGATCCCCGCCCCAAACAACAAGGGAGAAGCCACATGATACGCCTCTACCATAATCCCAAATGCTCGAAATCCCGCGCCGCGCTTGCTCTGTTGGAAGAGGCTGGCGCCGAGATCGAGATTGTCGAATACCTGAAACATCCCCCCAGTCCCGAGGAGTTGGACCAGTTGTTAAACTGGCTGGGGATGGAGCCGCGCGAGCTGATGCGCAAGAAAGAAGAGGAATACGCCGACCTCTATCTGGACGACATCACGCTGGAGCGCAAACACCTGATCACCGCGATGGTGGACAATCCTAATCTGATCGAACGTCCCATCGCCGTCCGCGGCAACAGAGCCGTCATCGGCAGGCCGCCGGAGCAAGTATTGAATCTGCTGCGTGAATAAAGCCGGCGGATCATCGCCAGACCCGCTGACCCGTTCAGCTCACACTCACCGCCCTTTCCATCAGGAAAGGGCTTTTTGCATTGCGCGGCAAGCAGGACAAGTCCGTGTACTTTCCGCCACAGCGGCTCGCCAAGCTCGTCAGCAACGTTATTGTCACTTGCAAAATAGTAACTCATGTTACTAAAATCGCCACATGAGTCCAAACAAGTCATTTTCCCAGCTCGAACAAGCCATCAACCGGGTGGAAGCGCGCTTTCCCGGCACGCCGCGCCAGGAAGTCATCCTGACCCGGCTGCTGTTCCACATCATGCCGCGCTTGAGCACCCATCTGTGCGACAACCTGAAACAGCATGGCCTGAACGAAACCGTCTGGATGGCGTTGCTGGCTTTGTACGCCTGCCCCAACCAAACGTTGAACCCGTCCGACATCAGCGAGACGCTGGACTCCTCGCGTACCAACGCCACCCGCATCGCTGACGAACTGGTGAAGAACGGTTGGGCGGCCCGTTCGGCCAGCGCCGAAGACCGGCGCAAGATCGTGCTGGAGCTGACTCCGTCCGGTGTCGCGCTCGTCGAGAGCCTGCTGCCGTTCTCCCGCGAGGTGCACAAGCAGTTATGGGCGGACTTCGACGACGACGAAAAACAGATTCTGGAACGGCTGATGCGCAAGTTGTTGCGCCAATTGGGCGGCTGAGCCAGACGCGCCTTCATTTGACCGAATAATAACTGTCGTGATTATCGCGCAATAAATCATGACGCGACCGACACACATCGATTGGAGACCGACAAGGTGAACAAGAAATCATGGCCACAAACCGCCGGGGCGCTGCTGCTTAGCGCCATGATCGGCGGTTGCGCCAGTTTCGGCCCCGACGTCACGCCTGAGCAGGCGCTGAGCGCCGAACAGCTGAAACTGGCCGCGCCCGGCAAGCAGAGTGTCAGCGCCGACTGGTGGCGCCAGCTGAATGACTCCGCTCTGAACCGCCTGGTGGAAGCCACGCTGCAAAACGCGCCATCACTGAAACTGGCCGCGGCGCGCCTGCGCCAGGCACGCGCGGCCGTCGGCATCGTCGAAAGCAAAGACGGTCCGCAACTGGATGCCACCGCCAATGCCGTTGATCTGCATTACGATCCGCTGCAGCCGCTGCTGAAAAAAGACCATCTCACCGCCTACACCGCCGCGCTGGTGGGCAGCTGGGAATTCGATTTCTGGGGCAAGAACCACGCGGCCGTCAGCGCGGCATTGGGCCAGCAACAGGCCATCGCCTATGAAGGGCAGCAAACCCGCCTGCTGCTGACGCAAGCGGTGCTGGCCCAATACACCCAACTGCAGCGCAATCAAGCGCAGGCCAAGTTGATCAGCCAACGACTGGCCGTCGCAGAAAGCCGCCGCGCGCTGACCCAGGCTCGCGTCAATGCCGGCCTGTTGCCGGGCGACAATCAACGCGGCAATGAAGTGTCGATCGACCGCCTGCAGCAGCAGCAAAGCGCGCTGAACGCCGACATCGAACGCAATCGCCATGCTTTGGCCGCGCTGACCGGCCAAGGACCGCAGTCCGCAGCCAGCCTCGACGCCGCGCCCTTGGCGCTGCCGCCGGCCCCGGCGCTGGACAGCCTGAATGCCGACCTGCTGGGCCGCCGTCCCGACATCGCCGCCCAGCGCGCGCGCGTGGAATCTATGAGCCAATCGGTCAAGGAAGCCCGCGCCGAGTTCTACCCCAACGTCAAGCTGACGGCTTTCGCCGGGCAGAGCTCGCTGGAGCTGGATCAACTGTGGAAGAGCAATTCCTCGTTATGGGGCTTGATGCCTGCCATCAGCCTGCCGATCTTCCATTCCGGCCAGCTGCAGTCCAACTTGGCCAAGCAACAGGCAGGCTACGACATGGCGGTGCAGCAATACAACCAGACGGTAGTCGACGCGCTGCGCGACGCCGCCGACAGCGTGTCCGGCTGGCAGAGCAGCCAGCGCCAGCTGCAGCAGGCCGAACGCGCGCTGAACAGCAGCCGCCGCGCCAGCGACGCGATGGCGGCCCGTTTGCGCGCCGGCCTGGTCAACAAGCTGTCGCTGCTGGACGCGCAAGACGCGCAGCTGAGCCAGCAATCCATCTACATCGACGCCATGGCCGCCAATCGTCTGGCCTGGGCCTCCCTGAACACCGCTTTGGGCGGCGGCTTCCAAACCGAGCCTGCCACCCGCTAAGGACACAAAACAAATGGATCAGAAACTGGAAACCGCCAAGAGCCGCAAACGCAATCTGCTGGTCGCCTCCGCCGTGTTCGCCGCCATCGCCGTCGCCTATGGCGCTTACTGGACCCTGGTGTTGAGCCATCAGGAAAATACCGATGACGCCTATGTCGGCGGCCACCTGGTTCAGGTCACGCCGGAAGTCGGCGGCACCGTCGCCAAAGTCATGGTCGACGATACCGTGGCCGTCAAGGCTGGCCAGGTGCTGGTCAGCTATGACAACAGCGACGCCGAGCTGGCCTTCGAACGCGCCCGCAACGAATTCGCCCAGACCGTGCGCCAAACGCGGCAGCTGATGGCCAACAGCCAGCAGCTGGACGCTCAGGTCGCGCTGCGCCAGGCCGAGCTGTCGCGCGCCGAAGCCGACCTGAAGCGCCGCAAGCAGTTGGCCGGCAGCGAGGCCATGTCGGCCGAGGAGCTGGGCCACGCCAATGATGCCGTCGCCGCCGCCCAGGCTGCGCTGGCCGCCGCGCAGGAACAGGCCAAGGCCGGCCTGGCGCTGGTGGGTAAGGATGCGCTGGCGCAGCAGCCGGCGGTGAAAGCCGCCGCCAGCCGCCTGAAGGAAGCCTGGCTGGCGCTGCAGCGCACCGAAATCAAAGCGCCGCTGGCCGGCACCGTCGCCCGCCGCAACGTGCAAGTGGGCCAGCGCGTCGCCGCCGGCACGCCGCTGATGGCCGTGGTGCCGCTGGAAAACCTGTGGGTGGACGCCAACTTCAAGGAAGGCCAACTGGCCAAGATCCGCGTCGGCCAACCGGTGGAGCTGAAATCCGACCTGTACGGCGGCAAAGTGGTTTACCACGGCAAGGTGCAGGGCCTGGCCGCCGGCACTGGCAGCGCCTTCTCGCTGCTGCCGCCGCAGAACGCCACCGGCAACTGGATCAAGGTCGTGCAGCGGGTGCCGGTGCGCATCGCGCTGGAGCCGCAGGATCTGAAAAACCACCCCCTGCGCGTCGGCCTTTCCATGGACGTGGTGGTGGACACCAGCAACCAGGATGGCAAATCGCTGGCCGAAGCCGCGCCGGCGCAAGCCCCGAGCGAACATAACGGCACGCTGCCGGACCTGAAGCAGGCTGACAAGCTGGTGGCCGAGATCCTGGCTGCCAATGCCGGCAAGTAAGGACGCCCGCCCATGAATCAACCGCCACTGACCGGCTCGAAACTGGTCTGGATCACGCTGGCGCTGTCGATGTCGGTGTTCATGCAGGTGCTGGACACCACCATCGCCAACGTGGCGCTGCCCACCATTTCGGGCAACCTCGGCGCCGCCACCAGCCAAGGCACTTGGGTGATCACCTCCTTCGGCGTGGCCAACGCCATTTCGGTGCCCTTGACCGGCTGGCTGGCCAAGCGCTTCGGCGAAGTGAAGCTGTTCACCGCCTCCACCCTTCTGTTTGTGCTGACATCCTGGCTGTGCGGCATGTCCAGCAGCCTGGAAATGCTGATTTTCTTCCGCGTGCTGCAAGGCGCCGTTGCCGGCCCGATGATTCCGCTGTCGCAAAGCCTGCTGCTGTCCTGCTATCCGCCTGCCAAGAAAGGCATGGCGCTGGCGCTATGGGCGATGACGGTCATCGTCGCGCCGGTGTTCGGCCCGATACTGGGCGGGGTCATCAGCGACAATTGGCACTGGGGCTGGATCTTCTTCATCAACGTGCCGGTGGGGCTGGCTGCAGCCTTCGTCTCCTGGCGCATCCTGAAGAGCCGGGAAACCGACACCTTTGACCTGCCTATCGACAAGATAGGCCTGGCCTTGCTGGTGATCGGCGTCGGCTCGCTGCAGATGGTGCTGGACCGCGGCAAGGAGCTCGATTGGTTCAACTCCGCCGAGATCGTGACCCTGGCGGTGATCGCCTTCCTGACGCTGACCTATCTGGTGATCTGGGAACTGGGCGAGGACCATCCCATCGTCGACCTGACGCTGTTCAAGGAGCGCAACTTCACGGTCGGCACCATCGCCATCAGCCTGGGCTTCATGCTGTACTTCGGGGCCGTGGTGCTGCTGCCCTTGATGCTGCAGACCCAGCTAGGCTATACCGCCACCTGGGCCGGCCTGGCCGCCGCGCCCATCGGCCTGATTCCGGTGGTGCTGTCGCCCATTATCGGCAAGAACGCGCACCGCTGGGACATGCGCTGGCTGGTGACGCTGAGCTTCAGCGTCTACGCCATCTGCTTTTTCTGGCGCAGCAACTTCAACACCCAGATGGACTTTTCCTATGTGGTGTGGCCGCAGGTGGTGCAAGGCATAGGCGTGGCCTGCTTCTTCATGCCATTGACCACGATCACGCTGTCCGGCCTGCATCCGTCGCGCATCGCCAGCGCGTCCAGCCTGTCGAATTTCTTGCGGATTCTGGCGGGCAGCATCGGCACCTCGATCACCACCACGATGTGGGACCGCCGCGAGGCGCTGCACCACTCCAAACTGACCGAACATGTGACGCAATACGATCCGGCCTCGGTCTCCTGGTTCGACGCGATGAGCAAACTGGGGCTGGGCAACACGCAGCAACAGGCGCTGACCCAGCTGCAGATCACCCAGCAGGGCTACATCATGGCGGCCAACGAAATCTTCTGGGTGTCCGGCATCCTGTTCGTGCTGCTGATCGCCTTGGTGTGGTTCGCCAAACCGCCGTTTACCGCTTCCGGCGGGGATAGCGGGGCGCATTAGCGTTAAAACCATGGGATCCGCCACGAAAACCACGAAACGACACGCAATAACGACATCCGACCCCAAACCGTCTTCACAAACACGAGACGGGGATCGATCCAGTTGTGTTCTTTCGTGGTTTTCCTGGCTATCCCGCATTACTGCAGAAATCCGTTAAACGCTTCCATCCCGCGGCTGACCGCCTTGTCGCGGTGCTGCACCCGAAACAGCGTCCGCGTCAGCAAGGGCAGGTTTGCGTCCACTTCCACCACGCTGCCGGCCGCCAGCAAATCCGCCACCACATGGCGCGACAGGCAGCTGACGCCAAGCCCGGCCGCCACCGCGTGCTTGATCGCCTCCGAGTGGCCCAGCTCCATGCCTATCGCCAGCCGGTTCAGATGCGGCAGCAGCACCCGCTCCACTTCCTCGCGGGTGCCGGAACCGGGCTCGCGCAGAATCCACGACGCGTCGGCCAGCTCATCCGCCGTCACCTTGCGGCCAGCAAGCGGATGATCGACGGCGGCGAACACCAGCAGCTCATCCTGCCGCCATGCATCGGCCAGCAGCTCCGGATGATGGCAGGGGCCTTCTATCAGGCCGAAATCGACCCGAAACGCCGCCACCGCCTCGACGATGTCGCGGGTATTGGCCACATCCAGTTCCAGCCGCGCCTGCGGCCAGTCCTTGCGGAACGCGGCCAGCAAAGACGGCAGCAGATAGTTGGCGATGGTGGTGCTGGCGCCTATGCGCAAAGCCAGTTCGCCGCTGTGGAACAGGTTCTGCACATCGCCCGCCGCGTCCAGCAAAGCGCGCGCGCGCGGCAGCAGCAAGCGGCCATGTTCGTTGATCAGCAGCCGGCGGCCGACGCGGTCAAACAGCTTGACGCCTAGCCCCTGCTCCAACTTGTCCAGCGCCTGGCTGGCCGCCGACTGCGTCAGCGCCACTTGCTCGGCGGCGCGTGTGACGGTATTCCATTCCGCTACGGCGACGAAGACTTCCAGTTCTCGCAGACTGATGCGCAGGCCCATACCGTCTCCAAAACAGTTTTTCTAATTGTATATATTAATTTTATCCGTTTTTCTACTTACATCGCTGCGCGTATCGTTAGGCATATAGCAAAGAGGCATGAACATATGACTAACTATCGCAATATTATTCCCGGCCTGGCGCTGTCGCTGGGTCTGGCGGGCGCCGCCATCTGGGCGGCCGATCTGCCGGCGATGAAAAGCCTGGGCTTCTCCGCCCTGACCATCGCCATCGTCGGCGGCATGATCATCGGCAATACCGTCTATCGCTTTATCGCCGTGCCCAGCCATCAAGGCATCGCCTTCTCCAAGCAAAAGCTGCTGCGCGCCGGCATCATCCTGTTCGGCTTCAAATTGACCTTCCAAGACATCGCCGCCGTCGGTTTCTCCGGCGTGCTGATCGACGCGCTGGTGCTGACCTCCACCTTCTTCCTAGCCTTCTGGCTGGGCCGCAAGAAGCTGGGGCTGGACGAGCAGAGCGTGATCCTGATCGGCGCCGGCAGCTCGATCTGCGGCGCGGCCGCCATCCTGGCCACCGAGCCGGTGCTGAAAGCTCACGCGGAAAAAGTCGCCGTCGCCGTCGCCACTGTGGTGGTGTTTGGCACCGCAGCCATGTTCCTGTGGCCGGTGATGTTCGAGGCGGTGCGCCACCTGGGCATTACCGAATTCAGCTATGGCCTGTTCGCCGGCTCCACCATTCATGAAGTGGCGCAGGCGGTAGCCGCCGGCAAGTCGGTCAGCGACGCGGCGATGAATACCGCGGTGATCACCAAGATGATACGGGTGATGATGCTGGCGCCGTTCCTGATCGCCTTGTCTTCCTGGATTGCCAAGAAGCATCGCGGCAATACGCATGAGAAAACCGGCATCAGCATCCCCTGGTTCGCCGTCGCCTTCCTCGCCGTAGCCGGTTTCAATTCCTTCAGTCTGCTGCCGCACACGCTGGTGCAACAGATCATCGCGCTGGACAACCTGCTGCTGGCGGCCGCCATGGGCGCGCTGGGCATCACCACCCACGTCTCCGCCATCCGCCAGGCCGGCGCCAAGCCGATGCTGCTGGCCAGCGCGCTGTTCGGCTGGTTGATCATAGGCGGAGGATTGATCAATATGGGCGTGCTAAGCCTGCTGCGCTGATCCCAACTACACTCGCCAAGCCCCTGTCTGCCAGGGGCTTATTGCTAGCCGATTCTTGGGCAGCGCCATCGGATTCGTAGACAAAGGAGAAAATCGATGAGTCACTCCCCCTCTATTACGCTGCTCCTGGCAAGCGCGCTTTGGCTGTTCGCTCCACTGGCTCAAGCCGCCAGCACGGAACCGCCGACAGGAACCGAGTCGGTACGCACGGAGGTCTTGCTCAAAACTAGCTCGTCATGGGATGGCATGGCCTACGCAACCTATCCCGAAGGCAAGCCGGAGCTGACCTTGCTCAAAATCACCATTCCGCCCCACACCAATTTGCCTTGGCATAGCCACCCCATGCCCAACGCCGCGTATGTGCTATCAGGTTCTTTGACCGTAGAGAAAAAAGCCGATGGCCTGCAAAAGCCATTGCGCGCAGGCGATACCCTGCCTGAAATGGTAGGCGAAACGCATCGCGGCTTCACCGGCGATGAAGCGGTGGAATTACTGGTTTTCTATGCCGGCAGCCCCGGCATGGCGCTCAGCCATCCAGCCGATTGAACCAGCCAATAAATAAAGCCGCCCGGCATGGCCGGGCGGCTTTCGCATGACCCTGCGATCATTCAAATCAGCATGGGCATTTCTTCATGGACTTGCCGCCATAGCGCTCTTCCTGGCAACGGAGGAGAAAAGCCTCGCGGCTCATCACTTCCGCCTCGGGATTGAAACGCCGCCGACTGACCACATAGGCATCATAATCCTTGACCCCCACCATCAAGCGCGCGGTTTGGGCCAAGGTTTTCCAGATATCAGCCATTTGCCTCTCCTTGCCGGTACACCGCCGGCACTTCCTTGGTGGTGACCCATTTCACCGCCAAAGACTTGCGTATCACATGCAGGCCGAACAGCAACATCGCCACCACCACTGCGATGAACATGGCGGTCAGCGTGGCGTCCACATAATCGTTGAAGATAATCTGCTGCATTTGCGCCATATTCTTGGCCGGAGCCAGTACTTCGCCCTTGGCCGCCGCGGCGGAGAACTTTTCGGCATGGGCCAGGAAGCTGATCTTGGGGCTGTCATGGAACAGCTTCTGCCAACCTGCGGTCAGCGTGGCCAGCAGCAGCCAGAGCGTCGGCACCGCCGTTACCCACACGTAACGGGTCTTCTGCATTTTCACCAGCACCACCGTCGCCAGGATCAGCGCGATGCCCGCCAGCATCTGGTTGGCGATGCCGAACAACGGCCACAGCGTGTTGATGCCGCCCAGCGGATCGACCACGCCCTGGTACAGGAAGTAGCCCCATGCAGCCACGGCCAGGCCAGTGGCGACGAAGTTGGCCGCCCACGACTCGGTGTTGGCCATCGGCTTGACGAAGAAGCCCAGCAAGTCCTGGATCATGAAGCGCAGCACGCGGGTGCCGGCGTCCACCGTGGTGAGGATGAACAACGCTTCAAATAGAATGGCGAAGTGGTACCAGAACGCCATCATGGTTTTGCCGCCGATGACGCCGGACAGGATGTGAGCCATGCCCACCGCCAGCGTCGGCGCGCCGCCGGCGCGCGACAGCACGGTATGCTCGCCCACGTCGGCCGCCAGTTGCGTCAGCGCATCCGGCGTGATGACGAAGCCCCAGCCGGAAATCACCTGCGCGGCATCGACCGCGGTTTTGCCGATCAGGGCCGCCGGGCTGTTCATGGCGAAATACACGCCCGGATCCAGCACGCAGGCGGCGATCAGCGCCATGATGGCGACGAAGCTTTCCACCAGCATCGCGCCGTAGCCTATCATCCTCGCCTGGGTTTCATTCTCTACCAGCTTCGGCGTCGTGCCGGAAGCCACCAGCGAATGGAAGCCGGACACCGCGCCGCAGGCGATGGTGATGAACAGGAAGGGGAACAGATTGCCGGAGAACACCGGGCCGCTGCCGTCGATGAATTTGGTGACGGACGGCATGTGCAGCGGCGGCGCCACGATCAGGATGCCGATGGCCAGGCCGACAATGGTGCCGATCTTCAGGAAGGTGGACAGATAGTCGCGCGGCGCCAGCAGCAGCCAGACCGGCAACACCGAGGCGATGAAGCCGTAGCCGATCAGCACCCAGGCCAGCGTGGTGCCCTTCAGCGTGAAGAGCGGCGCCAGCGTGGCGCTCTTGGCCACGTCGCCGCCGTAGACAATGGCCAGCATCAGCAAAATGAAGCCCAGCACCGACACCTCGCCGATCTTGCCCGGCCGGACGAAACGGCTGTATACGCCCATGAACAAGGCAATGGGGATGGTGCAGGCGATGGTGAAAGTGCCCCATGGGCTGTCCGCCAGCGCCTTGACCACCACCAGCGCCAGCACCGCCAGCAGGATCACCATGATCATCAGCACGCCGATGGAGGCGATCACGCCGGGGATGTCGCCCAGTTCCTGGCGGATCATCTCGCCCAGAGACTTGCCGTCGCGGCGCATGGACAGGAACAGCGTGAGGAAGTCCTGCACCGCGCCGGCGATCATCACGCCGACCAGGATCCACAAGGTGCCGGGCAGATAGCCCATCTGCGCCGCCAAGACCGGCCCCACCAGCGGGCCGGCGCCGGCAATCGCGGCGAAGTGGTGGCCGAACACCACCCATTTATTGGTGGGCACGTAATCGAGCCCGTCGTTGAACTTCTCGGCCGGCGTCAGTCGGCGCGCGTCCAGCTCCAGCACTTTGTCGGCGATGAAGCGGCTGTAGAAGCGATAGGCGATGGCGTATACCGACAAGGCGGCCACCACCAGCCACACCGCGTTGATCGTCTCGCCGCGGTTGAGCGCCATCATGGCGAAGGCCGTCGCCCCCGTCAGCGCCACCAGCAGCCAGACGACGCACTGCTTGATCTGTTGCATAAGGAGTCCCTGTTCTCTATCTCCCCCAGCTTTCCTTGACTGGCAGCCCATCTGCCGGCCGGTGTCCGGGTATGGTTCTATACTGTTGATTTTGTCGACATGCGGAATGAAACTCAAGCTAAATTAGAGCCAATATCCTATTGAATGTCTTGATTCAGCCGGCGCTTATTTTCCGCGCCATGCGGAATAAGAAAACGTTCTGCCCATACCCGCCGTGGCCAGAGGAGTTGGACCACTTTATATCCCCACAAAACGGCTGCCCCGGCAGCCAGGCCATTAGGCCAGCGCCCCGCGGCCGTTCTCGGAAGCGCAAGCGGATCGGCATCGTTTGAAAAATCCATTTGCACAGGCGCGTAACCCCGCCTGCCAAGTATTCAAACGCGTGTTACTATTTTTACCCAAGGGATCGAAACACTCGGACGCAATGGCACAACACATTCTCATCGTGGAAGACGACGCCAGGCTGGCGGAATTGATCGCGGCCTATCTGACCAAGCATGGTTATCTGGTTAGCCTGCATGGCCGCGGCGACACCGCGCCGGCGGTCATCCTGGACGCCCGGCCTGACCTGGTGGTGCTGGACGTGATGCTGCCGGGCAAGGAGGGCTTCGATGTCTGCCGCGACGTGCGCCCGCACTACGGCGGCCGCATTCTGATGATGACGGCGCGCGACGAAGACGTGGATGAAATCCTCGGCCTGGAACTGGGCGCCGACGACTACCTGGCCAAGCCGGTGGAGCCGCGCCGGCTGCTGGCGCGCATCCGCGCCCTGCTGCGCCGCAGCGGCGCGCAATCGGAAGGCGGCGGGGTCGTGGTGGAGAACGACAGCATCACCTTCGGCCAGTTCCGCATCAGCCAAGCCACGCGCGAAGCGCTGCTCGGGGACGAGCAGATCGAGCTGACCACGGCCGAATTCGACCTGCTGTGGCTGTTGGCCACTCACGCCGGCCAGGTGCTGTCGCGCGACGACATCATGAGCGAGCTTCGCGGCATCGGCTTCGACGGCCTGGACCGTTCGATCGACGCCCGCATCTCGCGGCTGCGCCGCAAGCTGGGCGACAACCCCGACACGCCGGCCCGCATCAAGACCGTGCGCGGCAAGGGGTATTTGTTCTCGCGCAGCGATTGGGAATAACCATGTCGCCGAAAAAACTGCGCGTCTGGTTCAAGCCTACGCTGGGCACCCTGTTCGCGCGCTACTTCCTGATCACCATGCTGGTGGAGCTGTTGATCATCATTGGCTTCGGCTTTCTGGTGACCAAGCTGTATGAAACCAGCGACCAATCCAGCCGAGTGCATTTCATGAACGGCACCGTGGCGCTGATTCAAGACCGGCTGCTGCAGCAACCGCCGCAACGCTGGGATGCCGAACTGACCAATCTGTCCAGCCGCTTCAGCTATCCCTTGCGGCTGGTCGATCAGCCGCCGGCAGACATCGCCAAGGACGCCGTTCCGCTGTTGCGCCAAGGCAAGCCGTACCTCGACAGCGACAACCAACTGCTGTACGTGACGATGCCAGGCGACAAACGCCTGCTGGCGCTGGGCCCGCTGGATGTGCAATCCAGCGAGAGCACCTGGATCAGCGAGGACATTCAGGTGCTGCTGGTCTGGATGGTGCTGTCCGGCAGCACCCTGGGCACCCTACTCTATTTCATTCTGCGGCCGCTGTGGACCGATCTGCTGGAAGTGAGGCGCACCGCCGAGGCTTTTGCCGAAGGCGACTTCAGCGCCCGCGCGCGCTCCGCCACCAGCCGGCTGTTCGCGCCGCTGCCGCTGGCTTTCAACAGCATGGCCGAACGCCTGGAGCGGCAGATGGAAACGCGGCAAGCTCTGTCGCACGCCATCGCGCACGAAATCCGCACACCGATCGCCCGCCTGCGCTTTGGCCTGACCATGCTGGAAGAGGAAGAGGATCAGGCCGAGTGGCAACGTTATCGCGACGGGATGGAACGCGACCTCTACGAACTGGAGGACCTGATCAACACCAGCATGGAACTCTCCAAACTCAAGCGCAGCGAAGTGCCGCTTCATCTGGAAACCATCAATCTGTTCGACTGGTTCGACGACTTGATTGACATCGTCACGCCCCTGAAACCCGCCAACCTGGCCTTGACGCTGGACTGTCCGCACGAGGACGGCGCCTTCGACCGCAAGCTGATGTACATCGCCACCCGCAACCTGCTTCTGAACGCTTTCAAGTACGCCCAGAGCCAGGTCAGGATGAAGGTCTACCACCAAGGCGCGCAGCTGATCATAGAAGTGGACGACGACGGCTGCGGCATTCCGCAAGAAGACTGCGACAAAGTGTTCGAGCCCTTCCTGCGGCTGGATCGCAGCCGCGACCGCGCCACCGGCGGCCACGGTCTGGGCCTGTCCTTCGTCCGCTTGATCGCCGAACACCACCACGGCCAAGCCAGCGCCGGCGCCAGCGATCTGGGCGGCGCCCGCTTCCGCATAATCATTGCGCAACCATCGCCGCCGCCGCAATAAGTCACTCACCGTCACAAAGCGCCGACAGGAAGCCAACAGACCGCTTGCCGGCTATTCCGGATAATCCCATCATCAACTCATCAGGGATTAGGCAGCATGGTTTCCACTCGACCGGCGGCGTTGCTGGTACACGGCCTAGGCGGCACCGCATATGATTTGGGCGCGCTGGGCCGCACGCTGGAAGACGCCGACATCGTTACCCACTCCCCGGTGCTGCCCGGTCACGGCGGCTCGCCGGAAGACCTGCTCAGCGTCGGCTGGGAGGATTGGGTGGAAAGCATTCGCAAGGAATACCGCGCGCTGAAGGCCAAGCACAAGGTGGTGCACTTGGCTGGCGTCTGCCTGGGCGGCCTGGTGGCGCTGGAAGTCGCGCGCCGGGAAAACCATCAGGACAAGCTGGCGCTGTACGCGCCGCCGATGTTCCTCGACGGCTGGAGCCTGCCCAAGCTGACCTGGCTGCGCCACGCGGTTTACCTTGTGCCGCGCTTGGCCAAAAAGATGCGCGTGCCGGAAGTGTCGCCGTTCGGCATCAAGAACGTGCGCATCCGCAAGGCCATCCAGCAGCGCTTCGAGCGCGGCGATCGTTTCCACTACGCCTACATCCCTCTGGCCTGCATCCGCGAAGTGGACCGCCTGCGCCGCCAGCTGAAGCGCCATCTGCACGAAATCACCTGTCCGACGCTGATCGTGCACGCCGACGAAGACGACATCACCAGCCCGCGCTCCGCCCACTATCTGATGCAATACTTGGGCGGCCCGGTCGACTTCATGCCGCTGTCCAACAGCTACCACATGGTGATGGTGGACAACGAACGCGCCGAGGTGCTGCAGCGCAGCCTGAAATTCTTCAACGCCGCGCCGCAAGCGAAGGCGTCAGAGCCCTCTTACGGCTGGACCGCCTACGTGGCGGCCTGAACGCCTGACTCAGTTCCATCCCTTTGTACGATTCGGCCCGCCGCTAGGCGGGCAATTTTTTGGTCTTCGCGCCATGGCGGCAGCCGGGCAGCATACGCGCCGGCTCTGCTACAATCGCCCTCTGTTACCCAGATCCATGGACCCCGACATGAGCCACCCGCACAGCGACGCCGTAAAAGCCTTCCTGCTCGACCTGCAAGACCGCATCTGCGCGGCGCTGGAGGGCGCGGACGGCGATGGGCGCTTTGTCGAGGATGCCTGGCAGCGCGAGGCCGGCGGCGGCGGACGCAGCCGCGTGCTCAGCAACGGCGCGGTGTTCGAGCAGGCCGGCGTCAACTTCTCGCATGTCCATGGCGACGCCCTGCCCGCCTCCGCCACCGCGCACCGCCCGGAGCTGGCCGGCCGCCGCTTCGAGGCCATGGGCGTGTCGCTGGTGATCCACCCGCATAACCCGCACGTCCCCACCAGCCACGCCAATGTGCGCTTCTTCATTGCGGAGAAAGCAGGCGAGGCGCCGGTGTGGTGGTTCGGCGGCGGCTTCGACCTGACGCCGTTCTACCCGGTGCGGGAGGACGTGGTGCATTGGCACACGGTGGCGCGCGATCTGTGCGCGCCGTTCGGCCCAGAGGTCTACCCGCGCTACAAGAAATGGTGCGACGAATACTTCTACTTGAAACACCGCAACGAGGCGCGCGGCGTCGGCGGGCTGTTCTTTGATGATCTGAACGAATGGGGCTTCGACCAGAGCTTCGCCTTCATGCAAGCCGTGGGCAACGGCTATCTGGATGCCTACCTGCCCATCGTGCAAGCGCGCAAGGACACGACCTGGGGGACGCGCGAGCGCCAATTTCAGCTGTACCGGCGCGGGCGCTACGTCGAATTCAATCTGGTATGGGACCGCGGCACGCTGTTTGGCCTGCAGTCCGGCGGCCGCACCGAATCCATCCTGATGTCGATGCCTCCGCTGGTGCGCTGGGAATACGGCTACCAGCCGGAGCCGGGCAGCGCGGAGGCCCTGCTCTACACCGATTTCCTGCCTCCGCACGACTGGGTATGAACCAGGATGGGCGGGCCTTCGAGCACCCCACAGCGGCGGCGGGATCGGGTATCCTAACCGGTTTCCCGGCCCCGGCGCCTTCTGACCAATGACTTCGGAATCCTCGATGAACCACTCCAAGGCCACTGCCCTGCCTCGCGCGCTGGAAGCCGCCATCTGGCTGCTGTTCGCGCTGATCTGGTTCGGCAGCTTGGGCTATCGCGGCTTGATCCACGCCGACGAGGGCCGCTACGCCACCATCTCGCTGTTCATGCTGCACAGCGGCGACTGGATCACGCCCAGGCTCAACGGCTTGCTGTACTTCGAAAAACCCATCCTGCAATACTGGATGGGCGCTTTGAGCTTCGCCGCCTTCGGCGTCAACGAGTTCGCCGCCCGCTTCTGGCCGGGCCTGACCGGCTTTCTCAGCGTGGCGGCGGTGGCGCTGACCGCGCGCAAGCTATGGGGCGTGGACGCTGGCCGCTACGCCGCGCTGGCCGCAGGCGGCATGGCCTGGATCATCGCCAACAGCCATTTCCTGTCGTTGGACATGGGCGTCAGCTTCTTCCTGACCTCGGCGCTATGTGGCTTTCTGCTGGCCCAGCGCGACGGCGCCAGCCGCGCCGAAACCCGCTGGGCGATGTGGATCACCTGGGCGGCCATGGCCGGCGCGGTGCTGAGCAAGGGCCTGATCGGCCTGCTGATCCCCGGCGCCACCCTAGTGCTGTACAGCCTGGTCAACTGGCAATGGGCGTTCTGGAAACGCATGCACTGGCTCAGCGGCCTGGCGCTGTTCTTCGCCCTCACAGCCCCGTGGTTCGCGCTGGTTTCGGAACGCAATCCGGATTTCGCCCACTTTTTCTTCATCCGCGAACATTTCGAACGCTTCCTCACCACCGAACACAAGCGCACCGGCGCGCCATGGTATTTCGTGCCCTACCTGATCCTGGGCCTGCTGCCGTGGACCACGCTGCTGCCGCGCCTCGTCAAGGAGGGCTGGAGCGATCGCGCCGCCGGCCTGCGCGTCGGCCGCCTGCTGCTGATCTGGAGCGTGTTCATCTTCGCCTTCTTCAGCAAGTCCAGCTCCAAGCTGCCGTCCTACATCCTGCCGCTATTCCCGGCGCTGGCCCTGCTGCTGGCGCACAGCTTCAGCCGGATGGCCCCGCGCGAGCTGAAAAAGCATATGATTCTGCCGGCTCTGCTGTGGCTGGCCCTGCTCTTCGCCTGGCCGTTCGCCGACCGCTTCGCCAACGCCGACTCGCCGCCAGACGTGATCCTGCCGTTTGCCCGCTTCATCGCCGCCGGCGCGGCGTTGTTCCTGATCGGCGCGGTCTTCGCCTGGCGCGCGCTGGGCCGCCAGCAGATGCTGGCCGCCGTGGCCGCGCTGTCCTTTGGCAGCCTGCTGGCGGTGACGCAGGCCGCCAGCGGCCACGACAGCTATGGCCGGCTCAAGGGCAGCAAGAAAATCGTCGCACAAATCCAGCCGTATCTGACGCCGGACAGCGAAATCTACTCCGTCCGCTACTACGATCAGACCTTCCCCTACTATGTGGGCCGGCCAGTGACGCTGGTGGAATTCGTCGACGAGTTCGAGTTCGGCGAAGGGCAGGAACCGCAGCGCTGGATGCCGCATATCGGGCAATTCGTCGAACGCTGGCGCGCCGCGCCCAAGGCCGTCGCCATGCTGGGCGACGACACCTATCAGGAGCTGCAGAAACAGGGCCTGCCGATGAAGGTGATCTATCAGGACCCGCGGCGCATGGTGGTGGCCAAACCTTGATGGATAATTTGCCACGGAAACACACGGAATGACACGAAAAAATCTGGCCATAATGGTGTCGCCTACCTGACTCTGACAAAAGCCAGCGACACCATCCTGTTTTTTCCGCGTGCTTCAGTGTGTTTCCGTGGCGCTAACTGGTTGTTCTATGAAACTGATTGAATTTGGATTGATCCTGTTCGGCGTGCTGCTGAATGCTGCCGCGCAGCTATGCTTGAAGGCAGGCGTGCGCCAGATCGGCCACTTTGATTTTTCGCTGGCCAATGCCTGGCCGACCGCCTGGTCGCTGGCCACCAATCTGCCCATCATCGGCGGTTTGTCCTGCTATGTGGTCAGCGTGGTGGTGTGGATCATGGCGCTGTCGCGCGTCGAGGTCAGCGTGGCCTACCCCATGCTGTCCATCGGCTATGTGGTCAACGCGCTCTTGGCCTACTGGCTGTTTGGCGAGGCCCTCACCGCGCAGAAGCTGATCGGCATCGCCGTGATCATCGTCGGCGTGGTGGTGGTCGCGCGCAGCTGAAAAACGATTCATTGGCCACGGAAGCACACGGAATGACACGGAAAGATTCACGGCCCCACACGGCCTTCCGTGTGTTTCCGTGTGCTTCCGTGGCTAATTCTCAGGGTTTGATATGGATTTTCTGCCGTTTACCCGTCCCGCCATAGACGAGGACACCATCGCCGCCGTCGGCGAAGTATTGCGCTCAGGCTGGATTACCACCGGCCCGCGTTGCCAGCAGCTGGAAGCCGAGCTGTCCGCCTTCTGCGGCGGCCGCCCGGTGCGGCTGGTTTCGTCCGCCACCGCCGCATTGGAGATGGCGCTGCAGATCGCCGGCATCGGTCCCGGTGACGAAGTCATCACCTGCCCGCTGAGCTGGATCGCCACCGCCAATGTGATCCTGAAAGTGGGCGCGACGCCGGTGTTTGTCGATGCCGATCCACTCACCCGCAATATCGACCTGTCCAAGATCGAAGCCGCGATCACCCCGCGCACCAAGGCCATCATTCCGGTGGACCTGGCCGGCCTACCGGTGGACCGCGACCGCCTGTACGGCATCGCCCGCCGCCATAAGCTGCGCGTGGTGGAAGACGCCGCGCAATCGATGGGCGCCAACTGGCAGGGACGGCGCATCGGCCGCGAGGGAGACCTGATCTCGTTCAGTTTCCACGCCAACAAGAACATGACCAGCGGCGAAGGCGGCTGCCTGGTGCTAAACAACGATGAAGAAGCGCGGCTGTTCGAAAAACTGCGGCTGCAGGGCGTGACCCGCTTCGCCGACGGCACCATGGACGTGGACGTGCTGGGCGGCAAGGCCAATATGACGGACATCGCCGCCATGATAGGGCTCGGTCAGTTGAAAAAACTGGACGGCTTCAACGCCCGCCGCCGCGAACTGGCGCGCCTGTATTTCCAGCATTTCGACCGCTCGCTCGGCTGCGCGCTGCCGCCGGAAGACTTCCAGAACAGCAACTGGCACATGTTCCAGCCACTGCTGCCCTTGCAGCGCATGCGCATCGGCCGCGGCGAGTTCATCGCCCGCATGAAGGCCGAGCACATCGGCGTCGGCGTGCACTACCCGGCCATGCACCTGTTCACGCTGTTCCGCGAAAAGGGTTATGCCGAAGGGCAGTTTCCGGTGGCGGAGGACATCGGCGCGCGCACCGTGACGCTGCCGCTATTCCCGGCGATGCGCGACGAAGACGTGATCCGCGTCTGCCAAACCTTCAGCGCCGTGCTGCGCGCCGTTTTACACTGAGACTCATGAATACCGCCATCAACCTTTCCGTGGTCATCCCGGTCTACAACGAACAAGACGTGCTGCCGGCGCTGTTCGACCGCCTGTACCCCGCGCTGGACGCGCTGAAGCTGCGCTACGAGATCATCTTCATCAATGACGGCAGCCGCGACAAGAGCGCCGCCATGCTGGCCGACCAGTTCGCCCAACGGCCGGACGTCACGCGCGTAGTGCTGTTCAACGGCAACTTCGGCCAGCACCGCGCCATTCTGGCCGGCTTCGAGCACAGCCGCGGCGAACGCGTGGTGACGCTGGACGCCGACCTGCAGAACCCGCCGGAAGACATCGGCCTGCTGCTGGCGGAGATGGACAAGGGCCACGACTACGTCGGCTCCATCCGCCGCCAGCGCAACGACAGCCTGTGGCGCCACGTGGCCAGCCGCGCGATGAACCGGCTGCGCGAGAAGCTGACCCGCATCAAGATGACCGACCAGGGCTGCATGATGCGCGCCTACAGCCGCCGCATCATCGACACCATCAATCAATGCAATGAGCTGCACACCTTCATTCCGGCGCTGGCCTACCAGTTTGCGCAAAATCCGACCGAAGTGGTCGTCGGCCATGAGGAGCGCTTCGCCGGCGAGTCCAAGTACTCGCTGTACAGCCTAATCCGGCTGAACTTCGACCTGATGACCGGCTTCTCCATCGTGCCGCTGCAATGGTTTTCGCTGCTGGGGATGGCGGTATCGGCAGGCTCCGGCATCCTGGTGATCTACCTGATCCTGCGCCGGCTGATCCTGGGACCGGAAGTGGGCGGCGTGTTCACGCTGTTCGCCATCGTGTTCTTCCTGGTGGGCATCGCGCTGTTCGGCATCGGCCTGTTGGGCGAATACATCGGCCGCATCTACCAGGAAGTGCGTTCCCGGCCGCGCTACGTGATCCAGGCGGTGCTGGAGCAGAAGGAAAGCCAAGCATGAGCCGCGCCGTCGTCTTCGCCTACCACAACGTCGGCGTGCGCTGCCTGAAGGCGCTGATCGGCCGCGGCGTCGAGGTCGCGCTGGTCGTCACTCATCAGGACAACCCGAACGAGAACATCTGGTTTGGCAGCGTAGCCCAGACCGCCCGCGACTACGGCATTCCGGTGATCACGCCGGATGACCCGAATGCGCCGGAGGTCGTCGAACAGGTCCAAGCCTGCCAGGCCGATTTCGTGTTCTCCTTCTATTACCGCCACATGCTGAAGGCGCCGCTATTGGAAGCCGCTCGTCGCGGCGCGTACAATATGCACGGTTCGCTGCTGCCCAAGTACCGCGGCCGGGTGCCGATCAACTGGGCCATCATCCATGGCGAGGCCGAAACCGGCGCCACCTTGCACCAGATGAACATCAAGCCGGACAACGGCCCCATCGTCGATCAGATGGCGGTGCCCATCCTGCCGGACGACAGCGCCGACGAAGTGTTCGCCAAGGTCACGCTGGCGGCGGAAATGGTGTTGTGGCACAGCCTGCCCGGCCTGATCGCCGGCAGCGCGCCGCATATCCAGCAGGATTTAAGCCTGGGCGCGTATTTTGGCGGGCGCAAGCCGGAAGACGGCCGCATCGACGCGCAGGCCGGGGCCGCGCAACTGCACAACTTCGTGCGCGCGCTGACGCGGCCGTTTCCAGGCGCTTTCGCCGACACCGCCGCCGGCCGCCTGTTATTGTGGAAAACGCTGCGCGCCGGCTTTGCCGAGCCTGCCGCGCGCGCCGAGCTTTACGCCGTCGACGGCCAACTGTGGCTGCGCTGCTCCGACGGCGGCCGCCTGATGGTGCTGGAAGCGGAGCTGGAAGGCCTGCCGCTGACTGCCGACAACTTCGCCGGCCGCGTTGGAACCGACGCGCTGACGCTGTAAAAGAATTCGATTATTCCGCCTATGGGCGAGTGAGGACATCCAATGAAGAAAGTACTGATCCTGGGCGTGAACGGTTTCATCGGCCACCACCTGACCAAGCGCATCATCGAAACCACCGACTGGGAAATCTACGGCATGGACATGCATGCCGACCGCGTGGCCGAATGGAAGGACCATCCGCGCTTCCACTTCTTCGAAGGCGACATCACCATCAATAAGGAGTGGATCGAATACCACGTCAAGAAGTGCGACGTGGTGCTGCCGCTGGTGGCCATCGCCACCCCGTCCACCTACGTCAACAACCCGCTGCGCGTGTTCGAGCTGGACTTCGAGGCCAACCTGCCCATCGTCCGCCAGTGCGTGAAGTACAAAAAACACCTGGTGTTCCCGTCCACCTCGGAAGTGTACGGCATGAGCCAGGACGCCGAGTTCGACCCGGAAAACTCCCAGCTGATCTACGGCCCGATCAACAAGCCGCGCTGGATCTACGCCTGCTCCAAGCAGCTGATGGACCGCGTGATCCACGCCTACGCGATGGAAGAGGGCCTGAATTACACGCTGTTCCGCCCGTTCAACTGGATCGGCGGCGGCCTGGACAACATCAACACGCCGAAGGAAGGCTCCAGCCGCGTGATCACCCAGTTCCTGGGCCACATCGTGCGCGGCGAGACCATCAAGCTGGTGGACGGCGGCAATCAAAAGCGCGCCTTCACCTATGTCGACGACGGCATCAGCGCGCTGATGAAGATCATCGAGAACAAGGACGGCAAAGCTTCCGGCCAGATCTACAACATCGGCAACCCGGCCAACAACTACTCCATCCGCGAACTGGCGCAGATGATGCTGGATCTGGCCCGCGTCTACCCGGAATACCAGCTGAACGCCGACAAGGTGAAGGTTGAAGAAACCACCTCCGGCCAGTACTACGGCAAGGGCTACCAGGACGTGCAGAACCGCGTGCCCAAGATCGCCAACACCATGGCCGATCTGGACTGGAAGCCGGGCGTGACCATGGCCGACGCACTGCGCGGCATCTACGACTACTACCGCGACCAAGTCGCCGCCAGCCGCGATCTGTCGGTGTAATCCCCAAGCCGTAGGGCGGAAGCCCGGCTCTGCCGGGCGTTCCGCCGCGCGCCCGCAAGCCTCTGATGGCGGAACGCCCTTTGGGGCTTCCGCCCTACTTCCAGACATGGCCGACACCCTGCAGATCGTTCCCTACCGCCCTGGCTGGCCGCAACGCTTTGAACAAGCGGCAGCGACTATCCGCGCCGCGTTGGACAAGCTGGGAAATCAAGCAGTCATTGAGCACATCGGCAGCACCGCCGTGCCTGGCCTCTGCGCCAAACCCATCATCGACATCATGCTGGGCCTGCCGCGGCTGAGCGATCTGGAGCCGTATTTCGCGGCGCTGTCCGCCATCGATTTCAACCATCAGCCGCAAATGGCGGCTGCCATGCCGGACCGGCATTACTTCACCCAGCCCGCCCATCCGCCGCGCCAAATCCATCTGCATGCCGTGGCTCTGGGCTCGGTTTTTTGGCGGGACAAGCTGCTGTTCCGCGACGCGCTGCGCGCGGACCCGCAATTATCCGCAAGCTATGTCGCGTTGAAACAAGAGCTGGCGGAAAGATACGGCGACGACCGCGCCGGCTACACCGAAGCCAAAAGTGGCTTCATCAACGCAGCGCTGACGGCGGCAAAACGGTAAACTGGCCGCCAATTACAGCTTGGCGGAACGCCCGGCATGGCCGGGCTTCCGCCCTACTTTGACACCATGAAAAAACTCGCACTCAAAATAGACGTCGACACCTGGCGCGGCACCCGCGAGGGCGTGCCGCGGCTGATGGACATCCTCAAGCGCCACCAGGCCGGCGCCACCTTTTTGTTCAGCCTGGGCCCGGACCACACCGGCCGCGCCATCAAGCGCGTGTTCCGTCCCGGCTTCCTGTCCAAGGTTTCGCGCACCTCGGTCGTCGAACACTACGGCATCCGCACCCTGCTGTACGGCACCGTGCTGCCGGGGCCCGACATCGGCAAGCGCGAGGCAGCCTTGCTGCGCGGGGTGCGCGACGCGGGCTTCGAAGTGGGCATCCACTGCTGGGACCACATCAAGTGGCAGGACTACGTGGCCGGCAAGGACGCCGCCTGGACCCGCGCCGAGATGAAAAAAGCCGCCGATCGCTTCCGCGAGATCTTCGGCGAGAATGCCTGCACCCACGGCGCGGCCGGCTGGCAGATCAACGACGCCGCGCTGGCGTACCAGAAAGAGCTGGACATGCTCTACGCGTCCGACGGCCGCGGCACGCATGCCTTCCAGCCGGTGGACGCCGTCGGCCAGCCGCTGGGCGTGCCGCAGCTGCCCACCACGCTGCCGACGCTGGACGAACTGATCGGACTGGACGGCCTCAGCAACGACAACGTGCATGAGCATCTGCTGAAGCTGACTGAAGCCACGCCGGGAACCGGCCACGTTTACACCCTGCACGCGGAGCTGGAAGGCATGCGGCTGATGGACACCTTCGACCGCCTGCTCGCCGGCTGGACGCGCCAGGGTTACCAATTGGTCAGCTGCGTCGATCTGTTCCACAGCCTGGATGCCGCCGCACTACCGAAAGGCCGCGTCGTCATGGGCGAAATCCCAGGCCGCAGCGGCACGCTGGCGCTGCAGGCATAAGCCACGCATCGCCCTCAAGACAAAACCCGCCGATTGGCGGGTTTTTCGCATATCGGGCTAGCCACTCACGCGTCTTTTGGCGAGGGACCGTACTGATTGCCGCCCGCTTGGCTATCCTGGCAGTGAAACACCAGCAAGATGAGGACGCCGACCACAGGGATGAACATGATCCACATCCACCAGCCGCTGCGGCCGATATCGTGCAAACGGCGCATAGATACGGCTAATGACGGCAACAATAGCGCCAGTGAATAAATATTTGTCAGCCACTGGTTCTGACTGCCCAGCACGCGGTGCTGAATGACCAACAGCATAAGACTGATGATCAGATTGGTCAGCGCGAAATACCAATACTCCTGGCGCCGCGCGCGGCCGCTGAATACCGCGTACTTGGACAAAACTGAGAAATACCAATGCATCGTGATTCGCTTTTCAGGTTCGCGGATAGGCACGCATGCTGATGCCGCGCCGCAGGACTTTATTTCAAGCATGCCTCTGCATGCTACAAGCATGATAATGCCATGTAAATGAGCATCCTACGCTCTCGAACCATCCCGGAGCCTCTCCATGGACATCGCCCAAATCGAACGCCTGCTGCTGCTCAACCTGGTCTTTCATTACGCCATCCTGATCCTCTGGTTTGGCGTTTTTCATTGCTTCCACGGCTGGCTGTACAGGATGCACAGCCGCTGGTTCCGGCTGTCCGAACCGGCCTTCGATCTGTTGAACTACGGCGGCATCGGCCTCTATAAAATCCTGGTTCTGGTGTTCAACCTAGCGCCGCTGCTGGCGCTGTGGCTGGCATCGCGCTAAAGCCCACCTCCCCCGCAAGCACCGACGAGTCAAGACCACGCGCTTGGGTCAATACGCCTTTCATACCCTATCAATATTTACATTGATTATGTATTTTTAATTAATTATGCTTTTAAGCTTGCCAATCAGCCAAATGGAGGCAGCCCATGCTCAATGCAATCAGCTCATCGTCCTCCCCTGTCGCAACAAGCCCGCGCTCAGACGCGGCCAAGCCGGTCACCACGGGAAGCGCCGCGATCCCCGGCAGCGTGGAAACGCAGATTTCGCCGCTTGCACGACTGCTGGCAGACAGCACCCAATTGATGGAAACCCGAGTAAGCAGCATGCCTCCCTCGGAGCAAAGAAGCCTAGCAGACCAGGCGATGAACCAGATCAGCGGCCCCTCTTACCACGCTCGCCAAAACGAATACGACAGGCAAACACCGCAAAGCGATGACCCCGCGCGACTGCAATTGGCAGCATCTGCAACCGCCTTCCTTCATGCACGCCAAAGCGGCAAAGAAAACGTACCCAATCCCTTCTCGGGTTTAAGCCGAGAACAATTAACCGCCATCGTCAATGACGACAGCGGACGTTTTACTGTCAATGAGCGGCGCGCCGCAGACTATGCCGCCAGCGATCTGGAACAAGCCTGGAGACGCCAAGCAGTGCAAGCCGCCCGTGCAGAATATGAAAGCTCTGGCACCCGGCGTGGATTCTTCGAGGAAGTATTGCGCCATTATCAGAACCTGCCGGTATTAGAACAGGCGCGTTATCCATCAGATTACGTCGAACAGTTGAAAAATCGAATCAGACTAGAACCTGAGATCGTGGATCACGATCGAGAGGACGCAATCTGGTTGCCCATTCGCCAGTTAGACAAAGGCCCTATTTCCAACCCACAAGCAAAACCAATATGAAACACAAGCACCTTCTGACTGCACTCGCGCTGTCGATCGTCTCAACTAGCATACTGGCAGGCCCTGCCGTTACCATCACATTCAAAAATCAAAGCCAAAGGGATGTCAGCTACCAGCCAATCGGCAAAAATGAGAACGAAACCTATGCCAATGCCGCACCCAAGCCCGGTAAATTGGTCAAGGCCAACTCCAGCGACACCTATCTTGTCAGCAGCCCACTCAGCCCCGACGTCAACTATGCCTTCGTCCGCTACACCGACGGCATCCGTCAATGCGAATTCCGTACCACCTTCGTCAACGCGCCCAAGCCGGGCGGCCTCTTAAATAACGGCGTCATTCCGAAAGTGCCGCAATGGAACAAGACGGCCACCGGCAGCGGCGGCGCCTTCTGCAACGCCGAAATCACCTATTACAATCCGGCCACGCTGGAATGGTCGGTCGAGTTCACCATGCGCTAAGCAAAATCCCTGATCCTACACAGCGCCTCCTTGCCATCCTCTCAGTACTGCCTGCGTCGGCGCGTTGGCTCAGGTTCTCTAACGAGGTTTGGTTAGCGGCTCTAAGCGGGATTCAGAAAACACAAACGGCGACGGCCTTGCGACCGTCGCCGTTTTGTTTTGAACCTAGCCGGATTTAAAGATCGCGCTTGTTCAGAAAAAGCGTCAGCGTCAGCCCACCCTCACCGTCATTTTGCGACTGGATGTTCTTCAGCGTGATGCCGGACGGCAACAGCACGCTGATGCCGTGGCCCACGCCGTAGCGCGACAGCGTCTTCTCCAGCTGCTTGGCCACGCCTTTGGCCGGCAGCCGCGCCTCGTCGTCCAGCTCAAAGCCGTAGGATTCCGCCGCGCTGCCCAGCGCCTCCTCCACCTGCTCGCGCGGCACAAAGCGCTCGGCGGCGGCGGTCAGCGCCTTGGCCTGCACCTCCTCCGGCTGGCTTTCCACCAGGGTCAGCAGCTCGTCCTTGAAGCGCGCCTGCTCGACCGGATCTTCGATCTCGCCCGACAGCTGCTCCACCACGCTGGCCAGCATCTTGCTGCTGGACGCCTTGTCCGGCACGCGCAGCGCCTTGAGGAAATCGTCCAGCCAGAACTTGGCCTCGCGGCTCAAGCGGTCCACCGCGTAGACCGTGGGGCCGTGCTCCAGAATCAGCGCGCCCTTGTCGATCAGCCGTGGATTGATGCCCGATGCGTGGCTGATGTCGAACACGCCGCCGCCTTCGATGATGGTGAGGAAGTCGTCGCGGATCTCGGACTTGAACACGCCCAGCGCCCGCAACTCGCGCTCGCCGTCGGTGAGGCCGGCAAACTGGATCACCAGCAAGTCGCCGGCGCTGATATTGGGGTGTTGCGAGCGGCCGTACAAATGCTTGGCGATGCGCTGCGAGACTTCCAGAAAATCGACCTCGCCGCGGAAGAACTGGCGGCTGTAATGGTAGACCTCGTTCAGATTCAGGTCGGTCTCGTGGACGAACTGGTGCTTTTTGCGATCGGACACGATGCCCTTCAGATAGCCGTCCAGCAGCATGCCGGACACAGCTTCATCCACCAGCGTGGTGCGTTCGGACAGTTGCAAGGGCTCGCCGCGCGTCGGGTTGCCCACCCGGTGCACCACCATGGATTCCACCCTCGATTCCGCAATGATCATGCTCATTTCCCACTCCGCTAGACAATGCCGGCGATTATGCCCGCCGCGCCGCTGAAAACGCAAAAAAGCCAGGCGCGAAGCCTGGCTTTTTGCTGAATCTGGTGGAGGGAGAAGGATTCGAACCTTCGAAGGCAGAGCCGTCAGATTTACAGTCTGATCCCTTTGACCGCTCGGGAATCCCTCCAGAGCGGCGCATCTTATCGGCTTGTAATCTGGCTGTCAACCATTCAAGGCATCCGGCAGGCGCGGCGATAAGCGGGACGCTCCAGGCAGCACCGCAAAATGAACATGTCATTCACAGATGTCCGCGCACGCCGTTTCCCCTGTGCATGCCATAGCCATGGCCAATGCCATCAACCTTGATCTACCGCTTTGTCGATAGCGTCCCATGGCCGCCAAGCTGCCTGACTCAACTTGCCATACCTTTTGCGGAATTACGATGCACACCCCACCCGCTGTTTCACGCCGCTCAACCCCGACAATACGACTGGACAGTTTTCCACTGTTCGAAAGCCTCCCCCCGGATGTGCTGAGCCACATCGAACGTCATGCCACCCTGATCAGCGGTAAACAAACACGGCTGCTGTTCTTGCGCGGCGATCCGGAGAACTTCATCGGAGTGGTACTGCAGGGTAACGCCTACCACACGCTTCAGGAACCCGACGGACACGAAGTCATCATCGACAGCTCTGGCCCAGGCGACATCGTGGGGGAAAGCGCGCTGCTGCACCCAGGGCGGCGCACCTGCACCGCCCAGCTCAGCCGCGACTGCCGCTTGCTGCTGCTGCACCGCCAGCATTTCCATCCGCTGCAGGCTGAGCCTTTGCTGATGGCTCGCGTCCAAGAGCAATTGTGCAAGCGGCTGCAGCGCGTCAGCAACTTTGTTGAAACCGTCTGCCTGTACCGGCTGGAGGCGCGACTGGCACGCCATCTGCTGATGGAAATCGATCAACGCGGACGAGCCGGCCCCGGCGGCCCCATCCTGCCCATGACTGTCAATCAGACCGTACTCGCCGCCATGCTCAATGCCAGCCGGCCGCGGCTCAACGCGCAGCTGAAACAATGGCAGCGCGCCGGGCTGATCCAGCTGTCCCGCCATGCGCTGCAAGTGTGCGACCCCTCCCGACTGCAAGAAATTGCCAGACAGAATTGATAAGACAAATGCCTATTTTAAATTCAATTAGCATTCACATGTCACATAAGTAACAGATAAGCCTCTTGCATTTCGCCATCCTGCAATCCCCATTGTCATGAACGGATGGCGAAATGCTGAACCAAAATATCGCTCCCATGCCCCCGCTGGGCCATTGTTTCGATCAAGTCTGGCGCGAGGTCCACGCCAAGCTGCAACGCCGCGCGCGCCATTTGTGCAAAGGCGATGTCCACCGCGCCGACGAGCTGCTGTCGGACACTGCCCTCAAGGTCCACCTGTATTTGCAGCACTCGCCGGACAAGGTGCAAAACCTGGCGGGCTTTCTGTTCCTGGCGCTGAACCACGCCTTTCTCGACCATGTCCGCCGCAAGGGTCGGGAAGGCAAGGTGATCGATCCCGACACCGAACTGGACAGCGATCCGGTGCATGCGCACGCCGGCAGCGCCCCCACACCGGAACAGCAGCTCTCCCTGAAGCAGCAGCTCGCGCGCATGGACAGCGCCATCGCCGCCCTCAAGCCGGAACAGCAACAACTGTTCCGTCTGAAATTCGAGGAAGACCTGCCCTATCCGCAAATCGCCGCACAGCTGGGCATCAACGAAGCGCTGGCGCGCAAGCGGGTGGAATTGCTGCGCAAAGCGTTGCGCAAGCAGTTGGAAACCGCTTTCACGCCGCCCGCCGGCGCCCGTTCCTCGAATCAACTGTCGGTTCAACCCCTTTGAAAACCAAGGACCCAGGCCATATGACCCACTTCTACCCCCCCTCGTTTGCCAGCGCCTTCGCGCTGTGCACCCTACTAGCTCTGTTGCTTGAGAGAGCGCTGGCCTTGTTATTGCCTCGCTCCCATAGCTCACTTCCCTGGTTTGAACTGTGCTGTCTCTGCTGCGCATACCCACTAAGCCAGCTGTTGCGAATCGCCCCCGCAGCAGCCCTGCAGCCGGTGCTGTTGCCCCATGCTGCGGATGCGGGCCTGACGGCCCTAGGGATCATCGCGCTGGCCGGCCTGCTGCGGCATGCCCGAAGCAATAAGTCGCAAGCCGCCCCCAAACAAGAACGGCGCGTTTTCCGCTTGGGCAGCCTGACTACATCACCCTATCCCCTACGCCCGGAGCGCCGGAAATGACCACCACGCTAAGCAATCTGATCAGCGGTTTGAAAAAGGCCGTGATTGAAGCGCAGCGCAGCGTCAGCCATCAACACATTGAGGAACTGCGCCAGTTCTTCGTGCCGGACCGCGAGCAAGACCCCAAGCTGCGCTTTCCCGAAGGCGCCTGGACCGCGCGCATGGTGGGCATGAATGTGCCCAAAGAAGTATGCCGCAACGGCGCGGTAACGCTAGAACACCACGAAGTGCAAGTGCCCTTGATCGCGCTGCTGCCGCTGAAAAGCTACGCGATTGAAAAAGTGGAAGTGCTGACCACCCTCAGTCTGGCGCTGGCGGAACAGGCGCACAGCGAAGCAAACGAAGACGCTGCCGACGTGCTGGTATCGATGCGCCGGCAAGACGAACAAACCGCCGAGCTGAAAATCGTCATTCAGGCGCAAGAGCCGCCAGCCGGTTATCGGCAGCTGGTCGCCGCCTACGAAAAACTGCTTAACGCCCAGTTGCCCACTTAAACCTCGCACCGTCAAAGGAGAAAACATGCCTGACACAAACGATGAAAAACTGCTGAGCATGGCCCAGCACTTTTCCGGCCTGCCGATGAAGGCGCTGATAGGCGGGCCGCTGCAGGCCGCTGTCCAGGCACAACACGGATTGGCGCTGGCGCAAACCCAAACCTTGCTGGAAACCGGCTTCAGCCGCGTCACTGACGCCCAGGGCAAACTGACCGGCTACCGGCCGCTGACCGCCGCCATCGAGCTATCGGCCAGCAACGGCCCCGCCTCATCGGCCCTGACGCTCAACCTCCCGGTGATGACACTGCTGCAATTGCCGGCGCTTGCCATCCAATCGGTGGACATTGCCTTCGACATGGAAGTGAAGTCCAGCTTCGAACGCGAAACCAACGACCAGAACGCCAGCAAGCAGGAAGGCGATGCTACTTGGGACGCGCGCGCCGGCTGGGGCGTGTTTGGCGTGGAGCTGAAGGGAACGGTCGCGCGCGCGTCCAGCCAGACTCGACAAGACAAGCAAGACAGCAACCAGAGCAACAGCGCCCACTACCATGTGGAAATCAAAGCCGAGCAACAAGCCATGCCAGAAGGCGTCAAGCTGCTGCTGCAAGCCTTCAGCAAAACTCTGGAGACCAGGCCGCTCGAATCTCCGCCGTCCTCGCAGCCTTCGCCGCCTCTTGCAGCCAAATCCTCGCCGGCATGACGCGCGGCAACGCCGCCCACCATCGGCCAGGCGGCAAGCTCCCATATAGCGCTTTTCCCCTTCGGACATCGCCCCTGGCCGCCCGCCCACCCGCCACGGAGACCTCAAGGATGAACTTTATGTTGCTGCACTTCATATCGATGCCCTCTGCGCTGCAAATCGCCGCCTGGGCCATATCCGGCTGCGCCATCGCCATTGCCACCCATTTTGTCATGCGCCGTTTCGCGCCAGAACACATCACGGAGAAGCAGAGCGACGAAGTCGGCGTCATCATCGCCGTAGTCGGCATCTTCTATGGCCTGATCATCGCCGCCCTGCTCGTCCGAGCCATCGCCCATTTCGACGCCTCCATGGAAATCGCGGAACGCGAAGCCAGCCTCTCCAGCACGCTGTACCGCCTCAGCGCCCAAGGGCTGCCAGAAGCCAGCCATAAAGTCAAAACCGGCCTGCAAAGCTATCTGGAAAATGTGATCCGGCATGAATGGCCGCGCCAGCAAAAAGGCGAAGAAGTGCCGGTTTCCTCATCGCAGCTAGGCCATCTGAGCAAAATCCTCGCCACGGTCCATCCCGCCACTCACCGCGAAGCGGAATATCTGACCCTGGCCCAAAACAAACTCAACGAACTTTACGCCAGCCGCCACACCCGGCTGTTCAACCAGGCCATGACCATTCCCTGGGAAATCTGGACCGTCAGCCTGATAGGCGAGGTGCTGCTGGTGTTCTTCGCCTGGCTGATGCATGTGCCCAGCAAGGGCGTGCACTTCTTCCTCACCTGCGCCATGGCCGTCTCCATCTCCATCGTGCTGGCCATCATCCTGATCTACGACACGCCTTTCTACGGCGACATCAGCGTTTCGCCGGAACCCTACGAAAAAGCGCTGCGCGCCATCCGCGCGGGCAGCCTGGATTTGTAACCTTGGAAAAACTTTTCACATGCGCCAGGCGGCGGCGTCCCTATGGCAAGCGCATGAAGCGCGCATCCCTCTTCGACCCCGACACCAGGAGCAATCATGGCAGACAACACCGCAGTCAACGGACAAATCACCGACGCCGTCACCCAGACCAACGTCAAGGTCGTGGCCGAAGCCCCGGCCCAGGCCATGGCCTCGCTATACCAAGTGGCCAGCCACTCCGCCGGCCTGGCGCTGCAAAACTCGGTGCACAGCCAGCAGGCGCTGAACCAGATCAACAGCGCGGTGATTTCCAAAGCGGTGTCCATGATCCTGTCCGTCGGCGACAAGAGCTGACGCCATTAAGCCAGGGAGGATGGAAGCATGGGCCTGACAGACTTTATCAAGAACAAGCTGGGCGGCGGAGCCGCCCCCTCATCGGCGGCGCAAGCCGCGCCCAGCCCCAGCGGCGACGCCGTGCCACCGGCGGACGCAAACGCGCCTGCCGCAGCCACCAATCCCGCCGCCCCCCCTGCCGCAGAGAGCGCCGCCCCCGCGCCCAATAGCGCGCCAGCCGCCTCGCCCCCAACGCCAACGCCAACGCCAACGGACAACGCGCCGCCCTCCCCCTCGGCGTCGGCATCGGCTGCCAACAGCCAGCCTGCGCCCGCCGCCGCCCCGGCCGCGCCGCCCCAGCCCGCCGCCCCGCCGCCCTCCGCCAGCCCGCTGCGCGGCCTCACGGAAAAACTCAGCACCGCGCCGACCGGCGGCGGCGGCAGCGACGCGCTGAACAGCCAGATCGTGCAGGCGGTGCAGCTTTCCAATAGCGAAACCGCCGCCTACGCCGGCAACCAAATCGCCGTCGCGCCCAACATGATGATCACCCAGGCCGGCGGCCTGGTGGCCCAGGCCGGCGCCAATTACTTCGACGGCGCCAGCAAATTGGCCCTGGCCAGCAAGAGCGTGCTGCTGAAAAACATGACCGAGAAATTCGCCGCCGAGGACGTCAAAGGCGGCATCGAGGACGCGCTAGGGATTTTGATCACCGATCTATTGGTCGGCACCGCCGCCGCGGTGGCGGCGGCGGCAGGGGCAATGGAAGGCGAGGCGGCGCATTTTGCCTTGGACAAGATAGATCAGAGTTTAGAAAAATATCAGAAATTAGTTACCTCCAAGAGCACATAGCATATTCAACACTTTGAATTACACAAAGACCCATCTGTGCAAAACAGTTTACACGCCAAAAAATCATTCAAGGATCACTTAATATTTCTTGGCCAAACTGCTTTACAACAGAAGTGCACCTTGAAACCTACTAATTAGTAAAAATTCAAGATTTGCATGCAATAGGATGCACCAATACAAAATGCAAAACCACCCCACAACTTAACCTAAGCACATGGACCTCCTCTGAATTAAGAATTAAAACTCAGGCGAAAAATAAGACTTTCAATAGACACCTCAAGTAGCCACCCACAACAAAACGAAAGGACTATCATGTTGGAAGAGAAAAAAACAAACAATGAGGCAAACAACATCACGTCATATGATGACAATTTAAATATAGAACTTTGGCCAAAAACCAGTATCCCAATAAACATAAATAGCACTTACAATCCAGCATCAAATTTAATAACTGATAAATATAGCCCTATACATAAAAGTAATATAACAGACGGAAACGAGGCACTCACAATTGACGAGTTAATAAAAAACAGAGTCACAGAACTCGAGTCCATAACAGGCGAGAAAAAAAGAATACAATATCAATTTGAAAAAATACTAAAAATAGAAGATGACAAATCACCCATATTGGTAGTTTCCAGCAATCGCGCCATTTGGATTGCTGAAAAACTACTTGATGGCGAATTAGTTAAAAAACATGACCCCAATCAAGACCATGTAACAACTGCATCAACCATTTGGTACGACCCAAGTTTAACCGGCCGTAAGCTTTGGATAATCGTTCATGACTCCGAGTACGTTAAGTACAAAAAAATACTCAGCAGATTCAAAGACATAACAATAATTGGATTTCGAATAGGAGGAGCAAATCACTCTGGAATTCAGCTAACTGGGTTTGGGGCATGTCGATTAGCCGCGCTAGAAATAATAAAAAAAGTAGGAATTGAAACAGCATGGCTAGTGGATGACAATGTAACAAACATTAATAAAATAAAAAAAGAACAAATAAGTGAGCTTGAGGAAATAATAAAAAAAGAGGGAATAACAACTATAGGATTTAACGCAGCATCCGAAATAGAAATTGATAAAAAATATTCAATAGTTGATTTACAAAGTAAAACTTTAGAAAAGGGGTCTCTAAATAAAGAATCAGTGAAATTATCCGAAAAGAATAAGATGCTTATAAACCAACAAGCAGTTCTAATAAATGTAAAAAAAATTGGAAATGTATCATTCAATCCAATATTTATCTCCTCAAACGAGGACACTTCTCTCTCTTACTACTTAATTGGGAGCGGGCATAAGCTAGCACAATATCTTGGCCATTCAATAAAAAAAACAAAACCATTTTCTGACAACTCCACTGACCGCACGAATGCATTGGCACGCCTATACGGAGAAGACAATAAAGTAGCCATTTACGAGATAGATAAGATTACAAATATTGAAAATTACATGTCAAAACTAACAGAAAAGCTTATTAATCACCTAGTAAATGAAATCAAAAATCCAGAAAAAAACACTTTCCTTTCTGATGGAACAGTTAACGGTGCAGTACGAATAGCCAGAAAACTAAGACTCGAAAGCGAAAGTAACAAAAACAAATCCATATCACACATGACAGAATGCCTAATGAGAGACAAAATAAAATTCCAACGCCTCACCAATGATTTCAATTGGTTTGAAACACAATGGACAATCGATTTTTATTAAAAGCCCACTTATAGAAACAATGCCGTAGCGCGGGTTGGCCCAATGGGCCATACCCGCGATTCACACGATCACCGCCCTTCATCGCCTTTGCCCCTTCCACAACGCCACGCACCACTTCTCCGCCGCATTCCGCGGGTATGGCCTTTGGCCAACCCGCGCTACGGTTTGCCGCCCCAATCGGCGGGATATCGTCCTGCCTGGACGTAACGGTGAAACGTCGAATACGGCCATGCCGCCGCGCTCGCGGCGAGGCCGTGCTTGACCGGGTTGAAATGCGCGTAATCCAAATGCGCGGCGAAATCGGCTTCGTCGCGGATGCGGTGCTCCCAATACCTGTGTTGCCACAAGGTGCCGCATCCTTTGGCGGCGCGGCGGGCGCTCTGCCATTCGGCCCGAAAATACCGTTGCCCCACCGCGCGGGTGACTCGCCGCTTAATCTCGCGCCAACGCATGGCGTAATCGGCATCGCCTTCCGGCAGGGTCCATATCGCGTGCAAATGGTCCGGCAATAACACCCAGCCATCGATGGCGAATGGCCGCTCGCGCCGCACCGCCAGGATGGCCTCGCGCAAGGCAGCGCGTACATCGGGCTCCAGCAGGATGCGCTGCCGGCGCTCGGTCACCACGGTGAAGAAATAGCAGCCGCCGGCCAGGCGCTCTCGCCGAAAGCGGGCCATCAGCAGGTCTATACAAAAGCCTACTTTCGCATGCCTAAGGCATGGATTCGTCAAACCAATCTACTCGCCGGTGCTTGCGCACCCCAATCACATCCTCATCGCACTGACCGTACATCTCATACCAATCAATCCATGGAGACCATTCATGCTGCTACTAGATGCGTTCAACGCACTCTCATCGGCAAAACAAATAGCCGCCTGGAGCGTACTGGGACTACTGATAACCATTTGCGGCGGACTGCTGCTGCGGCCGCTGCGCCCCTGGCTGGAGCATGACAAAAATGACGAACTTGGCATCATCATCGCGGTGGTTGGGGTATTTTACGGCCTGATCATCGCGGCCTTACTGATGCGGGCGATTGCCCATTTCGATATCGCCACGGAAGCGGTAGAGCAGGAATCACGTCTCAGCGTTGCCCTTTACCGCGTAGCGGAAAATGGCGACACGAATCTGGCTGCCCGTATCAAACAGCCGCTGCTGAATTATTTGAACACCATCGTAGTAAAAGAAGCGCCGTTACAAATGAGCGGCCAAACTCTGCCGGTGGGAACCCCTGAGCTGGCACAGGTGAGCGCCGCATTGCGCGGCTTCCAGCCGGCTACACCCAGACAGGTGGCGGCGCAACAACAGGCTTCACAGCAATTGGAGATGCTGTACGCGGCGCGCCATGCCAGGCTTTGCCATCAAGAGATGACCGTGCCTCCGGAGGCCTGGGCGATTTCTCTGATAGGGGAGATCTTGATCATCCTGCTGGCCTGGTTGATGCATTTCTCACGCCCTGCGCTGCAATTTGTGATGATCGCCACGCTCGCGGTTTCCATTTCCATCACCTTGGCGGTGATATTGATCTACGACACGCCTTACGACGGGGACATCTCCGCCCAATTCGATGCCTACAGTCAGGCGATGACAGCCATTGCCAATGACTCCATGCAGTATTGAAACCTGGTTTTTGTCTACAGACGCGACCTATCCATTCGCGGGTATGGCCTGCGGCCAACCCGCGCTACCGGGCAACGCCCCTCCGACACCGTTCACGACAAAGCCCTCTCGCCGTCCCATCAACACCCACGGCGCGGCCAGGCCGCCGCTTGCGCCGTGCCTTTCATGAATAGAGACGCTACGCCATGGACAACGCCGATCAGGACAACCGCGCCGCCCAGCCCGCGGGCATCTTGCGCGGCAGCATTCCGGAGCTGGGCAAGAGCCCGGTGCATTTGCTGGCCGCCATCGTGGCGCCGGCCGCGGACAAGTTATGGGACGTGATGCTGCTGGACATGGCCAAAGCCATGGCCTTGCCGGACAAGATCCGCTTCTTCCTGCTGGCCGGGCTGCTGTTGCTGCTGCTCACCACAGCCAGCGCCGCGCTGACGCAGATGGACGATGCCGGCATGGCGCTGGCTAAGGGGCTGGCGATGGGCATTCTGGTAGGGCTGCCTTACTCGTTCGGCGCCACGGAATTGGGACTGATCTTTGTTGGCTGGTCCAGCATCAATGAGCTGCAAAAACTGAACCAGTGAAACTCACATAAGGAGAACCACCATGCGCCTCACCTTCCTCAAATCCGCTTTGCTGGCCGCGCTGTGGCTGGCCGCAGGCAGCCTGGCCCATGCCGCCGCGCCGCTGCCGGCCCTGGGAACCGACGCCAAACAGAACACCGTGTCCGGCTTGTCGTCCGGCGCCTTCATGGCGGCGCAGTTCAGCGTGGCCAACTCGGCCGCGGTGTCCGGCGCCGGCATCGTGGCCGGCGGGCCGTTCTATTGCGCCGGTTTGGGCAGCCTGAATGGTGCGGAGCGTTTCCTGACCACCGCCACCACCCTATGCATGCGCCCGCTTGGTCCGGTCCCCTCCGGCGCGGCGGCCTGGCAGGCGGCGCAGAAGTTCGCCGGCCAAGGCCTGATCGACCCGGTGGCCAATATCCAGCGCCAGCGGCTGTACATCTTCACCGGCGCGTCGGACAGCATTGTGCTGTCCAAGGTGGTGGCGCAGACCCGCGCCTTCTATCAAAACGCCGGGGTGCCGGACGCCCAGATCCGCTACGTGGACAACGTCAACGCCGGCCACGCGCTGCTCACCGCCAATGAGGATGATTTGGCCTGTCCGGCCAATGCCGCGCCCAATCTCAACAACTGCGGCTTTTTCCAGTCGCAGGACATCCTGCGCCAGCTGTACGGACAATTGAAACCGCCCGTCGCCAAGCTGTCCGGCGAGTTGCGAGACTTCGATCAGACGGAGTTCTCCAAGAAGGGCTATACCGGGCTGTCCGATATCGGCCATATCTATATCCCAGCCGCCTGCCGCAAGGAAAGCTGCCGCGCGCACGTGGTGTTCCATGGCTGTACCCAGCAAGACAACGGCAACGACAAAAGCATAGGCATGGGCATGGGCATGGGCATGGGCAACCGCTTTTACACCTCCACCGGCTACAACGAGCTGGCCGACAGCAACCGCATCGTGGTGCTATATCCGCAAATCCGCAGCAACCCCATGCACAACCCGCAAGGCTGCTGGGATTTCTGGGGCTACAGCAGCAAAGATCCAGCTAATCCGGACTACTACGCCAAGAACGCGCCACAGATGTCCGCGATCCGCGCGATGGTGGACCGCTTGAACAGCCCACGCCTCAAAGGAGACCGCCATGAGCGCGAACACCCCCGATGACTGGAGCCGGCTCGTTTTCGCCGGTCTGCCGGAAGAAGGACAATGGAAAGCCTGGCTGCTGGCTGGGCTGAACGGAGGCGAGAAACTGAGCGAATGGCAGCAACAGGCCTTACAGCAATGGCGGGAGGCCTGGCAACAGCGCGCCGGCGCGGCGTCCTGGCTGGAGCTGGGCCGCCAGTGCGACGACACCTGGACCGAATACGCCCGGCAATGCCTGCTGTGGCAGCTGCAATGGGCCGCCGCCTGGCGCGGACAGGGCTACAAGCTGCATCAGGCGCTGCAAGAGGCCCGCGGCGACGGCGACACCCTGCTGGCGCTCAACGCCGCGCAGCAGGAAGGCCGCCAGTTATGGGACGAGCGCATGGAGTCGCTGCAGCAGACTCTGAATGGACTTGGCCCCGCCTTGGCCCAAAGTCTGCGGCAATGGCTGACCCAAGCCCCAACCGAGGCCGATTTACTCCAGTCCTGAAAGGATAAGCATGCAAACCAATACCGCGGGCATTAATTTGATCAAGCAATCTGAAGGCTTAAGGCTGAGCGCCTACCAGGATCAAGTGGGGGTTTGGACCATAGGCTATGGCCACACCGGGCCGGATGTGGCAGCTGGGCTTACCATTAGCGCTGACCAAGCCGAACAGCTATTGCAGGGCGATTTGGCCCGCTTTGAACAAGGAGTCAGCGCTTTGGTCACGGTGCTGCTCAACGCCAACCAGTTCTCGGCCCTGGTCAGCTTCAGCTACAACCTGGGGCTAGGCAATTTGCAAAGCTCCACCCTGCTCAAGCTATTGAATCAGGGTGACTATCAGGGCGCTGCCGGACAGTTCCCGTTGTGGGACAAGGCCGGCGGCAACGTGCTGCCGGGCCTGCAAAAGCGGCGCCTTGCCGAGCAAGCCTTGTTCCAGACTCCGGTCGCCAACTGACGCCTTCACAAACGCAGCGTTCACCCGTTCTTGCAACAGCCCGCCGGCGTAGCCGCGCGGGCTGTTTTCTCATTCTTTTCTTACGGAGAAACGCCATGCAAGACGAACTGAACCATCTGCACGAGCAGGTTTCGCAATTGCTGGGCAACCATCTGGGCGCCTGGGCCAATGATTTGATGAACGCCACCGCTGGCCATGACGACAGCCGCTGCCTGTCGGTCTTGCACGCGCTCTTGGCCATGCGCAGCGCCTTGGCCCCGCTGGTGAGCCAAGCCCAGGATGCCAGCCATGGCTGACGCGCCGCTCAACCCCGCTTTGCGCCAGGTAGCGGAACAATACCTGGGCCGTTCTTTGCTGCCGCAAGAGGCGCAAACGCTGATGGCGTTTCAGCAGAAGACGCAAAATCCCTCAGCCCAAGCACCCATCCAGCAAGCCCGGCAACAGACCCAGCATGCCATCTCGAATGGCCATCATCACGCCAACGCCAATATGCGCGATCTGTTGTCCTCTATCCAGGCCAGCTCCAGCCAGGCGCTGCAAGTGCAGGAGGCGGAAGAGCAGGCCATCCTCAAGCTACTGGAAGGCACGCAAAGCCTGGCCGAGCTGCGCCCATCGTCGCTACAGCCAGCAATGAACGCCCTGCAGCCGGGGAGCCAGCTGGCGCTCAGCCAGATCGCCGAGCATCTGTCCAACCTAGCGCGGCAGGAAGTGGAACAATGCTTCCAGCAGTATTTCGGCCCACTGTCCGCGCAGTTGCAGGAGGTGGTGATGAAATTGCAGATCAAGGATGCGGTGCCAAATTCCGCTGCGCCTGCGGTTCCTCCAGCCCCTGCCCCGCAGCCGACAGCGCTGGAGATGCCCGCCGCGCCCAATGCGCAAATGGCTCCGACCAGCACTCCAGCCATATCCGCAACGCAAAACATGGCCGATGCCTCGCCCGCCCCCGCCGCAAATGCGCCCACTGCGGACGTTCACATCCCGCCCGCGCCGCCGTCCATGCAGTAACACCTGGGGAGGACGGCCAGCCGCCCCCTCCACCCGGTGTCTTATTTCTCTCATCTAAAACAAGGAGCTGCGCATGTCTTTCCCGACTTCCGTCAATGACCAAATCACCGACGCCGTCACCCAGTCCAATGTCAAGGTGCTGGGCGAATCCCCGGCCATGGCCATGGGTTCCATCTATCAAACCATGGCCCACTCCACCGGCATTCTGTTCCAGAACGCCGTGTCCTCGCAGCAGCAACAAAACACGCTGAGCCAGGCCGCGGCCAATATGGGCCTGATGCAGATCTACAGCATGAACACCATGGCCGCCGCCGCCGGCACCGAGAAAGTCAGTCAAGGCGGCATTGCCGACAACCTGACCAGCCTGCTGACCGTGCTGCAGTCCTTCCGTCGCTAAGCCGCGCCCGGCCACGGAGCTGAGCCATGTCATTCAGCAGATGGATACGCTCGTGGTTCAGCCGGCGCAGAAAGCGGCCTGCCAGACGCCCCGCCGCCAATCGCTTCCCGGCGGCCGTCGTCAGGCCGCAGTTTGCCGCGCCACGGCCCCCGGTCTTCGCGCCGCCGCCGAGACAACCGGCCGCTCAACCTCAGCCACCGGTTCCGCCCGCTGCTCGCGTGGCGGCGGGGCTAGGCTCGGGCAGGCAGCCGGCGCCGGCAAATCGGCGAACCCGACCCAGCCCTTACCGGCTGCCCAATCCGCCCATTTTCATTTCCAGCAAGGAGAAACGCATGTCCTTCCCCACTTCCGTCAACGACCAGATCACCGACGCCGTCACCCAGAGCAACGTCAAAGTATTGGGCGAATCCCCGGCCATGGCCATGGGCTCGCTGTACCAGACCGCGTCCCACTCCACCGGCATCCTGTTCGAGAACGCGGTGTCCTCGCAGCAGCAGCAGAACACCCTGGCGCAAGCCGCCGCCAATATGGGCGTGATGCAGATCTACAGCATGGACACCATGGCCGACGCCGCCGGCACCGAAAAAGTCAGCCAGGCCGGCATTGCGGACAACCTGTCCAGCCTAATGACCGTACTGCAGAGCTTCCAAAACCGCTGATCGGTCCCTAATCCACAACCGGAGCTAAATCATGGCTTACAACACCTCCGTCAATAGCCAGATCACCGACGCCGTCACCCAGAGCAACGTCAAAGTGCTGGGCGAATCCCCGGCCATGGCGATGGGCTCGCTGTTCCAGACCGCGTCCCACTCCACCGGCATCCTGTTCGAAAACTCGGTCTCGGCCCAGCAACAGCAAAACACGCTGAGCCAGGCCGCCGCCAATACCGGCGTGATGCAGATCTACAGCGTGGACACCATGGCCGACGCCGCCAGCACGGAAAAAGTGTCTCAGGCCGGCATTCCGGACAACCTGTCCAGCCTGATGACCGTGCTGCAATCGTTCCGCCGTTAAGCGTACACAAGGAGATTTAAGACATGGCGTACACCACCGTGAATGACCAGATCACCGACGCCGTGACCCAGACCAACGTCAAGGTGTTGGCGGAAGGCCCGGCCATGGCCATGGGTTCACTTTTCCAAACCGCGTCCCACTCCACCGGCATCCTGTTCGAAAACGCGGTGTCCGCCCGACAACAACAGAACACGTTGGGTCAGGCCGCCACCAATATGGGCGTAATGCAGATTTACAGCGTCGACACCATGGCCGACGCCGCTGGCACTGAGAAAGTGTCCCAAGCAGGCATCCCGGACAATCTGTCCAGCCTGATGACCGTGCTGCAAGCCTTCCAGAACCGCTGATTTTCATAACCTAAACCAGGAGATACGCAATGGCATTCCCGACCGCAGTCAATAATCAGATCACCGACGCCGTCACCCAATCCAACGTCAAAGTGCTGGGCGAGGCGCCGGCCATGGCCATGGGCTCCATGTACCAGACCATGGCGCATTCGACCGGCATCTTGTTCGAGAACGCCGTGTCGGCCCAACAGCAGCAAAACACGCTGGCGCAAGCCGCCGCCAATATGGGCGTGATGCAGATCTACAGCATGAACACCATGGCCGCCGCCGCCGGCACCGAAAAAGTGTCGCAAGGCGGCGTAGCGGATAATCTGACCAGCCTGCTGACCGTGCTGCAAAGTTTCCAGAACCGCTGAGCCTCCCCCGTTCTCCTCATTTGTTCTGCCCCGGAAACGGGGCGTCTTTTTTGTTAGCGCTACTTCAAAACTCCCCCTCAATCCATCCACACCGCCGGTATCAGAACCGCCTTCTATACATGAGACCAGCCACATGCCCAGATGGTCCAACCGCCTTGGCCTACCACACCAAGGCCGCAACCAATCCCGTGAGGCTCAATCAAAAAATGACCCGCCGCGCCTCCATCTCCCAGTGCCGTCGCCGGCTGAAACGGCAACGCTGGGCGATTTCGCGTTGAAACAGCCACGGGTACAAGCGGTAGAGGTAGCGCATCTGGCGCCTCGCCTTTCATGTCAGGTTGACGATGCATGCCAGAATAGTCGCTACAATATGCCGGATAAACGCGCAATCCCGGACCAATTGTCCTGATATGAAAACAATGCCCGCGCCCGACAACCTGCTGGCTTTCGATGCTTTGGCGCGCGCCGGCAGTTTCACCCCCGCGGCCGATCTGCTGGACTGCCACAAGAGCCTGGTGAGCGCCCGCGCCAAGGCGCTGTAACGCGAGCAGGACGCGGTGCGGGTGCTACGCAGCACACACCAACTGGCGCTGACTAAGGCCAACACATCGATACGGACAGTCCCTATCGAACGGCGGCCGCTAAACCTCTACGCAGATTTAAGCACTGCGCCAGCACGCCGAGCACGGCAACCGCCCCTGCGCAGTGCCCCAACGCCTCTGCCGGCCACTCCTGGAGCAGCAACACGCCGCCCAGGGCTGCGCCGATGGCACTTCCCAAGTACAGCGCCGACTCATTCAGCGCGACTGCCAAGTTGCCATCCCCCTGTAGTTCGCGCGCTTTAATCAACTCATTGTTCTGCGGCACCTGTAGCGCCCAACCCACTGCGCCCCAGGCCGCGATGGGCAACATAACTAGCCAGGCGCCAAGCATGGCGGCAGTGGGCAGCAGGAACAGAGCCACAGCCAGGATCAGCATAATCCACAGTGTTAGCAGCGGCCCCTGAATCCGGTCCACCAGTGGGCCGATCAGGAAGCTGCCGAGCACGCCACCAAGGCCCCACACCCATAGGTAAGGCGCCACCGAGCGAGCCAGGCCCTGGCTAGTGGCGGCCAGCAGCGGAGCAATAAAGGTGTACATGCCCAAGCTGGCGATCGCGGCCAGCAATGACACCAGCAGGATCACCATCACACGGCCATCTGCCAGCAAAGCCAGCTTGGCCTTTAGTGGCGTGGCGGTTGCTGCTGGCAAGGCCGGCAAGCGCAGCATCAACCCGATCAAGGCGATCGCGCCCAGCGCAGTCACCAGCCACAATGCGGAAGCCCACCCGAACCGTTCCGCCAGCAACAGACTCAGTGGGACGCCCAGCACGGTGCCGCTGGCCATGCCGCCCATAATCGTGGCGATCGCCTTGCCACGCTGTTCTGACGGCGACAACGCCGCCGACGCGGAAATGCCCATGGCCAGGTAGACCCCGGCACCGACTCCCGCGACGGCTCGGAAAGCCAACAGCACCGAGAAATCAGTCGCCAAGGCGCTGCCCGCGTTGGCCAACACGAAGAGTCCCAGCGCGACCAGCAGTCCGCCGCGCTGTCGTTCGGCCGGCAAAAGCGCGACGAACAGTGGTGAGCCCAGCCCATAAGCCAGGGTGAAGGCCGTGACCAGTTGTGCCGCGAGGGCGACGGGTACAGCGAAGGCGGTTTCGATCATTGGAATCAAACCAGCCGTGACGTAGGACGCCATGCCCAGAGCAAAGGCTCCGAGGGCGACGAGATAGACTGGAGATTGCGTGGAACGAGGCATACGAGACTCCAAAAGAAAGAAAAGGCCATGAGCGCGCTCGCGGCAGTAAGCGCTCATGGCGCAGATTTAGAGGACGAGTTCGACCTGATAATCGGCTAGCCAGGTGTTCAGGCCGATGGCGAGTTCCATGCCCATGCGGTCGTACATAGGCGACAGCTCTCCAATCGGCTTGGCCAAAGTCTGCGAGGCGCGCTGCTGGTCGAGCAGTGGTCGCACCGGTGCGAAGGGATAGTCCAGGATGGCCGCCACCTTTAATTAAGCGTCGATACATGCCCATTTATCCTTTTCCAGTGACATGGCAACTGCGATTCAGCATCTGCCGCGCGGGTCACTTTACCCATCCCGGCAATATGCAAAAAAATTTTATTAATGCCATTCAATCATTACAATGTATCTTCTTATGCTATTACATTGAGAAATACGATGAAAATCGTTCGCAATATGGAACGAACTCGCAAGGAATTGGCAGATTTCTTGCGTAGCCGTCGCGAGCGCGTGAATCCCAAAGATGTCGGGCTGTCGACAGGGGAACGTCGCCGCACGCCGGGCCTGCGCCGCGAGGAAGTGGCGGCCCTGGCCGGCGTGGGCCTCACGTGGTACACGTGGCTGGAACAAGGCCGCGAGATCAGCGTATCCGCCACGTTTCTAGACAATCTGGCGCGCGTACTCCTACTGGACGATGCAGAGCGACGCTACCTGTATTTACTCACCCAGCAACGTCCCCCGGCCGAGTCTGGAAAAACTGGATGCCTGGTTCCGCCAGTGGTCCACAGGCTGATGGCGAACTTGACCTTATGCCCAGCCTACGTCATCAACCTGCATTGGGACGTGCTGGCGTGGAACAGGGCGGCCGATAGCGTGTTCCGCTTCTCCAGGCATGCTCCGGAACGCCGCAATCTGCTATGGATGCTGTTTGCCGATGGCCCCACGAAAGCATTGTTCGATCCTTGGGAACAACAGGCCCAGCAAGTGCTCTCGCACTTCCGCAGGGATTTCGTAAAAGCGAGGCAGGAGCCTAATATTTACTCTTTGATCAAGGAGCTAGAAGAAGTCTCTCCGGACTTTCGGAACTGGTGGCAAGAGCAGGATATCCATGGCCCGGACCTTGGGTGGAGGCGACTAAATCTTCACGGACTCGGCCCGGTGGCATTCGAAACCACCAAGCTGACGATTGACGAAAACCTCCATCTGCGGATGGTGTATTACGCGGCTTTAGAAAACGATGACGACAACCATAAGCTCGCTCATTGGTTGCTTCAACAGATGGAAACTATGCGAGACACCATGCCCGCCAAGACCGTCACCGCCCCGGAAGCGTCAGCGGCGCGTCGCTGAGCATTCAACTCGGCCCCCCATGCAGCCAAGCCGCCTATTCGTCTTTGAGGCGGCAGCATTCGCATCCGGCGCGTTGGCAGCAAAACAAGCGGGGATAAAACAGAGCAGATAAAGAACGAAGCCTTTTTAGCGGGCATGCCAAGCGAAAGATGCGTGCTAGGATAATCGCCCGATTGTTCCGGAATCAATCCGCAAAACGGATTCATTGTTCTGATATGAAAACCATGCCCTCGCCCGACAACCTGCTGGCTTTCGATGCTTTGGCGCGCGCCGGCAGCTTCACCGCCGCGGCCAATTTGCTGGACTGCCACAAGAGCCTGGTCAGCTCGCGCGTCAAGGATTTGGAGCGTGAATTGGGCGCGGTGCTGGTGCTGCGCAGCACGCGCAAGGTGGCGCTGACCGAGGCCGGAGAGCGGCTGCGGCCGCACGCGGCGCGGCTGCGGGAAACCATGGCGCAGGCGCGGATGGCGGTGGACCAGACCCAGAGCGATCTGGCCGGGCCGCTGACCATCAGCACCACTTCGTCGCTGGCCCAATACGTGCTGGGACCGGCATTGAGCGAGATGGCGGCCCTGTATCCGGAATTGCAGCTATCGCTGCAGGTCAACAACCGCCTGCAAGACCCGGTGGCCGATGTGCTGGACTTCTGCCTGCGCTCGGCGCGCTCGCACACCGTGCATGACGAAAGCCTGGTGGCGCGGCTGGCAGGCTACGCCAGCGAAAACCTGTACGCGTCGCCGGCCTATCTGGCGCGCCACCCAGCCATCCGCCAGCCATCGGACCTGGCCGCGCATCGCTTGCTGGTGATGGAATCGGAACAACGCGATGGCCTGTTGCTGAAAAAGGGCGAGCAGTTGCTGCGCCAGCCGGTGGGCGCCCAACTTTATCTGAACGACTACCCGCTGCGCGCCGATCTGGCGCTGACTGGCCACGGCATTACGCTGTTGGCCGACTACGCGGTAGCGCGCCATCTGCAAAGCGGCGAGCTGGTGCGGGTCTTGCCGGACTGGCACTGCGACTACTGGCCCATCTATCTGGTGCATCCGTTCCGCACGCCGCTGTCGCGCAAGTACCAGACCTTCATCGACTTCGTGCTGCCGCGGGTGGCCGCCGCGCTGCCGGATAACCGGGTTCAGCCGGACAGCGACGGCCGCGCCAGCAATACGCGGTAGAACTCGACGAAGGCGCGCGCCGCCGCTGGCGCGTGGCGGCCCGGCGGAAACACCGCGTAGACGCCGCCCTTGGGCAGCGTCCACTGAGGCAGCAGATGGACCAGCCGCCCCTGGCGGATGTCGTCCTGCACGCTGAACGAATCCAGCACCGACACGCCAGCCCCGGCCAGCAGCAGCGTGCGCAGCGAGGCCGCGGAGTCCACCTTGATGCGCGCCCGCGTCCTGACTGTCGCCTCCTCGCCTGCCGGTCCGCTGAACAACCAGCTCAATGGCGTTTTCAACAGCGTCAACGCCACCCAGTCGTGATCGGCCAGTTCCTCCGGCCTGGCCGGCGCGCCGCGCGCTTTCAAATAAGCCGGCGAGGCAACCGGCAATTGGGCGAACTCCCCCAGTTTCAGCGCCCGCAGCGAGGAATCGCGCAAAGTGCCCAGCCGGATCGCCAAGTCCATCCCGGCAGCCACCAGATCCACCATATGGTCGCTGGCGTGCAGCTCCAGCTGCAGCTTGGGATGCTGGCGGAGGAACTGGGTGGCGGCCGGCGCCACCGATTCCGCCATATGGCTGACCGGGGCAGTCAGCCGCAACACGCCGGACAGCTCGGCCGCGCCGTGGCCGGCCTGCAGCAATGCGTCGCGCAAGGCCGCCAGCGCCGGCTGGGCGTCAAGATACAAGGCCTGGCCGGCTTCGGTCAGCTTCACCCGCCGGGTGGTGCGGGTGAACAGCGTCGCGCCCAGCTGCGACTCCAGCCGGCCCACCTGCAGGCTGACATTCGCCTTGGTCATGCCCAGCCGTTCCGCGGCGGCGGTGAAGCCGCCGGCTTCCGCCACCGCCACGAAGATCTGCAGCCCTTCCAGATTGTTCTCTACGCCTCTCGCCATATCAACTGTCAAATTTTCAATAACAATCAATTATGGTTTCAGCCGTTTATCGAATCAATCGAAAAGCGCATGATGACGTCCATCAGCGCTGCGTCGCGGCGCCCCAATCCAATATCAAACCAGGAGTCTCACCATGAAAATCGCACTGATCGGCGCCAGCGGCTATGTCGGTTCCGCCCTGTTGAAAGAAGCCCTGTCCCGCGGCCACCACGTCAGCGCGCTGGTTTCCCGCCCGGAACGCATCGAAGCGCAAGCCAACCTCTCCGCCGTGAAAACCGATGTACAGGACAGCGCGGCGCTGGCCGAGCAGCTGAAAGGCTTTGATGCCGTGATCAGCGCCTTCAGCGGCCACGCCCAGGCCGAGCAATTCGACTACTACGTCATGGGCGTGCGCGCCATCATCGCCGCCGCCAAGGCGGCCCAGGCCCCGCGCCTGTTGATGGTAGGCGGAGCCGGCAGCCTGGAAGTGGCGCCCGGCGTACAGCTGGTGGATACCCCGGAATTTCCGGAACAATGGAAGGCCTCGGCGCTGGGCGCGCGCGAAGCGCTGAACCTGCTGCGCGCCGAAACCGAGCTGAACTGGACGCTGCTGAGCCCGTCGGCGATGCTGGAGCCGGGCCAGCGCACCGGCCAGTTCCGCCTGGGCAAGGACCAGTTGCTGGTCGACGCCGAAGGCAACAGCCGCATCTCGGTCGAAGACTACGCCGTGGCGATGATCGATGAGCTGGAGAAGGGCGCGCATCCGCGCAGCCGCTTCACTGTGGGTTACTAAGCGACTTGCGCCACGTCGCTGGATCGCAGGACCGCTCGTCGAAGGCTGTATATTTATACGGCACCCCACTCCCCCTTCAGGTCGCGCCATTCGAAAAGTTGAGGGCAAGGTCTTAAGCTGGCGTTTGTTTGAGGCGCGCGACGCTAGCGCGCGCCGAGTTCGCCAGCGCCTTGACCTCGACGTTTCGGATGGGAATTCGCGGCCTGTGGGGCGGCCTGGAGTTGCAAGAGGGCTGGCCGCGCAGCCCTCTTGCCCGTCTGCGGGCGGAACCGCACCTTAAATCATCGTCCGCGCAGCGGACTCCACAAATCAAAAAGAATGCCGCCCATTGACTTGCATGAGCGGCATTTTCCTTGACACAGCGGGCCAGCCAAACTTACAGCTTGAACCGCCCCACCACCTGCTCCAGCGATTGCGACAGTTTTTCCAGATCGGCCACCACTTGGCCGGCGCGGGTGATTTCGGCGTCGGACTGGGTGGCCTGGCTGGACATCTGCTCCGCCGTGCGCGCCATGTCCTCGGTAGCCTTGGACTGCTCGCTGGCCGCGTCGCGGATTTCCGCCGCCTGGCGCACCACCAGCTGCATGCTGGACTGGATCTCCGCGATCTGGCGCTGCGCTTCCTCGGCCAGCTGCACGCCGCCTTGCACCGCGCCGTAGGTCTTGGCTACGCGCTCGCGCGCCTGGCCGGAGCCTTGCTGCATGCCGTCCACCATTTCGTCGATTTCCACCGTGGCCTGGCTGGTGCGTTCGGCCAGCTTGCGCACTTCATCGGCCACCACGGCGAAGCCGCGGCCCTGCTCGCCGGCGCGGGCGGCCTCGATCGCCGCGTTCAAGGCCAGCAGATTGGTCTGGTCGGCGATGTCCTTGATCACGCCGGCGATGCTGCCCACCTCGGAGGAGCGGCGCTCCAGCTCTTCCATCACTGCTTTCACCTCGTCCATGGAGGCGGCGACGGAGCCGATTTCCACACTGACCTTGCCCACCGCTTCCGCGCTTTGCGAGGACAGCGCGCCGGCCTGTTCCACCGCCTCGGCCGTGCCATGGCAGTTGCCGGCGATGTGGCTGACGCTGACCGACAGCTGTTCGATGGTGGCGGCTGTGGTTTCGCTGAGGTCGGCGTTGTAGCGCGAGCCCTCGGACAGGCTTTGCGTCATGCGCGTCAGCTCGCCGGCGCTGCGGTGCAGCTGCGCGCTTTGCTCGCGCACTTGCAGGAACATGGCGCGCAGCTGCTCCATGAAGCGGTTGAAGGCTTCGGCCACTTGGCCGGTTTCGTCGCCGCTCTGCACCGGCAGGCGCAGGGTCAGATCGCCGTGGCCAGAGCTCAGCGAGCGCATCGCGTTGCGCAGCTCCACCAGCGGACGGCTGATGAAGCCGGACACCCACCAGATCAACAGCAGCGACAGCGCCAGCACCACGGCATCCACGCCCACCACCCAGGCGATGGTGCGGGTGACGGCGCCGTAGACTTCGTCCTCGTCCATTTCCACCACCACGAACCAGTCGGCGCTGGGCATATAGCTGGAGGCGACGATGGTGGGACCGCCCGGGCCATTGAAATGCGCCAGATTGAAGCCGGATTTGTTCAGCAATTGCGGCGCCACCTCGGCCATGCCCGGCAGGCCGGGCAGCAGGGTCTTATTCTGCATCAGCGCCGGATCGCGGTGCAGGCGCACTTGGCCGCTGGCGTCCACCACATAGACTTGGCCATGCTCGCCCACTGCCATCTTGCGCACGCGCTCGGCCATCTGGGTCACGTCGAAGCCCAGGGCGGCCACGGCGCGATGGCCCGGCTTGTCCTTGTTGGCCAGCACGTTGACGAACATCATCACCTGCTGTTTGCCGGTTTCCGAGCCCAGCGTGAACTGGCTCTCGCGGCCGGAGGCCAGGAAATCCGCCAGCCACTTGTCGTTGCCCTTCGGGTCCGCCTTGACCGTGCCGTGGTCGATATAGATGTTCAGCGTCGCCTCGGATGTCCAGGAGATGATGGAGGCGCCGGAAGTCTGCATCAGCGCCTTGGCGTAATGCTGCCAGGCGGCCACGCCGGATTCCGGCTCGCCGGCGGCGGTCCAGTCCAAGAGATAGGTGTTGGCCGCCATCTGGCGGGTCTGGCTCAAGGGCAGCGAGATGGACGCGTCCAGCTCGTTGCGTATGGCTTCCACCGTCGCCTTCAGTTCGTGCTGCTCCAGCCGCTCGGTCAACGCGGTCTTGAACATGCGAGTGGACACCACGCCGGCGATCGCCAGCGAAACAAGCAGGATCAGCGCCACGCTGACCAGGATTTTCTGTTTGACCGACCAGTTCTTGAACATCTTGCTGGCTTCCTGAAATAAAAAAGGGAAAGCCCGGCCAACCCACTTGCCGGGCGAAACGACGATACCGCAGCGGATTCACTCATCGAATCCGCCTTGAACCCATACCGACGGAATATCGGCGGCAATTGTAACAAGGCTGTACAAGCGCAAGATGAATATTTTGCGAGAGATATCTTGATGTGGAGTAATTACCACACCCGCGGCGATTCAGCTCGGCTGGCGGCGCGCCGGCTCGCTGTCGTGCAGGTAAAGGGTGTAGATATCGCGCGGCGGCTGGATGCCGCAATCGGCCAGGGTGCGCCCCACCGCGCCGCGGTGGTAGCCGCCGCGGGTGATCACCTGCAGCTGCATTTCGGCCCGGCTCATCCGGCCGTGGCCGCCGTCGGTGAAGGTGAAATGGATGATTTCCGATAGTTTATCGGCGGTAAGAGCGGCCACATGGTCGAGATACCAGGCATCGGTGTCGCGCACGGTTTCCAGCAGCTGGGCCAGCTCCGGCGTGTCCGGGGTATTGGTGATGGCGCAGCCATGCAGCTGGCCGCTCAGATTGCCGCGGAAGATGCGGTCCACCCCATGGATAGGGTTGAGGATGCGGATGGCGGCATCGCGCTTCTCTGGGTGTGCCGCAGCGTCAAGCGTCGCCACCATCGCGTACAGCTCTTCATCGGCCCAGGATTTGCAGCGAAACCGCGAGTGAAACAGAGCGGTATCCATCGAGAGCGTCCGGTCGGAATGAAAACGCCATTGTCTTACATGTCATTTCAAGCTCATCCCCCTGCCCTATCGGCCATCCCTTCAAAACAAACCCCTAGCATGTGCCGAATAATCTCCTCGTCCGCGTATTTGCCGTAGACACGCAGGTATTCCACCGCCGGATCGCAGGTGCGGGCGTAGTAGCTGTACAGGATCACGTCGGCTGGCAGTTCGGCGCGCAGCTCGCCGGCCTCTTTCGCCTGCTCCACGATGCCCTGCAAAGTCTTGTGCAGCTTGATGGCGCGGCTGACGTAACGCAGGCTGCGCGTCAGCATGCCGCGCACCTGGGGGCTGGTGGATGGCAAAAAGGGCAGGCCGCCGGACAGACGCACCCGCAGCGCCCAGGCCAGCAGATCGCGCAGCCGGCCCAGCGGGCTCAGCGCGGCGTCCTGCGCGGCCAGGTAAGCCTGGGCATCGTCCAGCAGGCGGATCATCACCTCGGTGGCCAGCTCGTCCTTGGACTTGAAATGCTTGTACAGGCTGGGCTTGGAGATGCCGGCTTCGCCCGCCACGTCGTCCATGGTCATCAAGTCGAAGCCCTTGCTGGCCAGCATGCGGGTAGTGGCATCCAGCACCGCCTGTTCTCTCAGCTTGAATGCCTGATCCTTGAAGCTGAGCCTGCCGATAATACCCATCAGTAACACCTTTTACTAAGTAGTAGCATTTTTTTCTTACCAGTTATATCCTGAATATAAAGCAGCCGCCCCAGGCTGCCAAGCAAGGCTTGCACCCGCTTTTTCCATACAGGATCCACGGTGAACACACAGCAGCGACAACGCATCGCCGTCATCGGCAGCGGCATTTCGGGCTTGGCCTCCGCGCATTTTCTGGCGCGCCGCCATTTGGTGACCCTGTTTGAAGCCAACGACTATCTCGGCGGCCACACCCATACCGTCGATGTGGAGGTGGACGGCCTGCGCTTCGCCGTCGATACCGGCTTCCTGGTGTACAACGAACGCACCTATCCCAATCTGATCGCGCTGTTCCGGGAGCTGGACATCCCCAGCCATCCCACCGAGATGTCGTTCAGCGTGTCGCTGGACCACGGCAGGCTGGAATGGGCCGGCAGCAATCTGGACACCGTGTTCGCGCAGCGCGGCAATCTGCTGTCCGCCGGCTTCTGGGGCATGCTGGGCGACATCCTGCGCTTCAACCGGGAGGCCGAGCGCAATCTGGCGCGCGCGGCGCAGTCTCCGTTGACGCTGGGCGAGCTGCTGGACGCCGGCGGCTACGGACGCCGCTTCCGCGATCACTACCTGCTGCCGATGGCGGCCGCCATCTGGTCCAGCCCCTGCCGCGACATCCTGGCCTTTCCGGCGGAAACCTTTTTGCGCTTTTGCCTGAACCACGGCCTGCTGCAGATCCGCAACCGCCCGCCATGGCGCACCGTGCCGGGCGGCGCGCGGCAGTATGTGGACAAGATCGCCGCCGGCCTCGACGACATCCGTCTGGGCGCCCCGGTGCTGCGCGTCAGCCGGGTGGACGGCCAAGCCCGCGTCTTGACCCAAGCCAGCGAGGAAACCTTCGACGCGGTGGTGTTCGCCACCCATGCCCCGCAGACGCTGCGCTTGCTGGTGGACGCCGACGAGCGCGAGCGCGCGGTGCTGCATGCCGTGCGCTACCAGCCCAACGAGGCCGTGCTGCATTGCGACGACACCCTGCTGCCGCGCCGCCGCCGCGCCTGGGCCGCCTGGAACTTCATCGGCGACAGCCACGACGACGGCCAGGCCGTCGGCGTCAGCTATCTGCTGAACCGGCTGCAGCCGCTGCCGCTGGACACGCCGGTCATCGTCACCCTGAACCCGCCGCGGCAACCGGCGGCGGACAAGGTGCTGGGCCGTTTCGCCTATCAGCACCCCCTGCTGGACGACAACGCCATCGCCGCGCAGCGCGCCCTGCGCGGCATCCAGGGCCGCCACGCCTGCTGGTTCGCCGGCGCCTGGACCGGCTACGGTTTTCACGAGGACGGGCTGAAGTCGGGGCTGCGGGTGGCGGCGGACTTTGGCCTGGCGCCGGACTGGGCAAGGATCTGACATGGCCGACGCCTATCTGATCACCGGACAGGTCATGCATCACCGGCTGCGCCCGGCGCGCAACCGATTCGTCTACCCGGTGTTCTGCCTGCGGCTGAAGCTGTCGGCGCTGGAGCGGCTGTCCAGCCTCTGTTTCGGCGTCGACCGCTGGCGGCCCTTGATGCTGCGCACCGCCGACTACGGCCCGCGCGACGGCAGCCCGCTGCTGCCGTGGATACGGGCGCGGCTGACGGAGGCCGGCCTGCCGGCCGATGGCGAAGTGTGGCTGCAGACTTTCCCGCGCGTATTCGGCCACGTGTTCCACCCGGTCAGCTTCTGGTACTGCCACGACGCGGCGGGCGAGCTGCGCGCGGTGCTGGCCGAAGTGAACAATACCTTCGGCGAACATCATGCTTATTTGCTCAGCGCGGAGGGCGGCGGCGCCATCCGGCCCGCCAGCCAGCTGGTCTGCCGCAAGCTGCTGCACGTCTCGCCGTTTTGCCGCGTCGAAGGCCATTACCGCTTCCGTTTCGTCGAGCAAGCCGGCCACGCCTTGGTGCGCATCGATTATCACGACGAGGCCGGCGCGCTGCTCCATACCGCGGTATCCGGAAGCATGGCCGCGCTGACCTCCGGCCGCGCCCTGCGCGCCCTGCTGCGGCAGCCGCTGCTGACGTTGGGGGTGGTGGCCCGCATACATTGGCAGGCGCTGCGGCTGTGGCTCAAGCGCGTGCCGTTTTTCCGCAAACCCCATCCCCCCGCCGCGACGCTCAGCCGCGGCCAGGAGACCGCCTCATGAGCGCCAGCCAACCCCTCGCTCAATCCCGTCCCGACCTCCCCGCCGCCGGCCGCGTGCTGCTGTCGCTGTTGGCCAGGCTGCGCCGCGGCAGCCTGCGCCTGATCACGCCGGATGGAGAGGAATTATGGTTCGGCCAGCCCAAGCAGCCAGCCGACGCCAGCCTGATCCTGCGCGACTGGCGCGCCTGCGCCCGCATTCTGCAGCGCGAGGATATCGGCTTCGCCGAGTCCTACCGCGACGGCTGGCTGGACAGCCCGGACCTGACCGCCCTGCTGCGGCTGGCGCAGCGCAACGAGGACGCACTGCAGCTGGGGGCGCTGGGCCGGCTGGCCAGCCGGCTGTGGCATCGGCTGCGCCATGCCCTGCGCGGCAACAGCCGGCGCGGCAGCCGCCGCAACATCCATGCCCACTACGATATCGGCAATGACTTCTACCGGCTGTGGCTGGACCCGAGCTGGACCTACTCCAGCGCCTGGTTCGACGGCGATTACGGCCGCTCGCTGGCCGACGCCCAGGCCGCCAAATACCAGCGCATCTGCGACGAACTGCAACTGAAGCCCGGCATGCGCGTGCTGGAAATCGGCTGCGGCTGGGGAGGTTTCGCCGAGCATGCGGCTCGCCGCGGCATGGCATCACCCTCTCCAAAGCGCAGCTGGACTTCGCCCAAGCCCGGCTGGCCCAGGAGCCGCTGGCGCGGCTGGAATGGCTGGATTACCGCGACCTGCGCGGCCAGTACGACGCCATCGTGTCGATCGAGATGTTCGAGGCGGTGGGCGAGCGCTACTGGGGCCGCTATTTCGACACCCTGCGCCGCTGCCTGAAACCGGGCGGCCCCGCCCTGGTGCAAAGCATCACCATCGAGGAAGCGCGATTCGCGCAATATCGGGCCGAAGCGGACTTCATCCAGACCTATATCTTTCCCGGCGGCATGCTGCCCAGCCGCGAACGCTTCCAGCGCTCGGCGGAACAGCGCGGCCTGGCCTGCCGCAGCCGTCTGGACTTCGGCCCCGATTACGCCGAGACGCTGCGCCGCTGGCGATCGGGCTTCGAAACGCGGCTGCCGGAGGTGCGCGCTCAGGGCTTCGACGAGGCCTTCATCCGCCTGTGGCGGCTGTATCTGTGCTACTGCGAGGCCGGTTTCGACGAAGGCCGCATCGGCGTGTCGCAATTCTTGCTGCAAAGGAGCTGAATCATGCCCCGCCCGCCCCTGCTCGCCATGGTCGCCTTGCTGGCCGGTTGCGCCGGCCCGGCGGTCAGCGATTACGCCACCAACCGCCCGCTGCTGGACCCGGGCCAGTTTTTCCTCGGCAAGACCGAAGCCTGGGGCATGTTCCAAGACCGCCAGGGCCGTCTGGTCAAACGCTTTACCGTGGCGCTGGACGGCGAACGACGCGGCGATGAAATAGTGCTGAACGAGCGCTTCCAATACAGCGACGGCACGCGGCAGCAACGCGTGTGGCGCCTGCAGCGGCTGGGCGGCGGCCGTTGGCGCGGCCGCGCCGCCGACGTGGTGGGCGAGGCGCAGGGCGAAGCCGCCGGCAATGCGCTGCGCTGGCGCTATACCTTGCGGCTGCCAGTGGACGGCAAGGAATACGACGTCCAGTTTGACGACTGGATGTTCCTGCAGGACGACAACAGCCTGTTCAACCGCGCCACCATGAGCAAGTTCGGCTTCCCGCTCGGCGAAGTCACGCTGTTTTTCCGCAAACCGGAATCTGCGCCATGAAACTGCGCCTGAACCCGGCGATACCGGACTGGCGCGCGCGCCGGGTGTGGGTGATAGGCGCGTCCAGCGGCATCGGCGCCGCCCTGGCGGCGGAGCTGCTGGACGCCGGCGCGGAAGTGATCCTATCGGCGCGGCGCGCCGCGCCCATGCATGCCTTGGCTGACGGCCGCCCCGGCGCGCGGGTGGAAACGCTGGACGTCACCGACCCCGCTTCGTGGCGTTCGGCCTGGGCCCGGCTGGAAGCCGAGGCCGCGTTGCCGGACCTGGTGGTGTTCTGCGCCGCCGACTACCGGCCGCAGACCAGCCTGGACCTGCATGCCGAGGAAACGCGGCGCCTGATCGACACCAATCTGCTCGGCGTCTACCTCGGCCTGGAGGTGGTGCTGCCGACGCTGGCGCGGCAGGGCCGCGGCGGCGTGGCGCTGATCGCCAGCGTGGCCGGGTATGCCGGCCTGCCGGGCGCCGTGGTGTACGGGCCGGGCAAGGCGGCCCTGATCAACCTGGCGGAAATCCTGTACGCCGAACTCAAGCCGCTGGGCCTGGCGGTGTATCTGGTCAATCCCGGCTTCGTGGCCACGCCGCTGACCGCCAAGAACGACTTCGCCATGCCCGCCCTGCTGACGCCGCGCGCCGCCGCCGGCAACATCATGCGCGGCCTGGCGCGCGGCCGTTTCGAAATCCATTTTCCCTGGCGCTTCACCCTGTGGCTGAAGCTGTTGCAGCTGCTGCCGTACTGGCTGCGGCTGCCCTTGTTGACGAGGTTGGCACGCTGATGAAACGCACCCCTTCTCCCGACGCCTGGCAGGCCTTGCTCGACTGGTTCCAGACGCTGACGCCGGACAGCCTGGGCGAGATTGGCCGCTATTACGCCGACGACGCCCGCTTCAAAGACCCGTTCAACGATGTGCGCGGCGTCCCCGCCATCGAAGCGGTGTTCCGCCACATGTTCAAGACCGTGGACGAGCCGCGCTTCACCGTGCTGCACGCGCTGCGCGATGGCGACCAAGCCTTCATCACCTGGGATTTCGACTTTGCCTACGCCGGCCGCCGCGTCAATATCCATGGCGGCAGCCATCTGCGTTTCGACGCCGACGGCAAAGTGATGCTGCACCGCGACTACTGGGACGCGGCGGAAGAGCTGTTCGAGAAAATTCCGCTGTTGGGACTGCCCGTCGCCTGGATGCGCAAGAAATTGCGGGTGCCGACATGAAACCGGCTTTCCGCGGCAATAAGGCCGCGCTGCCGGCCAAGCGCTGCGCCGCCTGCGGCAGGACCATGGTGTGGCGCAAGAAATGGCAGCGCGACTGGGACGCGGTCAAATACTGCTCCGAACGCTGCCGTCGCCAACGGGCAGCCCAGCCATGAGCGCGACGCTGTACTGGCTGCGCCAGGACTTGCGGCTGGACGACAACTTGGCGCTGCTGGCCGCCTGCGGCTGCGCAAGCTTGCTGCCGGTGTATTGCCACTACCCCACCCGCGACAGCGGCTGGGACTGCCCGCGTCTGGGCCGCCACCGCGCCGCCTTCCTCGGCCAGGCCTTGGATAGCCTGGCCGCAGCCTTGCGCGACCGAGGCAGCGCGTTGTGCGAATTGCAAGGCCCGCCGGAAATCGTGTTGCCGGCGCTGGCGCGCCAGGTCGGCGCCGATCGCGTGGTATGCGAGCGCATCGCCGCACCGGAAGAAGAAGCCGAAGTGCTCGCGCTGCGCCAAGCGGGCCTGCAGGTGTGCGAAATCTGGCAGTCCAGTCTGTACCTGCCGGAGCAGCTGCCATTTGCCATCGAACGGCTGCCCGCGGTGTTCACAGATTTCCGCCGCGCGCTGGAGCAGGCCGGCCCCCAGCCCCTGCCGCCGCAAAACGCTCCAACCGCCTTGCCGCCCTTGCCGGCCGGCTGGACGCCGCGCGAACCGCCGCCCCGCACGCCGCCGGCCATCGAAGCGCGCTCGTCCTTTCCCTACCATCTGCCGGCATGCCATGGCGGCGAAACCGCGGCGCGCGCCCATTTTCAGCAATACCTGGCGCGCGGGCTGCCGCATCGCTACAAGGCGACGCGCGACCGGCTGTACGGCGTCGACTTTTCCAGCAAGCTCTCACCATGGCTAGCCAGCGGCGCGTTGTCGCCGCGACGTGCCTGGCAGATGCTGAAAGCGTTCGAAGCCCGGCACGGCGCCAGCGAAGGCAGCGACTGGATAGGCTTCGAGCTGCTTTGGCGCGATTACTTCCGCTTCCTGCACCTGCGGCATGGCGCGCGGCTCTATCACGCCGCAGGCCTGTCCGCCCTGCCGTCGCCCGCGCATGATGCGACGGCGTTTCAGCGCTGGCGAAAAAGCGAAACCGGCCAGCCCCTGGTGGATGCGGCGATGCGCGAGCTGAGCGCCAGCGGTTATCTGTCCAATCGCTTGCGCCAGGTGGCGGCCAGCTATCTGATTTACGAGTGCGGCGGCGACTGGCGCGCCGGCGCGGCGTGGTTTGAATCGCAGCTGATCGATTACGACGCATACAGCAACCAGGGCAACTGGCTGTATATCGCCGGCCGCGGCACCGATCCGCGCGGCGGCCGCCGCTTCAATCCCGAGCGCCAGGCGGCGGAGCACGATGCCCAAGGACGCTACCGCGCGCTGTGGAGCACCGCATGAGTGCGTACAAGCGGCACGATCCGAGCCCGCGCCAACCTCCAGACCGAAGATGAGAACCAATATGTGGAAACGACGCATCACGCTGCTCGCCCTGGCCACCGCCCTGCTCGCCGGTTGCGACACCGCGCCGCCGCCCGGCATCGCCCCGGTGCGGCCCTTCCAACTGACGCGCTATGAGGGCCGATGGTACGAGATCGCCCGGCTGGACCACCGCTTCGAGCGCGGCCTGACAGCCGTCAGCGCCGACTACAGCCTGAATCCGGACGGCAGCATCCGCGTGGTCAACCGCGGCTACGACCCCGCCATCGCCGGCTGGCGCGAAGCGGTGGGCAAGGCCTGGTTCAATGGCCTGTCCGATGTCGCCTCGCTGCGGGTATCGTTCTTCGGGCCGTTCTACGGCGGCTACCATGTGGCGGCGCTGGACCCGGACTACCGCTGGTCGGTGGTGGTGGGGCCGGACAAGGACTATCTATGGCTGCTCGCGCGCGACAAGCAGCCGCCGGCGGCCGCCAAAACAGCCTTGCTGGCGGTGGCGTCCAAGCTGAAGGTGCCGGCCGACCAGCTGATCTGGGTAGAGCAAAACCGTGCCGACAACTAAGACGCGCCTGAATCCGGACAAGCTGCTGAACAGCAAATGGACCGCCGCCGCGCCGCGAAACAAGGAAAAGCATTTCCTGGTGGTGGCGCTGAACCGTCACGCGCCGGACGGGCCGGTGCAGACGGTGACGCTGGAGGCCGTCTACACCCGCCGCCAATCCGAACTGCCGTGGCGCGCGCTGACCGACGCCGCGCAATGGTTGCAAGGCTGGAAATAGCTTCGCGCCGAGTCTGGCGAAACCGATAGCCTCAGGCGGCAGGCTTGCCGTAGGCGATCAGGAACACTTCAACCGCCGAAGCCACCCAGGCAGGCCGGGTCTCCTTAGGCGCCAGCTCATCCACCAGGCCGGTGATCATCGCCACCTGGCATTCGGCGTGCAGCAGGCCGTGGAAATGCATGGCCGCGGTCCATGGCGAAGCCTCGCGCAAGCGGCCGGCCCGCATCTCGGCCGCCATGAACTCCGCCAGCTTGCCCCAACCAACCTTGGGACCGTTTTCATAGAACAGCAACCCCACTTCGGAGCGGCTGCCGCTGCCCATCACAATGGCGCGCAAGGCGCGCAGCTCCGGGCTGAACAGATTGTCCAGATACGCCTCGCCGAAATCCTGCAGCACCGCCGCCAAGTCGCCGCCCGGCACCAGCCTGACGTAAACCTGCGACATCTCTGCGGCCAGACAGGCCATCACTTCCAGAAACAGCGCCTCTTTGGACGAGAAGTAGTTGTAAAGCGTGGCCTTGGAGCCGCCGGCGCGGGTGGAAATCTCCGACATCGACGCCGCCTCGTAGCCGCGCTCCAGAAACACCTCGGTCGCCGCGGCGACGATCGCCTGACGCTTGCTTTCGCTTTTTGTACGCATATCCACCTTTAAACTGAACCGTACAGTTCAATTTTTCTTGACAGGTCATTTCGCTCGAAATATAACTATACCGTACCGCACAGTTTAAACCAATAACACCCGGATAGAGACCATGAGCATCCCCCACTCTTCGCCGCATCCGCTGCCCGCCATCGGCCTGCTGGCCGCGCTGGCGCTGCTGAGCGGCTGCGCCGCGCTGCCCGACATGGGCTCGGCGCCGCAACCCAAACCGCTGCAACAATACCAGAATACCCAAAGCCTGCCCTCCGGGCAGGATCAATGGGCCAACAGCCAATGGTGGCTGAAATACGACGACGCGCAGCTGAGCCAGTTGATGGACGAGGCCCAGCGCCAAGCGCCGGACCTCGCCGCCGCCCGCGCCCGCGTCGAACGCGCCGAGGGCTTGGCCCTGCAGGCCGGCGCCGCGTTGCTGCCCAGCGCGGACCTGAACGTGGCGATCAACCGCGACAAACAAAGCTACAACAACGGCATGCCGGCGCCGACGGGTTTCAATACCAGCGGCCGCGCCACGCTGGACTTCAGCTACGAGCTGGACTTCTGGGGCAAGAACCGCGCGGCTGTCGCCGCCGCCACCTCGGAACTGAGCGCCGCCCAGGCCGACGCGGCCGAGGCCCGGCTGATGCTGACCACCTCGCTGGCCGCCGGCTATGCCGAGCTGGCGCGGCTGTTTGCCGAACGCGACGCCGCCGCGCAGGCGTTGGACGTGCGCAGCCACACCGCGCAGCTGCTGCGAGAGCGGCAACGGCAAGGCATGGAAACGCTGGGCAGCGTGCGCCAGGCCGAATCCCGTGAGGCCGCCGCCCGCGCCGACCTGCAAGCCGCCGACGAGAGCATCGCGCTGCAACGCCACAGCCTGGCGGCCTTGATCGGCGCCGGTCCGGACCGCGGCCTGGCCATCGCCCGCCCGGCATCCGGCCTGTTTCGCGAACAGCGGCTCCCGGCCACGCTGGCTGCGGAACTGCTGGGCCGCCGACCGGATCTGGCCGCCGCCCGGCTCCGCGCAGAAGCCGCGGCCAAACGCATCGACGCGGCTCAGGCCCAGTTCTACCCCAACGTCAATCTCACCGCCTTCGTCGGCGCCCAGTCGCTGGGTCTGGACCTGTTCGCCAAGAGCGGTTCCGGCATAGCCGGCATCGGTCCGGCGGTCAATCTGCCTATTTTCCGCGGCGGCCAGTTGCAGGGCCAGTACCGCCTGGCCCGCGCCGATTACGACGCCGCCGTCGCCAGCTATGACGCCACCTTGAGCCAGGCGCTGCGCGAAGTGGCCGACGCCGTCAGCAGCCAGGCTTCGCTGACGCCGCAGCTGGAACAACGCCGCCTGGCGCTGCAAACCGCCGATGAGGCCTACCGCGTCAGCCAGAACCGCTACCAGGGCGGCCTGGCCAACTATCTGGACGTGCTGAACACCGAAGACACGGTCATCGCCAGCCGCCGCAGCCTGGCTTCGCTGGAAGCCCGCCGCCTCTCGCTGGACATCGCGCTGATCAAGGCGCTGGGCGGCGGCTATCAACCATCCGAACCCGCCCGCTGAGGCCGCAGGCAAACCCAAACAAGGACTACCCAACATGAGCGAAAACGTACAAGCCCTGCCGGCCTCCGAAGCGCCCGCCGCCGCCGGCAACCCCATGCAACGCAAGAAGCTGTTCACCCTGCTGTTCGGCGCGGTGGCCGCCGCCGCCGTCGCCTACGGCGCTTACTGGACGCTGATCGCCTCCCGCCACGTCAGCACCGACAACGCCTACGTCGCCGCCGAAATCGCCCAGGTGACGCCCGAAGTGGCCGGCACCATCCAGCAAGTGAAGGTGGTTGACACCCAGCCGGTGAAAGCCGGCGACGTGCTGGTGGTGTTGAACGACAGCGACGCCAAACTGGCGCTGGCCCAGGCCGAAGCCGACCTTGCCCGCGCCGAGCGCCGGGTCAAAGGCTATTTCGCCAACGACGAAGGCCTGTCGGCCCAAGCCCAGGCGCGCGGCGCCGACCAGGCCCGCGCCGCCGCCCAGCTGGCCTCGGCCCGCGCCGACCTGCAACGCGCCAAACTCGATTTGCAACGCCGGCAGGCGCTGGCCAAGAGCGGATCGGTCTCAGGCGAGGAGCTGAGCAACGCGCAGAACGCCTACGCCACCACCGAGGCCAATCTGAAAGCCGCCGAGGCAGCCAGTCGCCAGAGCGAGGCCAATTACCGCGCCGCCGTCGGCAGCCTGAAAGCCAACCAGACGCTGACCGCCGACAGCACGGTGGACAGCAACCCGGAAGTCGCGCTGGCGCGCGCCAAACGCGACCAAGCCAAGCTGGACCTCGCGCGCACGGTGATCCGCGCCCAGGTGGACGGCGTGGTGGCCAAGCGCCAGGCGCAGGTAGGACAGCGCGTGCAGTCCGGCACGCCGTTGATGTCGGTGGTGCCGCTGCAGGACGCGCATGTGGACGCCAACTTCAAGGAAGTGCAATTGAGCAAGGTGCGCGTCGGCCAGCCGGTGGAGCTGACCGCCGACCTGTACGGCGGCAAGGTGGTGTACCACGGCAAGGTGGCCGGCCTGTCCGGCGGCTCCGGCGCGGCGTTTGCCATGATTCCGGCGCAGAACGCCACCGGCAACTGGATCAAGGTGGTGCAGCGGCTGCCGGTGCGCATCGCGCTGGACCCGGCCGAACTGAAGGCCCACCCGCTGCAGGTGGGGCTGTCGATGGAAGCCACCGTCGACGTCAGCGAGTGAGGTCGCCATGTCTAGCGCGAATCCCGCAGCCGGCGGCGTCCAACAGCCGCTGACCGGCAATATGCTGTGGCTGGCGGCGCTGGTGCTGGCCGCCGCCAACTTCATGGTGGTGCTGGACACCACCATCGCCAACGTGTCGGTGCCCAATATCGCCGGCGGCCTGGCGGTGTCGTCCAGCCAGGGCACCTATGTCATCACCTCCTACGCGGTGGCCGAGGCCATCACCGTGCCGCTGACCGGCTGGCTGGCGGCGCGGCTGGGCACCGTGCGGCTGTTCGTCGGCTCGATGCTGCTGTTCGGCGTGTTCTCCCTCCTGTGCGGCCTGGCCGGCTCGCTGGAGACGCTGGTGCTGTTCCGCGTGCTGCAGGGCTTGGCCGGCGGCCCGTTGATGCCGATGTCGCAGACGCTGCTGCTGCAGATTTTCCCCAAGCAGAAGGCCGGCGCAGCGATAGGCTTGTGGAGCATGACCACGCTGATCGCCCCCATCATGGGGCCGATTCTGGGCGGCACCTTGTGCGATCAGGCCAGCTGGCCATGGATCTTCTACATCAACGTCCCCATCGCCCTGGGCTGCGGCATACTGGGCTGGAGTCTGCTCAAGCGCTACCAGAGCCAGGTGGCCAAGCTGCGCGTGGATGTGGTGGGGCTGGCGCTGCTGATGCTGTGGGTGGCCTCGCTGCAGCTGATGCTGGACAAGGGCAAGGAGCTGGACTGGTTCGGCTCGCCCCTCATCGTCTGCCTGGCCATCGCCGCGCTGGTCGGCTTTGCCGCCTTCCTGATCTGGGAGCTGACCGAGGCCCAGCCCATCGTCGATCTCAGAGTGTTCCGCCACCGCGGCTTCTGGGCCAGCGTGCTGACCATCTCGCTGGCGTTCGGGTCGTTCTTCGGCGCCACCGTGCTGACGCCGCAATGGCTGCAAACCTATATGGGCTACACCGCAACCCAGGCTGGCTACGCCACGGCGATGAGCGGCATCCTGGCGGTGATGGCGGCGCCGATCGCGGCCAAGCTGTCCACCCGGCTGGACCCGCGCAAGCTGGTGTTTTGCGGCGTGATGTGGCTGGGCTGCGTCACGCTGTACCGCAGCTTCTCCACCACCGACATGGGTTTCTGGCAAGTGGCGCTGCCGCTGCTGTTCCAGGGCCTGGGCATGCCGTTCTTCTTCGTGCCGCTGACCGGGCTGGCCATGGCCAGCGTGGAGCCGGCGGAAATGGCGTCCGCAGCCGGCCTGATGAGCTTCATGCGCACGCTGTCCGGCGCCTTCGCCACCTCGCTGGTCACCACCGCCTGGGACGACAAGGCCAGCTACAACCACGCGGAGCTGGCCGACATGGTGGACAGCGGCGGCGACGCCCTGCGCGCGCTGACCGGCGGCGGCATCAGCGACGGCGCGGCCTGGGGCACCATCGAGCATGCGCTGCAGACGCAGAGCATCATGCTGTCCACCAACCAGATCTTCTGGCTGGCCGGCCTGTCCTTCGTGATGGCCGCCTGCGCCATCTGGCTGGCGCCGAAGCCAGGCCGCGTGGCCGACACCAGCCAGGCGCACTGAGTCGCCTGGCCGCCGATTTCACCAGCTTGCCCCGCGCCCTCGTGGCCGGGGCTTTTTTCATCCTGTCTACAAGACCAAGCCCTTACATATCGACACCTTCCTGTAACAGGCACATGCATATGGCGCGCGGCATCAATGCGACAAACGGCCGCTGTGGCCAGCCGGCGGCTGGTGGCGCAGGCGGGGAAGATCATCGGCTATTGATCGTCGGCTGAAACGACAAGAGGCCCGGATGGGCCTCTTTGATTTTGATCCCGCGAGGATCAATCGTCCCGCGTCAGCACTTCCAAGAGTTCAATCTCGAACACCAGATTGGAATTGGGAGGAATGCGGTCGCCGATCTGGCGTTCGCCATAGGCCAGATGCGCCGGCACCCACAGCTTGCGCTTGCCGCCCACCTTCATGCCCATCATGCCTTGGTCCCAGCCCTTGATCACGCGGCTGGTGCCGATCACGCACTGAAAGGGGCGGCCCTTGTCCACGGAGGAGTCGAACTTGGTCCCATCCTCCAGCCAGCCGGTGTAGTGAGTGGTGATCAGCGCGCCGCGCACGGCTTCCTTGCCCTCGCCCACCACCAGGTCTTCCATCTTCAGTTCTTCGCTCATGCTCTTCATCCACTGCTTGGCCCGCGCGGGCGACAAAGCCGTATTGTAACCCGCGCGGCGCACTCTGGATCAGGCGTCCCAGGCCGGCGCGAAGTCCGGATCGGCGATGCGGCCGCCGTCTTCCAGTTTGGCGATCCGCGCCATGTCCGCGTCGTCCAGCCGCAGCGTCAGCACCTTCAGGTTGGCCGCCAGATTGGCGCGCTTGGTGGACGACGGGATCACCGCGATGTCCTGCTGCAACTGCCAGGCCAGCGCCACCTGGGCCGCCGTGGCGCCATGCTTGCGGGCGATGTCCTGCAGCACCGGATCCTGGATCACGCGGCCGTAGGCCAAGGGCATGTAGCCGGTCAGCGCGATGCCGTGCTGGCGGCAGAAGGCGCGCACCTTCAGGTTTTGCAGATACGGATGCACTTCCAGCTGGTGGGTGGCGATGGCGTCCGCGCCCACGACGGCGATGGCCTGCTCCAGATGCTTGATGGTGAAGTTCGATACGCCGATCTCGCGGGTCAACCCCAATTGTTTGGCCTCGGCCAGTTGCTCCATATACACCGCCATAGGCACTTCGTCCTTAGGCGACGGCCAGTGGATCAGCGTCATGTCCACCTGCTCCAGCCCCAGCTTGTCCAGGCTTGCGCGCAGGCTGGGAATCAGCTTGCCCTGGGCAAACTGGTCGGTCCAGATCTTGGTGGTGACATACAGCTCGCCGCGCGGCAGGCCACTGTTGGCGATGGCGCGGCCCACGTCCGCCTCGTTGCGGTAAATCTGCGCGGTGTCGATATGGCGGTAGCCCAGCTCCAGCGCCATGGCGACGGCGTCTTCGGCCTGTTGCTCCTTGAGACGGAAAGTCCCCGCGCCCAGTTTTGGCATTTGCATGATGCGTTTCCTTATTGTGTGAAGCCGGGCGGGAAGCGCCCGGCGTAAGAATTCAGATGCGGTCGGCCGCGATCGGCATGCTTTCATCATCGACAGCGTCCAGCCTACCGGACCAGGCCGTCAATAGCCAAGCCGCCAACACGATCAAGGCACCCACCCACGGCGTGGCCATCAGCCCCAGCCGCTCGACAACCAACCCGCCCAAGCCGGCCCCGCCGGCGATGCTGACATTGAAGGCCGCGATGTTCAGGCCGGACGCCACATCCACCGCGTGCGGCACGCGCGCCTTGGCCTGCGATACCACGTAGAGCTGCAAGCCAGCCACATTGCCGAAGGCCGCCGTGCCCCAGGCCAGCGCCGTCAGCGCCACCAGCCATTTGGAGCCGGCGGGGAGGGTCAGGGCCAGCAACACCAGCGCCAAGCCGGCGAAGATGATCTTCAAGGCGGCTACCGGCCCCTTGCGGTCGGCCAGACGGCCGCCCTGGTCTGAGCCTGGCGCGCGTAGATTTTCAAATCCGCGACACACAATGCCACTAGAATAGCCTGACACAGGGGAACTCCCCTGCCCCGCCGGTCTCATACCCAGCGTACCGTTTTGCCCGGCAGGCGCGGCATTCGCCCGTCGGCTACCGCAGTTTGCAGTTGTTCCCCTTTCCAGAAATGAACAGGAGAAGCGCCATGCAATTGAACGGAAAAGTCGCTCTTATCACTGGCGCCGCCAGCGGCATCGGCAAGGAGATCGCCCTGGTTTACGCCCGCGCCGGCGCGGCGGTGGCCATTGCCGACATCAATCTGGATGCCGCCCGCAAAACGGCCGACGAGATCGTCACCACCGGCGGCAAGGCCATCGGCGTGGCGATGGACGTCACCAGCGAAGAGGCGGTCAACCAGGGCACCCAGCAAGTGGTGGACGCTTTCGGCCAGCTGGACATCCTGGTGTCGAATGCCGGCATCCAGATCGTCAATCCCATCGTCAATTACAGCTTCGCCGACTGGAAGAAGATGCAGGCCATCCATGTGGACGGCGCCTTCCTCACCACCAAGGCCGCACTGCCGCACATGTACAAGGACGACCGCGGCGGCGTGGTGATCTACATGGGTTCGGTGCACTCGCACGAGGCCTCGCCGCTGAAGTCCGCCTACGTCGCCGCCAAGCACGCCCTCTTGGGCCTGGCCCGGGTGCTGGCCAAGGAAGGCGCGCCGCATAATGTGCGTTCGCATGTGATCTGCCCCGGCTTCGTCCGCACCCCGCTGGTGGACAAGCAGATTCCGGAACAGGCCAAGGAACTGGGCATCAGCGAGGACGAAGTGATCAAGCGCGTGATGTTGGGCAACACCGTGGACGGCGTGTTCACCACGGTGGACGACGTGGCGCAAACCGCGCTGTTCCTGGCCGCCTTCCCCAGCGCCGCCCTCACCGGCCAATCGTTCGTGGTCAGCCACGGCTGGTTCATGCAATAAGGAGCCGTCATGGCGCTGGATAAACTCAATCCGGCCTGCCACGCCGACGCCGGGATCTACCACAGCCCGGCGTTGCCGCCCGACCACCGCTATCAAGTTGTGGCGCTGGTGCTGCAGGGCGGCGGGGCGCTGGGCGCCTATCAGGCAGGCGTCTACCAAGGGCTGGCCGAAGCCAAGCTGCACCCCAACTGGGTGGCAGGCATTTCCATCGGCGCGCTGAACGCCGCCATCATCGCCGGCAATCCGCCGGAGAAACGCGCCGAGCGGCTGGAACAGTTCTGGACCACCATCAGCCGCCCGCCGCTGCTGCCGCCCAGCCCGCACAATCTGCTGGAGCCGAGCCATCCGCTGCCTCCGGTCGTCCAGGGCTGGCTGAATGGCCTGGAAGCCTGGCGCGCGCTGACCGAGGGCCAGAACGGCTTCTTCGTGCCGCGCTCGCCGTTGCGGCACCACGCCGGCGGCACCGCCAGCTTCTACGACACTTCGCCGCTGAAGAGCACGCTGGAGAGCCTGGTGGATTTCGACCGGCTGAACGACAGCGGCGAGATGCGGGTATCGGTGGGCGCGGTCAATGTGAAGAGCGGGAACTTCGTCTACTTCGACAACACCCGCGACAAGCTGCGCGCCGAACACTTCATGGCCTCCGGCGCCTTGCCGCCGGGCTTTCCGGCGGTGGAAATAGACGGCGAGCACTACTGGGACGGCGGCATGGTGTCCAACACCCCGCTGCAGCAAGTGCTGGCGGCCAAGCCGCGCAAACATTCGCTGGTGTTCCAGGTGGACCTGTGGAATGCGCGCGGCGCGCTGCCGGAGGACCTCTCCAAAGTGGCGATCCGGCAGAAAGACATCCAGTTTTCCAGCCGCACCCGGATGATCACCGGCTATATGAAGGAAACGCAGCAGTTCCGCCAGATGCTGCGCGAAGTGCTGGAGCTGGTGCCGGAGGAGCAGCGGCAGGCGCCGGCCTACCGACGCGCCGCCGAACAGGCGTGCAGCCGCTTGTTCAACGTGGTGCACCTGATTTATCAGGACAAACCCTTCGAAGGCCATTACAAGGACTACCAGTTCAGCGCCAGCACCATGCGCGACCATTGGCGCAGCGGCCTCGACGACATCCGCTCCAGCCTGTCGCATCCGGAATGGCTGCGCATGCCTTCGCCTGAGCAACCTTTCGTCACCCACGACGTCCATCGGCAGGCCTGATCTTGCAAGCGCTTGCAGGCTCCCTCCGGGGAGCCTTTTGCCGCCGCGCCCAAGCGATTTGCTATGCTTGAGCAGAGCGACAGGGCGGGTAGCCACGATGAAATGGATAGCGGTGTGACGGGATGGATAAAATGTTGCTTGCTGGGCGTGATGAGCTTGTGCCTGCACGTCGCGGCGGCCGAGCCAGCCGTACGCTTGCTCACCGAAAATGACCCGCCGTTCAACTACCCGAACGAACATGGCGGCGTCACCGGCATTTCCACCGAGATGGTGACGGAAACCTTTCGCCGCGCCGGCATTCCCTACTCGATTGAGATCATGCCCTGGCTCAGAGCCTATAATCTGGCCCAGGTCGACTCGAAAACCTGCCTCTACTCCACCACCCGCAACGATGAGCGCGAAAAACGGTTTCAGTGGGTAGGCCCATTGCTGAAAAACGACTGGGCCGTGTTTGCCGGACCGCGCAGCCCGCCCGGCGTGCAGGACATGGCCGCCCTCAAGTCCTTCAGCATAGGCGGCTATCGCGGCGACGCCGTAGCGCTGTATCTGCAAAACCGCGGGTATAAGATCGAATACACCTCGGATGATGTGCTGAACCTGCGCAAGCTGATGGCCGGCCATATCGACTTCTGGGCCTCCGGCATCTATCACGCCCACTTCCTGGCCGAACATGAGCGCTTGGGCCCTCTGCGCCAGGTGGCGACCTTCTCGTCCAGTTACCTGTATCTGGCCTGCCACCCGCAAACGCCGCCCGCCACCCTGGCGCGGCTGAGTGCCGCGCTGGACGCCATGCGGCATGACGGCTTCATCGACGCGCTGAAGAAACGCTACCTGACCCCGCCGTAAAGCCATTTCGCGCCGGTAAAGAATCGCTACGCGGCGCGCGCAACGCCTCGATTCGCCGCCAAACGTATTCCTGCGCGACCGCTCGCCAAACATCAACCGCCGCTAGACATTTAACCGGCGACAAACGAAGATGCCGATACGATGAAACTCCCGAGAACCAGCATCGAGCAATGGCGAATCCTCCAGGCCGTCGTGGACTGTGGCGGCTTCGCCCAGGCCGCGCAGCAGCTGCATCGCAGCCAATCAGCCATCAGCTACACCATTGCGCGGCTGCAAGAACAAATCGGCGTCGCCTTGCTGGAGCAAGAGGGACGCCGCATGCGGCTTACCGAGGCCGGCGCCGCGCTGTTGCGCGATGCCATTCCGATTGCAGATAGCCTGGTCAAGCTGGAAGAGCGCGCGCAGACGCTCCGTCAAGGATGGGAGGCCGAGATACGCCTGGCCGTCGATTCGCTGTATCCAACCGAACCGCTGCTCAAGACACTCGAACAATTTGCGCTTCTGCATACCGGAACGCGGCTGCAGCTGCACGAAACCGTCATGTCCGGCACCGATGACGCCCTATTCAACGGCAAGGTGGACTTGGCCATCGGCGGCGCGGCGCCGCCCGGCTTTTTGGGCGACTGGTTGCTGGATGCCGAATTCATCGCCGTGGCTGCGCCGCGACATCCTTTGCACCAACTCGGGCGCGAGCTGCATATGGACGAGCTGGCGGAACATACCCAAGTCGTGGTGCGGGACTCCGGTTCGCGCGAGCCGCGCGACGCCGGCTGGCTCGGCGCCAAGCAGCGCTGGACCGTGAGCCGGGTGGAAACCTCGATTGAAACCGTGCGCGCCGGGCTCGCCTATGCCTGGCTGCCCAAGCATCGCATCAAGCAGGAGCTGGAGACGGGCGCGCTGCGGCCGCTGCCGCTGGCGGCAGGACAGCGCCGCTTCGCCTCGCTGTATCTGATCTATGCCGACCCAGCCGCCGCCGGGCCGGCCACGCGGGCATTTGGCCAGCTATTGCAAGAAACGACCGCGGCATGGCGCGAACGCTGCCATGCCGAGGCCTAGGCCGCGCTATTCGGCCGTGCTGACAATGCGGATCTGACCGGACAACACCTTGTGAATCGGGCATTGATTGGCGATCTCGGTCAGCCGCGCCTTCTGCTCGGCGTCGAGCTGGCCGATATAGCGCATCCGCCTCTCCAACACGAAAGCGCCATCGCGCTCGGCGTATGCGACCCGAACGTCGATGTCCGCCAGATCCCACCCCTTGCGCTTGGCGTACAAGGTCAGAGTCAGCGCCGTGCAGGCGCCCAGCGAGGCCGCCAACAACTGGTGCGGGGTAAAGCCGGTGTCTTCGCCGCCTATCGCCGGCGGCTCGTCCGCCAGCAGGGTATGGTTTCCTGACGTCACCACATGTTGCAGTTTTCCGCTGCCGCGAGTCACTTTCACTTCCATTGCACGCTCCTGGGGGCTGTCATTTGCTAGGCGGCAGGTCGAACCACAACACCTCGGCCTGTACGCCATCGCTCAGCTTCAAATCGGCGCCGCCGAACACTTTGACGCCGTCGCCGGCCTCCAGCGGATAACCATTCAGCAGCACGCTGCCGCGCGCCACGTGCAAATAGCCATTGCATCCGTTCTGTTGCGACCATTCGATCTCTTCCTCGCCGTCCACCAGCGCCGCATACAGGCTGGCATCTTGGTGGATGCGCAAGGAATCCTCGCGCCCGTCCGGCGAGACCACCAGGCGCAACTTGCCGCGCTTCTCTTCGCTGCTGAAGTGGCGCTGCTGATAACTCGGCGTCAGGCCCTTGCGGTCCGGCAAAATCCAGATTTGCAGGAAGTGCACCGGTTCGGAGTGCGAGTGATTGAACTCGCTATGGGAAATGCCATGGCCGGCTTCCATCATCTGCACGTCGCCGGGGCGGATCACCGAGCCGGTGCCTAAGGTGTCCTTGTGCTCCAGCGCGCCGTCCAGCACGTAAGAGATGATCTCCATATCGCTATGCGAATGAGTGGTGAAGCCCGCGCCGCGCGCCACCGTATCATCATTGATCACCCGCAGCGCGCTGAAGCCCATCTGCTCTGGGTTATAGTAGTGGGCAAAGGAAAAGGTATGCCAGCTGTTGAGCCAGCCATGGTTGGCGTGGCCGCGTTGATTGGCTTTGAGGACTTGCAGCATGGTCGTTTTCCTTTCAGGCAAGGGGTTGATGGCTGTAGTTTGAACCCCAATTAGTTGAATGAAAAACGCAAAAAACAGCAGATATCAATCGAATTTATTAATCAATCAATCCCCTCCATGCAGCAGACTCGTAAGCTGCCATTACGCGTCGAGTGAATGCAGAGCGATTCCTACTGATGATTCGTCTGAAATTGATGCCTCAGTCACAGCCATTTCGCAGGAGCAGATTGACCATCCGCTTAGGCCGACGAGCAGCCCCTCCAACCCTCCCCCTTGCGCATCCTCAATCCCAACAATCTCAAACGAAAAGAGGCCCTTCAGGGCCTCTTTGTTTGGTACTACTGGCAACAAGCTAATTATGCCATTGCCGTGAAGGACTTCATTACCTCGTGACAGACTTTATTCTTTCTGATCACTAGTCACCCCAACTAACACCAATTACTCCACAGTCACCGACTTAGCCAGATTACGCGGCTTATCCACATCCGTGCCGCGCGACAGCGCCACATGGTAGGCCAGCATCTGCACCGGGATGGTGTGGACGATGGGGCTGAGCACGCCGACATGGCGCGGGGTGCGGATCACGTGCACGCCGTCGGACTCGCTGAAGTGGCTGTCGGCGTCGGCGAATACGAACAGCTCGCCGCCGCGCGCGCGGACTTCCTGCATGTTCGACTTCACTTTTTCCAGCAGCGCGTCATTGGGGGCGATCACTACCACCGGCATGTTCTCGTCCACCAGCGCCAGCGGGCCGTGCTTCAGCTCGCCGGCCGGGTAGGCCTCGGCGTGGATGTAGGAGATTTCCTTCAGCTTCAGCGCGCCTTCCAGCGCGATGGGGTAATGCAGGCCGCGGCCGAGGAATAGCGCGTCGTCCTTGGCGGCGAAGCGTTCGGACCAGGCCTTGATCTGCGGCTCCAGATTCAGCGCGTGCTGCACGCTGCCCGGCAGGTGGCGCAGTTCGTCCAGGTATTGCGTTTCAGCCTCAGCCGACACGCGGCCGCGGGTCTTGCCCAGGGTCACGGCCAGGGCGAACAAGCCCACCAGCTGGGTGGTGAAGGCCTTGGTGGAGGCCACGCCGATTTCGGCGCCGGCGCGGGTGTAGAACACCAGGTCGCTGGCGCGCGGGATGGCGGATTCGCGCACATTGCAGATGGACAGCGCGTACTGGTGGCCCAGCTCCTTGGCGTATTTCAGCGCCTCCATGGTGTCCAGCGTTTCGCCGGACTGGGAGATGGTGACGATCAAGTGCTTGGGATGGGCGAAGGCGTCGCGGTAGCGGTATTCGCTGGCGATTTCCACGTCGCACGGCAGGCCGGCGATGCTTTCGATCCAGTACTTGGCGGTCATGCCGGCGTAGTAGCTGGTGCCGCAAGCCAGGATTTTCACGCCTTCCAGTTGCGGCAGGATGCCGGCGGCGGACTCGCCGAACAGCTCGGGGTTGAAGCCGTAGTCCTGCACCGCTTCGATGGTGTCGGACAGCGCCTTCGGCTGCTCGTGGATTTCCTTCTGCATGAAGTGGCTGTACGGCCCCAGCTCCAGAGACGCCAGCGACACGTCGGACAGATGGACCGGCCGCTCGATGGGCTGATCATTCTTGTCGATCAGCTTGACGCCGTCGCGGGTCAGGTGGCCGATGTCGCCCTCTTCCAGGAAGATCACGCGACGGGTGGCGGACAGGATGGCGGAGACATCGGAAGCGATGAAGTTTTCGCCCTCGCCCAGGCCTACCAGCAGCGGGCAACCCATGCGAGCGCACACCAGTTCGTCCGGACGGTCCAGCGCGATGACGCCGATGGCGTAGGCGCCGGTCAGCTCGCGGGTGGCTTTCTTCACCGCCTCGAACAGGCTGTCGCCTGCCTGGTAGTAGTGATGCACCAGGTGGGCGATCACTTCGGTGTCGGTTTGCGATTCGAAGGCGTAGCCCAAGCCTTTCAGGCGCTGGCGCTGCTGTTCGTGATTCTCGATGATGCCGTTGTGCACCACGGCGATCTTGCCGAAGGAGATGTGCGGGTGGGCGTTATATTCGGTCACGCCGCCATGGGTGGCCCAGCGGGTGTGGCCGATGCCCAGTTGGCCTTGCAGGCCGTCCTCTGCGGCGGCGCTTTCCATTTCCGCGACGCGGCCGACGCGGCGCACGCGGCGGATTTCGTCGCCGGCCAGCACGGCCACGCCAGCCGAGTCATAGCCGCGGTATTCCAGGCGCTTCAGGCCTTCTACCAGAATGGGAACGATATTACGCTGGGCGATGGCGCCAACAATGCCACACATTTACTTTCTCCTTGGACTGTCTTGAACGGTGGGCGCGCAAATCAGCGTCACGCCCTTCGCTTGAATGAGGTCTCTGGCCGCCTGCGGCAAACCGTCGTCGGTCACCAGCGTATGCACGCTGGCCCAGGGCAGTTCCAGATTGGGGATGCGCCGGCCTATCTTTTCCGACTCCACCATCACGATCACTTCGCGCGCCACTTCCGCCATCACGCGCGACAGGCCCACCAGCTCGTTGAAGGTGGTGGTGCCGCGCTCCAGGTCTATGCCGTCGGCGCCGATGAACAATTGGTCGAAATCGTAGGAACGCAGCACCTGCTCCGCCACCTGGCCCTGGAACGATTCCGAATGCGGGTCCCAGGTGCCGCCGGTCATCAGCAGAATCGGCTCGTTTTCCAGCTCGCGCAACGCGCCGGCGACGTTCAGCGAGTTGGTCATCACCACCAGACCGCGCTTGTTGCCGAGCAAGGGGATCATCGCGCTGGTGGTGGTGCCGCTGTCTATGATCACGCGGTTGTGGTCGCGCAGCCGCTCGGCGGCGGCGCGGGCGATTGCTTGCTTTCGCTTCGAAACCTGTTCGACATCCGGCTCCGCCACCATCTCGCTGGGCAGCGACACCGCGCCGCCGTAACGGCGCAGCAGCAAACCGCCGGTCTCCAGCAATGCCAGGTCTTTGCGGATTGTCACCTCAGAGGTGGAGAAACGCTGGGTCAGTTCATCCACGCTGACTTCGCCCCGCTCCTGAACCAGGACGGCGATAGCATGGCGGCGCTGCTGAGTGTTTCGTTTTGTCATCACAAGTTTCGATTCGAAAGTTTTGTGATGATAATGCGCTGCGCAATGAAAGACAAGGCAGACATTTCTTTACACGGCGCGGCTCAGCTTGTTGACAGGCGGCTTGCCGAAAACCCATCGTCATGAAAAAATCAGAATGCCCATAAATTAACTGCCCATATTGGGAATCAAAGCCATGCCCACCCGCCCGGCACCGATCAAAAGAGAGCAGGCTCTGCGCATACTGGCGCAAACCGGGATAAGCCCAAGCAACTACGCGCCTCCTTTGTTCCGGCTGTTATGGCGACTGGGCAGCAACGTCCCGCCGCCGCATTTACTGCCCTTCTGGCAAGCCGCACTGGTATTGGGAGCCTTTTTTGGCCCTGCTTGGACAGCATTGGTTTTCTTGTTTAACCACATGCTCGCCTTACCCGTGCCAGGCATCCTGGCATTGCTTGCGCTCGCATTGCTGATGGGATGCCTGTTCGGACTCAGCATGGCGGCTTACTACGCCTACGGAAGACGCAAGCATCATTTGCCAACGTGGGATTCGCTTTGCGGGCAGGACGAATCAAAGTGACAGAATGGCAGACGCCAATAAACAGCGCCCTGCTCTCAGTGGGAGAAACAGGGCGCTGTTAAGCATCCGACGCGCAGATTGATTACGACTTTTTCTCCGGCCGCTTCCAGCCAGGAATGGTCACCTGGCGCGCGCGCGCCACGGTCAGCTCGCCGGCCGGCGTATTCTTGCTGATCACGGAACCGGCGCCTATGGTCGAGTCCTTCTCCAGCACCACCGGCGCCACCATCAGCGTGCCGGAGCCGACGAAGACGTTATCGCCGATGATGGTCTTGAACTTGTTGACGCCGTCGTAGTTGCAGGTGACGGAGCCGGCGCCGACATTGACCTTGCGGCCGATCTCGGCATCGCCGATATAAGTCAGGTGATTGACCTTGGACGCCTCGCCGATCTTGCTCTTCTTCACTTCGACAAAGTTGCCGATGTGAACATGAGCGGCCAGATCGGCCCCCGGACGCAGGCGGGCATACGGCCCGATCTTGCACGCCTCGCCGACTACCGCGTCTTCCAGGTGCGAGAACGGCGCGATCTTGGCGCCTGCGGCGATGCGCGCATTCTTCAGCACGCAGTGGGCGCCGATTTCAACGTTGTCGCCCAGCTCCACCGCGCCTTCGAATACGCAGCCGACGTCGATGCTGACGTCCATGCCATGCTTGAGTTCGCCGCGGATATCGATGCGCGCCGGATCGGCCAGCGTCACGCCGGCTTCCAGCAGCGCGCGCGCCTGGTTGGCCTGCAGAATGCGCTCCAGTTCGGCCAGTTGCAGCTTGTTGTTGACGCCGGACGCCTCCCAGCTGGCGTCCACGCTGGCGCTTTCCACCGCCACGCCGTCCTGCACCGCCAGCTCCAGCACATCGGTCAGATAGTATTCGCCCTGGGCATTGCCGTTTTTCAGCGCATTCAGCCAGCCTGCCAGTTGCGCGTTCGGCAGCACCATCATGCCGGTATTGATCTCGCGGATGGCCAGCTGTTCCGGCGTGCAATCCTTGTGTTCGACGATGGCCTTCAGCTTGCCGTCGGCGCCGCGCAGCATGCGCCCATAGCCGGTGGCATCGGCCAGCACGTCGGTCAGCACCGCCATGCCTTGGCCTGCGGCGTCCACCAGCTTTTGCAGCGTCGATGCCTTGGTCAAGGGCACATCGCCATACAGCACCAGGGTTTTGCCGTCCGCCGGCAAATGCGGCAGCGCCATTTTCAGCGCATGGCCGGTGCCCAGCTGCTCGGCCTGCTCAGCCCAGATCAGATCGGCATCGCCAATGCGGGCGCGCACTTGGTCGCCGCCGTGGCCGTACACCACCACCAGGCGGGAGGGATTCAAGCCGCGCGCGGTGCGGATCACGCGCGCCAGCATCGGTTCGCCGCCTATCGGGTGCAGCACCTTGGGCATGGAGGAATACATGCGCTTGCCCTTGCCCGCGGCAAGGATGACGATACTCAAACTATCCATATCAAAAATCCTAAAACCATATCAGGCCACGAAATCCACAAAAAAACACGAAAACCAACGCTTGCCGCAGCCGATTCGCCCGAGCCGCGCTTGCCAGCATAAACGGCAATGCGCCGAAGCACTGCCATTTCGTGTTTTTTTGTGGGTTTCGTGGCTAAAAAACCGTTTTACAGATCGGCAAAAATGAAAAAGGCTGCCACTTGCGTGGCAGCCTAGCACTATACACGATTACATATCGCGCAATCAGTGAGCGCGCTTCTTGAGGTAATCCAGCGTCTTGAGCTCGGCAATCGCCACCGCCAGGGCGGCGTGGGCCTTGGCCGTGCTCATGTCGTCGGTCGCGTGCTTGAGGGCATCCTCGGCAGCGCGTTTCGCCTCATTGGCGCGGGCCTCATCGAGATCCTCGCCGCGAATCGCCGTATCGGCAAGCACGGTGATCAGGGTCGGCTGCACTTCCATCATGCCGCCGGACACCGCCACCAGTACTTCTTCCTTGCTGCCCGGCACCTTCAAACGAAGTACGCCGGGCTTGATACGGGTCAGGAGCGGCACGTGTTGCGGGTAGACGCCGATCTCACCTTCCGTTGCCGGCGCGACGACAAATTCTGCCTCGCCGGAGAAGATGAGTTGCTCGGTGCTAACCACTTCCACACGCATCTTGGACATCCGCCCTCTCCTTAGTTAAGGGTCTTGGCTTTCTCGGCAGCTTCTTCGATCGAACCCACCATGTAGAACGCTTGTTCCGGCAGGTGGTCGTATTCGCCAGCGAGAATGGCCTTGAAGCCCTTGATGGTTTCGCGCAGCGGAACGTATTTGCCCGGGGAACCGGTAAATACTTCGGCCACGTGGAACGGCTGGGACAGGAAGCGCTGGATCTTACGGGCGCGAGCCACGACCAGTTTGTCTTCCTCGGACAGTTCGTCCATACCCAGAATCGCGATGATGTCGCGCAGTTCCTTGTAGCGCTGCAGAGTGGACTGCACGCCGCGGGCGACGGTGTAGTGCTCGTCGCCAACCACCAGCGGATCCAGCTGGCGCGAAGTGGAGTCGAGCGGGTCCACGGCCGGGTAGATGCCCAGCGAGGCGATGTCGCGCGACAGCACTACGGTAGCGTCCAAGTGGGCGAAGGTGGTCGCCGGGGACGGGTCGGTCAAGTCATCCGCAGGCACGTATACGGCCTGGATGGAGGTAATGGAACCATCCTTGGTCGAAGTAATACGTTCTTGCAGACGGCCCATTTCCTCGGCCAGCGTCGGCTGGTAACCCACCGCGGACGGCATACGGCCCAGCAGAGCGGACACTTCGGTACCGGCCAGGGTGTAGCGGTAGATGTTGTCCACGAACAAGAGAACGTCGCGGCCCTTGCCGTTTTCGTCCTTCTCGTCGCGGAAGTGCTCGGCCATGGTCAGGCCGGTCAAGGCCACGCGCAGACGGTTGCCCGGCGGCTCGTTCATCTGACCGTAAACCATCGCCACCTTGTCCAGGACGTTGGAGTCCTTCATTTCGTGGTAGAAGTCGTTACCTTCACGGGTACGCTCACCCACGCCGGCGAACACGGACAGACCCGAGTGCGCCTTGGCGATGTTGTTGATCAGTTCCATCATGTTCACGGTCTTGCCCACACCGGCGCCGCCGAACAGACCCACCTTGCCGCCCTTGGCGAACGGGCACAGCAGGTCGATCACCTTGATGCCGGTTTCCAGCAGGTCGGTGGCGGCAGACAGCTCGTCGAACTTCGGAGCCGACTGGTGAATGGCACGACGCTTGTCGGTGGCAACCGGACCGGCTTCATCCACCGGGTTGCCCAACACGTCCATGATGCGGCCGAGGGTGGCGGTGCCCACCGGCACCGAGATCGGTGCGCCGGTGTTGGCAACCAGCATGCCACGCTTCAGACCGTCGGAGCTGCCCATCGCAATGGTACGGACCACGCCGTCGCCCAGCTGTTGCTGAACTTCGAGCGTCAGGTCGGCGTCTACCAGCTTCAGGGCATCATAAACCTTCGGCATGGCGTCGCGCGGAAATTCCACGTCGATCACCGCGCCAATGATTTGTACGATTTTGCCTTGGCTCATTATCGCTTCCTAAAAATAAACTTTTACAGTTCCGTTGACGGTTACACCGCCGCGGCACCTGCCACGATTTCCGACAGCTCGGTCGTAATCGCCGCCTGACGCGCCTTGTTGTATACCAGGCGCAGCTGCTTGATGGTGTTGCCCGCGTTGTCGGTGGCGGCTTTCATCGCCACCATCCGCGCGGCCTGCTCGGAAGCCATGTTCTCGGCCAGAGCCTGATACACCACCGACTCCAGGTAACGACGCACCAGGAACTCCATCAGCGTCGGCGCATCCGGCTCGTACAGGTAATCCCACGAGTGCGAATGCTCAACCACCATATGGTGCGGCGTCAGCGGAAGCAGCTGTTCAAGTGCCGGCTCCTGCTTCATGGTATTCACGAAGCTGGAGTAAACGATGTAGACCGCGTCCAGTTCGCCTTCAGCGTACTGCTTGAACAGAACTGTAAGCGGGCCAATCAGTTTTTCCATCTTCGGCACGTCGCCGAGATGGACCGCGCTGGCCACCACCTTGAGACGGGCGCGCTGGGCTGCCGCCAGGCCTTTTTGGCCCAGGCAGCAGACGTCGACTTCGACGCCCTGATCCTGCAGTTCCTTGACCTTGCCGAAGAAGCGCTTGAACGTGTTCACGTTCAGGCCGCCGCACAGGCCCTTGTCGGAGGAAACCAGGATGATGCCGGCGCGCTTGATCGTCTCGCGACGGGCAAGCAGCGGGTGACCAAGTTCCGCGTTCGCCTGAGCGAGGTGCGCCATAACCGTGCGCACCTTCTCGGCGTAAGGACGGGCAGCGCGCATACGCTCTTGCGTCTTGCGCATCTTCGAGGTCGACACCATCTGCATAGCGCGGGTGATCTTTTGCGTGTTTTGCACGCTGCGGATCTTGGTGAGAATCTCTTTACCGACTGCCATATCCTGAACCTTTCTCTAGCTACGACGTGAGTCGAAGGCTCAGTTGAAGCTGTAGCCAGCCTTGAACGATTCCATCGCCTTGGCCAGTACCTTCTCGTTGTCGGCAGACAGATCACCGGAGGCGTTCACAGCCTGCAGCACTTCGGCGTGGTTGGCACGCACGTAGGCCAGGAATTCGGCTTCGAAAGCCAGAGCCTTCTTCACCGGAACGTCTTCGTAGCTGCCCTTGTTCACGGCCCACAGGGTCAGCGCCATTTCCGCGGTGGACAGGGTGGCGAACTGCTTCTGCTTCATCAGTTCGGTCACGACTTCACCGTGGGACAGCTGCTTGCGGGTGGCTTCGTCCAGGTCGGAAGCGAACTGCGCGAACGCAGCCAGCTCGCGATACTGAGCCAGGGCCAGACGGATACCGCCGCCGAGCTTCTTGATGACCTTGGTCTGAGCGGCGCCGCCCACGCGCGATACCGAGATACCGGCGTTGATGGCCGGACGGATACCTGCGTTGAACAAGTCGGTTTCCAGGAAGATCTGGCCGTCGGTAATCGAAATCACGTTGGTCGGCACGAACGCGGAAACGTCGCCGGCCTGGGTTTCGATGATAGGCAGAGCGGTCAGCGAACCGGTCTTGCCCTTTACGGCGCCGCCAGTCAGCTTTTCCACTTCCTCTTCGTTGATGCGCGCGGCGCGCTCCAACAGACGGGAGTGCAGATAGAATACGTCGCCCGGGTAAGCTTCGCGGCCCGGCGGACGGCGCAGCAGCAGCGAGATCTGACGGTAAGCGACGGCTTGCTTGGACAGGTCGTCGTATACGATCAGGGCATCTTCGCCGATGTCGCGGAAGTATTCGCCCATGGTGCAACCAGCGTACGGGGCGATGAATTGCAGCGCGGCGGCTTCGGAAGCGGTGGCGGCCACGATGATGGTGTGACCCATCGCGCCGTGCTCTTCCAGCTTGCGCACCACGTTGGCGATGGAGGAAGCCTTCTGACCTACGGCTACGTAGATGCAGATGACGCCATTGCCCTTCTGGTTGATGATGGCGTCCAGCGCCACGGCGGTCTTGCCGGTCTGACGGTCGCCAATGATCAGCTCACGCTGGCCGCGGCCAACCGGAACCATGGAGTCGATGGACTTCAGGCCGGTTTGCATCGGTTGCGATACCGACTTACGGGCGATTACGCCCGGGGCGATCTTTTCGATCGGGGAGGACAGCTTGGCGTTGATCGGGCCCTTGCCGTCGATCGGCTGACCCAGCGCGTTCACCACGCGGCCAACCAGCTCCGGGCCAACCGGCACTTCCAGAATGCGACCGGTGCACTTGACTTCGTCGCCTTCGGAGATGTGCTCGTACTCGCCCAGCACCACGGCGCCGACCGAGTCGCGCTCCAGGTTCATGGCGAGGCCAAAGGTGTTGCCCGGGAATTCGAGCATTTCGCCCTGCATCACATCGGCCAGGCCGTGGATGCGGACGATACCGTCGGTCACGGAGATAACCGTGCCCTTGGTGCGAACTTCAGCGCCTTCAGCCAGATTCTGGATCTTGGCCTTGATCAGATCGCTGATTTCAGAGGGGTTCAACTGCATGATCTCTCCTAATTCTTGAGGCTTGCTGCCATGGCTTGCAGTTTGCCGCGCACGGAAGCGTCGATGACATCGTCGCCCACCGACACGCGAACGCCGCCAATCAGATCGGCGTTCTCACGCACATCAAGACGCACGGTCTTGCCGTACTTCTTGGAAAGCGTGGTGGTCAGTTCGGCTTTCTGGTCATCGGACATGACAAAAGCGGACTCCACCAGGGCGTCCACGATGTCTTCCGATTGCGCCTTCAGCAGTTCAAACTGCGCGGCGATTTCCGGCAGCAGCGTCAAACGGGCGTTCTCGATCAGCGCGGCGATGAAGCGTTTTACTTCTTCGTTGCCACGGCCGCCGAGCACATCCAGCATCAGCGCCTCAACCTCTTGTGCGGTATGTTTCGGATTGGTAATGACTTGCACCAGATCCGGGTTATTCACCATGGCAGCCAGCCACGACAGCGCTTCCGACCATTGGCCGAGGGTGCCCTGTTCCGTGGCGAGGCTGTATACCGCTTCGGCGTAGGGCCTTGCGACGGTAATGAGTTCTGCCATGAGTTAATTAAAACTCCGCTTTGATGGAGGCAAGCAGGTCGGCGTGCTTAGCGGCGTCGATCTCCTTGCGCAGGATCTTCTCGGCGCCGGCAACGGCCAGGTCGGCTACTTGAGTGCGCAGAGTTTCCTTCACGCGCAGCACTTCCTGGTCGATTTCAGCCTTGGCGTCAGCCACGATGCGCGCACTTTCAGTGCGTGCCGCGTCTTTGGCTTCGTCCACGATCTGGCTGGCACGCTTTTCGGCGGCAACCACGATCTCGGTCGCCTGCTGCTTCGCCTTGCGGATTTCGTCCGCTACGCGCTTTTCAGCCGCTTCCAGATCCTGCTTGCCACGTTCCGCAGCGGCCAAGCCATCAGCGATACGCTTGGCCCGCTCATCCATCATGTTGGTAAGCGGAGGCCAAACAAACTTCATGGTGAACCATACCAGGATGGCGAACGTGATCGCCTGGCCCAGTAGTGTTACGTTGAATTCCACGCTTGTTTTCCTCCAGAGTATGACTACAACAACCGTTTACCGATCCGTAGAAAACGGATTAGTGAGCAGCCTTAACGATAGCCAGGGCAGCGGACAGGAACGGGTTGTTGAAGGTGAACAGCATGGCAACACCAACACCAATCATGGAGATCGCGTCAAGCAGACCGGCGATGATGAACAGCTTGGTTTGCAGAACCGGGATCATTTCCGGCTGACGAGCGGAGGACTCGAGGAACTTGCCACCCAGAATGGCGAAACCGATAGCGGTGCCCAGAGCGCCCAGACCAATGATCAGGGCTGCAGCGATAGCGGTCATCGACTGGATCTGAGAAACGAGTGCTTCCATTGTGTATCTCCTAAGACTTAAAGCAAGGATGGTTGGTAAAAAAGTATGGTGAATCTACAGGTAAATCAGTGCGCTTCCACTGCCAGACTCAGGTACACGATGGTCAGCATCATGAACACGAAAGCCTGCAGGGTGATGATCAGGATGTGGAAAATCGCCCACGGCGCGCCCAGCACCCACTGCAGGCCCCAGGGCAGCAGCGCGATCAGGATGAAGATCAGTTCGCCGGCGTACAGGTTGCCGAACAAACGAAGAGACAGCGAAATCGGCTTGGCCGCCAGTTCCACCAGCTGGAACACGAAGTTCAGCGGAGCCAGGATGATGGCGCCGATCGGATTGGAGCTATGGAACGGCGCGGTCAAGAGTTCCTTGCCCCAGCCGCCCAGACCCTTGGCCTTGATGGAGAAGCCGATGATCAGGATCATCACGGACAGCGACATGGCGAAAGTGGCGTTCACGTCAGCGGACGGCACCACGCGGAAATACACATGGTGCGGCTCCAGGCCGAAGAAGGTGTAACCGATCCACTGCGCGGCCATCGGGAACAGATCCACCGGGAACAAGTCCATGAAGTTCATCAGGAACACCCAGCAGAAAATGGTCAGCGCCAGCGGGGCGATAACCTTGCTCTGGCCATGAAACACTTCCTTGACCTGGGTTTGCACCAGCTCGATGATCATTTCGACGAACAGCTGCAGACGGCCCGGCGCTTCGATGCTGGCGCGGCGCGCCACCATGGCGAACACGCCGACGAAGATGAAGCCCAGCAGCAGCGAGATGGAGAAGGTGTCAACGTGCAGGCTCCAGAAGCCGGCTGACGGATCCGAGTTCCAGAAGGTAAGGTGGTGCTTGATGTAATCGGTTGCGTTGCTTGCCATCGCTCTTTTCTCAATTTTTGATTAGAAGCCCGAAACCGTAGCCGGAGGTGGCGGCAATGAACCCACCGAGAAAACCGGCCACGGACAAATCCTTGAAACTGGCCAAAACCGCAGCACTTATCAGTACGGTCAGGCAAAACTTCACCGCCTCGGCCAGGAAATGCGCTTTGATCAAGGCCGCGGGCGGCACATGACGTTTGGCATAAGCAATCCTGGCATAAATCAGCGCCGGCCCGAGCACCGCCAATCCGCCCAACACCGCGGACACGGCGACGGCCACATTGCCGCCACTGAGGAGTAGCGAAACGACTACAGCCAGACCGGCCAGGCTGGCTTGTAGTCGCAGCACCCGCTTCACTTCCTGATAGACCATGATCGCCAGTGCAAAAAAACCGCTGGATTATAGGCTTCGCATTTGCGTTGCGTCAACTTTGCGCAATAGTGTTTTTTGCGCTGCAACAAGCTCATTTTTGAGGATTTTTTTGCAGCTTGGCCAATAGCGAATCAAGTTCATCCAGACTGGCATATTCTATGATCAGCTTGCCGTTGCCGCCGTTGGCATGACGAATGCAGACCCGGGCGCCGATGGCGTCCGAAACCTGTTCCTCCAGCCTGGAAATATCTGGATCGGCGTGCTTTTGCTGCGGAGAAACTGTCTCTTTTTGCGCAACACGCTGCTGCACCCGGCGCTCCACCTCGCGCACCGACATGCCCTTGCGCACCACCTCGTTCGCCAGTTCCAGCTGGGAAACCGTGGGCAGGGACAACAGCGCGCGGGCGTGGCCCATCTCCAGCTTGCCCTCGTGCATCATCTGCTGCAGCGGCTGCGGCAGCACCAACAGGCGCAGCAGATTCGACACCGCGCTGCGCGAGCGGCCGACGGCGTCGGCCGCCGCTTCGTGAGTCAGGCCGAACTCGTCGATCAGCCGCTTGATGCCCTGCGCCTCTTCGATCGGGTCCAGTTCCTGGCGCTGGATGTTCTCTATCAGCGCCATCGCCAGCGCGGCCTCGTCCGGCACGCTCTTGATCACCACCGGCACTTCGGCCAGGCCGGCCTTGCGCGAGGCGCGCCAGCGGCGCTCGCCGGCGATCAGTTCGTAGTCGCCCAGGCCCAGCTCGCGCACGATCAGCGGCTGGATGATGCCCTGCACGCGAATGGAGGCCGCCAGCTCGTCCAGCGCCGCTTCATCCATGAAACTGCGGGGCTGGTACTTGCCGGGGCGGATGCTGTCTATCGGAAGCGTGGAAAGTCTGTCGTCCACCGCGTCAACGGTGGACAGGAGCGCGTCGAGTCCGCGCCCCAATCCTTTGAGTTTGGCCATAGTGTCAGACGGTGGGAGTTGCGGTGGCGGGTTCGAGTCGTTCAACCAGTTCCTGCGACAGCGCCAGATAGGCCTGCGCGCCGCGGGAATTGCGGTCATACGACAAACCCGGCAGGCCGTGGCTGGGAGCCTCGGCCAGGCGCACGTTGCGCGGGATGACGGTCTGGAACACCTTGTCGCCGAAGTGGCGCGCCAGCTGTTCCGATACCTGCTGCGACAAATTGTTGCGGGCGTCGAACATGGTGCGCAAGAGGCCCATGATCTCGATCCTGGGATTGACCGCGGTGCGAACCTTGCGCAGGGTGGCCACCAGATCGGACAAGCCTTCCAGCGCGTAGTACTCGCAAACCATGGGGATCAGCACGCTGTCGGCCGCCACCAGGCCGTTCAGCGTGAGAAGGTTGAGCGAGGGCGGGCAGTCGATCAGCACGTAGTCGTACTGGCCGGCTACCTCGGCCAAGGCGTTCTTCAGCCGCGCTTCGCGCGCCAGTTCGTTGACCAGCTCCAGTTCGGCGCCGCCGAGATTGCGGTTGGCCGGCAGCACGTGGTAGCCGCCGGCCTTGGCGTCCTGGCGCGCCTCTTCGATGGTGGCCTCGCCCAGCAGCACGTCGTAGCCGGACTTCTCCAGCGACTGCTTGGCGATGCCGCTGCCCATGGTGGCGTTGCCCTGCGGGTCCAGATCGACGATCAGCACCCGCCGGCCCAGCTCGGCCAAACCGGCCGCCAGATTGACGACGGTGGTGGTCTTGCCCACCCCGCCCTTCTGGTTGGCCACCGCGATCACGCGTGGATTCATTGCAGCACCATCCTCACCAGATGGCGTTCGGCGTCCAGCCCCGGCACCGTTACCGGCAGCACCTCCGAAACCGCCACGCCTTGCGGCAGCAAGGCGATTTCCTCATACGGATACACGCCCTTCATCGCCACATACTGGCCGTCGTCGGCCATCAGGTGGCGGGTCAGCTTGACGAACTCGGACAACTCCGAGAACGCGCGGCTGGTGATGCGATCGAACTTCTGCTCCGGCTGGTACGCCTCCACCCGGTCGGTCATCACCTGCACATTCGGCAGGCCCAGCTCCAGCACCACCTGGCGCAGGAAGGTGGTTTTCTTGTGATTGGAATCCAGCAGCACCACCTGCAGGTCCGGCCGCGCGATGGCGGTGGGAATGCCCGGCATGCCGCCGCCTGAGCCCACGTCCAGCATGCGGCTGCCGCCTTGCAGATGCGGCACCAGGCTCAGGCTGTCCAACAGATGATAGCTGACCATGCGCTCTTCCTGGCGGATGGCGGTGAGATTGTAAGTCTGGTTCCACTTGACCAAGAGCGCCAGGTAGCGCTCCAGCAGGTCCAGCTGCGGTTCGGTCAGCTCCAGCGCCAGTTGCGCCAGCCCTTGTTTCAATTCGGCAATATGTTGTGTCATGCGGTCTTCGCGTCGGTGAAGCCACGCTTCAGGTGCACCATCAGCAGGGCGATGGCGGCCGGGGTGATGCCCTGGATGCGCGAAGCCTGGCCCAGCGTCTCCGGACGCTGCTGGTTCAGCTTCTGCTGCACTTCCTTGGACAGGCCCTTGACCAGGCCATAATCGATGTCGCCCGGCAGACGGATGTCTTCCAGATTATCGCGGCGCGCCAGCTCTTCGTTCTGGCGATTGATGTATCCCTGGTATTTGACCTGAATTTCCACCTGCTCGGCAACCTCGTCGGCCAGTTCCGGCGCGCCGGCGGCCGCTTCCGGCACCGTCATCAGCCCGCGGTACGGCACATTCGGGCGCTTCAGCAGGTCCTGCAGCGTGTATTCGCGTTCGATCTGCTTGCCCAGCACCTTTTCCAAGGCGGCCGGGTCCTGCAGCTTGGCCGGATGCACCCAGGTGGCGGCCAGGCGCGCCTTCTCGGCCTCCACCGCGTCGCGCTTGCGGCAGAAGGCGTCCCACTGCGCGTCGTCCACCACGCCCAGCTTGCGGCCCATCTCGGTCAGGCGCAGGTCGGCGTTGTCTTCCCGCAATTGGAGGCGGAATTCGGCGCGGCTGGTGAACATGCGGTACGGCTCGGACACGCCCTTGGTGATCAGGTCGTCGACCAGCACGCCCAGGTAGGCCTCGTCGCGGCGCGGGCACCAGGCGTCCTGCTCGCGGGCGAACAGGCCTGCGTTCAGGCCGGCCAGCAGGCCCTGGGCGGCGGCTTCTTCATAGCCGGTGGTGCCGTTGATCTGGCCGGCGAAGAACAGGCCCTGGATGGCCTTGGTTTCCAGCGAGGCCTTCAGGCCGCGCGGGTCGAAGTAGTCGTATTCGATCGCGTAGCCGGGACGCAGGATGTGGGCGTTTTCCATGCCGCGGATCGAGCGCACCGCCGCCAGCTGGATGTCGAACGGCAGGCTGGTGGAAATCCCGTTGGGGTAGAACTCGTGCGTGGCCAGGCCTTCCGGCTCCAGGAACACCTGATGGCTGTCCTTGTCGGCGAAGCGGTTGATCTTGTCTTCGATGGACGGGCAGTAGCGCGGGCCCACGCCTTCGATCACCCCGGTGAACATCGGGCTGCGGTCAAAGCCGCCGCGGATGATGTCGTGGGTGCGCTCGTTGGTGTGGGTGATCCAGCACGGCAGCTGCTTGGGATGCATCTCGCGCTTGCCGCGGTAGGAGAACACCGGCTCAGGCGTGTCGCCCGGCTGCTCTTCCATCACGCTGAAATCCACGCTGCGGCCGTCGATGCGCGGCGGCGTGCCGGTTTTGAGCCGGCCCACCGGCAGGTCCAGTTCGCGCAGGCGCGCGCCCAGCGTGCTGGCGGCCTGGTCGCCGGCGCGGCCGCCGGTGTAGTTTTCCATGCCGACGTGAATTTTGCCGGACAGGAAGGTGCCGGCGGTCAGCACCACGGTCTTGGCGCGGAAGGTGATGCCGATGGCGGTGATGGCGCCGGCGACGCGGTCGCCCTCTATCAGCAGATCATCCACCGGCTGCTGGAACAGCGTCAGATTGGTCTGGTTTTCCAGCATCTCGCGGATGGCGGCCTTGTACAGGATGCGGTCGGCCTGGGCGCGCGTGGCGCGCACAGCCGGGCCTTTGGACGCATTCAGCGTGCGGAACTGGATGCCGCCGATGTCGGTGGCCAGCGCCATGGCGCCGCCCAGCGCGTCCACCTCTTTCACCAGATGGCCCTTGCCGATGCCGCCGATCGACGGATTGCACGACATCTGCCCCAGGGTCTCGATGTTGTGCGTCAGAAGGAGCGTATTGCAGCCCATGCGCGCTGCGGCCAGCGCGGCCTCGGTGCCGGCGTGACCACCGCCCACCACTATCACGTCGTAGCTTGTCGGATAAATCATGGCGAAAGAGCAAATCAAGCGGAAAAACGGCCTATTTTACGCCAAATCCGTTTGACTGATAAGTCCTTGATTTCAATAAACCCGCGGCCGTCACCATATCGTCAAGCCACGGTCACCACAAGGTCATGTTTCGGACATCGCATTGTCAAACTCGACACCTAGCATAAGCTCATCACGACGAGGGGCAAAACATGCTGCTAAATGAACAACTTGCAAGCAGAAGCAAACCGCGACTCGCAGTCCGCCTGGCGCAGAGCGCCGAAGACATTCGCCGCGCGCAGAAACTGCGCTTCGAAGTGTTTGCCGGCGAAATGGGCGCCGAACTGGCCTCGCGCGACCTGGGCATAGACTGCGACGAATACGACGAGCTGTGCGACCACCTGATCGTAGAGGACCACAATACCGGCCTGGTGGTGGGCACCTACCGCATGCTCCCCCCTACCGCCGCCCGCAGCGCGCCCAGCCTGTATTCCGAACACGAATTCGATCTCTCCCGCCTGTCCCACCTGCGCGACAACCTGATCGAAGTGGGCCGCTCCTGCGTGCACCGCGACTTCCGCTCCGGCGCGGTGATCGCCCTCTTGTGGTCCGGCCTGGCCGATTACGTCGCCAGCCAGAACGGCGCCTATCTGGCCGGCTGCGCCAGCGTGTCGCTGACCGACGGCGGCCATCAGGCGGTCAGCCTCTACCGCCAGCTGGAAGGCCAGTACCTGTCGCCGCCGGAATGGCGCGTCTTCCCGCATCTGCCGCTACCGCTGGACCGGGTTGTCGACGACAGCGCCCCGGTGCCGCTGCCGCCGCTGATCAAGGGCTATCTGCGCGCCGGCGCCCATGTCTGCGGCGAACCGGCCTGGGACCCGGACTTCAACTGCGCCGACTTCTTCATGCTGCTGCCGATGAGCCGGCTGAATGCGCGCTACAACAAGCATTTTGTCGGCGCCGCCGCCTGAGCCGGCAATCGGGAGACATCCGACGGACGACGACGGGGTTCATGCCTAGACGGAATGCTACAATCGCGGCATGAACTACACCTTTGAACCGATAGGCGTGATCCACTCGCCGTATCGGGAAAAATTCGGCATCCCGCGCCAGCCCTCGCTGGCGACGGCTGCCGGCGTCACACTGCAGCTGCTGCCGCCTTACAACCATCCAGACTGCGTGCGCGGGCTGGAGGCCTTCTCCCACGTCTGGATCAGCTTCGTGTTCCACCAGACGCTGGAACGCGGCTGGCAGCCGCTGGTGCGGCCGCCGCGGCTGGGCGGCAACGCCAAGGTGGGCGTGTTCGCCAGCCGCTCCACCCACCGCCCCAATCCCTTGGGGCTATCGCTGGTGGAGCTGGTTTCGGTCTCGACGGAAGGCGGTGTGTCGCTGCAACTGGCCGGGGCCGACCTGCTGGACGGCACGCCGGTCCTGGACATCAAGCCGTACATTCCCTTCGTCGAGTCGCGCCCGAACGCGGCCGGCGGCTTTGTCGACGGCCCGCCGCCGCTGCTGAAAGTAGAATGGAGCGACGCCGCCCTGCGCCAATTGACGGAGCTTGAGCCGCCGCCGGGCTTCGCGACGCTGGTGGAGCAAGTGTTGGCCCAAGACCCGCGCCCGGCCTATCAGGACGATCCGCAACGCGTCTACGGCGTGATGCTGTATTGCTACAATGTCCGCTTCGGCATCGCTGCCAACAAGGCAACGGTGCTTGAAATTCTGCAAGAAAACCAAAACTAAATCGCATCTTCCCGGTCTTACCGGGGCAACTAAACCACTCAGGACAAAGAAAATGACCACTCGCGCGAAGACGATCGTACTCGCCTTCACCATGGTTTCCGTGTTGGCGACACCGTTTGCCGAGGCCGCGCGCCTGGGCAAGGGCAAGAGCGCAGGCATGCAGCGCTCCACGCCCACCCGCAGCTATCAACCGAGCACGCCGGCCCAGGCGCCGCAGTCCGCCGGCGTGCCGGCTCCGGCCGCCGCCCCGGCACAGGCTCAACCGCAGAAGAGCGGCCCGGGCATCGGCACCGCGCTGGCCGCCGGCGCGGCAGGCGCGGCCGCCGGCTACATGCTGGGCTCCGCCGGCAGCGACAAGCAACACGCCAATCAGCAAGCGGCGCCGCAGGACGCCGCAGGCAACGCCGCGCCGGCGCAACAGCAAAAGGATAGCGGCATGCCGTGGGGCATGCTGGCCCTGCTGGGCCTGCTGCTGGTGGGCGGCTTCATGTTCTTCCGCCGCAAGGCCGGCGCGCCGGGCGCCAATGCGCCGCAACCGGCCGGCATGCCGCAAGGCATGGCCGAACAGCCGCGCGGCTTTGATCCGATTCCGAAAATCGGCTCCGGCATGAACGGCGGCAACAGCTTCGGCGGCGGCGCCCCTGCGCCTAGCAGCGCGCCGCAGACTCGCCTGCCCGACGGCACCGAAACGCCTAACTTCCTGCGCCAGGCCAAGGCTACCTTCCTGCACCTGCAAAGCCTGAACACCCCGGACAGCATGGAAGAAGTGCGCAAGTACATGACGCCGGACCTGTTCAATGCGCTGATCAGCGACATCGCCAGCAACAGCGGCGTGGCGGACTTCTCGCAGCTGGATTGCCAGCTGGCCGACGCCGCCGTCGAAGGCGGCCGCTACATCGCCAGCGTGCGCTTCTCCGGCCAGGTAAGCGAGGAAGTGGGCGCGCCGGTCGTGCCGTTCAGCGAGATCTGGCATTACGTGAAGGATGACAGCACCGGCGGACGCTGGCTGGTGGCGGGCATTCAGCAGGACTAAACGAGGCGCGCGGACGCTGTTGCGTTCCGGTCGCGCTTAACACTCGTTGACGACGGGCCGTGAGGCCCGTTTTTTATTTTCATGTCCATGCACTAAACTGGAATGCCGCTTGCTTGTAAGGCGGGACGGGTCAAATAAGAACCCGCTGACAGGGAGACCGCATCGCGATGACAGCTTTCGAGCACGCCGGCCTGAAAATCGGCAGCCATTTCCAGCCTGTCTACAGCCTGGCACATCGACGCAGCATAGGCGTGGAGGCGTTGCTGCGAGCCGAGCAAGGCAAGGACGCGCTCACGCCTGCCGAAGCCTTCTACACCGCCATATCCCCCGAGCAGCGCCATCAGCTGGACGTCGCCGTCAGCCTGGCCCACATCCAGCGCTTTCTCAAGCTGGAATCCGAGCACCCGCGCTGGCTGTTCCTGAACATCGACGCCGCCTCGCTGTCGCGTCCCGACCGGGCGATGGCGCTGGTCAACAACATCCGCCAAGCCGGACTGGAACCGCACCAAGTAGTGCTGGAAGTGCTGGAGCATGTGCTGGAGGTGGACGAGGCGCTGCTGGAAGGCGTGCATCTGTTGAAAAACAACGGCTTTATGATCGCCATCGACGACTTTGGCGTGGGCCACTCCAATCTGGAGCGGGTGTGCCAGCTGGAGCCGGCGATGGTGAAATTCGACCGCCAGCTGATGCGCAACGCCATCCATCAGCCGCGCAGCCGCAGCCTGCTGGCGCGCCTGGTGCGCTTGATGCACGAAATCGGTGCATTGGTGGTGCTGGAAGGCATCGAAACCGAGCGCGATGTGCTGGTGGCCATGGACTCCGGCTGCGACCTGATCCAGGGTTATTTTGTGGCCCATCCGGCGGAGCAGCCCGATGGCGACGACATCATCACCCCCAAGCTGGACGAACGCTGGGACGAGCTGATGGCGCATGCGCTGCTCAAGCGCAAACTCACCCGCCGCCAGATCGAGCTGGCGCGGCAATGCTTCGTGCAGAGCGCCATCTCGCTGATGCAAGGCACGCCGTTCGACCTGGCGGCCAAACCCATGCTGAGCCTGCCGGACGTGATCCGCTGCTTCCTGCTGAACAGCGAGGGGCGGCAGATCGGCCGCAACCTGAACAACCGCCAAGCCTCTGCGACGCCGGACCCGCGCTACGCGCCGCTGTCCGACACCACCGGCGCGGTGTGGTCGCGCCGCAGCTACTTCCAGCACGCGGTGGACCAGCCCGGCGTGCTGTATATGAGCGAGCCGTATCTGTCGATGACCGATCCGCGCTCCTGCGTGACGATGTCGATGGCGATAGAAATCGACGAATGCATGCATGTGCTGTGCGCCGACCTGCTGGTGCCGCAAACCGACATCGCCTGATCCCAACCCAAAAAACAAGCGGCCTGCTGGCCGCTTGTTTTTCGATTGCCCGCCTTACTTGGCCGGCGTCACGTCCTGAATGTATTCAAACAAGGTCACCACCTTCTGCACGCCGGCGGTTTCGCTGACCACCTTGGCCGCTATCTGGCCTTCGGCCTGCGTCACCAGGCCCAGCATGTAGACAACGCCGCGCTCGGTCACCACCTTCACGTCATTGGGATTGTAGCCCTTGCCATCCAGCAGGCGGGTGCGCACCTTGCTGGTGATCCAGGTGTCGTTGCTGCGCTCGGAGAAGCCGGAAACCGGGCCCACCGTCAGGTAGTTGTAGACGCGGCGCACATTGGGAATGCCGCGCACGATCAGCTCCGCCTGCTGGCGCGCTTCTTCGGTGGGCACCTCACCGGTCAGCAGCACGGCGCGGTTGAAGCTGTTGCGGTTGACGTGGGCGGACGGCAGACGGCTGGCGATCTGCTCGCCGGACTTCAGCTCAATGCCCTGGTCGTCCACATAAGCGCCGCTGGTGCGGCGGTCTGCGGCCACCAGCACGCCGCCGGCAGCCGCGCCCGCCACCAGGCCGACGCAGCCGCTCAGGCCGCTGGCCAGGCCAGCCGCCAGCAGCAATGCGAATACGGTTTGTTTCATTTACTCTCCCCCAAGCAGCATGCAGTCAATGGCGTCGCATAGCGCGTGGATCAGCAGGATATGCACTTCCTGGATCCGGCAGGTGCGCAGCGACGGCACGTTCAGGTGTATATCTTCCGGCGACAGGATTTCCGTCACCTTGCCGCCATCCTTGCCGGTCAACGCGATCACGCTCATGCCGCGCTCGTGCGCGGCGTAGATGGCCTCGATCACATTGGCGGAATTGCCGGATGTCGAAATGGCCAGCAGCAGGTCGTTGGTGTGGCCCAGCGCCCGCACCTGCTTGGAAAACACCATGTCGAAATCGTAATCGTTGCCGATGGCGGTCAAGGCCGAAGTATCGGTAGCCAGCGAAATCGCCGCCAGGCCCGGCCGCTCCTTCTCGAAGCGGCCCACCATTTCCGCGGCGAAGTGCTGGGCGTCGGCGGCGGAACCGCCATTGCCGCAGGCCAGAATCTTGCCCTCGTTCATCAGGCAGGCCACCATCAGCTCGGCCGCCGCGGCCACGCCCGGCGACAGCAGCTCCATCGCCTCCTGCTTGGCGGCGATGCTTTCCAGAAAATGGCCGTTGACCCGGTCAATCAGATCCATTGGGGAATCCCCTTTTCTCAACTAATACTGCGTAAATACGTTCTTCAGCCACTGCGGCGGCTCGCCGCCCACGCTCACCACCGCGTCGAAGCGGCAAGGCGCATGAATGTTGTGGCTGGCTAGATAGACTTCCGCGGCCAGCAGCAGTTTCCGCTGCTTGGCCTGGGTGATGCTGTCGGCGGCGCTGCCGAAGCGTCCGCCGCCGCGATGGCGCACCTCTACAAACACCAAGGCGTCGCCATCGCGCATGATCAGATCGATCTCCCCGCCGCGGCAATGCCAGTTGCGCGCCACCAGTTTCAGGCCGCGCTGTTGCAGCAGCGCCAGCGCGCGGTCTTCGGCATCGCGCCCGGCCTGGTTCATTGCAGCGCGTTGCCGCCCATCACGCCGGCCGGCAGCTGCCGCTCGAACACCCGGTCGCGGCCCAGCTTCAAATCGCCGGTGACGCCGTCCAGCTTCACCGCCGCGCCGGGACGGCTGCCCGCCATCAGCACCGCCAGACGGTAGGCGTCGATGCCCAGCGCGTACAGCCGCTCCGTCTGCGCGGTCAGCGGCGTCGTCGGCCGCGGATAACGCTTCACCGCCGGATGATCCGGCATCAAAAACCACGGCATGTCGATGAAGCGCACGCCGGCCAGCTCCGGCTGACTGCCGCCGGCATTCAGCTGCGAAGTGCCATATACCGGCAGGTCCGGCGTCAGCGCCGCCTTCAGCTTGCCGGCTTGCGCGGCGTCCAGCGCCAAGGCCAGGGAATCGGCCTGGCCGCTGGCCTGCAGCAACGCCGGCAGGTTGTTGGGATCATACGCCTGCCGCAGCGCGTCCTTGCCATTCAGCCGGCGCCATTCATCGGCAAAAGCCTTGGCCAGGCGCTGCGACAAAGCATCGCCGCCCACCACCAGCAAGGGGTTGGCGCGGCCGTCATCGCGCATCAGCTGCGCCAGCTGGCGCGCCTCGCCCTCCACGATCAGCGACAAGGAAAACAGTTTGGCATTGGCCGCGGCGTCGCGGTCGATGGAATTCAGCGCGAGGGTCGGCACTGTCACCGACGGCGCCAGCTGGGCGATGGCGCCGCGCGACAGCGGGCCGATCACCACATTGACCCCGTCCGCCACCGCCGCGCGATAGCGCTGCACCACATTGTCGGTAGTGGCGTCCACGCTGACCAGCTCGGCGTTTTGGTCCACCTGGGCCGCCGCCTCCACGCCGCTGCGCACCACGGCCGCCGCCTCGCCCAGCGCGGCCGATTCGTTGGGCAGGATCAGCCCTATCTTGATCTTGGGCCGCCCGTTCGCCGGCCGGAAGGCCGGCGCGCTGGCTGCCGGCGCGGGGCTGGGCAAGGCTGCCGCGGCAGGCGCCGTCTGCGCCGGCGCGGGGGCCAGCCGCGGCGTCTGGCCGGGCGCTTGCTGCAGCGCGCGCATCGGCGCGCCGTTGCTTTGGATGATATAGTCTGGGGTTTGCGCCAGCGCCGGCGTCAACCACGTCAGCGCCAAGCTCACCAATAACAGCGGAGTCAGTCTTTGCATAACTCGTTCGCCCACCTGATCGATGCCGCCAGGGATAGTTTCTGTAGCGGGACATTATATGTGGTGGCCACGCCCATTGGAAATCTGGCCGACATCAGCGCGCGCGCGCTGGCGGCGTTTGAAGCCGCCGACGTGGTTTGCGCCGAAGACACCCGCGTCACCGGCCAGCTGCTGTCCGCCTATGGCATCCGCGCCAAACGGCTGGTCAGCCTGCGCGAACACAACGAGCGCGGCATGGCGGAACAAGTGGTGCGCTGGCTGTCCGAAGGGCAGATCGTGGTCCAGGTATCCGACGCCGGCACCCCGGCCGTGTCCGACCCCGGCGCGCGGCTGGTGGAAGCCGTGCGCGCCGCCGGCCACCCGGTGCGGCCGCTGCCCGGCGCCAGCGCCGTCATCGCCGCGCTGTCCGCCAGCGGCTTCACCGCCCCCACCTTCCTTTTCCACGGCTTTTTGCCGCCCAAAAGCGGCGAACGCCGCAAAACGCTGCAGCAATGGCTGTCCGCCCCCCATCTCACCGTCTGCTACGAAGCGCCGCACCGCATTGTGGACGCGCTGGAAGACATCGTGGCGGAACTGGGCGGCGAACGCCGCGTGATGATCGCGCGCGAACTGACCAAAACCTTTGAAACCTTCCACGCGCTGCCGGCGGCGGAACTGCTGGAGTGGGTAAAGGCCGACAGCAACCAGCAGCGCGGCGAAATCGCCCTGATCATCGACGCCGCCCCGGCCGTAGAAGCCGATAACGACGCGCCGCCGGCCGAAGCCATGCGCGTGCTGCAAATCCTGGCCGCCGACCTGCCCACCAAGCAAGCCGCCACGCTGGCGGCCCAGATCAGCGGCGCCAACCGCAAGCAACTGTACGACTACGCGCTGAAACTGAAAAAAGACTAAGCCGCAACTATTTACAAGCGCGACGGCGAAGGTTAAGATTCGTTCTCTCGCAGATGTCGCCCGGGTGGCGAAATTGGTAGACGCAGGGGATTCAAAATCCCCCGCCGCAAGGCGTGTCGGTTCGAGTCCGACTCTGGGCACCAGCGACAACTCCGAGAGAGTCCGAGAAGTACCAGGAAACCCGCACAGCACAAGGCTTTGCGGGTTTTTTGTTGTCCATTTCCGTCCAGCGCCATCCAGCCAAAGCCGGCGCAAAATGTTGGTATATATATTGGTACGAAGATACCATCACTGCTGATACCAACAGCAGGAAATGCCAACATGCCGCTTACAGACACCGCCATCCGCAATGCCAAGCCAAGAGAAGACGGCAAGCCTGCCAAGCTGGCAGATGGCGGCAGCCTCTTTCTTTGGGTCATGCCCAACGGGGCGAAGTACTGGCGCATGGCCTACCGCTTCGACGGCAAGCAAAAAACCCTCTCCTTCGGCGTCTACCCCGCCACTTCGTTGAAAGACGCGCGCGATAAGCGCGAAGCCGCGCGCAAACTGCTGGCCGCCGGGACCGACCCCAACGCAGCCAAGAAAGAGCAGAAGCGCGAGAGACAGCTCACCGTTGAAAACTCCTTCGAGATTGTCGCCCGCGAGTGGTACGACAAACAGCTGCCACGCTGGACCGATGACCACGCTGTCAGAATCCTCGACTCCCTTAAGGCTGACGCCTTCCCCGACCTCGGAAAACAGCCGGTTTCCCAACTCACCGCGCCGATGATCTTGGATACCATCCGCAAAATAGAAAAACGCGGCGCTGTGGAAACCGCCCAACGAGTGCTGCAACGGATCAGCGCCGTCATCCGCTATGCCATCCAGACCGGCCGAGCCGTCCACAACCCGGCAACGGACCTTACAGGCGCGATACGCGCAAAGAAGGTGGAACACCGCCCAGCGCTGCCACGCGGCGAGCTGCGCGAGTTCTACCGCCGCCTGGCGGCCGAACCACTCTACATCCCGACACGCATTGCCATGCATCTGCTGATGCTGACCTTTGTCCGCCCTGGCGAACTGCGCGCCGCACGCTGGGAAGAATTTGATGAAGAGCGCGCCGAATGGCGTATCCCAGCCGAGCGCATGAAGATGCGCGAGCCTCACCTTGTACCGCTATCGCGCCAGGCGCTGGAACTGCTGAAAGAACTACGCCCGCTCACCGGCAAAAGCGCGCTGCTCTTCCCTGCGGTGACAGACCTTAAGAAGCCGATGTCCGAGAACACGCTGGGCTATGCCATGGGCCGCATGGGCTACAAAGGTACAGCAACCCCACACGGCTTCCGCGCCCTGGCCTCGACAGTTCTTAACGAAGAAGGCTTCGATCCAGATATCATAGAGAAGCAGCTCGCGCATGCAGAGCGCAACAAGGTTCGTGCGGCTTACCACCGGGCGGAGTATCTGGAAGAGCGTAGAAAGATGATGCAGTGGTGGGCTGAATTCTTAGGTAGGCATCAAGAGAATGGCCTCGCTTAGCAAGGCAGAAAAATACGGCTGCTTCCGGCCATTTGCGGTCATTGCAATTGACTTTAACCCATTTTCTAATTGTGAAATTTATAGCATGCGTAAACTACTCGCTATCCTTCTTTCAGTCATCGGCATCAGGGCGAATGCAACTGAGGTATTGATCCAAATGCAGGAACAGTTCGGACCCTCACGTGTTTTCTCTGTAATGGTGCCAACTGATTGGGTGATTGGGACGGGAGAAAATTTCACCGCAAGCGCACCGAATGATGGCCCACATCTTAGTGGTATGGCTTATCGGATTGAGCGACGCCCAGAGTTGTCTGAGTTCTCGGGGGCCCGTTACCAGGGCGTCGGAGATATGGGGATCTACAAGCAGGTCGGGCAGGAACGTTCTCTTGGAAATGATGGCGGAGTTATTCGTGAGTACGAGGGGCGGTGGCCAGGGGACAAGTTCATTACTTACTACATTGTTGCTTGCAAGAGTGCCGGGGATATATATGCGAGTATTTCGTTGGTTACAACCAAGGAGGACTATGACTCGCATCGAGTCTTTTATGCGCAGATGTTTTCGTCGTTTGCTATCCACCCCTGAAACTCCGGTCAATCACGCAATGGGTTCTCTGCCTGAATGGAACGCTCTGCAAGCCAACTTGCCTACGCCAGCAATTCGGTCAAAGTGGTCTGTCACACCATCTGCTGTGAGCGTCCACTTTGGGTCGACTCCTGCCATTTCAGGCTAACGCTCAAGTTTCACCACCTGCCTGCCTCATAAACACCCGCCACTGAACGCCATCCTACAATGAGCTGTCCCGCAGGTTTGCCGCACTAGGCAGCGCTACAGGGCATTAACGGCCTCTTTTTACCGCCAGCCCCCAGCGCGCGCCATCGAAGCCCCGCCTCGCCCCCACGCTTCATGTGCCGCTAATCATGCACCTGCATGAACCCGCGCCAGGCCCGCACCGTATGGCCTGGCTCGCTGCTTTTCCCCTGCCAATATTCATGCGCTTTCATGCACTCTATGCATGCAGTCGCGCTTTGCGCTGACTGACGATTCCGCCTTTCCCTTTCTCTTCCCGCTTAAATTAGCCGCCGAGTATGTCCGGCGCAGTCCGTATTCGTCCGATACGGTCCAGATATTCAGAAATTGCCCCGCCAATTTCCATCTTTTGCCCTGTCGTCAATAGCCAAAACTGAGTTTTTCCGGCTTTTCAAGTTTCGTTGTTGTGTGGCGATGCCACACAACAAGCCCGCCAAACTCGATTTGAAATTTCTGAAATACTGCATTCGCTGATCGGCGTATCCGATTGCATCCACAGATATTCAGATCAAACGATAAGGACAACCCCATGACTGCTATTGCCCCTTCGCTCACCACCCAGCCGTTGCGCTTTCTGCGCTTGCCGGAAGTCATTTCCACATGCGGCCTGTCTCGCTCGTCGGTATACGACGCCATCAAGCGCGGCAGCTTTCCGGCCCCGGTGCCGCTGGGCGGTAAAAGCGTGGCCTGGCTGTCATCCGAAATCGACGCCTGGATGGTGGATCGCATCGCGGCGCGCCACGCCTAAACCCCCCAATCAACGCACCCGGACTCAGAACATGCATATCCAGAACCCCAACACCCAAGAAACCGTCGCTTTCGCCGTCGCCGGCCTGACGGAACGCCTGGCCGCTTTCGAGCAAGACCTGAACGCCTGGCAGGCGCTGGCCGACAACGCCGCCCGCCGCGTGCAGACCGCCGCGGCGCTGCGCAGCGAAGCCGAGCAGGCGCGCAAGGATTGCCTCCAGGCGATGCGCACGTCCTTGGGCATTCCCACCAAGGCAGTGCGCGAGCTGAAAAACAAGGAGATGGCCAATCTGGAATTGGCCGAGGAAACGCTGAAGATCGCCGAGGAAGAAAAGATTCTGGCAGAAAAGCAACAGGAGGCGCTGTTCGAGCAGCGCCAAGCCCTGGTGCAGGAGCGCCACGCGCTGCGCCGCCAGTATTGGGATGCGGTACTAGACGACCAGATCGCGCAATGGGGGCAACAGCTGCCGGTGCTGGCGCTGCTGTTAGCTGAAGCACCCAAGGCGTGCATCGAGCGGCTGTTCGGCCGCGCCGAATTGCACAGCAATTATGAGCAAACCTATGCCGCGCTGCAGCCGGGCGAGCTGCAACAGGCGCTGAAATCCGCCGCGCAAGCGGAACCGGACGACTTGCTGACCCTGCTCAATAAGCCGCTGCCGGCGCTGGCGACGCCCACCACCCAGCACCAGAGCCCCATCACCCGCATGCGCTATCAAGCCGAGCGCGACGCGAAATACCAAGCCCTGATCAACCGTTAAGCGAGCACTCCACCATGCAAAATACGACCCGCCAAGCCCTGGACCACTTCATCGGCCGCTACTTCAGCCATATGGACGCCCATCAAGCCCAGGGGACTTGCCATGCCGCCCCGGAGCCGCAAGCCGCGCAGGCCCGCATTCAGGCGCTGAAAGCCAAGAGCCGGCTGTTGTCCGCCATCAATGTGCTGGGCGTGCCCGAGATCAAAGGCCGCTCGCAAAACTTCGACATCGCCGGCACGCTGGCCGCCACCGTGGACACCAACCGCCATCCGCGCCAGCCGGCGCAACAGACCTGGCGGCCGGCGCAGTATGTCTGCCAGCAAACCAACTTTGACGCCGCGTTTGATTACGCCACCTTGGACGCCTGGATGAACGAAACCCAGGACCAAGCCTTGTTCGAGGCGCGGGCGCGGCAGACGCTGGACCGGCGGATTCTGCTGGACCGGGTGATGATTGGCTTCCGCGGCCTGATGCGCGCCCAGGACTCTGACCGCGAGCAAAACCCGCAATTGCAAGACGTCAACATCGGCTGGCTGCAACAGATCCGCGAGCAAGCGCCCAAAGCCTGCCTAGAGCGCGTGCGCGTCGGCGAAGGCCAGCGCTTCCGCAGCCTGCACCGCCTGGTGCGCCATGCGGTGAATAACTTGCTTGCGCCGGCCTGGCGCGATGATCCGCTATTGGTGGCGCTGGTCGGCGCGGACCTGCTGCCGGACGCGGTATGCGAGCCCAGCGGCCAGGCCGAGCCGTGGGATGATCTTGTGTTCCATAAGCAGCGTCTGGGCGGCCTGCAAGCGGCGACGGCCGCCTTCTTCCCTGGCGACAGCATCTTGATAACTCGCCTGGACAATCTGTCGCTGTACTTCAACCAACACGCCATGCGCTACCGCTATCAGGAAGAACCGTCCATCAACAGCGTGCTGTTCTTCCACTCCAGCGCCGACGCCTACGTCATCGAGAACCTGGCCGCCTGCGCGCTGATTGAAGACGTGGAAATCGTGGACTGAGGAGAATGGATATGGCCTTTCCCTGCCCGCTATGCGGCGCGATGTCGCGGGTGCGTACCAGCCGCATGCTGACCGCCAGCACCAAGGAGATTTACTACAACTGCAGCAATGACGACTGCTGCCACCAGTACAAGACGATGGAGGGCGAGCCGCGCACCGTGGCTCAACCGATCAAGGGCGGCGCGCAGATACCGCCGGAGCGGCTACGCAAGCTGCCGAGTGCGGCACAAGCGGCCGCCCCGCAGGCGCTGACCATCACGCCTGGCCGGATTCAACACCGCGTCTTGGAGTAATGAAAATGGCCCGCTGCAAGGCGGGCCATTTTTATCATTTGGATACAACCTTTAATTTTTCACGATGCTTGGCAAGCCATCCTCTTACACCGGCATGTGAAATTTCCGATGCTATTTCCAATTGCCGATTGATTTCATCATCAGTCAAGTCATTATCATAAGCAATATCTAAAACCGCTTCATATTTTTCATGAACAGACTCAAGCTCCCTTTTTAATCGCTTCATTTCCTGTTTGCACGAAGAAATACTGGATCGAATAATCAAATCCATCAGCATGAGATTACTTGCATGAACATACAAATCATTAGATATCTCACCAGGGGTGAAAAGATCGAGAATTTCGTCCGCGCGGATATTCTCATCCGAGACACTCCACAACACCTTTTCTATTCTGGTTTCTGTATGCCCGCACTCTTTGCATTGCAAAAAATATGCTTTGTGATACGCGTAAACCTCCCGGCTTGTGCGGATAAACATGATTTCTTTTTCACATGCCGGACATAGAACATTGCAAACATTTGGCGGAGGGAAATCGTGGCAAGTACGCTGGTCTTTTTTATTAACTTTCAATGCAATGCCTTTAGGGAAGGTCTGAACAAGTCTCCAATCTTCCCGTAAACTGACTCCCCCTCAGTCAGATCCAGGACGCCAGCATGCGACAGCAGATGACCTTCACCGATCTCGAACTCGCCGCTAAGAAGAAGCGCACCCGCCGCGAAATCTTTCTGACAGAGATGGATCAGGTCATGCCTTGGGCGCAGCTCGAAGCCGTCATCGATCCAGTGTATCCCAAGCCTGGCAACGGTCGCCGCCCCTACCCGTTGTCCGCCATGCTGCGCGTCTACTGCCTGCAGCACTGGTACAGCCTGTCCGATCCCGCCATGGAAGAAAGCCTGTACGAGATCGCCTCCATGCGCCAGTTCGCCGGCCTCTCCCTGGACGCCGTCCCGGACGAAACCACCCTGCTGAACTTCCGCCATCTGCTGGAAAAGCACCAGCTGACCCACGCTCTGTTTACCGCCATCCACCAGCATCTCTGCGACAAAGGGCTGATGTTGAAGCAAGGCACCATCGTCGATGCCACCCTGATCCACGCGCCCAGCTCCACCAAAAACGCTCAGGGCGAGCGCGATCCGGACATGCATCAAACCAAGAAGGGCAATCAGTGGTACTTCGGCATGAAGGCCCATATCGGCGTCGACGCCCAGTCCGGCTTGGTGCATCACGTGGCCGGCACCCCCGCCAATGTGGCGGATGTCACGATGGTCGATCAGTTGTTGCACGGCGAGGAAATCGATGTGTTTGGCGACGCCGGCTTTGCTGGCGTGCACAAGCGAGCCGAACACCAATCGCGAGCGGTGCGTTGGTGGATTGCGATGAGGCCCGGCCAGCGCAAAGCGCTGACCGATTCAGCCGACGACCGGCAGATCCAGCTGGGCGAAATGGTCAAAGCCAAGATTCGGGCCAAAGTGGAGCATCCGTTTCGGGTCATCAAGCAGCAGTTTGGCTACCTGAAAACACGCTACCGCGGTTTGAAGAAGAACACCGCGCAACTGATGACGCTGTTTGGGCTGGCCAACATCTGGCTGGCGCGAAAGGCCTTGCTGGCGGCGAGTTAAAAGGCCGGATGACCGGAAGCACCCGGTCATCCTCATGGCGGGCGATCTGGAATTGGTGGGTGAAATGCAACCGAAGCCCCGCGAGAAATTGCATTTCTGTTTGCGTGGCAGGTTGTTCAGACCTTCCTTAGAACAAGGCCCCTGCCAGGGCCTGTATAGAAAACAAAAATCGAATCCCACGCAATTGTACCCATATGAAATGCACCGCTCAAACGCAATATGTGAATCACATGCTTGACAGCCCCGCTCGATTCCCGCACCATTACCCCGTCGTGTTCAATAGCGCGACCGGGTTTGGCGACCTGAACAGTAAGGCGGACAGCCGCCTTTTGCGGCTATTTTTACGTCCGTCACACACCATTGGTGCGTCCTTTTCTATGGCGGGCCGTGGTGGGGATACCTTCGGGTATGCCGGTTCCTTACTGCCGGTTCGCCAACCCTGCCATGCGCCCGCCTCCCCCGTTTGGCGACGAGGGACGGGCTTAACGCTCAGTAGGGAGGCACAACATGCCCAATATCGCCCTGCGCGCTTTCCGCGCCCTATTTCCCAAAGCTACCCGTCCCGTTTCCACGCTGCCCAACGAGGCCCAAGCCCGCGCGCTCGCCGCTTTGCTGGTCGCCCAGGGTCAACGCGCCTTGATTCATCGCACCGTCGCCGGCTTCGCCGTGGAGGTGATCGCATGAATGCCCTGCCGCTGATTGCCCCGCTGGCGCTATCCGCCGTTCATCACCAATTGGCCCAGCTGCAATTGCTGGCCAACACCCCTGAACACGCCGCCTTGCGCGAACCCTTGAGCCAGTTGGCCAGCTTGTGCCAGGGCATCGAACACACCGTCAGCGCCGGCGTGTCGCGCCTGGCGCGCACCGGCGACGGCCTGCAAGGATTGGTCGAGCTGCTGGATTGCGCCGAGGACCAACCGTTGCCGGCGCAGCGCCTGGCCGGGCTGCTCGCGCCGCTGCAGCAGCAAGTCATCGACGCCAGCGCCGACATCGGCCAACTGCTCTAAGGACAATCCCATGAACGCAAGAAACCCTCTCCCGCGCACCGGGCGAGACGCCCCTGGCTTGTCTGGCGTCATCCAGTGGGAGGCGCAACCATGAGGCTCGATCTCGCGCAATTGCGCCAGCAGGCCCGCGACCGTTGGCCGGACATCCTGATGGCCCTGGGCATTCCGGCCAAGGTCTTTACCCAGCGCCGCAACCAGCCTTGCCCGGCTTGCGGCGGCAGCGACCGCTTCGAGTGGATCGACAAGGGCAGCGGCCGCTTTGTCTGCCGCGCCCTGGACAGCCAGGGCGGCGACGGCTTCGTATTGGCGCAGCATTGGCTAGGCGGCGACTTCTTCCATGCGGCGCAGGCCGTCGCCCAGGTCTTGAACGGGGCGAAGGGGGAGCTGGCGCGCGTGGCGGCCGCACCCGCGACCACTCACCCGCAACGCGACCAGCGCGAGCGCCTGGCGCAATTATGGCGCGCTGCGAAGCCGGTGAAGGCTGATGACCCGGTGGGCCGCTATCTGGCCCGCCGTGGGCTATCGCTGATCGACTATCCCCGCGCGCTGCGCTATCACCCGGCCTTGGCCTACTGGATCACGCTGCACGGCCGGCCGCAGCTGCTGGGCCACTTCCCGGCGATGCTGGCGCTGGTGACGTCGCCGCAGGGCATCAACGTGGGCTTGCATCGCACCTGGCTGACCTTCGACGGCCACAAGGCCGCGCTGCTCCACCCCGTCAGCGGCGAAGCGCTGCCGGCGAAGAAACTGGCCTTGGGTCGTTCCGGCGACCTGTCCGGCGCAGCCGTTCGGCTGTACCCGCCCGCAGACGGCCGGCTGGCGCTGGCCGAAGGCATCGAAACCGCGCTGGCGGTGCGCGAGGGCAGCGGGCTGCCGTGCTGGGCGGCGCTGTCGGCCTGGGGGCTGTCGCATGCGGTGTTGCCGGATGAAGTCACGGCGCTGTTTGTGATGGCCGACAACGACGCCAACCAGGCCGGCCAGAACGCCGCCCGGCGCTTGGCGCGGCGGATGCAAGACGACGGCCGGCCAGTCCATTTGCTGATTCCCGAGCGACCGGATAGCGATTGGCTGGATGTGTTGAACGAACAAGGAGAATCCCATGGGCAGCGCTGACAAGCAGGCTTTGGAGATGGCCGCGCAGGCCCCGGCGCTGGCCATCGGCCCGCGTTATGAAGTGAACCGCGATGGCGTGCATTACATCGCCGTCAAACGCGACCGCGATACCGGCGAGCTGTTGGAGCAGCCGCCGGAATGGCTCAGCGACAAGATGGAGCTGCTGGGCTGCGGGACGGATGCGGACGGCAACCATCACCGCATCGTCAAATGGCAGCGCCAGGGCAATGGCGAAGTGATGACCACCGCCTTGCCCAGCGCCGACATCGGCGAGCGCGCCGGCTGGGCGCTGCTGCGCAAAGGCGGCCTGACGCTGACCACCGACCGCGGCGGCCAGGCGCGGCTGGCCCACTGGCTGCAACGCGAAGGCTCCACCGAGTGGCACGACATCGTCAATATGTCGGGCTGGCAGCATGGCGCGTTTGTGCTGCCCAACGGCGACATCATCGGCCGGCCCAACCGCAAGATGCATTTCAACGGCCGTCCCAAGGACGCCAGCGCCTACCATCCAGCCGGCAGCCTGGCCGATTGGCAAAGCACGGTCGGCGCGCTGGCGCTGGGCAACCCGCTGGCGATGACAACCATCGCCTGCGCGCTGGCCGGCCCGCTGCTGGCCTTGTGCGGGGCGCGGGATGGCATCGGCCTGCACCTGTACACCAATTCCTCGTCCGGCAAGAGCACCTGCGCCGATACCGCCGCCAGCATCTGGGGCGACCCTCAACGCACCTTGCATACGTGGTCCGGCACCGCGCTGGGCCTGACCAACGAGGCCGAAGCCAGCAACGACATGATGATCTATCTGGATGAAGTCGGCTCCGGCGACGCCCGCAAGATCGGCCCGGCCATCTACAGCATGCTCAACGGCGTGTCCAAGCTGCAAGGCGCGAAGGAAGGCGGCAACCGCGCCGCCCGTTCGTGGAAGCTGACCATGATCTCTACCGGCGAAGTGGCGATGAGCCAGTACCTGACCGAAGGCGGCCAGACGCCGCGCGGCGGGCAGGAAATCCGCTTGCTCGACATTCCGGCCGACACCGGCCCCTATCGTGCCTTCGACCACATCCACGGCCGCAGCAATGGCGAAGTGTTCGCCGACGAGCTGACCCGGCATGCGCGCAGCCATTACGGCACCGTCGGCCGCGCCTTTGTCGCCTGGCTGCAGGACAACCGGGCGGCGGCGGTGCAGTGGGTGGAGCAGTCGCAACAGCGCATGCTGGCGGCCGTGCCCGAGGGCGCCGCGCCTACCGTGCGCCGCGCGACGCGCAAATTCACCATTCTGTCGGCGGCGGCCGAGATGGCCAGCCATGCCGGCCTGACTGGCTGGACGGTGGAACAGGCGATTCAAGGCGTGGAAACCACCTGGCAACGCTGGATGCAGGCTTTCGGCATCGAGGACCGCGACGACGCCCGTTTGATCGACCAGGCCGCCGCCGTGCTGCAAGCCAGCCAGTACGCCCGCTTCGTCTTGCTGCCGATGAATGACAGCGACCCGCTGGTGCCCAACTTGATGGGCTACAAGCGCTACACGCTGGAAGGCGAAGCGGTGTTTCTGGTGACGCCGGGCGCTTTCAAGGGCGAAGTCATCGCCGGCTATGAAGTGCGGCATGCCTGCGAAGTGCTGTACCGGGCGGGGATGCTGCAACGGCCAAAGGGTCGCGCCGGTTGGACCGTGCATGGCGGCAAAGGCGTGGGCCAGGTCTACCGCATGCAGTTGCATCCGCACGACGGCGAAGCGGAAGAGTAAGCGAAAAATTTCTCACGTAAGGCCAAACCCACTGTCAACACTGCCAACACCTATCTAATTAACTGATTTATATGGATTTATCTGTTGGCAGTGAGTTGGCAGTGTTGGCAGTCAATTGGCAGTTCCTCCGCCCCATCCCGCCCAGTTGGCAGTTTGCCCCCTCCTGTTGGCAGTGCTTTAGCCGCCACTGCCAACAACTAAACCCATACTAATCAGTCACTTACAGACGAGTTGGCAGTGTTGGCAGCGTTGGCAGTGGTTTTTGCTACATACGTAAGAAAACATGGTAGCCCATACCCTCTTCTCTCTTCACTTCAATCCAACTCACAGCGGCACTACAACTACATTGACATCTCTCCTGAAGATTCATCCCTGCATCAAACACATCAAAATGCCATTGTCAACAAGCATGCTTGCAGATATCCTTTATTTCATAATGGTCACACACAGAACAAAGACAGATAAGTATCTGATTCATCTTGCCGATTAATAATCATTACTTTTCTATCACATAAATGATTATCTTTCAGGAAAGACGAATATCACATTTTGAAATCAAATGTATCGCAGATCGGAAATGCAAATGCAAAAATATCAAGATTTAAACAACTATGGATCGATTAATAAAGATGAGCACGATCAATGTATTGGCATAATGCAACATTCATATTCAATAAATGGGATTTCTGCAGAAATTAGACTTCATTATTTGAAGTTCGATGGAAATGGAAAACCGATGATGAAGGCGCTTGCCAATCTACTCTACTCATATATTATTGATTATTGTATTTCATCAAAAAATAGAACTGATACTCTTACCACACAACAAGCAGCACAATTAACAAGAGAAGCTAGACGATTATTTAGACATCCAGAGATAACTGATGAGTCTCCCGACAAGACCGGAGAGGCTGGCGAAATGCTTCTATTTTTTTTAATCGAATCAATTCTAAATGCACCGCAAGTTGTCTCAAAAATGGAGCTAAAAACTAATCATAAAGATGAAGTAAAGGGATCTGATGGAATACATGCCCACTATGATGAAATCGATCAAATAATAGATTTCTACTTTGGAGAGTCAAAGCTTTACAAAAAAGCATCAGATGCAATGGACGCCGCTCTAAAAAGCATAAACGATTTTCACGACATTGACATGTGCGAACATGAGTTTACCATGACAACAAAGCATTTTAAGTATGCCGATGAAGAAGTTAAGAAAGCAATATCATCATTAATAATTCATGGACAACCAGGGCCAAACGTTAGAATAAACCATGCCTGTCTTATTGGTTATGATTTTAAAAAATTCGCTAGCTTATCAGGGAATGGTTCAAGAGAATTAGAAAACAACTTCCTACATGAATTTTCTCAAGACACCCCTCGACTTATTGAGTTACTACAAAATAAATTTGATAAATTCAATAAAAAACACTTACGCTTTGAAGTTTTTTTCATCCCATTCCCATCCGTCGTAGAATTTAGAAATGCCTTTAATGATGCTCTAAACTAACCGGAAAATAAAATGGAAAACATTGCATACCTAGAGGAATTGATTTCGAAACTGGAAATCAATAGCATAAAAAAGCAGATCTTTAAAATAACAAACGATGTTGAGATTGAAGAACTTTCAGATAGAGATATTTCCAAATTATTCGGACAAGCATCGATACTATCACTTTCAGAAAATAGCGATGATCTTGCTTTATGTTACGAGATAATAACAAGGCTATTAGAAATAACAGATGGCGGAAATATAAAAGTTATAAATGCCGCAGAAGTAATTTTGTCTAGAATTGGTAATTTCCCGGGAAGGACCTTACTAAGAAATAGGTATACAAATGGTCAGATCCGACCAGTTTCAGCAGCTCTTAAACTTGAGTGCATTGCTAGAGAGGCAGAAAACTCAATCTACATTAACAGTGAGAATCCAACCTTATTAACAGATTTTCAGTACAAACTATTCAAATCGCTACAAGAAGAAAAATCAATCAGCTTTTCTGCCCCAACATCTGCAGGCAAATCATTCATTTTAAACTTAGACTTAATTAGGAAGATTAACAATAAAAAAGGTCAATCCATTGTTTACATTGTTCCAACCAGAGCATTAATATCTGAAGTATCAAGCAGAATCCGAAATACCTTGCGGGAAAATTCAATTCATGATGCCATAATTAGAACGGCACCATTTCCAGTACAAAGAGAAAAAATTAAGAGCGCAGTAATTTACGTACTAACCCAAGAGCGATTACTAAGCTTACTAAACACACCTGATGAGCATTTATTCATAACATCTTTAATCGTAGATGAAGCTCATGAGATTCAAAAAGGTAAAAGAGGGATAGTTCTTGAAAGTGCTGTCAGCATGGCCATTTCAAGATTCCCTAACGCTGACATATTATTTGCCAGCCCCCTGATAAAAAATCCTTCATATTTTCTTGAGCTATTTGGCCGAAATAACAATGGCCGATATTTCGTTGAGTCTCTTTCGCCAGTTTCACAAAACATCCTACTCCTCTCTGAAGTAGATAGAAAACCGAATCAAATGAATCTCTCGTTAATCACCAGAGAGAAAACTATCAACATAGGCCAATACACATTAAAATTTAGACTACGAGGAGAAAAAGTTACTCAGCGTGCCAATATTGCCATAATGATTAGCAATGGTACGGATTCAGTAATATCATATTCAAATGAGCCTTCTGCGGCTGAAAATATAGCAGAAGAAATATCCAATATTATTGATGAACCAGACATAACTGATGACACTGCGATTTTTATAGAGTTCTTAAAAAATGAAATACATCCTGAATACCCCTTAATTAAATGCCTACAGAAGGGCGTTGCTTTTCACTATGGGAAGATGCCATCCCTTGTTAGATCAGGGGTTGAGCGATTGTTTAGAAATGGCGATGTAAAAATAATATGCTGCACAAGTACATTACTGCAAGGAGTAAATCTACCTGCAAAACACATAATTATTGAAGATCCAAAATCTGGCGATCACGCAATGAAGAGATCAGATTTTCTAAATTTAGCAGGTAGGGCAGGCAGGCTACTAAAAGAGTTTCATGGGAATATATGGTGCATTCGACCATCAAAATGGAAGGAGGCATCTTATAAAGGAGAAAAGCTACAAGAGATATCATCAGCTATCAGTGACCTTATGAAAGATGGAGGAACCGATCTTCAGAAATTAATAAATAAAGAACCACTGTCAGATCAAGATAAGGAGAGGGCGGAAGCTGCTTTAGGAAAATTATACGCCGATATGCTAAGGGGGAATGACACTTCTCACATTGAATCATATAGGAATGAAAGCAACTCTCACTCTATTGACAAGACAATACTCTCAATAAAAAATATTAAAACAAATATCCCGATTGATATAATATCAAAAAATCAGTCTATTCGTCCTGATTTGCTTCAAAATTTATTTGGTCATTTAAATCAACAAAGCAGCTTAAGTCAATACCTACCAATCTCACCCTATACCACTGGCGGGAAAGCCAGAATGGAGTTTATTTTTGATAAATTCTATGAATTCTTCGAGTGGAATGTAGATAATAAATACGCAAGCCTCATAAGCTGGATCGCGCACAATTGGGTGTGGGGGCACCCAACAAAGCGAATTTTATCGGAAAGAATAAGTAACGTTCAAAGTAAAAATCCGGCCACCCCTGCCTCAAAAATAATTAGAGATGCTCTTAAAATCCTTGAGGATGAAATACGCTTTAAGCTTGTTAAATATTTCTCTGCATACATAGACATGATGAGACATATTCTATCGGTCAGAAATCAGAACCAAATAGCTGAAAGGATTGAACCATATCACATATACCTAGAGTTTGGTTCTTGCGATAAAAAAATGCTCAACCTGATGGCGTTAGGACTATCTCGATTTACTGCAATACACTTAATCGATTTATACGATTTTTCTAAAGCAGAAGATCATAATGATTACATAAATTACCTATATAGAATTGACTTAAGAACCTCAAGCATGCCCACCATATGCAAATATGAAATTAAAGATTTAATTGGCTGATTCTATGAAAATTTTATCAGATGGAATCTGAATTTAAGACTAAATATCTGAAAAAATGAAACAAGACTACCTCATTCATTTAATTTTAGAATAGTTTGGAAATTGCCTTTGGAGTGGTAGTGACCATTACGCGTTCTACATTTTGCGTCTGTCCAATTGAAAATGTCCTACCACTACCTGAGGCTACCAAACACTGATTTTGTGAAATGTCCACATCGCATGATCAATCACTCAAGACCTATTCATCAGACCCAAGCTCCTGAGACGAGGAAGAAATCCCCTACTTTGACGCTACAGCACTACGTCAGATGTCGCGATTGTAAAGACGCTCTCGGACCTGACTTCGCGATCGTCTACCGCCCTCTTTGAAAAACTAACCACTCAATCGAGCAAGGCATTTGGTCAAAAGCGGCCCAGACTCCATGGATATAATTGGCTCTTGGGGGCACAAATGGGGGCACTGATCAAATTGTACAAAAATATATTTCATAAAAATCAATATACTAGCAATTCAATTCAATCCCTGTCGGGGACGATGAAATGGCTTGAAAAAATTAAACTAAATAAATTCAATACATTAGAGAACCAATTCGATCCCTTCAAAGACTACCGACCTTCACACCCTCTTGAGTCCAAGAGAGCTGTCTTTGACCAAAGACGCATCAATGTTGGTACATTTGTTGGTATTTAATTTTTAAAATAAAAAATACTTCAATAGTTTCAACAAATTGAATGACGTTTTCGAGAGAGACTCTGACTCGCAAAACGCAAGTACGTTTGCGACTCGGCCAATCCCATCAAGGACTGTAGGCTGGATTGGGCTGAGCCACGCGAAGCCCAACGTTTACTGCGCAATAATTATTGGTTTTGCGTCCGCTCCGCGGACAAATATTTAAGTGCCGGTTCCGCCCGGCTGGACGGGTCCATTTCTTTTGCTTCGCCAAAAGAAATGGACGAAAGAAAAGGCGACCCAACAGCGCTGCGAAACCCCGACTCCAAAGCCCTTTCCAAGGCGCCGCCGAACTCGCGGGGCGCTAACGTCGCCCCGCTCAAACAGGCGGCGGCTTAAAACCTTGGGAAGGGCTTCGGAGTCGGCTTGCGCTGATGGGGTATGGGCAAATCGGTTCGGTACAGCTACCGATTACGCAAGCCACTGCGAAAAAACTGACGCTGCTTATCGCTCGCAAAAAGCAAAAGCGTTTCCGACGCGCCCCTCCCCTTCAAGCCTGCCGCCGGGTGGCAGGCCCGAGGTTTTAAGCGGCTGCCTGTTTGAGTCCCGCGACGTTAGCGCGGGACGAGTTCAGCCGCGCCTCGGGCCTGACGGGAACCGGCGGGAAGCCGCAGGCCAGGCTTGCAGGGTGGCCTTTAGGGGTGGAGGGGATATTTGGCCAAGCAAATATCCCCTCCCTGCCGCCGGGCAGCCCCGGCATTGAAAACCATCATCCGCGCAGCGGATTCTACTTACTGCTTCAAAATACAGCCGGTTTCCCACCCTATTCCCTTGCCTCACAAGGCTTCCCTCCGGATAATCTCATCCGTGCCGTTCAATAGCGGCATCAGGTTTGGCGACCTGTTACCTAAGGCGGACTGACGCAGCTTTGACTGCGGCTTGTCCACACACACCATTGCTACGCGCAATCCATGGCGGGCCTTGGTGGGGATACCTCCGGGTATGCCGGTTCCTTAGGTCCGGTTCGCCAACCCTGCCATGCGCCTGCCACCCTCGTTTGGCGACGAGCGGCAGGCGAAACAACCTAAGGAGGGTTTTGCCATGCCTAGCATCACCCGCAGTTCGTCTCACCTTGCCGTTTCCCTGAAAAACCGTTACCCCGCCCGCAGCCGTTGGCTGCTACACAATCAAGTCCCCACCCATCCGCCCAGCCTGTTGGCCATGACCCGGCTGCATGAAGCCTTTGCCGCCTTGCAAGAGCAATTGGCCGGCAAGGACCAAGCCAAGGTCAGAGAACCGGCCGCGCGCGTGGCGCATTTATGCCACGACATCGAGCAGGCGGTGGTGGAGTCCATCTGCCACCTCGCCCATGGCCAGTTGGGTTTGCAATCCGTGATCGATTTGCTCGCTTGCCTGGGCGACGACGTGCGCCTGCCATCCAGCCGCATCAAGGAATTGCTGGAGCCGCTGGATAAACGGATGGGCGAATCGCTCACCCTGCTCACCCGCGTGCTGTAAGCAACACAAAACATCACGCGCAGGGAACAACCGCACGGTGCCTGCCGTGCGGTTGTTTGTCGTTCATTGCAATGCCTATTGAATCCATGAGCCAAGAGCGGCAAACGCAGGTTACCGCTCTTGGGATCGAAGCTATCTAATAGTCAAAAAGATGCGGAAGCTGGGTCAAGCCAACTTCTCAGCCCGTAGTAAAGCCGTGCTCTGTTCGCATCTCTCCGCTGCGACGAGGCGTCTCATAGAGTTTCTGCATGGCAAGCAGCCCTGGAAAAATGTTTTGCGGCGGCTCATGAGGCATCAAGGGTTCTTCTCCTAAACCCAATTCCGCGACTGTGCACTTGCAAATAAAATCTTTCCACTCTGCCGCTTTGCGCCCGTGATCTGCCCCCGCTAGCCATACCAGCAATCAGGAGAGAAGTCCTAGGTTTGCATGGTGGTGGAACCTGCTGATCTTTGGCTTGCTAATTGTGCCTGGCGATGGCGTGCCGCAAATTCCGCTGGCGGTATCCGGCCAATCGATCCATGGGGACGGACTTGATTGTAATCGTCCCGCCACGCGGAGATGATCTGCCTGGCCTCCGCCAGCGAATCAAAGACATGCTCGTTCAGGCATTCGTCGCGGAGTCTGGCATTGAAGCTTTCGATGTAACCATTCTGCATCGGCCGGCCTGGTTGAATCAGGATGTGGCGGATGCCGCGGCTTTGCGCCCAGCCCATGAATGCCCGACTGGTGAACTCCGGCCCATTGTCCGTCCGGATCGCTGACGGATAGCCGCGAAATTGCGCCGCCTGATCCAACATCCGCGTGACGTATTGACCGGACATCGAGAAATCCACCGCAATCTGCACCGCTTCGTGGCTGAAGTCATCGGCGACCGTCAGGCATTTCAAGCGCCGACCACTGGCTAACTGGTCGCTGACAAAATCCATGCTCCACACCTCATTCCACTGTGTAGCGGCTTGCAGCGGCGTGCGCACGCCGGTCAGCTTACGCCGACGGTTACGTCGTCTAACCGCCAGACCTTGTTCGCGATACAAGCGGTACACCCGCTTGTGGTTGATGCCCGGAAACTCTGCGCGCAACAGGTCATACACTCGCCGATAGCCAAAGCGGCGGCGCGTGTGGGCGATATCGATGATGCGGGCGGTCAGCCGATGCGTGAATGCATCGGTTTGCGGCGGATGTCGCCAGGCGTCTCGAGAAAGCCCCACAAGCCGGCAAGCGCGGCGTTCCGACAATGCCAGTCCGCTGCTTAGCATGATGCGGATGGCCTGCCGCTTGGCTTGCGGGGCTAGCGCTTTATCCCGAAGGCGACCTTGAGAGCTTCGATATCGAGGTGGGCTTCGGCCAGCAGCTTCTTGAGCCGGGCATTCTCGGCTTCCAGATCGCGAGCGCGCTGCAATTCCGCGACGTTCATGCCGCCGTATTTGCTTCGCCATTTGTAGAAGGTGGCTTCAGAGAAGCCTCCCTGGCGGCAGACCTCCTTGATGGCCATGCCGAGTTCGGCCTGCTTGAGAAAGCCGATGATCTGCTCTTCGGTGTATCTGCTCTTCTTCATATCCGTCATTTTCCTTCAAGTGACAGACTTCTCTCTACTTTTGATTGGTAGGAGCTGAGGGGAGCAGATCAACTGCTGGCGCCTTTGACTGGTGCCCGTCCGGTTTCAAGGTTGATTCAGGGAATCTGGCAAAACGCAAAAAAATCACAAATAAAACTGCAGATGCAAGTCATCAATGGCATGCCGGGAATACTATTTTGGCAACAGGACCAGCTTTATATGAGCGTTGCCATAGCATCCAATCATGCAAAAAAAATATCCGCCCTGTATGTCATGCGCAATCCAAACAAATTGACTCACCTTGCAGATCAGCCTTATGATTTGGATAAATCAAGCCAAGCCCAACGCTTAGCTCAATGATTGATTTTCCGTTCGCTCCTTTGCAGTTCTTGATCAATAACTTCTCGGGTCTCAGGCGAATTGCCTCTCTCATCCTGTTGATATTTTCTGGCGCTGTCAGCGCTGAACCCTGTCTGCTCGCCCCATCATATTTTCTGTCGCACCCTATGGCGTAAACCGGCCCGGCGCGGGCTTTCCGCCTCCACTCCGACAGAAAGGCAGGGCATGCACGCTTTCTCCATAGCCATCGACCGCGCGATTCCGCCCGCCATCCTGCCGGCGCCGCTGCAAGCTCGAGCCGAGCGCATCTGCCGGCTGGAGCGCTGGCGCGACGACGACCGCGCCTGCTGGCTGGAAACGCTGGGCCGCCAGCTTCACGATGACGGCGTACCGGCGGCGGAGTTGATTGCGGCGCTGGATGCCCATCTTTATGTCCATCACCCCGAGCACGCCCACGCCGACGACGTGGAGGCATTTGAAGAGCGGGCGGCGATTCTGGAATTCGACGCACACCTGCCGCGCCCGCAAGCCGAACGGCTGGCTGCCAAGCACAACAACTGCGCAAGCTGCCGCCACTGGCGCGGCGAAGCCACCATCCCGGATGCCCGGCAACGGGCCGCCATGCTGGTGGGACTGCCCGCGCCGCGCCTGGGCAACGCCACGGTGGGGATTTGCGCCGCCGGCTATCGGCCGTGGCGTGCGTCCAATCTGGCAGACAGCGCGGACTATCTGCATTGGCACTACATAGGCCGATGCGCCTACGCCGCTACAAATGGATGCAAAACGTAACCAAAACAGGGATTTAGTTATCCGGCAAAGCGCCGATATTAAGTACAGGCAATACCCGATAGTCTCACCATGGAGAGCATGCCTAGCGGCCAGCCAGCAACCATCTTTCCAAACCTTTTCAGATCCTGCGCCATTGCTCGACCCAGTCCGCAGACACCCACCAGACCGCGCCCACAGGCAGGAGCCCTGTACCACGGCGTCGGCCAAGCTGCGGATGATGCGAAGGGCAACAGCGCCGGATGGCCGGAAGGCCATCCCCAGCCAGGCCACCGCAAACGGTGGCCTTTGCTATGCCCATCGTCTATGCTCTGCGGCTTTTACCTACTTTTTACGTTTTTTTGCGGCTATTCCTCAATTTTTGATGGTCCATCCCTGTTTAGTCATCGCAACAGGAATCGATAGCCATGCTGGAAAACTACTTCCCCATCCTGCTGTTCATCGTGGTGGGCCTGCTGATGGGAGTTCTGCCTATGCTGGCGGGCCGCTTGCTAGGCCCCAACCGGCCAGACCCGGAAAAACTGTCGCCCTACGAGTGCGGCTTTGAGGCCTTTGGCGACGCGCGCAGACGCTTCGACGTGCGCTACTACCTGGTGGCCATCCTGTTCATCCTGTTCGATCTGGAAGTGGCCTTCATGATTCCGTGGGCGGTGACGCTGAAAGACGAGCTGGGCCTGTTTGGCCTGGGCGCGATGGCGGTATTTCTGGCTTTCCTGACCATAGGCTTTTTCTACGAATGGAAAAAAGGCGCGCTGGAGTGGGATTGAGCGCCTAGCCGCGCGACGCAAAAAGGCCGTCCACAAGGGACGGCCTTTTTCTTTGCGCGGCAGATGCCAAACCTGCCCACGCGAAACGCTTACACCAGATTGCCGCCCAGAATCACCATGGCGAAGCCCAGATAGATCAGTACGCCCACAAAGTCGCAAATGCTGGTGAGCATCGGCGAGGACAGGGTGGCCGGATCGGCGCCGAACTTTTTGGCGGCAAAAGGCAGCACTGCGCCAATGATGGAGCCGGTCAGGGTGCAGGCGAACATGGAAACGCCCACCACCAGCAGAATGTCGCCGCCAGGGGACTTGGTGAAATGAGCCATCACCACCTCGGCAACCGCGACAACGGCAGCCAGCATGCAGGCAATCACGATTTCCTTTTTCAATACCAGGAACACATCCTTGGCGCGGACTTTCAAGTCCTGCAGCGCGATGGAGCGGATGACCAGCGTGGCGACCTGGCTGGCGGAGTTGCCGCCCATATCCACAATGGCCGGCAGGAAGGCCGCCAGAATGATGGCTTGGTCCAGTAGTTCGGTCTGACCGGCAATGATGCTGCTGGTCAAGATGCCAAAGGCCGTCAAGATGAGCAGCCACATGGCGCGCACGCGGAAGATGCGCCAGATGCTGTCCCGCTTCATGTCCAGATCATTGCCATCGATCGCGTGGTTGCCGCCAAAATCAGAGATATCGTCCGCCACTTCCTTCACGTAGTCGGCGTTTACCCAGCGCATGCCTTGCGCGTCGGTCATGTAGATTTTGCTTGCTTGGTTCATTTGGCATTCCTTTCCCGTGCAGGCGGGCTCATCCGGGCTTGCATCCACTATTTTCGCCCGCCTGGAATAATCGTTTAATTAGTGCGTGCTAATTAAAATTTCAGTCATTTTGAGTAAAAAGGCGTTTCTTCAGGCAATACGTTGCCCTCCCTGCAGGAAGGTTTGAGAATCAAACACCTACCGGCGAAGGGCGTGCGATATTGCTTGGAGAGTGCAGGTAACCGGACTGGGCAAAACGGCTTGAGCCTTGCATCCATTCCTCCCCTAAGCACCCCTGATCATCATCAGGGCGAAAGAGCCGCGTCTATATGCAACAGACGCAAGGCAGCCTCCGCGCGAGGACGGAATCATTCAGAGCAGGGAAGAGATAGACGTGACTAGGCCGCGCCCATTTCCGGGTCATGCCGACGGGACTGCCACAGCCCGCCAAGACCAAGGTCAGCGGGACAACGGCTCCGGCCGGCACGGTCGAGGTTCTGGTTCTTCAGACATCGAAATCTCCGTGTGGCGGATAAATGGAAGAAGCTGACAGGCAGCCGCCATGGCGGCGCGTGTCGGTAGCTCCGGTTCAATAGGAACTGGCGGATGCGTTGCGGCGGACTCAGTCCGGCCCGCGCGGCCCGAAGGCAAAAGAGGAGAGAGCGGAGGCCCGAGGGCCTGTGACGCCACACCCTGGCTTGCAGGATGCGGCAGTAGAAGAATCAGACTGCGCGAATCCCGCAAAGCGACGTGTCGATGAAGAATCGACTACACCCGTCGTTGTTCACGATGAACCTTTGCTTTGTGGATAACGCGGCAGACTATATCCGTCCGAACCGATCAAATCAAACTTTGTGACAGCGTTTTTACATTTTTCCGACCACACAATCGATAAAATCCATATCAGCCAGTAAATTTTTAAATTTACTCATTTTAAATTAACATTCCCACCCAAAGAACCGCCGGAGCTTGCTGTCTGTCGCTGGATAAAAGCCGTGCCGCCAGCCTGTTTTCCCGGCAACCGAATCTAGATATTTAGCATAAAAAATCACAATTAAAATGTCATTAGAATTATCATAGCCACCCAATCGCCTGCGAATGCATGGCTATCAGGCATAGGAGAATCCGTGAGAGCCGCCCTGCGCCCCATTCCTTTCCGCTTTCTTTGGGCATGGTCCATCTGCTGCCTGCTTTCGGCCCAGGCCCAAGCCAACATCCCCGATCACAACCAGCGCGCCGCCGATGTGTTCATCAAAGCCCAATCCGCGTTCGAACAACACCATGCCCTGGCCCCGCGCGCGCAACTACGCTACCGCTTATTGGCCCAGGGGCCGCTCACGCTGACGCTGACTGCCGGCGGCGCAAAAAGCCGCGTGCCATTGGATGAACGCTCCAGCTTTGCCTGGCCGGCCCCAGTCGCCGGCCAATCGCTGCAAGCCGCGACGAAATCGGGACAACTTGCCTTGTGGCGCCCGGACATCCGCAGCCCCGATATTCCCGCCGGCGCGCGCCGGCTGGGCGACTTGCGGCTGGAATGCGCGGTGGATGCGCAAAGCGGACTGAACGCCGCCAGCGAAAACAGCCACTGCCTGCCAGGATCACGCAAACCCGACTGCCTGAACGAATTGGAAAGCTGCCTGCGCGAAGCCTCGCTGCTGCTGAAAAAGCAGCTTGAACAACTTGGCCAGCTGCAAGTCCAAGCCAGCCCCTATCAAAACCAGCCGCCGCATTATTTGTTCGTGGCCGATCAGCCGCTGTTTTCCATCACCCTGCGCCATGGCGACAAGCACTTGCTGCTGCCGGCGGTGTGGCAATACGGCAGCGCCATCACCACCAGCCCTTTCGCCAGCTGGCCTTACCCGCGCGAATATCTGTATTCGCTGCCGCTGGAATCGGCCGATTGGCCTGACGACACCGTAGTGCTGTTCGAACCGCTGGAGAAGCCATGAATCGCCTCCTCCCTGCCCTCGCCTGTGTATCCGCCGCGCTATCGGGCTGCGCCGTGATCGGCAACACCACTTTGCAGGAGGCGGATAGCCAGCAGATCCGGCAGTTGCTGCAGCAATCGCAAGCCGCCCAGCCAAGGCTGCAAGCCATGCTTGGACGGCCGGACGACAAAATCCGATTCGGCGATGGCCGCCAGCTATGGGTGTATCGCAGCGACAAATATCAGCCCAAATGGCAGAACTTCACTAATGTTTCGCTGCTGTTCCGCGCGCAAAGCCACCAAAGCAAAGAGCTGGTGGTGCTGTTCGACGCGCGCGGCAATGCCCGGCAATGGCGATTGCAGGATGAAAGCCGCGAGGAGAACACCGGGCTGATGCCGCTGCCCAAGCTGGATGGCAAAGGCTGAATTGACAAGGTCATGTTGCGGATAATTGTGTAACATTCAATTTTTGTCCCCTTCTCTTCGCGCATGATCGTCCGCAACACGCCGTCCTGGTTCCGCCTGCTGTTCGTCTGGCATGGCTCGGTGCTGCCGCGCATCTGGCCGCGGCTGCTGATGGTGTTGGCGGTGGGGCTGGTCGCCGCCGGCTTGCGCCACTGGTGGCTGCAAAGCCTTCGCGACTCTTCGCTGAGCATCCCCACTTTCACGCTGCTGGGCGTATCGCTGGCCATCTTCCTGGGCTTTCGCAACTCCGTCAGCTATGACCGCTTCTGGGAAGCCCGCAAATTATGGGGCGCGCTGCTGATCGCCAGCCGCTCGCTGAGCCGGCAAATGCTGGCCGCGCTGGGAGACAACGACGACAGCCGCCGCTTCATCGACGGCGTATGCGCCTTTGCCTACGCGCTGAAGGCGCAATTGCGCGGCCTGGACGCGGAGGCGCAGCTGCGCCGCTTGTTGCCGGCGGACGCGCTGGAAAAGGTGCTGGCCGGGCGTTTCCGCCCAGCCTTGATCCTGGCCTGGCTGGGCCGCGAAGCGCAGCGGCTGCAGCATGCCGGCCAGCTCAGCGAGCTGCAATGGCACGCCCTGGACCGCAATCTGAACACGCTGTCGGAAATCCTGGGCGGCTGCGAGCGCATCGCCTCCACCCCCATGCCCTTCACCTACCGCGTGCTGCTGAACCGCACCATCACCATTTATTGTCTGCTGCTGCCGGCCGGACTGGTGACCAGCATAGGCTGGCTGACGCCGCCGATCGCGGTCTTCATCGCCTATACCTATTTCGCGCTGGAGCAGATTGCCGAAGAACTCGAAGATCCGTTCGGCACCGAAGGCAACGATCTCCCGCTGGCCACGCTCTGCCACACCATAGAAAGCTCGCTGCGCGAAATGCAGGGTTTGCCGCTGGATATTCCCGCGCCGCCCAAGCAGGGCATCTACCTTCATTGATAGAAGGTGGCAATGACAATGGCCTTACCATAGAATGGACCACTCCCCCACTTAAGCCCGGTCCGTCCATGACCCTGTCCCGTCTGTTATTCAGCTTCGTCTCTCGCCATTGGCGTTCCTACATCCTGGCGGCGCTGATGTTGGCGACGGTGGCGGTGCTGACCGTCATGATCCCGCGCCAAGTGGGTCACATCGTGGATGCGCTGGTGGCGCGCAAGCTGTCCGGCGACGCGCTGCTGGAGCAGTTGGCCTGGCTGCTGGGCATGGGCCTGGCCATCTATTTCCTGCGCGTGGGCTGGCGGCTGCAGCTGTTTTCCGTGTCCTACCAGCTGGGTGTGGAGCTGCGCACCCGGCTCTACAAGCAGCTGTCGCGGCAGGGGCCGGGCTTTTTCCAAAGCCAGCGCACCGGCGATTTGATGGCGCTGGCCACCAATGACATCGACTCGGTGGAAATGGCCGCCGGCGAGGCCATGCTGGCCGGCTTTGACGGCGCGCTGTCCCTGGTGCTGGTGCTGGGCATGATGACGCTGGGCGTGGACTGGCGGCTGGCGCTGGCCGCGCTGCTGCCGTTTCCCTTCATGGCCTGGGCCTTCTCCCGCATCGCCAAATACATCCACCATCACTGGGACGAGGCGCTGAAGCGCTTCGGCAAGCTCAACAATCACGTGCAGGAAACGCTCAGCGGCGTGCGCACGCTGCGCGCGCTGGGGCTGGAAGCGCGCAACGACGCCGAGCTGGCGCAACTGGCCGAGGCCGCCGCTCACAGCAGCTTCGAGGCGCAGCGCGGAGAGGCGGCGTTCGAGCCGGTGGTGGGCGTATCCCTGGTTTCCGCCACCGCCATCGCGCTGACGGTGGGCGGCTATCTGGTATGGCATGGCCAGCTGACCATAGGCGCGCTCACCAGCTTCAATATGTATCTGGTGCAGCTGATCTGGCCGATGTTCGCCGCCGGCTGGGTGCTGTCGCTGCTGCAGCGCGGCTCCGCCGCCTGGCAGCGGCTGCAACCGACGCTGGACGCCGAGCTCGATGTGGCGGACTGCGGCACCCGCGCCGATCTGACGCCCGGCGCCGTGCATTTCGACAAGCTGACTTTCCACTACGCGCCGGACGCCGCCGCCGCGCTGCGCCAAGTGTCCATAGACCTGCCGCCAGGCCGCACGCTGGGCGTGGTCGGCCCCACCGGCAGCGGCAAGTCCACACTGCTGAAGCTGCTGCTGCGGCAATACCCGCTGCTGCAAGGCAATATCCGCTGGAACGGCGTGGACATCGCCGATTACCGCCTGGCGACGCTGCGCAGCGCCATCAGCTGGGTGCCGCAGGAGGCCTTCCTGTTCTCCGCCAGCGTGGCGGAAAACATCGCGCTGGCGCGGCCGGAAGCCAGCCAGGCAGAGATAGAACGCGTGGCGCGGCTGGCGGCGGTGCACGAGGACATCCTGCGCCTGCCCCAAGGCTACAACACGCCCGTGGGCGAAAAAGGCGTGGCCCTGTCCGGCGGCCAGCGCCAGCGCGTCGCCATCGCCCGCGCCCTGCTGGCCGACGCGCCGCTGTTGCTGCTGGACGACGCCTTGTCCGCGGTGGACACCCAGACCGAGACGCAAATCCTGCAACACCTGCGCGAGGCGCGGCGCGGCCGCAGCGTGATCATCGTCAGCCACCGCCTGTCCGCCGTGGCCGACGCCGACCACATCATCGCGCTGCACCACGGCCACATCGCCGAACAAGGCAGTCACGAGCAACTGCTGCAAGGCGATGGCTGGTACGCCAGCCAGTGGCGCTATCAACAACTGGAGGCCAGCCTCGATGAAATCTGACGCCACCCGCACCCAAACCCGCGAGGCCGTCGCCCTGCTGACCGACGCCGCCCGCCCCGACTTGAGCCATCTGTGGCGCGGCGGCGGCTGGCTGCTGATCGCCGCCCTGCTGGAAGCAGCCGCCCCCTTGCTGGGCAAGATCTTCATCGACAGCTATCTGCTGCCGCACCGGCTGGAATGGGGCGCCATCGCCGGCCTGCTGGCCGGCAGCCTGCTGCTGGGCGTGGCGGCCGCCGTGCTGCGCTACCAGCAACTGGTGCGGCTGGCCGGCGTGGCCATGCGCGCGGTGGTTCGGCTGCGCGAGCGAGTGTACGGCCATGTCATCCGCCTGCCCATGGCCTTTTTCGACCAAGCCATCACCGGCCAGCTGGTCAGCCGCGTCACCAACGACACCGAGTCGGTCAAAGCGCTGTATGTGCAGGCGCTGTTCGTCATCCTCAACAGCAGCATCGTGGTGCTGGGCGCGCTGGCGGCCATGGCCTGGCTGGACTGGCGGCTGATGCTGGTGACGCTGCTGCTGTTCCCGGCCACATTCGCCATCATCTGGCTGTACCAGCGGCTCAGCGCGCCGTCGGTGGCGCGCGCGCGCCCTGCGCAGCGACATCAACGCGCAAATGGCGGAGTCGATTGCCGGCATCTCCGTGCTGCAAGCCAGCAATGCCGAGGGCCGCTTCATCGGCCGCTTTGACGACACCAACCAGCGCTACTACCAGGCGCGGCTGCGCGAGCTGAATGCCAACGCCTGGCTGCTGCGTCCGGCGCTGGACCTGCTCAACGTGCTGCTCTTGATCGCCGTGATCTACAGTTACGGCGCGCGCGAGCTGGGCGGCGTGGAAATCGGCGTGCTGTACGCCTTCGTCGGCTATATCGGCCGCGTGGTGGAGCCGCTGATCCAGATCACGCTGCAGTTTGGCCAGCTGCAGCAGGCCGTGGTGGCGGCCAGCCGCGTCAGCTACCTGCTGCGGGAGCCCGCCGCGCAGCAGCCCGGGGCGGACGGCCGCATCGCCGCCGGCGCGGTCAGCTTCCGCCGGCTGACTTTCGGCTACCAGCCGGAACACCCGGTGCTGCATGATTTGAGCCTGGAGATACCGGCCGGCGGCTTCGTCGGCATCGTCGGCCACACCGGCAGCGGCAAGTCCACGCTGCTGTCGCTGCTGCTGCGCTTCTACCGGCCGCAGCACGGCGACATCCTGATCGACGGCCAGCCGCTGGAATCCATCAGCGACGCCGCCTTCCGCGCCGGCATCGGCCTGGTGCCGCAGGACCCGTTCCTGCTGGCGGCCAGCGCGCGGGAAAACATCGACATGGGGCGCGGCCTGTCGCAACAGGCCATCGAGGACGCCGCCCGCGCCGCCGACGTGCACGAGCTGATCCTGTCGCTGGAAAACGGCTACGACAGCGATATGGGCGAAAGCGGCGCGCGGCTGTCCAGCGGCCAGAAGCAGCTGATCGCCATCGCCCGCGCCTTGGCCGGCAAGCCGCGCATCCTGCTCTTGGACGAAGCCACCTCGCACATCGACAGCGAAACCGAACAGCTGGTGCAGCAGGCGCTGACGCGGCTGGCCGGCAAGATCACGCTGATCTCCATCGCCCACCGCCTGTCCACGATACGCGACGCCGACACCATCATCGTGCTGAACCACGGCCGCATTGCCGAAACCGGCGACCACGAACAGCTGATGCGGCTGGGCGGCATCTACCAGCGGCTGTACCTGCTGCAGCAGATGCAGACCGAGGACGAGGCGTGAGCCTGGGTGCGCGCGCGGCCATCCGCGCCGAGGTGGCCGCCATCGCGCCGCTGGACGCGCTGGAGGCCCAACACCGCCAGGCCGCGCTGGATTGGATAGACTCCGGCGCGGAATTGTGGCGGCGAGCGAAACCGGCCACGCCGCCGGTGCATTTGTCGACCTATTTCGCGCTGAAGGACGATGCCGGCCTGCTGCTGGTGGACCATCGCATCGCCGGCTTGTGGCTGCCCGCCGGCGGCCACGCCGAACCCGGCGAGCACCCGCGCGATACGGTGGTCCGCGAGCTGTTCGAAGAACTGGGCGTGAAAGGCTTGCCGGTGCCAGCCGCCTCGTTTCTCACTTGCACCGAAGTCGCCGGCGGCCATACCGATGTGACGCTATGGTATGCGCTGCCGATTTCGCGCTCCCTGCCGCTGCGCCATGGCCAGGAAGAATTCCGCGAAGCGCGCTGGTTTGATTTCGACCAGCTGCCTTCCGCCAGCGAGCCGCATCTCGCGCGCTTTGCCGCCAAACTGGCTAAGATAGACGCCTGAACGCGGGCCCTGGCCCTTTCACACTACCGGAGCCCCCATGTCCCGCCTGCCCTTCCTCGCCAGCCTGCTCTTGCTGTCGCTGGCCTCCCTCTCCTGTCGCGCCGACGACGGCAAGGACCTCGACCTGTCCATCAGCACCGAGCTGATGACCCGGCAAACCCCTTACGGCAATTCCTCGCGGCTGCAGCCCAGCGTGGACATGCAGTACCGCACCCGCTTCGGCGCCCTGTACATCCAGGACGGCGAAGGCGGCTGGGCGCTGCCGGCGCCGGGCGGCTGGGTGTCGCTGGGCGTGGCCAGCGAGCCGGCCTGGAGCCTGGGCGGCGGTGTGTCGCAGAGCCTGGCGCTGGCGCGCTACGGCTTTGACCTGCCGCGCGACGGCAGCCTGTCCTTCGGCTACGCCAGCCGCATCGGCAGCAGCCATCCCGGTCAGTTGCTGGCGGCCACGCTGGACGCGCCGCTGGGCGACTGGATGGGGCAGAAATTCTCGGTGCTGGGCTGGGCCAGCCTGGCCAACCAGAAACGCCGCCTGGGTTTGAACCATAGCGATGACGGCCCCGGCTGGCAGCTGGAACAGAGCAATCTGCTGCTGGTGATGTCGCATCCGCTCGCCAAGCACTGGACGCTGGACCTGGGCGCAGGCAGTCGCTGGGCGGCCGAGAATACCGGCAGCCACACCGCAGGCTGGCAAACCCTGCTGGGCTTCACCTGGAAACTGTGATGCGTTTCGCCCCGCTGCCGGCCGCCGCCTGCCTGATAGACAGCCATTGCCATCTGGACGCGCCGGAGCTGCGGCCGGATATCGACGGCGTGGTGGCGCGGGCGCAGGCCGCCGGCGTGGGCCAATTGCTGGTGCCTGCAGTGACAGCCGGCAATTTCGACGACGTGCTGGCGATGCGCGCCCGTTACGGCTGCTGGATCGCCTTCGGCCTGCACCCGATTTATCTGGACCAGCATCTGGACGATCACTTGGCTCTGCTCGACGCCGCGCTGGCGGCGCATGCGCCGGCGGCGGTGGGCGAAATCGGCCTCGATTTCTATCTGCCCGAGCTGGACCCGATGCGGCAGGAGGCGCTGCTGGTGGAGCAACTGAAGCTGGCGCGCAAGCACGGCCTCCCGGCGGTGCTGCATGTGCGCCGCTCGGTGGACCGGGTGCTGAAACATTTGCGCGAGCAAAAGGTGGAAAGCGGCATCGCCCATGCTTTCAACGGCAGCGAACAACAAGCCCAGGCCTTCATCCGCCAGGGTTTCAAACTGGGCTTCGGCGGCGCGATGACCTACAGCGGCTCACGCCGCATCCGCCAACTCGCCGCCACCTTGCCGCTGTCCAGCCTGGTGCTGGAAACCGACGCGCCGGACATCCGGCCGGAATACGCCCAGGACGTCCCCAACGAGCCGGCGCAGCTGGCGCGCTTTGTCGCCGTGCTGGCCGAGTTGCGCGGCATGGAGGTCTCCACCCTGCAAGACGCGCTCTACGCCAACACGCTGGCGGCGCTGGGATTGGCCTGAGTCGGGTTTCCGTCCGCCGGGCCGCGCTGGCGATGAAAACAGCTATCCGCGCAGCGGATTCAAAATCCAGGACCATCATGCAAAACCCCGGCGCATGGCCGGGGCTTGGGATGCGCGAACCCGCAGCCGGCTCAAGCGCGGAAGCGCTGCAAACAGGTGTCCAGCTCATGCGACAATGCCTGCAGCTCGCTGGCCAGCGCGCTGGCCTCGCCGGCCGCCTCGGTGGTCTGGCCATTCATCTGCGCGATCTGTTCCACATTGCGCGCCACCTCCTGGCTGGCCAGGCTTTGCTCCTTGATCGCGTTGGCGATGTCGGCGATGCGATGCACCGAATGCTCGGCCAGCTCGCGGATCTGCTGCAGCGCATCCGCCACGCTGGAAGCGCTGACCACGCCGGTCTCAATCTTGCCGTTGGCCTGCTGCATGCTCTGGTAGGCGCGCTGGGTGTCGGCCAACACGCCGTCGATATGGCCGGAAATCTCGGTGGTCGCCTGGCTGGTGCGTTCGGCCAGTTTGCGCACTTCGTCCGCCACCACGGCGAAGCCGCGGCCCATTTCGCCGGCGCGCGCCGCCTCGATCGCCGCGTTCAGCGCCAATAGATTGGTCTGGTCGGCGATATCGTGGATCACCCGGACGATGTCGCCAATGTCGGCGGAGCGCTGGTTCAAGCCGTCCATCACGGTAGCGGTTTCGGTGATGGTGCTGGCGATCTGGCGGATCTCGCCGGCCGCCTTCTGCGCCAGCTCGCTGCCCGTTGCAGCTTGCTCCATCGTCTGCCGCGCCTGCCGCTCCACATCCTGGGTGCTGTCCGCCACCAGATTGATGCTGACCGACATCTGCTCGATGGCCGCCGCGCCGCTGGATGCGGCCTCGGATTGATGCGCCGACGCAGACGACACATGCTCGCTGACGACATTCAACTGATTGGCGGCCTTGGCCAACTGCGCCGAGTGGCCCTGCGACTCCACCACCACCGCGCGCACGCTGTCCACCAGCTTGGCCAATGAGGCGGCGGCACTGCCCAACTCGTTGTTGCCGAAATCCGGCAATTGCAGCCGTAGATTGCGCTTGTCCGCCAGCTCCTGATTGGCATCGCGCATTTGCAGCAAGGGTTGGCGGATGGAGGAGATGATGTACCAGGCGATCAGCACGCCTATCACCAGCGCCGCGATGATCTCGGCCAGCATCTGGCTGCGCACGCTGGCGGCCGTGGCATTGATCTCGTCGTCCAGCAAGCCCACCGCATCCGCGGCGTTCTTGCCCAGCACATCCACCACGCCTTCCATCTGGTGGATATTGTCCTTGTACTTTTCCAGCTCGTGGTTGGCGTCAGCGGTAGCGGCAAGCTGCTTGCCCTCCACCTGCGACGACACCTTGCCGAAACCGTCGGCATAACCGCCAAGCAGGCCGGACAGTTTCGACAATTGCTGAGAGGCCTCATCGTTCAGCGGATGGGTGCCGGCCTGGCTGATCGCCAGTTGCGCGTCGGCCTGCGCTTTTTTCCATTTACCCAGGTACTCGGTGCGCTTGCCGTCGTTGGCGATATTGATGAAGTAGTCTTTTTCGAAACGCCGCAGATTGCCCATAGCGCGCTGCAATCGGACAATGTCGGTATAAAAGGCCAACTCGTGCGAGGTGACGTCTTGGGCCCGCGCCGAAATCTTGCCCAGACCCAGTTGCGCCAACAATCCGGTGAGAATGAGCGCCGCCAATAGCAGCGCGAAGCCAAGCGTGATCCTGGCTGCGATAGACAAATTCCGCATGGTATTTCCCCATACCCAATAGAGTGAATGCCGGCCGGGCTGTACCCGGTCTCGTTATATGCTGGGATTCTAGACGAGGGTCGCCACAGGCGGCCACATGCCATATCGCCAACGGGAACATTCACGCGATAACAGTATCCAAAAGCCCAAAAAAAAACCGGCAGCATGAGCTGCCGGACTTTTCGTCTTGTCCATTCACCTCAAGCGCGCTGCTTGAAGCTCCTGGCAAATCCCAATACGCAGATAAAGAATAGTGTACTAACCAGGACTTCACACCATGCCAATCGCTGCGCCAGGCCGTGGTCGGCCCATCCCCTCATCACGCCTTCGGTGAAAAAGCCCAGGATGAACATGCTGGACCATTGGTAGGTATACAGGCGACCGGCCAGGATGCCGCGCAAGGGCAGCAGCAGCAGCAGCGCCTTGAACGCCAGGAAGGAGCCGCCAGCGCGCAGCGGCGCCAGCCACAGCTCCCAAGCCAGAGTCATCAGGATCAGGACGATCAGCGCGGCGGACGCGCCTTGGCGGAAATGATCGCGGCTCATGGCGCTGGCTCGGCCTGAGCGCGTCGCGCCTTGCGCTCCATCAGCGCGGCCACCATCACGCCGGCCTCGTACAACAGCCACAGCGGCACGGCCAGCATGGTCTGCGACAGCACGTCCGGCGGCGTGACGATGGCGGCGATCACAAAGGCGCCGACGATGACATAAGGCCGCGCCTCGCGCAGCTTGGCCACCGACACCACGCCCATCCGCGTCAGCACCACCACGATCACCGGCACCTCGAAGGTGGTGCCGAAAGCCATGAACATGCCCAGCACGAAGGACAGATATTTATCGATGTCCGTCATCATGCTGACGCCGGCCGGCGTCACCGCCGACATGAAATGGAAAACCACCGGGAACACCAGGAAATAGGCGAAGGACATGCCCACCAGAAACAGCACCAAGCTGGCCAGCACCAGCGGCAGGACCAGCTTCTTCTCGTGGGCGTACAGCCCCGGCGCGACGAAGGCCCAGACTTGGTACAGGGTATGCGGCAGCGAGATCAAAAACGCCGCCAGCATGGTCAGCTTCATCGGCACGAAGAAGGTGGACGTCACCTCGGTGGCGATCATGCTGCCGCCGTGCGGCAAGGCGTCCAGGAGCGGCTTCGCCAGCAGGTGGTAGATGTCCGATGACCAGTGGAACAGGCCCAGAAAAACCAGGGCGATGCCCAGCAGGGCGCGCACCAGCCGGGTGCGCAGCTCGATCAGATGCGCGAGCAGCGGTTGTTCGTTCATTGATGGGCTTGCGGAGGAGTTTGGGTTTGGGGCGCCGCGCTACTGCGCGGCGGCATGTCGTCGAACAGGTCCAGCTGATTCTCGTCGCGCGGAGGCGGCGCGTCAGCCGGCTCCGGCGCGGCGCTTTCAGCCGTCGATGCCGCTTCCGTTGCCGGCGCGGCGTCTTCCGGGACGATGCCGCCGTGTATGGTGCGCTCGGCCTCGTGGAACGGCTCCGCCGCCTGCTCGGCCAGATTGCGGGCCTCGGCGGAATGGTGGTCCAGCGCGTCGCGCACCTGCTGCACCTCGGATTCCAGCTGGCCGCGGAAGCTGTGCGCCGCTTCCTGCAGGTCCTGGCGTATGCTGTCCAGTCCCTGCAGATTGGCCTGGTGCTGGATGTCCGCCTTCATCGTGGCCACGAAGCGCTGCGCGCGCGCCACCAGGGCGCCCACGGTGCGCGCCACGGCAGGCAGCCTCTCCGGCCCCAGCACCACCAGGGCCACCACGCCGATCAGGACGAATTCGCCAAAGCTGATGTCAAGCACGCCGCGTCACCATCCGGATTTATTTCTTGTCGGCTTCGCCGTCGATGATGCGGCCAGCGTCCTTGGCCGGCGGCTGGGCATCCTTGGCGCCCTCGTTCATGCCTTCCTTGAAGCCCTTGACCGCATTGCCGAGGTCCTTGCCGATGTTGGGCAGCTTCTTGGTGCCGAACACCAGTACCACGATCAGCAGCACGATCAGCCAGTGCCAGATGCTCAGAGAACCCATTGTGACTCTTCCTTATTCATGAAACAGACGCCGGATCGCATCCCGGCGCGAAGCCGAAAAACGCGTCAGCCCTTGTGGCCGAACACGTGAACGTGAAGATGGAACACTTCCTGGCCGCCGCCGCGGCCGGTATTGATGCCGGTCTTGAAGCCGGACTCCAGGCCCTGCTCCCTGGCCAGCTTGGGGGCCAGCGTCAGGATCTTGCCCAGCACCGCCTCATGCTCCGGGCCGCAGTGCGCCAAGGAGTCGACGTGCAGCTTGGGAATGATCATGAAATGCACCGGCGCGATCGGACGGATGTCGTGGAAGGCCAGCACATCGTCGTCTTCGTAAACCTTGTTGGCGGGAATCTGGCCCGCCACGATCTTGCAGAAAAGACAATCGCTCATCGAATTCAATCCATCATCAAGTGGTTTTGCGCGAGGCTTTCTCGTCCAGCCCGGAGATGCCTTCGCGGCGATGCAGCTCCATCACCACGTCTTCGGGACGCAAGCCATGATATGTCAACAGCACCATGGTATGGAACCACAGGTCGGCCACTTCGCGCACCAGGTGCAGCTTATCCTTGTCCTTGGAGGCCAGCAGCGTCTCCGCCGCCTCCTCCGCCACCTTTTTCAGGATGGCGTCCTCACCCTTGTGAAACAGCGAAGCCACATAGGAAGACTGCGGGGCAGCCTCGCGGCGGGCTTCCAGCGTGTCGGCGATATTTTTCAACACATCCGGGGTCATCTCGATATCCTTTGCGCCGAAATCCGGCGATTATACGCATCCGGCATGGCGAGCCGATGACAGCGCGGCCCGGCCGGTCATTGTAACCCGTCCATCGCGGGCAGCGTTGACCGGCGGCAACTCAGCCGTGGTAAATACTGTGCGGGTCTTTCAGCACGGCGTCCACGGTCATCCAGCCGCCGTTCTCGAAACGGCGGTAGAAACAGCTCTCCCGTCCTGTGTGACAGGCGATGCCGCCCATTTGTTCGATCTGCATCACGATGACGTCGCCGTCGCAGTCCAGCCGCAGCTCCTTCACCGTCTGCACATGGCCGGACTCCTCGCCCTTTTTCCACAGTTTCTGCCGCGAACGGCTCCAGTAGTGGGCGATGCCGGTGTCGGCGGTCAGCTGCAGGCTTTCGCGGTTCATCCACGCCACCATCAGCACCCGGCCGCTGGCGGCGTCCTGGGCGATGGCGGTGACCAGGCCCTTGTCGTCCCACTTCACTTCGTCCAGCCAGCTCATAGCCTCACCTCGATGCCGGCGGCGCGCATGGCCTGCTTGGCCTCGCTCACCGTATATTCGCCAAAATGGAAGATGCTGGCGGCCAGCACCGCGTCGGCGTGGCCTTCTTTGACGCCATCGACCAAATGCTGCAAGTTGCCGACGCCGCCGGAGGCGATGACCGGGATGCCCACCGCGTCGGACACCGCGCGGGTCAGCGGCAGGTTGAAGCCGGCCTTGGTGCCGTCGCGGTCCATGCTGGTCAGCAGGATTTCGCCGGCCCCCAGCGCCTGCATCTTGCGCGCCCACTCGACGGCGTCCAGCCCGGTGCGGTTGCGGCCGCCGTGGGTAAAGATTTCCCAACGGTCGTTTTCCGGCGTGACCGCCTTGGCGTCCAGCGCCACCACGATGCACTGGTTGCCGAAGTGGTCGGACGCCTCGCGCACGAAGTCGGGGTGGGTGACCGCGGCGGTATTGATGCTGACCTTGTCGGCGCCGGCGTTCAGCAGGCGGCGGATGTCGGCGATGCTGCGCACGCCGCCGCCGACGGTCAAGGGAATGAATACCTGCTCCGCCACCGCCTCGATGACGTGCAGAATGATGTCGCGCTGGTCGGAGCTGGCGGTGATGTCGAGGAAGGTCAGTTCGTCGGCGCCCTGCTCATTGTAGCGGCGGGCGATTTCCACCGGGTCGCCGGCGTCGCGCAGGCCCAGGAAATTGACGCCCTTGACCACGCGGCCGGCGGTCACGTCCAGGCAGGGGATGATGCGTTTGGCAAGCATGTAACTATCCAGAAAACTTCAGCCAGAAAACTTCAGGCACGCCAAGCGGCGGGGCCAGCCCGCCGTTTGGCGCGATCAGCCGGGTTTAGCCGGCCAGTTCGTCCGCCAGCGTCTGCGCGGCGGCGAAGTCTATGCTGCCTTCGTAGATGGCGCGGCCGGTGATGGCGCCTTCGATGCCCTCGTCCTCCACCGCGCACAGCGCGCGGATGTCGTCGAGGTTGGTCAGGCCGCCGGAGGCGATCACCGGGATGGTCAGCGCCTGCGCCAGCTTGACGGTGGCCTCGATGTTGACGCCGGTCATCATGCCGTCGCGGCCGATGTCGGTGTAGATCACCGAGTTGACGCCGTAGTCTTCGAAGCGCTTGGCCAGATCGATCACGTTATGGTTGGTGATCTTGGCCCAGCCGTCGATCGCCACCATGCCGTCCTTGGCGTCCAGGCCAACGATGACCTGGCCGGGGAAGGCGTCGCAGGCGTCGTGCAGGAAGCCCGGCGTCTTCACCGCGGCGGTGCCGATGATCACGTAGGACAAGCCCATGTCGAGGTAGGCCTCGATGGTGTCCAGGTCGCGGATGCCGCCACCCAGCTGCACCGGCATGTCGGTGCCGACCTCGCCGAGGATGTCGCGGATCACCGACAAGTTTTTCGGCTTGCCGGCGAAAGCGCCGTTCAAGTCCACCAGATGCAGTCGGCGCGCGCCTTGGTCGCGCCAATGGGCGGCAACCTTGACCGGATCGTCGGAGAAAATGGTGGCGTCGTCCATTGCGCCCTGTCTCAGGCGCACGCACTGACCGTCTTTCAGGTCTATCGCGGGTATCAGCAGCATGGTGCTAGGTGTGTGGGTAAGTTAAACATTGCCGTCCCAGGCCAGGAAATTCTTCATCATCTGAAGTCCGGCGCGGTGGCTCTTTTCGGTGTGAAACTGCGTGGCGAATATGTTGCCACGCCCGACGATACAGGCAAACCGCTGCGGATATTCGCTCTCCGCCAGCGTCAGCGCCGCGTCGGCCGGCGCAAAGTGATAACTGTGCACAAAGTAAAAACGCTCGCCATCGGCGATGCCGGCGAACATCGGGTGGGACTGGGTCTGGTAGACCTGGTTCCAACCCATGTGCGGCACTTTCAGCCGCTCGCCGCCGGCGGTGAGATCGTCGGCAAACCGCAGCACCTTGCCCGGAAACAGGCCCAGGCCGGCGGTGTCGCCCTCCGCGCTATGTTCAAACAATAGCTGCGCGCCTACGCAGATTCCAAAAAACGGCTTGCTCTTCGTAGTTTCACGGACGGCATCGGCCAAGCCGTGGCGGTTCAGCTCGCGCATGCAGTCCGGCATCGCGCCCTGGCCGGGAAACACCACCTTGTCGGCCTGGATCACGGCATCCGGGTCGCGGGTCAGGAATATATCGGCGCCGATGTCGTTGACGGCCTGCAAGGACTTCAGCACCGAGTGCAGATTGCCCATGCCGTAATCAATCACTGCGACTTTCATGCGGAGAGCGTCCCCTTGGTGGACGGCGTGATGCCGGCCATGCGCTCATCATGCTCGCAGGCCATGCGCAGCGCGCGGCCGAAGGCCTTGAAGATGGTCTCGGCCTGGTGGTGGCTGTTGTGGCCGCGCAGATTGTCGATGTGCAGCGTGCTCATGCTGTGATTGACGAAGCCGTGGAAAAACTCCGAGAACAGATCGACATCGAACTGGCCGATGCTGGCGCGGGTATATTCGACGTTGTAGACCAAGCCGGGGCGGCCGGACAAATCGATCACCACACGGGACAGCGCCTCGTCCAGCGGCACATAGGCATGGCCGTAGCGGCGGATGCCTTTCTTGTCGCCGATGGCCTTGGCAAAGGCCTGGCCCAGAGTGATGCCGATGTCTTCCACAGTATGGTGGGCGTCGATGTGCAGATCGCCCACTGCCTGGACGTCGAGGTCGATCAAGCCATGGCGGGCGATCTGATCCATCATGTGGTCGAGGAAGGGCACGCCAGTTTCAAAGCGGCCGACGCCGGTGCCGTCCAGATTCAGCGTGACGGTGATCTGGGTTTCCAACGTGTTGCGGGTGACAGTTGCGGTTCTCATGGCTTCAGGCAAAAAAACGTTGAATGGCGGACAGCAAGGCCGCGTTCTGGTCTGGGCTGCCCACGGTCAGGCGCAGACAATTGTCCAGCAGCGGATGGCTGCCGTGCAGCTGCTTGATCAGGATGCCGCTCGCTTTCAGATGCTGGTGCAGCGCCGCGGCGTCCGGCGCGCGGACGGTGAGGAAATTGGCCTCGGACGGGAACACGGTCAGCGCCGGCAGCGCCGCCAGCGCATCGGAGATTCGACCGCGCTCGGCGCGCAATTCGGCCGCTTGGCGGTTGAAGACGTCCAGGTGCTTCAGTGCGAACTTCGCTGCGGCGAGGGTCAACACATTGACGTTGTAAGGCGGCCGCACTTTGTTCAGTTCGACAATCCACGCCGGACAGGCCGCGGCGTAGCCGAGGCGGATGCCGGCCAAGCCCAGCTTGGACAGCGTGCGCATCACCAGCAGGTTGTCCAGCTCGCCGGCCAGGTCCATGAAACTGTCGGAAGCGAAGCTCTGGTAAGCCTCGTCCACCACCACCAGGCCCGGCGCGGCGCGGCAGATCGCCAGCACCTCGTCGCGGGCGTAGCGCGGACCTGTGGGATTATTGGGGTAGGACACGAACACCACCGCCGGCTGTTCTCGCTCGATGGCGGCCAGCGTGGCCGGCAGATTCAGCGTGAAGTCCTCGCGCAGCGGCACGCCCACATACTGCAGGCCGGAGAACAGCGCGTTCATCTTGTACATCACGAACGACGGCTCCAGCGCCAACAGCTTGGCGCCGGGACGCGCCAACGCTTGGGTGATCAGCGTGATCAGTTCATCCGAGCCGTTGCCCAGCACGATGTCGGCCGCAGCCGGAATGGCGAAGGCCGCGCGCAAATCATCCTTCAGGCCGCCGCCATTGGCGTCCGGATAGCGATTCAGCGCAACCTGGGCCAGTTCGGCGGCCAGTTCGTGTTGCAGCTCCACGGGCAGCGGCCACGGGTTTTCCATCGCATCCAGCTTGATGTAGCCGGCGGCGTCGGCCACATGATAGGCGCCGATGGCGGTGATTTCGTCGCGGACGAGTTGCTTGGCGGTCAGTTTGGTCGTCATGGTCTGCCTGGCGGCGCAAAGCGCCGTAATGTGCCCGCAAGCGGGCAAAAGGCCATCGTAACCCGTTGGCGCGCCACGGGCTACTGCCTTGCGCCGGCGCTGCCGCGCCTGTTGCGGCGCGGGCACGGGTTCTCAATTCAAGAGCGAAGGAAAAATCCAGCCATGCGGCGAAGGCAAGGCGCCATACCGCCTCAAGACTGCCCTTCTGCGCCTCCATCCAGCCGCAGCTCGGCGGCGCGGGCATGAGCCGTCAGCCCCTCGCCGCGGGCCAGCAGGCTGGCGATGCGCCCCAGCTTCTGCGCGCCGGACTGCGATACGCGGATCAGGCTGCTGCGCTTCTGGAAGTCGTAGACGCCCAGCGGGCTGGCGAAGCGCGCGGTGCGGCTGGTCGGCAGCACATGATTGGGGCCGGCGCAGTAATCGCCCAGGCTTTCCGAGGTGAAGCGGCCCATGAAGATGGCGCCGGCGTGGCGCAGTTGCGGCAGCAGCGCGTCCGAATCGCCCACCGACAGCTCCAGATGCTCCGGCGCGATGTAGTTGCTGATCTCGCAGGCCTCGGCCAGGTCGCGCACCTGAATCAGCGCGCCGCGGCCCGCCAGGCTGGCCTCGATGATGTCGCGGCGCGGCATGGCCGGCAGCAGCTTGGCGATGCTGGCTTCCACCCTGGCGATGTAATCCGCCGACGGGCACAGCAGGATGGCCTGGGCGATCTCGTCGTGTTCGGCCTGGCTGAACAGGTCCATCGCCACCCAGTCCGGATCGGTGTCGCCGTCGCAGATCACCAGGATTTCGGACGGGCCAGCGACCATGTCGATGCCGACCACGCCGAACACGCGGCGCTTGGCGGCGGCGACATAGGCATTGCCGGGGCCGGTGATCTTGTCAACCTGCGGGATGGTTTCGGTGCCATAGGCCAGCGCCGCCACCGCCTGGGCGCCGCCCACGGTGAACACCTTGTCCACGCCGGCGATATAGGCCGCGGCCAGCACCAGATCATTGCGCTCGCCGCCCGGCGTCGGCACCACCATGATGATTTCGGCTACGCCGGCCACCTTGGCCGGCAGCGCGTTCATCAGCACCGAACTCGGATAGGCCGCCTTGCCGCCCGGCACGTAGATGCCGACGCGGTCCAGCGGCGTCACCTGCTGGCCCAGCAAGGTGCCGTCTTCGTCTTCATAGCTCCAGGAATGGGCCAGCTGCTTTTCGTGGTAGCGGCGCACGCGCTCGGCGGCGGCGGACAGCGCGTCGCGCACCTCGGCCGGCAGGCGTTGCCAGGCCGCTGCCAGCTGTTCGCGGGACAGCGTCAGGTCGGCCATGCCGGCCGCCTGCGTGCGGTCGAAACGGTTGGTGTACTCCACCAGCGCCGCGTCGCCGCGATGATGGACATCGGCGCAGATGGACGCCACGGCGGCGTCCACTGCGGGGTCCTGCGCGGTTTCGAAGGCCAGCAGCGCTTTCAGGCGCTCGGCGAAGTCGGGCTGGGAGGAGGACAGTTTCAACATGATGATTCTCTGATACTCGAACTATGGGCAACGCCGGCCAGCCGCATTTGGTTGACCGGCGCGGCGGATCACGCCGGCACGGCGCCGGCGAAGGCGTCCAGCACCGGCTGAATCGCGTCGTATTTGAGCTTCAGCGCGGCCTGGTTGACCACCAGGCGCGAGCTGATGTCGATGATGTGTTCGACCGCCACCAGCTTGTTGGCGCGCAGCGTGCCGCCGGTGGAAACCAGGTCGACGATGGCGTCGGCCAGGCCGACCAGCGGCGCCAGCTCCATCGAGCCGTACAGCTTGATGATGTCGACGTGGACACCCTTCTTGGCGAAGTGCTCGCGGGCGATCTGCGGATACTTGGTGGCGATCTTCAGGCGCGCGCCCTGGCGGACGGCGGCGTCGTAATCGTAGCCTTCCTTCACCGCCACCATCATCCGGCATTTGGCGATGTTCAAGTCCAGCGGCTGATACAAACCCGCGCCGCCGTGTTCGATCAGCACGTCGCGGCCGGCGATGCCCAGATCGGCCGCGCCATATTGCACATAGGTGGGCACGTCGGAAGCGCGAACGATCACCAGCTGCACCTCCGGGTGGTTGGTGCCGATGATCAGCTTGCGCGAGGATTCGGGTTTTTCCGCCGGCTCGATGCCCGCGGCGGCCAGCAAAGGCACGGTCTCTTCAAAAATACGGCCCTTGGACAGGGCGATGGTCAGCTTCATGATGTTCTACTGCAAAGGATTTAAATAAGTGCCGGCAGCTCAGCCGAACATGGCGCGGCGTTCGCGCTCAAGAAAGCCGACATAGCGCTGGATCAAGGTTTCCATCTTCGGCGTCAAATTCAGATAGGAACACCCTATCCGCATCGCCTCGGTGTCATTGCGCAACCGAGAGGCCAGGCGATGGCGCACCTCGATGCCGATCTGCAAAACGCCTATCGGCTTCAGATCCAAGGTGCATTTATGGTACTGCTGGCCGATGTCGAACCCGACCGCGCTGACATCCGGCAGCCACAGGCTCATGCCGCCCACACTGATATCGAACAGCGCCAAGTCTATCGGGCGCTGGCCGTAATCCTCGACATGGCAGAACACGGGCGTCCCTAGCGGCGTCTGGATGCGGAAGAACTCGCGGCGCTGCAGCTTGATCACCTGCTCCGGCAGGTCCGCGACAAAGGCTGGCTGGCCATCGACTATCACCTTGCTCAAGGCGCCGGTGACAAACTGCGTCTTCACGCCTTCCGGCGAGCACACGAAAACATTGCGCTCGCTGCCAAGCACCTGGTTGTTGGCCTCTTCTTCGGCGCCCCAGTCGACAGTGAACACCCCATTTTTGAAATCGACGTCCAGAATCTTCGTCAAAATGAAGTTTTTCCCCTTATTGGAGAAAATCGTCACCATATGGCCATGTTTGGCAATATTCGTCAGATGCTGGGCAATCTCGGCCGGCGATGTCATCGTAAATTTGGCCAAGTCCAATGATTGATGCGCACTGGCCGGACTCACCGAGGTTTTATCGTCGCTCACGATTTCGTGACCCCATTATTAGAAATGCACTTCTCCGATACGCCAAGTTTAGCGCATCAACTGCTTGATATCATAAGCGAGACTCGCGGACGGCGTGCCATAGGCCTCGAACACCCGCAACTTCCCCTCCCGGTCCAACAAGTACGATCCTGAGCTGTGATCCACGCTGTAGCCGCCGCCCGGAGTCGGCACCTGCTGCGCCACCACCTTGTACTGCTTTTTCACTTTCTCGATCTGCTCGGCCGTGCCGGTCAAACCGATGAAGCGCTTATCGAAGTATGGCACGTAACCGGCCAACACTTTGGGCGTATCGCGCTGCGGATCGACGCTGACGAACAACACCTGCACCTTGTCGGCATCTTCGCCCAATTGCTTCATCACTGAAGCATATTCCAACATCGTGGTCGGGCACACGTCCGGGCAATGGGTATAGCCGAAGAACAGCGCCACCACCTTGCCCTTGAACGCATCCAGACTGCGTGGCTGGCCATGGGAGTCGGTCAGCGTGAAGCCTCCGCCCATGGATTCGTCGTTGATCGCCGTGCCCTTGAAATCGATGACGGGCGGCGCGCAGGCGGACAGCGCGGCGAGAGTGAAAAGCGCTAGCAGGAATCGCAGTATCTTCAGCATCAGGAAAAGGGAATCAGCCAATAGTGATCAAATAACAAGGCCGCGAACAACCCGGCCAGATACCAGATCGACCAGGTGAACACGCGGCGTGCCAGGGTGTGAGCATACTGGCGATGCAGACGGACGGCAAGAAACAGCAGCCTGCCGTTCAACGCTCCCGCCGCAACGAGATAAATCCAGCCAGCCTGTCCCAGCGCGGCCGGCAACAGCGTGATGGCGGCAAGCAAAACGCTGTACAGCACAATGGACAAGGTGGTGTAGCGCTGCCCGTGCGTGACCGGCAACATCGGCAGGCCGGCCCGCGCGTAATCGTCGCGGCGGTAAAGCGCCAGCGCCCAAAAATGCGGCGGCGTCCAGGCATAGATGATCAGGAACAACACCAGCGCGAAGGCGCTGACATCCCCGGTCACCGCCGCCCACCCCAGCACCGGCGGCATGGCGCCGCTGGCGCCGCCGATCACGATGTTCTGCGGCGTCAACGGCTTGAGCAGCAAGGTGTAAACCACCGCGTAACCGACAAAAGTGCCCAGGGTCAGCCAGGCAGTCAAGGCATTGCAGCAGACGATCAGCAAGGCTAAGCCGGCTGCGCCCGCCAGCAGCGCGACCAACAGGGTTTGCGCCAGACCGACCTCCCCGGTGACGGTAGGGCGCCAGGCGGTGCGGCGCATTCTGGCGTCCAGCCCGCGCTCCACCAGGCAATTGACCATGGCCGCGGCGCCAGCCACCAGCGCAATGCCCAGCGTGGCCGGGATGACCACTCGGGCATCCGGCAAGCCTGAGCTGGCCAGAAACATGCCGATCACCGCGCAGAATACAATCAGCGCCACCACCTTGGGCTTGGCCAACTGCCACAGCGCCTGGCTCTGTCGACGCCACAAAGGCAGGCCAAGCGCGTTCATCGCCCCTCTCCCGGCCGGCTCAGCCGCCCCGGCAGCGGGAACGGCAGCTGAATCCCGCGCCGCTGCGCCGCCGGCGCATGCAGCCGCGACCGCAGCAGCAGCGCCGCCATCAGCAATAGCGCCGCGCCGGCGTTATGCGCCACCGCAAGCGGCAAGGGCAACTGCCACATCACATTGGCGATGCCCAGCCCCACCTGCAGCCCCCAGGCCGCGCCCAGGCAAACCAGATGCCGTCTCAGGCCAGGTTCGCGCCAGCCCCGGGCCAGCAAAGCCAATACCAGAAGCGAAACCAGCAGCGCCCCCAAACGATGCAGCCAATGTATGGTTACCAGGCTGGAGAATTCCAACAAACTGCCATCCGGCGCCTGGCCCAGTTCGCGCACGACATGGAAAGCCTGATCAAAGCGCAGCGCCGGCCACGCTTGTCCGTTGCATGCCGGAAAACCCTGACAGGCCAAGGCAGCGTAATTGCTGGACACCCAGCCGCCCAACAGCAGCTGCAGCAGCAAGGCGGACACCAGCCAGCCGGACAGCCGGCGCAGCGCAAGCGGAACGCGTAGCGGCGCGAATGAGGGGGACAGCGCCATCCAGGCCAGAATCTGCAACACCGCCATGCCGCCCAGCAGATGGGAGGTGACGATGGCGGGCCGCAGCAGCAAGGTCACGGTCCACATGCCCAGCATGGCCTGAAAGGCCACCACCGCCAATAAGAGGCTCGCCGGCAAGCGCTGGCGCCGCTCGCGCCAAGCCCGCCAAGCGATCAGCGCGATCAGGGCGGCGAGGCTGCCGGCGAGATAACGATGAAGCATCTCCTTCCAGGCCTTGCCCAGACTGACCGGCCCCTGCGGCGACATGGCCTGAGCCTGGCTTATGCTGTCGGCGGCATGCGCGGGAGAAATTCGTCCATAGCAGCCAGGCCAGTCCGGACAGCCCAAGCCGGCATGGGACAATCTGACATAGGCGCCGAACGGCACCACGATTGCGGCCAGCAGCAAAGCCGCCCAAATCAGTCTTCGCATGGCAAGGGCCCCCTCATTGCACAGCGCATCGGCCGGTCGGCCACTGACGGAAAATTTTTGAACGGGCGCTTACAACCCGTTATTCACCTTCAATACCTTGGCCACTTCATCGATGATCCGCCGCGGATCGGCGCCGTCGCGGTAGAACATCACCTGGTTGCCCAGCGGATCGACCAGATAGAAACCCTGGCTGCCGGCAGGCAGCGCATGCGCCGGCGAGTGCGGCAAGCGGTACGGCACATCCAATGCCGCCGGGCGTGCCGACACCACCAGCGCCACGCGCGTCAGCCGCTCCGCCGCCTCTCCCTGCGCCTTCTGAATCTGGCCCATCGCATGCCAGCGCTGACGGCAACGATCGCGGCAATCGGCGCTCAGCGCCGAAGCCAGCACCCATTTGCCGCGCGGCCATTCGGGGCTGGCCGCGGCGACAAACGGCCGCGTCGGCAGCAATTGCCCATAACTGGCGCCGCCGCCTGGCGGCAGCAGCAGGTAAGCCATCCATGCCGCCAAGACCGGCGCCAGGCACAACAGCGCCATGCCCAGCAAGGCCGCCCGGCCGCGGTCAATGGATTTCATGGCGACGTCTCCACAGTAGCCACCACAAGCCGCTCAGGCACACGCCCAGCAGCAGCCATTGCACCGCGTAGGCATAGTGCTTATCCGGCAGGAACTCCGGCACCACGGGCCAATGCAGCAAGGGATCGGGCGAGGTTTCCAACACCACCACGCCCTGAAACCAGTGTCCGGGATAATGGCTGCGCAGCGCCGCCTCATCGACCTGGTCGACCGGGCCGGCAAAACCCTTCACCGCGCCGGACAACACAAAATGGTGAGGCGTCGGCATCCGATAGCCTTGCGGCTGAATCTGCTGCGGCGAGAACGTCGGCAGCTTGACGCCATCGACCAGCCAGCCCAGATCCAGCAACACCAGCGAACGGTCCGGGCCTTGCCGCCAAGGCTGAAGGATGCGGCGGCCGCTCTGCCCGGCCAGATAGCTGTTGCGCAATTCGATCACCGGCCCGGCCGGTTCGGCCTGGATCAAGCGCACGCGGGTGAACTCAGGCGGCGGCTCGGCATCGCGATACACCAGCGCCACCGGCGCGGTGCTCATCGCGTTGGTCAACGATCGCAGCAAAGCCTCCTTGTCTTGCCCCCGCTGCCACTGCCATACTGCCAAGGCGTAGGGCAGCAAGACGATGAGCAGCAGCATGCTCCATAGCAGCCGCTGCCATCTTGGCTCTTGCCTTTGCTCCTGATCGGAATGAGATGAGGATACGGTCATGAAACTCGTCATCCTGTTGTTGCTTGCCTGTATTGTCCTGGCCCTGTTTTGGGGATTGACCGGACTGATGAAAGCCGAACACGGCTCGCAACGTCTGGTCCGCTCTTTGACCCTGCGGGTCGGCTTGTCCATCGGCCTGTTTCTGCTGCTGCTCTTGGGCGCCGTGTTCGGCTGGTGGCGCCCGCATCACGCTTGAGCCGGCTCACAGCCAGTAAACGAAGATGAACAGCAGCAGCCATACCACGTCGACGAAGTGCCAATACCAACTGGCGGCCTCGAAGGCGAAGTGGTGGGTGGCGTCAAAATCGCCCTTCAGCGAGCGCAACCACACCACGAACAGGATGATCGACCCCAACAACACATGCAGCCCGTGAAAACCGGTCAGCATGAAAAACGTCATGCCATAGGCGCCGGACGCCAGCGTCAGATGCAGATGGCTGAAGGCGTGGCCATATTCGTGCAGCTGCAAGCCAAGGAACGTGAACCCCAGCAGCACCGTGAGAAACAGCCCCAGCTTCAATTGCCTGCGCCGCCCTTGCAGCAGCCCCCAGTGCGCCCAGGTGACGGTGGCGCCGGAACTCAGCAGGATCAGCGTATTCAGCGCCGGCAAGCCCCAGGGCTCCATCGCCTGATAGGCTTGGGTGATGCCCGGCCCGGTGGACAGCGGCCATGCCGACTCGAAATCCGGATACAGCATCTTGTAATCGAGCGAGCCGAGCAGCGGCACCGACACCGTGCGCACCCAAAACAGCGCGCCGAAGAAGGCCCCGAAGAACATCACTTCGGAAAAAATGAACCAGCCCATGCCCCAGCGGAACGACATGTCCTCTCGCCCCAGATAGACGCCCAGCCGGTTTTCGCGGATCACATCGCCAAACCATCCCACCAGCATGAATGCCAGTATCAGGCAACCCAAAGCCAGAGACAGCTTGCCCATCAGCATGCCGTTGACGGCAAACGCCGCGCCCAGGCCGATGCAGAACAGCGCCACCGCCCCCACCATGGGCCAACGCGACGGCTCCGGCACAAAATAACGATCCTGCTCCTCAACGCTCGCCATACCATTCCTCCTAGCGCGTTACCCAGGACACCAGCAACAACAGCGCGACTATCAACGCCAACATCAACAACAACGCGGTGACGATCAGCTGCCACGGTTTCAGCGACTGATCCTGCCGCGCGGCGTCGCCCTGGCGCACGCCGATGAATGCCGCCAGCACCGCCTTTACGCCCTGTGCCCAGTTCATGATGCGCGGCCTTCCTGCCCCGGCACATCGAAGATGGTGTAAGCCAAGGTGATGCTGGTGATCGAAGCCGGCAACTTGCGGTCGACCACGAACACCACTGGGAAGGTTCGTGTCTGTCCAGGCGCGAAGCGCTGCTGAGTGAAACAGAAGCACTCCAGCTTCTTCACATACGCCCCGGCCTCGGCCGGCAAATAGCGCGGCAAGGCCTGCCCCACCACAGCGTGCGGGCTGGCATTGGTGATCTGGTACTGCACCTGGACAAAAGTGCCAGGCTTGACCTTAAGATGCGTGGTCAGCGGCCTGACCTGCCAGGGCAGCCCGGCCTGCACCGTGGCATCGAAAGTCATGGCCACCGTTGCCGCCCCCGCGACCAGATCGTCCCGCTCCAACGCATCGGCCTTCACCACGTCGTTGAGGCCGGTCTGCTCGCACACGATGCGGTACAGCGGAATCATCGCCCAGGCAAAGCCGAACATCATGGCGGCGATCAACGCCAGCTTGCCTAGCAGCTGGCGGTTGCGATGCGGGGTCCGGGCGGTGTCCATGGCAAGCACCCTAATGGCGCGGGTGCGCCCCGCCCTCCCGGTACGACAGGATCACGCCGTTTTCGCTGCTCTCGATCTGCGGCGCCTGCTCGAAAGTATGATACGGCGCCGGTGTCGGCAGCTCCCACTCCAAGGTATTGGCGCCTTCCCACGGCCGCTGCGGCGCCGGCTTGCCGTAACGCATCGAGTGCAGGATGTTGAACAGGAAGATCAACTGGCCCAGGCCGAACATGAAGGCGCCGACGCTGGCGATCTGGTTGAACTGGGTGAACTGCAAGGCATAGTCAGGAATCCGCCGCGGCATGCCGGCCAGGCCCAGGAAGTGCATGGGGAAGAAGGTGACGTTGAACCAGATCATCGACCACCAGAAATGGAACTTGCCCAGACCCTCGTGGTACATCTTGCCGCTCATTTTGGGAAACCAGTAGTAGATGGCGGAGAACAGGCTGAACAGCGCGCCGGCCACCAGCACATAATGGAAATGCGCCACCACGTAGTAGCTGGCATGCAGCTGGATGTCCACCGCCGCCACGCTGAGCGTGATGCCGGACAAGCCGCCGATGGTAAACAACAGGATGAAGCCGATGGAGAACAGCATGGGCGTTTCAAACGTCATGGCGCCCTGCCACATGGTGGCGATCCAGTTGAACACCTTCACGCCGGTGGGCACCGCGATCAGCATGGTGGCGTACATGAAAAACAGCTGGGCGGTGGCCGGCATGCCGGTGGCGAACATATGGTGCGCCCACACCATGAAGGACAGCACACCGATGGAGCTGGTGGCGTACACCATCGAGGTATAGCCGAACAGCGGCTTCCTGGCGAAGGTGGGAATCACCTGGCTGACGATGCCGAAGGCCGGCAGCGCCATGATGTAGACCTCGGGATGGCCGAAGAACCAGAACACGTGCTGGTACAGAATGGGGTCGCCGCCGCCGGCGGCATTGAAAAAGTGGCTGCCGAAATGTCGATCGGCCAGCACCATGGTCACCACGCCCGCCAGCACCGGCATCACGGCGATGATAAGGTAGGCGGTGATCAGGCTGGCCCAGGCGAACATCGGCATCTTCATCATGGTCATGCCGGGCGCGCGCAGATTCAGGATGGTGACGATGATGTTGATCGACCCCATGATGGAGCTGATGCCCAGGATGTGGATGGCGAAGATGGTCATGTCCATGCCTATGCCCATCTGCGTGGACAGCGGCGCGTACAAGGTCCAGCCAGCGGCGGCCGCGCCCCCCGGCACCGCGAATGAAAGCAGCAACAGCAGCGCCGCCGGGGGCAGCAGCCAGAAGCTCCAGTTGTTCATCCGGGCAAAAGCCATGTCCGGCGCGCCTATCATCAAGGGCAGCATCCAGTTGGCCATGCCGGTGAAGGCCGGCATGATGGCGCCGAACACCATGATCAGGCCATGCAGCGTGGTCAGCTGATTGAACAGCTCGGGCTGGAAGAAGCGCAGCCCGGGACTGAACAGCTCGGCGCGGATGCATAGCGCCAGCACGCCGCCGGACAGGAACATGGTGAACGAGAACCATAAGTACATCGTGCCGATGTCTTTGTGATTGGTGGCCATCAGCCAACGCATGATGCCGTGCGGCTTGCCGTGATGCGCGCCGCCGGCGTGGGTGGTTTCCGCAATTGCCATGACGCTGCCTCCTCCTTGCTACGCCGCCTTGCCGCGCGCAGCCTTGATTTCCTTGGGTTGCACGACCTGGCCGGTGTGATTGCCCCAGCTGTTGCGCTCGTAAGTGATGACCGCGGCGATGTCGGTATCGGACAATTGCTTGCCCCAGGCCGCCATGGCCGGATTCTTCTTGCCGCCGTACAGCACGATCTCGATATGGGCGGCCTTGTCGCCGGTGGCGATGGGCGAACCGTCCAACGCCGGGAAGGCGCCCGGAATGCCCTTGCCGTTGGCCTGATGGCACGGGATGCAGTTCTGGGTGTAGACCTTCTCGCCGCGGGCCTTCAGCTCGGCCAGCTGCCATACCTTGTTGGGATCGTCCGCGTTGGCGGCCAACTGTTTCAGCTTGGCCTCGCGCCACTGGGCGTAGTCCTCCGGCGACTTGGCCTCCACCACGATGGGCATGAAGCCGTGGTCCTTGCCGCACAGCTCCGAGCACTGGCCGCGATAGGTGCCGGGCTGCTCGATCAGCATCCAGCTGTCGCGCAAAAAGCCAGGTATGGCATCCTGTTTGACACCCAGCTGCGGCACCCACCAGGAGTGGATCACGTCGTTGGCGGTCAGCAGCAGGCGGATTTTGCGATTGGTGGGCACCACCAGAGGCTCGTCGACCTCCAGCAAATAGTTAGGCGGCTTGGCAAGCTTGCCTTCGATGGCCTCGCGCGGCGTGGACAAATGGCTGACAAAGCCGAAGTTGTCGTCCAGGTAGTCGTAACGCCACTTCCACTGGTAGCCGGTGATCTTGATCGTCATGTCCTCGCTGCGCGTGCTCTTTTGCGCCAACACGGCGCGCGTGGCCGGCAGCGCCATCAGCACCAGAATCAGCAGCGGAACGATGGTCCAGATGATCTCCACCGTGGTGTTTTCATGGAACTGTTTGGCTTCATGGCCCGCGGCCTTGCGGTGGCGAATAATGGAATACAGCATCACCAGGAAGACAAGCAGGAAAATCACGCCGGTGATGATCAGCAGCAAGGTGTGCAAGTGGTACTCGGTGCGCGCCAGCGGGGTGACCGGCGGCTGCAGATTGTACTCAGCCGCCAGCGCGGCCGGCGCCATGAGCGCCAGACAGCAAGAAACAGGAATGCGCGGACAAGACATGTCGCTCCCCCAAGGTCAAATGACCAAACAATGCATGCACTGCGCGCCGGCTATGCCGGCATGCTTTCATCGTAGGAAGTCGCGCGGGAAAAACAAGAAAGCGTCATGTTGCAGCGTAACATGGCGGGACATGGGAATAAGAGTGGCTAACAAATATCAGTTTCGCGGCAGAGGCAAGGCGCGCCGACGCAGGCAGTACTTGAGTACGACAAGCCGGCGCAACGCAGCATCAGGATTTTTGTTAGCGGCTCTAAGCATGAGGATGGGACGGGCTGGCCGTCCGTGTTCACTATCCTGAATAGTCTGTCGGCTGGTAGGGAATTTCCAGCAGCAAGGGCGCTGCGATGTGGCGCTTGAGCGTGTCGAGGTTTTCCTGGTAGGCAGCCTGCTTGGGCTGGGGACAATTGGCCACCCAACCGGCCAAAGGCAAACCGCTGCGCTGGACGGCGCGCGCCGTCAGCAGCGCATGGTTGATGCACCCCAGCCGCATGCCCACCACCAGAATGACCGGCAGCGCCAGGCTCTGCGCCAGGTCGGCCATGAACAGGCTGTCCGACAACGGCGCCAACCAGCCGCCCGCCCCCTCTACCAGCACGATATCGGCCTTATCCCGCAAACGGCGGTAATGCTCGCCGATATGCGCAAGATCGATTTCCACGCCGGCCTGGCGCGCGGCGATGTGCGGGGACACCGGCGGCAAAAAACGATACGGATTCATCAATTCCAGGTCAGCCTGCCCGGTGGCTGCCGTCAGCCGCGCCACATCGTCGTTATGCCAGCTGCCGTCGGGCAGGATGTCGCAACCGGAAGCCACCGGCTTCATCGCCAGCACGCGCTTGCCCTGGCTTTGGTAAAGACGGATCAACTCGACTGCGGAATGGGTCTTGCCGATCTCGGTATCGGTGCCGGTGATGAAATAGCCCTGGCTCATGCTCGCTCCCTCATTCATCGATAGAATCGCCGGCCGCGTGCCGGCCGGGACCGATGTTCTACACCAGCTCGCGCCAATCTTCCAGCAATTCCACGCGCAGGGCCTGGGTGTCCACCCGGACCCGCACGCCAAGCGGCAAGGTCAGCATCGGGTGGGTATGGCAACAATCGAAGTCAGCCAATATCGGCACATCCAATCCATCCAAAACTTCCAACAGGATGTCGGCCGGCGTTCGTTTGCTGCCGCAATCGTCAAATCCCTCGTGCTTGCCCAGCAACACCGCGCCGGCCTGATCGAACACACCGGCCAGCTTCAGCATTGCAAAGTTCTTTTCCACCGTCGCAGCGTCTTTCAAACTATCCTCCAGCAGCAGAATGTCTCCGGGCTGGATAGCGGGAAAATACGGGCTGGCGAGAAAGCCATACAGGGTATTGAGGTTGCCGCCAATCAGCCTGCCCTCCGCGCGTCCGGGCTGGATGCAGCGCCATTGATTGGGTTGCATGGTCTTGGCCCGGTCCTGGCTCTCCCACGGCAGACGCTCTTCCGTCCAGTGCGTCGGCTTCGGCAAAGTCAGGGGATAAGCCCGGTTTTCCATGGCAATCGCGGCAAAATAGCGCCAAATTTCGTCCACCAGCGGAGGAAGCTCGCCCAGGGATGCGACCAGCGCGGGGCCATAGAAAGTCGGCACGCCGGTCATGGCATACAAGGCCAACAAAATCGCGGTCGAATCGGAGTAGCCCACCACGATTTTAGGGTCGCGTCGGAATGCCTCGTAATCGAGATACGGCAGCAAGGCATTGCTGTTGCTGCCGCCTATCGTCGACATGACGCAGCGCACCTCAGGGTTGCGCAGCAGCGCATTCAATTCCTCCGCGCGCTCGCGGGCACTGCCCGAACGATAATGGTCGTCCTTGCCAGTCAAATGTCCCGGTAGAAAGCGCAGTCCCTGGCGACCGATAAATTCTATCGCCCGCTGATAACGCGCAGGCTGACGGGCAGTAATCGGAAACGAAGGCGTGAAACTGGCGACCAGGTCGCCGACTTGCAAAGACCGCACTTTGGCACTCCCAGACATAAGCAGCCTTGATTATGCCAATTGTGTTTTTGGCTGTCCCAAATCCAAACAAAAAGTTTTATTCAAAACCCTGCCCCATTCTGGCAGGCCAACCGCGCCCTCGACGTGCCAACGCCGACCTTGTGGGTCGGCGTCGTGCCGTCGGCCTTGTGGGCTGGGGCGCGATGGGTTTGGCCGGGTAGGCCTGCGCAGGATTTCACGCGCGGATGAAGTGAAAACCTGTTGGCTGAGCGAAACGGACCTCGGGGCGCAACGACAAGGCCGGGATGGAAAACCTTGCCGCCTCCCTTTGGCGCCGTCTGGCCGCGCCGGGAAAACAAAGGGTTTAAACGATGGCCTGGGCGCTGACTTTTTCCTCCATGGCCAGTTTGTTCAGCGCCGACAGATAGGCCTTGGCGCTGGCGACGATGATGTCGGTGTCCGCGCCCTGGCCGTTGACGATGCGGCCGTCGCGCGCCAGGCGCACGGTTACTTCGCCCTGCGATTCGGTGCCCTTGGTGATGGCGTTGACCGAGTACAACTCCAGCTCCGCGCCGCTGCCGGCCACGGTTTCGATGGCCTTGAAGGCGGCGTCCACCGGGCCGGAACCGCTGGATTCGGCGCGGCGCTCGTGGCCGTGCTCGACAAACACGATATTGGCCTGCGGCGCCTCGCCGGTTTCGGTGGCGATGCGCAGCGATACGAACTTGTAATGCTCCTGCTCGATCGCCACCATCTCATCCGACACCAGCGCGTGCAGGTCTTCGTCGAAAATCTCGCGCTTCTTGTCGGCCAGCTCCTTGAAGCGGGCAAAGGCGGCGTTCAGGGCCTCTTCGCTGTCCAGCACGATGCCGAGTTCGGCGAGCTTGGTCTTGAAGGCATTGCGGCCGGACAGCTTGCCCAGGGTGAGGCGATTGGCGCTCCAGCCCACCGACTCGGCCGACATGATTTCGTAGGTCTCGCGGTGCTTGAGCACGCCGTCCTGGTGGATGCCGGACTCGTGGGCGAAGGCGTTGGCGCCGACGATGGCCTTGTTGGGCTGCACCGGGTAGCCGGTGATGGTGGACACCAGCTTGGACGCCGGCACGATCTGCGTGGCATCGACGCGGCTGTCCACGCCGAACACGTCGCGGCGCGTCTTCACCGCCATCACGATCTCTTCCAGGCTGGCGTTGCCGGCGCGCTCGCCCAAGCCGTTGATGGTGCACTCCACCTGGCGCGCGCCGCCCAGCACCGCGGCCAAACTGTTGGCCACAGCCATACCCAGATCGTTGTGGCAGTGAGCGGACCAGATGACCTTGTCGCCGCCCGGCGTGCGGGCGATCAGCTCGCGGAAGAAGGCCTCGGTCAGGCGCGGCACGGCGTAGCCGACCGTGTCCGGCACGTTCAGCGTGGTGGCGCCGGCCTCGATTACCGCGCCAAAGATGCGCGCCAGGAAGTCGATGTCCGAGCGCAGCGCGTCCTCGGCCGAGAATTCCACGTCATCGGTGTATTCGCGGGCGATCCGCACCGCCTTCACCGCCGCGTCCACCACCTCGTCCGGGCTCATGCGCAGCTTCTTCTCCATATGGATGGGGCTGGTGGCGATGAAGGTGTGGATGCGGCCGCGCGCGGCCGGCTTGATGGCTTCGCCGGCGGCGCGCACGTCGCGCTCATTGGCGCGCGCCAGACTACAGACCGTGGAGTCCTTGATGGTTTCGGCGATGGCGTGGATGGCGTCGAAATCGCCGGGGCTGGCGGCGGCAAAGCCGGCCTCGATGATGTCCACGCCCAGCCGCTCCAGCTGGCGCGCGATGCGGATCTTCTCTTCCTTGGTCATCGAGGCGCCCGGCGATTGCTCGCCATCGCGCAAGGTGGTGTCGAAAATATAGAGGCGGTCGCCCATATCGATAGTTCTCCCTGCTCCCTGTGCCGGCTCGCCGACCAGATAGTCGTTGAAATCAAAGCGCCTGCCTTGCCCGGCGGCCAACTGCGCCAGCCGGCTCAGCTGGGCGAGCGGCAGGCTGCCGCGTTCCCTCCATTTGTATATCGCTGCCCGGCTCACCGGCTCGTCGGGGAACAGTCGGTTCAGTTCGTCGGCCAGATGGCTCGGTCCGCCGAAGTCCGCAACCAGCCGTTCAATATCCACTTGCATCAATGTGCTCCTGCAGCATGTTTTGAACCAGCCTACCGAGCGAGAGACATCTCATCAAATTCCAAGTCCAATAACTGTGTTAATTACGTCACACACCCTGTCGAATCTGAATTTTTTAGACAAATTGTAGAATTTGGCGCAGGCAAACTAACCATTCAGACATAGGGACCTATGGCTCGCCCACGCTGTCCGACAAGAAATCGGTTACAATGCCCGGTTTAAGACTGATTGGGGGCGCCCGTGTCCGAACGCCTGTTTGTGCTGTTGCAACATATGATGCCCAAGCTGGCGCTGACCCGGCTGGCCGGCTGCTTCGCCTCCTGGCAAGGCGGCGGCGTCACCGCGGCGGCCATCCGTCGCTTCATCGCCCGCTACAACGTCAATATGGACGAAGCCGCCAACAGCGACCCGGCAGCCTACGCCACTTTCAACGATTTCTTCACCCGCGCGCTGAAACCCGGCGCGCGGCCGCTGGCCGATGCTCGGCTGGTCTGCCCGGTGGACGGCGCCGTCAGCCAGTTCGGCCCGATAGATCACGGCCGCATCTTCCAGGCCAAGGGCCGCGACTACAGCGCCACCGCGCTGCTGGCCGGCGACGCGGCCCTGGCCGCACGCTTCCATGACGGCCACTTCGCCACCATCTATCTCAGCCCGCGCGACTACCACCGCATCCACATGCCCTGCGCCGGCAAGCTGCTGGAAATGACTTACGTGCCGGGCGATCTGTATTCAGTCAACCCGGCCACGGCCCGCGGCGTGGACCGCCTGTTCGCGCGCAACGAGCGCGTGGTGTGCGTGCTCGAAGACGAACAAGGCCAACCGTTCGCAATGGTGCTGGTGGGCGCCACCATCGTCGGCAGCATGGCGACGGTATGGCACGGCGTGGTCAACCCGCCGCGCCGCCCGGCGGTGGAGAAATGGGATTACCGCGCTCAGGATATTCGCCTGGCCAAGGGCGAGGAAATGGGCCGTTTCCTGCTCGGCTCCACCGTGGTGCTGCTGTTCCCGGCCGGTCCGCTGAAGTTCAACCCGCAATGGCAGGCCGCCAGCCCGGTGCGCATGGGCGAAAAAATGGCCGATTGAGCCAGCAATCCACAACGGCGCGACGGCGCCGTTTTTTCTATCCCGACGAGACACGCCCATGCAAATCTGGCTGGACACCCTAGATCTCCCCACCATACGCCACGCCAGCCGGCTGGGCCTGCTCGCCGGCGTGACCACCAATCCGTCCATCCTGGCGGCCGCTTCCCAAGCGCCGGAAGCCGTGCTGGACAACTTGCTGGACATCCAGCCCGGCCTGGTGGCGGCGCAAGTCACGGTCAGCGATCCCGCTGCGCAGCTGCGCCAAGCGCGTCGCCTGGCCGCCAGAAGCGAGCGCATCGTGGTCAAGATTCCCGCCGTCGGCGAAGGCTTCCAGACCATGGCGGCGCTGGAGCGCGAAGGCATCGCCACGCTGGCCACGGCCATCTTCGAATCGCGGCAGATCGCGCTGGCCGGCCTGCTGGACGTGCGCTACGCCGCGCCCTATTTCAATCGCATCGAACAGGCCGGAATGGACGCCGCCGTTCTGCTGCAGGAGTCGCAGCAGATTCTGCAACGCTATGGCCAGCGCACCGTCATCATGGGCGCGGCGGTCAAATCGGCCGAGCAATTCATGCAATGCGCCCGCGCCGGCATAGGCGCGGTCACCCTGCCGGCGGAGACCTATCGCCAGCTGTTCGCCTCCACGCCGGACGTAGACGCCGCGCTGCTGCGTTTTAACAGCGCCTGGCAGGGCAATCCGCTCGCCGCCGCCTCCCCGCTGTTCGCGGATTAAACGCAAAAAAGCCGGGCATCGCGCCCGGCTTTGTCTTTTCAACCCTTCAAACCAGAGATCAGTTCTTGGACTGGTCCACCAGCTTGTTCTTGGCGATCCACGGCATCATCGCGCGCAGCTCGGCGCCGACCTTCTCGATTGGATGATCGGCGGTCAGGCGGCGGCGGGCGGTCATGGACGGGTAGTTGGTCTTGCCTTCCAGGATGAACATCTTGGCGTATTCGCCGCTCTGAATGCGGTACAGCGCCTTCTTCATCGCTTCCTTAGTGGCGGAAGTCACCACTTCCGGGCCGGTGACGTACTCGCCGTACTCCGCGTTGTTGGAGATGGAATAGTTCATATTGGCGATGCCGCCTTCGTACATCAGGTCGACGATCAGCTTCAGCTCGTGCAGGCACTCGAAGTAGGCCATTTCCGGGGCGTAGCCGGCTTCCACCAGGGTCTCGAAGCCGGCCTTGACCAGTTCGACGGCGCCGCCGCACAGCACGGCCTGCTCGCCGAACAGGTCGGTCTCAGTTTCCTCGCGGAAGTTAGTCTCGATCACGCCGCCCTTGGTGCCGCCGTTGGCCGCGGCATAGGACAGGGCGATGTCGCGCGCCTTGCCGGATTTGTCCTGGTAGACGGCGATCAGGGTCGGCACGCCGCCGCCCTTGACGTATTCCGAGCGCACGGTGTGGCCAGGGCCTTTCGGCGCCACCATGATCACGTCGACGTCGGCCGGCGGCACGATCTGGTTGTAGTGGATGTTGAAGCCGTGGGCGAAGGCCAGCGCCGCGCCCTTCTTCAGGTTGGGGGCGATGTCGCGGCTATACACCTCAGGCTGGGATTCGTCCGGCAACAGGATCATCACCACGTCGGCCTTTTTCACCGCGTCGCCCACTTCCTTCACCTTGTGGCCGGCGGCTTCGGCCTTTTTCCACGACGCGCCGTCCTTGCGCAGGCCCACCACCACGTCGACGCCCGATTCCTTCAGGTTTTGCGCGTGGGCATGGCCTTGCGAGCCGTAGCCGATGATGGCCACTTTCTTGCCCTTGATGATGGAGAGGTCGGCGTCTTTGTCGTAATAAACTTTCATTCTCAAATGTCCTTGATATTTGTTTGCTAAGGGACTTGCAGCCCTGCTCAGATTTTCAGAACCCGCTCACCGCGACCGATGCCGGATGCGCCGGTACGGACCGTTTCCAGGATCACTGTTCGGTCCACCGCCTCGATAAAGGCGCCAAGCTTCTCGCTCGTACCAGTCAGCTCGATGGTGTAAGTCTTTTCCGTCACGTCGATGATGCGTCCGCGGAAGATGTCGGCCATGCGCTTCATCTCCTCGCGGTCCTTGCCCTGGGCGCGGACCTTGATCAGCATCATCTCGCGTTCGATGTGTTCGGATTCGTTGAGGTCTATCACCTTGACCACCTCGATCAGCTTGTTGAGCTGCTTGGTGATCTGCTCGATGACTTCGTCGGAACCGTGGGTGACGATGGTCATCCGCGACAGTGTCGGATCCTCGGTGGTGGACACTGTCAGCGAATCGATATTGTAGGCGCGGGCCGAAAACAGCCCCACCACGCGGGACAAGGCGCCCGCTTCGTTTTCCAGAAGGATGGATAGGATATGTCGCATGCCGGCCGCCTTAGCACATATTGCCGTAGTCACGGTTGTTCTCGAAAGGCACCTGCTGGATGTCGCGCATGTGCGGCGGCAGGTCCATCTGATCCAGTCCCTTGCCGTTCTGGATCATCGGGAACACGTTTTCCGACTGGTCGGTGCGGAAATCCAGGAACACCAGGCGCTCCTTCAGCTTGTCGCTGAACGCCTCGCGCAGCACCGGCTCCACATCGGCCGGGTTCTCCACCTTGAAGCCGATGTGGCCGTAGGCCTCGGCGATCTTGACGAAGTCCGGCAGCGCGTCCATGTAGGACTCGGAATAACGGGTGCCGTAGAAGAACTCCTGCCACTGACGCACCATGCCCAGGTAGCGGTTGTTCAGCGCCACCACCTTGACCGGCGTGTGGTACTGCTTGGCGGTGGACAGCTCCTGGATGTTCATCTGGATCGAGCCCTCGCCGGTGATGCAGGCCACCTGCGCGTGGGGGTTGGCCAGCTGCGCGCCGATGGCCGCCGGCAAGCCGAAGCCCATGGTGCCGAGGCCGCCGGAGTTCAGCCACTGCTTGGGGCGGTCGAACTTGTAGTACTGCGCCGCCCACATCTGGTGCTGGCCGACATCGGAGGTGATGATGGCCTGGCCGCCGGTGATCTGGTACAGCTGCTCCACCACGTACTGCGGCTTGATCAGCTCGTCGGACGGCGTGTACAGCAGACAGTTATGCCCGCGCCAATCCTCGATCTGCCGCCACCACTGGTTCAGCGCCGAACCGTCCGGCTTTTGGCCGGACTGCTTCAGCACATCCAGCATCTCGCGCAGCACCAGCTTGACGTCGCCGACGATGGGGATGTCGGCACGCACGCGCTTGGAGATGGACGACGGGTCGACGTCGATGTGGATGATCTTCTTGGGCTGACCGAGGAAGTGCGACGGCACGCTGATGACGCGGTCGTCGAAACGCGCGCCCACGGCCACCAGCACATCGCAATTCTGCATCGCCATATTGGCTTCGTAGGTGCCGTGCATGCCCAGCATGCCCAGGAACTGCCGGTCCGAACCCGGATAGGCGCCCAGGCCCATCAGGGTGTTGGTACACGGCAGGTTCAGCAGACGCGCCAACTCGGTCACCTCGGCTTCGGCGCGGCCCTGCACCGCGCCGCCGCCGACATAAATATAAGGACGCTTGGCCTCAAGCAGCAGGTTCACCGCTTTCTTGATCTGTCCGCTATGGCCGCGGGTAGCCGGCACATAGGAACGGATATGCACGCTGTCCGGGTAACGGAACTCCGCGCGCTGCTGGGTGATGTCCTTCGGAATATCCACCACCACCGGGCCGGGACGGCCGCTCTTGGCGATGTAGAACGCCTTCTTGATGGTCGCGGCGATCTCGTTCACGTCCTTGATCAGGAAGTTGTGCTTCACGCACGGCCGGGTGATGCCCACCATGTCCACTTCCTGGAACGCGTCCAGGCCGATGGCCGGCGACGGCACCTGGCCGGAGATCACCACCATGGGGATGGAGTCCATATAGGCCGTGGCAATGCCGGTGACGGCATTGGTCGCGCCGGGACCGGAGGTCACCAGCGCCACGCCTATCTTGTCGCTGGAACGCGAGTACGCGTCCGCGGCATGCACCGCGGCCTGCTCGTGTCGCACCAGCACGTGCTTGAACTTGTCTTGCCGGAAGATGGCATCGTAGATTTCCAGTACCGCGCCACCCGGGTAGCCGAAAACAAATTCGACCCCCTCTTCCTGCAGGCAGCGGACTACTATTTCGGCGCCCGATATCTGCATATCGCCTCTATTTCGTATTAATTTCATCCCGTTTGCTCAAAGACCTTAGCGTATTGCTCAAAGCACGGTCAAGTGCTTTTGTGCAGGTGCAAAATGGCGCTAACTGCCGGTAATTTCAGGCAAAAAAACGGACTAGCCGAGTGATTCCTGCTCTGTTACCATCGCAGGTTGGCATCAACCCGAAACGCACAGATGGCAAGCCGCAAGGAAATGGCCGACTTCCTCCAGTCGGTGGAAAAACGCGCCTTCAAGCAGGCGCTGTACGCGGTGCGGCAGGAAGAGAACGCGCTGGATATCGTGCAAGACTCCATGATGAAGCTTGCCGACCGCTACGCCCACGCGCCGGCCGCGGAACTGCCGCTGATCTTCCAGCGCATACTGCAGAACACCATCCGCGACCACTACCGTCGCAGCAAGGTGCGCAGCTTCGTCAGCACCCTGCTGTCGTCGCTGATCCCCACCCATGCCGAGGACGACAGTCCGGATCCGCTGGAAAGCCTGGATGTGGCGGCCGACGAGGCGCATACCAACCCGGAGAAATGGTATCTGCGCAAGGAAGTGGCGCAGATGATAGACGCGTCGCTCAAGCTCTTGCCCGCGCGTCAACGCGAGGCCTTTCTGCTGCGTTACTGGGAGGGACTGGATGTCGCCGAAACCGCTCTCGTGATGGGATGTTCGGAAGGCAGCGTGAAGACGCATTGCTCGCGCGCCAACCACACCCTGGCCGCCATCCTTGCGCAAAAGGGAGTACTGCTATGAAACACGCCAAAGATAGCCCGGGCGACCATTTGCCGAATCACATCACCCGCATACTGGACAATCCGTCATCCGATCCAACGCCGCATCAGTTGGCCCGCCTGAGAGCCGCGCGCCAGCGCGCCATGCAACAGTATGATATGCGCGCCGCCGAGCCGGTCAGCCTGCACGAGCGACTGGCGCTATGGGCGCAGCGCCATCTGGTGATGCTGCGCCGCGGCGGGGCCGCCATCGGTTTTGCCGCGATCGCCGCCGCCGGCCTGATGCTGGCCGAGGGGCTGCTGGCCGAAGCGGAATCGGTGGACGCGACGGTGCTGTCGCAGGATCTGCCGCTGAACTCGCTGCTGGAGCCGCATTTCAGCCGGGGACTGCATGAATAAGGCCGCACGCCTGGCCAGCGCCTGGTGCCTGGCCGGTCTGCTCTGCCCCGTGTTCGCCCAGGCCTCTCCACCCGCCAATCCGAGCTGGGACCAGCTGGACAGTCAACAACAGCAGGTGCTGGCGCCGCTGTCCGGCGAGTGGAACCGCTATTCGCCGGACAAAAAACAGAGCCTGCTGGCCATCGTGCCTGGCTTCGCCAACCTGGCGCCTCAGCAGCAGCAGCGGGCGCAGCGGAAGCTGAAAGCCTGGTCCGAGCTGACGCCGCAGCAACGCCACGAAATCCGCGCCAACTGGAAAAAACTGCAGCAGCTGCCGCCCGACCAGCGCGAGCAAGTGATGCAGCGCCTGCGCCAGCAGCGCGCCCAACCCGACGCCTCCATCGCCCAATGACCGAAACCGCCGCCCCCAGCCTGTCTCGCTGTCTGGCCAGCCTGTTCTACGAATCGCTGCTGATCGTCGCCATGCTGCTGATCACCAGCGCCATCCTGACCCCCTTGCAACTGATGCTGGGCCAAGACTCCTGGCTGCTGCACAGCCTGATCCAGCTGGCCTCGGCCGGCGTGCTGTTCGCCTACTTCGGCTACTGCTGGACGCGCAGCGGCCAAACCGCCGCAATGAAGACCTGGCATATCCGGCTGGTGACGGCCGACGGCAGGCTGCTGAACTGGCAGCAGGCGCTGATGCGCTTCGCCGTCGCGGCGATGCTGTTCGTCGGCCTGCCGGTGATCTCCTACCTCGGCTGGCAGCGCAGCTACGGCGACCACCCGGCGGCCAAGTGGCTGGCGCTGATCTGGTGGCTGCTGCCCTTCCTCGCCCGTTTCTACGACAAGGAAGGCCGCCACCTGCACGACAGGCTGGCCGGCACCCGGCTGGTCCTGCTGCCCAAGCCGCCGCGCGGCGGCAAATAAGCCTTCACTCCTGCAAGCGCGGCTCCGCTGCGGCAAACGCCAGCAGGGCATCGAGCACCACGCGCACCCGCGCCGGCAAGGCGCGCCGCTGCGGCCAGACGGCGTACACCGGTCGCGTGGCGATCTCCCATGGTTCCAGCACGCGGCACAGGCTGCCATCGGCCACTTGGCGATGGCAAATGCTGAGCGGACTGACGGCGATGCCCGCCCCCGCCTCGGCCAGCCTTCGAGTCAGCAGCATATCATTGGCTTGCAGGCACGGCGCGACCGGCCACTCCACCTCCTCGCCGCTTTCCCGGTGGCGCAGTTTCCAGCGCTGAAACGGCTCCGACATCAGCAGTCGGTGCGCCGCCAATTCAGCCGGCCGCTCCGGCTCGCCATGCGCTTCCAGATAGGCCGGGGCGGCGACCAGAATGGTGCGCACCGCGCCAACGCGGCGCTGCTGCAGCGAGGGATCGGTCTGCTCCCCCACCCGCAGCGCCAGATCCGCCATGCCGCTATACAAATCGTCCATATTATTGTTCAGCTTCAACTCCAGCCGCAGCTGCGGATGGTCGCGCAATAGCCGCTCCCACAGCGGCAGCAGCATGTCGTTGGCCATATTCAGCGGCGCCATCAGCCTCACCACGCCCTCCACCCGGTTCAACGTCGCGTCCAGCGATGCCGTGGCTTGCCGCAGCGCAGCCAGCAAGGGCTTGCACTGCTCGTAGTACTGCCAGCCCTCGTTGCTCGGCACCATGCGCCGCGCGCTGCGATTGAGCAGCTTGCAACCCAGCCTCGCCTCCAAAGCCTGCAGCCGCCTCGTCAAGGTCGGCGCCGGCATCTCCAGGCGCAGCGCCGCCGCGCGCAGGCTGCCGGCATCCACAATCGCCACAAACAGATCCAGATCATCCAGCATGATTGCAAAAATGGAATTTGAAATTGATTTTTTCATTCTATTTTCGCAATTCGCTTTTTACTAGACTCTGCTCATCAAAAACCGACGGAGAATCACGCCATGCATCCCGCTCTGCGCCAACGCCTGCTGTTCTCGCTGCTGATGTCAGGGGCCATGTCCCTGGTGATGACCGCCTGGTTCACCGGCCTGAACCTGGGGCTGCATGCCGATTTTCTGGGGCATTGGCTGCACGCCTTCGCCCAAGCCTGGCCGATCGCGCTGGGCGCGGTGCTGCTGCTGGCTCCGCCTTTGCAGAAACTAACCGCGCGCCTGCTGAATTGGCGCGCGCCCGCCACCGGCGCCCAGTCCGCGCCGAACCCGAAAGGATGAATGATGAGACTCGATTACACCAAACTGTCGCCCCAGGCCTATCAAGGCTTGCTGTCCTGCAAGAACGCACTGGCGGAGAGCAGCCTGGGCCTGCCGCTGATCGAACTGGTCTATCTGCGCGTGGCCCAGCTGAACGGCTGCGCCTTCTGCCTGAAGCTGCACAGCCACGCGCTGCGCCGCCGCGGCGAAAGCCAAGAAAAACTCGACGCGCTGGCCGGCTGGGACGTGGCGGATATCCTATCGCCGCGCGAAGCCGCCGCCATCGCCTGGACGGAAGCGGTGACGCGCATCGGCGAAAGCCGCGCGCCAGATGACTTGTATCAGGCTTTGGGCGAGCATTTCAGCGCAGCGGAAATCTCCGACCTGACGTTGGCGATCGCGCTGATGAACGCCTTTACCCGCATCGTGGTGGCGGTACGTCAGTAGACGGCAAGCTTATCCACAGGCATCGAAAAAACCGCAAGTTACCCACAATAGCAAGCAGGCGGAGGCCTAGTGGCCATCCGCCTGCTTGCTGTCGCCGTGCCTGCGCTTTACGCTGCCGCACGCCGATACACCGGGCTGCCAGCCACATACGTCGCCGCCACCGCGCGGTCGTCGCCCAGCATCATCTGGATGAACAAGGCTTCGGACAGGTCGCGCGCATAACGCATGCGGAAATCCAGCAGCGGCGTGGAGCGCAAGTTAAGCACGGCCAGATCGGCTTCCATGCCCGGCGCGATGCTGCCGACCTTGTCTGCGATGCCCAGCGCTTCGGCTCCGCCGCGCGTGGCCAGATAGAAAGCCTGAACGGCGGAAAGCGGCTTGCCGTGGCTCTGCGCCGCCATATACGCCGCATTCATGGTCTGCAGCATGGAGAAGCTGGTGCCGGCGCCCAGGTCGGTGCCGAGGCCGAGCGGAATCGGGCGCGCGCTCTCCACGCATGGGCGCAGATTCAGGCTGCCGGAACCGAGGAAGAAATTGGAAGTCGGGCAATGCGCCAGCGAAGCGCCGCTGTCGCGGAAGGCATCCAGTTCCTCATCGGACAGGTGGATGCCGTGTCCATAGATGGCGCGCGGCCGCAGCAAGCCGTAGCGCTGGTAGACGCTGGCGTAGTCGCGGCAGCCGGGAAACAGCTGCTTGACCCAGGCGATCTCGTCCAGGTTTTCCGAAATATGGGATTGGATGGCGACATCGGGAAACTCCGCCGCCAGCGCGCCCAGCATTTCCAGCTGGCCGTGGCTGGAAGTCGGCGCGAAGCGCGGCGTGATCACATATTCGGCGCGGCCTTGGCCGTGCCAGCGCTGGATCAGCGCGCGCGATTGCTCATAGGCGGTCAGCGGCGTGTCCAGCAGTGCCGGCGGCGCATGGCGGTCCATGCACACCTTGCCGGCCAGGATGCGCAGATTGATGCGCGCCGCCTCCTGGAACAGCATTTCCACTGAGGCAGGATGCACCGTGCCGAACACGCAACCGGTGGTGACGCCGTTGCGCAGCTGCTCGGACAGGAAAACCTGCGCCACTTCGCGCGCGTGCGTTTCGTCGGCGAAGCCCTGCTCGGTGACGAAGGTGTAATGGTGCAGCCAATCCAGCAGCTGCTCGCCATAGGCCGCCATCATTTCGGTCTGCGGATAGTGGACATGGCAGTCGATGAAGCCAGGCAGGATCAGATGGTCGGGATAGTGCGTCACCGCAACGTCCGCAGTCAGCGCAGGCAATAGCTCGACCGCCGGCCCGCATGCCGCGATGCGTCCGTTTTCCATCACCACCAGCGCGTCGCGCTGGAAAGCCAGGCAATCCCGCTCAGCCTGCCGGAACGGATTGCCCCGGAAACTCAGCACATCGCCGCGTACCGCTGTTTTCAAGCTTCACTCCCGCCGCTATGCGGCATTTATCTTCATATAAAGAATCTTTACATGTAAATATATCGCCGATTCGGCATCCTGGCAAGAATCCCGCGCTGCAATATCGTTGATCTGCGACATTTGTCTTTAGATGAAGATAGTATATTTTGAAGTCGTGATACTCTTGCGCCCGACCGGTTTCGCCGTGCTTACCTTACGATCAGGAATCAGCAGCATGCAGCAAGTACCAGACCAGATTGACCGCATTGTCGCCCTGTGGAACGAAGTCCGCCCCGATCTCGATACCTCCGCCACCGAGGTCATCGGCCGCATCGTGCGGATGGAATACTTCATCACCCGCCGGGTGCTGCAGGATTTGGCTCGCCATAATCTCAATGTAGGCGAATTTGACGTGCTGGCGGCGCTGCGCCGCGGCGGCGAGCCGTATCAGCTTTCGCCCAACCAGCTGCAAGGCATGGTGCTGATCTCGTCCGGCGCGCTGACCAACCGCATCAACCGGCTGGAAGAAGCCGGCCTGGTGCAGCGCTCTCCGGATCCGGACGACCGCCGCGGCGTGATCGTCACGCTGACGCCCAAGGGCTTCCAGGTGATAGAAGATGCCGCCGGCCACCATCTGGCCGCGGAGTCGGAGCTGCTGGAAATGCTGGACGGCGAAGAGCGCGCCACGCTGGCCCGCCTGCTGAAGAAGATGCTGCAGGCGCAGGAAGACTGAGCCGCCAGCCTTCCCGATCCAGCGCTTGCAAAGCCATGCTCTGGCGACAAAAAACCGGCCTATTGGCCGGTTTTTTTCATGGCAAGGCCGCCGTGCGCACGGCGGGGGGCGGATTCCACGCCCACTTTTTCTTCCAGGCGGCGATGACCATGTTCGGATACTCCGGCTGCCCCAGGCTGCCGTTATAGCGGCCCAAGGCGCGGTACAGATTGCCGCGCTCGATGTCCAGGTAGTGCCGCAAAATGGTGCAGCCGTAGCGCAGATTGGTGCTGAGGTCGAACAGATTGTGCTGCGGCGTGCCGATATGGCGCGGCCAGAACGGCATCACCTGCATCAGCCCGCGCGCGCCGGCGCCGGAAATCGCGTACTTGTTGAAGCCGCTCTCCACTTGGATCAGGCCCAGCACCAGCTGCGGGTCCAGCCCGGCGCGAGTGGCTTCGTACTGGATGGCGGTGAGCAGCCGCTCGCGCACCCAGGGATCGGGGATTTTCTTTTGCAGGCGCGCCGACATCTCCGCCAGCCAGGCTTGCCCCTCGCGCGGGTTGTCGAACACCAGCCGCGGCGCGTTGACGTCGGAAATCGAACGGCTCATCGCCGACGCCACATTGGCCGACAGCGCCTCCTCCTTCTGCGCGCCGGCCCACGCCGACGCATGCGCCAGCAGCAGGCAAAACGGCAAAAGCAGGAGGCGCGGTTTCATCAGGCCAGCTTATCCAGCACGTGGGCCAGGATGGCGTCGGCGGCGACGGCAGTCGCCTCGCTGTCGCGGCGGTGCTGATACTCGACCTTGCCTTCTTTCAGGCCGCGGTCGCCGATGGTGACGCGGTGCGGCGCGCCGATCAGCTCCCAGTCGGCGAACATCGCGCCCGGGCGCTCGCCGCGGTCGTCCAGCATCACGTCCACGCCGCGGGCCTGCAGATCGGCGTGCAGCTTGTCGGCGGCTTCCTTCACCGCTTCGGAACGGTCGTAGCCGACCGGGCAGATCACCACCGCGAACGGCGCGATGGAATCCGGCCAGATCATGCCCTTGTCGTCGTAGTTCTGCTCGATGGCCGCGCCCAGGATGCGGGTCACGCCGATGCCATAGCAGCCCATCTCGAACGGTTTCGGCTTGCCGTCCTCGTCCAGGAAGGTGGCGTTCATCGCGGCGGAGTACTTGGTGCCCAGGTAGAACACATGACCGACCTCGATGCCGCGCTGGATGGCCAGCACGCCCTGGCCGTCCGGCGACGGGTCGCCTTCCACCACGTTGCGGATGTCGAACACTTCGGGCTCGGCGCAGTCGCGGCCGAAGTTGGCGCCGGTGTAGTGCTGGTCGTCCTCATTGGCGCCGATGACGAAATCGGCCATCTTGGCCACGGTGCGGTCGGCGATGACGCGGCCCTTGAAGCCCACCGGGCCCAGCGAACCGGGATTGGCGCCGAAGGCGTCGCGGATGGCGGCCGGGCTGGCGAAGGTCAGTGGGCTCTTGATGCCGGCGATCTTCTGCGCCTTCACCTCGTTCAATTCGTGGTCGCCGCGCACCATCATCAGCACCGCTTCGCCCTGTTCGCCTTCCACTACCACCGCCTTGACGGTCTGCTTGATGTCTATCTTCAGGAAATCCACCAGCTCGGCGATGGTCTTGACCTTGGGCGTGTGCACCTTGGTCAGCGCGGCCGATGCGGCGGCGCGCTCGCCGGCCGGCGCCAACGCCTCGGCCAGCTCGATGTTGGCCGCGTATTCGGAGTTCGGACAGTAGACGATGGCGTCCTCGCCGGTGTCGGCGATCACCTGGAATTCGTGCGAGCGGTCGCCGCCGATGGCGCCGGTGTCGGCCGCCACCGCGCGGTAGGTCAGGCCCAGGCGGTCGAAGATGTGGCGGTAGGCCGCGTACATATTGTCGTAGCTCTTGAGGGCGTCTTCGGCGCTGCGGTCGAACGAGTAGGCGTCCTTCATGGTGAACTCGCGGCCGCGCATCACGCCGAAGCGCGGGCGGCGCTCGTCGCGGAACTTGGTCTGGATCTGGTAGAAGTTCTTCGGCAGCGCGCGGTAGCTGCGCAGCTCGCGGCGGGCGATGTCGGTGATCACCTCCTCGGCGGTCGGCTGCAGGGCGAAGTCGCGCTCGTGGCGGTCTTTGAAGCGCAGCAGCTCGGCGCCCATCGCGTCCCAGCGGCCGGTTTCCTGCCACAGCTCGGCCGGCTGCACCACCGGCAGGCTCACTTCGATCGCGCCGGCGCGATTCATCTCTTCGCGGATGATGTTTTCCACCTTGCGCACCACGCGCAGGCCCATCGGCATCCAGGAATAGATGCCGGCGGCTTGCTTGCGGATGAAGCCGGCGCGCAGCATCAGCTTCTGGCTGGTGATGTCGGCGTCGGCGGGAGCTTCTTTCTGGGTGGAGATGAAAAACTGCGATGCGCGCATGATGCGTCCTTGGAATTCGGCTAAATGTCTTCGATTGTAGCGTCGTCCCGCCTTGGCGGCCAAGCGTCACGCCCCTGTCACGTCGGCGCAGGCCGCGTCAACCGCTAGGCGCTTGGCAGTTGTTGCGGTACAACAACCCTGTTTACGGCAGGCCTACCCGCGCTTGGCGGGCTGGGGCCACTGGGGTAACCTGCGCGCTTCCGAGCATTTTTATGGTTTTTTTATCGGCCGCTGTCATCGACTATGATGTTACGACGCAGCCGCAAAATGCATCCGGCTCAACCATCGCCGCCGCAACGACGACGATGAACAACCGCAATGGAAACTTATGCAGGAACAAAACAAACAGGCGATGGCAGGCCTGACGCTGGCGGCGCTCGGCGTGGTATACGGCGATATCGGCACCAGCCCGCTGTATACGCTGCGCGAGTGCTTCACCGGACAAAACATTCCCACCACGCCTGACAACATCTTCGGCATCCTCTCGCTGATCTTTTGGTCGCTGATTTTCGTGGTGTCGATCAAATACGTCGCCTTCATCTTGCGCGCCGACAACCGCGGCGAAGGCGGCATCATGGCGCTGATGGCGCTGGCGCGGCACTACACCACCCACGCCGCGCGCTGGAAGATCGTATTGCTGGGCCTGTTCGGCGCCGCGCTGTTCTACGGCGACGCCATCATCACGCCGGCCATTTCCGTGCTGTCCGCGGCCGAAGGCATGGAGGTGCTGTCCCCGCAGATGCAGAGCTGGGTGCTGCCGGTGGCGGTGACCGTGCTGCTGGGGCTGTTCCTGCTGCAACGCTTCGGCACCGCCAAGGTGGGCATGTTGTTCGGCCCGGTGATGATGGTCTGGTTCGCCACCATCGGTCTGATGGGCCTGAAGGAAATCCTGGTCACGCCGGCCGTGCTGCACGGCCTCAACCCGGTTTACGCCGTGCTGTTCATACAGCATCACGGCTTCCACGCCTTCCTGACGCTGGGCTCGGTCGTGCTGGCGCTGACCGGCGCCGAGGCCCTGTACGCCGACATGGGCCACTTCGGCAAGACGCCGATTCGCCGCGCCTGGTTTTCGCTGGTGCTGCCCGGCCTGGCCCTGAACTACTTCGGCCAGGGCGCGCTCTTGATGCGCGATCCGTCCGCCATCAAAAACCCGTTCTTCATCCTGGCGCCGGACTGGGGCCTGCTGCCGCTGATCATCTTGGCCACGCTGGCGACCGTGATCGCCTCGCAGGCGGTGATATCCGGCGCCTACTCCCTGTCGCGCCAGGCCATCCAGCTCGGCTACAGCCCGCGCATGGAGGTGCAGCATACTTCGGCGCAGGAAATCGGCCAGATCTACATGCCCTTCATCAACTGGCTGTTGATGATCGCGGTGCTGATCGTGGTGCTGACTTTCCGCTCATCCGAAAGCCTGGCGGCGGCCTACGGCATCGCCGTCACCGGCACCATGCTGATCACCACGCTGCTGTTCTTCGTGGTCGCGCGGATCAATTGGCGCTGGCCGCTGCCGCTGGCGCTGGGCATCACTCTGGTCTTCGGCATCATCGATCTGGCCTTCTTCAGCGCCAACTTCCACAAAATCGCCGACGGCGGCTGGCTGCCGCTGGCGATGGGCGCGGTGATCTTCCTGTTGATGAGCACTTGGAAACGCGGCCGCGAGCTGTTGTTCAACCGCCTGCGCGAACAGGCGCTGCCGCTGGACGGCTTCATCGAAAACCTGGAAGCCTTCCCGCCGGCCCGAGTGCAGGGCACCGCGGTATTCCTGACCAGCACGCTGCACGGCGTGCCGCACGCGCTGCTGCACAATCTGAAGCACAACAAAGTGCTGCATGAGCGGGTGGTGCTGATGACGGTGCGCACCGAGGACGTGCCCTACATCTCCGACGACGACCGGCTGGACATCGTGCAGATGTCGGCATCGTTCTGGCGCGTGGTGGCGCGCTACGGCTTCAAGGAAGACCCGAACGTGCTGCAGGTGATCGAGATGTGCGCCAAGGAAGGCTTCGAAATGGAGCTGATGGACACCTCGTTCTTCCTGTCGCGCGAAACCATCGTTCCCACCGACCATCCCGGCATGGCGCTCTGGCGCGAGAAGCTGTTCGTCTGGATGAGCAAGAACGCGCTGCGGGCGACCGATTTCTTCCAGGTGCCGACCAACCGCGTGGTGGAGCTAGGGGCGCAAGTAGAGCTGTAAATCCGCCGCCAAAACCGCTCACAGGCGCGCCCACCCGGGCGCGCCTTTTGCATGGATGCTCAACACGGCGCGTTCTGGCGGAACTGGATGCGCGATGGCCGCGGCCAACGCAGGGCTTGCTCATACTGCTCGCAGAAACGCGCCAGCGCCAAAGAAATGGTCATCGGCCAAATCCGCTCCGGCAGCGGCTCCACCCCAATCAGGATGGGCCACGGCTGCCGGTCCGGCGGCATCAGGTCGCGGCGCTCGGTCGCCAGCAGCCGGGCATCGGCCAAGGCAAGCTCGGCTCTGTCCTCGCCGCTGAGCTGGAGTTCGAAACGCGCTTCCACCGCCGCCTCCAGCCGCCGCGACTCGGGCGCGCCGCCCTCACCGTCTGCCCGCACCACCTCGCCGCCATAGGCCTTGGCCGCCCCATGCAGCAAGCCGGCCAGCTGCAGCCGCCCGGGCAGGATTTCCGTCATCCGCACCGCATGCTCGGCCTCGCTGTAAAACTGGCGGCAAGCGCCGCCAAAGCGGCAGAGATGCGCCAGATGGTGGGCGATATCGACGATGTCTATGTCTTCCGGCCGCGGGTCCATCACATTCAGATACCGCCCGGAAACAGTCTGTATATACGCGCCCCTCATTTCTCCTCCCGCCCGCGCCGCTGTCGCTGATTGCATTGGTGTGACTCCTATCCAGCATTCTTGCTTTTCACTTTTCCATTGCCCAAATCAATTGCAACGGCATAAAATTTCATCCGCAAAATATTGCGCCGGAAAATAAACAAAGAAATCGATGCTTTCTGGCTTATTCATCTGATTCAAGAAAGCGCCGCCACCCGATGAAAACCTGAAAATCGCCAAGTAGACCGTTTAAATTATTCTTTGAAAACAACAATAAACAGTCAATTTATGACATAAATCATAAGCGATCAAATCTAGCACAGCCGAGCCTATTTCTTCCAGAAAAAATAGAATACGCCTAGCCATCTAGCTCAATGCAATTTATCTGACAAGAGAATATTCACGCTCAAACAATATAATGCAGGCAAACAAAAATACCCGCCCCTATTCGGTATTGCATGAATTCAAGAAAAATGCGATACGCAGAATCCGCGATAAAAGAATTTCCATCAGCGAGTTAGCCCGCATCACCGGCATCAAGCAGTCGACCTTGCATCGCGGCTTATATGAGGAACGAGAGCTGACCTTCAGCAATGCGCTGGCGATAAGCCGCGCGCTGGATATCGGCCTGGGCAGCGCCGCTGCCGGCGGCATGGCGCCCGTGATCCGCAGCTTTGACCAATTGGCCGCGCTAAGCGACGGCCGCCAGCCGATATGGGACGAGTTCATTGCTTTGGAGCCGTCTCTGGACGATTCAGCACTCGCCATAGACCAGGCGCTATTTCGTCAGCGGGTATTCCCGCGTCGTTCGGTAGTGGTCGTGCAAACCGCCCCGCCCTGGCATGGCCGGATCGTCTTCGTGGATCGCGGCGCGCTCAGTCTGGAAGACAACGGCCACGCCGCCCTCGGCTGCGTGGCGGCCATCATTTTTCGGAACAATACATGAAACGACTCCAAGACCTGGCCGGCCGCGCGCTGGCCTGCATCGATCCCATCGTGATCCTGTCCTTCCTGATCCTGATATCGGCGATCGCGTCCAATCTGACCTCCTACAAGGTGATCCAAGTGTTCGGCACCGAGGCCAGCCTGGGCACCTTCACCATGCCCATCATCCTGATGCTGCTCAACCCCATCGCCGAGGTCTATGGCAAGCAACGCTCCAATCAGATCCTGTTCGCCACCTGCTTGGCCGAGATCCTGTTCGCCGCGTCCTTCACCGCGCTCAGCCTGTCGCAACGAGACTGCAGCTTGTTGCCGCTGGCCGAACGCGGCCACTGCGAGGCGCTGAACCAGAGCTACGTGCTGATCAGCGAACACATCGTGCGCGGTTCGATCTCGTTCGCGATCGGCTGCCTGATCGGCAGCCAGTTCAACACCCGTTTCCTGCTCTATCTAAAGAGTCTGTGGTCGAGCCGGCTGTACTTCGTCCGCGACATCTTCTCGTCGGTGATCGGCGAGGTGGTGTATACCGCCATCTGCTTCATGATCGCCTTCTACGGCGTTTTCCCCTTCGCCACCATCGTGAAGATTTTCGCCTTCAGCCTGGTCTTCAAATTTTCGTCCACCGTGGCGCTGTCCTGGATTTCCCAACTCATCGTCCAGGCGCTGTACCGCTATCAAGCCTGGATCGAAACCGCGCCCGGCGGCCGCAAGGTCAAATTCTCCTCACGGTATCTACAAGTATGAGCAAGATCAGGCTGCACTCCGTCCCCGTGCCGGCCGACGGCCGGCAAGCGCCGCTGTTCGCGCTGCAATGTAACTACGACTACACCGCCAAATACGCGCATCACGCCCGCGCGGTCGAGCGCGCCGCGCTCAGCGCGCTGCTCTTCGCCGACCGCATCGCGCTGCTGCCGCGCAGCCGCAATGGCGTCCGCATCGCCGAGGCGCTGACGCCTTTGCTGGGCTTGATGCCCGACCCTAGCGCGCCTGGCGCGCGGCGTCTGCCGCTTGATCCGTCCGCGCCGTTGCCGACGCGCCTGCAGCTCTTGCTGGATTTGCCCGCGCGCTTCGATGCCGACCCGCATTTCGGCCTCTACGGCTTCTTCTGCTATGAGCTGATCCACGCCAAGCTGGGACTGGGCAGCGGCGTGCTGGGCGTGTTCCACCTGCCGGAGCGGCTGATCGTGGACAGCGTGGCGGTGGACTATCTGCTCGATCCGGCCGATGCCGGCGGCGAAGCCTGGCCGCTGGCGCTGGGGCCGCTGCTGAACGCCGACGACTTCGTCGCCGGCCGCGGCCAGCCCTACCCGCGCATGTACGATATCGCCAGCCAACACATCGCCGACGGCGCGCTGCGCTCGCTCAATCCCAGCTTCGCCATCCAGCGCCCCTGCTCGCGCGACGGCTACCGGATTCATCGCGACCTGCTGCAACGCAATCCCGCCCCGTACAATCTGTATTTCGACGGCGGCGACTTCCAGCTGGCCGGCTCTTCGCCGGCGATGTTCCTGCGGCTGCGCGACGGGCGGCTCAGCACCAGCCCGATCTGCGGCACCGTCGCGCGCGGCCGCGATGCAGCCGAAGACCGGCTGCAAGTGGAGAAACTGCTGGCGTCGGACAAGGACAGATTCGAACTGGAAGAATGCGTGCGCGCCGACATCCTGGCCAAGGAGGCCAGCTGCGAAGACATCCGCGTCGACGTGGCGCGGGAAGTGGAACGCTTCGCCAACGTGTTCCACACCTCGGCCAGCATCAGCGCGCGGCTGAAGCCAGGCAAAACGCTGGCCGACGCCATCTGCGACCACCTGTGGCCCGCCACCGTCGTCGGCACGCCGGTGGATGCCGCCGCCCGGCTGCTGGCCGAACACGAAACCCGCCACTGGTACGCCGGCGCCTTCGGTTACCTGTGCGCCGACGAGGCGGAGCTGGGCACCGTGATCCGCAGCGCGCTGCTGGCGCATGGCATGGCCACCACTCGCGTGGGCAGCACCTTGAGCGCGCGCTCCAGCCCGGAACTGGAACGCGGCGAGCTGGAAGCCAAGGCCTCCTTGATCCTGGGGATGTTGTGAGCGCGCTCACCATAGAAGACATCGACGCAGACGCGATCACGGTGCGGCTGGTCAACACCGCCCAGACCTATCGCCTCAGCCTGGAGCGGCAGGTGAGGCTGGCCGATCTGCGCGGCCTGCCGCGCGACGAGATCCTGCTGGCCGGCGTAGTGGCCGGCAAGGTCGCGCGCAAGCGCCCCGCCTTGCTGACCCAATACGACTTTTCCGATGTCGCCGTCGCCGGCGATTTCCGGCCGCAGCACGTGGTGTTCGACCGCAGCGTCGGTTTCGTCGCCGGCGGCGAAACGCGTGTCGACCTGCCGTTCCGCGAACTGCTGGGTAATCTGGACGCGATCTCGCGGCTCAGCGACGAGGCGGCGTTCTACCTGGGCTTCAGCTACGCGCTGTTCGCGCTGCCGGGCGAAGAACTGTCCTTCGGCGATCATCCCCGCCCCTACCTGAAGCTGAAATAGCCGCTCAGAAACCCAGGCCGCTGTCGGCCTGGGCACGTCGCCAGTCGAACCACGGACCAGGATCGGTCTTGCGGCCCGGAGCGATGTGCTCATGACCGGCGATCGCGGACAAGGGCAGCGCGCGGCGCAGTTCGCGGGACAATGCCGCCAGCGTCCGATACTGCGCCTCGCTGAACGGCTCGAAGTCGCAGCCTTCCAGCTCCACGCCTATGGAAAAGTCATTGCACTTGTCGCGGCCGCGCCAGCTGGACACGCCGGCATGCCAGGCGCGTTTGCCCACCGGCACGAACTGCAGCAGCCGGCCGTCGCGGCGGATGAAAAAGTGGGACGACACCCGGAGTTGATGGATGCCTTGATAGTACGGATGCTCGGCAGGGTCCAGCCGGTTGGCAAACAGCTGCTCCACGCCGGGTCCGCCGTAGCGATACGGCGGCAGGCTGATATTGTGCACCACCAGCAATTCCGGCGCGCAGCCGGCGGAGCGCTCGTCGCAATTGGGCGACGGCTGCTGCAAGGCACCGGTCACCCAGCCATCGGCGCCCAGCTTCAACGCCGGCGGCTCGGCCGGACGATACTCCAAGCGCCACAAGGCCAAGCCATCGGTCGTGGTCCAGCGCTGGGTCTGCACGAAACCGGCCTTGTGGTACAGCGCCAGCGCCGCCTGGTTGACCTCCGCGGTGTCGACGCTGCAGCTTGATTCGTCCTGCAGCGCGCGGTTGAGCAAGCGGTAGCCCCAGCCTTGCTCCAGATGCTCCGGGTCCACGACCGTGCGCTCGATGTGGATGCCGCCGTCCGGGCGGCGCGACACCACAACCAGGCCGCGCAGCGCCTCGCCCTCGAACGCGGCCAGGATGCGCTCGCGGCTGGCGCGCAACGCAGCCAGGTCCGGCCACAGCACCGGCAGGGCCGGATAATTCAGCCAAGCCACTTCCAGCTGGTGGGCCGCCAGCTGTACGCGCAGCGCTTCCCGCGCCAGCCTGTCGTCGGCGCGATCCAGTTCCTTCACTTCGAACGGCAACTGCATGCTATTCCCTTGTTTTCCCTGTCGGACTCGCTCCGCGAAAATCCGGCTTGTGTTCCATCGCGCAAAGCGGTATCAAGAACATGCGCAGCCGGCGCGCACGCCACCTGCCATTATGACGGACAGTTTGCACTTGAGGCACGTCATGTCCTGGGCCTGAACTGTGCGGCACAATCTTGATTGACTCAATATGCTGGAGACCACACATGCTCACGCTCAACACCATGGGCGCCAATCCCTCGCCCAGCTTCGATCAGCCGCTGGAAATGCTGCTGGCCTGCCATGACAAGATCCGCCGTTTCTGCGACCTGCTGGACAAACTGCCGCCGTATATTGAGGAAAATGGCGTCGACGAAGCCGCCCGCAACACCATAGACGACGTAGTTCGCTATTTCGACATCGCCGGCCCCTCCCATCATACCGATGAAGAAGAGGAACTGTTTCCGCTGATCGAGGAGCGGATTCCCACCGCCGCCTCGCGGCTGGAGCAATTATCGGCCGAGCATGGCTACCTGCATTCGTGCTGGAACGCCATCCGCGACGATCTGGTCGCGCTGCGCGACGGCCGCATCAAGCAGATCAGCAAGAACGAACTGCAGGAATTCGCCCGCCAGTACCGCGATCACGCCGCGACCGAAGAAGCCTGGCTGTTTCCCGCCGCCGCCAGCACGCTGAGCCCGGAAGAACTGAAGCTGGCCGGCGCCCGCATGGCCACGCGCCGCGCCGAAGCCGCCTGAGCCATCGGGCCGTTCCAAGCAAAACGGGTTGCCCGCTACCGCCGGCAACCCGTTGTTACGACCGCCCGCGCGGGCTTAGGCGGTGAGTTTCAGCAGCTGGGCGAATGCATCCTCGAACAGCTTCAAACCATCCTGCTGCAGCTTTTCGCCGGCGGCTGCCAGATCAATGCCGGCGGCCTCCACTTCGGCCAACAGCGCCTTGGCCTGCGCCATGCCTTGCGGCAGCGTCAGCGCGGCGTTGCCATGGTCGCGGAAGCAGCTCAGGGTGGCGTCCGGCACGGTATTGACGGTTTCGTCTCCGATCAGGCTCTCCACGTACAGCACGTCGCTGTAAGCGGCGTTCTTGGTGCCGGTGGAAGCCCACAGCAGGAACTGCGGACGGGCGCCGGCGGCGCGCAGCTTGGCGAACTCTTCGCCATGGAAACGCTCCTGATAGCGCGCGTAAGCGGCTTTGGACAGCGCGATGGCCACTTTGCCCTTATGCGGCTCGGCCACTTGCGGATCCAGCAGGCTGTCCACGCGCGACAGGAAGAAACTGGCCACCGCCTTGACGCCGGCCACCGCCTTGCCGTCGGCCAGGCGCGCGGACAGGCCGGCGATGTAGGCATCCCACACCGCCTCCACCTGCGGCAGCGAGAACAGCAGCGTGATGTTGACGTTGACGCCTTCGCGGGTCAGCTGCTGGAAGGCGCGGATGCCTTCTGCAGTGGCCGGAATCTTGATCATGGCGTTGGCGCGGCCGATTTCGGCCCACAGGCGGCGCGCGGCGGCCAGGGTGCCGGCTTCGTCGCGCGACAGCTCCGGCGACACCTCCAGGCTGACATAGCCGTCATTGCCCTGGCTGGCCTCGTATTGCGGCTGCAGCAGATCGCAGGCGGCCTGGATATCGGCCACCACCAGTTTCTCGTAGCGCGCTTCGGCGGACAATCCGGCGTCCTGCTTCAGCACGGCCAGCTCGCCCTGATAGCTGGCGTCGGTGCTGATCGCCTTGTAGAAGATGGCCGGATTGGAGGTCACGCCGGCGATGCCGTCGTCGGCCAGCAGGCGCGACAGTTCGCCGGAAGCGATCAGTTCACGGGACAGATTGTCCAGCCAGATGCGCTGGCCGAACGGACGAATGGCTTGCAAACGATTCATGGTGAGGCGTCCAGGGGGAATTGCTTGAGGTAAAGACAGACATCGTAGCGCGCCGCAACCGCCGCGCCAAGAAAATTGTCGCGGCGGTTTGCGCTGGATCGAACGGGATCAGGCGGCCTGGCTGTCGTGGCGGCGTTCGCGCGGGAACACCACGCTGAAGGTGCTGCCCTTGTCCGGCTCGCTCTTGATCTCCAGCCGGGCATGATGCCGCGCCAGCACGTGCTTGACGATGGCGAGGCCCAGGCCGGTGCCGCCGCTGCCGCGCGAGCGGCCTCGGTCCACGCGGTAAAAGCGCTCGGTCAGCCGCGGGATGTGCTCGCGCGGAATGCCGATGCCGGTATCGCTGACCGAGAAGCGCAGCTGATCGCCCTCGTCCTGCCAGGCCAGCGTGATGCTGCCGCCTTCCGGCGTGTAGCGCACGGCATTGGACACCAGATTGCCGAAGGCGGAATGCAGCTCCTGGCTGCTACCCCACAGGCCGCAGTCGCAGTTGCGCAGCAGCTTGACCTGATGGCGGCCCTGCGACAGCCCTTCAGCCTCCACCATCAGCGTGTCCAGCATGTCGCGCATGTCCACCCGCTCGGAATTGACGGCCTTCGGGCTGTTTTCCAGCTTGGACAGCGTCAGCAGGTCTTCCACCAGGCTCTGCATCCGCCGCGACTGCTCCATCATCATGGGCAGGAACTGGCGGAACATTTGGTCGTTCACCTCGGGCATGTCGCTGAGCGTCTCCAGAAAGCCGCCCACCACGGTCAGCGGCGTGCGCAACTCATGCGAAACGTTGGCGACGAAATCGCGGTGCACCGTCTGCACCCGCTCCAGCTGGGTGATGTCGCGCGTCAAAAGCAGTTTGCGGGTGGAGTCGAACGGCACCAATTGCAGCGAGATCACCAGCTCGCGCGGCTGGCTAAAGGTCAGCGTCAGCGGCTGGCTGAAACTGGCGTTCTTCATATACGCGTGGAAGGCCGGCTGACGGATCAAGTTGAGAATCTGGTTGCCGACGTCGCGCTTGCGGTCCAGCCCCAGATGCTCCACCGCCATCGGATTGATCCACTCGATGCGGTCCAGCTCGTCCAGCACCACCACGCCGTCCGGCATCGCCTCGCCGGCGTTGATGAAGCGCTCCAGCACATGGGTGAGCTTTTTCTTGCTCTGGCTTTGCGTGCGCATGGTGCGGTACAGGGTCATGAACACGGTATGCCAGACGCCAAAGCCGTCCGGCACCCGCTCCGGCACCGGATGGCGCAGCCAGCGCATCAGCAACGCGATGTGATATAGATTGAAAGCGAGCCAGGCGCCCAGGCAAATCGCCAGCGCCAGCAGCGCGGCGTCGGCCGACGATAAGACCCAGAAACCGCAGCTGATGACCGTGATGGCCGCCAGCCACAGGGCGGTGCGTTGCAGGAATTCGCGCATCGCGGCCTACTGCTGCACGGAGAAACGGTAGCCGGTGCCGCGAACCGTCTGTATCAAGCCATCGTGCTTGGTGCCTTCCAGCGCGCTGCGCAGGCGGCGGATATGCACGTCCACGGTGCGCTCCTCGACGAAGACGTGGTCGCCCCACACCTGATCCAGCAACTGGGCGCGTGAATGGACGCGCTCGGGATGGGTCATGAAGAAATGCAGCAGGCGAAACTCGGTCGGCCCCAGATCGATCACATTGCCGTGGCCGGTGACGCGGTGGGTCACCGGGTCCAGGCGCAGGCCCTGCACGTCGACGGCGTCGTCGGTCATCTGCGGCGCGCGGCGGCGCAGCACCGCCTTGATGCGGGCCAGCAGTTCGCGCGGCGAAAACGGCTTGGTGATATAGTCGTCGGCCCCGGTTTCCAAGCCGATGATCTTGTCCTGCTCGTCGGAGCGGGCGGTGAGCATGATGATGGGGATGTCGCGGGTGCGCTCGTCGGCGCGCAAGCGCTTGGCCACATCCACGCCGCTGGCGCCGGGCAGCATCCAGTCCAGCAGCACCAAGTCCGGCAGCGCGTTCCTCACCAGCGTCAGCGCCGCCTCGGCGGTGCCGGCGCGCAGCACATGATGGCCGGCCTGGGCCAGGTTGAAGGCGATCAGCTCCTGAATCGCCGGTTCGTCTTCCACGAGCAAGATATTGGCGGCCATATTCGGCTATCCTCGGTTTGATTTTGTGGCAAGGATACAAACGCCAGATGACACTAATATGACATGTCTTGAAACGTTCGCGAGCATTGTGCCGCATCCTTGCCGCAAGTTCCATGACCGCCAAAAAAAACGGGCCTGCCGCTGCGGCAGACCCGGAATGGTCGTCGTCAAAACATTGATCTGACAAGAGACCAGGGACAAAGAGATCACCAGGACAGTCTCAAATGAGGGGGTCGAGCGACACGCTCATCCGCAACCAATCTTGGAGAGGAACAGGAGGCGGGACATGCCGCCTGCTCCTGATTACGGGGTGCATTCTACGTAGCAATTCCGCTACGCGAGCATAAAAATCGAAGGATTTTTTCCGCTTTTGCCTTCGTTTGCCTGTTTGTTTAAATATTCCACCTTACAATCAAAACATGGATAGATTTGATCGAAAAATCCTCGCCGCACTGCACGAAAATGCCAGAGTCAGCTTCGCGGAATTGGCGCGGCGCGTGAACCTGTCGGCGCCGGCGGTGGCGGACCGCGTAGCCAAGCTGGAACAGACCGGCGTGATCACCGCCTACCGCGCGCAGATCGACCCAGCGCGGGTCGGCCTGCCGATTTCCTGCCTGATCGAATTGACAGTCAAGCACCTGGAGTACTACGTGGTGGTGGACGAGATCCGCAAGACGCCGGAAGTGATAGAGTGCGCGTCCATCACCGGCACCAGCGGCCTGATGATACGGGTGGCGGTGGACACCATGCCGGCGCTGCAGGCGCTGATCGCGCGGCTGATGCAGTTCGGCGACACCAAGACCTCGATCATCATCGACATGCCGGTGCCGCCGCGCATGCCCGCGCTGCACGAAGACGAATGAAAAAACGGCTGGGGCCCTTGCGGGCGCCAGCCGGAACAGAGAACAACTCTCCCTTACTCGATCAGGCTCAGCCTGCCACGTGCTTCACAAAGCGCAGCATATTGCAGGTGTAGCCGTATTCGTTGTCGTACCAGGCCACCACCTTGATGAAGGTCTTGTCCAGCGCGATGCCGGCGTCGGCGTCGAAAGTGGACGGCGCGGTGTTGCCGACGAAGTCGGTGGACACCACTTTTTCATCGGTGTAGCCCAGCACGCCCTTCAGTTCGCCTTCGGACGCGGCCTTCATCGCCTTGCAGATGTCGGCGTAGTCGGCTTCCTTCTCCAGCTCCACGGTCAGGTCCACCACGGACACGTCGGAAGTCGGGACGCGGAAGGCCATGCCGGTCAGCTTCTTGTTCAGTTCCGGAATCACCTTGCCCACGGCCTTGGCGGCGCCGGTGGAGGACGGAATGATGTTTTCCAGGATGCCGCGGCCGCCGCGCCAGTCTTTGGACGACGGGCCATCCACGGTCTTCTGGGTGGCGGTGGCGGCGTGCACGGTGCTCATCAGGCCGCGCTTGATGCCCCAGTTGTCATGCAGCACCTTGGCCACCGGGGCCAGACAGTTGGTGGTGCAGGAAGCGGCGGAAACGATGGTTTCGCCGGCGTACTTGTCGTGGTTGACGCCGTAAACGAACATCGGGGTGTCGTCCTTGGACGGAGCGGACTGCACCACTTTCTTGGCGCCGGCGTCGATGTGCTTCTGGCAGCCTTCCTTGGTCAGGAAGAAGCCGGTGCAATCGATGACGATTTCGGCGTTCACTTCGTTCCACTTCAGGTTGGCCGGGTCTTTTTCCGCGGTCAGGCGGATGGTCTTACCGTTGACCACCAGGCTGCCGCCCTCTACCTTCACATCGCCCTGGAAGCGGCCATGCACCGAGTCGTACTTCAGCATGTAAGCCAGGTATTCCGGATCGAGCAGGTCGTTGATGCCAACCACCTCAAGCTCCGGGAAGTCCTTGGCGATGGCGCGAAACACCATGCGACCGATGCGACCGAAACCGTTGATACCGACTTTGATAGCCATGATGAAGTCTCCTTGTCAGCTTGTGACAGCTCAATGAATGATTCGATGGTGGTAACGACGCCATCGAAATAGCGAATTCGGATCGCGGCCAAGGCCGCGCATGTCCTTAAGAAAACAGCGCAAGGCCGATTTCCCGCCTTGCGCTGTCACTTTCCACTCATTTCACAATGTAATCAACACGCTACATCAAATGTTGATCATTTTGCCGCTTCAGGCCTGTAAAACCGCCGCGTAAGGGGTGGCGTCGCCTTGCAGAACCACGTGCAATACGGTAGACGACACCGAGGTGACGCCGCTGGCGCCCAGCTGTTGCAGCGCCGCCTGGTCCACGCGTGCCGCGTCGGCCACTTCCACGCGCAGCCGGCTGCCGGCCACCACGTCCACCTTGCGCACATTGCCCTCGCCCCCCAAAGCAGCCAGCCAGCTCGCCTTGTCGATGCTGGCGCCGTTGGCGGCGGCGGCCGACACCAGCTTCTCAGCGGCCGCTTGCGGCGCCGGGGCGCTTGCGCCGGAGGCCAAGGTATTGCGGATTTCGTCGGCGATCAGATCGGCTTCCGGTCCCAACACCACTTGCACGCTGCCGGCAGCAGGCTTGATCAGACCGCGGGAACCCAGCGCCTTCAAGGCGGCTTCGTTCACTTGCTCATTGCTGGCCACCTGCAGACGCAGGCGGGTGGTGCAGGCGTCAACCGATTTCAGATTGGCGGCGCCGCCCAGCGCGTCGATGAAGGCGCGCGCGCGGCCGGTGCCGGCGGCAACGTCAGCCACCGCCACGGCCACATCCTCGCGGCCCGGGGTCTTCAGATCGAACTTCTTGATGAAGAACACGAACAGCGCGTAGTAGACGGCAAAGTAGACCGCGCCCACCGGCAACAGCAGCAGCGGCTTGGTGGCGATGCCATAGTTGATGACGTAGTCGAACAGGCCGGCGGAGAAGCCGAAGCCCAGTTTCACGCCCAGCGTCTGCATGATGGCCATGGACAGGCCGGTCAGCACCGCATGGATGCCGTACAGCACCGGGGCCAGGAACATGAAGGCGAATTCTACGGGTTCGGTCACGCCGGTCAGCATGGCGGTCAGCGCCATGGAGAACAGCAAGCCGCCTACGGCCGCTTTGTTTTCCGGCTTGGCGGTGCGGTACATCGCCAGGCAGGCGGCCGGCAGGCCGAACATCATCACCGGGAACATGCCAGCCATGAACATGCCGGCAGTCTTGTCGCCGGCGAAAAAGCGGGTCAGGTCGCCATGCACCACCTTGCCGGCGGCAGTGGTGAAGTCGCCCACTTGGAACCAGACGATATTGTTGAGGATGTGGTGCAGGCCGGTGACGATCAGAACGCGGTTGAGCACGCCGTAGAAGAATACGCCCACTTCCCCGGTGGCGATCAGCCATTTGCCCACGGCGTCAATGCCATGCTGCACCGGGGGCCAAACATAGCCGAGCACCGCCCCGAGCACCAGCATGCCAAAGCCCGTCACAATGGGCACGAAGCGCTTGCCGCCGAAGAAGGCCAGATAGCTGGGCAGCTTGATGTCCTTATAGCGGTTGTACAGATACCCGGCGATCAGGCCGGACAGAATGCCGGACAGCACACCCATATTGATCTTTTCGTCGATCACCTTCAGCACGGCGGTCAGCACCAGGAAACCGATGGCGCCGGCCAGGCCGGACGTGCCGTTGCCATCCTTGGCGAAGCCCACCGCCACGCCGATGGCGAAGATCAGCGCCAGGTTGCTGAAAATGGCGTCACCCGCCTGCGCCATGAATTTGATATCCAGCAGGTCGGGCTGGCCCAAGCGCAGCAGCAGGCCGGCGACCGGCAGCACGGCGATAGGCAGCATCAGGGCGCGCCCCAGCTGCTGTATGCCTGCAAATTTGTTGGTAGTACTCACAAGATCTCTCCCAGGTTAATTCTGGTGCCGTCTTGTCAAACGGCGGCTCCCCAGCGCTTTACAGCTTTAGATTCCCCGCGCCCGGCACAGGCAGAGGGTGACAACATCGGTCCCCGCGCATCCGTCTCCTGCGTCTTCCCCGTCCCTTAGGCATCCGGCCCGGCGAAACCCGCGGGGGGAGACGCCCCGCGGGCCGCCACGGTCTGGAAGCGTCTACAGGCCAAACAGCCTTCGACGCGGCGGGGAAACCTTCGCATCGCGGCGCGCGCCCGCCTCAGCGGGTGCAAGTCACCTTGGACAGGTGGCGCGGCACGTCGGGATTCAGGCCGCGCGCCTCGGACAGGCGGGCCGCCATCAGATAGAAGCTCTGGATCGCCAGCAGCGGGTCCAGCGCCTCGTCATCGGCCACGCTCAGCGTCAGGTCGCGGCTTTCCACGTCGGCCGGCGCGGCCAGCAAGACCTTGGCGCCGCGGCCGCGCATCTCGGCGGCTAGGGCGATCAGGCCCTGCTGCTCCGGTCCGCGCGGGGCGAACACCAACAGCGGATAGCCTTCGTCGATCAGCGCCATCGGGCCGTGCTTGATCTCGGCGCCGGAGAAGGCTTCGGCCTGGATCGCGCAGGTTTCCTTGAATTTCAGGGCCGCTTCCAGCGCCACGGCGAATCCCAGGCCGCGGCCCACCACCATGATGCGTTCCGCCGACTGCAGCACCTCGATTGCGGCGGACCAGTCTTGGGCGGCGGCCTCGGTCAGGCGTTGCGGCAGGTTCTCCAGCGCGGCCAAGAGGCCCGCGTCGTTCTGCCAGTGGGCCACCAGGCGGGCCACGGCGGACAGCGCGGTGATGTAGCTTTTGGTAGCGGCGACGCTCTTTTCCTCGCCGGCGCACAGCGGGGCCGCCCAATGACAGGCTTCCGCCAATGGCGAGTGCGGCTTGTTGACCAAGGCCACGGTATGGGCGCCGGCATCGGACAGGGCCTTCATGGTGTCGACCAGGTCCGGGCTTTGGCCCGACTGCGATACCGCGACGGCCAGCTGCCCCTTCACCGCCAACGGCGACTGGTGCAGCGTGACGATGGACATCGGCAGCGACACCACCGGCACGCCGAGGCGCTGCATCGCCAGATAGGCGAAATAGCTGGCGGCGTGGTCGGAACTGCCGCGGGCCACGGTCAGCGCCAGCTGCGGACGGATGCGGGCCAGTTCGCGCCCCAGCGCGGCCAGGCCTTCATCGGCGTACATATGTTGCGCGGCCACCGCTTCGGCGGCGTACAGCGCTTCTTCAAGCATCAACGAGGCCAATTTCCTCTCCCTCAACGTAGACTTGCTGCAAATTCAGTTCCGGGTCCATCACCACGATGTCGGCCCAAGCGCCGGCTTCCAGGCGGCCGCGTTCGGCCAGGCCCAGATAGTCGGCCGGGTACAGCGACAGGCGGTGCGAGGCATCCGCCAGCGGCAGGCCGATCTTCACCAGATTGCGCAGCGCCTGATCCATGGTCAGCGTGCTGCCAGCCAGGGTGCCGTCGGCCAGACGCACCCCGCCCATGCATTTGGTCACCGCGTGCGATCCCAGTTTGTACTGGCCGTCCGGCATGCCGGCGGCGGCGGTGGAATCGGTGACGCAGTAAAGACGCGGAATGGCGCGCAAGGCGGTGCGGATGGCGCCCGGATGGACGTGGAGCAGATCGGGGATCAGCTCGGCGTACTCGGCATGCGCCAAGGCCGCGCCGACGACGCCGGGCTCGCGGTGATGCAGGCCGGTCATCGCATTGAAGAGGTGGGTAAAGCCGGACGCGCCCTGCTGCAGGGCTTCCACCGCCTGTTCATAACTGCCCAGGGTGTGGCCCATCTGTACGCGCACGCCTTGCGCGCTGAGCAGACGAATAATGTCCATGTGGCCCGGGATCTCCGGCGCCAGGGTGATCAGCGAGATCGGCACCAGCGCGCGATAGGCGTCGATCTGCGCCATCGCCGCCTGGCAGGCGTCGTCCGGCTGGGCGCCCAGCTTGCCGGGGTTGATGTACGGACCTTCCAGGTGCACGCCCAGCACGCGGCTGCCGGCCGGCGCCCGCTCCTTGCTGCAGCGGCCGATGTCCGCCAGCACGCGGGAGATTTCCTCCGGCGGCGCGGTCATGGTGGTGGCCAGCAGCGAGGTGGTGCCGAAACGGGCGTGCAGCCGCGCGACATGGGAGACGGCGTTGCCGCCCTCCATGATGTCCACGCCGCCGCCGCCGTGCACGTGCAGGTCGATGAAGCCGGGCAGAATGTAACGTTCCGGCTGCCGGCCCGATGCCAGGCTGGCGTCTATCGCTGCGATGCGGCCATCGGCCGCCAGATGCACGGCGCCGTCCATCCAGCCGGAGGCGGTGAGGATGCGGCCCTGCAAGGTCTGTGTCTGGGTCATCGTTTCAGTTCGGCTACAAAGTCGTAATAATCGTTGCGGCAATAGGTATCGGTCAGCTCGATCGCCACATTGTCGGCATTGAAGCCGATACGGGTGATCAACAGCATCGCCTCGCCCGGCCGGATGCCGGCGAGCTGGGCGATCTCGCCCGAAGCATTCACCGCCCGGATATGCTGCAGGGCGCGCACCACCGAATGTCCCGCCGCGTCCAGGTGGGCATACAGCGAAGTGCCCACCGACTGCGGGTCCGGCAGATACGCCACCGGCATCGTACTCATCTCAATCGCCATCACCACGCCGTCGGCGAGGCGCTGGCGCTTCAGCCGCGCCACCATCGAGGTCGGCGACAGCCCCAACTTGATCACTTCCTCGTTGCTGGGCGGAAACACCCCGCGCTCCAGCCATACCGAGGACGGCACGAAGCCGCGCAACCTCAACTGCTCGGTAAAGCCGGTCAAACGCGACAGCGGCTGCTCCAGCCTGGGCGTGATGAAGGTGCCCGATCCCTGGCGCCGGCGGATCATGCCCTGCTCCAGCAGCACATCCATCGCCTTGCGCGCGGTCACCCGCGAAATACCCAGCTCTTCCGAAAACGTTCGTTCCGACGGCAGCGCCTCGTCTGCCTGCCACCAGCCGGCGTTGATCGCGTCGGCCAGCTTCCGCGACAGCTGCAGGTATAACGGGGTGCTGAGGGTTTCATCCGGTTTCAATGCTTGCCAGCGGTTTTCCATGATCGTCCGAAAGTGGTCTGAAAACTGCAGTGTAAGCCCAGTCAAGCCCTGCCGGTATCCCGATACGGAACAGCCTGCCGCGTAGTCGTTGCGTTACAGCTCGCACGGTAATACCACATTAATACCACGTCAATACCAATTATCAAGCGCCGATTCATCCATCCATTGCGCATGGCAACAAAGAGACAGGTAGAGGAGGAAAGACATGAAGAACAGTGGGCAAGATGCGGGACGACCGAATGGGCAGGTCCGCCAATCGACAATCTTTGGAAAAATCAGACCTTACGGCGACAACAGCCAAAAATGGCATTAATACCAGCCTTAAAACTTATATTTAAAAAATGATCTGGTTTTAAATCATTAAGCCAGTAATAGGACGATCCTCGTCCTGGCTGATGACGATGCGCTTACATACCACTACCAGACAAGGAGTCCGCATGAAACTGCATTGGCATCTTCCCGCCGCCCTGACCTTAGGCTGTCTGAGCGCCCCGCTCTGGGCCCACGGCACGATGGAAATTCCGATCAACCGCGTCTACAGCTGCTTTCTGGAAGGCCCGGAAGCGCCGAAAACCTCGGCCTGCCAAGCAGCCAAGCAGGTGGGCGGCACCCAGGCGATGTACGACTGGAACGGCATCAACCAGAACCCGCAAGGCGACAATCACCAGGCGGCGGTGCCGGACGGCACGCTGTGCGGCGGCGGCAAAGCCGAATTCAAGGGCTTCAATCTGGCCCGCAGCGACTGGCGCACCACCAGCATAGTGCCGGACGCCAACGGCAACTTTGAATTCATCTACAAGGCCACCGCGCCGCATGCCACCAAATACTTCAAGTTCTACGTGACCAAGAACGGCTGGAATCCCGAGCAGCCGCTGAAATGGTCGGACCTGGAGCCATTCGGCACCATCAACGGCACGCCGCAGCAAGACGCCAACAAGCGCTACCACATGACGCTGAAACTGCCGCAAGGCAAGACTGGAAAGCACATCATCTTCAACGTCTGGAAACGATCGGACAGCGAAGAAGCGTTCTATTCGTGTTCCGACGTCAATTTCGGCGGCGAGACCGCGCCGCCGGCGGTCAATCCGTGGAAGGAAATCGGCAACGTCGCCGCGCGCGAAAACCTGCCTGCCGGCAGCAGCGCCACGCTGCGCGTATTCGACAGCCTGGGCCGCGACGCCGAGAAGCACACGGTGGCGCTGAACGCCGCCAGCGGACAGATCGCCAATTGGCCATACGAACTGGCGCTGAAGGTGAACGCCGCTTCGCCGTCCATCCGCATCGGCGTGATGAAATCGCAGCAGCGCGCCGTATCCATCGTTCCGGTAAAGGACGCCACCGCCAACCGCGTGTATCTGAACGACAGTTACAAAGGCTACAGTTTCACCATCGATCTGAAGAAGGGAGACGGCGGCGTCAATCCGCCCCCAGCGGCCGATGCCTGGAAGGAAGGCGGGAAGTATGCGCGGAATCAGGTTGTCAGCTACCAGGGCCGACAATACCGCTGCCTGCAGCCGCACACCGCCTGGGCTGGTGCCGGCTGGACGCCATCCACCCAGCCCACTCTGTGGCAGGCGATCTGACCTCCCCCCGCCATGAAAACCGCCGCTTCCTTCAGCGGCGGTTTTAGCTTGATCGGCGAGGCAGTTGTCCGGCCGCAGGCTGGACGCACCGGCAGCCTAGGCACGGGCGCAGGCACTGCCGGCCACCCTCATGATCGCCGCCAGCTGATCAGCAGCACCGCCGCCACAATCACCACCATCGCCAGCATCTCCTGCGGACCGACATGCTCGCCCAGGAACAACACGCCCAACAACACCGCGATCACCGGATTGACATAGGCATAGCTAGTGGCGGCGGCGGCCGTTACCGTCCGCAACAGATACAGGTAGGCGCTGTAGGCGATCATCGAGCCGAACACCGTCAGATACAGCAATGCGCCCCAGCCGGCAGCGTCCGGCCAGGCCGCCAGCCGCTCGCCGATGGCGGCACTCGACAGCAGCAAGGTCAGACCGCCAAAGATCATGGTCCAGGCGCTGCCCATGGCGCCCGGCGGCTGCGCCAGATGCTTGCTCCAGGCCGAGCCCAGCGCCCAGCCGGCCGAGGCCAATACTAGCAGCGCCGCCCCTTCCGGACTGGCGCGCAGGCTGGAGCCCAGATTCAGCAACACGATGCCGAATACGCCCAGCAACATGCCCGCCCACTCCAAGGCGCGCGATTTGTGGCCAAACAGCCGGGCGAACAGCAAGGTGAACAGCGGCACCGTCGCCACCACCAACGCGGCCACGCCGGACGACACCTCGCGCTCGGCCATCGTCACCAGGCCATTGCCCACAGCCGGCATCAATACGCCCAGAATCGCCGCCCCGCGCAGCTGGCGCGCATCCGGCCATGCCGCGCCGCGCCAACGCAAAAACGCCAGCACGATGATGCCGGCCAGGGTGAAGCGGATGCCCGCCATCATCAACGGCGGCCAGGATTCCACTCCAATGCGGATGGCCAGATAGGTGGAGCCCCAGATGATGTAGAGGGCAAAGAAGGCCGCCAAGGTAAGCGGCGCGAGACGTGAAAAAGGCATGGCTGTGTCCGAATCATTTGAACCCAAACCATGCCGGACGCGCGCCGAAACGGCAAGCGGCTTATCGCATCGCCAGCCGCTGCAGGATATTGGAAAACTCTTCCATATAGGTGTCGAAACGGGTGGCCAGACGATCCACATCGGTGGCGAAGCGGTTATAGGCCACCACCGCCGGGATGGCGGCGAACAGGCCGATCGCCGTCGCCACCAGCGCCTCGGCGATGCCCGGCGCCACCGTGCTCAGCGTGGCCTGACCGGCGTTGCCCAGGCCGATGAAGGCATGCATGATGCCCCACACCGTGCCGAACAAGCCGACGTAAGGACTGACCGAACCCACCGTCGCCAGGAAAGAGGTGTGGCTGTCCAGCGCGTCCAGCTCGCGCTGCGCCGCCGCGCGCATCGCCCGGCGCGAACCATCCATGATGTCCGACAATTCGGTGCCCGCCCGGCCGCGCAGCTTCAGAAACTCGGCGAAGCCGGACTGGAAAATGCGCTCCATCCCCACCGTATCGCTGCGGCGCGACACGTCCTCGTACAGACGGTTCAGGTCCGCCCCGCTCCAGAAGGTACGCTCGAACTCCTCGCTATGGCGCTTGGCCGCGCCCAGCACCGAGATCTTGTTGAAAATCAGCGCCCAGGACAGCAGGGAGGTCAAGGCCAAGCCCGCCATCACCAACTGCACCAACAGGCTGGCGTTGAGGATCAGGCTGATGAATGAAATCTGTTGCACGTTTTCTTCCTCGGTTCACATACGGCTAGCGTAACACGCGGCCGGTTTCCAGATCGATGATGGTGGACGGTTTGCGCCGTTTGCCGATGCGCCCCGGCAAGGTCAATACCTTATCTTTAAACGCCTTGCGGCAGGCCTGCGCCGTTTTCAGCGATTTCTGGCCCGCGCGGTTGGCCGAAGTCGACACCAAGGCCGTCCCCAGCGCCCGGCACAAAGCCGCCGCCTCGCCGTGCGCCGTCACCCGCACCGCGATCTTGTCATGCCGGCCGCGCAGCGCTGGCGGCACCCGCCGCGAAGCCGGCAACAGAAAGGTGTATGGACCGGGCCAATAGCGCGCCAGTTCCGCGCGCTGCGCCGCGGAAAGCGGCCGCACCAGATGGCGGATCTGCTCGAAATCTGCGGCAATGACGATCAAACCCTTGTGATTGGGCCGCGCCTTGATCGCCAGCACGCGGTGGATCGCCCGCACGTCGAGCGGACGGCAACCCAGGCCGTAACAGGATTCGGTGGAATAGGCGATCACGCCGCCGTGGCGCAGCTGCTTGCGGGCCCGTTGCTGCAGACGGCTGCCAGGCAGGCGCGGCAAGGGACCATAACCAAACTTCATGATGAATCAGACGAAAACCAAGGAAGATTGATTGTAACGGTAATGACGTCAAAACACAGGTGGGAAATGAAAATACGCAACCAGAGTGACAGGCCTCATTCCACAGAGCCGCAATTTAGGTAATATCAAAGGCATATATGCAAAAAAATATTTTCGATCTGAACAGCAAAAACATTGAATACAAGAACAGCGCTCCATCGCGCTGCTCTTGTCTCAAATCAGCAAAAACTCAGTGTTTGCGCCCGATCGCCAGCGCGCCTATGTCGCGGCGGAATTGCTTGCCGGCGAACTCGATGGCGTCGGCCAGTTGGTAGGCGCGGCTTTGCGCCATCTTGACGCTGTCGCCCAGGCCCACCGCGCATAGCACGCGGCCGCCGCTGCTGCGCAGTTGGCGCTGTTCGTCTAGCGCCGTGCCGGCGTGGAACACCATGCCATCGTCGCTGGCGGCCGGGATGCCATGGATGGCGTCGCCCTTGCGCGGCGCGTCCGGGTAGCCGGCGGCGGCCAGCACCACGCCCAGCGCCACGCGGCGGTCCCATTCCGCTTCCACCTTGTCCAGCTTGCCGTTGACGCCGGCTTCCAGCAGCACGGTGAAGTCGGTTTTCAGGCGCGCCATGATGGGTTGGGTTTCAGGATCGCCGAAGCGGCAGTTGAACTCGATCACCTTGGGGTGGCCCTGCTCGTCTATCATCAGGCCAGCGTAGAGGAAGCCCGTGTACGAATGTCCGTCCTTCTTCATGCCCTGCACGACCGGCTGGATGATTTCGCGCATCACGCGATTGTGCACTTCCGGCGTCACCACCGGCGCCGGGCTGTAGGCGCCCATGCCGCCGGTGTTCGGCCCCTGGTCGTGGTCCAGCAAGCGCTTGTGGTCCTGGCTGGTGGCCATCGGCAGCACATGCTCGCCGTCCACCATCACGATGAAGCTGGCTTCCTCGCCCTGCAGGAAGTCTTCGATCACCACGCGGCTGCCGGCCTCGCCCATCTTGTTGGACAACAACATGTCGTCGATGGCGGCGTGCGCCTCTTCCATCGTCATCGCCACCACCACGCCCTTGCCGGCGGCCAGGCCATCGGCCTTGATCACGATGGGCGCGCCGCGCTCATTCACATAGGCGTGTGCCTCGGTGGCGCTGCGGAAGGTCTGGTAAGCGGCGGTGGGGATGCCATGGCGCTGCATGAAGGCCTTGGCGAAGTCCTTGGAACTTTCCAGCTGCGCGCAGTATTGAGTGGGGCCGAACACCTTCAGCCCTTCGCCGCGGAAAACGTCCACCACGCCGGCGGCCAGCGGCGCTTCCGGGCCAACGATGGTCAGGTCGACCTTTTCTTGCTTGGCCAGGGCCAGCCATTCGGCCACGCTGTTGGCCGGCACATTGGTCAGATTCGGGTCCAGCGCGGTGCCGGCATTGCCCGGCGCGACAAACACTTTGGAAACGCGCTTGGATTTGGCGATGCGCCAGGCCAGCGCGTGTTCGCGTCCGCCGGAGCCGATCACGAGAACTTTCATGGGATTTCAGTCCTTATACAAGAGGGCGCGGCCGGCACGCGCCGGCCATCGCCGCCTTCACTTGGCGAATACCTGCATAGCATAGCGCCAAGTCGGTTGGATGGCCGCCGTTTCCGCATGCGGAAGACGGCGGCATTCGCCGAAAGCCAATTATCAGTGGCGGAAATGGCGCACGCCGGTCAACACCAGCGCGATGCCATGCTCATCGGCAGCGGCGAAGACTTCCTCGTCGCGCATCGAGCCGCCCGGCTGGATGATGGCCTTGATGCCCTGTTCGGCGATGACGTCGATGCCGTCGCGGAAGGGGAAGAAGGCATCCGACGCCGCCACCGCGCCGGCCAGGCTCAAGCAGGCGTCCTGCGCCTTGCGCGCGGCGATGCGGGTGGAGTCCACCCGGCTCATCTGGCCGGCGCCGATGCCGGCGGTCTGGCCGTTCTTGCAGAAGACGATGGCGTTGGACTTGACGAACTTGGCCACGCGCCAGGCGAACAGCAGGTCCGACAGCTCCTGCGGCGTCGGCTGGCGCTTGCTGACCACGCGCAGTTCGTCCAGGCCCACATTGCGGATGTCCGGCGTCTGCACCAGCACGCCGCCGCCCACGCGCTTCAGTTCGAAGCGGTTGGCGCCGGTTTCCAGCGGGATTTCCAGCACGCGCACATTCTTCTTGGCGGCGATGATGGCCTTGGCTTCATCTGTGAAGGACGGCGCGATCAGCACTTCCAGGAACTGGCCGGTCACCGCTTCCACGGTAGCGGCGTCCACCGGACGGTTGAAGGCGATGATGCCGCCGAAGGCGCTGGTGGTGTCGGTCGCGAAGGCCAGCTTGTATGCGGCCAGCGTATCGGGGCCGACGGCCACGCCGCACGGGTTGGCGTGCTTGACGATGACGCAGGCGGTATCGTCGAAGGTCTTCACCGCCTCCCAGGCGGCGTCGGCGTCGGCGATATTGTTGTACGACAGTTCCTTGCCCTGCAGCTGCTGGTAATGGGCGATGCTGCCGGCGGCCGGGTCCAGGTCGCGGTAGAAGGCAGCCGCCTGGTGCGGATTCTCGCCGTAGCGCATGTCCTGCACCTTGATGAACTGGGCGTTCAGACGGTTCGGGAAGGCCACGCGCTCCGGCTTGCCCGCCACCACGCCGTCGGCCAGGCTGGTCAGGTAATTGGAGATGGCGCCGTCGTAGGCGGCGGTGTGGGTGAAGGCCTTCTTGGCCAGCTCGAAGCGGGTGGCCTTGGACAGCTGGCCGGCGTTGGCCTTCAGCTCGGCCGTCAATGCGGCGTAGTCGGCGCTGTCGGTGACGATGGCCACATGCGCCCAGTTCTTGGCGGCGGAGCGCACCATGGTCGGGCCGCCGATGTCGATGTTCTCGATGGCGTCTTCCAGCGTGCAGTCCGGATTGGCGATGGTGGCTTCAAACGGGTAGAGATTGACGCAGACCAGGTCGATATTGCCGATGCCGTGTTCGGCCATGGTGGCGACGTGCTCCGGCAGGTCGCGGCGGCCCAGGATGCCGCCATGCACCTTGGGATGCAGGGTCTTGACGCGGCCGTCCAGCATTTCGGGGAAGCCGGTGTAGTCGGACACCTCGGTCACCGGCAGGCCGGCGTCCAGCAGCAGCTTGGCGGTGCCGCCGGTGGACAGGATGTGTACGCCCAGCGCATGCAGTTGCTGGGCAAATTCCAGCACACCGCTCTTGTCGGACACACTGATCAGCGCTCGTTCGATCTTGGTCATGTTTCTCTACCGCTTTGGCTATGGATAAAAACAATAAAAACCGGCTCAGGCCGCCAACGTGCGCCTCGGTCGCACTGCGGCCGCCTGTCCATCGAATCCCCAGCCCCAAGGCTCTCCGCGCGAGAGGGGGCAAAAAAAACCGGCCATCCTGTTAAGCAGTTTGGCCGGTTTATCTTCAAATCAAATCATACGACTTCATCTTTTTGCGGAGGGTGTTGCGGTTCAAGCCCAGCAACTCCGCCGCTCGCGTCTGGTTGCCCTGGGTGTGTATCAGCACCACCTCCAACAGCGGCTTTTCGACACAGGCGAGCACCATGTCGTAAATGGCGGAAGGCGCCTCGCCGTCCAGATCGCGAAAATATTGCTCCATCGCCAGCCGCACCGACTGCGATATGTGATCGTTGTTTTGCATCTTGTTATTGATATCCAGAGTAGGGTTCCCGTAAGGTCCGCGCCGATTCAGCCGCCGCAGGCCTCGCCCTCCGCCACGGCGTCGCTGTCGCGGTCCAACTTGTCCTCATCCTCGACTACATAGCTTAGACGATCCCCGGCGTCGCCAAGGCGAGAGAAATACTCACCCACCGCGCGGCGCTGTTCGTCCGTGCTTTCCAAGCGGTACATCTGCTGGCGGAAAGCGTTGCCGCCCGCCAGGCCCTTGGTATACCAGGCGATGTGCTTGCGGGCGATGCGGCAACCCGAATACTCGCCGTAAAAGCCGTACAGCTCGTCCAGATGGCCCAGCATCATCTCGCGGATCTCGCCCACCGTCGGCGGCGGCAACAGCTCCCCAGTCTCCAGATAATGCTGGATCTCGCGGAAAATCCACGGCCGACCCTGCGCCGCACGGCCTATCATGATCGCATCGGCGCCGGTGTAATCCAGCACATGCTTGGCCTTGAGAGGCGAATCGATGTCGCCGTTGGCCACCACCGGGATGGACACCGCCCGCTTCACCTCGCGTATCGTGTCGTACTCGGCGTCGCCGCGGTACATGTCCTCGCGGGTGCGGCCATGCAGCGCCAGCGCGGCGATGCCAGCCTCTTCCGCCATTCTGGCCACCCGCAGCGCCGTCTTCACCTCCCGGCTCCAGCCGGTGCGGGTCTTTAGCGTCACCGGCACGTCCACCGCCTTCACCACCGCTTCCAGTATCCGCCCGACATTGTCCAGATCGCGCAGCAGCGCCGATCCGGCGGCCACATTGCATACCTTCTTCGCCGGGCAGCCCATATTGATGTCGATGATCTGCGCGCCGTGCTCGACGTTGAGTCGCGCCGCCTCGGCCAGCACCTGCGGCTCGCCGCCGGCGATCTGCACCACGATGGGCTCCACTTCGCCCTCGTGGTTGGCGCGGCGCAGCGTCTTCGGCGTGGTCCACAAGGCCTTGTTGGCGGTGATCATCTCCGAAACGGCCATGCCGGCGCCCAGGCGCTTGCACAACATGCGGAAGGGCCTGTCCGTCACCCCGGCCATCGGCGCTACGATCAGCCGGTTTTTCAGTTGGTACGGTCCTATCTGCATGACAATTCAAATACGGGTAATGGCGGGAAGGGTCGGTATTGTATAGCGATTCGCGGCGGCGGGGAAAAATTTTTGCTTATTTTTTAAGCAAGATCGATAGCCGCGAGTAATGGGGGTGGAAGTCAGTCGATAAGCCGGGTTCTGTCGTTGGACAATCATTCCTCTAGGCCTGCCGTTGCCAGCAGGCTCAAGCAACCTACCCGGGGACAACGCGAGCCACGTTAGCGCCCCCCTATTTGGTCTTGCTCCGGATGGGGTTTAGCCTGCCGTCCGTGTTGCCACGTCCGCGGTGCGCTCTTACCGCAAGCGGGTTGCCCCGCCCGTCCGGTACGGCTTGCGCCTCCCGGTACACCTTTTCACCCTTGCCTGATCCGCCCTTGCGGGTTTTTGTCGGGACTAGCCCTCCAAAAAGACATTGTCGACCTTGCGGTCGACAAGTCCGGCCATCGGCGGTTCAGCTCTCTGTTCCACTTTCCGTCGCCTCGCGGCGCCCGGCCGTTAGCCGGCATCCTGCTCTGCGGAGCCCGGACTTTCCTCCCCGCCCTTGCGGGCGCGGCGATTGTCTGACTGACTTCCGGCCGCGATTCTAGCGGAAAATCGCCGCGGCCGCCCGACAATTTTCCATGACATACAGGATATTCCCGTATACTGATCATCCTTTTTCGAAGTTCCGGATCGGTGATGGAGTTGAATCAAGCCAGGCTGTCGCGCTTGCAGTTGTTTGGCACCTTGGCCATCGTGTTTGCGCTCGCGCTGACACTGACCAGCTATTTCCTGATGATGAGCTGGCGCGATTTTCAATCCGGACGACAAAACATCGAGCAAGAAGCCGCCGCGCGCGCGCGCGACAATCTGCAAGGCTACACCGACCATGCCGCGCTGCTGCTGTCCGCGCTGCGCGAGCGCACCAACGACACCATGCGCCATCAGTTGCAGGAGCAGGTGGAGCAGGCCTGGAAGCTGGCCGACGCCATCTGGCGGCGCGAGCATGCGCGGCAAAGCCCGGCGCAAGTGCAGCGGCTGATCATCGAGGCGCTACGCCCCTTGCGCTATTTCGATGGCCGCGGCTATTTCTTCATCGACACCCTGGACGGCCAATGCGTGCTGCTGCCCACCGCGCCGCAACGCGAGGGCAGCTCGCTGCTGCAAAACCGCGACGACCGCGGCCGCTACATCATGAAGAGCCTGATCGAATCGGTCAGCAACGCCTCCGGCCGCGGCTTCTCGTCCTACCGCTGGTATCTACCCGGCGGCATCCACATGGACGACAAGATCACCTATGCCCGGCGCTTTCCGCATTACAACTGGCTGATCGGCAGCGGCGAATACATCAGCAATGTCGAGACGGCGCTGCAGCAACAGGGCCTGGACACGCTGGCGCGCATGCGGCTGGGGCAGAGCGGCGGCGAGCTGATGATCATAGACAATAACGGCCTGATCCGGCTCTACCCCAGCCAGCCCTCGCTGGTGGGACGCCATTACAAGGTGTTGCCGCAGGCCGAGCGCGAACGCGCGCTGCAGTTGATCCAGCTGGGCAAGCGCGGCGGCTTTATCGAATTCAACCGCGGCGGCGACAGCCAATCCGGCGAGACCTATCTGGCCTACGCGCGCCAGCTGCCGGGCTGGGACTGGACCCTGGTCACCAGCATGCGGGTGCAGACGATACAGGACGACAGCCTGCGCGCCGCGCAGCGCCTCAAAGGCCGCCTGGCCGAACGCATCGTCGCCACTCTGGGCATGACGCTGGTGGCCATGCTGTGCGCCGGCTTCCTGTGCTGGTATTTCGTGCGCTGGGTCAGCGCGCTGGTGCGGCGCTACCAGCATGATCTGGCGCAGAGCCATCTGTCGCTGAAGGAACAAGCGCGCGAACTCAGGCTGAGCCATTTCATGATCGACAACGCCACCGACATGGTGGCGCTGCGCAGCGACCGCGGCGAAGTGGTGTACTGCAACCTGGCGCTGCGGCGGCGGCCGGAGCTGGTGGACGCGCTGTTCCGCCACCCGCCAGGCTCCTTCCCGCTGACCTTCGAAACCCGCCACGGCGACGGCGATGCCGCGCTGTATCTGGAAATCACCGTCAACCAGCTGCAGTACGAGGGCGAGCGCTATCTGTGCGCCACCGCGCGCGACATCAGCATCCGCCGCATGACCGAGCGCCAGCTCAGGCTGGCCGCCCAGGTGTTCGAGTCCAGCAATGAGGCCATCCTGATCGCCGACGCGGACAACCGCATCCTCACCGTCAACCGCGCCTTCAGCGCCATCACCGGCTACAGCGAGGCCGAAGTGCAGGGCCAGAAACCCGCCCTGCTGTTCTCCGACCGCCACGACCCGGCCTTTTTCCAGCAGATGTGGCAGACGCTGCAGCAGCGCGGGCAATGGGCCGGCGAAATCTGGAACCAGCGCAAGAACGGCGATCATTTCCCGTGCTGGGTCAATATCAGCATCCTGCAGGACGCCCAAGGCGCGGTCAGCCACTTCATCGCGCTGTTCTCCGACATTTCCGAGCGCAAGGAACAAGAGGCGCGGGTGCAGCACATGGCGGAGTACGACGCGCTGACCGACCTGCCCAACCGCGTCCTGGTCAACGACAGGCTGCACCAGGCCATCCGCCAGGCCGAGCTGCAGCACAACCAGCTGGGGGTGCTGTTCGTCGACCTGGACCACTTCAAGAACATCAACGACACGCTGGGCCACTGCGCCGGCGACGAGCTGCTGAAACAGGTGGCGCGGCGGCTGGCGGAGTCGGTGCGCGGCGTGGACACCGTCGGCCGCACCGGCGGCGACGAATTCGTGCTGATCCTGCCATCCATCAATCAACCCAGCGAAGCCGCGCTGATCGCCGAGCGCATCCTGCGCACCATGCAGCAGCCGTTCCAGATCGGTGCCCACTCGCTGGTGGTCGGCTGCAGCATAGGCATCAGCCTGATGCCGGACGACGGCAGCGACATCCAGACCCTGCTGATGAACGCGGACCTGGCGATGTACCACGCCAAGGCGCATGGCCGGAACACCTTCCGCTTCTACACCCGCGAGATGAACACCCAGGTGGCCGAGCGGCTGCTGATGGAAAACCGCCTGCGGCGGGCGATGGAGCTGGGCCAGCTGTACCTGGTCTACCAGCCGCAATACGACATGGCCGGCCAGCGGCTGCTGGGTTGCGAAGCGCTGCTGCGCTGGCGCGACCCGGAACAAGGCCTGATCATGCCCAGCCGCTTCATCCCGGTGGCCGAGGACACCGGCCTGATCGTGCCGCTGGGACGCTGGGTGCTGAACGAAGCCTGCCGCCAGGCCAGCCGCTGGCTGGAAGACGGATTGGGGCCGATCCGAGTCGCCGTCAACGTCTCGGCGCACCAGCTGATGCGCCACGACTTCCTCGACGACGTGCGCGAGGCCCTGCAGCAACACAAGCTGCCCGGCCATTGCCTGGAGCTGGAGGTGACGGAAAGCACGCTGATGGCCGATGCCGACCTAGCCTCGCGCCAGTTGGCCGTGATCAAGGCCATGGGCGTGCGGCTGTCGGTGGACGATTTCGGCACCGGCTACTCCAGCCTGGCCTATCTGAAGCGCTTCGCGCCGGACACCGTCAAGATAGACCGCTCCTTCATCAACGATCTGCCGAACGACGAAGAAAACGCCGCCATCGTCAGCGCCATCGTCCACCTGGCCGGCGCGCTGGGCATGCAGACGCTGGCCGAAGGGGTGGAGAGCGAAGCGCAGCAGCGCTTCCTGAAAAAACTCGGTTGCGAAGCGATGCAAGGCTACTTGTTGGGCACGCCGCTGGCCGAGGACGCGATGACGCAGCGGCTGACGGGCCAACAAGCGGTGCCCACTCCCTAGCGCGCCTGCGCCAACCAGTAGCCGGCCGCCAGCATCAGCGACACCAGCCCGGCCGCCAGCCCCACATCCAGCAAGCGGATGACAGCCGCGCCGCCTAGCAGGCTCAGATGAGCGGCGGCCAAGGCGCTGCGGGCGGCAAAGGCAGGCCGATAAGCGCGGAACAACGCCAAGGTCAGCATCGCCGCCGCGCCCAGCAACATCAGCAGCGCGGGAGACGGCTGCAAAGTCAGCGCCAACAGCATGCCGGCCGGCACGCCGATGGCCGCGCCGCTGCAGCGCTGCCAGCATTTGTCGCGGATGGCGGCGAAACCGCCGACGCACACGCTGGCGCCGGACCATACCAGCCATTGGCCGCACGGCAGCTGGAAATGCGCCGCCAACCAAGCCAGCAGGCCAACGCAAGCGAAGGCGACGCCGGTTTGCGGCGCGGCGCCAGGCCGGCTTGCCGGCGCGTCCCGCCTGCCGGCCAGCCCGCGCACTAACCACGCCGCCATGCCCCCACTCGCCAGCCACGGCCAGGCCGACCACAGCTCCGTCAGGCCCGGCGCGCCGGCCTGCGCCGCCTCGCAGCCGAGATACAGCGCGGGAATGAAAGTGAAATTGGCGACGGAACGCCAGCGCGCCTGGCGCGCGCCCAGCCGGCCCGCCAGTTCCGCAGCCGCGGCGCAAGCCAGCGCGAAAACCAGCGGCCAAGCCCACAGCCGGCTCAACAGCAAGCAGCCGGCCAGCGCCAGCGCGGCCTGAACCATACCCATTTTCCAGCCCAGCCGGCCGCGCTCCATCGCGATCAAGCAACACACCGCCAACATGCCGCCCTGCAGCGCCCGCTCGCCGCCGCCGGCCAAGGCCAGCAACAGCGCCGGCCCGATCAGGACTAGCACGCGCACCGCCAGATAGCCGTCGCAGTGTGTCGTCCACAGCCGGCGCAGGGCAATCATCACAGCGCGGCCAGCTGATCCAGCGTGATGATGCTGGAGATGGTGGCCAGCTGCCGCATCGACAGCTGGTGCTCCTCCTCGCTGGCCGCGGCGCAGGCCGGCTCCAGCACCAGCACCTGGTAATCGCGATCGTGCGCGTCGCGCGCCGCCGCCTGCACCGCCCAGGTGCTGCTGACGCCGGCGATCACCAGCCGCTCGATGCGCTGGGCGCGCAGCACCGCTTCCAGCGAGGTGGCGTAGAACGGGCTGATGCGGTGCTTGACCACGATGGCGTCGCCGGGCTGCACGTCCAGATCGGCATGGAAGGCCGTGCCCTCGCCGTTCAGATTGAGCGCCTGGAACTCGCCGGCGCGGCTGAACATCGGCGAGCCCTGCGGCATTTCGACATAGGACGGCGAAAACCCGACCTTCACGTGAATCACCGGCCAGCCGCGCGCGCGCGCCAACGCGCTGGCGCGATTGGCCACGGCAATCACGCCGCGCTCGGCAGCGTGGCCGGCGCAGCGGGCGATGCGGCCCTGCGGATGGATGATGTCGTTGATGTAGTCCAGCGTCAGCAGCGCGGTTTTCATGGCGTTTCCTTGTGGGGAGGGAGAGGATTCAATCGATGGCGGCCAGCCGCTCCAGCAGTTCGCCGGCGCGCAGCAGCACGGCGCGCTCGTCTGCGGCCAGGCTGTCCAAGGCATGTTGCAGCCAGCCATCGCGCAAATGGCGATTGCTCGCCAGCGCGGCCCGGCCGGCATCGGACAAGCCGACGCGGACGCGGCGGCCGTCTTGCGGGTCCGGGCGGCGCACGATCAGCGCCGCCGCCTCCAGCTCGCGCAGCGCGCCGGCCAGGTTGGACGAGCGCATATTTTCGTTGCGGGCCAACTCGGACGGCGTGATGTCGCCGCCGGCGCGGTCTATCGCGCCCAATACGGTCAACAAGCCGAACGGCAGCACATCCTGGCTGCCCTGGCGGCGCAACCGCCGCGCCATGGTCATCAACTGCTGGCGCAGGCGGGTCGCTTCTTCGGTGGAAATGGCTTTGCTCATATAGCTATTTTTACATAGCTATATTTATATAGCAATACTGCTAAAAGAAAACCGCCTACCGGCGGTTTGGCAGAAGCAGGATCAACGGCCGGCGATGACCACCGTGCAGGTCTGGCCGGCGATCAGCGCCAGATCTTTCGGCAGCGCCTGCAGCTCGATGCGCACCGGCACGCGCTGCGCCAGCCGCACCCAGTTGAAGGTGGGATTGACGTCGGCCAAGAGCTCGCGCCCGGTCACCGCGTCGCGGTCGGTGATGCCGCGGGCGATGCTGGCGATGCGGCCGCTGAGCTTGCGGCCATCGCTCATCAGCGTCACCTCGGCGCGGTCGCCCACTTTCAGGCTGCCGAGCTTGGTTTCCTCGAAATAGCCGTCCACATAGAACGAATGGCTGTCGATCAGCGCCAGCCGCGCGGCGCCGGCGGCCGCGTAATCGCCGACATGGACGTTGAGGTTGGTGACGTAGCCGTCGGTCGGCGCGCGCACCACGGTGCGCTGCAGGTTCAGCGCCGCCAGATCCCGCGCGGCGACAGCCGCCTGGTACTGCGCGTCGGCGGCCGCGGCGGCGAAATCGGCGCTCTCGCGGCTCTCGGTGGAGACGATGGCGCTATCGAGGCTGGCGCGGCGGGCCGCTTCCTTGCTGCGGCGCTGCTTGTCCGCCTTGTGTCCGGCCAGCGCGGCCTCGGCCTGTGCCAGCGCGGCGCGGTAGCGGCTGGGGTCGATCACGAACAGCGCGTCGCCCTTGCGCACCGGCTGGTTGTCCTTGACGGCCACCTCCGCCACCAGGCCGGACACGTCGGCGGCGACGGAGACCACATCGGCCTTGATCCGGCCGTCCCGCGTCCACGGCGACAGCATGTAATGGTCCCACAGGGCCTTGCCTATCCAGACGGCGACGAGGAGCAGAGCAAACGTGATCAGGTAGCGGAGAAGGAAATGGGCGCGCATGGCGTAAGTCCAGGAATCGGTTTCAATGGTAGAGCGGCAGCGCGAGGCCGCCGAAAATCACGGCCAGCAGGCACCAGCGGAACAGCGCCGGGTGCCAGACGTGCTCGTAAACGCCCAATTTGCCCAGCAGCCAGTCCACGCCGGCCTGCAACAGCAGGCTGAGCACGAACAGCGGCAACAGGGTGGGCAGCAAAATGCCGTATACGGCGATTTCACGCGGCATGCTTGTCTCCGGTATCCGGCTGCGGCAGGGCGTCCAGCAGCGAGGTGTGAATCAGGTGCAGCGTGGCCAGCATGCGCTTGAGCCGCGCCGCCTCGTCCGGCAAAGCCACAGCCAGCCGCTCGCGTATCACAGGGCCGCCGGCGCGTAAGGCGGCCAGCGCCGCGCCGACGCGTGCGCGTCCGCCGCCAACTCGCGCAGGTCGACGATGGCCAGGCCCAGCTCCAGCAGCGTGATGGCCTGGCTGACGGTGGCTTGGCGCGCCGGGTCGTCGCGCGGCCCAGGGGCGGCATTCAATTGGTTCATCAGGTCGCGCACGCGGTTGCCGAAACGCTGCTTCAGGTGCGGCAAGGCGGCGCGGCAGGTGGCGCGGGCCTCGCGCCACAGCACGGCGGCGATGTGGCGGCGCGAACCCATGGTGTGTTCCGGCAGCACCAGCACGAAGAACAGCGCCGCCAGCGCCAGCCCCAGCAGGCGGGCGATGCCGTCGTTGAAGAAGCCGGCCACGTCGTAGCGCATCATGTTTTCCGGATTGACTGCCTGCGCCATCAGCAGCACGATGCCGCTGCCGATGCCCGCGGTCTTGGGCAGGCACTTCAGATAGCATCCCAAAGCCAGGAACGGCGCCATCGCCAGCACCAGTTGCGGGAAGCCTTCCGCCTGGTTCAGCAGCATGAAGGCGCAGACATAGGCCAGCGGCGTGCCGACGGCAAAGCCGATCATGATCTGCTTCACCATCAGCGTCGGCCGCGGCGACGACGAGGCGAGTCCGCAGAAGATAGTGGCCAGCAGCACCGCGCCCAGCGCGCTGGGCCAGGCCAGCCAGTACCAGGCCAGTGACAGCGTCAGCAAGGTCAGCGCGGCGCGGCCCCCGCTGGCCAGGGCGATGGCGGACGGCGTGCGCGGCGAATAGGCCAATGCCTCCACCTGCAGCGGATTGCGCTGTCGCAGGCCATGGTAAACGGCTGTGAAAGTCAGCATTTCGTCGACGAAACGCAGCAGCAGCTCGGCGGCGGTGTCAAACTCGATGCGCCGCATCTCGTCGTGCGGCATCGCCAGCAAGGTTTCGCGCGCCGTCTCCAGTGCGCGCGCCAGCGCCGGCCGCATCGCTTCCAGCTTGCGCAGCGTCTCGCCGGCTTCCTGCGCGGTGCGCGCCGGGCCTTCGTCCAGCTCCAGCGCGGCCGCGGCTTGGCCGAACAGCGGATACAGCAGCGCCGGCAGCGGCGAGGCCGCATCGGCACGCAGCCGCTGCATCTGCCGGTGCAGGGTGTGGAAAGTCGTCAACGCCGCCATGAAGGTGGCGTTGAAAGCATGCAGCTGGTTGCTACGGGCGCGCACCGTGCCTGCCTCAAAGAACGCCGCGGCGCGGCCGGCCTCCAGCGCGGCGATGTCGGCGGCGAAGCGCAGCTGCGTCGCCTCCAGCGTGGCCTTGTCCAGCTTTTGCGCCAGCGCCTGCTGGCACAGCAGCACGAAACCCTGATAGCGGGCGCGCACGGTGCGCACCACGATCTCGGCCTGGCGCTTGGGCAGGATGAAGTCGTTGACCAGGGCGCAGCACAGAATGCCCAGCGAGATTTCCGACACCCGCGTCACCGCCAGATTGAAGATGGCCAGAGGGTGGTTCAACGCCGGCAGGCCGATGATGCAGGCGGTGTAGCCGGACAAGACGAAGGCGTAGGAGCGGGAGTCGCGGTACAAGGTGGCGCCGCTGGTGCAGACGCCCACCCACAGCGCCAGGCTGATCAGCATCAGCACCGGCTGGCCGTCGAACAGGCCGGCCAGGGCCAATGCCGCCACGCTGCCGACCATCGTGCCCAGTATCCGGTACACGCTTTTTTCCAGCACCGCGCCGCTGCGCGGGAAGGCGACGATGAACACCGACACCATGGCCGAACTGGGCGAATCGAAACCCAGGCGGAACGCGATCCACAAGGCCATGAAGGCGGCCAGCAGCGTCTTGGCGACGAAGCTCCAGTTCTCGCCCTCGCTCGACAGCCAGTCGGCGGCGATGCGCCGCCCGGCCGCGGCGAGGCCCCCGCTCATCGGCCCTGCCCTTGCGGGCCGTGAACGGCCACGCCGCCGCCCAGCGCGCTCATCAGCGCGGCGTAGCTGTCCAGCCGCTCGCCGTGGATGCGCACCAGCTGCTGCCGGGCATCCAGCAGCGACAGCCGCGCCGACAGCACGCCGTCCTGCTCGGACAGGCCGGCGCGGAAGCCCTGCTGCGCCAGCCTCAGCGCGCGCTCGGCGCTGGCGCGGGCCTGTTCGGCCTGCTTCTGCTGCTCGGCCAGCGAGCGCGAACGCACCACGCTGGCCGCCACCTCGTTCAAGGCATGCACCACGCTGGCGTTGTAGCCCGCCACTGCCGCGTCATAAGCCGCCGCCTGGGCGCCGAGCTGGCTGCGCAGCCGGCCGCCCTCGAAAATGGGCAGGGTGATGGCCGGCCCGACGCCGCGCACCGCGGTGGCCGCGGACGGGAAGTTGTCGAAGCCTTTGGACTGGAAGCCGATGAAAGCCTGCAAATCGATATTCGGGTAGAAGGCGGCGCGGGCGGCATCTATCTTCTTCGCCTCCGCCTCCGCCTGCCAGCGCTTGGCCACCACGTCGGGCCGGCGGCCTATCAGCTCGGCCGGCAGCGCCGACGGAATCGCGGCCTGATGCTGGCCCAGCCGCAGCGCGGGACGCCGCAGCGCCTCCCCCGCCCCTGGCCCTTTGCCGGCCAGCGCCGCCAGCTGCTTGCCCAGCAGCGAAATATTCTCGTCCACCTGTTCGATCTGGTTGCGCAGGGCGGGCAGGCGCGACTCGTTCAGCACCACCTCGGCCTCGGTGCCCAAACCGGCCGCCTTGCGCTTCTTCGACAGCAGCAGAAAACGCTCGCGCTGCGCCAGGCTGTCGCGCAACAGGTCTTTGACCTCGTATTGCACCGCCAGCTGGGCGTAATCGCGCACGATGGCCGTGGCCAGGTTCAGCCGCGCCAGCTGCGCCTCGGCCGCCCACACTTCCGCCTGGTCCAGCGCGGCGGCCAGCGCGGCGCGCTGGCGGCCCCATAGGTCGAGGTCGTAGCCGGCATTCAGCGTGGCGTGGTTGTACCAGGAATAATTGCCGGCTTCGGGCGGGGGAATGAAATCTTGTTCGGAATAGCGCTGGCGGGTGAATGTCAGCTCGGCGTTGGCCTGCGGCAGCGTGGCGGATTCGGCTACGCCGGCCAGGGCCTTGGCCTGGGCCAGCCGGGCCTGGGCCGCTTGCAGATTGGGGTTGCCGGCCAGCCCGGCGGCGACCAGCTCATCGAGCTGCGCGTCGTTCAGCGCGCGCCACCAGTCGTCGCGCGGCCAGCCGGCCTTGTCCGCGGCGGCGGCGATGGCCGCGCCCGCTTCCAGGCTGTTCGGATCCAGCAGCCGCGCGCGCGGCCCGTTGTCGCCGGGGCTGGCGCAGCCCGCCAGCGCCGCGGCCAGCAGGCACGATACCGCCACGTAAAACCTATGCATCGTTCGCACCGGGAACCATCCGTAAAAAAGGCCGCCTCGCGGCCTGATTTAGCCAAGCGCTTGGAGCCTGTCCAAAGTCATTTTCCGTGCGACGCTAGCCGGATACGCGGCGAACTTTGAACAGGCTCCAAGGTTTAAAGCGAACCAAAATCATTTCAGATGATAACATCTTACGATGACAATAGGATAACAGATTATTCTCAATCAAACCGAACGGTGTAGCGCGACTCCGTGGACAGCGCGGTGCCGGCGCGCAGAATCACCGACCAGCTCTTGGACAGCTGGTAAGCCAGCTTCACCGCCTGGTCGGCGCTGCTGATGCCGTACTCGTAGCCAAGGTATAGCTCGCGCGTCAGCTGGCGGCCCACCGTCACCACCTGCTCGGCCGGGCTGACCGTGCCGTTGGCCAGGGTCTTTTCCTGACGGCTGGACACGCCCAGATCGTCGAACAGGCCGATATGGTCGTTGATCGAGCCGGCCAGCATCATGCCAGCCGAGGCGGCCAGGTCGTTGTTGTCGCGGTCGCCGCTGGCGGCCCGACCCAGCACCAGCCAGGCCAGCTTGTCCTTGTCGGTCATCGGCTCATCGGCAATCAGCCGGACCTTGGGTGCGGACACCGATCCGCTGACTTCCACCCCGGCGCCGACCGGCGACAAGCGGCGCTTGGCCTGCACGTTCAGCAGCGGATTATCCAAGGGACCATTGAAGGTGATGGCGCCAAAAGTAATGTCCAGATCCTGACCGTAGGCCTTGTAACGGCCCTTGTCCACCTTGACCTGGCCCTTGGCCGCCGGCGCCTCGCCCGGATTGGCGCTGACATGCACCAGGCCGGACAGTTCGACATCCAGGCCTTGGCCGGAGAAGCGGAAGCGCTCGCCCAGGTCCAGGTCCAGCGCCACCGTCAGCGGCATGCTGGCGAAGGCGGACGGCTCCGGCGGCGCGCGGCCGATCACCACCACATCGGCGCCCAGATCCGGCGCGCCGAGCTTGGGCAAGCCGACGCGGCCTTGATCAGAGCGGATGCGGCCGGTCAGCGAGAGCTTGCCGCCAACGAAGGCCAGCTCGCTCTGGCCGGACACCACCAGCCGGCGGTTGGGCTTGTCGAACACGCTGAAGCGCTGCAGCGCCACTTTGACGCGGGCATCGGGCTGGGCGTCGCTGAAATCCAGCGAGCCGCTGGCCGTGACATCGCCCTTGCCGCTGACGAAGCGCAGCTGCTGCATGCTCAGCCGGCGGCCGTCTATCCGGGCCTGCAGGCTGCCATCGCTCAGCGCGATGCCGGTGCGGTGGTCTTCCAGCTTCAATTGCTCGCCGCGGATCGCGCCCTGCGCCTGCGGGTCGGCCAGGGGGCCGCTCAGCGCCAGATCGGCCGACAGCTTGCCGCCCAGCACCAGGCCCGGACCCGCCAGCTCCGCCAACGCGGACAAGGCCGGCAGGCTGGCGCGGAGATTGCCGGACAGCGGCGTATGCCCGTCGATGCGGCCGCCGTTCCAGGGCAGGCTGCCCTGGCCCTGCGCCTGGGCGAAGCGGCTGTCCAGATTGACGTTGAAGGCCAGCATGCGGCCGTCCAGGCTGGCATCCAGCCGCGCGGTCTTCAGGCCCAGCGCGGCATGGCGGTTCTTGTCCAGCGGCAGCTGCACATCGCCGCCGCTGCGCCACAACGCCAGCCGGCCGACGCCGGACGGATTCAGCCCCCAGTCGGCATCGAACTGCAGGTTCTGCTCCACCGGCAGCTTCAGCAGCGGCCCCAGTTCGGCCAGTCGAATGCCGCGCGCGCTGCCGTGGCTGGACAAGGCGCCGCTGGGCTGACGGTTGAAATCGCTTATGTTCAGGCTGCCGCCGAGCGCGGCCAGGCGGGCGGCGCCGAGCTTGAGCTGGCCGTCCGCGGCGATGGCCAGGGCGGCCGGCGCCTGCAGGCTGAGGCCAGGCTTGCCGCTCAGCTCCAGTTTCTGCACGCTGCCCTGCCAGCCGTTGTCGTGGCCCAGTCCCCCGGCGGCGGCCAGCTGCACGCCATACGCCAGCTCTTCCAGCCGGAAACGGCCATCCAGTTGCAGGCTGTGGCGGGCGCGGGTGCCGCCGGCGCGGGCGTGCAGCTGCTCGGCGCGCAAATCGCCGGCCTGCAGCGCCGCCACATCCAGGCTCAGCTGGAATGGACTGGCCTGGTCCGCCTTGATGTTGCCGGCGAAGCGCAGAGTCTGCAGCGTCACGCCGCCGGGCAGCCGCAGCCTGTCGGCCTGCAGCTTGGCGTCCAGCACCGGGGTTTTGGGGACGCCGGCCAGTTCGCCCTGTCCCTGCACGGTGCCGGCGAAGCCCGGCCCCAGCAAGGACAGATTGGGCGCGTTGATCGCCAGCTTCAGCTTGTCGCCGGTCGCGCCGTAACTGCCGTTGGCCTGCAGGCGGTTGTCGGCCAGCTTCAGGTCCAGCAGCAGCTGTTTCAGCCGCTCCTGGCCAAACAAGACATTGGCGCTGCCTGACAACGGCGCGCCGGACAGCTTGCTGGGCGCGAACTGCAGCTTGGCGCCGACTTCCATCGGCTCAGCCAGCTGGCCGGCCATTTTCAGCGTGGCGTTCAAATCGCCCTTGGGCAGGCTGGGCAGCAGCCGCGCGGGGTCGGTTCGCTCCAGTTTGCCGTTCAGCTCGAACAGCTGACGGCCGGACAGGCCCAGCTTGCCGTTGAGGCTGGCGACGCCGCCATTGGCACCCAGCTCCAGTTTCTTCAGCAGCAGCGTCGACTGCTTGCCGCCGCTGATCTCGGCCAGCGCGTTCGCCTGCAGCAGCTTGCCTTTCAAGGCGGCGGCGAAGCGCGGCGCCGACGGCGCGCCCTCGATGGTGACGCGGCCGCTGATGGCGTCGTCCGGCGCGTCGGCATGCAGCTGGCGCAGCGCCAGCTTGTCCAGATCGAAGGCCAGCTTGACGTGGTCCGGCTTCAGTTCGCCGGATAGGCCCAGCTGTCCGCCGGCCAAGGCGGCATGGCTGTTGTACAGCTCCAGCGCCTGCTCGTCGGCGCGGAATTCGCCGGCCAGCAAGGACAAGGGCAGCTTGTGGGACGACAGCGGGCCCGGCTCGGCGTTGACCAGGGTCAGGCCGCCCTTGATGCGCTGGCCGGCATCCGGCTCGGCGAACACGGCGAAGCTGAGCCGCGCCTTGGGCCAGCTGGCCAGAATGGCCTGCGGATTGATGTTGCCGACGCGGGCGTCCAGCCGCGCCAAGCGGTTGAACGGATTGGAATCGAACGGCTGCAGCGCGCCGGCCAGATCCACGCTGATGCCGGAGCCGTCCAGTTCGCCGGCGAAAGCCGGCTTGATCAGGTTGCCGGACAGGTCCAGCCGCGCTTTCACCGCCGTCTGTTCCAGCTTGCCGCTGGCGCGCAGCTCGCCGGACAAGGCAAACGGCGAGGCCGCCGCCAAGGTCAGGCCGGCTCGCGCCTCGCCCCACTGCGTCTCCAGCTGGCGCAGCTGCAGGCGGTGGCGCGCGCCGTCGTAGTCGTAGCCGGCGCGCAGCCGGTACAAACTCAGATGGGCCGGCTCCAGCGTCAGGCTGGCCAATGACAGCTCGCCCACCGTGATTTTGATCGGCAGCTTCAAGGAATGCGGCGCTTCCAGCGGCGTCGGCTTTTTTTCTGGCGTCGGTTTGCTGTTGACGCGCACATGACCCAAAGCCAGGCGGTCTATCTTGATTTCGCCGCGCGACAGCGCCGCCGGCTGCCAATCCAGCCGCAGCGATTCGATGTCGACATCGTCGCCCGCGCTGCGCCAGCGCAGGTCTTTCAGCTCAAAGCCCTGCCACAGCGCGCCTTGGGTCGACGCCACGCTGAACTGGCCGCCGCTGAGCTTGCCTGCCTGCTGCAAGGCCCAGGCGAAGCCGGCCGGGCTGGCGCTGATCCAACCCAGCGCCGCCAGCAGCAGGGCGAACAGCACGCCCAGCGCGCCGAAAACATAACGCCAGCGCCGCGGCTTGCCTGGCGGAGCCGGCGTCGCCGCCGGTTCGGAGTGGGGGTTCTGGTTCTCGCTCATGGGGTATCTAGAAAGCCAGGCCGAGGCTGAGATTCCAACGGATCTTGCCGTCGCTCTCCGCCTTGGCGATATCGAAAGACAGCGGCGCCACCGGGCTCATCCAGCGCACGCCCACGCCGTTGGCGTGCATGGTCTGGAAGCCTTTCCAGCTATCAGCCGCGTTGCCGGCGTCGGTGAACAGCGCGAAGTACCAGTCCGGCTTGATCGGAATCTGGTATTCGACGCTGCCGGTGGCCACCACGCGGCCGCCCAGCACCGAGCCATTGGGGCCGGCCAGGCCCAGGCTCTGGTAATCGTAGCCGCGCACGCTGTTGGCGCCGCCGGCGCGGAACAGCAGGGCCGACGGCACTTGCGCGCCCTCCTTGGCCCAGACCTGGCCCAGCTCCAGCCGGCCGACGAAGGTGCCGTACTTGGGGAAAGGCGACCAGTAGCCCACCGCCCGGCCATAGCCGCGCACGATGGAAGTGGACGAACCCAGCAGGCCCAGCGAGCCGGAAACCCGCGCATCCAGCAGATAGCCGCTGCGCGGCCGCATCAGGTCGTCCACCGCGCGCTGGGTCCAGCCATACACCAGCTGGGTGACGTGGGTGTCGCGCGAGGTGACGCCGCCGGCGTCTTCGCTTTCCTTCAGAAACTCCACGCCCATGCGCGACTCGATATTGCCGCGACTGCGCACGCGCCAGGCGCCGGCGTCGATGGTGTCGGTCTTCAATCCCTGGATGTTTTCGGACTTGAAGGAACTGGTGATGGAGTGGGAATAGCCGTCGCGCTGGCGCGGGAAGCCCAGGCCAAAGCTGACCGACTGCTGATCTTGCTTCCAGTCGATCAGCATCGAACCGGTATAGCCGCGCCTGAAAATATTGTAATGGTCGTAGCCGACGCGGACGCCGGGGCCGACGTCGGAGTCGTAGGTCAGGCCCAGCTCCGCCTTCTGCCGCGGCAGCTCCACCAGATCGACATTGACCGGCACTTTGTCGTCGACGATGCGGTCGAAATCCGCGCTGACGATCACCGAGGAAAACTGCGGCGACTGCTCCAACGCCGCCTGATACGCCAGCAGCTTGTCCTGGGTGTATGGCGAGCCATTGTTGAAGTCGGCCTGGCCCACCACCAGCTTCCAAGGATAGCGCTGCAAGCCGTTGACCTTGATCCGGCCAAAGCGGATCAGCGGGCCGCTGTCCACCGTCACCTCCAGCACGGCGCTGTCGGTGGCCGGGTCGATCTTGGCCTCGCTCTTGACGATGCGCGCCCTGGGAAAGCGGTCGGCCTGCACTTTGCGCAGAATGGCGCGCTTGCTGGCGTCCCAGTCGTCCTGGCGGTAGGGCGCGCCCAGCGGCAAGGACCACGCTTCCAGCACCTGGGCAAAACGTTGCTGATAATCGTCCTGCTGGCGGATGGCGCCATCCAGCCGGATGGTCAGGTCGGTGATCTGCGCCGGCTTGCCCGGCGCCACCTTGACCACGATGCGGTTGCCGTCTTGCAGGGCAGCCTCGACATTGGCGTGGAAATAGCCCTCCGTCTCCAGCAGCTTCTTCGCCTCGTCCGGCGTGCCCTTGACCAGCTGCTCCAGCCAGGCCTGGTCGATATCCGGATCCTTCTGGCTGGTCATCAGCTCCAGATTGTCGCGCAGCAAGGACGTCAGATTGCCAGGCGCCTGGATATCCACCGTGTAATCCACAGCGGCAAAAGCAGGCGCGGCCAACAAAGCGGCGGCGAAGACCAGCGGCCGCCCGCTGCGCAGGCCGCGGTAGCAAAATCGGCTCAGCCATTCTGAATGGAAGAAAACGCTAGGCATGGTCGGATTCGTAGGGGGATGCAGCATGGTAACGGATGTCACCAAGACTGGCGACCCGTAAACGCTTGTAAACAAACCCTATCAGACATGCGCCTAAGGCGGGTAGTTCATTGTCGACCAAAAATGTCAAATGGCTTAAATTTTAGGCATATTCATGCCTATTTTCCCTATGCAATGGGCTAGCGCATGCAGCTGCTGGAAATACCTTTTCATGCGGCTTACCCCCATGCCTCTCCAGATCAACGAAATTCATGCCATACGGAATAACTCGTCCAAGCATCGACCAAACCGATTGCCACTGCGTCGGAAACTGCCCGATCTGAGTGCCTGAAACGGCTGGACATCGCCATGGCCTAAGACAATGCCGCATCCATCCGCACCGCCGAAAACGCCGGTGCCAGGCGGGTCCGGCCATTCCATGCCGGCCTGGAATGCGGCAATGTGGAAGCCTGGTTGTACCGGCTGCCGCTCGCCGCCCATCCCGCATGCGGCGATAAAAGGCTTTGATGAGATTTTGATGTGTCCGGCCGCTTTTTATGCGCGAAATTGATTTCGCCATCGCTACAGTTCGAAACGTGGATAGCACCCGTCAACCGATCTGGAGCGATAACATCATGTCCGCGATGATGAACGAACACAGCCTGCCGGCAGAACCGGAGCCTGGAAGCCGCAGCCGGCTGCTGCATTTCCTGACTCATGAGCGCCGCTGCTGGCGCCGCCTGGCCTACTGGCTGAAGCAGTTCCAAACCGAAGCCGGCGCCCCGCCGCGCTGCTATGCCTGGCGCCGCGCGCCGGAAAATGATTATCCCGAAGACCACGAAGATCTGCTGTTGCACTGATGACGCCGCGGGAGCGGCGCCCGCCGGCAACCGCTCCCGCTGATCCTGCGCTCACGCTTCAAGCCTGCAATAGCAACGGCAAGTCCGCCATCTGCGCAAACGCGCTCGCCGCTCCCGCCTCGATCAACCGACTGGCCGGCGTCAGCGCCGCATAGGCCCACACCGTCATGCCCGCCGCCGCGCCGGCCCGCACGCCGGTAGGCGTATCCTCGACCACCAGGCAGCGGGCAGGATCGACATCCAGACTGCGCGCCGCATGCAGAAACACGTCCGGCGCCGGCTTGGGCGCGGCCACCTCCTGCGCGCTGAACATCCGGCCGGCGAAACGCGGCAATAAACCCGTCAGCCCCAGCGTGGCGCGCATCTTGTCATGGCTGCCGTTGGACGCCACGCAGTACGGCAAAGGCAAGGCCTCCAGCATCTGCGGCACGCCAGCCACCACTTTCAGCTCCGCTTCCAGCGCGGCTTGGCAGCGGCGGCGGTATTCCGCCTCAAACCCTGGCGGCGGCGCCTGGCCCAGCATTTCGGCAACCTGCTTCAGGCATTGCGCCATGGACAGGCCGACGAAGTGGCTGAACATATCGTCCAGCGTCACCGGCAAGCCCAGCTCATTGAGCATGCCGGCGAACACGGCATTGGTGATGCGCTCGCTGTCGACCAGCACGCCATCGCAGTCGAAAATAATCAAATCAAATCGAGACATCGGCCGTCCTCATCATAAAATCATATTATGCCATTGATATTTTCATCCCGACATTTCCTCACGCCGAGCGCGAGCGTTTGCCCTCTCAAGGTCCATCGCGACGACTACGTATTTGTCCTTATCAAAACCATCTATTCTGAAGCAGAACCCGAGCCCGCCAGCGCCTAGCCTGAGCGACGCTTGCCCATCCCCCCCACTCCACCGCGGCGAAGCGAGCATGTTTGACAGAAACGACAAAGGCATCATGCTGAAGGCCATCATGGTTGCCGCCCCCATCCTGCTCTGCATGGGGCTGCTGCCGGTCTTGTCCTTCTATATCGAAAAGCTGGAAGAGGACGGCAGGGCGGAGATTGTGGAATACATCGCCATCGCCCAGGCCGCCATGGCGGTGAAGTTTGACGCGGCGGACCTGAACGGCTGGCAAACCGGCTACGCGCTGGACATCGTCCGCCACGTGGCAGGCGCAAGCAGCAACGATTCGATCAGCCGGTCGGAGTTTCTACGCTCCGCCGACAACTTCAACCGGGATCTCGGCAAACTGCGCGCGATGCGCCTCGACCATGACCAACGCAGCCTGCTCAACAGCGTGCAGGAAGATTTCAACCGCTTCATGGCTCTGGATCGCAAAATCATCGCTTTATACCGCGCCCAGGATGCCGCCTCGCAGGACAAGGCATCGAAGCTGGTCATGAACGAGGAAATCCGCATCTTCAACCACATCTCGGAAAGCGCCAACACGCTGGCGGTCTCAATCACCCTGGACCTGATGAAGAAAGTGGCGCAATCCAACTCCTACGGCATCGTCGCCCGCTGGATGATGCTGGTGATGTGGATCATCGCCAGCGCCATGGGCTTTTTGCTGGTGCGGCTGCTGCACAAATGGCTGAGCCAGATGCGCAGCCTGATGCAGAAGCTGGAGTCGCTGGCCGGCACCGACGAGTTGACACAGCTGCCCAACCGCCGCACCTGGGACTTGCAGATCGAGATGATGCTGGCCACGGCTCGACGCTACCGCTACCCCCTCGCCATCGCGCTGTTCGATCTGGACCACTTCAAGCAATTCAACGACACCTATGGCCACCCAGAAGGCGACCGTCTATTGCGCGAAGCATCGTTGCTGATCAAATCGCGCATGCGGCAATCGGACCTGTTCGCCCGCTTTGGCGGCGAGGAATTCGTGCTGGCCTTGATGGACTGCGACCTGCCGCAGGCGGTGACGCGCATCGAATCGCTGCGCCGCAACCTGCCGGACCAGCAGACCTTCTCCGTCGGCGTCACGCTGTGGCAAGAGGACGAACGGATACACAGCACGCTGGCGCGCGCGGACAAAGCGCTGTACCAGGCCAAGAACGGCGGACGGGATAGGGTGGTGAGCGTGGAGCCGCCTGCGGGAAAAGGCGAGGAAAGCTAGACGGCCAGCTAAACCAGCCGTTCTGCCAATTGAGCCAGCATGGAGATTTGGCTCGACGGCGGCGGCATCTCCGCCGGCCAGGGATGAAAGCCGCTCAGCCACACCGGCGCCATCCCCGCCCGCGCGGCGCCGATCACGTCGTTGAGCGGATGGTCGCCGATATACCAACAATCCTCCGGCGCCACGCCCAACGCCTCCGCCGCCACTCGGAAAATCGCCGCGTCCGGCTTTTTCACGCCGGCCGACTCGGAGCTGACTGTCAGCTCGATAGCCGCGGCAAACGGCAGCCGCGCCACCTTTTCCAGCCGCGTGCGGTGGCTGCCGTTGGAAATCACGCCCACGCGCACACCATTCGCCGAAAGAAAGCCCACCGCCTCCGCCGCCCCCGGCATCGCCGCCGTGCAAACGGCGTTATGGCGCTCCCAATGATCCAGCAGCGCGTCCTGCTCCACCGCCTGCCGCCAGACGATCTGCGTTTTCAAACCATGGGACACCGCCTGCTTGATCGAAGTGAATGGCGAGTCCGTGGGCAGGTAGCCGCCGTTGTCGCAACGCTTCACCACCGCGGCGACGTGCGCCTCGCCGCCGCCATCGATGGCATCGCCGAAATCGCGCCAAAACCGGCGGGCGTAAAGATCAATGCTGGCCTCGCGATGCACCAGGGTGTTGTCCAGATCGAAGAAAACCGCTCGCGGCAGCATCATGCGACGTCCACCGCGTCCACCGCGTCCACCAAGCCGCCATATTCCTCCGAATACGTGTAACGGCCATCCAGCGCGCCGGCCACAAAATCGGCGAAATACGCTTCAAACCCCGCCGTCACCCGCTCGCGGTCGCCGGTTTCATGCCACATAGTAATCACCTGCCCAAGCGTGCCCGATTCCGCCGGGTCCAGGTCCAGGCATAGATGATCGCCGCCGCTGTTGTGGGTGAAGGGAATCCAGCGCAGATTCCACCAGTCGTTCTTGACGCCCGCTTCCGGCTCCGACGTTTCGCCAGCGAAAACGCCGTCGTCCAACAGTTCCTTCCTGACGCGCCACTGCCGGTACACCTCCTCGCAAGACAGGAATGCCATCCCGTCGAACAGGAAGTCGCCGCCGCTCTGCCCGTCATGAATCTTCAGGCAGGCCACATAATCGGCCGGCAGCGTCACGCCCACCTGCCGCTCCAGCTCGGCGATTTGCGCGTCGCTGGCCGGCGGATTCAAACTCGCCAACCCATCCGGCCAATGCTCGGCCAGCCATGCCTCGAACTGCCGCCACAACTCATCCATGCTCAACCTTTCTTTCCGCTACCCGGAAATCATCGCATGCCCAAGAAGAAGGGGCAGCCATCGCCCCGCCCCCCGTCATCCAACCCTATTTGCCATCAGCCGGCAATCCGCCCCATCCGTTCCGCCAGTAGCAAGTGGCAGGCGGCGGCCAGTTTGACCAAGTCGGTGTTGTTGACCAGCATCCGGCCCGGTTCGGCGATCAATCCGGTAAGTTGGTCTCCATCGTAGGTTGGCGCTGAGCGCAGCGAAGCCCAACGTTCACCGCGCCCTACTCCTGCAACTGCACCACAACGCTTTCCCCTGCCCAATCCTCAGGCAACCACCCCAACCTGACATAGCGATGAAAGCTGGAATACGGCCACTCAAGCACTCGCTCCACATGGCCATGCTTGACCGGGTTGTAATGGATGTAATCCACATGCGCCTGCAAATCCGCCTCATCCCGGATCTGATGCTCCCAATACCGCCGCTGCCAGATGCCGCGCTCCCGCTTGCGCTCTCGACTCTCCCGAATTCGTTCGATTTTGGGTAGATTGCGCGAAAATGCCGCCTTGATCAGAGCCATTCTTGTCGGATAGTCCGCATCGCCCTCCGGGAAGGTCCATACCGCATGGAAATGATCCGGCAACACCACCATGGCGACGATCTCAAAGGGATGGCGGTCACGCACTTGGCGAACAGCCTGCCGTAAAACGTCGATATGACGAGTCAGATAGTCTTGTCGCCGATCCGCCAAGTTCACGGTGAGGAAACATGTGCCGCCTTCTGCTATTAACCGACGATAACGCATGGATTACCTCCAGCACACCCGCGGTAAACGTTGGGCTTCGCTGCGCTCAGCTCCAACCTACACGCCAACGAATCCCAGGGCCAGCTTGAGCACCAAACCGAACCGACTCGCCCCATCCCCCATCAGCACGAGCCGGCTCCGAAACCATTCCCAAGGCCAGAGCTGAGCCAATCAAAGATTGGCACGCTCAAGCCGCCGGTTGTTCGACGCGGGGCGACGTTAGCGCATACCGCTGAGCGAATCAAAGATTCGCACGCATGTAGTTCCGGCGGCTCCTTGGAAATGGCTTTGGAGCCGGGGTTTCGCCGGGCGGTTGGGGCGGCCTGGGATTCCAAGGGGCTGGCCGCACAGCCCCTGGCCCGTCCGCCGGGCGGAACCGGCATCAAAATCATCCGTCCGCGAAGCGGACACAAAACTCGTGCCCACGGGCATACACCCAGCAACGTCCCCCTCTCCCCGCCCCCTCTCCCTCCTTCGAAGAAAGGCTTGATGGCGGCGGAACGCCCGCTTCGCGGGCTTCCGCCCTACAAAATCCACTTATCATATCATCCAGCAAAAACAAAAAGGGCAAGCCCCAAGGCTTGCCCCTTCTTCATCTGATGGCGATCAATCAACCGCCGATCAAACTTTACTTCTTGCGTTGCGGCGGCAGGTCCGTGCAGGTGCCGTGCGCCACTTCCGCCGCCATGCCGATGGACTCGCCCATCGTCGGGTGCGGGTGGATGGTCTTGCCGATGTCGGTCGCGTCGCAACCCATCTCGATCGCCAGGCACACCTCGCCTATCATGTCGCCGGCGTGCGGGCCGACGATGCCGCCGCCGATGATCTGGTGGCTTTCGGCGTCGAAGATCAGCTTGGTGAAGCCTTCGTCGCGGCCGTTGGCGATGGCGCGGCCGGAGGCGGCCCACGGGAACACGCCCTTCTCGATCTTCAGGCCCTGCTTCTTGGCTTCGTCTTCGGTCACGCCCACCCAAGCCACTTCCGGATCGGTGTAGGCCACGCCAGGGATCACGCGGGCGTCGAAGTAGGACTTCATGCCGGCGCAGTTTTCCGCCGCCACGTGGCCTTCATGCACGCCCTTGTGCGCCAGCATCGGCTGGCCGACGATGTCGCCGATGGCGAAGATGTGCGGCACATTGGTGCGCTGCTGCTTGTCCACCTGGATGAAGCCGCGGTCGGTCACCGCGATGCCGGCGTTTTCCGCGCCGATCAGCTTGCCGTTAGGCGCGCGGCCGGTGGCGTACAGCACCAGGTCGTAGCGTTGCGGTTCCTTCGGGGCTTGCGCGCCTTCGAAGGTCACCCACACGCCGTCTTCCTTCGGCTCCACGGCCACGGTCTTGGTGTTCAGCATGATGTTGTCGAAGCGGTGCGCGTTCCACTTCTGCCATACCTTGACCAGGTCGCGGTCGGCGCCCTGCATCAGGCCGTCCATCATTTCCACCACGTCCAGGCGCGCGCCCAGCGTGGAGTAGACGGTGCCCATTTCCAGGCCGATGATGCCGCCGCCGATGATCAGCATGCGGTCGGCCACGCCCTTCAGCTCCAGCGCGCCGGTGGAGTCCACCACACGCGGATCGTCCGGGATGAACGGCAGCTTCACCACGCGGGAGCCGGCGGCAATGATGGCGTTCTTGAACTTGACGATCTTCTTCTCGCCGGACTCTTCGCGGCCTTTGCCGGTGGTCAGCGAGACTTCGATGTGATGCGGATCGATGAAGCGGCCGTTGCCGCGCACGATCTCCACCTTGCGCGCCTTGGCCATGCCGCCCAGGCCGCCGGTCAGCTTGGCGATGACCTTTTCCTTGTAGCCGCGCAGCATGTCGATATCGACTTCCGGCTTGCCGAACTTGATGCCGTTGGCGGCCAGGTGGCTCACTTCGTCGATCACCGCGGCGTTGTGCAGCAGCGCCTTGGACGGGATGCAACCCACGTTCAGGCACACGCCGCCCAGGGTGGCGTAGCGCTCGACGATGACGACCTTCAGGCCCAGGTCGGCCGCGCGGAAGGCGGCGGAGTAGCCGCCGGGGCCGCCGCCCAGCACCATCACGTCGCACTCGATGTCGGCGCCGCCGCTATGGCTGGCGGCGATCGGCGCGGCTTGCGGCGCGAAGCCGGCTTGGGTGGTGGCGGAAGCCACGCCCACAGTTTCCACCGGCTTGACTTCAGCCGGCGCGGCGGCGGCAGCGGCGCCCGCTTCCAGCACCACGATCAGGTCGCCTTCGGAGACCTTGCTGCCCACGGCGACGCGCACTTCCTTGACGGTGCCGGCGGCTTCGGCCGGCACTTCCATGGTGGCTTTGTCGGTTTCCAGCGTGATCAGGCTGGCTTCTTTTTCAATCACGTCGCCCGGCTTGACGAACACTTCGATCACGTCCACGTTGTTGTGGCCGCCGATGTCCGGGACTTTCAATTCGATCAGATTGCTCATGGTTTTCCATCCGTAGGGCGGAAGCCCCCGCTTTACCGGGGGCGTTCCGCCGTATTGCATGCGGCAAGGAGAAGGCGGAACGCCTCGGCAAGCCGAGGCTTCCGCCCTACCATTACAGGATCAGACGGCGCACGTCCGACAGCAGCTTGCCCAGGTGCACGGTGAAGCGCGCGGCGGCCGCGCCGTCGATCACGCGGTGATCGAAGGACAGGGAGAGCGGGCACATCAGGCGCGGCGCGAATTCCTTGCCGTTCCACACCGGCTTGATCTGCGACTTGCAGACGCCGAGGATGGCCACTTCCGGCGCGTTCACGATAGGCGTGAAGCTGGTGCCGCCGATGCCGCCCAGGGACGAGATGGTGAAGGTCGCGCCCTGCATGTCGGTCGGCTTCAGCTTGCCTTCGCGGGCCAGCTTGGACAGGTCGGTCAGTTCCTGGGCGATCTGGCGCAGGCCCTTCTTGTCCGCGTCCTTGATCACCGGCACCACCAGGCCGTTAGGCGTGTCGGCGGCGAAACCGATGTGGTAGTACTGCTTCAGCACCAGGTTGTCGCCGTCCAGCGAGCTGTTGAAGGTCGGGAAGGCCTTCAGCGCCTCGGCGGCGGCCTTGATGATGAAGGCCAGCGGGCTGATCTTCAGGCCGGACTTTTCCCATTCCTTGCCCACGGTCTTGCGGAAGTCTTCCAGCTCGGTGATGTCGCACTCGTCGTTGAACGTGACGTGCGGGATCATCACCCAGTTGCGCGACAGATTGGCGCCGGAAATCTTCTGGATGCGCGACAGCGGCTTGGTTTCGATCGGGCCGAACTTGGCGAAGTCCACCTTCGGCCACGGCAGCAGGTCCAGACCCGCGCCGGAGCCGGCCTGCGCGGCAGCCGGGGCCAGAGCGGCCGGGTTCTGCATCACGCCCTTGACGAAGGCTTTGACGTCGTCTTCGGTGATGCGGCCCTTGCGGCCATTGCCCTTCACCTTGCCCAGGTCCACGCCCAGTTCGCGCGCCAGGCGGCGCACGGACGGACCGGCGTGGGCCTTGGAGAAGGCGATTTCGTCGATGGCGGCGGACACGGCGGCGGCGACCGGCGCCACCACCGGCGCGGCTGCGGGCGCGGCGGCGACCGGGGCGGAAGCGGCTGCGACAGCGCCACTTCCTCGCAACGCTTCGCTACCTTGCTCGGTCGCCACCACGACTATCAGGTCGCCTTCGCTGACCTTGTCGCCCACCTTGATCTTCACTTCCACCACTTTGCCCGCGGCGGTGGCCGGCACTTCCATGGTGGCCTTGTCGGTTTCCAGCGTGATCAGGCTGTCGTCGACGGCGATTTCGTCGCCGACTTTGACGGTCACTTCGATCACGTCGACGCCGTTATGGCCGCCGATGTCCGGCACGCGGATTTCGCTGCGGCCGGAAGCCGCCGGGGCGGCAGGCGCGGCGGCGGGAGCGGCGGCTACCGGAGCCGGGGCAGCGGCCGGAGCGGCTGCGGGCGCCGGCGCGGCTGCCGCCGGGGTCGGAGCGGACGCGGCTGCGCCCACTTCCAGGATGGCGATCACATCGCCTTCGGAAATCTTGCCGCCCACGGCGACTTTCACTTCCTTGATCACGCCGGCGGCTTCGGCCGGCACTTCCATGGTGGCCTTGTCGGTTTCCAGGGTGATCAGGGAGTCGTCCACGGACACGGTCTGGCCCGGGGCGATGAATACTTCGATGATGTCTACATTGCTGTGGCCGCCGATGTCGGGCACTTTCAGTTCGATCAGATTGCTCATGAGCTTTCCATTCGTAGGGCGGAAGCCCCTCTCGGGGCGTTCCGCCGGATATCCGCTACAGATTCGCTTGCCATAGTAAAGGCGGAACGCCCCGTATTCCTTCGCGACGCTTCGCTTGCCTCGCTCAGTCATGCCGGGGCTTCCGCCCTACCGTTACACCTTCCAGCTCGGCAGCTTGTCGGTCTTGATGCCGTACTTGGCGATGGCCTCGGCCACCTTGGCGCCTTCGATCTTGCCGTCGCGGGCCAGGGCGGACAGGGCCGCCAGCGCCACGTGGTAGCGGTCGACTTCGAAGAAGGAGCGCAGGTTGGCGCGGCTGTCCGAGCGGCCGAAACCGTCGGTGCCCAGCACGACATAGCGGCCCGGCACGTAGGCGCGGATCTGGTCGGCGTAGTTGCGGATGTAGTCGGTTGCGGCAACCACCGGGCCGGAGCGGCCAGCCAGCTGCTGTTCGACGTAGGAGACGCGGGCCTCGGCGGTCGGGTTCAGCAAGTTGTGGCGCTCGGCTTCCATGCCGTCGCGGCGCAGCTGGTTGAAGGAGGTCACGCTCCAGATGTCGGCGCCGATGCCGAAGTCGTTCTTCAGCAGTTCGGCCGCGGCCATCACTTCGCGCAGGATGGTGCCGGAACCCATCAGCTGCACCTTGACCTTGGCATCGCCGCCGTCCTGCAGCAGGTACATGCCCTTCAGGATGCCCTCTTCCGCGCCTGCCGGCATGGCCGGGTGGGCGTAGTTTTCGTTCATCAGGGTCAGGTAGTAGAAGACGTCTTCCTGCTCCGCGTACATGCGGCGCAGGCCGTCCTGCACGATCACCGCCAGCTCGTAGGCGAAAGTCGGGTCATAGCTGATGCAGTTCGGGATCAGGCCGGCCTGGATGTGGCTGTGGCCGTCTTCATGCTGCAGGCCTTCACCGTTAAGCGTGGTGCGGCCGGCGGTGCCGCCCAGCAGGAAGCCGCGGGCGCGCATGTCGCCTGCCGCCCAGGCCAGGTCGCCGATGCGCTGGAAGCCGAACATCGAGTAGTAGATGTAGAACGGAATCATCGGCTGGCTGCTGTTGGCGTAGCTGGTCGCCGCGGCGATCCAGTCGGCCATGGCGCCCGGCTCGTTGATGCCTTCCTGCAGGATCTGGCCGTCCTTGGATTCCTTGTAGAACATCAGCTGGTCGGCGTCCTGCGGCACGTAATTCTGGCCCTGGGTGGACCAGATGCCGTACTGGCGGAACATGCCTTCCATGCCGAAAGTGCGGGACTCGTCCGGCACGATGGGCACGATGCGCTTGCCGATGTTCTTGTCCTTCAGCAGCGTGCCCAGCATGCGCACGAAGGCCATGGTGGTGGAGTACTCGCGCTCGCCTGACGATTGCAGCTGGCCGTCGAACACCGACAGCGGCGGCACTTCCAGAACGGTCTTCACCGGCTTGCGGGCCGGCAGGTAGCCGCCAAGCTGGGCGCGGCGTTCGCGCATGTACTTCATTTCCGGACTGTCTTCCGGCGGCAGGTAGTACGGCACGTTCGGCAGCTCTTCATCGGACACCGGGATGCCGAAGCGGTCGCGGAATTTGCGCAGGCTGTCCAGGTCCATCTTCTTGGCCTGGTGAGCGATGTTCATCGCCTCGCCGGACGCGCCCATGCCGTAACCCTTGATGGTCTTGGCCAGGATCACGGTCGGACGGCCGTTGGCGTTGTGGGTGGCTTCGTGGTAAGCCGCGTACACCTTATGCGGGTCGTGGCCGCCGCGGTTGAGATTCCAGATCTCTTCGTCGGACATATTGGCCACCATTTCGCGCAGCTCCGGGTACTTGCCGAAGAAGTGTTCGCGAACGTAAGCGCCGTCCTTGGACTTGAAGGTCTGGTAGTCGCCGTCCACGCACTCGTCCATGCGCTTCTTCAGCAGGCCCTTGGTGTCCATGGCCAGCAGCGGGTCCCAACGGGAGCCCCAGATCACTTTCAGCACGTTCCAGCCGGAACCGCGGAAGTCGCCTTCCAGTTCCTGGATGATCTTGCCGTTACCGCGCACCGGGCCGTCCAGACGCTGCAGGTTGCAGTTGATCACGAACACCAGATTGTCCAGGCCTTCGCGCGCGGCCATGGCGATGGCGCCCAGCGATTCCGGCTCGTCCATTTCGCCGTCGCCGCAGAAGCACCACACCTTGCGGCCATGGGTCTTGGCCAGGCCGCGGCTTTCCAGGTACTTCAGGAAGCGGGCTTGGTAGATGGCCATCAGCGGGCCCAGGCCCATGGAAACGGTCGGGAACTGCCAGAAGTCCTTCATCAGCCACGGGTGCGGATACGAGGACAGGCCCTTGCCGTCCACTTCCTGGCGGAAGCTATCCATTTGCTCGGCGGTCAGGCGGCCTTCCATGAAGGCGCGGGCGTACACGCCCGGCGCGATGTGGCCTTGGAAATAGATCAGATCGCCGTCTTGCTCGTCGTTCTGGGCGCGCCAGAAGTGGTTGAAGCCGACGTCGTACAGCGTGGCGGAAGATTGGAACGATGCGATGTGGCCGCCCAGCTCCAGATCCTTCTTGCCGGCGCGCAGCACCATGGCGGCGGCGTTCCAGCGGTTGATCGAGCGGATGCGATGCTCCATCTCGTGGTTGCCCGGCGACTTGACTTCTTTGCCGACCGGGATGGTGTTCTGATACGCGGTGGTAGCGTCGAACGGCAGGTGGGCACCGCGACGGCGGGTGCGCTCGACCATTTTTTCCAGCAGGAAGTGCGCGCGTTCTGCGCCTTCGTTGTCCAGCACCGATTCCAGCGCTTCAGTCCACTCCTGGGTTTCCAACGGATCGATATCGTCAGGGAAAGTTGCAGCCATCTCTGGTCCTCACAGCGGGTGACATCGGGGACCGCGTCGTGGTGCCGGCCCCGCGTTTATGCAATCGGCTCGAAACCGAGCCAATTATTTGATTTGCGATTATAAACGAACAGATTCGCAAATAAAAATGTTCATTTGCGAATTGATATTGCGAGACTACGCCAGTGTACGACTGGTTACATTCGTAAAGGAATAGGCGTAACGACCGATGACAGCAGGAAGTCGCAAAAACAATCGATGGTGCAACGCATCATGTTGTTTTTTTGCGATAACTCGCGCGAATTTGAAACATTTGTTTCAATTGCGGTCAGCCTTGCGTTCTTCCTTGGCCAGCGGCGCCACTTCGCGCAGGCGGGCATCCACCATGGAGCGCAGATAGAAATCATCGCCCTTGGCCTTGCTGGCCAGCTGATACTGCTCCATCGCCGCGTTGTAACGCTGTTCGTAATAGAAAGCATTGCCCAGCGCGGCGTGGTAGCGCAGCGGATCTTTGTCTGCGTACAGCTTGGCCTCGCGCCGATACAGCGCCGGATCGTCGCGCTTGCTGTCCAGCAGCGGGCGCAGCAGCGCCTGCGCCGTCTTGCGGTCGCCGCTGTCCAGCGCCACATCCAGCTGCGCCAGCTGCAGGGCCGCATTGCGCGGGAAGGCTTCCAGGCCGGCGCGCGCCGCCTTGGCCGCCCCGGCCCAGTCGCTGCCGTCGCGGGCGATCTCCACTTCCAAGCCGTACAGCATCGGGTTATTCGGCAGCTTGGCGCGGGCCTTGGCCAGCGCCTCGCGCGCGCCTGCGCGGTCGTGCTGCTGCAGCTTGGCCCGCGCCAAGCCATACCAGTTGGCGCCTTCACTGAGGTACAGCCCGCGGCTCAGCGTGCTGTTGTAATACGCCACCGCCTCCTCCGGCGTCATGGTCAGGTTGCGCAGCTTCTCGCGCACCAGCAGGTAGTCGGTGCTGTCGGCGCGCATCTTCACCGGATAATCCAGCGCGCGGTTCTGCGCCTCGCTGATCCGCTCCACCGTCACCGGGTGGGTGCGCAGGAAGGCGTAGGCCGCGCTGTCGGTGTATCGGCTGGCCTGCTCCAGGCGCTGGAAGAACGAGGCCATATTGCGCACGTCGTAGCCGGCGTTGCTCATGTACTGCATGCCGATGCGGTCGGCTTCGCGTTCGAAATCGCGCGAGAACGCCAACTGGCGGGAAATCGACAAACCCATGCCGGCCGATACCGCGCCCATGGCGCCCTCGCCGCTGCCGGCCTTGGCCGCCAGCGCGGCGGCGACGATGGTGCCGAGCAACAGCAAGGGACTGGTGGCGCTGTTGGCGGCCTGCATCCGGGCGATATGGCGCTGGGCGACGTGAGCGGTTTCATGGCCAAGCACGCCGGCCAGCTCGCCCTCGCTCTGCGTGGCCAGGATCAAGCCGATATTGACCCCCACGTAGCCGCCGGGCATCGCGAAAGCGTTGATGCCGGTATCCGCGACGCAGAAATAAGTGAAGCGCACGCCTTGCAGCGACACCGAGGCGGACAACTTCCCGCCGATGTCGTTCAGATAACTGTTGATTTCCGGGTCGTCCAACACATCGCCGGCCTCGCGCATCGCGCGCAGGGCGTTGCGGCCGATGCGCGACTCATCGGACAGAGAGAGGGAGGCATCGGAGACTTCGCCCAGATCGGGCAGATCGGCGCGGACGGACAGCGGCTGCGCCAGGATCGAGGCCAGCAGCGCACACAACAGGCGACGTTTCATCATGGACCCTATGATAGCCGGGAAGCCATGAAAGTTGCATTGGACAAGTTGTGCGCATTGCTAAACATTTGTTGTTCGCCCCTGTTCATGACGAAAGGATTCCGGCTAGACTCGATTCGTCCTCACTGCCTGCCAACCGCCATGACCCTGCTGCCCGCCGCGCCGCCGCGCCTGCTCGATGCCCCCGGCCGCCCCGCTTTCGGCGTCTATCAAGGCATAGTCGACGATCTGAGCTGGCAGGCGCTGGCCCTGACGCCCCGCCAACGGCTGACCCGCCCGCTGCACCACAAGCGCTGGCAATACGCCGCGCTGGCGCATGCCGACTTTTTCATCGGCTTCGCCATCGTCGATGTCGGCTGGAACGGCACCGCCTTCGCCTATTTGTTTGACCGCCGCCGGCGCCAGGTCACCGCCGCCGCCAGCGCCAACGGCCTGCCCGGCCTCGGCGCGCAGGTGGACGACCGCGTGTTCGGCCATGCCCGCTTCCGCCTGCCCGGCCACGACTTCCGCTTCCAACGCGACGGCGACGCGCTGCGGCTGAGCCTAAGCAGCCGCAAACTGACGCTGGACGCCGTCGTCGACTTGAGCGCCGCGCCGCCGGTGCTGGCCGCCATCGCGCCGGCCAACTATCTGGCGCACAGCACGCACAAGAGCGGCGGCCTGGCGGTGAGCGGCGAAGCGCGCTGCGCCGGCGGCCGCTTCGACCTGGCGGGCGCGGTGGCCTCGCTGGACTATTCCAACGGGCTGCTGGCGCGCGAGACGCGCTGGCGCTGGGCCAGCGCGCACGGCAGAAACATCGGCTTCAATCTGCAGCAGGGCTTCATGGGCGACGCCGAAAACGCCGTGTGGCTGCATGGCAAACTCTTCCGCGTCGGCGCCGCCTCGTTCGATTACCAGCCAAACGATCCGCTGGCGCCGTGGCGCGTCGCCAGCGCGGACGGCGTGGTCGATCTGACGTTCACGCCGGAAGGCGCGCGGCGCGAAGACAAGAACCTGCTCATCGCCGCCAGCCGCTACGTGCAGCCGATAGGCCGTTTCAACGGCACGCTGATCGACCCCGACAGCGGCGAGCGCCACCCGGTGCGGGAGCTGGTCGGCGTGACCGAGGATCATGTGTCGCGCTGGTAGCGCGGCCCGCAGGAAACCATATGCTGTTGCTGAAATTGCTGCTGGTCCCCGCGCTGATCTGGCTCATCAGCCTCGCGGCCAAGAAATGGGGACCGGGCGTGGCCGGCGCGCTGGCCGGCTTTCCGGTGATCACCGGCTCCATTTTGCTGATTCTGAGCCTGGAGCAGGATGTCGCCTTCGTCCGGGAGGCCTCTCTCGCCGCCGCGCTGGGCACCAGCGCCAATCTGGTGTTCGGCATCGCGTATAGCTGGGCGGCGCGAAACCAGTCATGGCCGCTCAGCTTGCTGGCTGGTTTGGCGGCTTACTCGCTGGCGGTGGCGTTAAGCCACTGGGCGCAGCCGTCCGGTTGGCAATGCGCCGTTTTCGGTCTCCTTTTTCTGCCGCTGGCCGACAAATGCTTTCCCGCGCCGCCCAATGCGCCTGATCGGCCGCCGCGCCATGCCGGCATGGCGGCCCGCATGCTGGCCGGAGCCGCCCTGGTGCTTGCCATCACCGGCCTGTCATCCCGATTAGGTCCCAGCCTCAGCGGCCTGTTGGCGGTGTTTCCGGTGCTGGGTTCGGTGCTGGCGGTGTTCAGCCACATCAGCGCCGGCCCCGCCGTCACCATTCGGCTACTGCGCGGCATGGTGCGCGGCTTTTATGCCTTTGTCGCGTTCTGCATCGCCCTCGCCCTGGCTTTAGGCGCGTTGCCTACGCCCTTGGCCTTCGGCAGCGCGCTGGCCTTGGCGGTGCTGGTGCAAATCGTATTGATGTGGCTGGGACGCCATCGCTGTTAAAGAAAACGCCCCGCGGCTGGCGCCTGCGGGGCGGTTCGAGACCGACAGACTCAAATCAGCGCGCGCCGATGGGCAGCACGGTGCGGCCGTGCTGTTCGTTCAGCACAGTAGCCATCGCCAAATAGATGGCGCTGGCGCCGCAGACGATGCCTTCGAAGCCGGCGATCATGCCGATCACGGCGCTGCTGGTGAAGTCGCGCGCCGCCAGCAGGAAGAACAGAACGGTCAGCGAGGCGAACACGAACTGCTTCACGCGCGGGTAATGGACGGTGCCCAGCAGCATGAACAGCGTGAACACGCCCCACAGCAACAGATACCAGGCCATATAGCCTTCCGGGGTGGCATCGGCCAGACCCATCTTGGGCAGCACCAGCAGCACAACCAGGCTCAGCCAGAACAAGCCGTAAGACAGGAAGGCGGTCACGCCGAAAGTATTGCCGCGGCGGAATTCCATGATGCCGGCGATGATCTGCGCCACGCCGCCATAGCACAGGCCCATCGCCAGGATCATGGCGCTGATCGGATAAAAGCCGGCGTTATGGATATTCAAAAGAATGGTGGTCATGCCGAAGCCCATCAGGCCCAGCGGGGCCGGGTTGGCCAATTTCTCGTTCACAAAGCGCTCCAAAATAAGCAAGCATTAATATTTAAGGAGGCGCGATTCTAGGCAAGCCCACCGGCTACGGCAAGGAGATTCATCAAACTCTGTATAATTAGTGCGCCAGCCCGCCATCGCATGGTCCCGCCCCCGAACAGACCCGCCTGCTGCGAATTTCTGTCCCGACTTTGCCGACTGGTGATAGCATGCCGCCCGGAATGGAGTAAAAGCACCAGGGCGTATTGACCTTTGTTTTCCCTGAAGCAAGGCGGGAGAATGAACGTGAATACGTCCCGTACACGTCATCCGCACAGGAATATAGACAGCATGGACCGACTGAATACCCTGCTCGAACACAACCGCGCTTTCGTGGAAAGCCGCGAGTACGAGCAATACAAAACCGACAAGTTTCCCGGCAAAGGCCTGGCCATCCTGGCCTGCATGGATGCCCGCCTGGTGGAGCTGCTGCCCAAGGCCATGGGCCTGAAGAACGGCGACGCCAAGCTGATCAAGAACGCCGGCGCGCTGATCACCCATCCGTGGGGTTCGGTCATGCGCAGCCTGATCGTCGCCGTATACGAGCTGCGCGCCGAGGAAATCTGCGTGGTGGCGCATCGCGACTGCGGCATGCGCGCCATCGATCCGAACACCATCCTGGCCAGCGCCCAGGAGCGCGGCATCAGCGAAGACACCATCGCCACGCTGCGCGCGGCCGGCATCGACCTGGACACCTGGCTCAAGGGCTTCGACAACGTATCCGACAGCGTGCGCCACACCGTGCAGACCATACGCAACCACCCCTTGATACCCAAGGACGTCCCGGTACACGGCATGGTGATCCACCCGTCCACCGGCCGGCTGGAAGTGATCGTCAACGGTTACGGCGATGCCGAAGAGGTGGCGCCCGCCGCATGAATCCGCGCATCGGCATTTTTGGCGGCACGTTCGACCCCATCCACCATGCCCATCTGCGCATGGCGCGGGCCTTCGCCGCGGAATTGCAGCTCGATGAAGTCCGGCTGATCCCTGCCGGGCAACCCTATCACCGCGACAGCGGCCCCCGCGCCAGCCCGGCCGAGCGCTTGGAAATGGTGCGCCTCGCCGTCGCCGGCGAGCCGGCGCTGCGCGCCGACGACCGCGAAATCCGCCGTCCTCGCGCCGCCTATACCGTGGAAACCCTGCGCGAGCTGCGCGCCGAGCTCGGCCCGGCCGCCGAGCTATGGTTCCTGATCGGCGGCGACTCGCTGGCCCAGCTGTCCAGCTGGAAGGCGTGGCGCGAGCTGTTCGCCCTGGCCAACCTGGCCGTCGCCCTGCGCCCCGGCTTCGATCCGGACCAGCTGCCGCCGCCAGTGCTGGACGAGTGGCGCACTCGGCAAGTCCATGATTTTTCAAATCGAACAGCTTCCGGTACAATCCGGCCCCTGGCCCTGCCGCCGCTCGATCTGTCCGCCACCCGCCTGAGGGCGATGCTGGCCGCGGACGAAGCGGTGGACGGCCTGATCGACCCCGCCGTGCTGGCCTACATCCGCCGGCAGGGGCTATACCGGTAAGGCGCCGCCCTACCCGCTCTTTTTGGTACCTCTTGCCGGCCTGTGCCTGCTAAGTACCGGCACAGGAAAAGGACTTATGGAAATTCAAGAAATCAGCAAACTGGCTATCGAAGCCCTGGAAGACATCAAGGGCAAGGACATCATCGAGCTGGATACCAGCAAACTCACCTCGCTGTTCCAGCGCATGATCGTCGCCACCGGCGATTCCAACCGCCAGGTGAAGGCGCTGGCCAACAGCGTGCAAGTGAAACTGAAGGAAGCCGGCGTGGACATCGTCGGCAGCGAAGGCCACGAAAGCGGCGAATGGGTGCTGGTGGATGCCGGCGACGTGGTGGTGCATGTGATGCTGCCCGCCGTGCGCGACTACTACGACATCGAAGCGCTGTGGGGCGGCCAGAAGCCCAGCTTCGCCGTCGGCGCGGCCAAGCCGTGGTCTGCCGTCTAAGCTGACCCTCCGGGCGGGCATCAGGCCCGCCCTTGTTTCTCCATTCGCACAAGCCCTTCCCGATGAAAATCACCATACTCGCCGTCGGCACCAAGATGCCGCGCTGGGTCGATGAAGCCTATTCCGACTACGCCAAGCGATTCGGCCGCGACATCAGCCTTGAGCTGAAAGAGATCAAGCCGGAGAAACGCGGCGGCGGCGTCACCGCCGAGAAAGGCATCGCCGCCGAACACGAACGGCTGATGGCCGCCATCCCGCCGCGCGCGCGGCTGGTGGTGATGGACGAGCGCGGCAAGAACTGGACCTCGGTCAAGCTGGCGGAAGGTCTGAAGGAATGGATGGCGGGCGGCGACGACGTGGTGTTCGTCATCGGCGGCGCCGACGGCCTGTCGACCGAACTGAAACAGCGCGCCGACGTGCTGCTGCAGCTGTCCGCAATGACCCTGCCGCACGGCATGGTGCGGGTGATGCTGGCCGAACAGATCTACCGCGCCTACTCCATACTCAACAACCATCCGTATCACCGCGAGTAGGCCGCCCAACAGCCGCGCTCCTCAGGCGCGGCATTGCCGAACTCATTTGGCCGAACAGCGCCAGATCGGCAGCGAAGGCCTGGCCAATCATCAAGCGGCTGCTGCTTAAGCGATGCGGATGGCAGCAATGGGCATCATCAGTCGATGCCAACTTACCCACAGCAATGGCAATATCCAAAACTTATGCACAGATTGATGCAGCCTGCTGCCGCATAAAGTCCAGAAACACCGCCAACCGGGCCGAAACTCCGCGCGATGATGGCCAAAGCAGCCGCAATGGCACAAGCTCGCCGCTTTCGCTGTTCAATAAGGGCAGCAAGCTGCCATCGCCCAGCTCCCGCTGAATGGAAACGTCCGGCAGACAAGCAATGCCTTGCCCTTGCAGAACAAACTCCAGCCGCGCATGCACGCTATTGCACACCAGCGCGCGCGGCAGATCCGCATCGACCAAGGGCCAGGTTTCCAGTTTGCCGCTATTGGGCGAGCGGTAGTGGATCAGCCGATGTTGCGCCAACTGCTTGGGATGATCAGGGAGGCCATAGCGCGCCAGGTAGCTCGGCGCGGCCACGATCAGCCGGCGAAACCCCGCCAGCGACAGGCTGCGCAGCTTACTGTCATCCTCCTCGCCAACCCGGATCACCGCATCGAAGCCCTCCTCGATCAGGTCGACATTGCGCTCGCTGTAATCCAGCTCCAACGCGATATCGGGGTAGTGCAGCTGGAACGCCGCCAGAGGCTCGATCAACACGCCGCCGATAGGCGGCAGGCTGAGCCGCAATACGCCTCCCGGCAGGCGGCTGGCGCGCTCCAGCTCCGCGCGCATCGCTTCAGCCTCCGCCAGCATGCTCCGGCCGCGGCGCAATACCGTTTCTCCTTCCGCAGTCAGGGCCTGCGCGCGAGTGCTGCGCTGCAATAAGCGCATGCCCATTTCCCTTTCCAAGCGACTGATGCGCTTACCCACCGCCGACGCGGAAACCCCCAGTAGCCTTCCCGCGCCGACAAAGCTGCCTTGCTCCGCCACCGCGATGAAAACCGATAAATCACTCAATGAAGCCAACACCGCGTCCTCCTTTCCATTGCGGGCAGTGTAGCGCCATTCATGACAAATGGCTCCGGACAGTGCGGAGGGCTGGCCACCTGTTTCCTGCGCCATGCGGGGTTTAGGCTAGGGGCTGTTGACGTTTGGTGAGCGGTCGCGCCGGGATGCGTTTTGCGCCGAATCGAGGCGTTTCGCGCGCCGCATAGTCATTCTCTGCCAGCGCGGAACAACGAAGAGTCGGCGCGAAAGGTGCCCGGCCCTGCGGGTTTGGCCGCTTTGGGCCGGAAGCCGCGTTGCCCAGCCCTTGCATAGAATGACTATGCGTCGGACTGTGCGCCTTGCTTCCGGCCCAAATCGGCGCAAACGCGATCCACTCACCAAACGTCAACAGCCCCTAGCGCATCCCATCATTGACAGGACTCGCCATGCCTTCCCCCCGCTTACTCAGCCCCGCCCTGTTGACGCTGGCCGTCGCCGCCTTTGCCATCGGCACCTCCGAATTCATCATCATGGGTCTGCTGCCCATCATGGCGGCCGATCTGCACATCCCGCTGTCCCGCGCCGGCTATCTGGTATCGGCCTACGCTTTGGGCGTCGTGGCGGGCGGACCCGTATTGGCCGGCCTCATCGCCCGCTTGGAGGAAAAACGGGCGCTGATGGGCTTGATGTCGATTTTCGTCGCCGGCAATCTCGCCTGCCTGCTCGCGCCCAGCCTGATGCCTTTATTGCTGGCGCGGGTGCTGACTGCCTTTTGCCACGCCAGCTTCATCGGCACGGCCGCGGTGATGGCGGCGCGGCTGGCTCCGCCCGGCATGGCCGGGCGGGCGATGGCGCTGATGTTTTCCGGCATGACCCTGGCCAATGTGCTGGGGGTGCCGGCCGGCACGCTGATTGGTCAAGTCAGCGGCTGGCGCGCATCCTTCGCCGCGGTGATGGCGCTCGGCATCGTCACGCTGTTGCTGATTGGCTGGCAGGTCCCGGCACAATCCGGCAGCCCGGCAAGCGCTGCCAAACCACCGCGCTTGCCGGGCGTGGTTTGGTTCGCGCTGTTATGCAGTGTGCTCGCCGCCAGCAGCATGTTTGCCTTTTTCACCTATCTGCTGCCCGTATTGAACCAGATCAGCGGCTTGCCGCAGGCATACGCCAGCCCGGTCTTGCTGTTGTGCGGAATGGGTTTGGTGTTGGGGGGTTGGCTGGGCGGCCGCTTGACCGACTGGAACCTGAGCCGCGGCCTGGTACTGACGTTGCTGCTGCTATGCGCCAGCCTGCTCGGCTTTTATCTGCTCGCCGAGTGGCTAGGCCTGGCCCTGCTGCTGATGGCGACATGGGGAAGCATGGCGTTTGCCTTGTGCATGTTGTTGCAGGCGCTGGTCATCCGTCTGGCGGGGCCGGCCGCCGCCCGCGCCTCCACCTTCAATGTCGGCGCCTTCAATCTGGGCAACGCGCTGGGGGCCTGGCTGGCCGGCTGGCTGCTGGATCAAGGCGGATCGTTGGCGCGGCTCAGCCTACTCGCCGCGGCGCTGGCGGCCTTGACCTTGCTGGCTACGCTTGGAGTACTGCATGCTCGCGCCGCTCGAGGGGCTGTTGACGTTTGCTGCGCGGATCGCGTTTGAGCCGATTTGGGCCGGAGGCAAGGCGCGCAGTCCGACGCATAGTCATTCTATGCAAGGACTGGGCAACGCGGCCTCCGGCCCAAAGCGGCCAAACCCGCAGGGCCGGGCGCCTTTCGCGCCGACTCTTCGTTGTTCCGCGCTGGCAGAGAATGACTATGCGGCGCGCGAAACGCCTCGATTCGGCGCAAAATGCCTCCAGGCGCGACCGCTCAGCAAATGTCAACAGCCCCTAGGCGCACGCCTCGCCAGGGCGTAAAAAACGGGCCGAATCTGCGGCCCGTCCTTATCAACGGCATAGGCTCAGGCGGCCAGCCGGGTGGCCAGCGCCCGCATGGTCTGCCAAGGCTCGCCCGGCTCCACGCCCTTGATCTGGCGGTCGATGCGCGCGCATTCGGACAAGGCGTCCATCAGCTTGCGCGGGCCGATGCGGCGCAGCGCCGGTTCGGCCAGCTTTTGCTTCTCGCCCCACAGCCTCAGTTCGCGCGCCATGTCGCGCGGCTGGCGGCCGTCTTTCAGGCCCTGGCGCAGCTTCAGCAGCATGCGCACATCCTCGGCCAGCGACCACAACACCAGCACCGGCGCCTCGCCTTCGGCCATCAGGCCGTCCAGCATGCGCGTCAGCCTGGGCGTGTCGCCGGACAGCCAGGCCTCGGACAGCTGGAACACGTCGAAGCGGGCGACATTGGCCACCGCCGCCTGCAGATCGGCCAGGCTCAGCTCACCCTTGGGATAGAGCAAAGCCAGCTTATCCACTTCCTGGCGGGCGGCCAGCAGGTTGCCCTCCACCCGCTCGACAAAGAACTCCAACGCCTCCGCGCCAAGCTGCTGACCCTGGGCCTTCAGCCGGCGGGAGATCCAACCGGGAAGCTCGGCGCGGCCCACCGGGCGCGCCTCCACCATCTGGGCGATCTTGTCCAGCGCGGTGAACCACTTGCTCTGCTGCTGCGCCTTGTCCAGCTTGGGCAGAGTGATCAGGGTCACCGTGTCCTGCGGCGGATCAGCGGCCAGGCGCTGCAAGGCCTCCGCGCCCTCGGTGCCCGGCTTGCCGCCGGGAATGCGGATTTCCAGCAGTTTCAACGAGGCGAACAGCGACACGCTGGACATGGAGTCGGTCAGTTGCGACCAGTCGAAACCGGCCTCCACCGTCAGCACCTCGCGCTCAAGATAGCCTGCGGCCTGGGCCGCCTGGCGCACGGCGTCGGCCGCCTCCAGCGCCAGCAGCGCTTCCTCGCCATGCACCAGATACAGCGGCGCCAGCCCCTTGGACAGCGCCGCGTTCAGCGCGTCAGGGCTGAGTGACGGCATCGGGCTTCACGCTTTGCGCGCCGGCCGGCGCGGCGGCGGGAACCTTCAGATAAGCCAGACGACGCACGATCTGCTCGGTCGCGTCGCGCCGCGCGTCGGCCCACAGCAGGTCTTCTTCCTGCTGCTTGCCCAACACCTGGTTATCCGAGTAGTTGAGGCTGCGGCGAACGGTCGCCGTCATGTCCGGCTCCAGCGGCACGCCGTTCAGCACCACGCGCACCGTGACGGTGTAGGTCAACTGATACTCGTTGATGCGGCCGCCGGTATTGATGGTGAGAATGTCCTTGGACTGGTTCTCGCCTACCACGCTCAGCACCGCTTGCGCGCCCTTGGCCTGGTCCAGCACGGCCAGCTTGGGCTGGCGCGCCAGCACGGTGCGCAGGTCGGATTCGATCGACTTGCCGCCGGCCTCCAGATACAGCGTGGAGAACGGCAGCGGCTTCATCGTTCCCCCCAGGCCGCGCAGATGGAAGCCGCAGGCGGTCAGCAGCAAGGCGAAGCCGGCGAACAGGGCCAGTTGCAGCATGTTTTTCATGGTATTCCCCCATGGCGGATGGCCGCCAGTCAAAACGGCGCGGGACAGCCTGGCTGCCCCGCGCCGCGCGTCAGGATAGGATTAAACGACGATGTTCACCAGGCGGCCCGGCACCACGATGATCTTCTTGGCCGGCTTGCCTTCCATGAACTTGATCACGTTCTCATGCGCCAGCGCGGCGGCTTCGATCGCGTCCTTGGCGGCATCGGCGGCCACAGTCACGCTGCCGCGCAGCTTGCCGCACACCTGCACCATCAGCTCGATCTCGCTCTTCACCAGCGCGGCCTCGTCCACCTTGGGCCAGGCTTGCGCCAGCAGCTCGGTGCCCGGCTTCAGCGCGCTCCAGATGCCGTCGCAGACGTGCGGCACGATGGGCGACAGCAGCAGCGTGGCGGCTTCCAGCACTTCCTGCGCCACGGCGCGGCCGATGTCGCCGGCAGTGTCGGCCTTGTCATAGGCGTTCAACAGCTCCATCACCGCGGCGATGGCGGTGTTGAACTGCTGGCGGCGGCCGTAGTCGTCGGCCACTTTCTGGATGGTGCCGTGCAGCTTGAAGCGCAGCTCCTTCTGGCTGGCGTTCAGCTCGCCCGCGCTATACGGCGCCACCACGCCGGCGGCGATGTGCTCGCGCGCGGTTTTCCACAGGCGCTTCAGGAAGCGGAACGCGCCTTCCACGCCGGCGTCGGACCATTCCAGGCTCTGCTCCGGCGGCGCGGCGAACATCATGAACAGGCGCGCGGTGTCGGCGCCGTATTTCTCGATGAACTCCTGCGGATCGACGCCGTTGTTCTTGGACTTGGACATCTTCTCGATGCCGCCCACTACCACCGGCTGGCCGTCGACGCGATGCTTGGCGGCGATGATCTTGCCCTTGGCGTCGCGTTCCAGGATGACGTCCTGCGGCGCGATCCAGTCCTTGGTGCCGTTGGGCAGGTCGCGGTAGAAGGTCTCGCACACCACCATGCCCTGGGTCAGCAGGCTCTTGAACGGCTCGTCCGACGACACCAGGCCTTCGTCGCGCATCAGCTTGTGGAAGAAGCGCGCATACAGCAGGTGCAGGATCGCGTGTTCGATGCCGCCCACGTATTGGTCGACTTGCAGCCAGTAATCGGCGGCCTGCTTGTCCACCATCGCGGTGTCGCACTTCGGAGAGGCGTAGCGGGCGTAGTACCAGCTGGACTCCACGAAGGTGTCCATGGTGTCGGTTTCGCGCTTGGCCGCGCCGCCGCACTTCGGGCAGCTGGTTTCGTAGAATTCCGGCATCTTGGCCAGCGGCGAGCCGGCGCCGTCCGGAATCACGTTTTCCGGCAGCGTCACCGGCAGGTCTTTTTCCGGCACCGGCACGTCGCCGCAGCTGGCGCAGTGGATGATCGGGATCGGGCAGCCCCAGTAACGCTGACGGGAGATACCCCAGTCGCGCAGGCGGTACTGGGTTTTCTTCTGGCCCAGGCTCTTGGCTTGCAGGTCGCTGATGATGGCGTCGAAGGCGGCTTGGTAGCCCAGACCGTCGTACTTGCCGGAATGGACCGTCTTCACGGTGTCATCCTTGGCGCCGTACCACTCCTGCCAGTTGGCGGCGTCGTACTCGCCGTCGCCGGATACCAGCGCGATCACCTGCTTGATCGGCAGCTGGTATTTGTTGGCGAACTCGAAATCGCGCTCGTCGTGCGCCGGCACGGCCATCACCGCGCCTTCGCCGTAGCCCCACAGCACGTAATTGGCCACCCATACCGGCAAGCGTTCGCCGGTCAGCGGGTGGATCACGAACAGGCCGGTGTCCATGCCCTTCTTTTCCATCTTGGCCATGTCGGCCTCGGCCACCGAGCCGGCCTTGCATTCAGCGATGAAGGCCTGCAGCTCGGCATTGCCGGCCGCGGCTTGGGTGGCCAGCGGGTGTTCGGCGGCGACGGCGACGTAGGTGGCGCCCATCAGCGTGTCCGGACGCGTGGTGTAGACCTTCAGTTCGCCCTTATGGCCGATGCTGGCCTCGTCGTACGGGAACACCACGTCGGAACCGAAGCTCTTGCCGATCCAGTTGCGCTGCATGGTCTTGACCTGCTCCGGCCAGCCGTCCAGCTTGTCCAGGTCCGCCAGCAGCTGCTCGGCGTAGTCGGTGATGCGGAAGTAGTACATCGGGATTTCGCGCTTTTCCACCAGCGCGCCGGAGCGCCAGCCGCGGCCGTCCACCACTTGCTCGTTGGCCAGCACGGTCTGGTCCACCGGGTCCCAGTTGACCACGCCGTTCTTCTTGTAGATCACGCCCTTCTCGAACAGGCGGGTGAACAGCCACTGCTCCCAGCGGTAGTAGTCCGGCTTGCAGGTGGCCAGCTCGCGCTCCCAATCCAGGGCGAAGCCCAGGCTGTCCAGCTGGGTTTTCATGTATTCGATGTTGGCGTAGGTCCACGCCGCCGGCGCGCCGCCGTTCTTCATCGCCGCATTTTCGGCCGGCAGGCCGAAGGCGTCCCAGCCCATCGGCTGCAGCACGTTGAAGCCCTGCAGGCGCTTGAAGCGGGCCAGCACGTCGGTGATGGTGTAGTTGCGCACGTGGCCCATGTGCAGCTTGCCGGACGGGTACGGGAACATCGACAGCGCGTAGTACTTGGGACGCGACGCGTCTTCCACGGCCTTGAAGGCGGCAGTCTTCTGCCATTTCTGTTGGGCGGCGGCTTCCACCGCGCTCGGGCTGTATTGTTCTTGCATGGCGATCTTTGTCTGGACTCTGAAATACAAAAGGCGGGCTGCCCGGAGCGCGATCTGCGCGCATGCATCCGGTCAGCCCGTCCGCAAAATGATTGCCCCATTATAACGGCGTCTTCGCGTCGGCGATAAGACCCAAAAAACAATTGCTTGGCGCGCGCCGCCTCAGGGGCAGGGCTTGAGCCCCCAGCCCTTGCGCCCGCGCTTGCAGGAGAAGTCCTCGGTCACCGCGCGCAGCGTCCAGACGCTGTCCTCGCGGCTGAGCTCGAAGCGCTGGCGCACACCCTGGACGCTATCGTCCATCAGCCCCTCGCGGATCAGCGTGATGCTGGCCCGGTCGAAGGCCTCCGGCTGGCTGGTCTGGACCACCTTCAGCGCGGCGTACTCGAAACGGCCGTCCTCGCCCAGACGGTTCTTGGCGAAGCGCAGCGCCACCTCCAGCGGCAGCTCGCCCGGCTGGCCGGCGAAGGGCAACCTGGCCTCGTCGCTGTAGGCGAAGGCCACCGGCGCGGCCGCCAGCAGCCCCGCCACGCACACCATCACGCTTTTCAACACGCGTCGTCCTTTCACTGTCAGTCAAACGAGTTCGACCACCGGCAAACGGACAAGGTTGCAGCAGGCCTCATCCGCGCAGCAGGCTGTACAGCATTTCGCTGGCCATCGCCGCCATCAGCACGGCGAAAGCTTTTTTCAATTTTGGCACCGGCAGCCGGTGCGCCGCACGCGCGCCCAGCGGCGCCAACAGCACCGTCATCAGCATCAGCGCCAGCATAGCCGGCAGGTAAACGAAACCGACTGCGCCGGGCGGCAATCCCGGCGCGCCCCAGCCGCTGTACACATAGCCGACCGCGCCGGAAACAGCGATCGGCCAGCCCAGCGCCGCGCTGGTGGCGATGGCGGTATGCACCGGCACATTGCACCACGTCATGAAGGGCACGCTCATCGAGCCGCCGCCTATGCCCACCCAGCTGGAAATCATGCCGATGAGGCTTCCTGCGGCGCCCTGGCCGGCCCAGCCCGGCATCTCACGCCCGCCTTTAGGCTGACGGCCGATCAGCATCTGCGCCGCCACGGCGTAGGCATAGACGACGAAGAACCAGCGCAGCGCCAGGCCGGAAATCCAGCCGGCGATCAAGCTGCCCAGCAGCGTGCCCGCCACCATCGCCGCCGCCATGCCGCGCACGATGCGCCAATCCACCGCGCCCTTCTTGTGGTGCGCGCGCACGCTGGACGCGCTGGTGAACACCATCACCGCCAAGGAAGTGCCTACCGCCAGGTGCTGGGCGTGCTCGCCGCCCAGATGCGCGGCCGACAACACAGCCAACACCACCGGCACGATGACCAGGCCGCCGCCGACGCCGAGCAGGCCGGCCAGAAAACCGGCCACCGCGCCGCAGGCCAGCAACGCGGCGATCAAGGGCAGCATCAGCATTACAACACCTCGCGCATCAGATAGTCCCACTCCTCCGCCGTCACCGGCGTGATGGACAGGCGGTTGCCGCGCTTGAGCACGGTCATGCCTTCCAGCGGCGGGTGCTGGCGCAGCTCGGCCGGGGACACCAGCCGCGTCTTCTTGACGAAGCGCACGTCCACGCACAACCAGCGCGGCTGGGCCGGATCGGATTTTGGGTCGTGATAGGGGCTTTCAGGGTCGAACTGGCTGGAGTCCGGATGCGCCGGCGCGGCCACTTCAGCCAGGCCGGCGATGCCCGGCTCCGGGCAGGACGAGTGCCAGAACAACACGAGATCGCCGGGCCGCATCTCGTCGCGCATGAAGTTGCGCGCCTGGTAATTGCGCACGCCAGTCCATTCGAACAGCCGCGCGGGTTCGGCGGCCAGGTGGTCGATCGAGGTTTCGTCCGGTTCGGACTTCATCAGCCAATAGCGCATGGACAATATCTGTTAATCGCTGAGGGGAAAGGGAAAGACTTGCTCAATCTTACTGGAAAGATTGGCCCGTATGCCGGGTTCAGCAGGACAGTTTTTTGCCCTATCTGTCGATTCGGGAGAGCGTGAAAATGAAGACTTGGATACTCGCCATCGCCCTGACAGGCAGCCTCGGCGGCTGCGTGGTGGAACCGCCGCGCGTCGCGCCGGTTGTGGCGCGGCCGGCCGTGGTGGTGCCGGTGACGCCGGCGTACTACTACGGTCCGCATTCTGGTTGGCGCTGATGCCATGGTTTAGGCCAATGCGCGCCAGAGCCACCACGACAGCGCCAGATTGGCCAATACGCTGAGCCAGAACAGCGCGCGGAACGGCTGCTTGCGCGTCTTATGCCGCAGGCCGTGCCGGGCCAGCCAAGCGCCAGGCCAGCCTCCCGCCAGGCCCAGCAGCAACAGCGTCGCCTCCGGCGTGCGCCAAGCCCCGGTCCGCGCGGCGCGCTTGTCGCGCCAATAGACGATGAACGTCAGCAAACTGGCCGCCATCAGCCAGCTATATACGGCCATTTTCATTTCCTCCTCCATGCCAAATCCGATTGCGTCCGCTCAACGGCAAAACATCCGAATTTTGTAACTGCCGTTTACCAGATTCCCAACAGAAGCGCGCCGCGCCGCCGTTATCATGGTCCGCACAACAATGATGCCCCGGCGAGTCCGGGGCCTTGCACGTTCAACCGACTCGGGAGAAACCGTCCCATGACCACTGTCACGACGCAGGCGCCTGCCGGCAGCGGCGCCATGCCGCGCCAGATCGCCTACATTATCGGCAACGAGGGCTGCGAGCGCTTCAGCTTCTACGGCATGCGCAACATCCTCACCGCCTTCCTCACCACCTCGCTGCTGCTGTATCTGCCGGAAGACATGCGCGCCGGCGAGGCCAAGCACATCTTCCACAACTTCATGATCGGGGTGTATTTCTTCCCGCTCTTGGGCGGCTGGCTGGCCGACCGCCTCTGGGGCAAGTACAACACCATCATCATTTTCAGCGCGCTGTATTGCGTGGGCCACGCCTGCCTGGCGCTGTTCGAGAACAACCTGAACGGCTTCTACGCCGGCCTGGCGCTGATCGCCATAGGATCGGGCGGCATCAAGCCCTGCGTGTCATCGTTCTGCGGCGATCAGTTCGATGAATCGAACAAGCATCTGGCCAAGATCGTGTTCGATTCCTTCTACTGGATCATCAATTTCGGCTCGCTGTTCGCCTCGCTGTTTATGCCTATCTTCCTGAAGTCCTACGGCCCGTCGGTGGCTTTCGGCATACCGGGCGCGCTGATGTTCATCGCGCTGGTCATCTTCTGGCTGGGCCGCAAGCATTACGTGATCCTGCCGCCTGCGCCCAAAGATCCGCACTCGTTCTGGCAGGTGGTGAAGTCTGCCATCCTGACGCCGGCCAACGGCCGCCGCGGCGGCTGGCTGTTCGCCGCCAGCGTGGCGCTGGCCGCGTGGTGCAGCTTCAATCTGGAACTGGGCCTGGTGGCGGGTTTCTGCCTGGCCTTCGTCTTGGTGATGGCCGGCGCCAGCCTGGCCGCCCGCTGGCAGCTGGAAGCGGTGCGAACGCTGCATCCGGAAGAGGCGATAGAGGGGGTGCGCTCGGTGCTGCGCATCCTGATCATCTTCTCGCTGGTGACGCCGTTCTGGTCGCTGTTCGACCAGAAAGCCTCCACCTGGGTGATCCAGGCCGGCTTCATGAGCAAGCCGGATTGGTTCGCGCCGTCGCAGATGCAGGCACTGAACCCGGCGCTGGTGATGCTGCTGATCCCGTTCAACAATCTGGTGTTGTACCCTGCGCTGCGCCGCTTCGGCCTGGAGCCCACCGCGCTGCGCCGCATGACCGCCGGCATCGTATTCAGCGCGCTGGCCTGGATTGTCGTGGGCATGATGCAGCTACAGATTGACGGCGGCAACGCCTTGTCCATCGCCTGGCAGATTCTGCCCTACGCTTTGCTGACCATGGGCGAGGTGCTGGTTTCGGCCACGGGCCTGGAGTTTGCCTATAGCCAGGCGCCGCTGTCGATGAAGGGCACGCTGATGAGCTTCTGGGGCCTGTCCACCACCGTCGGCAACCTGTGGGTGCTGCTGATCAATGCCGGCGTGGCCAGCGCCGCGATGAAGAGCACCGTGGCGGCCAGCGGCCTGAGCCTGGAAGCCTTCCTGATGTTCTTCTTCGCCGGCATCGCGCTGCTGGCGGCGGGGCTGTTTGGCCTGTACGCGCGCCGCTACCGCGAAGTCAGCCACTACCGAGCGGCCTGACCGGCTTGAGCTATCCGGCCAGCGGCAGCCGCCGCAGGCCGGATTCGGTCAACAAGCAATCCAGCCGCACATCCCACGCTTCGCGCGGCACCGCGTCCACCAATTGGCAATCGAAAGCCACGCCCACCAGCAAAGGCCGGCCGCTCTGCGGATGGCGGCGGCGAAAAGCCAGGGTGGCGTCGTAGAAGCCGCCGCCCTGCCCCATGCGATAACCGTCGCGGTCCACCGCGAGCAAAGGCACGAAGATCACGTCCAACCGCTCGGCGCGCAGGCGCGGTCCAGCGTATTCCAAGATGCGATAGCGCGGATGCCGATACCAGCGATCGGCCGCGCCCAGCCGGGTAAACCACAGCCGGCGGCCGCGACGCGGAATCTGCGGCAGATAGACCTGCCCGTTGCGCCACAGCGCGGCATTCAGCAACTCGGAAAGATCCAGCTCGGAGCCGGCGGCCAGATAGCCGCCTATGCGCTTGCCGCGCTGCAACAGGCGCGAGGCGTGGCGCGCGATGGCGCGGGCGGCGGCGGCGCGATACGCGGGCGGCAGGGCCATGCGGGCGCGACGAACCCGGCGCCTGAGCGCCTGCTTGTCGATGGAAGTCATTGCAGTGGTGGACGAGGTCATGAGGGGAGACCCCCGCGAGTGCCGTTCGGGCTAAATTCGCTTGTACCCTGTTTCCAGGAGGGGCCGCCTGCCAGACATTTCGGGCGCATCCGCAAGGGACGCGTCTCGCCCATGTCTCACGCTGGCAACCAAAAGCGAACGCATTGGTACAAAGGAATTGTGTGCCGTCACGAACACCGCAGGGGATAAACTGACCTGTAGTGCGCGCCGCCTTGTCAGAACAGCGGCTGTTGACTCTGGCGAAGCGCCTCGTCAGCGGCTTCGCTCATGCCGCGTATTTTACGCTGAAACGCCGCCATCTCCAAGCCTTCTCCCACTTTTGTTTTCAGCAGGTCATGGGCGATGTTCAGCGCGGCCATGATGGCGATCTTGTCGGCGTCCATCACCTTGCCATGCTGCTGGATGGTGGCGATCTTGCCTTCCAGCAAACGCACCGCCTCACGCAGGGTTTCCTGCTCGCCTTCCGGGGTGCCGATGGTGAAATGGCGTCCCAGCAGTTCGATGTCGACCTGAACCACGTCGCTCATTGCTCATCCTCCGGCGCAGCCGGCAGGCGCGCCACCAGCGCGGCCACCCGGTTGCGGGTTTCATTGACGCGGAAATGCAGCTCGGCGTTTTCCTTCAGCGCTTCGGACAGCGCCTCGGCGAAACGGCCGTTCTGGGTTTCCAGCTCCCGAATGCGGCCAACCAGCGCCGCGACGCGGGATTCGAGATATTCCAGTTCATTGTCCATGGCGGCGAGGATAACGGGCGGCTAGTTGGCCGTCAAACCCAGCCGCTGCCGCGCCGTGTCCAGACGGGCGCACAGCGCGGCCGCGCCATCCACCATGCGCGGCCCAGGAATGCTGATGGCGTCGTCAGACAGCGCGAACAATGCGCCGCCAGCCACTGCCGGCAAGGTTTTCCAGCGCTGCCACATCGCCAGCGAGGCGTTGTCCGTCGCGATGATGGCCTGTGGCTGCGCCGCCACGACCGAGGTGGTGGACACCTGCGGCGCCGGCAGCGACAGATCGGCGAACACATTGACGCCGCCGCAGGTGCGGATCAGCGAATCAATGTAGCTCTTGCCGCTGACGGTGAAAATCGGCGCCTGGCTCAGTTGATAAAACACCCGCACCGGCGCGCGGCCGCCATAGCGTTGCTGCAAGGCGGCCAGCCGCTGACGGTATTGCAGCGCGGCGCGCGCAGCGGCGGCTTCGGTGCCGGCCAAGCGTCCCAGCTTGTCGATTTCCAGCGCCACATCGCCCGGCTGCAACGGATGGCTGATGAATACCGGCACGCCCAGCCGCTTCAGCCGCTCCAACTCGCGCGGCGAACCGCCATCCTGCCACGCCACCACCAAGTCAGGCCGCAGACGTAATACCGCTTCCAGACTGAAACCGGTAAAACTGCCCACCCGCGGCAGCTTCTTCGCGGCGGCGGGGTGGTCGCTGTATTCGACGGCGGCCACCACCTTGCCGCCGGCGCCGGCGGCGAACAGCAACTCGGTGGCATGCGGCGCCAGGCTGACGATGCGTTGCGCCGGCTTGGCCAGCGTGACCATCCGCCCCGAACCATCTTCGACGCTGACGGCCGCGCGCGCGGCGCCGGCCAGCAACAGGCCGGCCAGGAGGAGCCATAACCTCATGCCAGTCCGCCTTTCAGCGCCAGCGGCAAGCCGCAGGCCACCAGAGTAACCCTGTCGCAACGCGAAGCCACCAGCTGGTTGAGCCGGCCCAATTCGTCGACGAAACGGCGGGTTTCGGCATCGTCCGCCACCACGCCCCAGCCCACCTCATTGCTGACCAGCAGCGCCTCGCCGGCCAGCCGGCCCAGCGCCGCCAGCAACGCGTCGCGCTCCACCGCGTACTCGGCCTCGTCGAAGCCTTGCTCGCCGAAGAAACGCATCAGCCACATGCCCAGGCAGTCGATCAGCAGCAGGCCGCCCGCCGCATCATGCGCGACAATGGCCGCCGCCAGCCCACGCCCGGCCTCGGCCACGCGCCAGTGCGCCGGCCGCTGGGCGCGGTGGCGCTCCACCCGGCGCGCGAACTCGGGATCGCGCACCTCGGCGGTAGCGAGATAGCACACCGGTCCGCCATGCCGGCGGGCCAGGTCTTCGGCATGGCGGCTCTTGCCGCTTCGGGCGCCGCCGGTGATCAGGTGAGGCATGGAGGTTCCTTACTGGCTATAACGTACGCCGATGAAGGCTCCCAGCCCCCCGGTATTGTAACCATAGGTCGTTTGGTACTCGCGGTCGAACAGGTTGTCTACACGCGCGGTAGCAGTCCAGTTTTTGGCAAAACGGTAATCGACATAGGCATTGGTCACGCCATAACCATGCAGCGTCACATTGGAAATATTGTCATAGCGAACCGAGGCGACTTGCTGCTCCACACCGGCCGTCCAGCGCCCCCAATCCCGGCTGGCGGTGAAGTTGGCGCTCTGGCGCGGCCGGAAGGCCAGCCATTGGCCCGTTTTGTCGTCACGCGCATCCAACAAGGTGAGGTTGCCGCCCAAATCGAACTCTGCCAGCTTGGTTTGTCCTTCCAGACTCACCCCACGGATGGTGGCGCGGTTGACATTGAGCATGGTACCGATGCCATTGCCCAACGAGCCATAAGCGATCAGATTGCTGACTTGGTTATGGAAGCCCGTCAGGCGGAAAGTGCTGCCCTGGTGACGATACTCCAGCCCCAACTCCGTATTGATGGCGCTCTCGGGCTTCAAGTTCGGGTTGCCTTGGTAGCCAAACGCCAAGGGGTAATACAGGTCATTGAAGGTCGGCGCCTTGTAAGCCGTGCCATACCCTGCCCGCACCAACCACCCTTCGGCAAAACGGTAGCCGTAATCCACTTTGCCGGTAGTCTTGCCGCCGAACTGGTCATCGTGATCACGGCGCACGCTAGCGTGCAGCAGGCTATTGCCCAGCTCCAGCTGGTAAGTGGCGAACCCGGCATTCTGGGTTCGCGTGGTTTGGGTATACGCGCTGCTGCTGCTCACCTTTTGATCATTATGGGTCGCGCCCAGCACGAACTTGCCCCAAGCAGTGGTCAGATCGTTCTGCCAAGTCCATTCGTTCTGGGTCGTCTGGTACAAGCTGTTGCGCTGGCCACCAGTCGCGTCGGCGAAGGTTTCCTGCTTGTCCTGGCTATGGCTGAAGCGCAGGGTGCTGGTCCAGATGTCGGAAAAACGGTTGCGGGACTCCAGGCTCTGCCCCGTGAGGCGGGTATCGGTCCAGTCCTGGCCTACCGGATTCTGGTCAAAATCGGCTCGGGCAAAGGTCTGGAACAGACGCAGCGTCAAATCATGCCCCGGCGCCAACGTTTGCGTCACATTGGCGCTGTAGCTGTCGTTTCGGTAGCCGTCCTTATCCGGGTTATATGAATATTGATTCAAAGCGTTGGTCGCGGAGAAACCATCGGACTGATCATGGCTCACTTGCAGGCTGTAAGCCGTATTGCCTGTCTTGCCGTCTACCCCGGCCGTCAATTTGCCCGTGCCCCGGCTACCGGCTTCCACCGCGGCATTCACTCGCGGCTCGCCCTCGCCCTTGCGGGTAAAAATCTGGATCACGCCGCCAATCGCATCGGCGCCGTACAAGCTCGACGCGGGGCCGCGCAGAATTTCGATATGGTCGATTTGGGCCAAGGGAATGTTCTGCATCGCCGTGGTGCTGGACGTCGCAGAGGAGATGCGGACGCCATCCACCAGCACTACGGTATGGTTGGAGTTGGTGCCGCGCATGAAGATGCTGCTGTTGGTTCCGGGACCGCCATTGGCGGTGATGCTGATCGCCGCCTGGCGGGACAGCACTTGCTGCAATGTTTGCGCGCCGCTTTGCTCGATCTCGTCGCGAGTGATGACCGTGGCGTCGGCCAAGGTTTTGGATAATGGCTGCGCGATGCGGCTCGCCGTCACGATCACCGGGTCGCCGGCGAATTCCGGCACATCGGCGGCATGGGCCGCGCCGGCGCAGGCCAGCGCTACGGCGAAGGCGCAAGTTTGGGGCTGAAACATGAAACACACTCCACGGATTGATAGCTTCCCGCAAGGGGACATCGTCAGAGTGCGAAGAGGGCAAGAAAACGGGTCGCGGCGCAGCCGGAATCGTCTGTCGGATCGCCTCCCCGCGATACTCCAGTATTCCTCCGGCTTCCGGCCGGGGCTCTGCAGGCCGGTCTCCGGGCTGGGCCATGCCGGCGACGCGCCTTCCCATCCGATTGGACAGTGGCTTGCTGCGTCGCCTAGGCGCGTATCGCGCCAGGCCTTACCGTTGCGGGGGCAGCGCCGGCTTCACACCGGCTTCCCGTTTCACCCGCGCTCGCCCCCAAAAGGCTAAGCGCGGACACCTGCTAGGCGGCGATTATAACCCGCCGGGGTTTTGGCGGCACCGGCCAAGCGGTAATATGCTTAGGGGCTGTTGACGTTTGGTGAGTGGATCGCGTTTGCGCCGATTTTGGGCCGGAAGCAAGGCGCACAGTCCGACGCATAGTCATTCTATGCAAGGGCTGGGCAACGTGGCTTCCGGCCCAAAGCGGCCAAACCCTCCGGGCCGGGCGCCTTTCCGCGCCGACTCTTCGTTGTTCCGCGCTGGCCGAGAATGACTATGCGGCGTGCGGAACGCCTCGATTCGGCGCAAAATGCATCCCGGCGCGACCGCCCACCAAACGTCAACCGCCCCTAGAGTCCGGCAGCCAGCCATGCGCGCCGACAACATTCCATGATCATCCATCCCTGCAGGCCAGAACATGAATCGTAGCAAACCCCTGGATCTCTCCGCCCGCAACGCCGCCCGCGCCCGCCAGGCCATCCTGACCAAGCCGCCCGGCAGCCTGGGGCAGCTGGAGGAGCTGGCCTGCCGCTTCGCCGCCTGGCAAGGCCGCGCCCGGCCGGACGTCCTGCGCCCCGCCATCACCGTGTTCGCCGGCGACCACGGCGTCACCGCCGAGGGCGTGTCGGCCTTTCCCTCCGCCGTCACCACCGAGATGGTGCGCAATTTCGCCAATGGCGGCGCAGCCATCTGCGTGTTGGCGCGCGCGCTGGACGCGCGGCTGGAAGTGGTGGACGTCGGCGTGGCCGGCGAGGTATCGGCGCTGCCCATCGTCCATGCCAAGGTGCGCGCCGGCAGCCGCAACCTGGCCAAGGAAACGGCGATGAGCGCCGAGGAAACGGAAGCCGCGCGGGAAGCCGGCCGCGCCGCCGCCCGCCGCGCGGTGGACGAAGGCGCGAATTTGCTGATCGCCGGCGACATGGGCATCGGCAACACCACGGCGTCGGCCGCGCTGATCTGCCGGCTGACCGGCGCGTCGCCGGAACTGGTGGTAGGCCGCGGCACCGGCATCGACGACATCGGCCTGGCCAACAAGCTGCGGGTGGTGAAGACCGCGCTGGCGCGCGTGGCCTGGGAAAATCTCAGCGGCCAGGACACGCTGGCCGAGCTGGGCGGCCTGGAAATCGCCGCGATGGCGGGCTTCTATCTGGAAGGCGCCCATCTGGGCGTGCCCTCGCTGGTCGATGGTTTCATCGCCAGCGCCGCCGCGCTATGCGCCAAGGCCATCGATCCCTCGCTGCACGAGTGGCTGTTGGCCAGCCACCGCTCGGCGGAGGCCGGGCACGACCATGCGCTGGCCGCGCTGCAGCTGCAGCCGCTGGTGGACCTGGGCATGCGCCTGGGCGAAGGCTCCGGCGCGGCGGTCTGCGTGCCGCTGCTGCAGATGGCGGTAAGGCTGCACAACGAGATGGCCACTTTCGAGGAGGCCGGCATCAGCGGCAAGTCCGCATGAACCCCTACACCCTGACCCTGCTGCGCCATGGCGACATCGAACACGACGGGCGGCTGATCGGCCTGACCGATCTGCCGCTGACCGAGCTGGGCCAACGCCAGCTCGACGCCAGCTGGAGCCGCATCAGCAGCCTGGCGCCGGTCACCGCCATCGCCACCTCGCCGCTGCAGCGCTGCCGCGAGTTTGCCGTCAAGCATGCGCTATCCGGCTCGCTGGCGCTGAAGGTGGAGCCGCGCTTCGCCGAGATGGACTTTGGCGATTGGGACGGCCAGCCGTTGTCCGAGCTGGAGCACAGCCACCCCGGCTGGGGGGCAGAACTGGCGGACGGCCGGCTCAGCCCGCCCGGCGGCGAGAGCTTCGAGCAGTTCCGCACCCGCGTGCTGGCCGGCCTGGCCGACTGGATGAGCGAGGCGCGCGGCAGCCACCGCCTGCTGGTGACGCACGGCGGCGTCATCACCGTGCTGATGGCGGAGTTGCTGGGCACCGATTTCTCTGTAGCCAAGCTGATGACGGTGCAGCGCGGCGGCTTCGCCCAGCTGTCGATGCTGGAAGGCCACCCGGCCTACCTGCTGCGGCTGGAGTCGCCATGCGCGGACTGATTCTGGCGGTGCAGTTCCTGACCCGGCTGCCCACGCCGCAGCTGGCGGAATTCAAGCCAGAATGGCTTGCGGCCAGCGCGCGCTGGTTCCCTGCCGTCGGCCTCATCGTCGGCGCCTTGCTGCTGGCGGCGCTGCGGCTGGGCGGCCTGATCGATCCCTGGCTGGCGGCGCTGCTGGCGCTGCTGATCTGGGTGGGCGTCACCGGCGGGCTGCATCTGGATGGCCTAGCGGATCTGGCCGACGCGCTGGGCGCCGCCCACCGCTCGCGCGAACGCTTCTTCGAAGTATTGAAAGACCCGCATCTGGGCAGCTTTGGCGTGCTGTCGCTGATCCTCGCCGTCGTCGCCAAGCTGGTGCTGCTGATGCTGATCGCCCGCCATGGCGGCATCGCATGGGGGCTGCTGTTGATCCCGGCCTGGGCGCGCGGGTTCGCGGTGCTGTGGTCGGCCACGCTGCCGGCCATCGCGCCGGGCAGCGGCGAGCGCTTCGGCTGGCAACGCGATCCTCTCGGCCTGGCGCTCAACGGCGCCGCGCTGTTGGCGGCATCCGCCTGGCTGGCCCCGTCCTTGTTGCTGGCCCCGCTGGCAGGCATGGCTTGGTGGGGCTTTCTCAAACGCCGCCTAGGGGGCATGACCGGCGATTGCCTGGGCGCGGGCGTGGAAATCTGCGAGATCGCGCTGCTGGCCTTGCTGCTTATTCCGCCCGCCCAGCTTCCCGCGCTCTGACGGAGCACATGCTTAAGGCAATCGGGACGTCAGCGAACCGGGATGCTTGCGCACCAGCGCCCATGGCAACAGGCTCCAACCGGGGTTGTCGCATGCTTTCTCTGCGCGCGGAAAGAAAGCACCAACCTGTACGCCTTTTGGTGTCAAATACCAATTGCTGGGATTCCAGACCTCGGGATCGCGATAATTGCAGTCCCCACCGTCCTCATTATTCATTTCTCGCGGATACAGCCTACCGAAAGTGCTTGCCAACCAAGGTTGCAGCACTTTTCGTTCATACTGATCATCTCGCAGCTGGCCGTTATCGTCCCGCGTGCCCTGCGGTTTGCCACGTCCCAACCACAAAACATCCTCTAACTGCAAAACACGACCGCTCGCGACTTCCAAATTCAAAGGAGCATCGCCAAAATCAGGATGGGCTCCACCACAAAAGGCTTCAGTTTCGATACTCATACTCAGCACGCCTGGCGTAAGCAAACGTGGAATCACCTTCTGCTCATAATTTCCAAGATCCGTTCCCCGCGTGCCAGCTTCGCACTCGAAAGAGTCGACAACCTCGCGCCATTGACGTTTTTCCAAAATCCGGTTCAAACGAGCCATCACATCTACCGGGTAGCCGCTCTCCAACCTAAACCAGCGAATCTTGCTGACCGGCTCCACCCACCAGGCCAGCCGATGCCCTTGAAAAGCTTGAGAGCCCGCTGGCTTCAAGCGCAAGCCCGCCAAGCGGGTGCGATTATAGATGTCCAATTCATCTGTTCCCGCTCCGAGAGCAGCGCCAGGCAACTCAGACTTAGCAAGCAAAGACAATTTGACCGGCCGTGCACGCTTGGCTTTTGGCCCGCGCCACTCGCCCACCCAGCCACCACCCTCAGAGCGCAAGACGAGATCGACCCGACTCTCGTCATACCTCAGATTCTCACCAAGACGTATTACACCCTGCGCATCCTGCGTCCCTGTCAAGACGATGTCGCTGTGATATTTTCGATAAAAATAGCGCCCCTCCACCTCGCCCTTACCATCGACGTTCCACTCCATCACTACCGGTGCGCCACCCACTTCCCCCTGCCACACATCGGCGCGCGCCTGCATCGCCAATATTCCGCCGACAAGCAAACCCACCGCTTTCCACATCCTCATGCATTCCCTTTCATTCAAAAAAACAGCGCCGCCCCGCAAGGGAGCTGGCGCTGATTCAGCCAAAGGAAGATCGCTTACAGCTTGCCTTCCACCTTCTTGTTGCGCATCAGGCACAGCATGTCACAGGCGATGTGGGCGGCAGCCAGGGCGGTGATTTCGCTCTGGTCGTAGCTAGGCGCCACTTCCACCACGTCCATGCCGACGATGTTCAGATCGCCGAGGTTGCGGATGATCTTCAGCGCCTGCGCGGTGCTCAGGCCGCCCGGCACCGGGGTGCCGGTGCCCGGCGCCGCGGACGGGTCCAGACAGTCGATGTCGAAGGTCACGTAGACCGGCGCGTCGCCTATGGTCTTTTTGATCTCGGCGATGGTGGCGTCCACGCCGTTGTCGTGGACCCACGGCGCGCCCAGCACGTTCAGGCCCATGAAGTCGTCGTTCCAAGTGCGGATGCCCACTTGCACCGATTTTTTCGGATCGATCAGGCCTTCCTTCACCGCCTTGTAGAACATGGTGCCGTGGTTCAGGCTGTCCGGGCTGTCGTCCGGCCAGGTGTCGCAGTGGGCGTCGAAGTGCAGCAGGGCCAGCGGCTTGCCGTATTTCTCGGCGTGCGCGATCAGGAGCGGGTAGGTGACGTAGTGGTCGCCGCCGAAAGTCAGCATCTTGGCGCCGGAGGCCAGGATGGTGCGGGCATGCTCGATGATGGACGGCTTGATGGTCAGCGGATTGTGGGCGTCGAACCAGCAATCGCCGTAGTCGACTACGGCCAAGTCGTCAAACGGGTCAAAGCCCCACGGGTAGGGCTTCAGCTCGGCCAGCTGCACGCTGGCGGCGCGGATGGCCTGCGGGCCCATGCGCGCGCCGGAACGGAAGGTGACGGACAGGTCCAGCGGAATGCCGGACACCACCACGTCGACGCCTTCCAGATTGCGGCTGTAGTTGCGGCGCATGAAGGACAGCACGCCCGCGTAGGTGTTTTCGATGGAGGAGCCGTACAGGCCCTGACGGCGAATGGCGCCGTCGCCGTAGATCATTTCATCACTCATGCCACTCTCCAGGCGAGAGTACGCCGCAGGCGGTCAAGATATTGATTCCGCATCATTTTGCAGCGATTGCCGTCCATCTTGCACAGCCGACGGCTTAAGGCTGCCGCGCCCCGCGGCGCGGAAACCCGAAGTGTGCCGTGCCGGGACGATACGTTCAAGTGAAGACGCGGCGCGATGATGAAAATATGCCGCCATTATGGCGGCGTTGCGGCTTCAGCGGCGTTTTCCGTCAGCCGCCCTGCTCCACCGCGCTCATGCGGCGCGCGAATTGGCGGCTGCGCCACCAGCGCCAGCGCAGCTTGACGTCGTACCAGGCCGGCCGCAGCCCCAGCAGGAACAGGAACAACGCCAGCGGCAAGGTAAAGCCGAAGCCCAGATGCTTGAAGCCCAGCGCGCCCACCACCCCGCCCACGAAGAACGAAAGCAGGATCAGCGCGTAGACGCGGAATTTCTTGCGGTTGGAGCGCACCGCCGCCACCCGCGGATTGGCCTGGCGGTTGTAATAACTCATCTTGGCCAGCTCGATGCCGAGGTCGGTGGCGATGCCGGTCATGTGCGTGCTGCGCAACAGCCCGCCGGACAGCTTGGTGACGATGGTGTTGTGCATGCCCATGATGAAGCACAGCAGCATCACCGTCGGCGGCGTGAACAAACCCTTGTGCAGCGACAGCCCGGCGCCCAGCAGGCCGAACACCAAGAGCAGCAGCGCCTCCTCCATCATCGACACGCCGTAGCCGCCGCGCAGCCGCTGCCGCCGCGCCCACAGGATCAGCCAGGTGCTGTGCATCGCGCCGCCGACGAAGCAGCACAGCATCACCAGCAGCGAAAGGGCCAGACGGATCTCGCCGGTGGCCCAGGCGTCGGCCATGCCGGAAACAATGCCCGAGATGTGCGAGGTGTAGCGATGCACCGCCAGGAAACCGCCTGCGTTGATGGCGCCGGCGATGAAGGCCATTGCCCAGCCCAGCTGGCGCAATACCCTGTCGTTGAACCGGCCGCGGTCGAGCAGCCGCGTGATGTGGAAGTGTCGGGCCATAGGTGTGAGACAAAGAAAACGGCGACTTGTTGTCGCCGTTGTCGATATTGCGCCGCAGCATAAAGCGTTGGCAAGCCGCCGGATCAAACTTTGCGCACAAAGTCTGCCTGGCTCAGCAACCCTTCAGCGCGATGCCTGGGGTCAGCTTCTTCTGCAGCGCCTTCAGTTGTTCCGCCTGCGCCGCGTCCAGCTCCTTGAAGGTCAGCGTGGTCTGCTTGCTGGTCTGCTCCTTGGACTTGACCATCGCCTTGTCGTAACCGGCCGCCTTCAGCCGCGCCGCCAGGGTTTTGGCCGCGTCCTCCTTGCTGAACAGGCCGAGCGACAGATTGCCTTTGAACTCGTCGCTGGTGACGATGTAGTTGGTAAAGCCCTTGTCCTTCAGCTCCGCCGACAGCGTCTTGGTTTCGGCCTGGGTGGCCAACGGCGGGTAATACACCCAGAAGCGGCCGGATCCCTTGCTTTCTTCCTTGCTGTCCTCCTGCATCTGGCCGGGCTTCAGTTTCAGTTGCGGCACGCCGCCCTTCACCCGGGCCAGCAGGCTGTCGCTCAGGCCGCCCCAGCTGTAGCAGGCCACAGCTTTGCCTTTGGCCGGCTCCGCCACCTTTTCCGCGGGCTTGGCTGGCGGCTTGTCGGCTGGTTTGGACGCCTCGGCCTTCGCGGCAGGCTTGGCTTGCGCCTTGGCCGCGCTGGCCATCAGCTTGGCCTCCGGCGCGGAGGCGGCCTTGATCACGGCGGCCACGGGGGCGCTTGCCTGCGCGGCGGAGGCATCGGGCTTCCAGCTTGGCGGCAACAGCTTCACTTGGCCAGGGCTCACTTCCTGGGCGTGCAAGTCCAACGGCGGACGCTGTTTCAGCGTGCCGTACATTGCCACCACCAAGTTGAGCACCACCACCAGCGCCACAAACCACTTCATCACGAGTTCGCCACCTTGAGTAGACCCATCAATACCAGATTATCCACGATCTGCAACGGCGCCGCGAGCCACGGCGCGATGCGCGCCGCGTCGCCGCCGGTCAGAATCACCGTTGCCGGCTCGCGGCCGGTACGCTCGGCCAGCTTGCGCCGCTGCCCTTCTATCGCGCCCACCAAAGCCGCCATCGCGCCGCTGGCCAGCGCGTCCGGCGTGCCCTGCGGGAATGCCACCACTTCGCCGGCCTGCCGGTTCAGATTGGCGGTGCCTTGCGCCAGGCTATGCAGCATCAAGCCATGGCCTGGCAGGATCAGCCCGCCCAGGTAGTCGCCCTCGGCCGTCAGCGTCTCCACCGTCAGCGCGGTGCCGGCGCAGGCGACGATGACGTCGCCGCGGCAGATCTCGCGGGCGGCCAATACCGCCAGCCAGCGGTCGGCGCCTTGCTCCGCGGTGTTGCGATAATGGTTACAGACCTCGCCAAAACGACGTTCCGAATGAACGCGATGCAGCGCGCATGGCACGGCCGCCGCCAGGCCGTCGGCCACTTCGCCGCGCGCCACCGACGACATCCAGGCGCCTTCCAGCGGCAAATCGCGCCAGGCGTCCGCCAGACCAGCCAGCTCATGATGCTCGGCCGCGCCCTGGGCGACGCAATCCGCGCCCTGGTATACCGCCCATTTGACCCGGCTATTGCCGGCGTCTATCAGTAATTTCATCGGCGTTCCCTTAAACTGACTTCGCCGATATGGAAAGTCCGCAAGCCTTGCGCCGTCTCCAGCTGCAAGGCGCCGTTGTCCGCCACGCCGCAGGCGATGCCGTCCACCGGCTCGCCATGCGAGAAGCCCAGCCTCACCGCCGCGCCCTGATGGGCGGACAGCCGCCACCACTCCTCGCGCAGCGGCGCGAAACCATGGCGGCCAAAATCCGTCAGCACCCGCTCCAGCTCGTTGAGCAAGGCCGCCAACACGCGATTGCGCTCAGGCGCGATGCCGGCTTGCTCCAGCGTGGCAATCGGCTGATCCACCTCGCCCGGATCGGCCACATTGATGCCGATGCCCACCACGACTGCGGCCGGCCCCAGCGCGTCGCCGGACAACTCAATCAAAATCCCGGCCAGCTTGCGGCCATCCAGCAGCACATCGTTCGGCCATTTCAACTGCACCGGCGCGCCCAGGCTGCGCAAAGCGCGCGCCAAGGCCACCCCCACAGCCAGAGACAAGCCTGCCAGCTCGGCCATGCCGCGATTGAACCGCCACAGCAGCGAGAACGTCAATCCCGCTCCCAGACGCGCCTGCCAGCGGCGCCCCAAGCGGCCCCGGCCAGCCGTCTGCAATTCGCACGCCAGCACCAAACCATGCAAGCCGCCATTGCCGGCGCGCGCCATCAACTGGCTATTGGTGGAGTCGGTCCGCTCCGCCACCGCCAGTGTGAACGTCTCCGCCGCCGCCTCGTCCAAACCGGCGCGCACCGCCGCCACGTCCAGCCAGGAGAACGGCTGGGCCAGCTTGTAACCCTGGCCGCGCACGCTGAACACCGTCAGCCCCAGTTCGCTCTCGATGGCGTGCACCGCCTGCCAGACCAGCGTGCGGGAACAGCCCAGCGCCTGGGCGATGTCTTCGCCGGAGTGAAAACGGCCGTCCGACAAGTGGCGCAGCACCGCGAAGGCATGCTCGCTCACGCCTTGTCCTCGGCGGCGCGAATCTTGTTCAGCGTCTTGGTGGTGGAAGTATCGAACAGAAAAGGGATGGAATGCACCTGCCCGCCGCGCGCCAACGTCTGCGCGCTGCCGACTATCTTGTCCACGCTCCAGTCGCCGCCTTTGACCAGCACGTCCGGTTGGACCTGCTCGATCAACTCGGCCGGCGTATCGGCATCGAACCAAGTCACCAGGCTGACGCTCTCCAGCGCCGCCAGCACCGCCGCGCGATCATATTCGTTGTTGATCGGCCTGTCGTCGCCTTTGCCCAGGCGCTTCACCGAAGCATCGGTATTCAAGCCTAGCACCAAGCTAGCGCCCAGCGCGCGCGCTTGCGCCAGATAAGTCACGTGGCCGCGGTGCAGAATGTCGAAGCAGCCATTGGTGAATACCAAGGGGCGCGGCAGGGCCGCCAGCTTGTCGGCCAACTGCTCCGGCGGGCAAATCTTGTCTTCAAACGACGGCAACGGGTAAGTCATGCATGTCCTTGCGTAAAAGCCGGCCGGCGCGGCGGATTACCGCCCCATCAATCGCCTGGCCGCCAACGGGTAAGTTGCGAAGCATACCACCGTAGCCGCTCCCGCCCAACACCCAGAAACGCCAAAGCCCGGCAGGTCTGTCGGGGCGGGTGTCGCGCATTCGGCGCACGCAAAGCGCAAAGCCCAGCTCGGTTGAGCTGGGCTTTGTCGTATCGGGCGTCTGGCGGTGTCCTACTTTCACATGGCGAATGCCACACTATCATCGGCGCTAAGGCGTTTCACGATCCTGTTCGGGATGGGAAGGCGTGGGACCACCTCGCTAAGGCCACCAGACATAAACTGTACAAACTGCAAGAAGCCTGAACCAGAGTCGCTCTCTGATTCTGATATTCGGTATTGATGTTCTTCGCACATCCACTCTCGTCACTTAGCCTCGCTAAGCACTCAAATGATAGGATCAAGCCTCACAGCATTAGTATCGGTTAGCTTCACGCCTCACAGCGCTTCCACACCCGACCTATCAACGTCCTGGTCTCGAACGACTCTTCAGGGAGGTCAAGCCTCCAGGGAAGTTCATCTTCAGGCAAGTTTCCCGCTTAGATGCTTTCAGCGGTTATCTCTTCCGCACTTAGCTACCCGGCGATGCGACTGGCGTCACAACCGGTACACCAGAGGTGCGTCCACTCCGGTCTCTCGTACTAGGAGCAGCCCCCGTCAAACTTCCAACGCCACTGCAGATAGGGACCAAACTGTCTCACGACGTTTTGAACCCAGCTCACGTCCACTTTAAATGGCGAACAGCCATACCTTGGGACCGGCTACAGCCCCAGGATGTGATGAGCCGACATCGAGGTGCCAACACCGCCGTCGATGTGAACTCTTGGGCGGTATCAGCCTGTTATCCCGGAGTACCTTTTATCCGTTGAGCGATGGCCCTTCCATTCAGAACCACCGGATCACTATGTCCTGCTTTCGCACCTGCTGACTTGTCGGTCTCGCAGTTAAGCTACCTTTTGCCATTGCACTATCAGCACGATTTCCGACCGTACCTAGGTAACCTTCGAACTCCTCCGTTACACTTTGGGAGGAGACCGCCCAGTCAAACTGCCTACCATGCACTGTCCCAATCCGGATCACGGACCAAGGTTAGAACCTCAAAGGGGTCAGGGTGGTATTTCAAGGTGGCTCCACCAGAACTAGCGTCCTGGCTTCTTAGCCTCCCACCTATCCTACACAAACCACTTCAAAGTCCAATGCAAAGCTACAGTAAAGGTTCACGGGGTCTTTCCGTCTAGCAGCGGGAGATTGCATCTTCACAAACACTTCAACTTCGCTGAGTCTCAGGAGGAGACAGTGTGGCCATCGTTACGCCATTCGTGCGGGTCGGAACTTACCCGACAAGGAATTTCGCTACCTTAGGACCGTTATAGTTACGGCCGCCGTTTACCGGGGCTTCGATCAAGAGCTTGCACCCCATCACTTAACCTTCCGGCACCGGGCAGGCGTCACACCGTATACGTCCACTTTCGTGTTGGCACAGTGCTGTGTTTTGTTAAACAGTCGCAGCCACCGATTCTCTGCGACCTCTCAAAGCTTCGAACGCGAAGTCCTACACTCTAAGAGGCATACCTTCTCCCGAAGTTACGGTATCAATTTGCCGAGTTCCTTCTCCTGAGTTCTCTCAAGCGCCTTAGAATTCTCATCCTGCCCACCTGTGTCGGTTTGCGTACGGTTCTTTGTAGCTGAAGCTTAGTGCTTTCCTGGAAGCGTGGTATCAGTCACTTCA
>NZ_MKCR01000026.1 GCF_001855565.1 Chromobacterium amazonense | reverse complement strand
TGCCGGGACGATACGTTCAAGTGAAGACGCGGCGCGATGATGAAAATATGCCGCCATTATGGCGGCGTTGCGGCTTCAGCGGCGTTTTCCGTCAGCCGCCCTGCTCCACCGCGCTCATGCGGCGCGCGAATTGGCGGCTGCGCCACCAGCGCCAGCGCAGCTTGACGTCGTACCAGGCCGGCCGCAGCCCCAGCAGGAACAGGAACAACGCCAGCGGCAAGGTAAAGCCGAAGCCCAGATGCTTGAAGCCCAGCGCGCCCACCACCCCGCCCACGAAGAACGAAAGCAGGATCAGCGCGTAGACGCGGAATTTCTTGCGGTTGGAGCGCACCGCCGCCACCCGCGGATTGGCCTGGCGGTTGTAATAACTCATCTTGGCCAGCTCGATGCCGAGGTCGGTGGCGATGCCGGTCATGTGCGTGCTGCGCAACAGCCCGCCGGACAGCTTGGTGACGATGGTGTTGTGCATGCCCATGATGAAGCACAGCAGCATCACCGTCGGCGGCGTGAACAAACCCTTGTGCAGCGACAGCCCGGCGCCCAGCAGGCCGAACACCAAGAGCAGCAGCGCCTCCTCCATCATCGACACGCCGTAGCCGCCGCGCAGCCGCTGCCGCCGCGCCCACAGGATCAGCCAGGTGCTGTGCATCGCGCCGCCGACGAAGCAGCACAGCATCACCAGCAGCGAAAGGGCCAGACGGATCTCGCCGGTGGCCCAGGCGTCGGCCATGCCGGAAACAATGCCCGAGATGTGCGAGGTGTAGCGATGCACCGCCAGGAAACCGCCTGCGTTGATGGCGCCGGCGATGAAGGCCATTGCCCAGCCCAGCTGGCGCAATACCCTGTCGTTGAACCGGCCGCGGTCGAGCAGCCGCGTGATGTGGAAGTGTCGGGCCATAGGTGTGAGACAAAGAAAACGGCGACTTGTTGTCGCCGTTGTCGATATTGCGCCGCAGCATAAAGCGTTGGCAAGCCGCCGGATCAAACTTTGCGCACAAAGTCTGCCTGGCTCAGCAACCCTTCAGCGCGATGCCTGGGGTCAGCTTCTTCTGCAGCGCCTTCAGTTGTTCCGCCTGCGCCGCGTCCAGCTCCTTGAAGGTCAGCGTGGTCTGCTTGCTGGTCTGCTCCTTGGACTTGACCATCGCCTTGTCGTAACCGGCCGCCTTCAGCCGCGCCGCCAGGGTTTTGGCCGCGTCCTCCTTGCTGAACAGGCCGAGCGACAGATTGCCTTTGAACTCGTCGCTGGTGACGATGTAGTTGGTAAAGCCCTTGTCCTTCAGCTCCGCCGACAGCGTCTTGGTTTCGGCCTGGGTGGCCAACGGCGGGTAATACACCCAGAAGCGGCCGGATCCCTTGCTTTCTTCCTTGCTGTCCTCCTGCATCTGGCCGGGCTTCAGTTTCAGTTGCGGCACGCCGCCCTTCACCCGGGCCAGCAGGCTGTCGCTCAGGCCGCCCCAGCTGTAGCAGGCCACAGCTTTGCCTTTGGCCGGCTCCGCCACCTTTTCCGCGGGCTTGGCTGGCGGCTTGTCGGCTGGTTTGGACGCCTCGGCCTTCGCGGCAGGCTTGGCTTGCGCCTTGGCCGCGCTGGCCATCAGCTTGGCCTCCGGCGCGGAGGCGGCCTTGATCACGGCGGCCACGGGGGCGCTTGCCTGCGCGGCGGAGGCATCGGGCTTCCAGCTTGGCGGCAACAGCTTCACTTGGCCAGGGCTCACTTCCTGGGCGTGCAAGTCCAACGGCGGACGCTGTTTCAGCGTGCCGTACATTGCCACCACCAAGTTGAGCACCACCACCAGCGCCACAAACCACTTCATCACGAGTTCGCCACCTTGAGTAGACCCATCAATACCAGATTATCCACGATCTGCAACGGCGCCGCGAGCCACGGCGCGATGCGCGCCGCGTCGCCGCCGGTCAGAATCACCGTTGCCGGCTCGCGGCCGGTACGCTCGGCCAGCTTGCGCCGCTGCCCTTCTATCGCGCCCACCAAAGCCGCCATCGCGCCGCTGGCCAGCGCGTCCGGCGTGCCCTGCGGGAATGCCACCACTTCGCCGGCCTGCCGGTTCAGATTGGCGGTGCCTTGCGCCAGGCTATGCAGCATCAAGCCATGGCCTGGCAGGATCAGCCCGCCCAGGTAGTCGCCCTCGGCCGTCAGCGTCTCCACCGTCAGCGCGGTGCCGGCGCAGGCGACGATGACGTCGCCGCGGCAGATCTCGCGGGCGGCCAATACCGCCAGCCAGCGGTCGGCGCCTTGCTCCGCGGTGTTGCGATAATGGTTACAGACCTCGCCAAAACGACGTTCCGAATGAACGCGATGCAGCGCGCATGGCACGGCCGCCGCCAGGCCGTCGGCCACTTCGCCGCGCGCCACCGACGACATCCAGGCGCCTTCCAGCGGCAAATCGCGCCAGGCGTCCGCCAGACCAGCCAGCTCATGATGCTCGGCCGCGCCCTGGGCGACGCAATCCGCGCCCTGGTATACCGCCCATTTGACCCGGCTATTGCCGGCGTCTATCAGTAATTTCATCGGCGTTCCCTTAAACTGACTTCGCCGATATGGAAAGTCCGCAAGCCTTGCGCCGTCTCCAGCTGCAAGGCGCCGTTGTCCGCCACGCCGCAGGCGATGCCGTCCACCGGCTCGCCATGCGAGAAGCCCAGCCTCACCGCCGCGCCCTGATGGGCGGACAGCCGCCACCACTCCTCGCGCAGCGGCGCGAAACCATGGCGGCCAAAATCCGTCAGCACCCGCTCCAGCTCGTTGAGCAAGGCCGCCAACACGCGATTGCGCTCAGGCGCGATGCCGGCTTGCTCCAGCGTGGCAATCGGCTGATCCACCTCGCCCGGATCGGCCACATTGATGCCGATGCCCACCACGACTGCGGCCGGCCCCAGCGCGTCGCCGGACAACTCAATCAAAATCCCGGCCAGCTTGCGGCCATCCAGCAGCACATCGTTCGGCCATTTCAACTGCACCGGCGCGCCCAGGCTGCGCAAAGCGCGCGCCAAGGCCACCCCCACAGCCAGAGACAAGCCTGCCAGCTCGGCCATGCCGCGATTGAACCGCCACAGCAGCGAGAACGTCAATCCCGCTCCCAGACGCGCCTGCCAGCGGCGCCCCAAGCGGCCCCGGCCAGCCGTCTGCAATTCGCACGCCAGCACCAAACCATGCAAGCCGCCATTGCCGGCGCGCGCCATCAACTGGCTATTGGTGGAGTCGGTCCGCTCCGCCACCGCCAGTGTGAACGTCTCCGCCGCCGCCTCGTCCAAACCGGCGCGCACCGCCGCCACGTCCAGCCAGGAGAACGGCTGGGCCAGCTTGTAACCCTGGCCGCGCACGCTGAACACCGTCAGCCCCAGTTCGCTCTCGATGGCGTGCACCGCCTGCCAGACCAGCGTGCGGGAACAGCCCAGCGCCTGGGCGATGTCTTCGCCGGAGTGAAAACGGCCGTCCGACAAGTGGCGCAGCACCGCGAAGGCATGCTCGCTCACGCCTTGTCCTCGGCGGCGCGAATCTTGTTCAGCGTCTTGGTGGTGGAAGTATCGAACAGAAAAGGGATGGAATGCACCTGCCCGCCGCGCGCCAACGTCTGCGCGCTGCCGACTATCTTGTCCACGCTCCAGTCGCCGCCTTTGACCAGCACGTCCGGTTGGACCTGCTCGATCAACTCGGCCGGCGTATCGGCATCGAACCAAGTCACCAGGCTGACGCTCTCCAGCGCCGCCAGCACCGCCGCGCGATCATATTCGTTGTTGATCGGCCTGTCGTCGCCTTTGCCCAGGCGCTTCACCGAAGCATCGGTATTCAAGCCTAGCACCAAGCTAGCGCCCAGCGCGCGCGCTTGCGCCAGATAAGTCACGTGGCCGCGGTGCAGAATGTCGAAGCAGCCATTGGTGAATACCAAGGGGCGCGGCAGGGCCGCCAGCTTGTCGGCCAACTGCTCCGGCGGGCAAATCTTGTCTTCAAACGACGGCAACGGGTAAGTCATGCATGTCCTTGCGTAAAAGCCGGCCGGCGCGGCGGATTACCGCCCCATCAATCGCCTGGCCGCCAAACGGGTAAGTTGCGAAGCATACCACCGTAGCCGCTCCCGCCCAACACCCAGAAACGCCAAAGCCCCGGCAGAGTCTGTCGGGGCGGGTGTCGCGCATTCGGCGCACGCAAAGCGCAAAGCCCAGCTCGGTTGAGCTGGGCTTTGTCGTATCGGGCGTCTGGCGGTGTCCTACTTTCACATGGCGAATGCCACACTATCATCGGCGCTAAGGCGTTTCACGATCCTGTTCGGGATGGGAAGGCGTGGGACCACCTCGCTAAGGCCACCAGACATAAACTGTACAAACTGCAAGAAGCCTGAACCAGAGTCGCTCTCTGATTCTGAATATTCGGTATTTGATGTTCTTCGCACATCCACTCTCGTCACTTAGCCTCGCTAAGCCACTCAAATGATAGGATCAAGCCTCACGAGCAATTAGTATCGGTTAGCTTCACGCCTCACAGCGCTTCCACACCCGACCTATCAACGTCCTGGTCTCGAACGACTCTTCAGGGAGGTCAAGCCTCCAGGGAAGTCTCATCTTCAGGCAAGTTTCCCGCTTAGATGCTTTCAGCGGTTATCTCTTCCGCACTTAGCTACCCGGCGATGCGACTGGCGTCACAACCGGTACACCAGAGGTGCGTCCACTCCGGTCCTCTCGTACTAGGAGCAGCCCCCGTCAAACTTCCAACGCCCACTGCAGATAGGGACCAAACTGTCTCACGACGTTTTGAACCCAGCTCACGTACCACTTTAAATGGCGAACAGCCATACCCTTGGGACCGGCTACAGCCCCAGGATGTGATGAGCCGACATCGAGGTGCCAAACACCGCCGTCGATGTGAACTCTTGGGCGGTATCAGCCTGTTATCCCCGGAGTACCTTTTATCCGTTGAGCGATGGCCCTTCCATTCAGAACCACCGGATCACTATGTCCTGCTTTCGCACCTGCTCGACTTGTCGGTCTCGCAGTTAAGCTACCTTTTGCCATTGCACTATCAGCACGATTTCCGACCGTACCTAGGTAACCTTCGAACTCCTCCGTTACACTTTGGGAGGAGACCGCCCCAGTCAAACTGCCTACCATGCACTGTCCCCAATCCGGATCACGGACCAAGGTTAGAACCTCAAAGGGGTCAGGGTGGTATTTCAAGGTCGGCTCCACCAGAACTAGCGTCCTGGCTTCTTAGCCTCCCACCTATCCTACACAAACCACTTCAAAGTCCAATGCAAAGCTACAGTAAAGGTTCACGGGGTCTTTCCGTCTAGCAGCGGGGAGATTGCATCTTCACAAACACTTCAACTTCGCTGAGTCTCAGGAGGAGACAGTGTGGCCATCGTTACGCCATTCGTGCGGGTCGGAACTTACCCGACAAGGAATTTCGCTACCTTAGGACCGTTATAGTTACGGCCGCCGTTTACCGGGGCTTCGATCAAGAGCTTGCACCCCATCACTTAACCTTCCGGCACCGGGCAGGCGTCACACCGTATACGTCCACTTTCGTGTTGGCACAGTGCTGTGTTTTTGTTAAACAGTCGCAGCCACCGATTCTCTGCGACCTCTCAAAGCTTCGAACGCGAAGTCCTACACTCTAAGAGGCATACCTTCTCCCGAAGTTACGGTATCAATTTGCCGAGTTCCTTCTCCTGAGTTCTCTCAAGCGCCTTAGAATTCTCATCCTGCCCACCTGTGTCGGTTTGCGGTACGGTTCTTGTGTAGCTGAAGCTTAGTGGCTTTTCCTGGAAGCGTGGTATCAGTCACTTCAGGTCCGTAGACCCTCGTCATCACGTCTCGGCCTTAAGGGGCGGCGGATTTGCCTACCACCCCAGCCTACCGGCTTAAACAGACTATTCCAACAGTCTGATGACCTAACCTTCTCCGTCCCCACATCGCACTACACAAAAGTACGGGAATTTTAACCCGTTTCCCATCGACTACGCTTTTCAGCCTCGCCTTAGGGGCCGACTCACCCTACGCCGATGAACGTTGCGTAGGAAACCTTGGGCTTTCGGCGAGCGGGCTTTTCACCCGCTTTATCGCTACTCATGTCAGCATTCGCACTTCTGATATCTCCAGCATCCCTTACGAGACACCTTCACAGACCTACAGAACGCTCCCCTACCACGCATCGGCTTCCCTTAGCCTGCTTGTTTCCCTCATGGCCTGGCGACCATTGGGGTGGGCTTTGTCATCGCTTCGCGATGACAAGCTTGCAACAAGCTAAGGTGAAGCCGACGCATCCGCAGCTTCGGTTATCAGTTTGAGCCCCGTTACATCTTCCGCGCAGGACGACTCGACCAGTGAGCTATTACGCTTTCTTTAAATGATGGCTGCTTCTAAGCCAACATCCTGGCTGTCTAGGCCTTCCCACTTCGTTTACCACTTAACTGATCATTTGGGACCTTAGCTGGCGGTCTGGGTTGTTTCCCTCTTGACGATGGACGTTAGCACCCACCGTCTGTCTCCCATGCTCGCACTTTCCGGTATTCAGAGTTTGCCATGGTTTGGTAAATCGCAATGACCCCCTAGCCATAACAGTGCTTTACCCCCGGAAGTGATACATGAGGCACTACCTAAATAGTTTTCGGGGAGAACCAGCTATCTCCGAGTTTGTTTAGCCTTTCACCCCTATCCACAGCTCATCCCCTAGTTTTGCAACACTAGTGGGTTCGGACCTCCAGTGCGTGTTACCGCACCTTCATCCTGGCCATGGATAGATCACTCGGTTTCGGGTCTACGCCCAGCAACTAAAGCGCCCTATTCGGACTCGGTTTCCCTACGCCTCCCCTATTCGGTTAAGCTCGCTACTGAACGTAAGTCGCTGACCCATTATACAAAAGGTACGCAGTCACGGAACACGTCCGCTCCCACTGTTTGTATGCATCCGGTTTCAGGTTCTATTTCACTCCCCTCCCGGGGTTCTTTTCGCCTTTCCCTCACGGTACTGGTTCACTATCGGTCGATCACGAGTATTTAGCCTTGGAGGATGGTCCCCCCATCTTCAGACAGGATTTCGCGTGTCCCGCCCTACTTCTCGTATGCTTAGTACCAAGAATGCGTTTTCGTGTACGGGGCTATCACCCACTATGGCGGTCCTTTCCATAACCTTCCACTAACGCAATCTCTATCACATACAGGCTGTTCCGCGTTCGCTCGCCACTACTTACGGAATCTCGGTTGATTTCTTTTCCTTCAGCTACTTAGATGTTTCAGTTCGCTGAGTTCGCCTCCTCAGACCTATGTATTCAGTCTGGGATGACCCCTAAGGGCCGGGTTTCCCCATTCGGATATCGCGGGATCAAAGCTCTATTGCCAGCTCCCCCGCGCTTTTCGCAGGCTTACACGTCCTTCATCGCCTGTGATCGCCAAGGCATCCACCAGATGCACTTAGTCGCTTGACCCTATCATTTCAGTAACCTAGATCACTAAAACAACAAGTGTGTTTGTGCGACGACTGCACCGCCCCTTTTGAGTTGGCGACGCAGCCTTAGATACAATCAAATACCCAAGATGACGATTTGTCCGCGTAAAGAGTTAACTCTACGCTTTCATTTCGCCGTCTTATATATTCGGCTTCTTCAGTTTGTTAAAGATCGGGCGTTTTACAACGCAAACAGAATCAAACTTCTCAATTCGATTTTGTTTGCGGTGTGGTGGAGGATGACGGGATCGAACCGACGACCCCCTGCTTGCAAAGCAGGTGCTCTCCCAACTGAGCTAATCCCCCTCTTTTTGGGTGATGCTGCGTTGCTCAGTCGCTCATGTGCATAAGCACATGTCGCTCCCTCGCGCCTTGCCTGACCCAAAAAATACTGGTGGGTCTGGTAGGACTCGAACCTACGACCCCTGCGTTATCAACACAGTGCTCTAACCAGCTGAGCTACAAACCCAGTAGTCGCTTCATACCACATCCTTTTCGATCAAAATCAAGCAGATCCAGGCGAAAGCTGACGACGTGTACATCCAGTACACGAGGAGGCTTTCAACGCAGAGCTGCGCAGATTTTCATCGAAAATGCCCTTAACTTGAATAACCGATAGGCTGTAAGTACTTGACGATCGCCTTCTCTAGAAAGGAGGTGATCCAGCCGCAGGTTCCCCTACGGCTACCTTGTTACGACTTCACCCCAGTCATGAATCCCACCGTGGTAAGCGGCCTCCTTGCGGTTAGCCTACCCACTTCTGGTGAAACTCACTCCCATGGTGTGACGGGCGGTGTGTACAAGACCCGGGAACGTATTCACCGCAGCATGCTGATCTGCGATTACTAGCGATTCCGACTTCACGCACTCGAGTTGCAGAGTGCGATCCGGACTACGATCGGTTTTATGAGATTGGCTCCACCTCGCGGCTTCGCGACCCTCTGTACCGACCATTGTATGACGTGTGAAGCCCTGCTCATAAGGGCCATGAGGACTTGACGTCATCCCCACCTTCCTCCGGTTTGTCACCGGCAGTCTCATTAGAGTGCCCAACTTAATGATGGCAACTAATGACAAGGGTTGCGCTCGTTGCGGGACTTAACCCAACATCTCACGACACGAGCTGACGACAGCCATGCAGCACCTGTGTTACGGCTCCCTTTCGGGCACCAAGATATCTCTACCAAGTTCCGTACATGTCAAGAGCAGGTAAGGTTTTTCGCGTTGCATCGAATTAATCCACATCATCCACCGCTTGTGCGGGTCCCCGTCAATTCCTTTGAGTTTTAACCTTGCGGCCGTACTCCCCAGGCGGTCAACTTCACGCGTTAGCTACGCTACCAAGGATTCAAACCCCCAACAGCTAGTTGACATCGTTTAGGGCGTGGACTACCAGGGTATCTAATCCTGTTTGCTCCCCACGCTTTCGTGCATGAGCGTCAGTGTCATCCCAGGGGGCTGCCTTCGCCATCGGTATTCCTCCGCATCTCTACGCATTTCACTGCTACACGCGGAATTCTACCCCCCTCTGACGCACTCTAGTCGTGCAGTCTCCAATGCCGTTCCCAGGTTGAGCCCGGGGCTTTCACATCAGACTTGCACAACCGCCTGCGCACGCTTTACGCCCAGTAATTCCGATTAACGCTTGCACCCTACGTATTACCGCGGCTGCTGGCACGTAGTTAGCCGGTGCTTATTCTTCCGGTACTGTCATCCCCGCCAGGTATTAACCAGCGGGATTTCCTCCCGAACAAAAGTCCTTTACAACCCGAAGGCCTTCTTCAGACACGCGGCATGGCTGGATCAGGCTTGCGCCCATTGTCCAAAATTCCCCACTGCTGCCTCCCGTAGGAGTCTGGGCCGTGTCTCAGTCCCAGTGTGGCGGATCATCCTCTCAGACCCGCTACTGATCGTCGCCTTGGTGAGCTCTTACCTCACCAACTAGCTAATCAGACATCGGCTGCTCGTATAACGCGAGGCCTTTCGGTCCCCCGCTTTCCCCCTCAGGGCGTATGCGGTATTAATCCGGCTTTCGCCGAGCTATCCCCCATTACACGGTACATTCCGATGCATTACTCACCCGTTCGCCACTCGCCACCAGGAGCAAGCTCCCGTGCTGCCGTTCGACTTGCATGTGTAAAGCATGCCGCCAGCGTTCAATCTGAGCCAGGATCAAACTCTTCAGTTCAATCTCATAGCAACTTCTGGCACGCAAGTTCAAAGAAATAACTGGTATTTCCTATCTCTTGCAGTGCAAGTTTTTGGCTTTCGCCAAGCACTTACACCTATCGGTTATTCGTTCTGTTAAAGAGCTGTGCTGGTCGCTGCGACCGCCGCCTGAACCTGTTTCGTTCGGCTTGTTTCGTTCGCTGCGTCAGCTGAGCGAGGCGAACTATACGCCCGCCCCCGAACCTCGTCAACACCTTTTGCGGGAAAAAGTGAGATTTCTTCATCACAATCCTGCAAGCCGCTGATTTGAAAGAAAACTGAAATGACGGGATTACAAGACAAGGCAACGCCGCCTGGCGGCGGCGCTGTGCAAGGCAGGCTTCAAGGCTGTGTTTGAGCGGAGGATTGGGCCGCAGCGGGCTTCAAATAAGGCAGAAAAGCGTCCACCACCTCTGGCGCGTCGGGCTTGGTGCGGGTATTGATGCTGATGACCTTGCTGGCGCCCGGCAGGATCAGATACTTGTGGAAGTTCCACATTGGCGCGTCGTCGGTAGCGGCGGTCAGCGCTTTGAAGAAAGGCTGGGCGTCGCCGCCCCGGACATGCCCTTTTCCCGCCATCGGGAAGGTCACGCCATAGTTGGCTTGGCAGAACGCGCCGATCTCGCTCGGCTTATCCAATTCCTGATAGAAATCGTTGCTCGGGAAGCCTATGACCATCAGTCCACGCGGCCCATACTGCTTATAGAGCGATTCCAGCTGGGTGAACTGTGGCGTGAAGCCGCAGTGGCTGGCCGTATTGACGACCAGCACCGGCCTATCGGCATACTGGCAAAGATTGATCTCGCCGCCCATCAGACCGGGCACCGTGTAATTGAGCAGAGACGGACAACTGGCCAGCACCGCCTGTCCCCACAACAGCAATAGCACACCCCAACGCTTCATGATGCCTCCCGTCCGAACGCGCTTTCGCTTCGGCTCCGTACCACTTAGTAAGAATAGGGCAATGCGCCCTCGCCTGCCCTATCGTCTCACATTACACCAGCCGCTTGACTGCGCCCTGTCATTCTTGCTGGCTGGCGATATCGGCTCGCACCTTATCCATGTCGAGATCGCGCAGGCCCTGTATCAATTGCTCGAACTGGGCGCCCATCATCGCGCCGGCCTGGTTGAACACCATGATGCCATCCTTGATGGCGATCAGCGTAGGTATGGAGCGGATATTGAAATGGCTGGCCAAGTCGCGCTCGTCTTCGGTATTGATCTTGCCGAACACGATGTCGGCGTGCTTCTCCGACGCCGCCTCGAATACCGGGCCGAACATCTTGCACGGGCCGCACCATGGCGCCCAGAAGTCGAGGATGACCAACCCCTCTTCCTTCATATTGGCGTTGAAATTGTCGGCGGTGAGGTTGATATAAGACATGGCTGCTCTCTTTCGCTATCGGGTGGCCCGCCAGCCGCGGGCCGTCTGAGATCAACATATGAGCGCGGCAAGGCCATTGCAAGCCATCGCCCTGGTTGAATTTTTCTATTCCCCCGATAGCCGCGGCCGCTGTCAGCCGATGAACGGCAACGCCAGATACAGCTTGATCACGATGGCGTTGACGATGTCGATGAAGAAAGCCCCCACCATCGGCACCACCAGAAAGGCCAGATGTGACGGACCGAAGCGCTCGGTCACCGCCTGCATATTGGCGATGGCGGTGGGCGTGGCGCCCAGGCCGAAGCCGCAATGGCCGGCCGCCAATACAGCAGCGTCGTAGTTGCGCCCCATCACGCGGAAGGTGACGAACACCGCGTACAGCGCCATCGCCACCGTCTGCAGCAACAGCAGCGCGAAGATAGGCAGCGCCAGCGCCGCCAGGTCCCACAGCCGCAGCGACATCAGCGCCAGCGCCAGGAACAGCGACAGGCTGACGTTGCCCAGCACCGACACCTCGCGCTCGAAGATCTTGTACCAACCGAGCGCCGCCAGACCGTTGCTGATCAGCACGCCGACGAACAGCACGCAGACGAAAGTGGGCAGTTCGAACGCCGTTCCCTTCAATAGCGAGCCGATGAAGGTGCCGCCCAGCAGGCAGACGGCGATCAGCGCCAGCGTCTCGATAAAGGAGTGCGGCGTGATCAGGCGTTGAGCGTCCGGCTGCTCGAAGCCCTGCGGCGGCTGGTCGCTATTGTGTTCCGCGCCCGGCGTCTTGACCCGTTTGACCAGGAAGCGCGCCACCGGCCCGCCGATCAGGCCGCCCAGCACCAGGCCGAAAGTGGCGCAGGCCATCGCCAGCTCGGCGGCGGAGGCCAGGCCATAGGTGTCGCTGAAGGTGCCGCTCCATGCCGCGCCCGTGCCATGGCCGCCGGACAAGGTGATGGAGCCGGCCAGCAATCCCATCAGCGGGTCCAGGCCCAGCGCGCTGGCCACAGCCACGCCCAGGGTGTTTTGCACCAGCAACAGACCGACCACCACGCCGAGGAAGATGCCTACCGTCTTGCCGCCCTGCTTCAGGCTGGCCAGGTTGGCGTTCAGGCCGATGGCGGCGAAAAAGGCCAGCATCAGCGGCGTTTGCAGCGAGGTGTCGAAACGGACCTCTATGCCGGAAAACTGGCGCAAGGCCAGCAGGCAGGCGGCGACGACCAGGCCGCCGGCGACGGGCTCGGGAATGTTATACGTGCGCAGCACGCCGGTATGGGCGACCAGTTTGCGCCCTAGCAGCAGGACGAGAGAGGCGGCCACCAGGGTGCCGTAGAAATCAAGCTGGATCATCGTTTCTCCTGTTGTCGTTTTGAGCGAAAGCGCGCACGCGCCGCGACACAGACAGACCGATGATTGAGAGGAAGGCATGGCGCATTCCGCATCTTGCCGCGCGCGGCAAGGCGACACACAGGCCGCCGGCTGGCTAGTCGGCGGCTCCATGCGGAAACGCGCTGTGCTATTCGAGTGGAGGGCGCAGGAGAAAGTTCGCGTAAAAACGTTTTACAATCAGCGCGATGCGCCCATCAAACGCGGCTGATGCGCCAGCACTGGTGAATCTTGCGATTGCGGAAGTCTTCCGGCACCGATTGGGCGCTGATGTCGCGGATCTGGTAATCGTCGCTCAGCCGCTCATCCAACTGGAAAGTGCGCAGATTATTGGAGAAATACAGCCAGCCGCCCGGCGCCAGCAGCGCCATCGCGTAGTCGATCAGCCAGACGTGATCGCGCTGCACGTCCAGGATGTCGCGCATCTTCTTGGAGTTGGAGAAAGTGGGCGGGTCCATCACGATCAGATCGAACTGCTTGCCCTCGTCCACCGCCTGCTCCAGATACTGGAAAACATCGGCGCGCACCAGCTGGTGCTTGTCCAGGTCCAGGCCGTTCAGCTCGAAATTGCGGCGCGACCAATCTTGGTAGGTATTGGACATGTCCACGGTTTCCGAGCTGACCGCGCCGCCGGCGCCGGCATAGACGGTGAAACTGCCGGTGTAGGCGAACAGGTTCAGGAAACGTTTGCCGGCCGCCTCTTCCCGCACCCGCTTGCGGGTATTGCGATGGTCCAGAAACAAACCCGTGTCCAGATAGCGGTCCAGATTGACGATGAAGCGCTGGCCAAACTCTTCGACCACGAAATCATCGCCCTCGCGCCCCACTTTCTCGTACTGGCTGACCCCCTTCTGCCGGCGGCGGTTCTTCAGCGTCACCGCGGCGGCCGGGATGCCGGTCACCTGCTCGATGGCCGCGGCCACCCCATCGATCCAGGCGCGATACTCGTCGTCGCCCATTTCCCAGCCGGTGTCGTATTCCTGCAGATGCACCTTGCCGCCGTAGATGTCCACGGCGAACGGAAACTGCGGCACGTCCTTGTCGTAGACCCGCCAGGCATCCAGCCCCTGGCGGCGCGCCCATTTGGCGTAATGCTTGTAGTTCTTGGCCAGACGGTTGGCGAAGGCGCTGACATCCTGCATGAAAAATCCTCGAAGCGGCAAAGCAAAGCGCCAGCCGAGGGCTGGCGCGACATTCGGTTCAGGCCTGCATTATAAGGCCTATTGCGGGGAATACATCTCCAGCATCTTGCGGTACACCGGCTCCGGCAGGTACTGGCGAATCACGCCCTCCCAGCCGCGCGGCCCGATCAGCCCCTTGACCATGGTCGACGACACCTCGGCGTACTCGCGCGGCGGCAGCAGGAAAAGGGTGGTGATGTCAGGATGCAAGTCGGAGTTGATATAGCGCATGGTGCGCTCGTATTCGTAGTCGCTGGCGGTGCGGATGCCCCGGACGATGTAGTTGGCGCCGACGCTTTGCGCGTAATTCACCAGAAACTGATTTTCGAAGACTTCGACTCTCAGCTTGCTGAATCCGGCAGTCACCTCGCGCAGCAGCGCAACCCGCTGCTCGGCGCTGAAAGTGCAATGCTTGTCGGGATTGACGCCTACGGCGACGATCAGCTCGTCAAACAACTCCACCGCCTCTCGTATCATCCACAAGTGGCCATTGGTCACCGGGTCAAAGCTGCCGGCATAGACGGCTCGTTTCAATTGACGTTTTCCTCGGGCTTTGAGTGCATGTTCCATGGCGAATGTATCTTGCGAAGGCGGGGTGGTAAAGGAATTTTTGTGCGACGCGGCAAAAAACTGCCGCGCCAGGAGGGCCGTCAAGAAAAGATCATAATTGGCAATTGACCATCCAGCTGACGCCGAATTTATCACTAAAGCAGCCAAAAAGCGCGTTCCAGAACGTTTTGCTCAGCGGCATCGTCACCTGGCCGCCTGCGCTCAGCGCGGCAAAAACCCTTTCCGCGGCCGCGGTGTCGCCCTCCAGGTTGATGGACCGCGTGATCTGCTGGCCAGACGCCACCGGCCGGCCGGTGTCCGAAATCATCAGCGCATTGGCGCCGAAGGTCAGTCTGGCGTGCATCACCCAGTTCGGATCGATGCCGCCCATCGACGGCACATCCTTGGGCGCGTCGGCATAACGCATCAGCATGGCGATTTGGCCGTCCAGCGCCTTGCTGTAGAAATTCAGCGCCTGCTCGGCATGGCCGTTGAAGTGGAGATAGGGGTGAAGATGCATGATCCGCGTCCGCAATGGGTGAGCTTTCAGTGTAGCCGCACATGCCTGCGAAAAATGAAAAGCCCGCAACGGAAACCGTTGCGGGCTGACAGGCGCGATGGAACTCAGCCGTTGATCTCTTCCGCGCGATGACAGGCCACCATGCGCTGATCCAGCTCGCGCAGCTGCGGCACTTCCACCTTGCAGCGCTCATTGGCGTGCGGGCAGCGCTTGTGGAAGGCGCAGCCGGACGGCGGATTGAGCGGACTCGGCAATTCGCCCTCGATCTTGATCTTGATGCGGCGATCCTCCGGATGGATGGACGGCGTGGCCGACAACAGCGCCTGGGTGTATGGATGCAGCGGGCGCCCGTAGACGCGGGACTTGTCGCCCACCTCCACCGCCCGGCCCAGGTACATCACCATCAAGTCATTGGCCACGTGCTCCACCACCGCCAGGTTGTGCGAGATGAACACGTAGGCGGTGTTGAACTCCTCCTGCAGATCCATGAACAGGTTCAGCACCTGCGCCTGGATCGACACGTCCAGCGCCGAAGTCGGCTCGTCCGCCACCACGATCTTGGGGTTCAACATCATGGCGCGGGCGATGGCGATGCGCTGGCGCTGGCCGCCGGAAAACATGTGCGGATAGCGGAAGTAGTGCTCCGGACGCAGGCCGACGCGCGTCATCATCGCCCGCACCTTTTCTTCCCGCTCTTTCGCCGACAAGTCGGTATTGATCAACAGCGGCTCGGACAGCTGATCGCCTATCTTCTGGCGCGGATTCAGCGAACCATACGGGTTCTGGAACACCATCTGCACCTTGCGGCGCATGGCTTTCAGTTCGGCGCTGCCGGCCTGGGCGGCATCCTGGCCGTCCAGCAGCAGCGAACCGGACGTCGGCTGCTCGATCAGCGTCAGCTGCCGCGCCAGCGTGCTCTTGCCGCAGCCGGACTCGCCCACCACCGCCAGCGTGCGGCCGGCGTCCAGTTCAAACGAAACGCCGGCCAGCGCCTTCACCTGCGCCTTGGGCTTGAACATGCCCTGCGCCACATCGTAATAACGGGTCAAATCCCTTGCTTGCAAAACCTTAGCCATGCTGCTTCTCCTTGGCCGGCAACGGGTAGTGGCAACGCACCGCGCCATGCGCATGGGCGGTCAATCCGGGCCGTTGGCTGCGGCAGTTGTCCTGCGCGTACGGGCAGCGCGGCGACAACAGGCAACCGCTCGGACGGTCGTACTGGCCCGGCACGATGCCCGGCAGCGTGGACAGGCGGCGCGCGCCCTTGCTGTGCTCCGGAATGGACATCAGCAAGGCCTCGGTGTAGGGATGGGTCGGATGGCGGAAGATTTCCGGCACCGTGCCCATCTCCGCCGCCTGGCCGGCGTACATCACCACCAGCCGCTGCGCCACCTCGGCCACCACGGCCAGATCGTGGGTGATCAGGATCAGGGCCATGTTCTGGCTCTTCTGCAAGGACACCAGCAGTTCCATGATCTGGGCCTGGATGGTGACGTCCAGCGCGGTGGTCGGCTCGTCGGCGATCAACAGCTTGGGATTACAGGCAATGGCCATGGCGATGGCCACGCGCTGGCTCATGCCGCCGGACAGCTGGTGCGGATACGCGTCCAGACGAGTGGCCGCGGCGGGAATCTCCACCAGCTGCATCAGCTCCAGCGCGCGCGCCTTCAGCGCCGCGCCGCGCAGGCCCTGATGCACTTTCAGCACTTCCATGATCTGGTAGCCGACGGTGTAGCTGGGGTTCAGCGCGGTCATCGGATCCTGGAAGATCATCGAGATATCCTTGCCGACGATCTTGCGGCGGCCGCGCGCCGAGATAGTCAGCAGGTCCTTGCCGTCGAAGGACAACTCGTCGGCGACGATGCGGCCCTGCCCTTCCAACAGGCCCATCATCGCCATCATGGTCACCGACTTGCCGGAACCGGACTCGCCGACAATCCCGACGATCTCGCCCTGATTGACCGACAGCTCCAGCCCTTCCACCGCGCGGAACGGATTTTTTTCCGATCCGAACTCCACGGACAGATTCTTGATTTGCAACAGACTCATATTCTTATCCTCAGGCGGCGCGCTTCAGCTTCGGGTCCAGCGCGTCGCGCAGGCCGTCGCCCATCAGGTTGATCGCCAATACCGACAGCAGGATGGTCAGGCCGGGCAAGGTCACCACCCACCACGCGCTCTCGATGTAGTCGCGGGCCGAGGCCAGCATGGTGCCCCACTCGGCGGTCGGCGGCTGCACGCCCAGGCCCAGGAAGCCCAGCGCGGCGATTTCCAGAATCGCGGAGGAGAAGCTCATGGTGGCGTGCACGATCAGCGGCGCCATGCAGTTCGGCAGCACGGTCACGAACATCAAGCGGAACAGGCCGGTGCCCGCCACGCGCGAGGCCACCACGTAGTCGCGGTTCAGCTCGGTCATGGCCGAGGCGCGCGTCAGGCGCACATAGGCAGGCAAAGACACGGTGGCGATGGCGATCATGGCATTAGTCAGGCCAGGCCCGAGAATGGCCATGATGGCGACGGCCAGCAGCAGCGACGGCAGCGCCATCATGATGTCCATCAGGCGCATGATAGACGCGCCCAGCACCTTGGGGAAAAAGGCGGCGAGCAAGCCCAGGATCACGCCGGGGACCAGCGCCATCAGCACCGACATCAGGCCGATGAACAGCGACAGCCGCGCGCCGTAGATCAGGCGCGACAGGATGTCGCGGCCCAGCTCGTCGGTGCCGAACAGGAATTGCATGCTGCCGCCAGCCTGCCAGGACGGCGGCGTCAGCAGGTGGTCGCGATACTGCTCGATCGGGCTGTACGGCGCCAACGCCGGCGCCAGCAGCGCACAGGTGACGATGAAGACCACGAAGACGAGGCCGGCGACCGCGCCCTTGTTGTGGGAAAAGCCCTGCCAGAACTCCTTCAGCGGAGACGGATAGGACAGCGCCAGGTCGGCCGGCTGAGCGGCCGCGGTTTGCTTGGTTTGGCTCATAGTGCGTCCCTGCTTACTTGGCGTGACGGATGCGCGGATTGGCGATGCCGTACAGGATGTCGACGATGAAGTTGGTGACGATCACCAGCGTGGCCACCATCAGGATGCCGTTCTGCACCACCGGGTAGTCGCGGCGGCCGATGGCGTCGATCAGCCATTTGCCGATGCCGGGCCAGGAGAAGATGGTCTCGGTCAACACCGCGCCGCCCATCAACGTGCCCACCTGCAGGCCGATCACGGTCAGCACCGGAATCAGCGCGTTGCGCAGGGTGTGGATGAAGATGACGCGGGCCGGAGACAGGCCCTTGGCGCGCGCGGTGCGCACGTAGTCTTCGCGCAGCACTTCCAGCATGGATGAGCGGGTCATCCGGGCGATCACCGCCAGCGGAATGGTGCCCAGCACGATGGACGGCAGGATCAGGTGGCTCAACGCGCTCTTGAACGCCCCGGCATTGCCCTCGGGGTCGGCCGACTCGGCCAGCCAGCTGTCGATCAGCATGAAGCCGGTGCGCGGATGGATGTCGAACATCAGGTCCATGCGGCCCGATACCGGCGTCCAGCCCAGCTTGACCGAGAAGAACATGATCAGGATCAGGCCCCACCAGAAGATGGGCATGGAAAAGCCGGTCAGCGAGATGCCCATCACGCCGTGATCAAACAGCGAGCCGCGCTTGATCGCCGCCAGCACGCCGGCCAGCAGCCCCCAGACGATGGCGAACAGCAGCGCCGACAGCGCCAGCTCCAGGGTGGCGGGAAACAGCGTCTTGAACTCGGTCCAGACGCTGCTCTTGGTCACCAACGACTCGCCCAGATTGCCATGCAGCAGGTTGACGATGTAGTCGAAATACTGGGCGTACAAGGGCTTGTCCAGCCCCAGGCGGTGCAGCGCCTCGGCGTGCATCTTGGGGTCGAGCGTGCGCTCGCCCACCATCACTTCCACCGGGTCGCCGGGAATCATGCGGATCAGGCCGAATGTCAGCAGCGTAATGCCGAAAAAGGTGGGCACCAGAAGGCCCAGCCTGCGCAAGATGAATGAAAACATGGATAACTCTCCCAGGCGCGGGCGATGCCAACATCGCGCGCGCCGTCTGACTGCTAGAGACATGGCGTGCAGGAAATCGACACGGAGAAATGCTGGGAGAGAACTGGGCCGCCGCGCGAGGCGCGACGCAAAGAGGACAGGGTGCCGGGCGGCGGACGGCAACTAAACCACCCACCAGCATTAGCTGCATCCACCACTCCGGCGAAACAGACGATATCAGTCCGCCTCCCGCGAGGGATTGACGCAGGTCAAACCGGCGTCATGCCGGCTGCCTTGCCCTGGCCTTGCTTCTAGCTTCTACCTTGATTCCCGTGCAGATACTGCCATGCCGGACCACCGCTTTCTCTAAACGGATCGCTGATGAGGCCGGCACTTGTTGCAAGCGGCGGAGCCTGGGCCCCGCCGCCATGGTCATGCCTGATTCAGGCTAAGCTTACTTGACGCTGACGCCGTAGAAGGAGTTCAGGCCAAACGGGCTGACCTTGAACCCTTGCACCGACTTCAGCATCGGCTGATTGACGGTGGAGTGGGCGATGGTGGTCAGCGGCACTTGCTGCTTCACGATCTCCTGCGCCTTCATGTACAGCTTGGTGCGCTCGGCGACGTTGGCGGTGCTCTTGCCCTTCTGGATCAGGTCTTCGAACGGCTTGTAGCAGAACTTGGAGAAGTTGTTGCCGTTCATCGCGTCGCAGCCGAACAGCACGCCCAACCAGTTGTCCGGATCGCCGTTGTCGCCGGTCCAGCCGATCAGCATGGAGTCATGCTCGCCGGCCTTGGCGCGCTTCAGGTACTCGCCCCACTCGTAGGAGGTGATCTTGGCCTTGACGCCGATCTTGGCCCAGTCGGACTGGATCATTTCCGCCATCAGCTTGGCGTTGGGATTGTACGGACGCTGCACCGGCATCGCCCACAGGGTGATGTCGAAGCCGTTGGGGTAGCCCGCCTTGGCCAGCAGGGCCTTGGCCTTGGCCGTGTCGTACGGCGCGTCCTTCAGGTTCTTGTTGTACGACCACTGGGTCGGCGGCATCGGGTTGGTCGCGGCTTGGCCGGCGCCCTGGTACACCGCCTGCAGGATGGCCTTCTTGTTGATGGCCATGTCCAGCGCCTCCCGCACTTCCAGCTTGTCCAGCGGCTTGTGCTTGACGTTGTAGGCCAGGTAACCCAGGTTGAAGCCGGCCTGGGAGATCACTTTCATCTTCGGATCGGCCTTCATCGCGGCGATGTCGGTCGGACGCGGATAGGTGGTGATCTGGCACTCGCCGGCCTTCAGCTTCTGGTAGCGCACGGAAGCGTCGGTGGTGATCGCGAACACCAGGTTGTCCACCTTCGGGCCATTAGCCTTGTCCCAGTAATCCTTGTTGGCGGCAAAGCGGATCTGCGCATCCTTCTGGTAGCGCTTGAAGATGAACGGACCGGTGCCCACCGGCTGCTGGTTGATCAGCTGCGGCTTGCCGTCCTTCAGCAGCTTGTCGGCGTATTCCGCGGACTGGATAGAGGCGAAGCTCATCGCCAGGTTCTGCACAAAAGCGGCGTCGATCTTCTTCAGCGTGAACTTGACCGTGTACGGATCCACCTTCTCGACCTTGACGATGTTCTCGTCCATGCCCATGTCGGTGAAGTACGGGAACTCGGTCGGGTAAGCCTTGCGGAACGGATTGTTCTTGTTGAGCATCCGGTCGAAGGTGAACACCACGTCATCGGCGTTGAATTCGCGCGTCGGCTTGAAGTAGTCGGTGGTCTGGAACTTCACGCCCTTGCGCAGATTGAAAGTGTAGGTCAGGCCATCGGCCGACACTTCCCACTTTTCTGCCAGGCCCGGAATCACCTTGGTGCCGCCGCGCTGGAATTGCACCAGACGGTTGAACACGGTTTCGGCCGAGGCGTCGAAATCGGTGCCGGAGGTGTATTGGCCCGGATCGAAACCGGCCGGGCTGCCCTCGGAACAGAACACCAGGGTTCCGGCGGCATGCGCCGCCAATGAAGTTCCCGCGAACGCGCCAAGCACCAAAAGCTTTTTGAAAGCTTGCATAAATGTTTCCCTTCCCTTTGTACAGACCATCAGTCGGGTCTTTTTTGCTATTGAACCGGAATCTTGGATTCGGCTGGTGGGGATACATTATGCACAGAGGGCGCTTTTGACAAGCGCCCTCTGGCTTTTTTATGGCATGGCGGGCCGTGGCAGGCCCTTCATCCAACAAACGCTCACAGTTTGCGCAACACCACGGAGCCGACGGAATAGCCCGCCCCGAAAGAACTGATGACGCCGACATCTCCGGCCTGCAAGTCGTTGGAATGCAAGTGGAAGGCAATGACAGAGCCGGCGGAACTGGTGTTGGCGTAACGGTCCAGAATCACCGGCGCCTCCACCGCATCGGCCTCTCGACCCAGCACGCGCCGCGCGATCAACTGGTTCATCGCCAGGTTGGCCTGATGCAGCCAGAAGCGGCGCACCGCCGACGGCTCAATGCCCAAGGACTCCAGATGGGCGACGATATGCTCGCCAACCATCGGGCATACTTCTTTGAATACCTTGCGCCCCTGTTGCACAAACAGCTTGTCAGGCTGGCCTATGCCACTTTCGTCGCAACGGTTCAGGAAACCGAAATTATTGCGGATATTATTGGAAAACACCGTGGCCAGCTTGCAGCCGAGCACTTCGTAGCGCTGCGCGGAAACGGCCGAGTCGGCCCGCTCCAGCACCACGGCGGTGCAGGCATCGCCGAAGATGAAATGGCTGTCGCGATCGCGGAAGTTCAGGTGGGCGGAACAGATCTCAGGATTCACCATCAGCACCGCCCGCGCCTGGCCGGTAGCCACGGCATTGACCGCGGTCTGGATGCCGAAAGTTGCAGACGAGCAGGCCACATTCATATCGAAGGCGTAGCCGGCGATGCCCAGCGCCTGCTGCACCTCGACCGACATCGCCGGATAGGGCCGCTGCATATTGGAGCAGGCGACGATCACCATGTCGATGTCGGCGGCGCCGCGGCCAGCCGCTTCCATGGCCTGGCGGGCAGCCGCCACGGCCATCTCGGCCTGCAGCGACAGCTCTTCGTTGGGCCGCTCCGGCAGATACGGCGTCATCCTGGCCGGATCGAGCACGCCGCTCTTGTCCATCAAAAAGCGTTGCTTGATGCCGGATGCCTTCTCGATGAATTCGGCGCTGGACTCGGCCAGCGGCTCAAGCGCGCCGGCTTCGATTTCGGCCTGATGAGCCGCGTTATGGTTGCGGACGAAGGTATTGAACGCTTCGACCAACTCCTCATTGCTGACGGCATGGGGCGGGGTGAACAGCCCCGTGCCGCTGATGACGACCTTATGCATTGTGCTTGTATCCTCGCGCTTCCCCGCAGGGTGGACATGGCGGCGGCATCGCCTGCCGCCGCGTGGCGATTCCCCACGCATGCCGACAGCGGCACAACCGTCCCGATATTGCAGCGATTTTACACAAGCGCATGCACAAACACTAAAAATCCATAGCCCCGCCCGGCTTAAACCAAGTAAAATGCTCAACTTTGACCGTCCGGTGGCGGCTTCGTCCGAACAATACTTGACTAAAATAGTCGGACATTGGGTATAATGGCGACAACCACCCACCGGAACAGAACATCATGCGCCTCACCACCAAAGGACGCTTCGCCGTCACCGCCATGCTGGATCTGGCCATGCGCGAGGAGCGCGGCCCGGTCACCCTGGCCGGCATCAGCGAACGCCAAAACATCTCGTTGTCCTACCTGGAACAACTGTTCGGCAAACTGCGCCGCGCCGAGCTGGTTGACAGCGTGCGCGGCCCTGGCGGCGGCTACACCCTGGCCAAAGACATCCAGGACATCTCGGTGGCCGACATCATCGTCGCCGTCGACGAGCCGGTGGACGCCACCCAATGCGGCGGCCGCGAAAACTGTCGCGGCAGCCAGCGCTGCATGACCCATGACTTGTGGACCAACCTCAACGTCACCATTTTCGATTACTTGTCCAAGGTGAGCCTTGCCAGCCTGGTGGAGCAACAACACACTCAGGAAGAGCACGCCAAGGAAACCAGCGTGGTGCAGGACAAACGCGACAGCTTCGGCAGCAAGCACCCTGCCGCCGCCGGCAGCGCCCTGTAAGCGCCTGAAAATCTTGCGGAGATAATGTATGAGCCAGCTCAAGCTACCGATCTATCTGGATTACTCGGCTACTACCCCGGTGGACCCGCGCGTAGCCGAAAAGATGATTCCCTATCTGACCGGCAAGTTCGGCAATCCCGCCTCGCGCAGCCACAGCTTCGGCTGGGAAGCGGAAGAGGCCGTCGAGAACGCGCGCGCCGAAGTGGCCAAGCTGATCGGAGCCGACCCGAAGGAAATCGTCTGGACCTCCGGCGCCACCGAGTCCGACAACCTGGCGATCAAGGGCGCGGCCCAGTTCTACAAGAGCAAGGGCAAGCACATCATCACCGTCAAGACCGAGCACAAGGCGGTGCTGGACACCTGTCGCGAACTGGAGCGCCAGGGCTTTGAAGTCACTTACATGGACGTGCAGGAAAACGGCCTGCTGGACATCGAGGCGTTCAAGGCGGCCATCCGCCCGGATACCATCGTGGTATCCGTGATGTACGTGAACAATGAAATCGGCGTGATCCAGGATATTCCGCAGATCGGCGAGATCTGCCGCGAAAAAGGCATCATCTTCCACGTCGACGCCACCCAGGCCCCGGGCAAGGTCAAGATCGACCTGAACACCCTGAAGGTGGACCTGATGAGCCTGTCCGCGCACAAGGCCTACGGCCCCAAGGGCATAGGCGCGCTGTACGTGCGCCGCAAGCCGCGCGTGCGCCTCGAAGCGCAGATGCACGGCGGCGGCCATGAGCGCGGCTTCCGCTCCGGCACCCTGGCCACCCACCAGATCGTCGGCATGGGCGAAGCTTTCCGCCTCGCCCGCGAGGAAATGGACAGCGAGAACGAGCGCATCCGCATGCTGCGCGACCGTCTGTGGCGCGGCATCCAGGACATGGAAGAGGTGTACATCAACGGCGACATCGACCAGCGCGTGCCGCACAACCTCAACGTCAGCTTCAACTTCGTCGAGGGCGAAAGCCTGATCATGGCCATCAAGGACCTGGCCGTGTCCAGCGGCTCCGCCTGCACCTCCGCCTCGCTGGAGCCGTCCTACGTGCTGCGCGCCTTGGGCCGCAACGACGAAATGGCGCACAGCTCCATCCGCTTCACCTTGGGCCGCTTCACCACCGAAGAAGAAATCGACTACGCCATCGCGCTGTTGAAGTCCAAGATCGGCAAGCTGCGCGAACTGTCGCCGCTGTGGGAGATGTACAAGGACGGCGTGGACCTGAACAGCGTTCAATGGGCGGCGCATTGAGCCGATAACCAGTTACCGGCCGCGGCGCTCTTGCCGCCGCGGCCTTGCAGGAGCAAGAAAATGGCATACAGCGAAAAAGTGTTGGATCACTACGAAAATCCGCGCAACGTCGGTTCCTTCGACAAGGGCGACGACAGCATCGGCACCGGCATGGTCGGCGCGCCGGCCTGTGGCGACGTGATGAAGCTGCAGATCAAGGTCGGCGCCGACGGCGTGATCGAAGACGCCAAGTTCAAGACTTACGGCTGCGGCTCCGCCATCGCCTCCTCCTCCCTGGTGACCGAGTGGGTGAAGGGCAAGTCGCTGGACGAGGCGCTGAGCATCAAGAACACCGCCATCGCCGAAGAGCTGGCGCTGCCGCCGGTGAAAATCCACTGCTCCATCCTGGCCGAAGACGCGATCAAGGCAGCGGTGGAAGACTACAAGCAGAAGCACGGCAAGTAAGCGGAGGCGACCGATGGCACTGACTCTTTCCGAACGCGCCGCCGCCCATATCAGCGCCTTTATCGCCAAGCGCGGCAAAGGCCTGGGCGTGCGCCTGGGTGTGAAAACCTCCGGCTGCTCCGGCATGGCTTACAAGCTGGAATTCGTCGATGTCGAAAACAGCGACGACGTGCGTTTCGAAAGCCACGGCGTGGCGATCTTCACCGACGCCAAGAGCCTGGCTTATCTGGACGGCACCGAGCTGGACTACGCCAAGGAGGGTTTGAACGAAGGCTTCAAGTTCAACAACCCCAACGTCAAGAACGAGTGCGGCTGCGGCGAAAGCTTCAACGTCTGATTGCCGATACCGTCGCCGGGCGGAGCGTGGACGCGCAAGCCGTCATGCTCCGCCTGTGTTTTTCCGGCTCCTCCCTTCGCTCCGGACGCATAGATGAACCACGATTTCAATCAGGACTTCTTCGCCCTGTTCGGCCTGCCGCGCCGCTTCGCTCAGGATGCCGCCGCGCTTGACGCCGCCTGGCGCGCCGCCGCCGCCCAGGTTCACCCGGACCGCTATGCCAGCGCCGGCGACGCCGAGAAACGCAGCGCGCTGATGCTGGCCACCCGCGTCAACGAGGCGTATCAAACCCTCAAATCCCCGCTGAACCGCGCCCGCTACCTGTTGCAGCTGTCCGGCGTCGACACTCAGGAAGAAAACAATACCCGGATGCCGGCGGATTTCCTGATGGCGCAGATGGAATGGCGCGAGGACATAGACGACGCACGCGCCAGCGTGGATGCGCTGGAGTCGCTGTCGCGCCGGCTGCGCGGCGAGGTCAAGGCCATGCAGGCCGAGCTGGAAACGGCGCTGGACTTGCGCGGCGACTTGGACGGCGCGGCCGTTCTGGTGAGAAAATTGCGCTTCATGGAAAAGCTGGACCAGGAAATCAGCGACGCCATCGAGAGCCTGCTGGACTAAGCTCCCGCCGCGACGCCGCCCTGAGCAACGACATAAAGATCAAGACATGGCCTTATTGCAAATCGCCGAACCCGGCCTCTCCGCCGCTCCCCACCAACACCGCCTGGCCGTTGGCATCGACCTTGGCACCACCAATTCGCTGGTGGCCACCGTCCGCAGCGGCGCCTCCGTCGTCCTGCCCGACGAGCATGGCCGCAGCCTGCTGCCGTCGGTGGTGCGCTACGGCGACGAAGGCGTGCTGGCGGTGGGCTACGACGCCCAGCGCGAGCAGAACCGCGATCCGCACAACACCGTGGTCTCGGCCAAGCGCTTTATGGGCCGCGGCATCAGCGACATCAAGGACATCGGCAGCCTGCCTTATCGTTTCGTGGACGCGCCGGGCATGGTGCAACTGGTCACCCGCGCCGGCGTCAAGAGCCCGGTGGAAGTGTCGGCCGACATCCTGCGCGCCTTGAAAGACCGCGCCGAAGCCAGCTTGGGCGGCGAACTGACCGGCGCCGTGATCACCGTGCCGGCTTACTTTGACGACGCCCAGCGCCAGGCCACCAAGGACGCCGCGCGCCTGGCCGGCCTGAACGTGCTGCGCCTGCTCAACGAACCCACCGCCGCCGCCATCGCCTACGGCCTGGACAACGGCAGCGAAGGGACTTACGTGGTCTACGATCTGGGCGGCGGCACGCTGGACGTGTCCATCCTGAAGCTGACCCGCGGCGTGTTCGAAGTGCTGGCCACCAGCGGCGACTCGGCGCTGGGCGGCGACGACTTCGACCACCGCGTATTCTGTTGGATGCTCGAATCGGCCGGCCTGTCCGGCCTGTCGGCCCACGACATGCGCCTCTTGCACACCCGCGCCCGCGAAGCCAAGGAAGCGCTGACCGACCACGCCAGCACCCGCATCACCGCCAACCTGTCGGACGGCCAGTCGCTGGACCTGGAGCTGGACCAGGCCACGCTGCATGCCATCACCAAGACGCTGGTGGACAAGACGCTGCAGCCGGTGCGCAAGGCCCTGCGCGACGCCAAGCTCGCGCCCGAGGACATCCAGGGCGTGGTGATGGTGGGCGGCGCCACCCGCATGCCGCACGTGCAAAAAGCCGTGGCCGATTACTTTGGCCGCGCGCCGCTGACCAATCTGGACCCGGACAAGGTAGTGGCGCTGGGCGCCGCCATCCAGGCCAATGTGCTGGCCGGCAACAAGCAGGACGACGAGTGGCTGCTGCTGGACGTGCTGCCGCTGTCGCTGGGCATCGAAACCATGGGCGGCCTGACCGAGAAGATCATCCCGCGCAACAGCACTATCCCGGTGGCGCGCGCGCAGGACTTCACCACCTTCAAGGACGGCCAGACCGCGATGTCCATCCACGTGCTGCAGGGCGAGCGCGAGCTGGTCTCCGACTGCCGCAGCCTGGCCAAGTTCGTGCTGACCGGCATTCCGCCCATGGTAGCCGGCGCCGCGCGCATCCGCATCACCTTCCAGGTCGATGCCGACGGCCTCTTGTCCGTCACCGCCCGCGAGCAGACGTCCGGCGTGGAGGCCAGCATCGAGGTCAAGCCGTCCTACGGCCTGTCTGACGACGAAATCAGCCGCATGCTGACCGACTCCATGGCCAACGTGCAGGAAGACATCGAGGCGCGCAAGCTGCGCGAGGCCATCGTCGATGCCGAAAGCCTGCGCGACGCGACGCGCAACGCCTTGGAACAGGACGGCGATCTGCTGGATGAGTCCGAGCGCGCCGCCGTGGACGCCGCCGTCGCCGCCGTGGACGCCGCCATCGCCGCCGCCGAGACCCGCCGCGTCAACGAGGCCAGCGCCGCGCTGAACCACGCTACCGAAACCTTCGCCGCCCGCCGCATGGACCGCAACATCCGCCGCGCGCTGAAGGGCCACAAGATTACCGATTTGTAAGGACTCGCCATGCCGCGAATCATTGTTCTGCCCCATCCCGACCTGTGCCCCGAGGGCGCGGTGATCGACAACGCCGAAACCGGACAAAGCATCTGCGACGCGCTGCTCGCCCACGACATCGAAATCGAGCACGCCTGTGAAATGTCCTGCGCCTGCACCACCTGCCACTGCATCGTGCGCGAGGGCGGCAACTCGCTGAATGAGGCCGACGAGCTGGAAGAAGATTTGCTGGACAAGGCCTGGGGCCTGGAAGCGCAATCGCGCCTGTCCTGCCAGGCCATCGTCGCCGACGAAGACCTGGTCATCGAGATTCCCAAGTACACGATCAACCACGCTAGAGAGCACCACTGAAGGGAGGGCAAGCTGCATGAAATGGACCGACGTTAACGACATCGCCATCGAACTGGCCGAAGCCCATCCCGAGGTGGACCCCAAATCCGTGCGCTTCGTCGATCTGCACAACTGGGTGGTGGACCTGCCCGGCTTTGACGACGACCACAGCCGCGGCGGCGAGCGCGTGCTGGAGGCGATTCAGCAGGCATGGATAGACGAGGTGGAATAAACCACTTTCGCATCAAGGCCCCGCCAAGCGAGGCCTTTGTCATGGCAGCGCGTGTCAATCCGCCGCAGCGGGTTTATCATCGGTGAATACGCGCCGGCGCTGGGCCGGCAACCGACACGGAGCCGCCATGTTCACCCTCATCATCGGCAACAAGAACTACTCCTCTTGGTCGCTGCGTCCCTGGCTGGTGCTGAAGATGCTGGACGAGCCGTTCCAGGAGCAGCAGATCGACCTGTTCCTATCCGACACCAAGGCGCGCATCCTGGCCGCCAATCCGGCCGGCAAAGTGCCGGTGCTGGTGGACGGCAAACTGCGGGTTTGGGATTCGCTGGCCATCTGCGAATATCTGGCCGAGTGCTTTCCCGCAGCGCGCTTGTGGCCGGACGACGCCAAGCTGCGCGCCGTCGCCCGCTCCATCGTGGCGGAAATCCATTCTGGCTTCGAGGCGCTGCGGCGCAGCCTGTCGATGGACATCACCCTGCGGCAGATCGATTACGAAAGCTCGCCGGCGGTGGAGGCCGACATCGCGCGCGTCGTTTCGCTATGGGAAGAACACCGCGCCAGCCATATCGCCGACGGCGATTTTCTGTTTGGCCATTTCACCATCGCCGATGCCTTCTTCGCGCCGATCTGCACCCGCTTCCAAACCTATAACGTCGCGCTGCCTCCGGCTTCCGAGGCTTACGTGCGCCATATTCTCAGCTTGCCGGCCATGCAGGAGTGGTATCGGGCGGCCGAACGGGAAAATAACAGGCGTGCTTGATGAATCGTGGTCGAAAGGTGTCGCAAATCGAGTGGAACAACGCGCCATAAGTCATTAGAATGGCGCGTTTTTTATATTTTCATTACATCAAGGAAATCCGAACATGAGCACCCCGTTCATCATTGGCGTTGCTGGCGGCAGCGGCAGCGGCAAAACCACGGTTACCAACAAGGTGCTGGAAACCATTGGTTCCGAGATGGCGGCGGTAATCATCCAGGACTACTACTATCGCGACCAGAGCCACCTGACTTTCGAGCAGCGGCTGGGCACCAACTACGACCACCCGCAGGCGTTCGACTGGCCGCTGCTGATTTCGCATATCGATGATCTGCGCAACGGCCGCGCCATCGAAATGCCGGTGTACGACTTCGCCAACCACACCCGCTCCGACCAGACCGTCACCGTGCAACCGGCGCCGGTGATCGTGATCGAAGGCCTGTTTCCGCTGTACGACGCCGCGCTGCGCGAAATGATGTCGCTGAAAATCTTCGTCGATACCGATTCCGACGTCCGCTTCATCCGCCGCCTCAAGCGCGACATCGCCGAGCGCGGCCGCACCATGGAAAACGTGATCGAGCAATACCTGACCACGGTGCGCCCGATGCACAACCAGTTCATCGAGCCGACCAAGCGCTTCGCCGACGTGATCCTGCCGCACGGCGCCAACGATCCGGCGGTGGACATCATCACCACCAAAGTGGCCAGCCTGATGGTGTGACTGACGGTCCTCCCCTGCGCGAAGGCCGCCTGCGGGCGGCTTTTTGCTGCCTGCTTGACGCCAGCCGCAGCCGGGCACAAAATCGCCTGCGCGCCGCACGGCGCATTCTCAACAAGGACTATCATGCATACGATCAAACCGCGCAATCCGCTGGCTTGCGCGCCGATATTGAAAAAAGGCGGGGCGCATGCGGCCAGCCGCTCCAGACAGCGCCATGCGCAAAAACAGGCGCTGTGGGCCGAACTGCAGGACTGGAACGAATGGGATGACCATCCGCTCGCCGCCAGCCAGGGCGAAGCCGGCGCCGAAGAGGCGTTTCTGGCGAACGCAGCCGCAAAAGCAACAGGCCATCCAGAGGATGGCCTGTTGCTTTTGCGCGCTGGCACGCTAACAATTCCGCACAATGCATTTACACAAGGCGACATGCGCTGCCAGTAGAATGCGCCTTTCGCTATTGCACATTGGATCATCGCCTCATGAAATGGATCGCCACCACGCTGCTGATGCTGTTGCTTGCCGGCTGCGGCAGCATGGGCCTGAAAAAACCGCAAGTCAGCCTCAGCAATATCGAACCGGGCAAGAGCACGCTGTTCGAACAGAACTTCCTGGTGACGCTGCGCATCAGCAACCCCAACGCCATCCCGCTGAAAGCCAATGGCCTGACCTTCGAAGTGACGGTGGCGGGCGAGAAACTGGGCACCGGCATGAGCGATCAGCCGATCTCGATTCCCGCCAACGGCGAAGGCCAGGTGCAGTTGCAGGTGCGCACCTCGCTGGCCGGCTGGATACGCCAGTTGGCCAACTGGCAACAGCTGCCGGGAGGCAAGCTGGACTACGATGTCCACGGCCAGTTGCAAGGGCTGAACGGCATGGCGGACCTGCCGTTCGAAAGCAAGGGGCAGTGGCAACTGCCCGCGCTGAAAAATAGGCCTTAACGCTGCAAGGGGGCGACGCAGTCGTTGCCCTCGAAGCTGACGCTGAGCACTTCCTGCGTTTTCTTGTCGACCACAAAATTGGTGGCGCAGCGGTACTGGTAGGTGCCGCCGCCGCTGAAACCATTGCTGACCCAACGTCCCGGCGTTTCGATCACCTTGGCTTGGCCGTTGTTGTCGGTGACGGTCACCTTGGTGCCGGGCTCGTAACGAGTGTTCTCGGTCAGCGGCTGCTGCACCGTGCTTTCTTTCACATACGAATACAGCATATTGCCATTGGGCATTTGCATGGTCTTGGTGGGCGGCCCCCATACGCTCAACATTTCGTTGGCGTCGCGGCCCTGCCAGCGATATACCTTTTGCGCGTAGCCTTCCTGGGTGGGAATCATGGAGCAGCCGGCCATGCCCAGCAGCAGCAGCGGTAACATCAGCTTGTTCATTGTCAGCCTTTTTCTTGTCCGATACGCATCACGCCGTCCATTTTCCCGTCTGAGCATGAAAAACGCCAGCCCAAGGGCTGGCGTAGCAAATCAAACCATCTGATTTTTACAATTTGAAGCGGCTGAAGGCCTGCTGCATGCTGCGCGCCACGCCATCCAGCGCATTCAGCGTTTGCTGCGCCTCCTGCAGCGCGGCATCGGAATCGAGGATCTTGTTGTTGATCGACTCGGTGCTCTGCGCCATCGCCGTGGTGGCGTTGTGCTGCTCGCCGGTGGACAGGGCGACATCGCCAATCTTGTCCACTACCTGGCCCATCGCGCGGGTGATGTCCACCAAGCGCGATCGCGCCTGTTCGGTCTGGCTGGCGCTGCTGTCCACCGACTGGATGGTGCGCTCCATATTGCCCACCGCCTTGCCGGTTTCGGACAGAATGTTCTGCACCATATTGCCGATCTCCACCGTGGCCGTGCCGGTGCGCTCCGCCAGCTTGCGCACCTCGTCGGCCACCACGGCGAAGCCGCGCCCCTGCTCGCCGGCGCGCGCGGCTTCAATCGCGGCGTTCAGGGCCAGCAGATTGGTCTGATCGGCAATGTCGCGGATCACGCTGGTGATCTTGGAAATCTCCTGCGAGCGCTGCTCCAGCGCCGCCAGCAGTCCGGCCAGCTCGCCCACCGACTGGCTAGTGCGCGCCATCTCGCCGCTGATGCGCTGCAGCTCCTCGGCGCTGGCCTGGGAGTGGGCGCCGGTATCGCGCGCCAGCTCATCGGTTTCGCGCGTGGCGTCGGCGATGTGCGAGATGCTGACGGTCACTTCTTCAATCGCCGCCGCGTTGGAACTGGAAATATCAGCCAGCGCATGCGAATCCTCGGCCACCTTGGCCACCACCGCGCCGACCGAGATCACGCCCTGGGTCAGCTGTTCGGCTTCGCCGCGCAGCTCGCGGAACATGCGGTTCAATCGCTCGACGAACTGGTTGAAGGCCTCGGCCATCTGCGCCACTTCGTCTTCCCCTTCCGCGCCGATGCGGCGGGTCAGATCGCCCTCGCCTTGCGAAATCTCGCGCAGCGCGTCGCGCACCTGGACCAGGCCCTTCAGCAAGCGTCCCAGATACGCGCCGGCCAGCAGCAGCATCGCAGCCAGCACCACCAGCAGTTCGATCACCATATCGACCATCATCTGCCGCAGCGGCGCGTCGCGCAGTTCGCTGTCCACCACCACGCCCAGCACCCAGTCGCTGCCTTCCACCGGGCTCAGGCGCAGCAAGCGGCGTCCGCCGTCCAGCTCCACCTCGGCCGCTTCCTTCTTGTCCAACAGGCTGGCGATGTGATCCGCATCCATGCCCGGCATCAGGTCGGACAGCGGCTTCAAGGCCGTATCCGGCTTGGGATAAGCAATCAGTTTGCCATCCTTGCCCATCAGGAACACAAAGCCATTGCCCGGCAAGGACACGGACAAGACCGACTTCACCAGCTGGCCGATGGCGATGTCGCCGCCCACCACCTTGTTGCCGGCCGGCAAGGCCTGGGCCACGGTGATGACCAGATCGTTGATGGTGGCGCTGGCGGGCTTGTACGGCGGCGTCACGATCACGCCGCCCTTGGCCTTGGCGGTCTTGAACCAGCCGCGCGAGGCGGGATCGTATTCCGGGCTGGGCTTTTGCTTGCCGGGGATGGAATAGACCATGCCCTTGGTGTCGCCGTCGCCGACGAAAATCTGGATATAGCCGCCGGCCTCGGCCAGTTGCTGCAGATAGAGGGTGGGATCGGCTTCTCCGCCATGGCGCACGGCGCTGGCGATGATCTGCCGGCGCTGCTCCAGCCAATTGGAGACGAAGCGCTGCTGTCCGCTGATGGCCAGATCGAGCTGGGCATCGATGCTGTCGGACAGATTGCTGCGGAATTTCAGATAGGCGCTGACGGCTGTGGCGCAGGTAGCGACCAATATGGCCAGCGCCAACAGCAGGGCGATCTTGCTTCGGATGGATTTCATGGCATTGCGCTTTTCATCGACGATGGGCCGGCCCCACACCGCCCGCGCAGAACCTGCGCTGGCAGCGAGCCTCAAAACGCGGCAAATTGTAAATCACAGTTACAAATTGCGCGACCAGTCGTAAGCAAAATAATCCAACATCCTGACCAACAGATAAGCAATAACCGGCCGACATGTCGCTTCCGCCACACTGCCGGCCGGCTGCTTCTCGATCTTGTTATAGCTTGAAACGTCCAAACGCGTCCTGCATGGTGCGCGCCACGCGACGCAAATCTTCCAGCGTCTGCATCGCGCCCTGCAGCGCGGCGTCGGAGTCCAGAATCTGATTGTTGATCGACTCGGTGCTTTGCGCCATCGCCGTGGTGGCGTTGTGCTGCTCGCTGGTGGACAAGGCCACGTCGCCGATCTTGTCTATCACTTGCTGCATGGCGTCGCTGATGGCGATCAGGCGGCCGCGCGCCTGGCTGGTCAATTCCACGCTGGTATCCACCGCGCCCACCGTGCGCTGCATATTGCCCACCGCCTTGCCGGTTTCGCTGAGAATGTTCTCCACCATATCGCTGATTTCCACCGTCGCCTTGCCCGTGCGTTCCGCCAGCTTGCGCACCTCGTCCGCCACCACCGCGAAGCCGCGGCCCTGTTCGCCGGCGCGGGCCGCCTCGATGGCCGCGTTCAGCGCCAAGAGGTTGGTCTGATCGGCGATGTCGCTGATCACGCTGGTGATCTTGGAAATCTCCTGCGAGCGCTGCTCCAGCGAGCCCAACAGCGCAGACAGCTCGCCTACGGACTGGCTGGTATGCTCCATCTCGGTGCTGATGCGCTGCATGTCGCCGGCGCTCTCGCGCGAGTGCTCGCCGGTGTTGCGCGCCAGCGAATCGGTTTCGCGCGTCGCATCGGCGATGTGCGAGATGCTGACGGTCACTTCTTCGATCGCCGCCGCGTTGGAGCTGGAAATATCGGCCAGGCGATGCGAGTCGTCGGCCACCTGCTTGACCGCGCCGCCGACTTCGATCACACCTTGCGCCAGTTGCTCGGCCTCGTCGCGCAGTTCGCGGAACATGCCGTTCAAACGGCCGACAAACAGGTTGAACGCCTTGGCGGTCTGCGCCACTTCGTCATCGCCCTGCACATCGATGCGGCGGGTCAGATCGCCCTCGCCCTGCGCGATCTCCTGCATCGCGTCGCGCACCTGGACCAGGCCGCGCAACAGCTTGGCCAGATAGCCGGAACTGAGCGACACCAGCACCAGCAGCACCACGGCCACGCCGCCGGCGATCAGCCAGATCAGCTGCGTCACCGGCGCCAGCACCGCGGCTTCGTCCGCCGCCACCGCCAGCACCCAATCGGTGCCCGGCACCTGACGCAGCACCACCAGGAAGGTCTTGCCCTCGATCTCCAGCGGCGTCACTTCGCCGCTGTTCACCAGTTGCTGGAAACGGTTGTCGTCCAAAGCCGGAATCAGCTCGCCAATCGGCTTCAACTCCTGGCCCGGCTTGGGATAGGCGATGACCTTGCCCTGGCGGGTCAGCAGGAAGGCGTGGCCGTCGCCCGCCAGCTTGATGTCCAGCACCGACTTCACCAGTTTCTCGATCAGGATGTCGCCGCCGACGACGATTTCCTGGCCCGGCGCCTTGTCGGCGATGGTGATCACCAGCTTGTCCTTGGTTTCCGGCTCGGAGTCTTTGTACGGATCGGTGACGATCACGCCGCCTGCGGCCTTGGCCTGCTGGTACCACGGCCGCTGGGCCGGCTGGTATTCGGCGCTGGGCTTGGCGCGGCCGGGGACGGAGTAGAACATTTCGCCGCTGTCGCCGTGGCCGGCGTAGATGATGTTGAAACCGCCGCCCTTGGCGATCTGCTGCAGATAGTAGCTGGCCTGCGGATCGCCGGCGCGGCTGAGGCTGGCGCCGATCAGGTTCTTGCGCACCGTCAGCCATTCCGACACCAAGCCGCCTTGCAATTGCTGCACCTGGGTGACTTCGCGTTTGGCCTCGTCGTAGGCGTGGTTGCGGATATTCAGGCAAGCGAGGATGGTGACGCTGAGGGTGGCCACCAGAATGGAGGCCGCCGTCAGCAGCATGAGCTTGTGTCGGATGGAGCGCATGATGATAAGCCGATACTGATATAAAAAGCTTATTATCCGGCATGCTGGCTGCGGCGCATTGTTAAAAATAACATTCTATTTAAATAATAACGGCGAATTTCAATCATTCTTGTTGAAAAATGGCAATAGGGCTTAATCGCGCCATTCTGCGCTCTGTTGCCACAGCAGGCCGTCGATGAACTGCAGCAGGGGATCGGCGTCGCGGCGCCGATGCCAGACATGCGCCACTTCTATCGCCAGATCGGCGTCATCCAGCCGCCGCCAGCGCAGGCTGGCGTCTCCTCCCCGCAACACTTGCGCGATCAAGTCAGGCAGCACCGCCACCGCCGGCAGCCGCTCCAGCAGCAAGCGAATCGCCAGCAGACTGGCGGTGGAGGCGATCACCCGCCGCGCCTGGCCATGCGCGCGCGGATAGTCGTCCACCAGGCTGGCGTCGTTGCCTATATAGGACGTGTACAAATGCGGCGGCAGCGCCAGACGGCCGGCGTGGTGCACGCAGACGAAGCGGCTGCGGAACAGACGCCGCCGGCTCAAACGCGCAGGCAGTTGCGGGAAATGGCCGATGGCGCCGTCGATGCGCCGCTCGTCCAGCGCGGCCGGCACCTCGGACTCCGGCATCGCCAGCACCTGCAGGCATAGGCCAGGCGCTTGTTCTTGCAGGGAGGAGATCAGCCGCGGCAACAGCGCCGCCTCCAGAAGGTCCGGCATCGCCAGCCGGTACGCGCCTTCTAGACGCGACGGATAGAAAGGCTGCGGCGCGATCAGCTGCTGCGCCTGCGCCAGCCATGCCTCCAGCTGCGGCAGCAAGGCCTCGGCATAAGGCGTGGGCGCCATGCGCCGGCCATCGCGGCACAGCAGCGGGGCGCCGCACTGTTCGCGCAGCCGCTCCAGGATATGGCTGACCGCCGGCAGGCCCAGGCACAGCTGCTCCGCGCTTTGGCTGACGCTGCGCGTGCTCAGCAAACTGTGCAGCGCCACCAGGCTGTTCAGATCGAGGCGGCGCAAGCGCAGAGCACCTTCCGCACCATCGCGCCGGCAGCCTTCGCCCACGCCTATCAAACCAAGAACATCGTGCGCCAGGTTTCGATCTCCGCCGGGGTGGCCCTGGCCAGCGTTTTCATGCAGGAACGCAACGCGCTGCATTACAACCATCTGGCTGAGCGATTTTCGTGGAATGCGTGGCAATTTAACGACGCTTTGCATCTTTTACGGGAACAATTGCCCAATTTGAGCGATACTCAGCGACTTGGAGTGCTGGCCGGCGAACTGGCCCGGCAGGCCACGCTGATTTCCTGCCTCGACTTTTTCCGTCTGGAGGTATGGATCGCGCTGGCGCTGGCGGGGTGCCTGCTCGCCCTGCGCGCGGCGGATTGATCCGCGGCAGCCGGCTCTCGCTCGTACCCATGTTTCATCAGGAAGAAATTGTCATGCGCAAGAGCGGCACGCAATCGGAGACCTTCAACAAGATCGTCGAGGCCAGCCTGCAGCTGTTCAATCAGGAAGGCGAACGCGTCATCACCACCAATCACATCGCCGAGCGGATGAACATCAGCACCGGCAAGCTCTACTATCACTTCCGCAACAAGGAAGAGATCATCAACGAGCTGTACCATCGCTACGTGAAGGGGATGGCGGAGCAATTGTCCGCCGCGCTGAACCACAACAACTCGATCGAGGCGATGGTGATGGCGATGGAAAAGACGCTGCGCCATATCTGGAGCTTCCGCTTCCTGCCCAAGAGCCTGCCCAGCCTGTTCTGCGTCAACCCGCAATTGGAAGAGGAACATCAGCAGCTGTCCCGCGGCCAGCTGAACAGCAAGCTGGGGCAGCTGTTCGCCAGCCTGCGCGAACAAGGCATGCTGCTGGTGGACGACCAGCAGCTGGCGCATCTGGTGCAGCATTTCCAAATGGTGCAAACCGGCTGGGTCAACACCATCAAGCAGAACGCCAGCGCGGCTGAGCTGGACAAGCTGATCCAGTCCGGCTGCCGCAGCCTGATGTTCCTCTTGGCGCCTTACGTCAGCCCGCGCTTCCAGTCTCCGTTCGAGCGAGTGTTCTCGCGCTATGCCTGAGCAAGCTCAAATCTTTTGAGCCACGGAAACACACGGAAGAACACGGAAAGAAAACCAATCCGGCGATGCGCCTGCCCGCCTTGCGCGGTGATCCGCTGCTACCTGATCTGTTCTCGCCATTTTCAGACATTCGGCGTGGTGCCGAGGCCATGATGGATTTTGTCCGTGCCTTTCCGCGTGATTCCGTGGCCATTAACGGTTTAAGATAAAAAACACCCCGCGATCGCTCGCGGGGTGTTTTCGTTCAGACCGGCAAGCCGGGCTTAGATCATGCCCTTGCTCTTCAAGAGTTCGAACATGGTCTTGCCGATTTCGGCCGGGCTGCGGGTGTAGGCGATGCCTGCGCGCTCGAAAGCCTTGAACTTCTCTTCCGCCGTGCCCTTGCCGCCGGAGATGATGGCGCCGGCGTGGCCCATGCGCTTGCCCTTCGGCGCGGTGACGCCGGCGATGTAGCCGACCACCGGCTTGGTCACGTAGGACTTGGCGAACTCGGCCGCTTCCTCCTCGGCGGAACCGCCGATTTCGCCGATCATCACGATGGCGTCGGTATCCGGATCATCCTGGAACAGCTTCAGCGCGTCGATGTGGCTGGTGCCCGGGATCGGGTCGCCGCCGATGCCGATGCAGGTGGACTGGCCCAGGCCCAGCGCGGTGGTTTGCGCCACGGCTTCGTAGGTCAGGGTGCCGGAGCGGGACACGATGCCGATGCGGCCCGGGTTGTGGATGTGCCACGGCATGATGCCGATCTTGCACTCGCCCGGGGTGATGATGCCGGGGCAGTTCGGGCCGATCAGGCGGATGCCGGCTTCGTCGACGGCTTTCTTCACGTACAGCATGTCCAGGGTCGGCACGCCTTCGGTGATGCAGACGATCAGCTTCACGCCGCTGTCGATGGCTTCCAGGATGGAATCCTTGGCGAAGGCTGCGGGCACGTAGATCACCGAGGCATCAGCCTGGGTTTGACGCACGGCGTCCTTCATGGTGTTGAACACCGGCAGGCCCAGGTGCTCGGAACCGCCCTTGCCCGGGGTGACGCCGCCCACAACCTTGGTGCCGACCTTCAGCGCCTGTTCGGCGTGGAAAGTACCGTTCTTGCCAGTGAAGCCTTGCACCAGCACTTTGGTGTCTTTGTTTACCAATACGCTCATTTTGTATTCCTCAGCTCAGTGCGGGTCTCAGGCAGCAGCCTTGACGGCGGCGACGATCTTCTCGGCAGCGTCGTTCAGACCCTGGGCGGAAGTCAGTTTCAGACCGGATTCGTCCAGGATCTTGGCGCCCAGTTCGGCGTTGTTGCCTTCCAGACGCACCACCACCGGCACCGTCACGTTCACTTCCTTCACAGCGGCGATGATGGCCTCGGCGATCATGTCGCAGCGGACGATGCCGCCGAAGATGTTGATCAGCACGCCTTGCACCGAGGTATCGGCCAGGATCAGCTTGAACGCTTCGATCACGCGCTCCTTGGTGGCGCCGCCGCCCACGTCCAGGAAGTTGGCCGGCTGGCCGCCCTTCAGCTTGATGATGTCCATGGTGGCCATCGCCAGGCCGGCGCCGTTCACCATGCAGCCGATATTGCCTTCCAGCGCCACGTAGTTCAGGTCGAACTCGGAAGCCTTCACTTCGCGCTCGTTCTCCTGGCTCTTGTCGCGCATGGCCAGCAGGTCCGGGTGGCGGTACAGGGCGTTGGAGTCCAGATTGATCTTGCCGTCCACGCAGGCCAGTTGGCCGTTTTCGCGCAGCGCCAGCGGGTTGACTTCGAACAGGGCGAAGTCGTTCTCGACGAAGGCCTTGTAAGCGCCCAGCATCAGCTTGGTGAAGGAAGCGACTTGCTCGCCCTTCAGTTCCAGCGCGAAAGCGGCGTCGCGCGCCTGGAACGGCTGCATGCCCACCAGCGGATCGATCTCGATCTTGATGATCTTTTCCGGGGTCTCTTCGGCCACTTTTTCGATTTCCACGCCGCCTTCGGTGGAAACCATGAACACGACGCGCTGGCTGCCGCGGTCCACCACGGCGCCCAGGTACAGTTCGCGCTGCACCGGGTACATGTCTTCGCAGACCAGAACCGAGTTCACCGGCTGGCCGGCGGCGTCTGTCTGATAAGTCACCAGATTGGTGCCGATCAGGGTCTTGGCGACTTCAGCGGCTTCTTCGCGGCTCTTCACCACTTTCACGCCGCCCGCCTTGCCGCGGCCGCCGGCGTGCACCTGGGCCTTCACGACGGCGAATTTGCCGCCCAGCTTGTCGTAGGCGGCAGCCGCTTCTTCCGGCGACGTGGCCAGAATGCCTTGTTGCACCGGCAGGCCGTAACGGCTCAGCAGCTCTTTCGCTTGGTATTCATGCAGGTTCATCTATGGTTTCCTTTCGGGGAAATGATGGCGGGCATGCGCCTCTGCCTCTATTCCTTGATCGCTTGCCAAACCTTGTTGGCGCAGGCCGCGCCAGCCCCCCGGCTGGCATCTCGGCCCGTTCCCGGTTGGGTCGTGCGCATTGTACACGACCCGTGTTCACTCAACCGTGCAACGCGCGCTTGTCGGCGGCGAGCGCGGCTTCGTGGATCACTTCGGACAAAGACGGGTGGGCGTGGATGATGCGCGCCAGGTCTTCGCTGGCGGCCTTGAACTCCATCGACACCACGCCCTCGCTCACCAGCTCGGACACCATCGGGCCTATCATGTGCAGGCCCAGGATGCGGTCGGTCTTGGCGTCCGCCAGGATCTTGACCATGCCTTGCGCCTGGCCCAGGCCCAGTGCGCGGCCGTTGGCGCCGAAACCGGAAGTGCCCTTCTTGTACTCGATGCCCTCGGCCTTCAGCTGCTCCTCGGTCTTGCCGACCCAGGCGATTTCCGGCGAGGTGTAGATCACCCACGGAATCACGCCGAAATCGACATGCGGCTTCTGGCCGGCGATGCGCTCGGCCACGGCCACGCCCTCTTCCGACGCCTTGTGCGCCAGCATCGGGCCGCGCACCACGTCGCCGATCGCCCACACATTGGGCAGATTGCTATGGCAGTGCTCGTCCACGGCGACGAAGCCGCGCTCGTCCAGTTGCAGCCCCACCACCTCGGCGCCCAGACCCTGGGTGTTCGGCACGCGGCCGATGGACACGATCAGCTTGTCGAACTCGGCCTTCACCGCTTCGCCGTTCAGTTCGTAATTGACGGTGACGCTCTTCTTGCCGGTCTTGATCTCGCCGATCTTCACGCCCAGCTTGATGTCCAGGCCGGTGTCGCGGGTCAGCGTCTTGAACGCTTCCTTGGCGATCTGTTGGTCGGCAGCAGCCAGGAAGGTCGGCATCGCTTCCAGAATGGTCACTTCGGCGCCCAGGCGCTTCCAGACGCTACCCATTTCCAGGCCGATCACGCCGGCGCCGATCACGCCCAGGCGCTTGGGCACCGCCGTCAGCGCCAGCGCGCCTTCGTTGTCCAGCACCAGCTGGTTGTCGGTGGCCAGGCCCGGCAGCGCGCGCGGGCTGGAGCCGGTGGCCACGATCACGTGGACGGCTTCCAGGGTATCCACCACCGCGCCATTGTCGGTGACTTCGATCAGCCACTTGTCGCCCTGGCGGCCCTTGAAGCTGGCCAGGCCATGGATGTTGGCGACCTTGTTCTTCTTGAACAGGAAGCTGATGCCGGCGGCGTTCTTGGTGATGATCTCGGTCTTGCGGGCCAGCATCTGGCCCACGTCCATCTTGGCGCCGGACACGCTGATGCCGTGCTTGGCGAAATCATGCTGCACGGCGTGGAAGTTTTCCGACGACTGCAGCAGCGCCTTGGACGGAATGCAACCGACGTTCAGGCAGGTGCCGCCGAGGGAAGGCTTGCCTTCCGGGTTCTTGAACAGGTCCACGCAAGCGGTGTTGAAGCCCAGCTGGGCCGCGCGGATGGCCGCGACATAACCGCCGGGACCGCCGCCGATCACTACCACATCAAACTGTTGGCTCATGGGATTTCCCTTGGGGTCAGGCCTTGCCGACTTTGAACAGCAAGGCCCCGAAAGCAATCATGAACAGCGCGATGACGATCTTGCCGAACAGGTTGTAATAGCTCTCCCGCACGCCTTGCTGGCGCTTTTTCCAGGTCAGGAAAAGCAGCGCCACGCCAGCCAGTACCGAGGCGAGTGCGTAAAGCCAATCCGGCAGATTCATGTTTGCTCCGTTCGTGAAATATCAGACAGGCCGGCTTGCGCCGGCCCGGTTCATCACAGGTCGAGCAGCAGACGCGCCGGATCCTCGATGGCGTCCTTGATGGCCACCAGGCTCAGCACCGCTTCGCGACCGTCGATGATGCGGTGGTCGTAGGATTGGGCAAGATACATCATCGGGCGCACCACCACTTGACCGTTCTCAACCACGGCGCGCTCCTTGGTGGCATGCATGCCCAGGATCGCCGATTGCGGCGGGTTGATGATGGGGGTGGACATCATCGAACCGAAGGTGCCGCCGTTGGAGATGGTGTAAGTGCCGCCGGTCAGCTCTTCCACGGTCAGCTTGCCTTCCTGGGCGCGCTTGCCGAAGTCGGCGATCTGCTTCTCGATCTCGGCCAGGGACAGCTGGTCGGCGTTGCGGATCACCGGCACCACCAGGCCGCGCGGGCTGCCCACGGCCACGCCCACGTCGAAGTAGCCGTGGTAGACGATGTCGTTGCCATCCACCGAAGCGTTGACGATGGGGTATTTCTTCAGCGCGGCGACCACGGCCTTGACGAAGAAGCCCATGAAGCCCAGCTTGATGCCGTGCTCTTTCTCGAACTTCTCTTTGTACTTGTTGCGCAGGTCCATCACCGGCTTCATGTTCACTTCATTGAAGGTGGTGAGGATGGCGTTGGTCTGTTGGCTCATGACCAGACGCTCGGCCACGCGCTGGCGCAGGCGGGACATCGGCACGCGCTGCTCCGGACGGCCGGACAGGATGCCGGCGACGTTGACGGCGGACGGCGTGGAAGCCAGGGCGACGCCGGCGCTGGCGGCCGGGGCGATCACCGGGCCGGCCTGCGACGGCGCGGCGGATTTGGCGGCGGCTTGCACGTCTTCCTTCAGCACGCGGCCATCGCGGCCGGAGCCGGCCACTTTGGACAGATCGACGCCGGTTTCGGCGGCCAGCTTGGCGGCGGACGGCATGGCGGCGGCGCCGGCAACCGGGGCGGCGGCCTGAACCGGAGCCGGCGCGGCGGCGGGCGCCGGGGCGGCGGCTGCGGCCGGAGCGGCTGCGCCTGCCTTGGCGGCGGTGTCGATCTTGGCGATCAGCTGGCCAGAGGTCACGGTCGCGCCGTCCTGCTGGACGATTTCCACCAGCACGCCGGCTTGCGGCGCCGGCAGTTCCAGCACCACTTTGTCGGTTTCCAGGTCGATCAGGTTTTCGTCGCGGTTGACGAATTCGCCGACCTTCTTGTGCCAGCTCATCAGCGTGGCTTCGGATACGGATTCCGGCAGTTGCGGAACTTGGACTTCAATCAGCATGTTCTTCTCCATGGAGGAGCGGCCGCGATGCCGCCCCTTTTCTCTCATTGGCTCAGCGGGAAACCGTCATCGCTTCTTCGACGAAGGCCTTCAACTGGGCGACGTGCTTGCTCATATAACCTACGGCCGGCGAGGCGGACGACGGACGGCCGGCGAACGACAGCTGCTGCTTGGCGTTCAGCAGGCCTTCCAGGCGATGGCGGATCTGGTACCAGGCGCCCTGGTTGCGCGGCTCTTCCTGCACCCACATCACTTCCTTGGCCTGGGTGAAGCGCGCCAGCTCGGCGGCCACCTGCTCGGTCGGGAACGGATACAGCTGCTCGATGCGCACGATGGCCACTTCATCCTCCAGCCCGCGTTCCTTGCGGCCGGCGGCGAGGTCGTAATACACCTGGCCGGCGCACAGCACCACGCGCTTGACCTTCTTCGGATCCTTGGCCACGGCATCGCCGATCACCGGGCGGAAGCTGCCGTTGGTCAGGTCCTCGATCGGACTCATGGAGTCCTTGAAGCGCAGCAGGCGCTTGGACAGGAAGATCACCAGCGGCTTGCGGTACGGACGCAGCACCTGGCGGCGCAGCATGTGGAACATCTGCGCGGCTTCGGACGGCATCACCACCTGCATATTGTGCTCGGCGCACAGCTGCAGCCAGCGCTCGACGCGGGCGGACGAGTGTTCCGGGCCCTGGCCGTCGTAGCCGTGCGGCAGGATGGTGGTCAGGCCGCACAGACGGCCCCACTTGGTCTCGCCGGAGGAGATGAACTGGTCGATGGCCACCTGGGCGCCGTTGGCGAAGTCGCCGAACTGCGCTTCCCAGATCACCAGCTGATCCGGCGCGGAGCAGGCGTAGCCGTATTCATAGGCCAGCACCGCTTCTTCGTTCAGGATGGAGTCGATCACCAGGAAATCAGCCTGGTTGTCAGACATATTGCGCAGCGGCACATAGGCGCCCTGGTCCCAGCGCTCGCGGTTCTGGTCGTGCAGCACGGCGTGGCGGTGGCTGAAGGTGCCGCGGCCGGAGTCTTCGCCGGAGATGCGCACGCCGAAGCCATTGGTGACCAGCGAGGCGTAGGCCAGCGTCTCGGCCATGCCCCAGTCCACGTTCTGCTCGCCTGCAGCCATCGCCTTGCGCGCGGCCAGCACCTTCTGCACCGTCGGGTGGAGCTTGAAGCCGTCCGGCAGGGTGGTGAACTTGTCGGTCAGACGCTGGATGTCGGCCAGCGGCAAGGAGGTGTCGGTCGGATGCGCCCAGTGGGTGCCCAGGTACTGGCTGAAGTCCAGCGCATGCTCGCGCTTGTAATTGGACAGCGTGGTCTGCTCCACGTGCTCGCCCTTGTCCAGCGCGTCGCGGTAGGCCTGGATCAGCGCGTCGGCCTCCTCGGCCTTCAGCACGCCTTCCTGCACCAGACGCTCGGCATACATGGCGCGCACGCCCTGATGCTTGGCGATCTTCTTGTACATCATCGGCTGGGTCAGGAACGGGTCGTCGCCCTCGTTGTGGCCGAGCTTGCGGTAGCACACCAAGTCGATGACCACGTCCTTCTTGAAGGTCATGCGGTAGTCCAGCGCGGCCTGCATCACGTAGCACACGGCTTCCGGATCGTCGCCGTTCACGTGCAGGATGGGCGCCTCGATCATCTTGGCCACGTCGGTACAGTACATCGTGGAGCGGATGTCGCGGGTGTCCGAGGTGGTGAAGCCCACCTGGTTGTTGATGACGATGTGGATGGTGCCGCCGGTGCCGTAGCCGCGGGTCTGGGACAGGTTGAAGGTGCCCTGGTTGACGCCCAGGCCGCCGAAGGCGGAGTCGCCGTGAATCAGCACCGGCACCACGGTCTTGCGCTCATTGTCCTTGCGGCGCTGCTGGCGCGCGCGCACCGAGCCTTCCACCACCGGGTTGACGATTTCCAGGTGCGAGGGGTTGAACGCCAGCGATACGTGCATCGGGCCGTTGGCGGTCGGGATGTCGGACGAGAAGCCCATGTGGTACTTCACGTCGCCGGAAGCCATCTGCTGGGCGGCCTTGCCTTCGAATTCCGCGAACAGGTCGCGCGGCTGCTTGCCCAGGGTGTTGACCAGCACGTTCAGGCGGCCGCGGTGGGCCATGCCGATGATCAGCTCCTGCACGCCCTGCTCGGTGGCGTTCTGGATCAGGTGGTCCAGCGCGGCGATGGCGGATTCGCCGCCTTCCAGCGAGAAGCGCTTCTGGCCGACGTACTTGGTGTGCAGATAGCGTTCCAGCGTCTCGGCCGCGGTGATCTGCTTCAGGATGCGCTGCTTCTTGGCCGCGTCGTAGCGCGGCGTGGACAGATCGCCCTCGAAGCGCTTTTGCACCCAGTGCTTCTCGTCGGACTGGGTGATGTGCATATACTCCACGCCGATATTGCCGCAGTAGGTCTGCTTCAGGCGGGACAGGATGTCGGACAGCGGCAGCTTCTGCGCGCCCACCAGCGAACCGGCGTTGAACTGCACCGCCATGTCGGCGTCGGTCAAGCCGTGGGTGGCCGGGTCCAGTTCGCGCACGATGGCCTGGTCCATCCGCTTCAGCGGGTCCAGATTGGCCTGGCGCGAACCCAGCACGCGGTAAGCCGAAATCAGCTTCAGCACGCCCACCTGCTTCTGCATCGCCTCCCAGTCGGCGGCGGCGGCGGTGCGCTGGCCGGTCAAGGGCTTCTTGGCCAGCTGGATGAACGACTCCTGGATCGGCAGGTGCGGCACGTCGCGCTCGGCGGCGCCCGGCGCTTGCGCCAGCTTGTCGAAGTAATCGCGCCATTCGTGCGGCACGGACGTGGCGTCAGCGAGGTACTGTTCGTACAGCTCCTCGATGAACGGGGCATTCCCGCCGAACAGGTAGGAATGGCTGTACATGGATTGCATCATGGTCTGGCTACCCTTTGTCTGGATGTTGCAGCATTTGCGCAAAGCGCTATGGCAAGACGGTCTTGCCGCAGCGCTCTGAGAGCCTTCAGCGGCTCAAAAAAGGGCTGGTCGAAGCCCCCGCTTCAACCAACCCCGATTCAGTCAAATCAACGCTTGGCGATGTCCACGAAATCGCGACGCTCGGCGCCGGTGTACAGCTGGCGCGGACGGCCGATCTTCATGCCCGGATCGCCGATCATTTCGTTCCAGTGCGCGATCCAGCCCACGGTGCGGGCCAGCGCGAAGATCGGCGTGAACATGGAAACCGGAATGCCGATGGCGGACAGCACGATGCCGGAGTAGAAGTCCACGTTCGGGTACAGCTTGCGCTCGATGAAGTACGGGTCGGACAGCGCGATCTTTTCCAGCTCCATGGCCAGCTTGAACTTCGGGCTATCCTGCAGGCCCAGCTCCTTCAGCACTTCGTCGCAGGTCTGCTTCATGATGGCGGCGCGCGGGTCCATGTTCTTGTACACGCGGTGGCCGAAGCCCATCAGCTTGTAGCGCTTGTCCTTCACGCCTTGCATGAAGTCGGCCACGTTGTCCACGGAGCCGATCTCGTCCAGCATCTTCAGCACGGCCTCGTTGGCGCCGCCGTGGGAGGGGCCCCACAGGCAGGCGATGCCGGCGGCGATACATGCGAACGGGTTGGCGCCGGAGGAGCCGGCCAGACGCACGGTGGAGGTGGAGGCGTTCTGCTCGTGGTCGGCGTGCAGGGTGAAGATGCGATCCAGCGCGCGGGCCAGCACCGGGTTCACCTTGTACTCTTCGCACGGGGTGGAGAACATCATGTGCAGGAAGTTTTCCGCGTAGGTCAGGCCGTTTTTCGGATACGAGAACGGCAGGCCCTTGTTGTAGCGGTAAGCCTGGGCGGCGATGGTCGGCAGCTTGGCGATCAGGCGGTGGGCCGAGATGCGGCGGTGTTCCGGATTGGAGATGTCCAGCGAGTCATGGTAGAAGGCGGACAGCGCGCCCACCACGCCCACCATCACGGCCATCGGGTGCGCGTCGCGGCGGAAGCCCTTGAACAGGCTCATCAGCTGGTCGTGCAGCATGTTGTGGCGCATGATGCCGCGCTCGAATTCCTTGCGCTGGGCGGCGGTCGGCAGTTCGCCGTTCAGCAGCAGGTAGCAGACTTCCAGGTAGTCGCTCTTCTCCGCCAGTTGTTCGATCGGGTAGCCACGGTAATACAGCTGGCCCAGATCGCCGTCGATGAAGGTGATCTTGGATTCGCAGCTGGCGGTGGCCAGGAAGCCGGGGTCAAACGTGAACATGCCGGTCTTGCCAAAGGCGCGGATGTCGACGACGTCCGGACCCAGGGTGCCCTCGAGGACCGGCAGGTCCAGCGTTTCCTTACCCTCGTTGTAGCTGAGCGTTACTTTGCGATTCGTTTCCACAGCAATACTCCCAGTCGTTATTTCGTTGTTGTTAGTGTGGTCGTGGCGGCCGTCACAGCGATCGCAGGATCGCGACAATGGCCATTTGTTCCGGATCGTCGAGATCGGCCTTGCCGTTTACGACATCCAGGAAGTCCGTGTCGGGCAGATCAAGCAGGCTCCGGTAGGCGTCGATCTCGGCCGGGGACAGCCGCTCGAACGGGCCGGCGAAGAATTTCTCCAGCACCAGGTCGAGTTCGAGCAGGCCCCGGCGCGAACGCCAGCGGATCCGTTTCAGTTCGATCGGATCGTATCCGGTCATACCGCGCGCCTAACCATCAGATCCTTGATCTTGCCGATGGCCTTGGTCGGGTTCAGACCCTTCGGGCAGACGTCGACACAATTCATGATGGTGTGGCAGCGGAACAGGCGGTACGGGTCTTCCAGATTGTCCAGACGCTCGTTGGTGGCTTCGTCGCGGGTATCGGCGATGAAGCGGTAGGCCGCCAACAGGCCGGCCGGGCCGACGAACTTGTCCGGATTCCACCAGAACGACGGGCAGGACGTGGAGCAGCACGCGCACAGAATGCACTCGTACAGGCCGTCCAGCTCCTTGCGGTCTTCCGGCGACTGGCGGCGCTCGCGTTCCGGCGGCGGCGTGTCGTTGATCACGTACGGCTTGATCGAGTGGTACTGCTTGAAGAACTGCGCCATGTCCACGATCAGGTCGCGCACCACCGGCAGGCCCGGCAGCGGACGCAGCTCGATCGGCTGCTTCAGCGTGCGGAAGTCGGTCAGGCAGGCCAGGCCGTTCTTGCCGTTGATGTTCATGGCGTCGGAGCCGCAGACGCCTTCGCGACAGGAGCGGCGGAAGGACAGCGTGTCGTCCTTGGTCTTCAGCTTGACCAGGGCGTCCAGGAGCTTGTGCTCGGTGGCGTCCATCTCGATGCTGATTTCCTGCATGTACGGCTTGGCATCCTTGTCCGGGTCGTAGCGGTAGATGCTGAATTTGACGGTTTCGGTAGTCATCTCTGTTCAACCCTTAGTAGGAGCGGGCCTTCAACTTGATCGTTTCGACAGTCAGCGGCTGCAGGTTCACCGGCTTGTATTCCAGGCGGTTGCCGTCGCGGAACCACAGGGTGTGCTTCAGCCAGTTCTTGTCGTCGCGGCCGTTCGGGGTGTCCGGGGTGTCCGGCGCGTCGTCGCGCACGTGGGCGCCGCGGCTCTCGGTGCGGGCATTGGCGCTGATCATGGTGGCCTTGGCCACTTCGATCAGGTTTTCCAGCTCCAGCGCCTCGATGCGGGCGGTGTTGAATACCTTCGACTTGTCGCCGATCTCGGTTTTCGCCACCATCTTTTCCACTTCCAGAATCTTGTCCACGCCTTCGGCCAGCATGTCCTTGAAGCGGAACACGCCGCAGTGCGCCTGCATCACGCGTTGCATCTCGGCGCGCGCCTCATGCACCTGCACGCCGTTGGTTTGACCGTCCAGACGCGCCACGCGGGCGACGGAGCGCTCCACGTCGGCCATCGCCAGTTCCGGCAGGTCTTCCGGCTGCTTCTTGATGAAGTCGATCATCGAGTTGGCCGAGCTCTTGCCGAATACCAGCAAGTCCAGCAGCGAGTTGGTGCCCAGGCGGTTGGCGCCGTGCACCGACGCGCAGGCCACTTCGCCGGCGGCATAGAAGCCGTGCACCGGCCGGCCCTGGATCACCACTTCGCCGTGGTAGTTGGTGGGGATGCCGCCCATCTGGTAGTGGCAGGTCGGCACCACCGGGATCGGAGCCTTGATCGGATCCACGCCGGCGAACTTGATGGAGATTTCGCGGATGCCCGGCAGCTTGGACATGATCACCTCGGGGTCGAGGTGGGTGATGTCCAGCAGCACGTGATCCTTGTTCGGGCCGCAGCCGCGGCCTTCGTTGATCTCGGACACCATGGCGCGCGACACCACGTCGCGGGAGGCCAGGTCCTTGGCGTTCGGGGCGTAACGCTCCATGAAGCGCTCGCCGGAGCTGTTGCGCAGAATGCCGCCTTCGCCGCGCACGCCTTCGGTGATCAGCACGCCCGCGCCGGCCACGCCGGTCGGGTGGAACTGCCAGAACTCCATGTCTTCCAGCGGGATGCCGGCGCGGGCGGCCATGCCCAGGCCGTCGCCGGTATTGATGAAGGCGTTGGTGGACGAGGCGAAGATGCGGCCGGCGCCGCCGGTGGCGAACAGGGTGGCCTTGGCCTGGAACACGACGATTTCAGACGTCTCCATTTCCATGGCCACCACGCCCTGCACGCGGCCTTCGGCGTCGCGGATCAGGTCCAGCGCCATCCACTCCACGAAGAAGTGGGTGTTGGCGCGCACATTGCGCTGGTACAGCGCGTGCAGCATCGCGTGGCCGGTGCGGTCGGCGGCGGCGCAGGCGCGGCGGACCGGCTTGCCTTCGCCGAATTCCGACATGTGGCCGCCGAACGGACGCTGGTAGATGGTGCCGTCCGGGTTGCGGTCGAACGGCATGCCGAAGTGTTCCAGCTCCACCACCACCTTCGGCGCTTCGCGGCACATGAATTCGATGGCGTCCTGGTCGCCCAGCCAGTCCGAACCCTTCACGGTGTCGTACATATGCCAGTGCCAGTTGTCCGGCTCGGAGTTGCCGAGCGAAGCGGATACGCCGCCCTGTGCGGCCACGGTGTGGGAGCGGGTCGGGAATACCTTGGACAGCACGGCGGTCTTCAGGCCGGCTTCCGATAGTTGCAGCGCGGCGCGCATGCCGGCGCCGCCGGCGCCCACGACAACCGCATCAAAATGACGAATGGCGATACCCATTACAGCCCCCAAACCACTTTAACGGAATAGATGAAACAGGAAACCAGCCAGACGATGGTGAACACGTGCAGCGCCAGGCGGATGCCCACCGGCTTCACGTAGTCCATCCATACGTCGCGGATGCCTACCCATACGTGCAGGAACAGCGCCAGCAGCGAAACCTGGGTGAACAATTGCACCCAGGTGTGGCTGAACAACTCTTTCCAGCTGTCAAAACCGGACGGCAGCGACAACAGGAACAAGGCCATCGCCACGGTGTAGACCACCATGATCACGGCGGTGACGCGCTGCATCACCCAATCGCGCAGGCCATAGCCGGCGCCGACAACAATGCGGTTTACCATAGAGCGATGCCTCCCAGAACCAAGGTCAGCAACAGGCTGACGGCCAGCACGGTTTTCGCGGTGGCGCGGGCGGTCTCCAGCTCGAGACCCTTGTGAACGTCAAGGAACAGAAAACGGATGCCGGCGCAGAAGTGGTGCATGTACGCCCAGATCAGGCCCAGCAATACCAGTTTCATCAGCGGGTGGGAAACTACGGCGCGGTAAGTTTCGAACGACTCGGCGGAGCTGAGCGAACCGTGCAGCAGATAGATCAACAGCGGGAGGGAAAAGAACAACGCCACACCACTGACCCGGTGCAGGATGGAGACGAAGCCCGGCACGGGCAGTCTGATCCTGGCCAAGTCCAGATGCTTCGGTCTTTGCTTCTGCATAAGGCTTTCCTTGGATGTTTTTGTGACCAAGTGGGTTATCAAACGCCGCGCCCACCCGGACGCGCCGCCAGGCAGACTCGAACCTTTATCTCTGGCCCGATGCCTGCCCTTACCAGGCATGCCGCAAACCATGCGTTTGCGATATGCGCGGGGGATTCTAACAAATGTCGGCCTGGCCCGCTGGCCGCTCGCCGTTTAATCCAAATCAAAAAGCCGGCGCCTCAGCCGTGCTTTACTGTATAAGCCAGCTGGTGCGTCAGGCAGTAACGCTGCCGCCACTCCAGCGGCCGGCCGTCCATGTCCGCCGACAGGCGCAGCAGGCACAGCGCCGGCACGTCGGCCACCATGCCGGTCACGCCGAGCAGGCTGGCCTCCTCGCGCGGCAGCATTTCCGCGCGAAACTGCTCGCTGACAATCTTCATGCGCACGCCGAAGCGCTGCTGCAAAGTGCCGTACAGGCCGGCCGAACCGCGCAGCCAGCGCGCGTCCATGCCTTCAAACGCTTCCGCCGGCAGCAGCACATCGTCCAGCGCCACCGGCGAGCCATGGCGACGCCACAGCTGACGAATCCTCAATAAAGGCGCCAAACGGCGCAACTGCAAGGCCTCCGCGACATCCTCGCTGGCATTCAGCCGCGACAGCCCCAGAAACTCCCGCGCCAGTTCGTCCGGCTGCTCCGTGAACAAGCCCGGCGTCACCAGCCTGGCGTCATCGCCCCAGTCGCCCGGCACCGGCGCCACATAGGTGCCCCTCCCCTGCAGGCGATACAGCAAACCGGCGTCCACCAGCTCAGACAATGCCTTTCTTACCGTGCCCTGGCTGGCCCCCAGCTCGTCGGCCAGCTCCCATTCGCTGGGCAGCGCATCGTGCGTCTGCCACTCCCCGGCGCCTATCCGCTGCTGCAGCAGCTGCTTGACCTGGGCATAAAGCGGCTGTCTTTTCAGCGCATTGACTGTCATGGTCTGTGTTTTAACACCAAACAAATCAAGCGTAAAGGCATGTCTTATATAAGACATAAGACTCAAACGACTGTTTGACGCCATATTCTTGTCTGATTAGTCCAAATCGATAAACAGCCGTGATACACTCTGGCCACATCTATACTGCAGAGCAACATCTGCAGCTCATTATCGGATACGTCAAAGGAGAGTCCGCCAATGAAAGCCCCCGTTCGCGTTGCCGTTACCGGCGCTGCCGGCCAGATCGGCTACAGCCTGCTGTTCCGCATTGCCAGTGGCGAGATGCTGGGCAAGGATCAACCGGTCATTCTGCACCTGCTGGACCTGCCGCAGGCCCAAACCGCGCTGAAGGGCGTGATGATGGAGCTGGAAGACTGTGCCTTCCCGCTGTTGGCCGGCATGGTCGCCACCGACGACCCGAACGTGGCCTTCAAGGATGTCAAGGTCGCGCTGCTGGTGGGCGCCCGCCCGCGCAGCAAGGGCATGGAGCGCAAGGACCTGCTGGAAGCCAACGGCGCCATCTTCACCGTGCAGGGCAAGGCGCTGAACGACCACGCCGCCCGCGACGTCAAGGTGCTGGTGGTGGGCAACCCGGCCAACACCAATGCCTGGATCGCCATGAAGTCCGCGCCGGACCTGGACCCGAAAAACTTTACCGCCATGTTGCGTCTTGACCACAATCGCGCGCTGTCGCAGATCTCCGCCAAGACCGGCAAGCCGGTATCGTCGATTGAAAAGCTGGCCGTGTGGGGCAACCACTCCCCCACCATGTACGCCGACTACCGCTTCGCCACCATCGATGGCCAATCGGTCAAGGCCATGATCAATGACGAAGCCTGGAACCGCGACGTATTCCTGCCCACCGTGGGCAAGCGCGGCGCCGCCATCATCGAAGCGCGCGGCCTGTCCTCCGCCGCCTCCGCCGCCAACGCCGCCATCGACCACATCCACGACTGGGTGCTGGGCAGCAATGGCAAGTGGGTGACCATGGGCGTGCCGTCCGACGGCTCCTACGGCATTCCGGAAGGCGTGATGTACGGCGTGCCGGTAGTATGCGAAAATGGCGAATACAAACGTGTTGAAGGCTTGGAAATCGACGCGTTCAGCCGCGAGCGGATGGACCTGACCCTGGCCGAACTGGAAGAAGAGCGCGCAGCCATCGCTCACCTGTTTGGCTAATTCCCGGCCTGACTGAAGAGAAGCGCACCACTCGGTGCGCTTTTTGTCTTTGGTCAAACCAGAAATTCACATTTGAATTTACTAATACAGACTGCCATTTGGAGCGAAAGCATGATTGAAGTTGAAGTTTTGAACCAAATTGCGGCCAAAATCGAAGACCTGGCCGCCCGCGCCGCCGATATTCGGGGGTATCTTTGACTACGACGGTAAAAAAGACCGTCTGGAAGAAGTCAGCCGCCTGACCGAAGACCCGGATATCTGGAACGACCCGAAAAAGGCGCAGGATCTGGGCCGCGAACGCAAGCAGCTGGAAGACGTGGTGCTGGTGCTGGACAGCATCAACGCCACCATCGCGGACAGCCGCGAACTGTTTGAAATGGGCAAGAGCGAGGAAGACGACGACACCATCCTCGCCGTGCAGGAAGATCTGGTAGGCGTGGAGGAAAAAGTGGCGAAGATGGAGTTCCGCCGCATGTTCCACGACCCGATGGACCCGGCCAACTGCTTCATCGACATCCAGGCCGGCGCCGGCGGCACCGAAGCCCAGGACTGGGCCGGCATGCTGCTGCGCATGTACACCCGCTACGCCGAACGCAAGGGCTTCAAGGTGGACGTGCTGGAAGTGTCCGAAGGCGAAGTGGCCGGCATCACCAGCGCCACGCTGAAGATCGAAGGCGAATACGCCTTTGGCCTGCTGCGCACCGAAGTGGGCGTGCACCGCCTGGTGCGCGTGTCGCCGTTCGACTCCAACGCCCGCCGCCACACCTCGTTCTCGTCCGTCTTCGTCTACCCGGAAGTGGACGACAGCTTCGAGATCGACATCAACCCGGCGGACGTGCGCACCGACACCTACCGCGCCTCCGGCGCCGGCGGCCAGCACATCAACAAAACCGACTCGGCCGTGCGTCTGACCCACGTTCCCACCGGCATCGTCGTGCAGTGCCAGAACGACCGTTCCCAGCACCGCAACCGCGACGAAGCCTGGCAGATGCTGCGCGCCAAGCTGTACGAGCTGGAACTGAAAAAGCGCAACGAAGCCAAGCAGGCGCTGGAAGACACCAAAACCGACGTGGGCTGGGGCCACCAGATCCGCTCCTACGTGTTCGACCAGTCCCGCATCAAGGATTTGCGCACCAGTTATGAAGTGGGCAACATCAAGGGCGTCATGGATGGCGACCTGGACGGCTTCATCGAAGCCAGCCTGAAACAGGGCGTGTAATCGCCATAGACCGGCCGCATGCGGCCGGTTTTTGCCGTTTTTTATAAAGTGTATTTTGCCGAAGGACCCCAACCCGGCACGGAGTCATCATGTCTGATCACGAACAAGCACAGGCGCAAAGCCAAGACGAAAACCAGATCATGGCGGAACGCCGCCTGAAACTGAAGGCGATCCGCGAAAAAGGCATCGCCTACCCCAACGACTTCAAACGCAGCCACTTTGCCAAACCGCTGCAGGACGACCACGCCGCTAAAGAAGCCGAAGCGCTGGAAGCCGAAAAAATCGAAGTCGCCGTCGCCGGCCGCATGATGCTTAAACGTGTGATGGGCAAAGCCAGCTTCGCCACCATCCAAGACGTCAGTGGCCGCATCCAGGCCTTCATCTCCCGCGACAACGTGGGCGAAGACGTCTACGCCGACTTCAAGCGCTGGGACATGGGCGACATCATCGCCGTCAAGGGCGTGCTGTTCAAAACCAAGACCGGCGAACTGACCGTGCAAGCCACGGAAGTGCGCCTGCTGTCCAAGAACATCCGTCCGCTGCCGGAAAAATTCCACGGCATGACCGATCAGGAACAAAAGTACCGCCAGCGCTACGCCGACCTGATCATGAGCGAGGAAAGCCGCGAAACCTTCATCAAGCGCTCCAAGATCATCCAGAAAGTGCGCGACGTGATGGTGGGCGAAGGCTACCTGGAAGTGGAAACCCCGATGATGCACCCGATTCCGGGCGGCGCGTCGGCCAAGCCCTTCGTCACCCACCACAACGCCCTGGACATGCCGCTGTACCTGCGCATCGCCCCTGAGCTGTACCTGAAGCGCCTGGTGGTGGGCGGCCTGGAACGCGTGTTCGAGATCAACCGCAACTTCCGCAACGAGGGGATGAGCACGCGCCACAACCCCGAGTTCACCATGATCGAGTTCTACGAAGCGTACAGCGACTACCAGCGCATGATGGACATGACCGAAACCATCATCCGCGAGTGCGCGCTGGTATCCTGCGGCTCCACCACCGTCACCTACCAAGGCAAGGAAGTGGACCTGGGCAAGCCGTTTGACCGCTTCACCATCGTGGGCGCGATCAAGCACTACAACCCGCAATACACCGACGCCCAGCTGTCCAACGCCGCCTGGGTGGCCAGCGAGATCAAGCGCCTGGGCGGCAAACTGCCCCCGGCCCCAGGTCTGGGCAGCCTGCAGCTGGCGCTGTTCGAGGAATGCGCCGAGTCGCTGCTGTGGAACCCGACCTTCATCATCGACTACCCGGTGGAAGTGTCCCCGCTGGCGCGCGGCTCCGACACCCAGCCGGGCCTGACCGAGCGTTTCGAGCTGTTCATCGTCGGCCGCGAGCACGCCAACGGCTACTCGGAGTTGAACGATCCGGAAGACCAGGCCGCGCGCTTCCAGGCGCAAGTGGCCCAGAAGGACGCCGGCGATGATGAGGCGATGCACTACGACGCCGACTACATCCGCGCGATGGAATACGGCCTGCCGCCGACCGGCGGTTGCGGCATCGGCATCGACCGTTTGGTGATGTTGTTGACGGATGCGCCTTCTATTCGGGATGTGATCTTGTTCCCGCATATGCGTCCGGAGTAAGATTTAGTCCAGACACTGGGCTGATGAGAAAGCCGCTCACTGCGAGGTGGGCGGCTTTTTCATTCCCAATATAATTCACATCAGTATTTATAAAAATTAACTATCGAATTTAATAGTATTTAAAAAATTACTATTTATTGTATTTCTAAGCATTATCAAAACACGCTCAAGCTGTACATCACCCACCCTCTATGATATAAACGTCATATAAATTTCAATCAAAGAATCGTAATGAGTACCTTTGTCTTCCAAAGTAGGCCAGACCGATATGATCTCCGGGATAAAATCATTCCTGACACAATCGCTACTTGGCACGCAACAAGATATCGGTCAGAGATGAAGCTTGGTGATTTGGTCTTGTTCTGGATGTCTGGAGACGAACGTCTACGAGGAATATATGGCTGGGGTGTCATTTCAAGTCAGCCATATGTGAAAGAAGGTTGGGAAAGCCATGGTGTAGATGTGACATACAAAGTGGCTTTTAAAAAACCAATTTTTTCCAAATCAATTCAAGCTGATTCTAGTTTATCATCACTTCTAATTTTCCGTGCCCCTCAGGCAACCAACTTCCTAATCCCATATGATCAAGCAAAAAAATTAGTTAGACTGATAAAATCAAGAGGGGAAGTTATTATTTCGCCGAGGGAATTAATAGATTATGAGTAATAATAATATTGATTCCAAATCCAACATAATAAATTCCGTTAAAACCCCTCTGGGTTTTATCGTGCTTTGCATTCTAATACTAGATGGAACTTTTTCTGCTCTTGTTGTTACTTATGAAAACTCTCGAGAGCCTCTGTTATGGGCCATGCTTGCATTAATTATTTTTTTATTATCATTGTCATTCTGACCGCGCTGTTTAGGCCTGAAGCTTTACGTGGCGAGAGACCTTTACATGAGCATCATGCAAAGCTATTAGCATCAGATATATTCATTGCACTTGATGGATCATTAAGAAATTTACCAGAATTAGAAAGAATCGAAGCTTGGATAAATGTTTCAGATATAATTAAAAGCAATAAAAATCAGGACTCAACATATTCGAAATTTTCTGAAAACTTCTCGCAAAAAATAATTGCTCTAGCTGAAATTAAAAATAAGATGCTACGCCAAAATGGACCAGGTGCACTTTAAGATTACATGCAAAAATATTTTGAATAAAATGGTCACATTATTTAATTTGGAGTTAACCCGTGCCATACACACCAAATCAGTTGCATAGAAATCCAAGTTATGCCAATAAAAAGTCTCAATGGACAATTAATTTACAAGAAGAAGAAAATTGTTACCATGTAGCTTCCTCACGGAACTGGCAGCATGCCAATTCACTGTGGGGTTTAAATATCCAAATTCAAGGCAACCCACCCATTCGCCCACTTGGATTATCTCCTTCACCAAACTGTAGTATCTTACACATAGCCAAATTTGTTAGCGATGCCATTGGAAATTGGCATGGTTATCCTGTCGCTTATTGGCTTTCCCCTTTTGACAAACCAAGCCAAAATATTCTTTCAGACTGGGAAAATCATGGCCTTATATCAAGGCCTCAGAAAGCTAAAATCTATAGGGGAAAGCAATGCAACCTGTAAAGCTTTCAATAGCAGGAAAGTTTTGGGACTCCCAAATATATTCTGGTGAGCTTTTAATCATTGATGAAAATTGCTCACTCCATAGAATTGACTGGAGAGGGGCAATTGATTCAATCGCAAAAAAAAACCAAGATATACAAACTGCATTAAGAGTGGCATTCTCAGATAGTGATTTATTTTACAATGAAAAAGTAAGAAAAATACTGAAAGATCCGCACATAGAATTTCCCATAAAAAAACAGCTTGAAGAGTTTAGCCATCGTGATATAGAAATATCAGATAGCGACTGGAAGAAATTCTGGGATGAAAATGACTCCCCTTTCAATTTTTTGCCAGTAGATACTGAGATATACTACAGTCACCTATTTGCATGTGGTGAAGAAGGCCTTTTTTCAGCACCAAGGTCTGCTAGAGAGACATCCAATAGAAATTTGGAACAAGTAACAAAGAAACACCACGATGCAAGCACCTTACAAATTAAGGCATCAGATCGAAATACAGCAATAGCTACAGCAGCTGGTGCGGATGGCCTATTCGAGTTTTCTCTCAAAAAGGACAGTGATAAAATTCTTGAGAATGAAAAGCAAGTTGCAGAAAGACCATGCAGTGCTTGTGATTGGGCATTTCAAAGTATTCTAGGTTGGACTGCTAATGATGCTTTTTTAGCTAACTATATTGAGAATAAAGATCAACAAACCAATAAGACAATAAGAGCATTTGATAAAATACTCGACCTAAACGATATACTATCCCCTGGCAATATTGGATTAGAATCATCTACGTTCACCTGGGGAAGTAGAGAAAAAGTTTACCGTCTTACTGAGACAGGTATTCTCGTAACCAATTACCAACCCAAAAGCAAGTCAGGTATTGACTCAGATCGCTTTTTGGATCGTGAATATGAGAATATCCGGTTCAAACATGAACCAGTCATTGCAACTGGAACAGCCCCTTTTGGTACAGTCATCGAATTCAATGATCATATAATAGTGCTTCGCAGTGATGGTATTATAAATGACTTCCCGGGAGAAGCCGTTCACTGGAGAATTTTTCCTAGATCAGAGCACTATAGCAATCAACTACATATCATATACGATGATAAGATAGAAATTATATCTTTCACTCATGATTACTTTGTCAATCAAAAAACAAAAAAATATGGATTCTCAAAAGGAGCAATCTAAAGTCAATATGAAGTTTCCAACAATACAAAAAAGACCGTAAGTTGGGCCGAACCATGCGAAGCCCGATGCTACAGTACGATACGGATTGGTTTTGTGTCCGCTCCGCGGACTAATAATTAAGAGCCGGTTCCGCCCGGCTGGACGGGTCCATTTCTTTTGCCTCGCCAAAAGAAATGGACAAAAGAAAAGGCGACCCAACAGCGCTGCGAAACCCCGCCTCCAAAGCCCTTTCCAAGGCGCCGCCGAACTCGCGGGGCGCTAACGTCGCCCCGCTCAAACAGGCGGCGGCTTAAAACCTTGGAAAGGGCTTCGGAGTCGGCTTGCGCTGATGGGATAGGGGCAAGTCGGTTCGACTCTACAACCAGCAAAAAGCAAAGACATTGAGATAATACAACACCAGCATCACTCATTCATCATGTCTGCAAGTTTGAAGCTCTCCATGACATGGACGAAGACAAGCCTGTAGGAATCTTGGTCAGCAGTTTTGAGATATCCACATGGTAGCTTTGACTGGCGGACGAGAAGCAAGCACGTTTGCGACGCGCCCCAATCCCTTCAAGCCTGCCGACGGGTGGCAGGCCCGAGGTTTTAAGCGGCTGCCTGTTTGAGTCCCGCGACGTTAGCGCGGGACGAGTTCAGCCGCGCCTCGGGCCTGACGGGAGCCGGCGGGAAGCCGCAGGCCAGGCTTGCAGGGTGGCCTTTAGGGGTGGAGGGGATATTTGGCCAAGCAAATATCCCCTCCCTGCCGCCGGGCAGCCCCGGCAATCCAAACCATCATCCGCGCAGCGGATTCAACATACGACTTCCAACCGTTAGCACGAGGGAATCAAGATTTTCCACCCTACGTTGCTGCTCATCGCTCACAAAGCGTAAGCACCTTTCCGACCCACCCCATCCCCTTCAAGCCTGCCGCCGGGTGGCAGGCCCGAGGTTTTAAGCGGCTGCATGTTTGAGTCCCGCGACGTTAGCGCGGGACGAGTTCAGCCGCGCCTCGGGCCTGACGGGAACCGGCGGGAAGCCGAAGGCCAGGCTTGCAGGGTAGCCTTTAGGGGTGGAGGGGATATTTGGCCAGGCAAATATCCCCTCCCTGCCGCCGGGCAGCCCCGGCAATCCGAATCATCATCCACGCAACGGATTCTACTTACTGCTTCAAAATACAGCCGGTTTTCCACCCTATTCCCTTGCCTCGCAAGCCATCCCTCCGGATAATCTCATTCGTGCTGTTCAATAGCGGCACCGGGATTGGCGTCCCGCATTCAGGCGGACTTCTGTGCAAGGCTGGGCCTTGTCGCGTCCGTACACCATTGCACGTCCTCTATGGCGGGCCATGGTGGGAGCATCTATAGATGCGCCGCTCCTGGATCGGTACGCCAATCCCGCCATGTGCCTGCCACCCCTACTTGGCGTTGGGGTTGGCAGGGTTAAGCACCTATCCAGGAGGGTTTTGCCATGCCTAGCATCACCCGCAGTTCCCCGCGCCTTGCGCTTTCCCTAAAAAACCGTCACCCCGCCCGCAGCCGTTGGCTGCTGCACAACCAAGTCCCCACGCATCCGCCCAGCCTGTTGGCCATGACCCGGCTGCACGAAGCCTTTGCCGCCTTGCAAGAGCAATTGTCCGGCAAGGACCAAGCAAAGGTCAGAGAACCGGCCGCGCGCGTGGCGCATTTGTGCCACGACATCGAGCAGGCGGTGGTGGAGTCCATCTGCCACCTCGCCCATGGCCAGCTGGGTTTGCAATCCGTGATCGATCTGCTCGCTTGCCTGGGCGACGACGTCCGCCTGCCATCCAGCCGCATCAAGGAGTTGCTGGAACCGCTGGACAAGCGCATGGGCGAATCGCTGACGCTGCTCACCCGCGTGCTGTAAGCCCCGCTCCATAAAAAACTACAGCCTGTCCGCTTCCCAGCGGCAGGCTGTTTTGATTCGGCGGGTTTTGTAGGGTGGAATCCCGGCAAAGCCGGGAGTTCCGCCGCCATGCGCCCCATCGCAATGGCGGATCGCCCCTGCGGGGCATCCGCCCTACAAGGCCACCAGTTGCACAATCATGAAACGAGCACGACGCGTCCCCCTCCCCCTTCAGCGCGCGCCGGGAAAAAAGCGTCGGGCGAGGTTTTAAGACGCCAGCTGATCAACTCCGCGCGCTTGGGCAGTCGAACGGAAAATAATGACAAACAAATTTACATGCAGGTAGAGTAGGATATATCTGCGCAGCTACCTATTCCTCGTGAAATCGTATTCTCAGCCCCTCATGCGGCTATTACATTTGTGACGCGAAATATCGATAAGCACATTTCAAAATACGGGAGAAACAATGAGCAGAAGAGAACGCACGCCACCTGAGTTGAAACTGTTCCAAGTGCTGTTCATCATTTCAGCATTATGGAACTTCGCCGGGGCCATCCCCGGCCTATTCGATAGCGCCGGCATATTCGCCCAAGAGTTTGGGCGCTCATTGACCGATCCCGTGCTAACCGCTGTCTATAGAGGCGCATGGGGCACGGCCTTCCTATATGGCTTCGGCTTCCTGATGGCCGCCTACAATCCCATACGCCACACGGGCATCGTATTGATGGGTGGCATAGGCAAGGCTCTGTTTGCGCTGAACCTCCTGTACATGCTGCTTAATGGCTGGACATCAAGCTTCGCCATACTCGTAATCATTGGCGACGCGCTCTTTGTGGCAGCTTTTGTCGCATACTTCGCCAACTTGAGAAAGCTTGGCCATTCCGCTCTTTAACCGCATTCCAATAAAGCGGCCAAGGACCGTAGGTTGGATTGGATGGGTCGGTGATCCACTTGCTCGCCTGCCTGGGCGACGATGTCCGCCAGCCATCCAGCCGCCTCAAGGAATTGCTGGAGCCGCTGGACAAACGCATGGGCGAATCGCTGACGCTGCTCACCCGCGTGCTGTAAGCCCTGCCCCATAAACGCCAACAGCCAGCCCGCTTCAGCGGACTGGCTGTTTTCGACTTGGCGGATTTTGTAGGGTGGAATCCCGGCCAAGCCGGGAGTTCCACCGCCATGCGCCCATGGCAATGGCAAATCGCCCCTACCCTGCTGGCCTATAGTGAAGCAAACCATTCATCAGGCCGCCCCAGCCCTTGTCCATGCGGCCGGCAATCTGAGAGCTACGCCCATGCGCCTATTTGCCCTCTGCCTAATCCTGTCTGGCCTGCTTGGGCCAGCGGCATCGGCTGCGGAGCTGACAGCCGTGGTGTTATCGGTCAATCCGCAGCAGTACCTGGCTTTTCACAACGCCGCCCAGGAATTTGCCGCCGCCCATCCAGCCATCAAGCTCACGCTGCGCGTGGTCGAAAATGAGCAGTACAAGCGCGAGCTGCCGGCCATGCTGAGCAGCGCCAGCCCGCCCGACGTGCTGTTCATGTTTGGCGGCGTGGCGCTGACCGATGCCGCGCAAAAAGGCCAGCTGGCGATGTTGGACGCATCCGGCCAGGGCAGCGACTGGCCGCGGCACATGCCGCCGGCGCTGCTGCGCTTGGTGACGGTTGACGGCAAGCTGTATGGCCTGCCGCTCAGCTATTACCCTTGGGCCATCTATTACAACAAGCGCGCCCTGGCCAAGGCCGGCGTTGCGCCGCCCGCAAGCTTTGCCGAGCTGCTGGCCAGTTGTGACAAATTGCAGGCCGCCGGCGTGGCGCCCATTGTCATGGCCGCCAAGGATTTATGGCCATTGGCGGGCTGGTTTGACTATCTGGATTTGCGGATCAATGGCCTGGCGTTCCATCAGCAATTATTGCAAGGCAAGCTGTCCTGGCTGCACCCGCAGCTCGCCCAGGTATTCACCGCCTGGCAGCAGCTGCGCGATCATCATTGCTATGGCCATGACAGCGCCGCTCTGGATTGGCGCGCGTCGCTGCCCATGCTCTATAACCAGCGCGCCGGCATGATGTTGATGGGCAGCTTCTGGACCGGGCTGCTGCCCAGCCGGAAAGTGAACGACATAGGCATGATCGCCTTTCCCAAGATTGCCGCCGCGGAAAGCCCCTATGAAGAAGCGCCCGCCGATGTGCTGGCGATAACGGCCAAAGCCGCCCATCGCCAAGAGGCGGAGCAACTTCTGCGCTTTTTTGCCACGCCCGCGGTGCAGGCGGCATTGGCCAGCGCCACTGGGGTTTTGCCGGCCCGGCAGGACGCGTCGGCGGAAAATGCGCCGTTTTTAAAGCAGGAACGGGCCTTGCTCAACCACGCCAGCGGTTTTTCCCAATTTTTTGACCGCGACAGCCATGTCGAATTTGCCGTCCGCGCCATGCCGATCTTGCGCGAGTTTGCCTACGGCCAGCTTCACGCCGCGGAGGCTCAGCGCAAGCTGGAGGCCGAGCGCAATCGCCATTACGGCCCGTTAAGCGGCAAGCCATGATCCGCGGCTAACGTCTTCGCACACGGCGGCCAAGCCCTGCCGCAAAGCGTCAGCCCCCTCGCTTGAGCAAACTGGGTGCTTTGACAATGACGCCCAGCATCGCCGCAGCATGCTCGCTCCCGATTGTAAGTGCCATTTACTCGCAGCCAAGCCTCAGCCTGATTGGCTCCGCGCAACTCATGCCTTTCCCATCGCAGCCAGTCAGTCAAACACGGTTACACAAACGCCAAACAGCGTGGCGGACGCTTGTCATGCCGGGTCTTACACTGCCGCACCTAAAAAATAAATCAGTTCATATGAAAACATCCGTGATCATCATTTTGGGGGCGGCACTGGCAAGCGGCGGCTGCAGCAACATTACCGCCAAAGACGTCTTGATTGGCACCGCCGTAGTCGGCACCGTCGCCGCCGCCGGTTACTACGCCAACAAGCAGAGCAAGAAGCAACGCGAGCAAGAGCAGCAGCCGCGCATGCTGGTGGCTGCCGGCGGCCGCTGCCTGGACCTTGCCGGCGGCGCCAACGCCAACGCGCCGTTGCAACTATGGGACTGCCACGGCAGGGAGAACCAGCGCTTCCGGCTGGACAATGGCCAGCTCAAGTCCGGCAATCTATGCCTGGACGTGGCAGGCGCCGACCCTCGCCGCGGCGCGCGCGTCATCGCCTATACCTGCCACAACGGCAGAAACCAGCAATGGGAATGGGCCAACGGCCAGCTGCGCAGCAAGCTGAATAAGCGCTGCCTGGATGCGGAAGGCGGCAATACCCGCAACGGCACCCGCCTGCTGTTATGGGATTGCCATGGCGGCGCCAACCAGCAATTCATTTGGCGCGCGTAGACACCCTCAGCCCAGGCCAGCCCCGCATTGGCCGCAAAACCTTGCGCCAGGGGCGGACTGTTGCCCGCACTGGCCGCAACGCGGCGGCTGCAGACTGATGCCGCAATGCTGGCAAAACCGCGCATGCGCTGCGTTGCCCTGACGGCAAGAGGGACAGCCCTGCAAGGCCAGGGATGGCGGAGACCCCGCCGACGCTTGGCGATCATGGTGTGTGGATTCGTGATGTCCGTGGCGGCGTCCAAACCATTTGCCAAAATGCCCCATTGCTCATCTCCTTGTTGATTGAAGCCTGGGCACATTGCACAGCCTGTAGCGGCTACAGGGTCAAGCTCCGTTTGGCAGTTTGATGCGTTCAAAGCCTGCCCTGCTGGTCGCCTCGCCTTACCGCGTCATCACCCCTAGCGCTTCCAGCGCGGCCTTGGCCGCATCGGCAATGACGGCATCGCTGTGCTTGATGTCTTTCTTGGACGCGCGGGTATAAACCGCCATCACGATGGGCGCGCGGCCAGTGGGCCAGATCACCGCGTAATCATTGGCCGTGCCGTACACGCCGCAAGTGCCGGTTTTGTCGCCCACCGACCAGCCGGCCGGCACGGCGGCGCGAATGCGCTGGTTGCCGGTAGTGTTCCCCTTGAGCCAATCCACCAGCTGCTGGCGCTGATGCGCCGCCAGCGCCGTGCCAAGGGTCAGTTTTTGCAGGCTTTCCGCCACGGCGCGCGGGGTCGAGGTATCGCGCGCGTCGCCGGGTATGGCCGTGTTCAACTCCGGCTCCCAGCGGTCAAGGCGGAAGGTGCTGTCGCCGATGGCGCGCATGAAGGCCGTCAGCCCGGCCGGGCCATCCAGCTGCTTCATCAAGACATTGGCGGCTGCATTATCGCTGTACTGCACAGTGGCCGCACACAGGCCGGCTACCGTCATGCCGCTGGACTGGTGCTTCTCCGAGATGGGGGACCAGGCTATCAGCTCTTCCTTGCCGTAATGGAGGATTTGATCCAGAAAGCCCGGTTTGCTCTGGCTATGCGCCAGCGCGGAAGCGGCCAGAAAACCCTTGAACGAGCTGCACAGCGGGAAGCGCTCGTCCGCGCGGTAACTCACGGCAGCGCCTGAGCCGGTATCCAGCGCATACACCCCGATCTGGCCGCCAAAAACGCGCTCCAGCCTGGCTATTTTCTGGTCGGCAAGATTGGCAGGCATGGCTGCGGAAAAGCCTGCCTGCGGCAATAGCAGGCAAGACAGCAAAACGAGGCGGCGGGACAGTCTCATCAGGAACACTCCTTCTTGAAGGTGGAAGCGTGATTCTGGCCCCGCAACAAACCGCTTTCACCCCATAAAAGTGTAACTGCCGTAACAGGCTTGTTCTTGCCTCTCCCCCTGTCCGGACTAGCCGCTGCTGTCGGCGCTGGAGTCCTCATGGCAACGGCGATCTTCGAGTATAGGCAGCGAAACCAGTTTCTAAACGGTCCAAACGGCCAAATGCCTCCAGCCCGATTTTTCCCTAGTGTGATGGGGCCGCCAGCCCGTAGCGGCCCACTTCACTCTCAGGGAGCCATCATGCTCAAAACCATCACGCAAGGGGACGCCTCCCAATCGATTGATCTTGGCGATCAGGACATGCTGGTTGCCGTGCTGAGCAGCAGCAACAACGCCCTGCTGACCGAGTCCTACGGCAATCTGTTGCGGCAGCAGCAAGCCCTGGCCGGCACCGGCATTGACAGCGGACTGGCCATCAAAATAGCCGCCTACCAGGGGCAGATGAACCACCAGGCCCAATATTTCCAGCAAAAAAATCTGTCCGGCCTGATCAATCTGATCACCTACGCCTCCAACTTTGCGGCCCTGGTCAGCGCCTTCAACAATGGTTTGTCCGCCGACGATCAACAGCTCTACGCGCTGCGTCAAACTTATGCCCAGCAACTCAACGGCTTGGCCGATCTGGCCGAGGACTACCAAGTGGGCGCCAAGGCAACCAACACCCAGTATCAGGTGACGGTGGATAGCCTGAACCAGCTGATGGCGTCTTATGACCAATCCATGGTTCAACTGATCAATAGCTTGTCCGACGAAGCCAAACAGCTGAACAAGGACATCGACGCGCTGATCCAGGCCATTGCCGCCAATATCCAGGCCATTGTGGATCAGGGCGAAAAGGCCGGCGCCGGCGTGCGCGAGCTGGGCCTGGCGATTTTGTCCAGCCTGACCCTGAAAGAAGAGAAAGACAAAGACGGCAAGCCTGCGGCAAGCAAACCCGGCGACCAGGTGGAGTACATGGTGTCCGGCATCACCGCCCTGACCGGAGGCATTGCCGGCTCCAGCCAGGCCGCCAAGGATCTGCGCAGCAATAACGACAAGCTTGCCACCGCCTACCAGGCGCTGGCGCAGGCCAATGCGATGATCACCGTCGCCAAGTCGGTGCAGGCGCAAACCCAGTTGTTTGTTGAAGCCTATCGCAACACGCAGCAAAAAATCGTCCTGCTGCCCCAATCCTGGGGACAAGTCGCCAGCGCTTTCCGCAAGTCCGCCTTCGTCTGGCAAAACCTCACCCCGGACGACGATCTGGCGCGCATCCGCCGCAATGTATCGCTGTGCAATACCGAATGGCAATTGCTGGCCGGCCAGGTGGCCGACATCAAAGAAAGCTACGCCGGCAACGGCTCGCTTCCGCTTGCTTGACCCTTTATCCAAGGAGAACCAACATGATTCGAGAGAACCTTCCCGTCGACATGGGCCAAGGGATGGCCGGCCAATCTTCGCAATCGCTGCAAATCCAAACTTACTGCAACAGCGTCAAGCAACAGGTGCCGGTGGATTTCAGCCAGTTTCCCAACCTGAAAGACAACCAGGAGCAGATCAATGCCGGCCTGGCCACCGCCAAAGGCCATGCCGATCAATATCTGACGCAAATCCAGCCGCAGATCATCGCCAACATCGCCAATATCGGCAATTACTACGCGCTGCAAAACGCCATCCCGACCGTGCTGCCTCCGGGCACCAGCAAGGCGGAATGGCTCAATACCCTGGCCGCCCTGCGCGACCAGGCCCAGTCATACCAAGCTTTGTCAAACAGCACCCGTCTGATCATCATCAAGCTCAACGACAACCTGATCGTCGACTCTCAGGCCTTCATGAGCATCGTCGCCAATCTCAACACCAAGGTACAGGGCGATAACGGCGTGCTGGCGCAGCTGAACAAGGAAATCGATCAGATCAATTCGGCCATCACCGGCGCCATCGCCGGCATCGTGGCCGGCGGCCTGCTGGTGATTGGCGGCGCTTTCGTCACCGCCGTGGGCGCCGTGGCGGACTTTGTCACTGCCGGCACCTCCACCCCGGTGGTGATAGGCGGCGTGGCCATGATGGTGGCCGGGGCCGGCGGCATCACGGCAGGCGCCATCGTGCTGCACAACTCCTTGAACACCCGTCAGGATCTGTACCAGAAACAAAGCAGCCTGAAGAGCGAAGTCCTCACCGCGACCCAGATTGGCAATGGCTACCAAGGCCTGCAGGTGCAAGCGCAAAACGCCGTGACAGCCGCCACCCAGATGAGCAACGCCTGGGATGCGCTCACGGCTGACCTGGGCAGCCTGATCACCGACATCGACAAGGGCATCACCAGCCCGGATGCGTTGCGCCAACTGTGGCTGACCGCGGCCAACACCACAGTGAAAACCGTCCTGACCGACGTGAACACCATCAAGAGCCAGATGGCCGGCATCACCCCGCTGCCGGTGCCCAAAACCACCACCATCTCCGACTACATCGGCGCGCTGGCCGCCGCCTAAGTCCCCTCGCAGCCGGGCACGTCCCGGCTGTTTTCTCATTTGGAGACCCCTCGCATGGCAAACGGCATTCTCACTCAGGCGCTGAACAACCTGCTGCAAACCGAAGCCACCATCCGCTCTTTCCAAGGCTTGCCGGACAGCGCAGTCAGCATCCAGCGCAACGCGGAACAAGTGGTGGACCAATTGGTGCCGCAAATCAGGACGCTGCAAACCGACACCCAAAGCGTGGGCCAGCGGCTGCAGTCGCAAATCCAGGGCTTGCTGGCCAACTTCGATCAAGCCAGCCCGCAACAGATCAAAGACAGCGTCAGCCAGATGCAGGCTGAGGCGGGTCCGTTGTCGCAACAGCTGCAAACGGTACAGCAAGCCTGCTTTTCCTCCAACAACCAGCTGGCTAACGATAGCCAGCAGCTGCAAGCCATCACCGCTCAACTACAGGCCAACATCGCCGGCTTGCAGTCCAACCTGGCCGGGGCGCAGCAAGAGCTGGACGCGCTGAACAAGAAAAAGCTGTATCTGATCGGCTTGGGCATACTCGGCCTGCCTGGCCTGATCGCCATGGCGGTCTTGTTGAGCCAGGCGCAGGACAAGGTGAATGACCTAGAAGGACAAGTCAAGTCGCTGCAAAGCCAGATCAACCAGCAGCAGAGCTTCCGCGACCAAACCAGCCACTTCAGCGGCGATATGTCGGACCTGATCGACAAAGTCGGCAAGATCAACAACAGCCTGCAGTTTGTATCCAGCGATTTGGTCAATGCGCTCAATGATCTGGACCAAAACAACAAGGCTGCCGCCAAGGTTTTCCTTACCGCCGCATCCATGGAAATCAACACCATGTTGCAGGATGCTTCCTGATGCGGATAGACCGAATGCCACATTAGACGAGGATGGAATGACAGGGCCTGCCCCCATGCCAGCCCTTTGTTGGCTCCATGGCTTAAAGGGGCGTAAAACGGATTGAGTATTGCCAGGAGAAACAGCCGTTCTGATCGGAAAACAAGGTTTTGGTTTGGGCATCCGACGTGCGCAGGCGGGTCCGCAACGCCTCCACGCTCAAGGTAGACAAGCCAGGAGCGCCGCTGGGCAGCGTCAAGGCGCGGACCACGGTTTCGCCGGTGATTTCCTCCAGTTTGCACTGTATCCCGGTAGCGGCCGCTTCGCGCGCCTTGGCAAGCTCCTCAGCCTGGGCGCGGACAAAGGACTGGGCGTCCTGCATCGTCCTCATGCCGGCATTGAGTTGGCTGATTTGTTTGATTTTCGGCGCCAGCTGTTCCGACTTGCGCTTCAAACTGGCTTGCTGCTCCGGCGAAAGCTGCAATTCGCCTTTTTTGACGCGCGCGACGATGCCGAAATAACGCTTGAGTTCGTCTTCTTGGGTCAATAGCGCCAGCGCCTTTTTCACGGTTTCGAGCTTGTGCAGCCCTTCCTGTTCTTGCTGTTGTATCGCCTCCAGACGACGGCCAAAGCCGGACAAATCCGGCAGCAACATGCAAATCGCCGTTTCCTGATCCGCCCGCGCCCCGGCCTTGCCAATATGCACCTGCTTGGCTGCGATGGCGCAGCCGCTTGCCTGCTGGATATCCACTTCATCCGCCAGGATGATGCAGCTCTTGGCTTCGACGATGTTCACGCGCTGGCCAATCACAATCGCGTTTTCCGCGCGCGCGATGGTGACCTCGCCCTGCTCGGCCCGAACCTGGGCGTTGGAAACTAGCCCCTCCACGCAGATCGGTCCGGCGTCATTGTGGGCGGCGCCGCCCACCAGATTCTGCTTCAACAGGATGCGTCCGCCGGTGGAGCGGACCGTGCCGTAAACATTGTTGAGCATGGTCAGATTCTTGCCGGTGACGGTGCGCCGCTCCTGCACCTCGCCATGCTCTTCGTATTCGTCGCCCTGCAAGGCCAAATCGCCGGTCGTACGCACGCTGACGCCTTCGCGGCCGATGATTTTGTCGACAATCGATATCTGATTGGTTTCGCCATCGATATTGAGGAAGCCATCGCGGATGGCAACAATCAGCTCATGCCCCTCTTTGTCTATCTGCACTTCCGTCCCGCTGCCGGCCAAAGTGCCCAGATCGAAGTCAAACGGTTCCGGCACATGGATGATGCCGCCGCTGAGCGTGCGGCCGGGACGGCCGGGACGACAGGGCGTTTTCATCAGCAACACGGTGCGGGCCTTGATCTGCGGATAGCGGTTTTGGAATTGCGTCAGATCGACGCGGCCGCCGGCAAGCTTACGCGGGTGATCGTCGCGATGAATCTCCGCTGTCTGCTCCTGCACGCCTGCGTCCACGCCAGGCACCGGCGCGCGGGGCGTGGCGATCAAATAGCGGCCCGTCTTGTGTTGTTCCAAGATGCTCTTGATCACCGCCTGGTGCAGGCCAAAGCGCACGCCCTGCCGCCACATGAAGGCAACCAGTTCGTCAAATTCCAGCTGGGTGACGATGGTTTGAATTTCTTCACGCCGGCCAACGACGACGGCTTGCCCTGAGGCGTCCCTGCCATAAACCGGCACCTCAACAGTTTGCGTCAGATAGAGCTGCTCAAACAGATACTCGATGCCGGCTTCGGCCCTGATCAGGCCGCGGTAAAGCACTTGCCGCTCGGCAAGAAAAGGCAGGACGCACTGGGCGATGCAATGCGGTTGCGTCACCGCGGGGTGCGCGGGGTCAAAGTCGTATAAGTAATAGCAGAGCAGGTCGTAATCCAGGCCATATAGATAATAGCCTGCGCTGAACAGGTGATCGATCGCCTGGCGGAAGTTAGAGGCCGACCCCACCGCATCCGGCAAAACAAAAAAGCCGTCAGACCGTATCTGCAGAAAATGCGGCAGGGTCAAAGGCTGGCTGTGGTCGGCAGCTTGGCCAGACTCGGCAGGCAAGATGGTCGAGGGCTCTGTGGTATTGGGCATGATCGCTTCTTTTTGAACGTTCGCCGAGTATCCATCGCGGCCTTTGGTGGACACTCTGCTGGCCGCAACCATTTGGGGGCTTTTTGACAGTCCCACACTTGCAAACTAGCAAACTCCCGCCCGATTTGCCGGCTTTACGGCGGCATGCGGCTACAGCCGGCGTGGTGGCAACCCCTCAGTTTCATGCCGCTCCTGCCGCCCCATCGCTCACAAGCGGTATTGCTTGAGCGTGATGATCTGCTGGTTAGCCAAATCATCCAGGCGCACGGCATTGTTGGCCGCCTCCTGCGCGGCGGCGGACGACTCCTCGGTCATCTGCGCGATATCCTCCACCCCTTTGGTGGCGTCGCCCTGCTCTTTGATCGCGCCGGAAATCTCGGCCACCATGTGCACGGTATCGTTCGTCGCCTGGCCTATCTGAGTGATCGCCTTGTCGGCATTGTCCGCCCGCTCCACGCCGTTGCGGACCAACTCTTCCGCGGTATTCATGTGCTCGGTGGCGGTGGCGGAACGGTCCAGCATGGCGGTAATCGTGGAGGAAATTTCCTGGGTGGACAGCGAAGTGCGCTCCGCCAGCTTTCTCACCTCATCCGCCACCACGGCAAAGCCGCGGCCCATCTCTCCGGCCCGCGCCGCTTCGATGGCGGCGTTCAGCGCCAGCAGATTGGTCTGATCGGCGATATCCTTGATCACGCCCACCACGGTATTGACCTGAGTGCTGAAGTTTTCCAGATCGCGGATGCTGCTGCCGGCGCTGGCCACGGCGCGCGAGATTTCGCGGATATCCTGTATCGTCTGGGCGATGGTGCTCGACCCTTGCTGCGCCAGCTCGCCGGCATTCTGCGCCAGCTTGCGCGATTCCTCCGCCCGCTCCGCCACATGATTGACGCTGACTGTCATCTGCTCGATGGTGGCCGCCATATTGGCGGCGGATTCGCTTTGCGCCTCCGCGGCCGACGATACCTGAGTGGCGGTTTGCGACAGGTTTTGCGAGGCGCCCGCCACATCATTGGCGCCTGCCAGAATCGACCGCAGGCTGCTTTGCAGATTCTCCAGCAGGGCGTTGAAGGCGATCGAGGTCTTGGCGATCTCGTCATTGCCGCGCACCGGCGCCCGCTGCGTGAAATCATGGCTGCGGCTCACCGACTCCAACGTGCTTTGGATATCGCTCAAACCGCGGCTGATGGTGGCGTACAGCGACCAAGACAATATCAGCATCACGGCGACCACGACGGCTATCAACAAGCCCATCTGCACCATGACGCCATGGTAAGCCTTGTTATTGGTTTCCAGGGTGTCGAAGGAAAGCTTGATATTGTATTCGATATGGTCGGCCAGGCTTTGGCGCAAGGCGAGAGCGGCGTCCTTGATCGGGCCATTGGTGATCATTTTTGCCGCTTCCGCGCTGCCGCCGGGGGTGCGGTTCATGGCGAAGAAGCTATGCATCGCCGTTACATAGGCGGCCAGATTATTGCGATCAGTAGCCAGCAACTGCCGGTCCTTGTCGTCCGAAATGTCGTTTTTCTCATAGGTGGCAAAAGCATCTTGTGCTTTTTTCACCGCGGCCTCCGCCTCGGCCTCCACCGCCTGCTTGGCGGCCTGATCCGTCAACACCGCATGCTTGGTGACGGCGGACCGCACATCCATGAAGGCATAAGTGGCGGCATTCAGGTCGCGCACGCTGGGGGCCAGATTGCTTACCACATCGTCGAAACGCTGCTTCGACTGCCCCAGCTGGTATACCCCCATCGCGCCCAACGCGCCCAATGCAATCAAGGCCACCAGAATCGTCAGCAGCAATTTACGGATGATGGTCATAGTGCTCTCCACGTCATCATGCCTCGCGCCGGCGAACGCGTGGCGGGGTATGGTTACTCTTAGGTTGCGTTCAATTTATAGAGCATTGTCAATGCCGGCACTAAGCAAATATACGAGGAGGGAGCAGGCGGCCACGCTGGGAAACCGCCCTGCCGCAGATTGAAAATCAATGAATGGCCGGCTAGGTGAGTCGCTTCAGGCTGGCGCGCAGCCAGTTGTTCGATATCATATCCAAGCGCTGCTCGGCTTGCGAAGCCAGCGCCTCGCCCACGCCCGCGAGCAATGCGAGCACTCCAGATTGCGTTTCAGCGTGGCCAACAGTTGCAGCTCGACAGCGCGCCGAAAATGGGCGGTTCGGCGCCTGCCTTCAGAGGGCAGGAATCATGAAAGCGAATAAGCGCGGCCATTACGGAAGAGGCGGTCATATCGATGATCCGGTTGGTGAGGCCGGACTTCTTGCGCCTGGCCAGCCGCTCATCTTTAAGATCTGCGCCAACGTCCTCAGCGTCATATGACAAGTTGCAACTGTATTTTCGGGCTAAGCCGATATGCCAAGGCGGCTCACTGAAACTGCTCGCCATGGTTCTGCAGCGTCTTGCGCCCGCACGACTGGCAAATCACGTAGCGATCCACCAGATCGATGGCGGCCGCGCCGCCTCCGCCCCAGCCGGAAAAGAAGCCATCCAGAAAAGCCTTGAGCTTCTCCTTGCGGCTCGTGCCATACATGGACGGCTTTTGCTGGATCCACTCCCTATGCTCGGTTTGTTTGCCGCATGTCTCGCAAAACTGCTTGGCCATCTCTGCCGCTCCTTATGTGACCCGGACTCGATGCGCGGAAATCGGCAGCGCGCCATCGCCCGGCTGCGACAATGGCTATTCCTGTCCTGCCTTTCCACATAGGCGCGATTACGATTCTTTTGTCATAAAGAATCAATGTAATCGCTTTTGGCATACTGAAACGACAACATCGCCCGTCTCCTCTTTCCATGACGGCGCCGCGCCGCTCAGGCCCCTGTCACTGTGAGCAAACACGCTGCCAAGAAAGCGGTTCAGCTTCCAGATGAAACTAGAGCCTGGCCCCGATGCGGCGCAGGTAGTCGATGAAAGGCAGCCGCCCCTGGCGCTGCTGCAGCGTCCATACGGCCAGCCCCAAGAGCGCGGCTGCCATGGCTGTGGATATGGCGAAATAGCCCGCGGCGCCCAGCGCGCCCATCGCCAGCGAGCACAACAGCGGCCCCAGCGTGCCGCCCAGCGCGTACAGCGTCAGCAAGGCCGCGCTGGTTTCCAGCCGGCGCTCGGCCGGCATGGCATCGTTGGCGATGCCGCTCAAGGTGCCATAGAAAGTAAAAGCCACGCAGACATATACCAGCGCCAAGGGCAGCAGCAGCACCGTGTCCAGCAGCTGGGTCAGCAACAGCGAGGCCACCACCACAGTCAACGCCGTGCGCGACAACAGCAGGCAGCGGTCGCTGCGGTCCGCCCATTTGCCCATGGGCCACTGCAACAGCGGCGCGGCCAGCAGCGCCAGGCCCATGAAATTGCCGATCTGGTGCGGCAGATAACTCAACTGGCTCAGCACCACCGGCAACATGCTGTAAAAAGCGCTGTTGAAACAGCCCGCGATCAACACGCCGTACAGCGCCAACGGCGCCAGCCGCCGCAACTCGCCCACGGTGCGCAATGTCAGCAACACCACGCTGCCGGCCGGCGCGGCCACCAAGGTCAGCGGCCGCTGGCTGGTCAGCGTCACAGGGATGATGGCCAGCGCGAACAACATGGCCACCACGATGAAGGGCCAGCCTGGCTGGGTCAGCGGCAGCTTGAGCAGCCATTGGCCGGCGCTGGCGCCGAGGTAGCTGACCATCATGTACAGCGAGAACAACTGGCCGCGCTGCGCATTGCCGACGCAGCCGTTGAGCCAGCTCTCCACCACCATGAAGATGCCGACGATGGCCAGGCCGTTGACGAAGCGCACCAGCGCCCACAGCAGGGGCGAATGCACCAGCGCCTGCGCCAGCACCACGATGCAGATGATGGCCGCCAGGGCGGCAAAGGCGCGGTGGTGGCCATAGCGGTGCACAATGGCGCTGCAGAAGAAACCGCCGATGAAGAAACCGGCGTAATAGGCCGACTGCACCAGCCCGGCCACCGTCACCGGAACGCCCTGCTGCAGCAAGGCGAGCGAGGTCTGGGTATTGCTCAGCGCATTGCCCACCATCAGCAAGGCATAGCCCAGCAACAGGCTCGCCACCACGCGCAGCAGCCTGCTCCATTTATGCACCTCTACGACTTCGCCATCCCCGGCCATGCTATCCCCTCGTCCGCTCTGCTGTATGGTTACGCCATCCGGATGCTAAGCAATACAGGCCGCCAGCTGGCGGACGGCCTGGATCAGCGGACCGGAATACGCGCGTATCTGGGCGTCGCTGAGCGACTCCGCTCCAATACAGATGCTGACGGCAGCTACGGGTTCCCCGCGCAGGTCCGCCACCGGCAACCGGTTCGGCTGTCTAGCGCGCCGCGGGTGACGACATAACCGTTCCGGCGCGCGCATTTCATTCTGACCGCGCGACAAGAAAAAGGCCCGCGTCTTCTGCGCGGGCCTTGAGCATGCCTGAACGCCTGTCACCCATCCTGCGGCAGCAGGCTGCCCTGGGTCAGCAGCGCGGCGAACTCCTCCGCCGGCAGCGGCTTGGCGATCAAATAGCCCTGGACGAAATCGCAGCCTTCCTGCTCCAGGAACTGCCATTGCTCCATCGTCTCCACCCCTTCCGCCACTACCTGCATGTTCAGGTTCTTGGCCATATTGATGATGGCGCGGGCGATGGCGCTGTCGTCGGCGTCCTGCGGGATGTCGCGCACAAAGGAGCGGTCGATCTTCAGCTTGTCCGCCTTGAAGCGCTTGAGGTAGGACAGGCTGGAGTAGCCGGTGCCGAAGTCGTCGATGGACAGCCGCAGCCCCATGCTCTTCATGGTGTCTATCGCCTGGATCGTGGCCTGCGCGTCCTCCATGATGACGCTCTCGGTCACTTCGATGTCCAGGGCGTGGCCAGGCAGATCATGCGACAACAAGGCCTGCTGCACCTGTTCGGCCAAGTCGGGCTGGCGGAACTGCAAGGCCGACAGGTTGATGGCCAGGGTCACCTCCGGCAAGCCGGCCTGGCGCCACGCCACCATCTGCCGCGTGGCCTCGGCGATCACCCAATTGCCGATCTGCACGATGAAGCCGCGCTCCTCGGCCACCTGGATGAAGCGCACCGGGCCGAGCAGGCCCAGCGACGGGTGGTTCCAGCGGATCAGCGCTTCGGCGCCGATGATGCAGCCGGTTTTCATGTCTACTTGCGGCTGATAGTGCAGCACGAACTCGTCGCGCTCCAGCGCGAAGCGCAGCTGGCTCTCGATGGCCAGGATCTCGCGGGCGCGGGCGTTCAGGTCGGCGGTGTAGAACTTGTAGCTGTTGCGGCCGGAGGATTTGGCGTGGTACATCGCCGCGTCGGCGTTGCGGACCAGGGTTTCGTAGTCGCGGCCGTCGTCCGGGTAGACGCTGATGCCGATGGACGGCGTGATGGTGATCACGTGGTTGTGCAGCTCGATCGGGCTGGCGAACACCTCGCGCACCCGCTCCGCCGCCAGCGCCGCCTCGCCTGGATCGGAAATCAGGGGCAAGAGGATGATGAATTCGTCGCCGCCCTGGCGCGCCAGCATCTCGCCCGGCGCCAGCACCGAGCGGATGCGGTCCGCCGCCACCTGCAGCAGGGTATCGCCGGCCGAGTGGCCCAGCGACTCGTTGACGGTCTTGAAGCGGTCCAGGTCCAGCAGCAGCAGGGCCAGCCGCTGGTTGTCGCGCACCGCGTTGTGAATGGCCAGCTCCACCCGGTCCTGCATGTGCACGCGGTTGGGCAGGCTGGTCAGCACGTCGAAGTGGGCCAGGAACTGGATGCGGTCGTCGGCGGCCTTGCGCTCGGTCAGGTCGCTGAAAATCGCCACATAGTGGGTGATCTCGCCCAGACTGTTGCGCACCGCGTTGATCGCAAGCCACTCCGGATAAACCTCGCCGTTCTTGCGGCGGTTCCACAACTCGCCCTGCCATGAGCCCTGCTCGGAAATGGACTGCCACATCTGCTCGTAGAACGGCTCGTCATGGCGGCCGGAGGACAGAATGCTGGTCTTCTGCCCCAGCACTTCGTGCTGGGTATAGCCGGTGATTTCGGTGAAGGCGCGGTTGACGCTGCGGATGCGCTTGTCGGCATCGGTGATCATGATGCCTTCTACGGTGTTCTCGAACACCTTGGCGGCCAAGCGCATCGGCCGCAGGAAACGCGAGTGCAGGATGCTCATGATCAGCATGATGGACAGCACCAGCTGCGCCGCCAGAATCGTCAGGATGTTCTTGACCTGATTGCTCAACGCGATGGCCAGATTCTCGTTGTCGAATTCCATCGTCACCTGGCCGATGGCCTCGCCGCGATAGATCACCGGCTTTTCCACGTAGGACACGCTGCCTATGCGGCGCTCGCTGTGCACCGCCGACAGAAACACCTGGTTGGATTGGGTGTCGGTGACGCGGATGGAGATCACGCGCGGGTCTTCCATCACCGACGCGATCAAGGGATTGCCTGCCTGGCGGCTGAGGTTCCACAGCGGCTCCTGCATCCCCAGCGCGACGATGTCGAGCAGACGGCGCTGGTCGGTGTCCAGCTGCGCGGTCAGATTGTCTTTCTGGATGTTGAAACTGAGATAGCTGATGATGGAGGCAGGGATCAGCAAGCCGAGTATCACGGCGATGAGAAACACGTCCCTCAGATTCAGGCCAGTGCTGGCAGTGGTTTTATCGTCTGCTTGTTGAGCCATGTCGCGCTAGTCTTTGCTTCGCCGAAGTGTTGGAGTTCGTGCCCGGAGTAGATTTTATATGTGCAATCAGCAGTATACACCGGCGTCGGCCGGCATTTCCTCTATATATCCACAAGTCATCTGCAATTGTCATTTTCACGCATGAGAGCGCCAATACCGCTTGAGATAAAAGAGCGGCGCATTGCCTTGCCGGGCCCGCAGGGCCTAAAATCCACGACACTTTATTGACAACGCGTTCAGGATTCACACCATGCCGCAGTCACGTTATGAAAAGATTATCTCCGCCCGCTGGATCATCACCGTGGAAACGGATGGCGAAATCCTGGAAAACCACGCGCTGGCGATCAAGGATGGCAGGATTGCCGCCATTCTGCCAGCGGCCGACGCCGCCGCGCTGGAAGCCGACGAACGGCTGGACCTGCCCGACCACGTGCTGATGCCCGGCCTGGTCAACCTGCACGGCCACTCCGCCATGACGCTGCTGCGCGGCCTGGCCGACGACAAGGCGCTGATGGACTGGCTGCAAAACCACATCTGGCCGGCCGAAGGCAAGCACGTGCGCGACGATTTCGTGTTCGACGGCGCGCTGCTAGCCATGGGCGAAATGATCCGCGGCGGCACCACCACCATCAACGACATGTATTTCTACAACGCCGCGATGGCGCGCGCCGGCCTGGCTTCCGGCATGCGCACCTTCGTCGGCTGTTCCATCCTGGAATTTCCCACCAACTACGCCACCAACGCCGACGATTACATCGCCAAGGGCATGGCCGAGCGCAGCCAGTTCCTGGGCGAAGAGCTGGTGACCTTCACCCTGGCACCGCACGCGCCCTATACCGTATCGGACGACACTTTCCGCAAGGTTGTGACGCTGGCCGAGCAGGAAGACATGCTAATCCACTGCCACATCCACGAAACCGCCGACGAGGTGAACAACAGCGTCAAGGAGCACGGCCAACGCCCGCTGGCTCGCCTGCAGCAGCTGGGCATGCTGTCGCCGCGGCTGGTGGCCGCGCACATGGTGCATCTGAACGACGCCGAAATCGAGCTGGCGGCGAAATACGGCGTGTCCACCGCCCACAATCCGGCCTCGAATATGAAGCTGGCCTCCGGCATCGCGCCCATCGGCAAGATGCTGGACGCCGGCATCGCCGTGGGCATCGGCACCGACGGCGCCGCCTCCAACAACAAGCTGGACATGCTGGCGGAAACCCGCCTGGCCGCACTGCTGGCCAAGGTGGGCACGCTGGACCCGACCACCGTGCCAGCCGCCGCCGCCATCCGCATGGCCACGCTTAACGGCGCGCGCGCGCTGGGCATCGCCGACAAGACCGGCTCGGTCAAGGTGGGCAAGGATGCCGACCTGATCGCCATCGATCTGTCCGAACTGGAAACCGCGCCGGCCTTCGACCCGATCTCGCACGTGGTGTACGCCGCAGGCCGCGAGCAAGTCAGCCACGTCTGGGTCAAGGGGCGCGCGCTGATGGCCGGCCGCAAGCTGAAGACGCTGGACGAGGCCACTCTGAAAGCCCGCGCCGACGACTGGCGCAACCGCATCCTGGCAAAGTAAAAGCATGAGCAACGTAGACGAACTCGAAATCGACAAATTCAGCCAGCTGGCGCACAAATGGTGGGACAAGGACAGCGAATTCAAGCCGCTGCACGAAATCAACCCGCTGCGTCTGGATTACATCGACCGCCACGCCTCCCTCGCCGGCAAGAAGGTGCTGGACGTGGGCTGCGGCGGCGGCATCCTGGCCGAGAGCATGGCGCTAAAAGGTGCCCAGGTGACCGGCATCGACCTGGCCAAAAAATCGCTGAAGGTCGCCCAGCTACACAGCCTGGAATCCGGCGTGCCCATCGATTACCGCTGCGTGCCGGTGGAAGAGCTGGCGGCGGAGATGCCGGCCAGCTTCGACGTGGTCACCTGCATGGAAATGCTGGAGCACGTGCCGGACCCGCAAAGCGTGGTGCGCGCCTGCGCCACGCTGGTGAAGCCGGGCGGCTGGGTGTTCTTCTCCACGCTGAACCGCAACGCCAAGGCCTATATGCTCGCCGTCGTCGGCGCGGAGTATGTGCTGAACATGCTGCCGCGCGGCACCCATGAATATGCCCGCTTCATCAAACCGTCCGAACTGGGACGCATGGCGCGGCACGCCGGGCTGAATCTGCACGGTCTCAGCGGCATGGGCTACAACCCGCTCACCCGCATCTACGCCTTGAACGACGATACCGACGTCAACTATCTGATGGCCACCCGCCGCTCGGCGGAGTAAGCCCCCCGCGCGCCGCTCCCGCAGTCTTGGGCGGCGCGCATCCCCCTAAGCGCAAGCACTCCGCCCTTCCGCGCTCTTGGCGACAGATAATTCCACGTCTGACTGTCAACAGAAACACAAAACATGCGTTTTAATCGTCTGATTGATATCATGGCCGCCCTCTCTGAAGCAGATGCATGATAATGCGCCGCCGCTGGGTTGCGTCGTTAGGCTAGGCGCCCCGCGCCGGATACAAACCGGCAAACCGACAGGATATTGCCGGACAATCTGGCATCATCATGCCTTACAATACGAACGAGAACGATAACATTCCATTCCGGAGATGACGCATGACATTCAAGGCCAACGACCTGTTGACCGAACAGATCGCCCAATATCTCGGCAGACAGATCATCCAAGGCGAGATGAAACCGGGGGAACGGATACAGGAGCTGCGCATCGCATCCGAGCTGGAAGTCAGCCGCGGCTCGGTGCGCGAGGCCTTGCTGATTCTGCAGCGCCGCCACCTGGTAGACATTTTTCCGCGCCGCGGCGCGGTGGTGGCCAGCATCAGCGCGCGCGACGTGCGCGACTTCTTTGATCTATGGTTTCTGCTGCTGGAGCGAGTGGTGCAAAATCTGGCCGCCGGCTGGCAGAACGACGACCTGGCGCGCTTCATCGAGCTGATGGCGCAGCTGGAAGAAGCCAAACGCCGCGATGACCTGCAAGCCTTCTACGATTACGGCATCGAATTCCTGTCCGCGCTGTACCGCCATGCCGACAACCGTTACCTGACCGACACCCTGAACGACATGCTGCCGCTGACCCAGCGCTGCCTGTACGCCATTCTGCGCGCTGGCCAGAGCCAGATGGAGCGCACCCACCTGTTCCTGGAAAGCCTGCTGAAAACCTTGATCGCGCGCGATACCGCGCGACTGAAGCAAATGGTGGCCGATTTCGGCCGCGATTACAGCCAGCTGGCGCAAAGCGCGGCCGAGGCCTTGGAGGGCCGAGGCTGAGCATGCCAGGCGCTTGCCGAGGCATGGAATGGCAAGGGCTGCCCCAGGCAGCCCTTTGCTTTTGCCCATCGCTGGCCATCACGGCAATGGCCAGCGGCGCTGCCCGTTTTCGTCGTACAGGATTTCCGTCAGCGCCATGCCATTCAGTTCCAGCCGGATGAAGCCGTTCAGCACCCGCTGCGGGTACCGGCTGTCGTCGGCCGAGCGCGTTTCCGCCCATGCCACCTGCGGCTTGCCGTCCAGAATGCTGGCCGGGCCATAGGGAATGGCGCCATGGCCGACGCAGCGGCCCAGCATGCCGTTGCGCGGCTGATAGCAGATCACATTGTGCAGATGTCCCCAGTACCAGTAGTCCGGCGCCCGCCCCAAGGCCGCGGTCACTTCGTCGTACAGCGGGGTGGTCGCCGAACCGTCTATCGAATAGCCCTGGTGGTGCGACAGCAGCATGATCTTGCCCTGCCAGCCGGAGGCAGTGGCCTTCAGCCAAGCCGCCTGCGCGTCGCCCAAGGCGCCGTCCATATACAACTTGTACTTGTCCGACCAATAGGCGGTATCCAGGCCAAGAATCAGCCAATTGGAGTTGCGCAAGCTGAAATAACTGGTGCCTTGCTGCAGCGGGAAGCGCAGCCCCAGCTCCTGGAAATAGCCAAACGCACCGCTGTACATCTCATGGTTGGAGTTCAGCGTGAATTGCCCGCGTCCGCCGGCCGGCCAGTTGGCGAAGTCGCGGCTCTCATCCGGACTAGCGCCGGCGTAATAGACATCCCCCAGGTGGATAGTGTAATCGGTCGGCTGCTTGGCCATCGCCGCCGCCACCTTGCCGGCGATATAGTCGCCGCTGCCCCAATCCCCGGCGATATTGAAGCTGACCTGATCAGGCAGGGTCAGCGCCGCCGGCTGGCTCGCCCACGGCGCGCGGTTCGCCAAGTGCTCGAACCAGGCCACCAGCGACTCGCCCCACAGCGGGTCCAGCAGCTCCCACTTGCGGCAGCCCAGCAGCGTGCCGTCATCCATCACCCGGGTGGGCAGTTCGGCCTCGGTAGTGGGCAGCGGCTTGCCGTCCAGCACGCCCTCAAGGATGGACAGGCCATGGGCAAACTCCCACGGAATGCCGGCCGAAGAGGTGGAGCCGCTATTGATCACCTCCCACACCTGATCATGCGCCTGCTGCAAGCGCGCCAGCATCTGCCGCTTCTGCTGCAGATTCTGTTCGGTCGCCGCCAGATCGCTCTCAATCCTGCTCTTCCAGTCCGCAAACACATCCATCGTCCGCCTCCTTGTTTCGTCGCCGCTGATTTACAGCGTCTTCATGTACTCAATCAGCGCCCATTTATCGCTGTCGCTCAGATGAACGCCGTATTCATGCCCGGTGTTGTGATTGCCCGGCAAGCGCGTGTCGAACTGGAAGTAACCGCCGCCCTTGCTGTCCGGCCCGCCGCTGAGAAAACCCACATTGCGGGTGTCGAACACGCTGGAGCCGCGATAGAACATCTTGGGCCGCTTGTCCGATGGCTGCAGCAGATCCCACAAGGTCGGCACCGAACCGTTGTGCAGATAGGGCGAGCGCAGCCAGATGCCATCGGTGGGCGTATTGCTGTAGCTCTGCGTCTTCCGATAGGCGCCAAAGTCGAACGGCGGTTTCTTGAACTGATGGAATTTGTCCACCAGGCCGACGGTGAAGGAGTTGACGCGGTAAGGATCGGTGCCCAGCTCATCCAGCCCCACCGTCACTTGGCCGGTGTCGGCTTTGCCAAAATCATGGCACTGGGCGCAGTTCTGCCCCCACAGCGTGCGCCCGCGCGCCACCCGCACCTGATCGAGACCGCCGAACGGCCACTTGGGCGGCTCATGCGTCAGCAGCCAGTCGGTCACGCGCTGGAATTCGGCCGGCAGCACCGACTGCGGCGTCGCGCCCACGGCCATGGCCGCGGCATAGTTGCGTTCGTGGATGTCGTTGTTATTTCCGTCCCAGTGCAGGTACATTGATTCGCGCGGCTTCTGGTTCCAGATTTGCGGCAAGTCCACCGTGCCTATGGTGGAGTCGTCCGGGAAGCCGAAGATCGCCATCTTGGTGGGATTGAAGGTGTCGGTGCGCCCCGGCCCCTGCAGCGGCCGCAGCTTTTGCCAGGCGTACTGTTTCTCCTGCTTGAGAAAAGCCTGCTGGGTGGCCGGCACGATCAGGAAACGGTAGAACAGTTTTTCGATAGGCCCCAGATCGTAATGCTGCTCGATGGCGTCCATCACCTTGGGCTTGAAGTCCGGATCGCTGGCGCAGTCGTAGAGGAACCACTGGAACGACTCCAGATCCAGCAGCGCCGCCGGCGCGGTGGGCACCGGCACCGGCACGTCATCCGCGCTCTTGCGGTACTGGCCGGTATGGCACAGGGCGCAATTGGGCTCCACCGACGGGTAACCTATCTGCCGCTTGGCCAGGCCTATCGGCAAATCATGTCCGCCTTCATAGATGAAGCCGAACGCCTGCCAGCCCGTCCCCATTCTCGGCATGCGTTGCGCGCACACCTTCGGCAGCACCGAAAACACATACAAGGGGATGCGGGCATCAGCCCCCAGGCCGATGGCGGCATATTTGAAATGCTCGACATCGGACTGGATGGGCGGCTGCGGCACCTCTCGCAGCAGATTGGCCCAAGCCTCGTAGCCGACGAAAGCCAACACCAGCACCGCGGCGATGGCGATCTTGCGGCGGGCGCCGGAAAAACACTTGGCCGCGCAGCGCCACAAGCCGCACAAACCGGCGCGGATCAGCGGCCATGGGCGCTGGTCCGGCAGGCCGATGTACAACAAGGCGCCCAGGATGACGAACATCGCGGCGTCGGAATACAGCAGCGGCTTGAAGGCGTCCGGATAGCCCGAGGTCTGGATCAGGTAGATCCAGAACACCACCGCGATCAGCCGGGACAGCACGCACAGCCAGGCATACACCGGATAGCGCGTGGCGCAGACGCCGGCCGGCGCATAGAACAGGCTGATCCCCACCAGCAGCATGCCGGCGTTTTGCAGCCAAGGGTAAACCGCCTGGCTTGGCAGGCCGAAGCTACTGTTCAGGAAGTCCGGCCAGAACAGCGCCGGTATCGCGAATACCATGTTCATGGCGATGCCAATCCAGATGAAACGCTGGAACCAGCGCACGCCACACTCCGCGCAACGAGTCTTGTCCATGAAGATGTCCTTGTGAAGACGGTGTCGAATGGTCAGTCGCGGCCGGGACCTGACAGCGGCCCCGGCGCTTCCGCCTCAGCCGCCTGCGGTCTTGTCCAGATGCGCGACGATGGCCGGATAGACATCGGCCGCTGCATCCTTGCCGAACATGCAGTCGATGTGGCCGTAGCCCGGCACCACCAGCCGGCTGTAGCGCTCCGGCCCATAGCGCTGCACCAATTTTTCGTAGGTGCGCTGGGTACTCTCCGGCAGGTAGCACTCGTTATGTTCGCCGCTGATGAACAGAATGGGCAGCTGCAACCGGTCGAAGTGCGGCATGTAGAGGTCGTCGCCGTCGAAGGACACCAGCCGCCCCTCGCGGCACATCCGCGCCAGATGCTCCATGGTGCGCATGTTCGCCACGCCGAACAGTTCGTGCAGATTGTCGTGCAGCGTCTCGTTCAGGGTTTCATGGCGGTACAGCGATGCGTACATGAAGGTGATGCGGTGGCAGACCGGGTTGTTGCAATAGCCCTGCGCCTCCGCCAGCGCGTAACCCTTCAACGCGGTGTCGTACAATTTTTCGAACCAGTTGGAGTCCGACGCGGTGTAGGCGGTCAACGACGACACGCCCAGCTTGTCCAGCACCGTCGGCAGGTGCAGGCCGGTCTTAACCTGGGTGGCGGTCGGCACCACGATGTCGGCGGCGATCTGCGAGCACACCACCGATCTCACGCCCTCCAGGCCGGCCAGCATGGACATGAAGAAGGTGGTGGCACCATAGCAGTGCACCACGCACTGCACCTCGGCCGCGCCGGTGGCCTCGCGTATGCGACGGATCGCCGCCGGATAGTCGTAGCGCGCCACCTGGTCGCCGTCCCACTGCTGCTGGCTGGCCGGCAGCAGGATGCTGACGCGGAAGTCCAGCAGCCATACGTCGTAGCCGTGCTGGTACAGGTACTCCAGCAGATTGGTGGAGATGGTGTCGGTGGAGAAGATGTTCGATCCCACGCCCAGGCCGTGCACCAGCATCACCGGGCCCTTGCCGCCGCCGTTGTAGCGGGTGAGCCGCAGGTTGACGCCGTCCTCGGTCGGAAAGAACACCACCTCGGGCGCGCAGACGTTGAGCGGGCGCTTCTTGCGCGGCGGCGCGTCCGGATTGAAGTAGACATTGGGCGCCAGCACGCCGCCGTAGCTCTCCCACAGCACGCCGGCGAAGTACTCGCCGAAGCGGGCAAGCTGCTTCAGCCGCTCGGCTTCGTTCTCCACATTGAGCACCTTCATCGTGGTCATCTGCCGCGCGAAGTCGGCCGGCTCGATGTGCAGCACGCCGCTGCCTACCACCTCGCCGCCCTCGTCCACGCCCCGGTACACCGTCACGTACAGCGTGCTGGTATCGGCCCAGACCTGGAGCGGACCGTGGTCGCTGGGCACCGACTTGAACGCGCTGAAGAAATACTCGACGCCATCCTCCGCCGTCAGCCGCATCTTGTAGTTCATGTGGCGCTCGCCCACCTGTTGCGGATACGCCTCGAACAGATTGAACACGCCGTGGGTCACCGTCAGCGGCAACGGCGACAGCGCCGGCGCATTCAGCGTGCCGACAATGGTGGCGGGATGGCTGGGATCGGCAATCAGCCTGTCCAGATCGTCCGAGGCCACGGTGACGGTGAAGCCCATCGCCGAGCCTGCGTCCTTGCCGGCCTGATACGCCGCCTGGTAGGCCGCCAGATCGGTGCCGGCCGGCTGGCGGTGGGCGGTGGAGAAGAAGCCCTTCATCGTCTCGGTGAATTCGATGCCGGGTTTGGCGGGCGACTGGCGCCGGCGCGGCGCCGACGGCAAGGCATAGTCTATGGTCCAGCCGCGATCGGCCGCCAACAAGGCCATCGCGCGCTCGCTGACCGCGGAGATGGTGAGCAAGGGATTGACCGCCAATGAGGTGGGGATCACGGAGCCATCGGTGACGTACAGTCCGGGATACACTGCGTCGCCGGCGGCGCCGCTGAACACCTGGCCCTTGTGGTTGACCACGCCCTGGCCCGCATCCTCGCCCATCACGCAGCCGCCCAGCGGGTGCACGGTGATCAGGCTGTGGCGGAACAGGTCGGTCCAGATCGGGTTGCGCACGTAGATGCCGCCCAGCGCGCGGGTCGCCTCCAACAGCCGCGCGTTGCCGATCTCGAAATTGGGCTGCTCGCCCACGCCCGGCCATTCCAGCTTCAGCTGTCCATGCTCGTCCAGCGCCATCACGCCGGCACCGTCGTCGTGGCTCATGATCAGATACGTCTGCAGCCGATTCATCGCGCCGTGATAGGGCCCGCGCAAGGCGCTTTCCGCCTCTCGCGCAACGTATTTGAGCTTGGCCAGCGGCCCGCTCTCCGCCGCTTGCCCCAGCTCCGCCGATGCCGCCGCCATCGCCGGCACCATGGCCCCGCCTATCGCGCCCGGAACGGAGCCCTCCTCTATCACCATGCGCTTGCGCCAGTCGGTCTCGTCGCGCATGTCGATGATGGAGGTAATACAGGGCCCCACTGGACCGATGTCCTTGCCCGAATGACTGCCGAAGCCGATGCCGTTGATTTTGTCGTCGTTGTTGTAGCCGAAGCCGAGGATATCGCCGTTGCCGCTCATGTGCTTGCCGAGCTCGCCGGACAGCGCGAGGCCTTGATCGCGCGAACGCAGCAGGATCTCGGTGGAACCCAGGGTGCCGGCGGACAGGATGACGATGTCGGCCTTGACGAACAGCGTCGGCGCATCGAATTGTTCCCGGCCGGTGCCCACGTACTGGTAATGCACGATCCAGCCGTCGCCGTCGCGCTGCAGATAGCGCACCGAGGCCTGGCAGAAGATTTCCGCGCCATGATTGCAGGCGTCGGGCAGATAGTTCATCAGCGTGGTGTTCTTGGCCTTGTTGTTGCAGCCGGAAACGCAGTCGCCGCAGTAGTTGCAAGGCTGTTGCTCCACGCCGACGTGATTGAGATTGTCCGGCAGCGGCTCGAAAGTGACGTTGATCGGCGGCCGATAAAAGCTGTGCTTGGCCTTGAGCCGTTCCGAGGATTTCTGATTGGCCTGCAGCTTGGGCAAGGGCGGAGCCGTGTCCGGATAGGGATTGGGCCGCAGCATCTCCTGCGCCCGCGCGAAGCCGTCTTTCAGCAGGGTGTCGGCGTGCTCCCGCACCTTGCGCGGCCAACGCGGATCTTCGAATACCTGCGGCTCCGGCTGCAGCGAGACATTGGCGTTGATCAGCGAGGTGCCGCCCAGGCCGCATCCCACCATCACGTTCTGCTGCGGATTGACGTGCAGATCATACAGGCCGGTGCGCGAGCCGAGATGGCCGTCCGGATGGTGCACCTGGAATTCCGGCGTGGCTTCGGCCAGCGTGGCCGGGTATTCGCCGGGAACGATCTCGCGCCCGCGCTCCAGCAGACAGACGCTGCGGCCCGCCCGCGCCATGCGGGAAGCGGCAATGCCGCCGCCGTAGCCGGAACCGATCACCACGACTTCGTAATGCTCTTTGATCTCGCTGATGGGGGTGGAGATGCGCGCCATTCTCGTGCTCCTGTATCGGATAGGATTTCAGGCCACGAATACCATGCAGAAGGCGCGGCGCAGTCAGGCTGCGGGCGCGAGGCCGGCCAGGCCGGCGCTGTTATTGATTTGAGCGTTTGAACATGCGCTAAACGCTTTTCATCAGGTCTAGATCAAAAAAATAACATTATCAATGATAAATGATTATAGCTGATCATAAAGACATTCCGCTTCTGCAAATGACAAAGCCGGAAGCAAACGCTTCCGGCCAGATAATCCACATGCTCGGCGTCTCACGAATGCGCTGAGTCAGCGGCGCAGGTACTCGACAAAGGCGTAAGCCAGACCGTTGGCGCCCACTGCCGGCTCGCGCGCGGTCTCGCGCCAGTCAGCGGCGGAAAACGCCGGAAAATGCGCGTCGCCGTCGAAAGCCTGGCCGATTTCGGTCAGGCACAGCTTGTCGGCGATGGGCAGCGCCTGGCGGTACAACTCGGCGCCGCCGATCAGGCAGGCCTCGTCCACCGCGCCGGCCAAGGCCAGCGCATCCTCCAGGGAATGGGCCACTTCCGCGCCGTCCGCGCGCCAGTCCGCCTGCCGCGTCACCACGATATTGCGGCGCCCCGGCAGCGGCCGGCCTATCGAATCCCAGGTCTTGCGGCCCATGATCACCGGCTTGCCCAAGGTCGCCGCCTTGAAATGCTTCAGGTCTTCCGGCAGATGCCAGGGCAGCGTGTTGTTGATGCCTATGGTGCGGTTGGCGGCCATCGCCGCCACCAGCGTCAGCATCGGTTTGCTTGCCTCGCTCATACCGCCACCGGCGCCTTGATGTGCGGATGCGGATCATAGCCTTCCAGCGCGAAGTCCTCGAACGTGAAGGCGAACAGGTCTTTGACTGCCGGATTCAGCTTCATGGTCGGCAGCGGGCGCGGCTCGCGCGTCAATTGCAGCCTGGCCTGTTCCAGATGGTTGCTGTACAGGTGGGCGTCGCCCAAGGTGTGGACAAAATCGCCGGGCTGCAAGCCGCAGACCTGCGCCACCATCATGGTCAGCAAGGCATAGCTGGCGATGTTGAACGGCACGCCGAGGAAAATATCGGCCGAGCGCTGATAAAGCTGGCAGGACAGCTTGCCGTCGGCGACGTAAAACTGAAACAGGCTGTGGCACGGGGGCAGCGCCATCTGGTCCACCAGCGCCGGATTCCACGCCGATACGATCAGCCGGCGCGAGTCCGGATTCTTCTTGATCATGTCCAAGAGCTGGCTGATCTGGTCTATGCTGCGGCCATCCGGAGCCGGCCAGCTGCGCCATTGATAGCCGTACACCGGGCCAAGGTCGCCGTTCTCGTCGGCCCACTCGTCCCAGATCGATACGCCGTTTTCCTTCAGATAACGGATATTAGTGTCGCCGGACAGGAACCACAGCAGCTCATGGATGATCGATTTCAGATGCAGCTTCTTGGTGGTGACCAGCGGAAAGCCGTCCTGCAGATTGAAACGCATCTGGTAGCCGAACACCGAACGGGTGCCGGTGCCGGTGCGGTCGGCCTTGTCATGGCCGTGTTCCAGCACATGGCGCATCAGGTCGAGGTACTGTTGCATGTCGATGTTCCCCACTCCGCCAAGGCGGCAAAACCAAAGGCCCAGATTGTAACACTGGCCGGAGCGGCCCGGCATACGCTAACATTCATTTTAAAATCAAGACAAAAGCATTATTAAAGCAAAACTGAAACGAGCCCATGGCAGAAGACTCAGACCTCGAACGCACCGAACCCGCGTCAGCCAAACGACTGTCAACGGCTCGAGAAGACGGCAATATTCCCCGATCGCGGGAATTGTCGACGTTCGCCATCACCATGGCCGGCGTTTCCCTGCTGATGGTGCTGGGCGGCAAGATGGCCGTATTCCTGCGCGAAACCATGCGGCAGCTGCTCACCTTCAATCAAAGCACCGTGCAGAACACCGAGCCGGCGCTGCGTCAATTCAAGGAAGCGATCTTCGGCGCGCTGTGGCAATTGGCGCCGTTTTTCGGCGGGCTGGTGCTGGTAGCTCTGTTCATCCCCACCCTGGTGGGCGGCTGGAATCTCACCACCAAGGCGCTGGAGCCGAATTTCGGCAAGCTCAATCCCCTGCCCGGCGTCAAGCGCCTCTTTTCGCTGAATGCCGCCACCGAGGGCCTGAAAGCCATTCTGAAAAGCCTGCTGATCGGCGGCATCGCCACCTGGTACATCTGGAAAGAGCGGGATGAGATCATCGGTCTGATCGCCATGCCGCTGGAAGCCGCCATCCTGAAGATGACCGACATGATCATCCACACTTTCTTCATCGTCACCGCGGCGATGATACTGCTGGTGGCGATCGACGTTCCCTATCAACTGTGGAGCTACTACAAGAAACTCAGGATGACCAAGGAAGAGGTCAAGCAGGAATATAAGGAGGTGGAAGGCTCGCCGGAAGTGAAGGGCCGCATCCGCCAGATGCAGCGCGAAGCCGCGCGCAAGCGCATGATGCAGGAAGTGCCCAAGGCCAATGTCATCGTCACCAACCCGACCCACTTCGCGGTGGCGCTGAAGTACGAAGACGGCATGCGCGCGCCGCAGGTGGTGGCCAAGGGCTCGCTGAAGCTGGCGGAGAAGATCATAGACACCGGCAAGGACAGCCGGGTGCCGGTGATGCGCTCGCCGCGCTTTGCCCGGGCGCTGTATTTCAATGCCGAACTGGGCGAAGACATCCCGGCCGCGCTGTACGCGGCGGCGGCCCAGGTGCTGGCCTATGTGTTCCAGCTGCAGCAATACCAATCAGTCGGCGGCGCGGCTCCGGTGTTCCCTGACCAGTTGGATGTGCCCGAGGAGCTTGACCCGTACAGCAAACGTCCGCAAGATTCGGCGCCAGAAGAAAGCCGATAAGCCAGCATGGACGCCATCCTCCAAATACTGCGAAACATGAAGATCGCCCAGCTTGCCGGGCCGCTGCTGATCATCCTCATCCTGACGATGATGATCCTGCCGTTGCCGCCGGTGCTGCTCGACATCTTCTTTACCTTCAACATCGCGGTGTCGGTAATCGTGCTGCTGGTGGGCATCAATGTCCGCAAGCCGCTGGACTTCTCGTCCTTCCCGTCGGTGCTCTTGATCACCACCATGCTGCGGCTGTCGCTGAACGTGGCCTCCAGCCGCGTGGTGCTGCTGGAGGGCCATACCGGCCCGGACGCCGCCGGCAAGGTGATCGAATCGTTTTCCCACTTCCTGGTGGGCGGCAATGTCGCCATCGGCATCGTGGTGTTCATCATCATCACCATCATCAACTTCGTGGTGATCACCAAGGGCGCCGGCCGGATCGCCGAAGTGTCCGCCCGCTTCACCCTGGACGCCATGCCAGGCAAGCAGATGGCCATCGACGCCGACCTCAACGCCGGCCTGATCGGCGAGGATGAGGCGCGCAAGCGCCGCTCCACCATCGCCGAGGAGGCCAACTTCTTCGGCGCCATGGACGGTGCCTCCAAATATGTGCGCGGCGATGCCATGGCCGGCATCCTGATCATCCTGATCAACGTGATAGGCGGTCTGATCGTCGGCGTGGTGCAGCACGACCTGCCGGTGGGCCAGGCGGCGGAAACCTACACCCTGCTGAGCATAGGCGACGGCTTGGTGGCGCAGATTCCGGCGCTGATCATCTCCACCGCCGCCGGCATCGTGGTGACGCGCGTCGGCACCGATCAGGACATGTCGGAACAGTTCCTGACCCAGCTGTTCACCAAGCCGCAGGTGCTGTACATCACCTCGGCGGTGATCGGCATGATAGGCCTGGTTCCCAATATGCCCCACCTGTCCTTCCTGCTGATCGCCGGCTGTCTGCTGGCGCTGGCGCGGGCGATGGAGAACCGCAACAAACAGCAACGGGCCAGGGAACTGCAGGCCGCCCAGCCGGCGCCGGCTCCGGAACAACAAGCGGCGGAGGTCGGTTGGAACGATGTGCAGCATGTAGACCAATTGGGCATGGAAGTCGGCTACCGGCTGATCCCGCTGGTGGACCGCTCGCAGGATGGCGAGTTGCTGCGCCGCATCCGCGGCATCCGCAAGAAGATCGCCCAGGACCTGGGTTTCCTGGTGCCGCCGGTCCACATCCGCGACAACCTCGAAATCAAGCCCAGCGCCTACCGCATCCTGCTCAAGGGCGTGGAAGTGGGCCAAGGAGAGGCCTTCATCGGACAATTCCTGGCGATCAATCCCGGCCGCGTCAGCAGCGAGATCGGCGGCACGCCGACCACCGACCCCGCCTTTGGCCTGCCGGCGGTGTGGATAGACGCCGGCAAGCGCGAGGAAGCGCAAAGCCTGGGCTACACCGTGGTGGACGCCAGCACCGTGGTGGCCACCCACATCTCCAACCTGCTGCAGACCCATGCCGCGGAATTGCTGGGCCGCGAAGAGGTGCAGGCGCTGATCGACCATCAGGCCAAGGAATCGCCGAAGCTGATTGAAGACCTGGTGCCCAAGGTGGTGCCGGTGGGCACCTTGCAGAAAGTGCTGCAGCAATTGCTGACCGACGGCATCCACATCCGCGACTTCCGCACCATCATTGAAACGCTGGCCGATCATATCCCGCAGAATCAGGACATAGACGAATTGACCAGCGCGGTGCGCACCGCGCTGTCGCGCGTCATCGTGCAGCAGCTGTTCCCCGGCGAGAACGAGTTGCCGCTGATGACGCTGGAGCCGCAGCTGGAAAACGTGCTGATGCAGGCGGTTCAGTCCAAAGCCGGCGGCGGCCTGGAGCCGGGCTTGGCGGAAAATCTGTTGTCCAGCGCGGCACAACAGACCGAACAAGTGGAGATTCAAGGGTACAATCCGGTATTGCTGACGGCCCCGGGCTTGCGCCCGCTGCTGGCCCGCTTCTTGCGTCGGGCATTGCCGCAGCTGCGTGTGATTTCGCATAATGAGATTCCAGACAATAAATCCATTCGTATAATTGCGGTAATAGGCGGCAGCAAGGGCTAGGGGCTAATCGACAATGGTGGTGAAAAAGTTCTTCGGGAAGACCACTCGAGACGCACTCAGGCAAGTTCGCGAAGAACTGGGGGCGGACGCCCTCATTTTGTCCAATCGCCCCACCATGGGCGGCGGCGTGGAAATCATGGCGGTGGCCGATTCCGACGTCGCCAATCTGGCCAGCACCCTATCCACGTCCAGCAGCAAGCATCCGCCGCGCAACGCCCCGCCGGCGGTCAATCGGCCGCAACAACCGGCCCCCATTCCCCCCGCCGTCAACGGCAACGCCATGAACCGGGCCATCGCCCGCACTTACGCCATGCCGGTGGAGCCGCTGGAAAGCCCGGCCCCGCCGCGCGTAGACGCCGTCCAGCCGCGGCTGGAGCCGGTTTATGCGCCGCAGCAGCCAGCCCCCGTCATGGCGCCGCCATATCAAGCCCCAGCCATGCCCGCGCAACCGGCGCCGGCCGCGGTCCAAGCGCCCCGCGCCGCGCCCGCCTCCCCGCCGCCGCGGCTGGACATCGCGCCGCCAACGCATGCCAATGGCGAGGAGCCGGAGCAGATGGCGCAGGAACTGAAACTGATCGGCGACGAGATCAAGCTGCTCCGCAGCCTGCTGCAAAGCCAGCTGGCCAGCTTCGCCTGGTCCGATATGGAAGGCAAGGCGCCCAACCGCATCGAATTGTTCAAGCACCTGCTGGCGATGGGCTTCTCCGCCCAGTTGATCCGACAGCTGATCGAAAAGATGCCGGCGCAGTATCAGGGCGAAGTGGCGGTGAAATGGGCGCGCTCCGCCCTGGTGCATAACCTGAAGTGCGCCGACGCCGACCGCGAAGTGATGGACCGCGGCGGCATCTTCGCGCTGGTCGGCCCGACAGGCGTCGGCAAGACCACCACGGTGGCCAAGCTGGCGGCGCGGGCGACCATGCGCTTCGGCGCCCAGCACGTCGCGCTGATCACCACCGACAGCTACCGGATCGGCGCGCAGGACCAGCTGCGCATCTACGGCAAGATTCTGGGCGTGCCGGTGTTTTCCATCCAGAACGAGGGCGATCTGCAGCTGACGCTGGCCGACCTGTCCAATCGCCACATCGTCTTCATCGACACCGTGGGCATGGGGCAGCGCGACGCCCGGGTGCTGGCGCAGATCGACATGCTGCGCACCGCCGGCCGGCCCATCGAACGGCTGCTGCTTCTGGCCGCCAACACCGATGGCCACACGCTGGAAGACGTGGTGCGGCGTTACCGCGGCGAGGGCCTGACCGGCTGCATCCTGTCCAAGATAGACGAAGCGGTGGCGCAGGGCCCCAGCCTGGACGTGATCATCCGCAATCGCCTGAAGCTGTTTTACATCACCAACGGCCAGCGCGTGCCGGAGGACTTGCACTCCGCCAATGCCGCCTTCCTGGTGGACCGCGCGATGCGGGCGCAACAGATCGGCTCGCCGTTCTCGCTGCAGGGGGACGAACTGCCCATCATGAACGCCGCCCAATCAGGTTGGTTGTAAGAGATGCAGGACCAGGCCGCCAGTCTCCGCTTGCTCGCCGCGCAACAGAAGCGCGCCCCCAGCTTCGCCTTCATCGGCTCGCCGCATGCCGGCACCACCACGGTGGTGACCGAGCTGTCGCTGGGGCTCGCCTACGCCGGGCTGCGGCCGCTGGTGGTAGACTGCTGCCTGGGCCAGGTGCAGACGCGCCGGCTGGGCGTGCCCGCCACCGCCACCCTGGAAAGCCAGGTGACCAGCGTGGGCGGGCTGGACGAAATGATGGTTCTGTCGCGCCAGGGCGTGCAGCTGATCAATCTGTACGCGCGGCCGGAACAGCGCGCGCTGTTTTCCGCCCAATTGTGGCTGAGGCTGGGCAGCGAGTTCGGCGCGCTGGAGCGCGACGCGTCGGCGCTGCTGGTGGATGCGCCGAACCCAAGCCAGGACGCGATCCCGGCCAGCGTGGCCGACAATCTGATTTTGGTATTAACACCGGATGCCGATTCGCTGACCACCGCCTACGCTAATATCAAGCGACTGGCGAGCATTTATGGCCGCCAGCGCTTCAATGTGCTGATCAACCGCGCGCGCCATCTGGACGAGGCGCGCGAGCTGTTCACCCGGCTGTCGGCGGTAGCCAGCGAGTTTCTGACCGTCTCGCTGCGCTGGGTGGGCTTCGTGCCGCACGACAATGCGGTGCGGCGCAGCCAGACGCTGCACCGGCCGCTGATGGAGGCGTTTCCGGACAGCGAGGCGGCAGCCGCGTTCTCGCAGCTGGCCGCGGTCCTGCTGCAATGGGACGCGCCGGAAACCGTGCGCGACAGCACCGGATACATGGATTTGCTGATTGCCGCCTCGCGCGATTGGGCCGAGGCGGATGGAGCCAAACTATTATGAACCCGTCCTTCCGCCGATCGGGCTACGTCGCAGCCGCCCCCAGCGTCGAGATCGACGTGGAGGCTTACACGCCCTTGGTGCGCAAGCTGGCCAGCATCATGATCGCCCGCCTGCCCGCCTCGGTTGAGCTGGGCGACCTGATCCAAGTGGGCATGATCGGCCTGATCGAGGCCTCGCGCCAGTTCGACCCGGCCCAGGGCGTAATGTTTGAAACCTTCGCCAGCCAACGCATCCGCGGGGCCATGCTGGATGAGCTGCGCCGCGAAGACTGGCTGCCGCGCCAGGCGCGGCGCAACTCGCGGCAGATCGAGGAAGCCATTAGCAAGCTGGAACAACAGCAGGGGCGCGCGCCGCTGGAATCGGAAATCGCCGCCGAACTGGGCATGGAGCTGGAGCAATACCAGGAGATGCTGGGCGAATGCAAAGGCACCACGCTGCTGCATTTCGAAGACTTCGGCAACGACGACGACGAACACGGCCACAATCCTGTAGCCAATGTCGCCGATGATGACTCGCCGGACCCGCTGGCCGCGCTATCGGACGACAGCTTCCGCCGACAGCTGATCTCCGCCATCAAGCTGCTGCCGGAACGCGACCAACTGGTGATGGCGCTGTATTACGAGCAGGAACTGAACCTGAAGGAAATCGGCGCGGTGCTCGGCGTCACCGAGTCCCGCGTCTGCCAATTGCACAGCCAGGCCATCGCCCGGCTGCGCGCCAAACTGAAAGACTGGCTGTAAGGGAGAGTTCGGTGATTAAGGCGCCGGATTTCAGACCAGATCAATAACGGAAAACATGTGGACAAGATCAGTTTAATCGCGGTGGTGATGGGCTTGACGGCCATTATTGCGGGGCAAGCCATCGAAGGAGGCAGCGTCGGCTCGCTGATGCAGTTGACCGCCTTCATGATCGTCATCGGCGGCACCACCAGCGCGGTGATGCTGCAAAGCACGCCCAAGCAATTCATGGCCGGCCTGCGCATGCTGCGCTGGGTATTCCGCCCGCCCAACTTCGATCATGAGCGAATGATCCGCGAAGTGGTCAGCTGGAGCCAGGGCTCGCGCAAGGGCGGCCTGCTGTCGCTGGAAGGCATCATCGCCCAGCAGCGCGACCCCTTCACCAAGAAGGCGCTGCAGATGCTGGTGGACGGCACCGAGCCGGAAACCCTGCGCGCGGTGATGGAAGTGGAAATCAGCATGTTCGAGCATGCACGCAAGCAGGCCGCGCGCATCTGGGAATCGGCCGGCGGCTATGCGCCGACGATGGGCATTCTGGGCGCCGTGCTGGGCCTGATCCACGTGATGGAAAACCTGTCGGACCCGTCCAAGCTCGGCGGCGGCATAGCCGTCGCCTTCGTCGCCACCGTATACGGCGTCGGCTCGGCCAACCTGTTTTTCCTGCCCATGGGCAACAAGCTCAAACACTTGGTGGCCGCCGAGATCGCCATGAAGGAGCTGGTGGTGGAAGGCGTGGTCGCCATCGCCAACGGCGAAAACCCGCGCATCATAGAAAGCCGGCTGCGCGGCTATTTGGCGATGCATGAGTAAACATCGGGCATGAGAAAGGCAAGCTGCGCAGCTTGCCTTTTTTCCTTTACAGCATCCGCAACTCCCGATCCGGCTTGCGCAGCTCGCTCTCCAGCAACTTGTAGTAATCGAGATCGAAAGCCGGCTCGCCTTCCAGCGCGCCGCCATTGCGGCGGCTGCCCAGATAGCACCAGCGGTCGAATAAATGTTCCACCACGTCGCCGCAGACGATGTCACGCTCTTGCACCGCGATGGCGCCCTCGAACGGCCACGGCCTGACCTTCAGCCGCTGCAGCGCGGCCAACAGCCGGGCATTGTGGCTGTCCGCCGCCTCCTCGCCCACGCAGCCGCCGCGGCAGCGGCCGATCTGGTAGGCCGCGCAAGGCACGCCTTTGCGGCTGGTCACCTGCTCCACGCCCAACACGGACTGGCACAAGCCCTGCGCCAAGGCGATCTGCGCCAGCGCCTTGCGGCCCTCGCGCGCATTGCGGAACAGGCCGTACAAATCCGCCGTACGGCTGAAATCGATGTCGCGCGCAGAAACCGTAAGCGGACGGATAAAACCATCGCTGGCGGTCTGCAGCTGCAAGGTGCACACCTCGCCCATCATCCTCGCCCGCGGATTGTGCGCCGGCTGCAGACGCCCCAGCCACTGCAGCTCCAGCAACTGCGCGCCAAACTCGCTCAAGCATTCGCGCCATTCCACCCGGGCCACCGGCTCGTCTATACGCACTTCGTGGCGGCTGGGCTTGCGCTCGGCGAAATGCCCCAGCGTCTTGCGGTACAGATTGGGCGCGCGGCCCACATACAAGGCCCGGCCATCCTCGCCGAACAAGGCGTACACCCCGGCCGAATCCGGCATGTCCTCGATCTGCCGCTGCAGTTCCGCCGGCAGGCTGGAAACTTCGGCCGGCTGCGACAACAATTGCGCCGCCTCATGCGCCACTTTATCCGCGCCCAGCTCCTGGCTGGCGATGCCGATGAAACGGTATACCGCCTCGGCGTCGGCCAGAGCGCGATGGCGCTCCGGCATGTCTATGCCGTGGCGGGCGATCAGGCTATCCAGGCTATGTTTGAAATGCTGCGGATACAGCCGGCGCGACAGCTTGACCGTGCACAGCGCGCGCGCCTGAAAACGGCGGCCCAGGCGGCGGAATTCGTTGCGCAGGAAGCCGTAATCGAAGCGGGCATTGTGCGCCAGCAGCAGCCGCCCTTGCAGGCGGGCCAGCAATTCGTCGGCCAGTTCGGCAAACGGCGGCGCGGCGGCAACCATTTGATTGCTGATGCCGGTCATGTTTTCGATGAAGGGCGGAATCGGTTGGCCGGGATTGACCAGCCAGGACAGGCGCTCGACGCGCTCTCCGTCCACCAGCACCAGGCCGACTTCGGTGATGCGGTCGCGGGCGATGTCGCCGCCGGTGGTTTCCAGATCGACAATGGCGCAAGGCTGTTCAAACAGGGTATTCAATCTCGCTTCGCTTTCCTTGGCGCAGCCATGAATCATGACGTTTAGTTCAAAATGTTGGCCTGCCGCGACAGGAACAGGCGGCCAGTTTACCGGCTTTATAAAAAAAATCCTACGTTGTGTTGACACCCATATTTCACCTCTGTATTATCCGGTCTCTCGCAAGACACAACGTCTCGCGACACAGCGCACCCGTAGCTCAGTTGGATAGAGTATCTGGCTACGAACCAGAGGGTCGGGCGTTCGAATCGCTCCGGGTGCGCCAGGCATGTCCCTATAGTTTAGCGGTTAGAACACCGCCCTTTCACGGCGGTAGCCGGGGTTCGATTCCCCGTGGGGACGCCACAATACGCACCCGTAGCTCAGTTGGATAGAGTATCTGGCTACGAACCAGAGGGTCGGGCGTTCGAATCGCTCCGGGTGCGCCAGCTGTCCCTATAGTTTAGCGGTTAGAACACCGCCCTTTCACGGCGGTAGCCGGGGTTCGATTCCCCGTGGGGACGCCAGGATTCAGAAAAAGCCCAGCATTGCAAAATGCTGGGCTTTTTCGCATTTCCACGCCGGAACGCAGGCGGCTCGCGCCGCCCCTCCGCCTAACTGCGCAATGCCAGCGTCGGCCGCAGCCGCATGGCGCCCAGCAGATGGCGGCACACCGCCAGCGCCGCCACCGCTAGGCACAGCAGCAAGGACAATAACAGCGTCCAGCCGCCAATCGGCGCCCTGGCGACAAAACCAGCCAGATAGTGGCGAATGAACAGCCAGGCCGGCGGCAGCGACAGCGCCGCGCTGACCGCCAACACCAGCGGGAACTCGCGGCTGACCAGCCCGGCAATCGCCAGGCCGCCGGCGCCGTAAAGTTTTCGCAGCGCCACCTCCCGCGCCATGCGTTGCACCGAATATGCAGACAACACATAAATGCCGAAGGCGGCGATCAGCATGGCCACGGCAGAGGCTATCGCCAGCAACTGCGCCGTGCGGATATCCTGGCCGTAACGCTTGTCCAGTTGCTGGCCGGCACTGACCGGCAGCAAGGGATAATCCGGGAAGTAGCGCGGCCATAGCTTGGCCAAAGTCTGCCGCATGGCGGACTCGCTGCCGCGGTAGCGTATCGCCAGCGTGCTGGCATAGCGATTTTGCGGGCCAACCGGGAAATACACCATCGGTATCTCCCGTTCCCGCGAAGTTTGCTCGGCGATGTCCGCCACTACGGCGCTGACCGGCTTCTTGCCATCGGCAAAAGTTTCGGACTCGACCATGCGGCCGATGGCCTGCTGCGGCGTGGCGAAGCCCAGGCGGCGCGCGGCGGATTCCGACAATACCAGCCCGGCGCCGGGCAGCACTGCGCCATTGGCGTCGCATGCCGCAGCGCCTCTCCCGGCCAACAGCGGCAGACGATAAGTCTGCAAAAAGCCGCAATCGACCATGCGGTAGCGCATGTTTTGGTAGGCTCGTCCGGCCAGGCGGAAATTATTCGAATTATTGCTGCCTCCAGCCGGTGGTCCATCGACATAGCTCAGCGCCGCCACGCCAGGCTGGCGCGACAGCTCGGCGCGCAGCGCCCTGCGCTGCGCCAGGTCCTTGGCATTGGCATCCCCCGCCGCCGCAAACAACAGCCCGTCTCGCTCAAACCCGGCCGGCAGACGCGCGCCATGCCAGGTTTGCCAAGCTACGGCCAACGTCACGCCCGCCAGGCCCATGGCGATGCCGAACTGCGCCACCGTCAGCCCCCGCCGCAGCCAAACACCTTGGCGGGTTTCCTGCTGATCGCGGCCCGACAAAGCCTGGGTCGCGCGCACGCGGGCGGCAATCCAGGCCGGATAGAGGCCGCTGAGCACACCCACCGCGGCCGCGCACAGCAAGGCCAGAACCATACCCTGCCAGCCCAAGATTCCGGATAAGTCGCGTTGCAGCAGCTGGCCGAATACCGGCAACAGCAACCAGGCCAGCAGCAGGCCGATCAGGGCCGCCACCAGCGCGATCAGCACCGATTCGGCGATGAACTGCCCAGCCACCCGCCCCACCCCGGCGCCCAATACCTTGCGCACGCCGATCTCGCGCTGGCGACGGATAGTGCGGACGGTCGCCAGATTGATGTAATTGATGGCGGCCAGCAGCAGGATCAGCAGGCCGATGGCGGCGCAGCCCAGCAACATGGAGCGGTTGCCGTGGCGCGCCGGGTCGGCGCTCTGATCGAGTTCCGGGTCCAGATAGACATCCGCCAGCTTCACCGCTGAGAAGTCGATCAGATTGCGCCCCGACAGCTTGGCCTCAATCGCTTGCAAGCCGGGATCGCGATAGCTTGGGGACTGCTTCAAGGCTTGCGCCAGCAGAGGCCCCACCTCGGCCACCCCATGCCCAGGCTTGAGGCGGAAGTACAAGGACGCGCCCCAGCTGAACCAATGGCTGTAGAAGTTGGAATACATGCCATCGCTGGCCATCCTGCTCATCCTCCCGCCGAGAATGGCGTAGCGCTGGGTGGCGGTGGCCGGCGGGGTGGCGACAATCGCGGCCACGGTCTGCGGCTTGCCCGCCACGGAAAACGTCTTGCCCAGCGCCTCGGCGGTGCCGAACATCCGTATCGCTTCTTCTTCGGTCAAAGCGGCGCTATCAGGCCGAGTCAAGGCTTGACGCAGGTCTCCCGCCAGTGTTTTCAGCTCGAACAATTCGGCGAAATCCGGATCGACCAGCGTCACCCAGCGATTGCTGACCGCGCTGCCCACCCGCACCGGCGCGAAGTTGCCCATCGCCATGCTGACGCGCTCCGCCACGCCGCTATCGCGCAACACCTGTCCGGCGATCACCGGGACTTCCTGCTGCCAGTCATTGCGCACGCCATCCATATTCGGCCTAGCCTTCAGCATGTAAACGCGCTCGCGCCCCTCGATGTGCCGGTCAAACTGCGCCGAGTACGCGACATAAGCCAGCAGCAGCGCGCAGCAGGCAAAGCCGATGGCCAAACCGCCGATCACCAGCGCGGACCAACCCGGCTCCTTGAGCAGCCAACGCCAGCCGACGCGGAAGTCCTTCAGTATCTCGTTCATGGAGGTTTCCTCAGAGCTGAGTCGCATCTACCACTACGCGGCCATCCAGCATATTGATGGTGCGCGAGGCCAGCGCGGCGTGGGACGGCGAGTGGGTGACCATCACCACGGTGGTGCCGTCGGCGTTGATTTCGCGCAGCATTTTCATCACCTCGTCGCCATGGGCGCTATCCAGATTGCCGGTCGGTTCGTCCGCCAGCAGCAAGGCCGGCCGCGACACCAGCGCGCGGGCGATGGCCACCCGTTGCTGCTGGCCGCCCGACAACTGCGACGGACGGTGGCCGGCGCGATGCGTCACGCCCAGCCGCGCCAGCGCCGCGTCCACGCGCTGCTTGCGATCGGCCGACGGCACGTCTGAATACTCCAGCGCCAGCGCCACGTTTTCGCGCACCGTCAGCTCCTCGATCAGGTTGAAGCTCTGAAAAATGAAGCCGATGCGGCCGCGGCGCAGCCGATTCAGGCGAGATTCGCTCCAGCCGGCGACGTTTTGGCCGTCGAACCAGTATTCGCCGCCGTTGGGCACGTCCAAAAGACCCAGCAGCGACAGCAGCGTGGACTTGCCGCAACCGGACGGGCCGGTCACCGCCACGTACTCGCCGGCCTCGATTTCCAGATCCACGCCATTGAGCGCGCGGGTTTGCACTTCGCCGCCGATGTGCAGCTTGCTGATGTTCTTCAGCTTGATCATTGTTTTCTTCTCCCTTGTCATTGCAGCGTCAGCTGCGCGTATTTGCCGAAGGCGGCGTAGGACGAGACGATGACCCGCTCGCCGGCCTTCAATCCGTCCACTACTTCCAGCTGGGTCTGGCTGCGGCGGCCCAGGCGGATGGCGCGGCGCTCGGCGCGGCTGCCGTCGGCATTCAGCACCATGGCCCATGTGCCGCCGGTATCGTTGACGAACGCGCCGTTGGGCAACACCAAGCCCGACGCCGCCTGCCCCAGCGTCAGCCTGCCGTCCAGTCCCTGGCCCGCATTCAGCGCGCCGGCCGGCTGCGCGTCGAACAGCAGCTCAAGCTGGAAATGGCCATCCTGCACCTGCGGATTGATATTGCCGACTCTGGCGGTCGCCGTCGCGCCGCCGTCCAATTCGATGGCGGCCTGCTGGCCGCGCTTCACCCGCGCCAGATAGAACTCGTCCACTTGCGCCGTCAGCTTGTAACGGCCCAGCCCATCGACCCGGCCCACGCGGTCGCCCGGTTTCAGCGAACTGCCGACCTGGGCGGTGAAATTGGTCAGCTGGCCATCCATGGGCGCGCGCAGCGACAACGCCGCCAGGCTGTCCGATGCCATCTTTGTGCCGCGGCTCAGCTCATCCTGCGCCTGCTGCATCTGCCGCAACGCATTCGCCTTGATGCTCAGCTCGCGCGCCTGGCTCTGCTGCTCGTCGCGGTAGTCTTCGCGATACTGCTGCAGCCGGTCGCGCGAATCCTCCAGCGCCGCGGTGGAGATAAAACCCTGCGCCGCCAGCGCCGCATCGCGCCGGTATTGGCGCTCCTGCTGCTTCAGCTTCAGGGCCAGGTCGCTGAGCCGGCGGCGATAGTCGCTGCGCGTCGCCTCCAATTGTTCGCGGGTGGATGACAGATTGGCGTACTGCTGCGCCAGGTCGGACTTGCGCGCCAATAGCTCCAGCTGGCGCTGCGGATTGGACAGCCGCAACAGCACCTGGCCAGCCTTGACCTTATCGCCATCGTGAACCAGCACTTCATCCACCCGGCCGCCCTCTACCAGATCCAGCAGCACCGACTGCGCCGGCTGCACCGTGGCCCGCAGGATCACTTCGTCGCTGAAACGGCCCTGGACGACGGTGGCGATTTGCAGCTCGCTCGCCGCCACGCGCAATCCGGACGGCTGCCAAGCCCACCAGGCCGCAGCCCCAACCAAGGCCAACAGCAGCGCGGCCAGGCCAGCCAGCCGGCCGCGACTCCAGCGCTTGCGCGCCACCACCTCATCCATGGCCGCGCCGCTGACCGGCGCCTCCGCATGCGCCTCGCTCACGCCACCCCTCCCGCCAGCCAGGACAATTGCAGTTTCAGACTGAATACGCCCAAATTGGCCGCCACGCGCATGCCGCCCGCCCCCAGGTGGCAGGCGAAAGACAGCGACGCCTCCTCCAGGACGATGCCCATCAGGACCAAAACGGCAAACAGCGCCAACACTATCCAGGGAAATTTGCGGTTCATGACATCACCTCGCTTCGACTATGCCCTTGTCACGGCAAGCTCCGTGCCAGAATTTAAATCATTGAATATGAATGGAAAATTTATTCACCTTCCCAAAACTGTCCGAAACCGGACAGCCATCGGCGTCCGATAGCGGACACTGTCCGCCCGGCGGACAGCGCCGCACTTGCCAAGCCGCTGGCGACGCCGCAACATCATGACTTTGTGCTAATTAAAAGGTGGGCCGATGAGCCGCCCCGTGATCTTGCTGATAGAAGACGACGAAGACGTCGCGCTGGCCGCGCGCATGCTGCTGCGCAAACTCGATGCCGACTTCGTCCACCTGCCGCATCCGCAACTGTTCGACGCCTGGCAACGCCAGCGTCAAGCCGATATCGTGCTGCTGGATCTGAACTACTCCCCCGGCGCGATAGACGGCACGGAAGGCTTGGCCATGTTGGCCAGGCTGCGCGCGCTGCCGCGGCTGCCTCAGGTCTTCGCCCTGACCGCCTATGCCGACGTGCCGCTGGCGGTAGCGGCGCTCAAACAGGGCGCCAGCGATTTCATCACCAAGCCCTGGCAAAACGACAAGCTGCTGCAGACGGTGGCCAGCGCGCTGCGCGCATTGCAAACCGCGTCACCGTCCAACCACGCGGCGGACGACGAACTGCTGGGCCAAGCGCCGGCGATGCGGACTTTGCGCGCGCTGATCGCCAGCGTGGCGCCTACCGATGCCAATGTGCTGATTCTGGGCGAGAACGGCGTCGGCAAGGAACTGGTGGCGCGGGCGATCCATCGCGCCTCGCAGCGGCGTCACGGCCCCTTCCAAAGCGTGGACATGGGCGCGGTGCCGGAATCGACCTTCGACAGCGAACTGTTCGGCCACCGCAAAGGCGCGTTCACCGACGCCCGGGCCGACCGCGCGGGCCGCTTCCAGAGCGCGGCTGGCGGCACGCTGTTTCTGGACGAGATAGGCAATCTGCCCTTGGCCAACCAGGCCAGGCTGCTGACCGCGCTGGAGCGCCGCCAGATCACGCCCTTGGGCGCGGACCGGCCGGAAGCGCTGGACGTGCGGGTGCTCAGCGCCACCAATCTGCCGGAAATCCAGCTGCATGATCCGCAATGTTTCCGCCGCGACCTGCTGTTCCGCCTCAATACCATCGTGCTGCGCGTGCCGCCGCTGCGCGAACGGCGCGAGGATATCCCGCTGCTGGCGCGCCACTACCTGCGCCATTACGCCGAGCAATACCGCAAGCCCTTGCGCGAGCTGTCCGAAGCCGCGCAGCAAGGCTTGCAGGCGCATGACTGGCCGGGCAATGTGCGGGCCCTGCGCCACGCCTGCGAACGCGCGGTCATTCTGGCCCAGGGCGAGCGTTACCAGGCGGCGGATTTCGACTTGGCCGGCATCCCGGCGATGGAGACGGCTATGGCGTCCCCTGCCTGCGGGCTGAAATTGGAGGAACAGGAAAGGCAGACCATACGCCAGGCGCTGGAGCAATCCGCCGGCAACATCAGTCGCGCCGCCAAACTATTGGGCCTGTCGCGCGCCGCGCTGTATCGCAGGATGGATAAACATGGCCTTCAAGCTTGAGCGCCTGCGCGGCCTGATCCTGTCGCAAAGCGCCGGCCTGGCCGCCATCGCCGCCACGGCCATGGCATGCCGCGATGCCCCGCGCGCGCTGGTGCTCTGCCTGCTGGCCGCGCTGCTGCTGGCCGCCTGGCAATGGCGCAGCAGCGCCTTGCTCGGCAAGCTGTCGGTCCAGGCGGCTGCCGAACCGGAACCCGCCGGGCCATCCGCGCTGGCCGTCCATCCGCCGGAAATCCGCCTGGAGCACGCGCCGGTGGCACTGTTCCGGCTCAGCGCCGACCATGTCGAACCGCTGAACGCCCGCGCCCGCAAATTGACCGCGCCCGGCAACAGCCGCGATCCAGCTGCCTTGTATCAGGCGCTGCAGGCGCAAAGCAGCGACCGCCGCTGGATACGCTTTGAAACCGAGCGCGGCGTGGAGCGGGCGCTGGCCTCAGCCAGCAGCCTGGTGATAGCAGGCCGCCCCGAAAGGCTGCTGGCGGTGCTGCCGCTGGAAAGCGAACTGGAGGCGGAAACGCTGCGCGCCTGGCAGCAACTGGTGCATGTGCTGACGCATGAGATCATGAATTCGCTGACGCCGGTGGCCTCGCTCTCGCGCAGCGCCGCCGGCATGCTGGAAGACACGCCGGCGCTGCCCGACGATCTGCGCCAGGAACTGGAGCTGGCCTTCTCCGCCATCAGCCGCCGCGCCGACAGCCTGGCCGATTTCGTCACCAGCTATCGCAGCCTATCCGCCGTGCCGACGCCCACGCCGGAGATCATCGACATAGCCGAATTGTTCGAACGCCTGCAGGCGCTGATCGCGCCCGCCTGGCGCGCCCGCGGCGGCCAGGCCGTCTTTCAGATGGAATCGGCAGCCATGGAGTTGAAGGCCGACGGCGGGCAGCTGGAGCAGGCCTTGATCAACCTGATCAAGAACGCTTACGAGGCCACCTCCCACCTGGCCGAGGCCAGACTGACTGTCAGCGCCAGCCTGGGACGCGGCGGCCGCCTGAAGCTGGAAGTCAGCGACAACGGTCCCGGCGTGGCGGAGGACAAGATAGAGCAAATCTTCACGCCGTTTTACTCAACCAAGGCCAAAGGCCGCGGCATCGGCCTGGCGCTAGTGCGCCAGCTGGTCAACAACAACGGCGGCACCGTGCGCTATGCGCGCAGCCTGGGCGGCGGCGCGCGGCTGATCCTGATCTTCTGAACTAAGCGATATATTCCTAAGTCATTAGTTTTGCAATTTTTCTTGGCTTAACAAAAATGACAAAATGATAAATTGTGTTTTCCGAAATTTGCATAGGACCAGCCAAGCCTGGTTTGATTCCGTGAAAACACAGTTTAATTTTCATTTTACTGTCATTGCAGCAGCCCTGCTGTCTTACACCGGCTTGGCGCATGCAGACGATTCCCAGCCCGACGCGCTGGACAAAATCACCGTCACCGGGTCGCGCATCGCGCGCTCGGCCAAGGAAGGACCAACCAGCGTCACCGTCATCACTGGCGCCGACATCGAAAAACAGGGTTACACCAATGTCTACGACGCGCTGAACAATCTGACGCAGAACACCGGCTTCACCCAGGGCGCGGACTTCGGCACTACCTTCACCCCGGCCGCCAACGCGATCAGCCTGCGCGGGCTCGGCCCCAACCATACGCTGACGCTGATCAACGGCCGCCGCATGGCCGACTACCCCACCGCTTACCAAGGCCAGGTCAACTTCGTCAACCTGGCGGACATCCCGTCGGTGCTGATCGACCGCATCGAAATCCTCAACGGCGGCGCCTCGGCCATCTACGGCTCGGACGCCATCGCCGGCGTGGTCAACATCATCCTGAAAAAGCACCTCGATGGCGTCAATCTCAACCTCAAAGTCGGCGGGGCCGAACATCACGGCGGCGAGAATGCCCGCCTGCAACTGACCGGCGGCAAAAGCTGGGACCAACTGAACGTGATTTACGGCCTGGAACTGAGCCAGCGCAACCCGATCTGGTCGCGCCAGCGCGGCTTCATGTCGGACGCCACCGCGCTGGGCGAGGCGCCGGCTCCCATCCTGGCGCGGCGCATCGCCGGCGGGCGCTATCTGGACTCGGGCAGCGCCTGCGGCAACTTCGCCGGCCTGTTCGCAGGCAGCGTGCAAACCGTAGGCAATGCCCAAAAAGGCTATTGCGCCAGCGGCCTGCTGAGGCCGTCCTACTGGACGATCCAGACCGGCCAAGCCACACAGAACGGCTTCTTCAGCGCCAACTATCTGCTCAATCCGCACGCCGAATTCTTTAGCGACGCCATGCTCGGCTTCAAGCGCACCGAGAACAACACCCGCGGCCCGAGCTGGACGGCGGCGGCCGGCCAGGGCAATTATTTCCTGAACCAGAACACCGGCAATTATGAAAGCTGGGCCAAACGCTTCGCGCCGGAGGAACTGGGCGGCGCCAGCAATTACAACCGCAAGTGGGATGATCTGGCCGCCAACCTGACCCTGGGCGTGCGCGGCGATCTGATTGGTAGCTGGAATTACGAAGCGGCCTACAACGCCTCGCTCTACACCAGCCAGACCACCACACCCATGTTGTTGAGCAGCGTGAACAGCTATTTCCTGGGGCCGCAACTCGGCACCGACAACAAGGGCGCGCCGATTTACGCGCCCAACCTCGGCCGTTTCTACCAGCCGCTGACGCCGACCCAGGCCTCCAGCCTGATAGACAACAGCGTCAGCCACAATAAATCCTGGCTGCAGGTGTTGAGCCTCAGCGCCAGCGGCGAGGCCTTCCAGCTGCCGGCCGGTCCGGCCAAGCTGGCCGGCCTGCTGGAATGGGGCAGCCAGGGTTTCAGCAACGAGCCGGACCAAAGACTGAACCAAGGCGTGTTCTACAACGCCTCGCCCGCCATCAATGCCAGCGGCTCCCGCTCGCGCCAGGCGCTTGGGGCCGAGCTGCTGCTGCCGCTGGCCAAACCGGTCAACCTCACACTGTCCGGCCGCTATGACCGCTATGAGATCACAGGCAACAGCGAAGGGAAGTTCACCTACGGCGCCGGGTTGGAATACCGCCCCGCCAGTAGTCTGCGGCTGCGCGGCAACTATGCCACCAGCTTCCGCGCGCCGGACATGAGCTATCTGTTCCAGACCCAAACCCGCGGCTACTACTCCTCCACCACCGACTACTGGCGCTGCGCCCAATCCGGCCAGCCGCTCGCCAATTGCCAGTATGCCGGCATGTCGCCGGGCTCCAACTACATCAGCAACGGCAACCCCAGCCTGAAGCCGGAAAACGGCAAGTCCTATGGACTCGGCTTCGTCTGGTCGCCAAGCAAGGACGCCGACCTGTCGCTGGATTACTGGAACATCACCATCAACGATCTGGTAACCACGCTGAGCGCCGACAAGCTGCTGCGCGACGAAGCCGCATGCCGCGGCGGAAATCTAGACATCCATTCATCGGCATGCCAAGACGCGCTCAATCGCGTACAGCGCAATCCGGCCAATGCGCTGGTGGATCCGGGCGCCATCAACACCATCGTGGTCAATCCGATCAATGCCGCCAGCGAGCGCACCAGCGGCATCGACCTCAGCGGCAAGTACCGTTTGCGCACGGCAAAACTCGGCGACTTCCTGTTCAAAGCGACTTATACCAAGGTACTGACGCATACCTACCAGCAGTTTGCCAACGATCCGGTGCAGGACGAGCTTGCCGACTTGACCAACACCGACTGGCCGGACAAGCTCAGCCTGACCACCGACTGGAACATCGGCGACTGGTCCAGCACGCTGCAGCTGACGCGCTATGGCAAGATTCCCAACGGCGCGGGCACCGGCTACCTGACACCCACCGTGCTGGCCAACCTGAGCGTCACCTATCAGTTGAACAAGAAAACCTCGGTCGGACTGATCGTCAACAATCTGCAGGACTTTGTGAAGAAGGACTACACCGGCGGTTGGCCTTACTACCCGGTGGGCAGCTACACGCCTTACGGCCGACAAGCCTGGCTTGAACTGAATCACAAGTTTTAAAGAATGGATATGGTGAGGAAACGGGATGCCTAGCGGCATCCCGTTTTTGTTGGCATGCGGAAAACCGCAAATCGATTGCCGATGGCGCACACGCAAAAAAGCCCAGCATTTTACAATGCTGGGCTTTTTTTGAATCCTGGCGTCCCCACGGGGAATCGAACCCCGGCTACCGCCGTGAAAGGGCGGTGTTCTAACCGCTAAACTATAGGGACAGCTGGCGCACCCGGAGCGATTCGAACGCCCGACCCTCTGGTTCGTAGCCAGATACTCTATCCAACTGAGCTACGGGTGCGTTATCTGGCGGAGAAAGAGGGAATCACGAAAACACCCACTTTCATACTGCCAAACCCTTGAAGTTCCTAGCAACAGTGCCTGCTGCGTTGTCGATCAAGAGGCGCACAGTATGGGACCTTTATGGGACCTTGTCAACATCCTGTTCTGAGTTTTTCCAAAATCAGCAAAACAACGAAAATTTTCGCGAAGCGATGTCTGATTCAACAAAGCCCGCAATTCCCCCCTATCCGGCCTAGACCGGCCAGTCGTTCCACAACTCTCATTTGCATGGTTCATTTTGGGTATACCTCACAAGAACCAACAAGACGGGCCTGTTTAGATGGTGCATGAATACTGTTATTCGATGTGCCGTGAACCACTTGATCGTTGACCATTCGTTGTGTACCATTCGCAACATTGATAGCGACTACACGCATCCAAACAGGAGGGCCACACCATGTTTATACGCGCCTACCTTCGGGCCAGCACCAAGGAACAAGACGCCACGCGAGCCAAACAACAACTGACGGACTTTGCGCAGGAACGCGGGCAGAAGATTGCCTGCTACTACACGGAGAACGAGTCTGGAGCCACGCTCAAGCGCCCAGAACTGATGAAGCTGATCGATGAAGCGCATGAAGGCGATGTGCTGTTAGTGGAGCAGGTAGACCGCCTCAGCCGCCTGAGCGAAGCCGATTGGGCCAAGCTGCGAGCCATCATCGACAGCAAGGGCTTGGTGATTGTTGCACTGGACCTGCCAACCAGCTGGAACGCCCTGCAAGCGCAGGAGAGTGACACCTTCACGCGGCAGATGTTGAAGGCGGTCAACGGCATGCTACTGGATATGCTGGCAGCCATCGCACGCAAGGACTATGAGAACCGCAGACAGCGACAAGCCCAAGGCGTTCAGAAGGCCAAGGCCGAGGGGAAGTATAGAGGCCAAGCCCCGGACACAGGGAAGCGCGAGCGAGTGCGCAGACTGCTAGATGAGGGCAAGAGCTGGAACGATATTGTCAGCCTGACGGGCATTAGCCGTGGATTGGTGGCGAAGGTAGCCAAGGAACTCAGGCAGGCGCAGCCGGGCCAGTAAGCCGCTTTCAGGGCTTCTGAGGGCCTTGGATAGTTCAACAGCAGCACAAGAGACAAAACGATGACGAAGGACGTACAGGCCCTGCTAGGCCCCAAGAAACGCATTCGATTGAACCTGATCGACATGGACGAGGAACAGTTCCAGATTCGGGACTTTGGGGCGAATAGCGACTACATCAGCGCCAGATCACAGGAGTATCGAAGCGCCGATACCGTCAAAAGGATGTTGGAAAAGCTGAACGAGCAAGGGCGAGCGTACAGGCTTGACCCTGTCTACGTAATAGCAAAGCCGGATGGCCGGTATGTGGTTGTGGATGGACATCATCGCTATGAAGCCTACACGCTCTGCAATTGGGCCAAGAGGCAAGACTACTCCATCCCTGTTCGAGAGTTTGCGGGAACACCCCAAGAAGCCCGACTACTGGCCCTGAAGACCGGACAGAAGGCACGAATGCAGATGAGCCGGTCAGAAGAGATTGAAGCAGCTTGGCGGCAGATCATCGACCCGCCAGAAGCCTTGAAGCGTGCAAGCGTGCGGGAGCTGTCCACAACCTTGGGTATCTCGAAATCACTGGTTAGCGAGATGAAGAAGCGGCTGAATGAACTCCAGCAGAAAGACACCCAAGACTTTCCCAGATGGAAGGAAGTGGCCGGGAGAGATTGGGAGGCTTACACCAAGGACGATGGCGATTCAGAAGAACGACGACTGAAGCGGATCGAAAGGGCCAAGCAAAAAGCCCGAAAGGCCATCCGGCTACACCTGCCGGGGATGTTGAACGATCCAGCGTTTTGGGCAGTGCTCCGGGAAGAGGCCGAGCATTTTGGCGTGGCAGTCAGCTGGAAAATGGAAGATTTGGACGACTACGAATGGGAGCAGCGCCAAGCAGCCGAAGAAGGCCATGAAGGAGAGCAAGCCCTTGAAGACATGTATGAGCAGATCGACTACTGACGCCACTTATGGGCTGCCTTCAGAGCGCTATCCGATGCTTGAAAAGTTTGGGGTAACTTCAAACATTTCAATCAGGAACTAACCAATTAAGCTATTGATTTATTTGAATTATCAAGAATCAAACAGCCCAATGAAGATGTCCATAAAGTAAGCCCAAAAGACAGACTAGCAGGAAGGGGAACAACCAAATGAGCAGACTCTTGAAGAGACACCAGCGGGCGGAGTATATCGCCGCCAGAGCCAAACAGACTGACGAACACCAGCGATGCAAAGCGCCGATGTGTACTAGGCTCACCCGCGCAGCCGCTGGGGATGGCGTAGGCAAGCACCACTGCAAGATGCACGAACAGCGCCTGATGCGGCATGGCAGTGTGACCAAGGACAGCTACCGGGCACCAGACCTGCACAGATACGCCAAACGGACTTTAGAATGGCTGCAAGCCAACCCGAGCCATCCAGCGGCGCAAGAGGCCAAGGCAAAGCTAGATCGGACATTGCGAGAGGCGGGGCACTTCGAGTCACAAGCCAACGTGCCGTACATGTCACCCGCAGAGAAAGCCCGCATGGCATGGATGCGGATCAGGATAAAGCAGCTAGAACCTGAACTGGTTATCGCCAAGCTAATGGCCGTGGAAGCGATGCTGAAGGTTGATCCACCGTTGAGCGGCGAGGCAGAGCAATACAGGCTGTGGCAGCTTGGCAAAGTCGTCCACCGCATGGCCGGAGGATATCACCGAAGAGCGGTAATGCCCGGACAGAGGCACTGGAAGTTCTTCCAGAGTTCAGGCCTTGTGCTGAAGCATCTGGGGGAGCAGGCAGCCAAGGTGACAGGCACAATATCTGCCGGTTAAAATCTAAGCTCCCACTCGTGAAATTATACAGAAGCCACATACCTCTCAGAAAAACAAAAGGATCGAAGCCAAACAATATAATTGTTGCAATCCAAAAAATAGAAATCGCAGCAATTAAATTGAAAACAAACATGTTAGACAGTTAACCAAGGAAAGAAAATGGAGAACAACCAATGGGCTATAGAACTGAAAAAGAAAGTCGAAGCAGTAGAGCAAGAAGTAACCACAGCCATCGCGCTGCACGAATCATGGAAGCCCATCGTTATAGACAGTGAACTGCAAAATCGTATGGGCGAGTCATTAGCCACAAACACATTTAACATTATCCGTTGGTCCCTGCGCCGAGAGATGTTACTCGCACTACTCAGAGTCTGGGATAAAGACGGGAAAACAGCCAGCATTAGGGAGATCATTAAAGAGCTGCGAAAATCCGACACACTGGAAAAGCTGATTGCCTCCAGAAATCACCCCTCCCCCATCGACCACCTCCTTACGGAGCACCTTCGCGGATATCTACCCAATAAAATTAAACAAGTAGACGAACTATTTAATAAATATACGAGTAAAGACGGTGAATCCGCACAGGTTCTTTTAAAACTCACCCTGCTACGAAACGTAACCTTAGCACATCACCAACTAAAGCCAGTAGACCCTGAAAAAATTAGCGCCACCGACGAACAAATAGAAAGTTTCCATCAAGACACATGTCGCATAGTCGAGCAACTGATGAATATCGTATGCGCCACCGAACTGGACATGAACCAGACGACACACGTCTACTCAACCTATGCTCGATTCTTTTGGGCTTCCGCCAAGGGGGAGCGAACACCTGGACACCCAAGCTATCGCAAAGCGACTCAACCCGAATATCCCAAATCATGAAACCGTCAAAATAAACCGCTGAATATAGCCTTTACCGCCTTGGCACATACACCCAAAGCACATCCCGATCAATCAGAAGTCCCACACTCCAGCAGCAGACAAGGACTCCCGCATCTTTTCGACAGTGAACCGCTTCCCATAGCGGCCCGTGGTGATATCGTCCAACTCGTGTCCGACGAACTCCTTTACCATCGTTTCATTCACTTCGCGCTGCTTACAGCGGTCCATGAACGAGTGGCGCAGACCGTGAAAGCTCTTGGTCGGGTTTATCAACTTCAAGAACTTGTCATTGACATGTTTACCCGCCGAGTTCCCGTAGGACTCCTCCGATTTCCGATAGGTCAACTCCGGGAACACTCTTTCGCCCGGCTGGATCGCTAACTCGTCGATAAATTCCTGAGCCATCGCGGAAGGAAAACCAAGCGGGATATCACGTCTGGCATTCTTGGTTTTCAAATGCTGCGTAGGCCCATCTTCCGAGATGTGCAACCAAAGCGAGCCATCCTCCCCACTGCGCACATCGTCCTTGCGAAGTTGCGCAATCTCGTTCAAGCGAGCGCCTGTGTAGACCCCAATACGGGCCATCCATTTGGTGGTATACGGAGCGGTCTTCGCTGCCTCTAGAATCTGGAGCAATTCTCCATCCTCCCAGCGCTTGCGCTCTTCGTGATCCAGCTGCATACGGTCAGCCTTGCCCTTTTGCGGATGAAGGCGAGTTGCTGGGTTGTACCATTCCATGGGCAGGCGGGGGCGCTGGGTCTCTTCCAGCCACTTAAAGAACGTGGACACCATGCCAATCCGCTTCTTGACCGTAGCAGGAGCCTTCTCGGCCAAATGGGCATCCCGCCAAGACAACAGGGCATCTCTCGATACACCAGCAATATCAGCATCAGCCCCCAGCGCCTCGGCGAGTGCCGGATAAAAGGTGCGGTACTCTTTCATCGTCTTGGCTGCAAAGCTGCCCGCTTCCTTCTCAGCCATGAAGCCATCAATGGCCGCTTGAACGGTGTAGACAGGGCGTGATGGAACCTCTACAGGGGCCGCTGATGGGGCGGATGGGATGCTAGCAGCCAATGACTCCCGGAGAGTGCGAAAAGCCGCCCAATCGCCTTGTAGCGCCCCCGCTTGAGCACGATTCAAACACGAGCGTAGGTGCATTTCTTGACGATCATCCATGTCAGTCGCAAAGCCCAATTGCGAGAGCATGCCATCCAACGTGTCAGCCGCTTGGTTCAACCCATCAACAACACTGCACGCATCCGGTTCGATATCCTCGAAGACCTCGAACAGCTTGCCCTTGGCGATGCACTCCAGCTCGAACCGCTCCAGATCAGCCAATATCCCCCGCTTGATGTCGTGACTACTGCTCAACGCTATCCCCCTCCGTTTGTGATGGATAGCGAGTATATCAACCTTTGCTGATACAAGGCGTGTGAAGGCTTTCTGCTGGCCTTCTGGCAGCCTACGCAGTGACATCGAGAAGTCCAAGCCGCCAAGGCATACCGGCAGCTTTACGCGCAGCAGAGGGGCCTTTTTGTGGCTTCGGGAGCCTGTGTTCGTGCGGATGTGTGCCATACGGGTGTGCCCATGTCAGGCAGCAATGGCGCTGGTAGTGCTTGGAAGGAAACGATGAAGTGTGGGACCATCATGGGTCCTCTGTGGGACCACTAGACGCAAAAAAGCCCTCGAATGTTTCCAATCAAGGGCTTAGTGCAAACTGGCGGAGAAAGAGGGATTCGAACCCTCGATACAGGTTTAAGCCCGTATGCTTCCTTAGCAGGGAAGTGCCTTCGACCACTCGGCCATTTCTCCGTTCAGAGAGCGCCATATTAAATAGCGGCGCCCCTGGTGTCAAGCGTAAATCCGAAATTATTTACGCCGGCTGGTCCAGTCCGAAAACCTTATGCAATACGCGAACCGCCAGTTCCAGGTACTTTTCGTCCACCAGCACCGACACCTTGATTTCCGAGGTGGAAATCATCTGGATATTGATGCCCTCTTCCGCCAGCGTGCGGAACATGGTGGAGGCGATGCCGCAGTGCGAGCGCATGCCCACGCCGACGATGGAAATCTTGGCCACCTTGTCGTCGGCGTCGATCTTGGCGGCGCCGATATGGGTCTGCACTTCGCGCAGGATGGACAGCGCGCGCTGGAATTCGCCGCGCGGCACGGTAAACGAAAAGTCCGTGGTGCCGTTCTCGCCGACGTTCTGGATGATCATATCCACTTCGATGTTGGCATCGGCGATCGGCCCGAGGATCTGGTAGGCGATGCCCGGCTTGTCCGGCACGCCCTTGACATTGATGCGGGCTTCGTTGCGATCGAACGCGATGCCTGCCACTACCGCCTTTTCCATGCTCTCATCTTCCTCAAACGTAATCAGGGTGCCCTCGCCTTCTTCCTCGAAGCTGGAGAGCACGCGCAAGCGTACCTTGTATTTGCCGGCGAATTCCACCGAGCGTATCTGCAAAACCTTGGAGCCGAGCGACGCCATTTCGATCATTTCTTCGAAGGTGACCGTCTTCAACCGGCGCGCCTCCGGCACCACGCGCGGATCGGTGGTGTAGACGCCGTCGACGTCGGTGTAGATCTGGCACTCATCGGCCTTCAGCGCCGCGGCCAGCGCCACAGCGGAAGTATCCGAGCCGCCGCGGCCCAGCGTGGTGATATTGCCTTCCTCGTCCACGCCCTGAAAGCCCGCGACGATGACCACGCGGCCTTCTTTCAAATCGGCGCGCATCACATGCTCGTCTATCGACTGGATGCGCGCCTTGGTATGCGCCTGGTCGGTCACCACCTTCACCTGCCAGCCGCAATAGCTCTTGGCCGGCACGCCGATTTCCTTCAATGCCATCGCCAACAGGCCGATGGTGACTTGCTCGCCAGTGGACACCACCACGTCCAGCTCGCGCGGATCGGGATAGTCCTGAATGTCCTTGGCCAGGGCGATCAGGCGGTTGGTTTCGCCGCTCATCGCGGAAACCACCACCACCACATCATGCCCCTGGGCCTTCCACTTGGCGACGCGGCGGGCCACATTCTTGATGCGCTCGGTCGTCCCGACCGATGTGCCGCCGTACTTCTGTACGATGAGTGCCATACGTGCTTCTTAATTGATAAAAGTTGAATATCGAGCTTCGATTCTGACCATAGAATGTCCAGAATTGCAAGACGGAAATGCCCTGCGCCTATCCCCTGGCGAAATATCCGTCTATTCCCGGCGTGGGTTCGCCAGCACATCCGGCAGGCTGTTTGCATCCCCACAGCGCAACGGCTACAAACAGTATGAAGACTATGTATCCGAAGACGGGACCGATGCATGATTGCCCCTGTTCAACCCTGGCGCTGGATCCGGCTGGAAATAGGCTTGGCCATCAACGGGGCAATACAGTATGCCTTGTTCATAGATCATCCCCTGTTCTGGCCCGCCGTCGGCCTGAGCACGCTGCTGATCACGCTGCTGATATTGTGGCCATCATCGGCGCCCGCCATTGCGGCGCATGACGGCGACCAATCCGCGTACTGGCGCAGCGTGGCTGCCCATGTCTACGCGCTGCTGCCCCTGTGGGCCGGCCATGTCGCGCTGGGGCGGGAGCAGATAGACAAAGCGGCCCTGCAGTTGACCGCCCGCTTCGACCACATGCTGCGCCAATTGGGCAGGCCCTCCCCTCCATCGGATGATTCGCCCCATCCTCTGGCCGCGGCGCAGAACAAGCTGACCGATGCGCTGGAAGCGATGCAACTGCCGGCGCCGCTGCAAAAGCAACTGTTGCCGCAACTGCAGCAATTGAAGCAATCCGGCCAGCAACTGGCGCTGCTGGCTAAAAACCTGTCTGCCGGCGAAGCTTCGCCGGCAGCCGCTGCCGAGCAGATCGGCGAGCAAGTCGGCTTATTGCTGCGGCAACTGGAGTCCATCGATGCCGATGTCCACGACAGTTGCCGCGCCTGTCAGATGAAACTGGACGACCCGGCCGCCAGCCAGGATCTGCAGGCGACGATAGAAGAGGTGTTGACTCATTTGCAGTTCCAGGATCGGGTCAATCAGATTTTGTCCCATGTGCAAAACGATATCTGGCAATTGGAAGCCATGCTGCATGACTCCTTGAACAGTCGAGAGGACGCCCTGCCGGAGCCGCCGGATACCGAGGCCTGGCTCACCGCCCTGAAAAACAGCTACACCACCCATGAACAACGCGCGCTGCACAACCGGGATCAAAACGACAAGACGCCCGGCGCCAGCGACATCACTTTTTTCTGAATGACGGGGAAGGCGGATGAGCAAAACGATATTGATCGTCGACGACTCCACCACGCTGCGCCAAGTGGTGAGGATGACCCTGGTCGGCGCCGGCTATGAGGTGCTGGAGGCCGGCAACGGCAAGGAAGCGCTGGACATCCTGGACGGCCGCAAAATCCACCTGATCATTTCCGACGTCAACATGCCGGTGCTGGACGGCATCGAATTGCTCAAGAACATCAAGCTATTGGCCCACTACAAGTTCACTCCGGTCATCATGCTGACCACCGAATCCTCCGAGGATAAAAAACGCGAGGGAAAGGAGGCCGGCGCCAAGGCCTGGGTGGTCAAGCCATTCCAGCCGCCTGCGCTGCTGACAGCCGTTTCCAAACTGATCCTGCCCTGAACGGCAACCGATACCTGACGCAGGAGAGGACATGACGCTTTCCCTTGTCGCAGGGCATGAGCAAACCATCTACCAGGCCGCGCAATGGCGCGCCGATCTGGAACAGGCGCTGCGCAGCGAAGAGGACATCGTGCTCGACTTGTCCACCATAGAGGAGCTCGACTGCGCCGGCGCCCAGGTGCTGATCTGGCTGCGCCGCGAAGCAGAACGGCGCGGCCGCAAAGTGGACCTGCGCGACCCCAGCCGCTGCGTGCGCGAGTTCGCCCTGCTGATGGGCCTGCAGCGCGAGCTGCTCCCCGCCGCAGACAACGAGGAGACCGGCGATGGATCTTGAGCTGGCCATGCAAACCTTCCTGGAGGAAGCGCGCGAACTGCTTGGCGACATGGAAGGCATTCTGCTGGACATCGATCCGGCTCGCGCCGATGGCGAACAGCTGAACGCACTGTTCCGCACCATGCACACCATCAAGGGTTCAGCCGGCCTGTTCGGCCTGGATGACATCGTCGGCTTCACCCATCAGGCGGAAAATCTTCTGGATCAGCTGCGCGACGGCCAACTGCGGCTGGACGATGAGCTGGTGGGGCTGCTGCTGCGCTGCCACGACCACGTCAAACTGATGATACAGGCGCTGGACGACAAGGCCGATCTGGCGTCTCTGCACGACGCGGCCTTGCTGGAATCGCTGCAGGCTTATCTGGCCGCGCCGCCTCCGGCGCCCGCGCCTGAACTCGCCTCGGCCATGGAGGCGCAACAAGAACAAGAAGCGCCAGACGCGCCCGACGCCCTGCCGCAGCAAGAACCCTGGCTGCTGTCGCTGCGCTTCGGCCCGGATGTGCTGCGCAACGGCCTCGACCCTTCTTCCTTCCTGCGTTATCTGGCCACGCTGGGCAGCATCGAACAGATCGAAGCGGTCAGCTGCAATCTGCCCATCGGCGAGGACTTCGACGCCGAAACCAATTATCTGCGCCTGGAAGTGCTGTATCGCAGCGACATCGACGAACAGACGCTGAACGAGGTATTCGAATTCGTCCGCGAGGACAGCGAGCTGCATATCTGGCCGCTCGGCCGCGCAGGCGTCCATCTGGCGGAGGCTTGCGCCAATGCGACGCCGGCAGAGGCCGAGGCGGTGCGACTGGCTTGGCGGCGGTTCGGCGCGCTGGGCGATGACGAAACCGAAGTCCAAGCCATCGAGCCGGCGCAGCCTCCCGCCGCCGAACCCGAGCCGCCGCGCGAGGCCGCCGAAGCGATTCACGAGCCGGCTCACCCAACAACGGACACCATGCCGGCCGCCGGCGAAAGCCGCCGCCAGCACGAGAGCAAATTTCTCAAGGTGGAAGCCGGCAAGCTAGACAGCCTGATCAATCTGATCGGCGAACTGGTCATCGCCGGCGCGGCGGCCAATCTGCTGGCCCGCCGCTCGCAACAGCCGCAATTGGTGGAATCGACGCTGGCGATCGCCAATCTGATCGAACAAATTCGCGCCGGCACCCTGTCGATGCGCATGGTGCAGATAGGCGAAATCTTCCAGCGCTTCCCCCGCGTGGTGCGCGACGTCTCGCGCGAGCTGGGCAAGGACATCCAGCTGCACATCGTCGGCGCGGAAACCGAACTGGACAAATCGATGGTGGAAAAGCTGGGCGACCCGCTGCTGCACATCGTGCGCAACGCCATCGACCATGGCATAGAATCGCCGCCCATCCGGCAAGCGCACGGCAAGCCGGCCACCGGCAATCTATGGCTGAACGCCTATCACGAATCCGGCAGCATCGTCATCGAAGTGGCGGACGACGGCGGCGGCCTGGATCGCCAACGCATCCTGGCCAAGGCGCGCGAACGCGGCCTGCTGGGCCATGAAGACGAACCGCCGGACAGCGTGGTATTCCAGCAGATATTCGAAGCCGGCTTCTCGACTGCCGACCATGTGACCAATCTGTCAGGCCGCGGCGTGGGCATGGACGTGGTCAAACGCGGCATAGAACAACTGCACGGCACGATAGAGATCGACAGCGAAACCGGCCGCGGCACCACCTTCCGCCTGCGGCTGCCGCTGACGCTGGCCATCATCGACGGCTTCCTAGTCGATGTCGGGCATTCCACTTTCGTGCTGCCGCTGGAAGCCGTGGTGGAGTGCATAGAGCTGCCGGCCGATCTGCCGGAAAACGGCGTGCACGACTGCATCAACCTGCGCGGCGAACTGCTGCCGCTGCTGCATCTGGGCCGCTTCTTCGAACTGCCGCCCATCGCCGCCGCCCGCCGCAACATCGTGGTCGCGCAATACGGCGAGCGCAAGGCCGGCCTGGTGGTGGACGCGCTGCAAGGCGAATTCCAGACCGTGATCAAACCGCTGGGCACGTTGTTCAGCGCGCTGAAAGCGATCAGCGGCTCCACCATACTCGGCACCGGCGAAGTGGCGCTGATCCTGGACGTGCCGGCGCTGATCCAGCATGCCTGCCGCAAGGAATCGGAACGCCTCGCCCATACCATCCCCCCAGCATCCACCGCCGACCCCTCTACCCAACGGAGCACGCCATGACGGCCCTCAAGGACATGCGCATCGCCACTCAGCAAGCACTCGGCTACGGCGCCATCATCGCGCTGCTGCTGGTGTGCATCGCGCTCGCCCTGCTCGGACTCCAGGAGCTGGGCGAAGTGATCCACGGCATCACGATCAACAATCAGGAAAACCGGCTGGCGCACCAGCTGCTGGAGCAAAATCAGGAAGTCCGCATCGATATCCGGGCAGCCCTGCTGGCGGACCAGCCGGGAGAAACCTCGCAGGCCAGCCAGGCGTTTCAGGATTCGCTGCGCCGTTATCAGGACATCGAACAACAGTTGGCGCAGCTGTTCCAGCGCGAGTCAGACACCCGAGCGCGCGAGCGCGAGCTGATGGGCGCGATCCAGACCGCCAGCCGAGACGCGCACCAGGCTTATCAGCATGCGTTGGAGCTGTCGATACAGCAGAGGGCCTCCGAAGCCCGCGCGCTGGTCAATGCCGGCAAAGGCGCGGTATTGAATCAGAGCATCGCCGCGCTGGCCGAATATGAAGACCAACTGAACAATGGCCTGGTGCAGCAAAGCGATCGCGCCACCGCATCCAGCCGCAATCGCCTGTTGCTCCTGGCCGGATTGGCCATCGCCGCCAGCGTGCTGATCGCCCTGTTGACCCGCAAGGAACTGCTGCGCACGCTGGGCGGCGAGCCGCAGCAGGTGGCGGCCATGATGCACGAAGTGGCCAAGGGCAATCTGCAGTGCCGGATCACGCTGCGCGAAGGCGACCGCGGCAGCCTGGCCGCTTCCATCATGCAAACCGTGCAGACGCTGGCCACCATCATCGCCGAGGTCAAGAGCGGCTCGGAAAGCCTGTCCGTGGCCGCGCAGCACATCCACGCCACCTCGCAGCTGCTGGCGCAATCGGCCAGCGAGCAGGCCTCGGGCCTGGAGGAAACCTCCAGCTCGGTGCAGCAGATGTCGGCCTCGATCAATCAGACCAGCGACAATGCCAGGATGACGGAAGGCATCGCGGAAAAAGCCTCCAGCGAAGCCGCCGCCGGCGGCCAGGCGGTGCAGGAAACGATACGGGCGATGCGCCAGATCGCCGACAAGATCAGCATCGTCGACGACATCGCCTACCAGACCAATCTGTTGGCGCTGAACGCCGCCATCGAGGCGGCGCGCGCAGGCGAGCACGGCAAGGGCTTCGCCGTGGTGGCGGCCGAAGTGCGCAAGCTGGCGGAGCGCAGCCAGGTGGCGGCGCAGGAAATCAGCACATTGGCGCGGGGCAGCGTCGGGCTGGTGGATCAGGCCGGGGGCCTCTTGGAGGAGATCGTCCGCTCCAGCCGCCGCACTTCCGACCTGGTGCAGGAAATCGCCGCCGCCTCCGGCGAGCAATCCGGCGGCGTCGGCCAGATCAGCCTGGCGATACAGCAGCTGAGCCACACCACGCAGCAGAACGCCAGCGCCAGCGAAGAGCTGGCCGCCACCGCGGAACAGATGAACCGCCAGGCGGAAAACCTGCATGATCTGATCGGCTTCTTCCATCTGGGTACGCTGCAGGGCGGCTCGCACGGCGCGCCCGCGGCGCCGCGGGCCAGCCACAGCGCCGATGTTTTCCGACGCATCGAATGACCACCGGAGACGCAGCCATGGCAGCACTGAACATTCTGCGCCGCAGCGACGGCCACCCGGTCCAGGAGGAACAAGGCGACATTCGCCAGTTCCTGACCTTTCAACTGGCCGGCGAAACCTTCGCCGTCGGCATCCTGCGGATACGCGAAATCCTGGAATACATCAAGCTGACCACCGTGCCGCTGATGCCGCCGTTCATCCGCGGCGTGATGAACCTGCGCGGCGCGGTGGTGCCGGTGATCGACCTGTCGCTGCGCTTCGCGCGCGATCAAACGGCGATCAACCGCCGAACCTGCATCGTCATCATCGAAATGGAACATGCGGAACAGTGCCAGCTGATCGGCGTGCTGGTGGACACCGTGCACGAAGTGCTGGCCATCCCGGACAGCGAAATCGAGCCGCCGCCGCAGTTCGGCAGCAAGATCCGGGTGGACTTCATCGAAGGCATGGCCAAGGTGGACAGCCACTTCGTGGTGCTGTTGAACGTGGACAAAGTGCTGTCGCTGGAAGAAATGTCGCTGCTGTCCGAACTGAGCCGCCAGGAAATGGCAGAGGAGGAGTGATGCGCGCTCGCCATCATGCAGTTGCGGGCCGTCGTGGACAGCCACCGGCCCGACGCGGAGACCCCCGATGAAAAACCTCACCATCCGCCAACAATTCAGCCTGTTGATCGTCTGCGTGCTGCTGGGACTGGGCCTGCTGACCGTCACCGCCTGGCTGGGCATGCGCGCTGTGATGATCAACGGCGCGCTGTACCATCAGGTGGTACTGGGCAAGGATTTCATCAACGACCTGGACCCGCCCAATCAGGACCTGGTCGCCGCCTTTCTGGCGGTGAACATGCTGCGCAACACCAGCGACCCCTCGCTGCGCCAGCAGTGGTTCAACGAGCTGCGAGCCAAGCGCGCCGCATTCTATGACAGCCAGAAAAAGTGGCAGGCCAGCGATCTGCCGCCCGATATGCGCGCCATGCTGGAACAGAAAGTCAAGCCCACGGCGGACGCCTTCTTCCAGGAATTGGAGACGCATTTGCTGCCGGCGCTGGAAGCCCATGATCAACTGGAGATCAACCGCTCATTCGACCGGCTGTCGGCCGACTACGAGCTCAACCACCAGGCCATCCAGCCCTTGATCGACAAAACCAACCAGATGCAGCAGGCAACGGAAACGGAAGCCGAACGCAATACCCGGCTCACCTTCTCCTTGCTCGGTTCGGTCAGCCTCGCCGTGCTGCTGCTGCTGACCGGCTCCTTGACCTGGATATACCGTCAGCTGGTGCGCCAATTGGGCGGCGAACCGCAGGCGGTGGCCGATATCGCGCGCGAGGTGGCCGCGGGCCGGCTGAACATCGCCGTCACGCCCGCTCCGCAGAACAGCCTGCGCGACGCCATGCAGCAAATGTGCCAGCAGCTGCGGACCATCATCGGCGACGTCAAGATAGGCGCGGATGGCATCGCCAGCGCGGCCCAGCAAATCAGCGCCACCTCCATGGCCTTGTCGCAAAGCGCCAGCGCATCGGCCGCCGGCGTGGAACAAAGTTCGGCCTCGATCGAACAGGTCTCGGCCTCGGTCAGCCAGACCAGCGACAACTCGCGCACCACCGAAGCCATCGCCGAAAAGGCATCGGAAGAAGCCACCGAAGGCGGCAAGGCTGTGCAGCAGACTGTGCTGGCGATGCGCCAGATCGCCGAACGGGTCGGCATCATCGACGACATCGCCTACCAGACCAATCTATTGGCGCTGAACGCCGCCATCGAGGCGGCGCGGGCCGGCAAACACGGCGCCGGCTTCGCCGTGGTGGCGGCCGAAGTGCGCAAGCTGGCGGAGCGCAGCCAGGTGGCGGCGCAAGAAATCGGCGAACTGGCCGAACACAGCGTCACCGTGGCCGAACAGGCCGGCCGCCTGCTGCTGGAGATCGTCAGCTCCAGCGGCCGCACCGCCGACCTGGTGCAGGAAATCGCCGCCGCCACCCAGGAGCAGGCAGGCGGCATAGGCCAGATCAGCCAGGCCATTCAGCATCTGAACCACTCCACCCAGCAAAACGCGGCCGCCAGCGAAGAGTTGGCCTCCACCGCGGCGGAGATGAATATGCAAGCGGAGCGGCTGCAACAGGCCATGGCCTTCTTCCATCTGGGCAATACGGCGGGGATGGCAGCCGGCGCTGCGCCCGCCTTAGCCATGGCGGCAACGCCGGCCTACGCACCGGATGCGGCCGAAACAGACGAGCACGGCGATATGTACCGTTTCTGAAACCGGGCCTACCCGTCAGCGGACTGTACTAGATTGAAATAACACACAAGCCGCCGGCTCGCTCCGGCGCAAAACAAGGAAGCCTCGCATCATGCCGCCATCCCCGCCCAGCGCAACAGGAGCCCCGCTCGCCGCCGATCCGTCCGGCGACGCGGTGTTCCTGCACCCTGGCGAATGGCACTTCGGCGGCAGCGGCACCCGCATCCGCACGCTGCTCGGCTCTTGCGTGTCGATTGTGCTATGGCACCCTCAGGCCCGCGTCGGCGGCATGTGCCATTACCTGCTGGCCCAGCGCAACCACCGCCGCACCGAGACCCTGTCCGGCCGCTACGGCGACGAGGCGATGCTGTTGCTGCTGCGGGAAATCCTGGCCTGCGGCCTGCCGCTGCAGGAGTTTCAGGCGCGGCTGGTCGGCGGCGCCTCGATGATGCTCAGCCGCGAACGCAAGCTCAGCCACGACGTGCCGTCGCGCAACATCAATCTGGCGCGGGCGATGGTCAAACAGCTTGGCCTGCGGCTGCAGGGAGAGGACTTGGGCGGCAACTGCCCGAGGCTGGTGCTGTTCGATGTCGCCAGCGGCAATGTCTGGATCAAACAATCACAAGAGGCCGAGCTGGAAACGATGCCGCCTCCCAACACAAGGACGCGCACATGAGCATCAAGGTTCTGATCGTCGACGACTCCGCCGTGGTGCGGCAGGTGCTGAGCCAGGTTTTCGACAAGGCCAGCGGCATTGAGGTGATGGATGTCGCCAATGATCCGTATATGGCGATGGACAAGATGAAGCTGCATTGGCCGGACGTGATCGTGCTGGATGTGGAAATGCCGCGGATGGACGGCATCACCTTCCTCAAACAGCTGATGGCGACCCGTCCGACGCCGGTGGTGATCTGTTCCTCGCTGACGCAAAAGGGCACCGACATCAGCATGCAGGCCTTGGCGGCCGGCGCGGTGGAGGTGATCGCCAAGCCGGCGGCCGGGGTCAAGGGCTTCCTGGAGGAAAGCGCCAATCAACTAGTAATGGCGGTGCGCGGCGCCGCCGCCGCGCGCATGAGCCGGATGCGGGTGATGCCGTCGGCCAGCGGCGCGGCGCCCGGCGCCGGCAGCAGCAGCGCGGCGGCGCTGGAGACGCGCCCCAAGCTGTCGGCCGACGCCATCCTGTCCGCCCCGACCGGCAGCAATGTCTTCACCACCACCGAGCGCATCGTCGCCATCGGCACCTCCACCGGCGGCACCCAGGCGCTGGAGGCCATCCTGACCGAGCTGCCGCGCACCTGTCCTGGCCTGGCCATCGTGCAGCACATGCCGGAGAAATTCACCCGCTCCTTCGCCGACCGCCTGAACAGCTTGTCCCAAATCGAAGTCAAGGAGGCCAGCAACGGCGACCGCATCCTGCCCGGCCGGGCGCTGATCGCGCCTGGCGGCAAGCACATGATGGTCAAGCGCAGCGGCGCCTACTACCAGGTGGAAGTCGTGGACGGCCCGCTAGTCAGCCGCCACAAGCCATCGGTGGATGTGCTGTTCCGCTCCGCCGCCAAGTTCGCCGGCCGCAACGCGTTGGGCGTCATCATGACCGGCATGGGGGACGACGGCGCCAAAGGGCTGAAGGAGATGCATGACTGCGGCGCCAAGACCATCGCCCAGGACGAGGAAAGCTGCGTGGTGTTCGGCATGCCCAAGGAAGCGATCAAGCTGGGCGCCGCCGACGAAGTGATGTCCCTGGACATGATCGCCAAGGCGATCTGCCGGCAGGGATAGGGGCCGCCATGGTGCTGCAGATGGACGATGTACTGGTGGTGGAAGACAGCGCAGTGCAACGCCAGCATGCCTGCGATCTGTGCCGACAGCTCGGCATCGTCAATCTGCGGCAGGCGGCGGATGGCAACGAGGCGCTGGCGCGGATGCGCGAGCAATTGCCCAGCCTAGTGCTGATCGATCTGGAAATGCCTGGCATGGACGGCGTGCAACTGATCCAGCAGATGGCCAAGGACAATCTGTCGGTTCCCATCATCGTCGCCTCCGGCAAAGACTATCTACTGATTTCCACCGTCGAGCTGATGGGACGGGAGCTGGGCTTGCCGGTGCTGGGCGGCATCAAGAAGCCGCTGCGGCAACAGGCGCTGGAGGATCTGCTACGGCGGGTTTGGACGCCGCCATCGGAAAGCAGCGCCGAGGTGGAGCTGTGCCAGGATAAGGACGTGCGGCTGGCGCTGGACCAAGGCCAGCTGGTGCCGTATTACCAACCCAAGGTGACCCTGGATGGCGGCCTGCTGAAAGGCGCGGAAATGCTGGTGCGCTGGCATCACCCGGAGCTGGGAGTGATACCGCCGTCGCGCTTCATTCCGGTGATAGAAGCCTGCGACTGGGCCACTGAGCTGACGCTGCTCATGCTGGAACAAGGCTTGCAGCAATGGCAGGAGTGGGCGCGGCGCGGCCTGCGCCTGCCGCTGTCGGTCAACCTGTCCGCGCTGTCGCTGAAAGGCACGACCCTGGCCGACGAGATAGACCAGCGCATCCGCGCCAGCCGCGTGCCGCCGCGCTTCATCGTGTTCGAGATCACGGAAACCGCCGTCGCCGACAACCTGGCCGAAGCCATAGGCATCGCCGCGCGGCTGCGGCTTAGCGGCGTCGGGCTGTCCATCGACGACTTCGGCACCGGCTTCGCCACCTTCCAGCAACTGATGCGCTTCCCGTTCACCGAGCTGAAAATCGACCAGTCGCTGGTCACCTCGATCTCCAACAAGCCGCACCTGGAGGCGGTGTTCAACAGCATACTGGAGCTGGCGCGCCGGCTGCAGCTGACCACGGTGGCCGAAGGCATCGAAACGCCCAAAGACCTGAGCTTTGTCGGCGAGCGCGGCTGCGTGATGGGACAAGGCTATTATTTCGCCAAGCCGCTAGCGGCCGATCAGTTTGAAAGCTGGGTCAAGAACCGCATGCAGCGCAAGCCGGAACCCAGCCAGGAAAACTAATTCAGCGCCTCAGTTGGACCACAGCGGCGGCTCGTACATCTGCGCGATCTGCTCGCGCAGCCCCAGAATCTGTTCCTCCCAATAGCGGGAACTGCCAAACCACGGGAAGGCCGCCGGAAACGCCGGATCATGCCAGCGCCGCGCCAGCCAGGCGCTGTAGTGGATCAGCCGCAGCGTGCGCAGGGCCTCCACCAGGTTCAGCTCGCGCAAATCGAAGTCGCAGAAGTCCTCGTAGCCGGCCAAGACTTCGGCCAATTGGCGCGACTGCTCCTCACGCTCGCCCGACAAAAGCATCCACAAATCCTGCACTGCCGGTCCGCTGCGGCTGTCGTCGAAATCGACGAAGTGCGGACCGGCGTCGGTCCACAACAGATTGCCGACATGGCAATCGCCATGCAGCCGCAGAGCGGCGACGTTGCCGGCGCGCTCGAAACAACGCGCTACCCCGTCCAGCGCCTGCTCCACCACGCCGCGATATACCGGCGCCAGCTCCGGCGGCAGCCAGTCGCCGGCCAAGATAAAGGCGGCCGGTTCGCGGCCGAAGCTTTGCAAATCCAGGACGGGACGATGCTGATAAACCTCGGTCCGGCCCAAGGCGTGGATGCGGCCGAGAAAACGGCCAATCCATTGCAGCGTGTCGGCCCGGTCCAGCTCCGGCACCCGGCCGCCGCGGCGCTCGAACAAGGCGAAGCGGAAACCGCCGTGATGATGCAAGGTCTGGCCCTGCAACAGCAGCGGCGGCACCGCCGGAATCTCGCGCTCGGCCAGCGCCAGGCTGAATGCGTGCTCCTCCAGGATGGCGGCGTCGCTCCAGCGCTGTGGCCGGTAGAACTTGGCGATCAGCGGCGGCGCGTCATCGATGCCGATCTGATAGACGCGGTTTTCATAGCTGTTCAGCGCCAGCAGGCTGCCGCTGGCCCTCAGGCCCAGGCTCTCGACCGCATCGAGAATGGCGTCCGGCGTCAAGGCGGCGAACGGGGGAGGCAATGTGTTTTCCATCGCTCGATTATAGCGGCGCGCGCCGCAAAGCGGCCGTGGATCTGCTAAGCCTAAAGCGTGGCATCCGGCGCGCGGAGGCAAACCATGAAACTGCATCTTCCTCACCCCCATCTGCATTTCGACGGCGAGCGATGGCAACAAGGCGCCGAACGCTGGGCCGATATCACGCTGCAGGGCTGGCTGCTGTTTTTGGACAGCCAAGCCCGTCGCCAGGCCTGGTTGAGCTGGCGCGAGCATCGCCTGGCGGCACGCGTCGTCTTGATCGCTTTCGCTTGCTGGCTCAGCGGCAGCTTGGTGTTGCTCGGCTTGGTCTACTTGCTGTACCTGCTTTCCACACGCTGGTAAGCCATATGCTCGGCATGGTCTCTGCAGCTCATTCTCGTTTTCATTATCATTTACTTTTGCAATCGAAATTTAATGACCGATAGCAAAAACAATGAGAAAATACCGCTCACCCCTCGCACGAAAGACCGAGATGAGCCACAGCCACCACCCCATCGACACGCGCAAGGAACCGGAAAGCGTGGAACGCCAGCAAGCCGCGCGCACCAGCACGCTGGTCAGCGTGGTGGTCAATATCGTGCTGTCCACGGTACAGATCATCGTCGGCGCTTGGGCGCACTCTTCCGCCCTGATCGCCGACGGCATCCACTCGCTGTCCGACCTGTTCTCCGATTTTGTCGTGCTGTTCGCCGGCAAGCACAGCGGCAAGGGCCCGGACCAAGACCATCAATACGGCCACCAGCGCTATGAGAACGCCGCGTCTTTGGTGCTGGGCCTGCTGTTGCTGGCCGTGGGCGGCGGCATGCTGTATTCCGCCGCGAATAAATTCATCCATCCCGAAGACATTCCATCGGTCCATGCGCTGGCCTTGTGGATCGCCGCGCTGGCGCTGATCGCCAAGGAAAGCCTGTTCCGCTACATGCTGGCGGCAGCGCAGCGGGTGCGCTCCAGCATGCTGGTGGCCAATGCCTGGCACGCGCGCTCCGACGCCGCGTCATCTCTGGTGGTGGCGGCCGGCGTCGCCGGCAACCTGCTGGGCTATCCGATACTGGACCCGGTAGCCGCGCTGGTGGTGGGCTTGCTGGTGGGCAAGATGGGTTGGAGCTTCGCCTGGGACGCGCTGCATGATCTGATGGACCGCGCCGCCAGCGAAGACGATGTCGCGGCCATTCGCGCCACCTTGCTGGACACCCCAGGCATCATCGGCGTGCACGATCTGCGCACGCGCAAGATGGGCGATCTGATCCTGGTGGACGTGCATCTGGAAGTCGACGGCAGCATCAATGTGTTCCAGGCCCACGCCATCACCGAAGAAGCCCAGCAGCGCGTCATGCGCAGCCACCCGGTGCTGGACGTGATGACCCACATCGACCCAGCCGAGCACTATCAATCAAATAGCATAAGCATCGCCAATTGATGGTATAGTAGCCGGCTGCAACTTTTGCGGCGCCAGCCCGTCTATTGCTACCATGACGCCACAATTCCGATACTCACAACGCAGATTGCTGCAGATTCTGACGGCGCTGACCGTGCTGTGGCAGTTCGAGACCTATGCCGTAGGCCACGCGCCGCTTGCGCCGGCCGCGGAGGAACCCGCCATCAGCACCTGGAGCGAGCATTTGCCGCCGGACACGCCTTTCCTGCTGGTGCAGGAGGTCCGCGACCAGTTCCGCCATACCGACGCCAAGCGCGATGCCGGCACCCCAGTTCGCGACATCGCCGCGCTGCCGCCCCGGCCAGACGACGCCGCCTGACGGCGCAAGGCAAAAGGGCCGGTTGTCTTGCGACAAGCGGCCCTTGCGCTTCCACTCCGGTTCAACTCATAGCGCCTTCGGCAACTGACCCTGCGGATTGCAGAGCGGGCAACCCCGATTGCTGCAATGAATCGAGCTGTTGTGCACCAGCCCGCGCAGCTGGGAAAGCCGCTCAAAGTCGGCCGCGCCATCCCGGCTCTTTTTCGTCAACAAAGCGCTGCCATGGCTGCTCAGCGTCGGCTCCATCGCCATCTGCAACGGCTCCGCCTGCGCTGCCGCGCCTGCGCCCAGCATGGCGCCGCCAGCGCTCAATGCATAAACCAGACTTTTCTTCATATCCATTCTCCCCTTGGCAGGATCTGATGTCCCGACATGGTCGAAGCCTACCTTCGCTCGCGCGGGATCGTTGAAAAAACAAACCCCGCCAAGGCGGGGTTGCGTCAACATCAGCGAATCAGCTCCACTTTGTAACGTGGAGGCAACAGCAAAGCCGGAATCTCGCGCTTGCCTTTGCGGCTGCGACGGCCAGGCGGGCGCGGCTGCTTCAGGCCTTCGCCCTTGACCGCGGCCAGCACCGGCATCGACGACATCGCCGGCTCGCGCTGCGCCGGTTTCGGCCGCGGCAACCAGGACGGCCAGAAGCCATCCACGTTCTGCGGCGGCAGCGTCTGCTTGGTCAGTCGCTCGATCGCCTCATGCTGCTTGGTTTCCTCCGGAGACATCAGCGAAATCGCCACGCCCTTGGCCCCGGCCCGGCCAGTGCGGCCGATGCGGTGAACATAGTCTTCGGGCGAGTTCGGCAGCTCAAAGTTCACCACATACGGCAGCTCGGAAATATCCAGCCCGCGCGCGGCCACGTCGGTGGCCACCAGCACGCGCAGCTTGCCTTCCTTGAAGCCAGCCAGCGTCTCCAGCCGCGCGCCCTGCGTCTTGTCGCCGTGAATGGCCTCGGCGTCCAGGCCATCGCGCTTCAAATCGCGCGCCAGCTGGTCAGCGCTGATCTTGGTCTTGCAGAACACGATCACCTGACTCATCTCGCGCGAGCGGATCAAATGTGCCAGCAGCTGGCGCTTCTTGAAGTTGTCCACCTGGAACACCAGTTGCTCGACCTGGTCGTTGGTGGCGTTCTGGCGGGCCACTTCCACCGTCTGCGGCGCATGCATGAAGTCGGCCGCCAGGCGCTTGATCTCCGGCGCGAAGGTGGCCGAGAACAGCAGCGTCTGGCGCTCCTTGGGCAGCATGCCCATGATCTTGCGGATATCCTGGATGAAGCCCATGTCCAGCATGCGGTCGGCCTCGTCCAGCACCAGCACTTCCACCTTGTTCAGCTGAATCGACTTCTGCTGGATGTGATCCAGCAGGCGGCCCGGCGTGGCGATCAGGATTTCCACCCCGCGGCGCAATTCCTGCGTCTGCGGATCCATATTGACGCCGCCGTAGACGGTGGTGGCGCGCAACGGCAGGTATTTGGTGTAGCTCTTGACGTTCTCACCGATCTGATCGGCCAGTTCCCGGGTCGGGGAAATCACCAGGGCCCGCACCGGATGCATGGCCGGCGATACGCTGGTATTGGCAAACTTCTTCAGGCGCTCCAGGATGGGCAGCATGAAGGCGGCAGTCTTGCCGGTGCCGGTTTGCGCCGCAGCCAGCAGGTCGCGGCCCGACAACACCAGCGGGATGGCCTTTTCCTGGATCGGCGTCGGCTGGCTATAGCCCTGCTCCTCGATCGCTCGCAGGATCTCAGGCGACAAGCCCAGTTCCGAAAACAACATTTAACACACTCCTGCAATACGGAGGGGCACGTTGCGCCATTGCGCCAACGCGCCCCGATGTTCATCAATCGACCGGCGGCGGATAAAGCAATTGCCACTCCTCAAGAGTGGCAACACACCGTCAGCCCATATGGCTGGCCACGCTGATCAACAGCACAACCGCCAGCCACAACAAGGCGGATCGCCATACCAAGCCCACCGCGCTTCTCAGGTAGCTGGGATCGGCTTCGTCGCCCAAGCCCAGCTCCGGACGGTATTTCACCGAATAATCCTGGCGCAGCGGATCGCCCAAGCGGACGCCCAGCGCGCCGGCGGCGGAGGCCAGCAGAATCCCATTGGCGTAGTTGCCCCAGGTTCTGGCCTGCGAGCGCCAGCAGTACACGGCATCCTCGAAATCGCCCATCACGGCGAAAGCCGCCGCCGTCAAACGCACCGGCAGCCAATCCAGCCAAGCCGCCGCTCTGGCGGCGAACAGGCCAAACAAGTCATCTGTCGCGCCGCGGATGCCCCACTTCTGATTCAGCATAGAACACAAGCGGTACAGCAAGGCACCGGATGGGCCCGGCAGCAACACGAACCAGAACATGGTTCCGAACACATGGCGGTAGCTGTCCACCACGCCTTGCTCTATCGCCAGACGGGAGATCTCCTCCACCGACAGCTCGGCAGTGGGTTGCCCGGTCCAGTTGGCCAGCGCCACGCGCGCATCCAGGTCCCGCCCCTCCGCCAGGGCCAGCGAAATCTCGGAAAAAGCGCTGGAAAAATGGCGGAAGCCCATGGTCAGATACAGGATCAGCACATTGAAGGCCAGCGCCAGCAAGGGGCTGACCGCCTTCAGCGAGTAGAACACCAACAGGCTCAGCGCTATGGCGGGCACGATGGCGGCCAGCCAAGCCAGCACGCCGTGGCGTTCGGCACCGGCATTCAGGTTGCGCTCGAGATGGTTGGCGTAACGGGTGAACAACAGCCACACCCGGTTGCGGTTGCCGAGCGGCCGCAACTGTTCCAAGGCCAGGGCGAGAATCAAGGAAATCAGGGTCATGGGTTCTGGATGTGATTTTCACGGGACCGCTGGGGAAGATACCACAAAGGGGGCGCCTGCGCCCAGCCGCGATGATTCGGACAACAGGCAAAGAAAAGGCGCCTTGCGGCGCCAAGCTGACAGACCGGCGGCTCAAGCCGACCCCAATAAGCGGCGGCCGGTCACCACATCGGGACGATTGCCGTCGCGGTCATAACCCAGCGTGGAAGCCGCCGCCGCGCGCAATGCGGTCAAGGCGCCCTCGACTTCCTGCAGACGTTCGGATACGAAGCCGGCGTTAAGCTGGTTGACGCCCTGCGCGCGGCCAACCACGTCTTCCAACTGCACCCAGGCTTCGCAAGCGGCTGGCTTGTCGGCCAGCCAGATATACAAGGTATCCTTATCCTGCACGCCCTGCTCCGCCAGCAGCTTGCCACGCGAGGCGGACTGCTGCGCCAATTCGTCCAGCACTTCGCTCTTTTCGTCGGCCAGCGCATCCAATTGGTGCTCCAGCCTGTTGATCAGCAAGGATTGCTCCTGCTCCAACAACGCAAGCAGCCGGGACATGAGCGCTATCTCAGCCCGGCACAACTCTGTGAATTCATCTATGACTGACATCTTGTCGCCTCATCGCTACCGGCGATCCGCCCGGCTCGCCGCTCAGCCGCGCAGCAGTTCCTGCGCCGAGGAGATCAGGCCGTCGGCGATCTTGTCGGCATTGATGCTGAAGCTGCCGTTTGCGATGGCGGACTTGATCGACTCGACCTTGGCGGCGTCGAAAGACGGCTGCTGGGCGCTGGGATCATTGCCGATGGCGCTCAAGCGGCTGGCTACGGAGTTGATCTTCACACTGTCGCCGCTCGCGCTGCTGTCGCTGGTGCTGGAACTGGACGGCGCCCGCGGAGGGGTCTTGCTTTGGGTGCTGTAGGTACCCGACAGCTTGCCCGAATTGTCGATTTTCATGGCCTGGCCTTCCAGAAGCTATACTCAACTGACTCTATTATCGACCGAAAAAACAATCTCTTGAACTATTTTTCTAGACGATATCTGCTAAAAAACCACAGCGACGCTGCCATCCTGCCGCACCATGCCGCGCACCACCCTTCCCGTGCTCAGCCGGACATTGACCTGCTCGCCCAAAGCGGCGTTGCCCATCGCCATGCCCTCTGCCTCCGCGGCGAAGCCTTCGCCTTCCGCCGACACCTTGACCTGCTGGTTCACCCTCACCAGATAGGGCGCCCGCACCATGAAGTTGCGCAGCCAGGCGCCAGACGGCGCGCCCGAGCGCATCACCTGCCCCACCGCCTGGCTGGCATCGGTCAGCACATTGCTGGCTAGCGCCGGATTGCTGATCTCCACTAGCCTGACATCGTCCGCAGTCAACTGCTCGCCAGGGGCCACGGCCCGGTTCAGCGCCACGCCCAGGCGCTTTTCATTGATCATCACCGGCAGGCGCAAGGTCCAGCCTAAATCGGGACAGGAGAGCAAAACCGCCGTCGCGCCAGTGGTCACCGCCGGATTGGCCCATTCCGCCTTCGGTTTGGCGCAGGCCGGCACTGCCAGCTTGCGATCCAGTTGCCCCAGCTTCCAACTGGCCTCGCGCAAGCCCAGCTCGCGCTTCAAAAACTGCTCGGCCAGCTTTTCCAACACGCCCAGATTCTGGATGCCGTCGGCTCGGGCCGACAAGGCCAGCAGCAGGCAGCAACCGCACAAAAAAAGTCTTCGCATGCCCGCATTTTAACGCAAGCGCCCCATGACATGGGATGTCATTGACAAGTGGCTGCAACATTCGAATAATCGTTTGAATAGAGTTTAGACTCTTAAACCAAATAAAACATTTGCATGCTCGTTTCACGAGGAGACCCTGATGCGCATCCGCTTGACCGCTCTCGCCCTGGCCACCGCAATGGCCCTGCCCGCCGCTGCCCATGCTTACAGCAATATCTATTTCTTTGGGGATAGCCTGTCTGACGTAGGCGCATTCCAACTGCTGCCCACGCCTACCGGCGGCCAATGGCCGCTTAATGCTCGCTGGACCACTGGCAATGGCGCCAACTGGACTGACGTGCTAAGCGGTCATTACGGCCTAAAATCCGTCGCCAATAATCCAAGCAACGCCAATACCAGCAAGCAGGGCAACAATTATGCCCAGGGCGGGGCCATCGCCCAGGACTACACATCCGCGACCACCAACTTCCCGACGGCGGCCGCAGGCATCGAATCGGTCGGCCCCGACAACGCTACAAAAATCCTGGAGCTGCCCACCCAGATCCAGAATTACCTGACCGCCACTGGCGGAAAGGCTGACGCCAACGCCTTGTATACGGTATGGATTGGCGGCAATGATGTGATCGCCGCTCTCTCTACCGCATCGAGCACCACCGGCCAGAAATTCATTACAGCGTCCGCCCAGGCTGCCGCCACCAGCGTAGCGATGCTGGAACGCGCCGGCGCCAAGACCATCATCGTTCCGACACTGCCAGACATGTCGGCTGCGCCGCTGGCTATCTATGCCTCGCTGCAAGCGGTGCAACAAAAACTTGGCCTGACTGACAATCAGGTGAATACCGCCTATGGCGCAGCATGGCAACAATTGAGCGCCGCATCCGGCGCGGGCAACGACCCCAAGTTGATCCAGGCCGCGCTGGCCGCGGCAAACAGCGCTTTGAGCTTGCCGACAGGCACGGTTGCGGCGTTCTACAACGGCACATCGACCCAAGCTGGGGTGCAACCCAGCCTGCAGCAATTGTCCTCCGGCTACAACCAGCTGGTAGACATGATGCTGAGCGGCAACAATCTGCAACACAATGTGGTGCGCGCCAATGTCGCCTTGCTGTTCCAAGAAATCCTGGCCAATCCGGGCAAGTATGGCTTCACCAATGTGACCGGCTCGGCCTGCCCCCAATCCGCCATCAGTTGTCCGGCCAACGTCCTTCCTAATCAGGTCTATGTTTTCACCGATCCGCTGCATCCGACCCCGGCTGCGCATAAGCTGATAGGCGACTATACCTACGGCCTGCTGCAAGCGCCGCTATTCGCCGCCGCCATGCCTGAATCGGCCTTGAACAACGCCCGCCAGCTCGGCAGCGCGCTGGACGCCCGCTACCAGGCCATCCGCTCGCAACAGCGCGCCGTCGGCACGGTCAGCGCATTTGTGGACGGCGCATTCAACCAGGACAAGATTGCTTACAACGGCCTGGAGTCCAAGCCCAAGGGCCAGCTGTACACCCTGGGCCTGGATTTCCAGGCCAGTCCCAGCCTGAGCCTGGGTCTGGCCATGTCGCGCCAGCAGGGCAAGTCCGATGTGACGAGCTCCGGCACCCCCGGCACGCTGAACGACCGCACAACGCTGATGACCGGCCTGGTGAGCTACAACCAGGACAAGTTCTGGATAGACGGCGACGTGCATGTCGGCTCCGGCGACGTCGACACCAGCCGTAGCGTGACGGAAGGCCCGGCGACGATCAACATCGGCGGCAAGACGCGCCAGACCCAGTACGGCATGCGCATTGGCGGCGGCTATCGCCTGCAATACGGCAGCCTCACCCATGGCCCGGTGGCGGGTCTGGATTTCGCGCACGCCAAGGTTGGTGGATTTACCGAACAAGGCGGCAACAGCAGCAGCATGTATTTCAACGAGCAAACCCGCAGCTCGCTGGTGGGCCGCGTGGGTTGGCAGCTGGACGCCACCATCGGTCAATTCAGTCCTTACGCCAAGGTCAGCTACGCCCACGAGTTCAAGCAGGATGACCGCAACGTCACAGCCGGCCTCGCCACCGCCATGGGCGACTGGACAACCAATCTGGGCAAACCCGCCAGCAACTGGATGGAATGGACGGCCGGCGTCAGCGCCAACTTCAACAAGAAGGTCACCGCCTTTGGCCAGCTCACCGCCACCAGCGGCAAGAACGGCGGCAACCAGACTGGCGGCAATATCGGCGTAGCCGTGTCGTTCTGATCCTCCGCGCAGCAAACAAAACAGGCTCCGCATGCGGAGCCTGTTTTGTTTATGCCATCAAGGCGGCTTAGGCCAAGGTTGTCTCGATCAAGGCCTTGACCTGGCCGGCATCCGCCGGCAGCGTCACCACGCGCTGCGGCAAGGCTTCCAGCCGCTCGAAGCCGGCTGGGCGCGGCGGGTCGCGGTCCAGGGCCTCGCGTATGGTTTCGGCGAACTTGGCCGGCAGCGCGGTTTCCAGGCAGACGATATTCTCGCCCGCGCGCCGCAGCTGGCGCGCCACCTTGATGCCGTCGGCGGTGTGGGTGTCCACCACCACGCCGTCCTCGGCGTCCACTTGGCGGATGGTCGCAATGCGGTCGGCGTGCGCGCTCTTGCCGGAGACGAAACCGAACGCTTCGCGCACCCGGCTCATCGTTTCCGCATCCAGCTGGAAGCCGCCGCCGGCATCCACCTCGGCCCACAAGCGCTTCACCGCCTCGCCGTCGCGGCCCATCAGGTCGAACACGAAGCGCTCGAAGTTGGAGGCCTTGGAGATGTCCATGGACGGGCTGGAAGTGACATAGGTGCGCTCGCTGCCGCGCGGCGCATAGCGGCCGGTGCGGAAGAACTCGTCCAATACGTCGTTTTCGTTGGTGGCGACGATCAGGCGGTCGATAGGCAGGCCCATCTGCCGCGCCACATGGCCGGCGCAGACGTTGCCGAAGTTGCCGGACGGCACGCAGAAGCTGACTAGCTGATCGTTGCTGTCCGTGGCGCGGAAGTAGCCATTGAAGTAATACACTACCTGCGCCACCACACGCGCCCAGTTGATGGAATTGACGGTGCCGATCTTGTGGCGCGCCTTGAAGGCATGGTCGTTCTGCACCGCCTTCACGATGTCCTGGCAGTCGTCGAACATGCCCTGGATGGCGATGTTGTGGATGTTTGCATCCTGCAGGCTGTACATCTGCGCGCGCTGGAAGGCGCTCATCTTGCCGTCCGGGCTCAGCATGAACACCTGGATGCCGCGCTTGCCGCGCATGGCGTATTCGGCGGCGGAGCCGGTGTCGCCGGAAGTGGCGCCCAGGATGTTCAGCGTCTCGCCGCGCTTGTCCAGCACGTATTCGAACAGCTGGCCCAGGAACTGCATGGCCATGTCCTTGAACGCCAGCGTCGGACCATTGGACAGCTCCAGGATGGCCAGGCCGTCATGCAGGCGCTTGAGCGGCGCGATGGCCTCGCTGCCGAAGGTTTCCGCGCGGTAGGCGCGTTCGACGATGCCCTTCAGGTCGTCCGCCGGGATGTCGTCGGCGAACAGGCGGATGATTTCAAACGCCAGATCGGCGTAGCCCAGTTGCCGCCAGGCATCCAGCGTGGCGCGGTCGATCTGCGGGTAGCGCTCCGGCAGCAACAGGCCGCCGTCCGGCGCCAGGCCCATCAGCACGGTTTCGCAAAACGGCAGCGGCGCCATGCCGCCGCGGGTACTGACGTATTTCATTGCTGTGTTTCCAGATATTGGCCGCAGGCGGCGGACGCCTCCTTCAGGCGCTGTTTGCCGCGCGGGTCGTCTTTCTTGATCTGGCCGGTGAGCACGCCCATCACCTCTTCCGCGGTGAAGGTATTGGCCAGTTTCTCGCTGGCGCACTGGCAATAACGCTGCACCTGCTCGTTGCCTGGCTGGCCGACGCCGTCGGAAGCCGGCGTGCGCTTCAGACAGCCGCGCATCAGGAAACCCTGCAGCAACTGATGCTGGCCGGGGCTCAGCGGCGTCGCCGCGGCGACGCCGGTAAACAACGCGGCGTACAAGCCGGCTTGCAAAGACTTAGTCATTCAACTCTTCCATCCTCAGACGCACTACCTTGCCAGCTACGCTGTCCAGCGCTTCGATGCTGGCTATGGCCCGATTGATCGCTTTTTCCTGCACTCGGTGGGTCAGAATCACCACTTCGGCGGTGCCGTCGCTGACCGATCCCTTCTGGATCAGCGCCTCGATCGAGATGCCGTTCTCCGCCAGCAGGCGGGTGATGTTGGCCAGCACGCCGGCGCGGTCCACGGCGCCGATGCGCAAATAATACGAGCTGGTGACATCGGCGATAGGCAGGATAGGCAGATCCTGCAGCTGGTCCGGCTGGAAGGCCAGATGCGGCACGCGATGCTCCGGGTCGGAAGTCAGCAAACGGGTGACGTCGACGATATCCGCTACCACGGCCGACGCGGTGGGCAGGGCGCCGGCACCGGCGCCGTAGTACAGCGTCGGACCCAGCGCGTCGCCCTTGACCAGCACCGCGTTCATCACGCCGTTGACGTTGGCGATCAGCCGGCTTTCCGGAATCAGCGTCGGATGCACGCGCAGCTCCACGCCCTTGTCGGTGCGGCGGGTCAGGCCCAGCAGCTTGACGCGGTAGCCCAGCTCCTCGGCGTAGCGGATGTCGCGGCCGTCCAGCTTGCTGATGCCCTCCAGATAGCACTGATCGAACTGCATCGGGATGCCGAAAGCCAGCGCCGCCATGATGGTCAGCTTGTGGCCGGCGTCGTGGCCTTCGATGTCGAAGGTCGGGTCCGCCTCGGCGTAACCGAGTTTCTGCGCCTCGGCCAGCACCTCGGCGAAGCTGGCGCCCTTGTCGCGCATCTCGGTCAGGATGAAGTTGGAGGTGCCGTTGATGATGCCGGCGATCCATTCGATGCGGTTGGCGGCCAGGCCTTCGCGCAAGGTTTTGATGATGGGGATGCCGCCGGCCACGGCCGCCTCGAACGCCACCATCACGCCCTTCTCCTGGGCGCGGGCGAAAATTTCCGTGCCGTGCAGCGCCAGCAGCTTCTTGTTGGCGGTGACCACATGCTTGCCGTTGGCGATGGCCTTCAGCACCAGTTCCTTGGCGATGGTGTCGCCGCCGATCAATTCAACCACGATGTCCACGTCCGGATTGTTGACGACCAGCAGCGCATCGTCCACCACCTGCACATCCGGCCCCAAGGCGGCGCGGGCCTTGGCCACGTCGCGGTTAGCGGCCTGGATCAGGCGGATTTCTCGGCCGGCGCGGCGGGTGATCTCGCCGGCGTTGCGTTTCAACACGGTGGCGGTGCCGCCGCCGACGGTGCCGACGCCCATCAGGCCGATATTGATCGGTTTCATATACATCTCCATTCAGTCCCTGGTTTTTATTCGGCTCAAGGCCGTCTGGACAGCTTGGGCTATCCGCACGGTCCTGCCGGCGGCGGATTTCTCCGCCGCCTCATAACGCTACGATCAGACCTCGCTGCCGTGGCGCTTGCGGTAACGCTCGAGGAAGCTGGCGATCCGGCCGATGGCCTCGATCAGATCATCCGAGTTGGGAAGGAATACCACGCGGAAGTGATCGTGCGCAATCCAGTTGAAGCCGCTGCCCTGTACCAGCAGCACCTTCTCCTGTTGCAACAGCTCCAGGATGAACTGCTGGTCGTCGGCGATCGGGTAAACCTTGGGATCCAGCTTGGGGAACAAGTACAGGGCGCCCTGCGGCTTGACGCAGCTGACGCCCGGTATCTCGGTCAACAGCTTGTGCGCCAGATCGCGCTGGCGAGCCAGGCGGCCGCCCGGCGCCACCAAGTCGTCTATGCTCTGGTAGCCGCCCAGCGCGGTCTGGATCGCATACTGCGAAGGCACGTTGGCGCACAGCCGCATCGAGGCCAGCATGTTCAGGCCCTCGATATAGTCCTTGGCATGCGTCTTCTCGCCGGACAGCACCATCCAGCCGGCGCGGTAGCCGCAGGCTCGGTAGTTCTTGGACAGGCCGTTCAGCGTCACCACGAACAGGTCCGGCGCCAGCGAGGCGATGGAGGTGTGCTTGACCGCGTCGTACAGCACCTTGTCGTAGATTTCGTCGGCGTAGATGATCAACTGGTGCTGGCGCGCCAGGTCGACGATCTGCTGCAGCAAGGCCGGCGGATACACCGCGCCGGTCGGGTTGTTCGGGTTGATGATGACGATGGCGCGGCTGGACGGGGTGATCTTGGCGCGGATGTCGTCGATGCTGGGGAACCAGCCCTGCTCTTCGTCGCAGACGTAGTGCACGGCCTTGCCGCCGGCCAGGCTGACCGCCGCGGTCCACAGCGGATAGTCCGGCGCCGGCACCAGCACTTCGTCGCCGTTGTCCAGCAGCGCCTGCATGGCCATCACGATCAGTTCGGACACGCCGTTGCCGATGATGATGTCGTCCATCGCCACATTGGGCAGGCTCTTCTGCTGCGCGTAATGCATGATGGCCTTGCGCGCGGCGAACAGGCCCTTGGAATCGGAATAGCCGGAGGCGGCCGGCAGGTTGACGATCACGTCCTCGATGATCTCGTCCGGGGCGAAGAAGCCAAACGGCGCCGGGTTGCCGATATTCAGCTTGATGATGCGATGGCCCTCATCCTCCATCTTCTTGGCGTGCTCGAGCACCGGGCCACGAATGTCGTAGCAGACGTTGGCGAGCTTGTTGGATTTATGTACGGGCTGCATGGAGGGGGTTTCCGTTTCGGGCTGCCCGCCAGACGCTATGGCGTTTCTTTGGCGGTGTGGCTGTTTCATGGGATCTCTCGTATTGGTTGGCCGGCGGGAAACCACATACAGGGCGTGGTCGCGTCCACTCCGGGTCTGGGTATAATCCTATCCCAATCTTTGACGCACTGCACAGCGCCGACGCGCGGCGCGCGCATCGTCCGCAACCCAGAGTCAATGGAGCCATTCCGATGAAAATGCATCAGTCGCTGGGACAGGGCAAAAACCTGTTCACCGGCTACGGCGAAGGCCATGTGCTGATCAACGCCCAACGCCACGACGGCAACCTGATCGTCAGCGGCGACGAGATCGTCAGCTGGGCCGCGCCGGACTTCGCCAGCCTGGCCGCGGAGCATTTCGAGGTCTTGCTGGCTTATCAGCCGGAAGTGGTGCTGTTCGGTTCCGGCAAGAGCCAACGCTTCGTCCATCCCAAGCTGTACGCCGCGCTGACCCAGGCCGGCATAGGCATCGAGTGCATGGACACCCAGGCCGCCTGCCGCACCTTCAACATCCTGCTGGCGGAAGACCGCCGCGTGATCGCGGCGCTGCTGGCGATCTAAGCCGCTTCCTCCGCCCGCGTCCGCGCGGGTTCGCGGTGATAGGCCCACACCACGCCCGCCGCAGCCAAGGCCAATAGCGCGAGCAGGGCGAACAGCGCCGGCTGGCTCCAAGACAGCCCGATCAGCACGCCGCCCAGCCACGGACCCAGCACCGAGCCGATGCGGCCGATGCCTAGGCTCCAGCCTACGCCGGTGGCGCGCAGGCCGGTGGGATAGGCGCTGGCCGCCAGCGCGTTGACCGCCGGCTGGACGCCGATGACGCAAAAGCCGGCGCAAAACAGCAGCCCATACAGCCACAAGGCCTCGCCTTCGATGCCGCCCAGCGTCCACAAGCCCAATGCCGCCAGCAGAAAGCTGGCCAGCAACACCTTGCGGAAGCCCAGACGGTCTATCCAGTGACCGAAGACCAACGTGCCCACCACTCCGCCCAGTTGCAGCATGCTGCCCGCCAGCAGGGCATGGCGCATGTCCAGCCCTTGCGCCCGCAGCAGCGACGGCATCCAGTTGGACAGGAAATACAGCACGATCAGATTCAGAAAGCTGAGCAGCCACAGCAGCAGCGTACGCCGCGCCAAGCCATGGCGGAACAGTTCGATCACCGGATTGCGCGAGGCCGGCTGTTCCGCCAGCCACGGCTGGCAATCGGCCGGCAAGGCAGGGTCCATCCGCCGCAGCCAGAACAGGGCCTGCGCCGGCCGACCGCGCAGCAGCAGGAATTTCGCCGACTCGGGCAGACCGCGCAGCATAGGCAACCACAATAGCAGCGGCGCGGCACCGCCGACGATGAACACCGCGCGCCAGCCATGGGCCGGAATCAGCCAGGCGGCCAGCAAGCCCCCCAGCAGCGCGCCGGCGGTGAAGCCGCAGGAAATGATCATCATCAGGCTGGCGCGCCGCCGCGCCGGGCTATATTCGCCGGCCAGCGCCATCGCATTGGGCATGATGCCGCCCAAGCCGATGCCGGTGATCAGCCGCAGCGCGATCAACTGCGGCAGGCTGGCGGCCAGGGACGTGGCCAGCATGCCGGCGGAAAAGAGCAGCGTGCACAGCAGCAACACCGGGCGGCGGCCGATGCGGTCCGCCACGGCGCCGAACAGCAGCGCGCCCAGCATCAGCCCCAGCAGACCCGAGCCGAACACCGGCCCCAGCGCCGCCTTGGCGATGCCCCAGTCTTCCAGCAGGGCCGGCGCCACATAACCCATGGCCTGCACGTCGAAGCCGTCCAGAATCATGCACAAGCCGCACAGAATCAACAGCCGATACTGAAATGCGCCCAACGGCCGCTCGTCCAACCACTTGCCCAGCTCCATGCCCGCCCCTTCGATATGCCAACGTCAAAACAGCATCGAGAAATGTCGGGGATGGGTCAAGCTGCGGCGCAGCACATGACCATCCACGAGACTGGCCGCAAACAAACGTCGCCAGCGCGGGTGCAGATGAAAGATTTCGAAATCAGGAATGGAGTCCGCTTCGCGGACGATGATTCGCTTGCCGGTTCCGCCCGGCGAACGGGCAAGGGAACTGTCCCGCCAGTTCCCTTGCAACCCTAGGCGACCCCAACGGCCCGAGAAACCCCGACAAAACAGCCTTGCTCCAGGAAGCCGCCGATCAAAAAAGCGGCGGCTTAAAGCCCCTGGCCCAAGGCTGTTTTGCCGGCACGGGCCGACGGGGAATGGGATGGCTGCCGATGCGCCATGCAAATCGTTAAGGCTAGAAAAGCCGCAGCCAAGTAGGGCGGGCAGGCCATCAGGCCTTGCCCGCGCTGCGCAGCCACGCCCTTCCCACTACCAAACCAAAATGCCACTGTCCACGCTAAGGCGACAGCATTTATCAGCACATCCTCGGCAGGGCCGCTACAGCCTGCCCAGCCATCAATGCAGCTTCAAGGCCGGCCGCGCCGCGCGGCGCAGCTTGTCGCCGATGAACAGCAGCACCGCCAGCACCCAGCCATGCACTGCCGCCTGGTGCATGCGGTACAGCGAGGCGTAGATCAGCTTCGCGCCGCGGCCTTCCACGTGGTAATCGCGCTTCGGCCCCACCACGGCCGCCAGGCTGCCCACCGCGGTGTGCTTGCCCAGCGACACCATCATGCCCTGCGGCTTGAACACAAACGGCCGCGCCGGCTTGTCGTCCAGTCGGCGAGCCAGTTCGTCGGCCAGGTAGCGCGCCTGCTGGTGCGCAACCTGGGCGGTGGCGGACAGCATGCGGCCGCTGTCGCCGTCCGGCGCGGCGGCGCAATCGCCCATCGCGTAGATGCAGTCGCCGCCGGCGCAATGCAGCCGGGTATCCACCACCAGCTGGTTGACGCGGTTCACTTCCAGGCCGTCCAGCGTGGCCAGCCAGGCCGGTGCCTTGACGCCGGCGGCCCACACCGTGATGTCGGCTTCGATCTTGCGGCCATCCTTCAACGCCACGCCATCGGCCTCCACCGCCGCCACCAGGCTGTTGGTCAGCACCTGAATGCGCTTGGCCGCGAGTTGCTCCTCGGCGTAAGCGGACAGCGACGGCGGCGCCGCGGCCAGGATGCGCTCGGCGCCTTCGATCACGCTGATCTTGACGCGTTCCGGCTGCAGGCGCGCGCCATAGTGGTGCAGCTCGCACATGGTATGGTTCAGCTCGGCGGCCAGTTCCACCCCGGTGGCGCCGCCGCCGACGATGGCGATGGACAGCGCGCGCGCCGGCGCCGCGGCGCCGCTGGCGCGGAAGGCCTGCTCCAGCACGCGGTGGCGCAGCTTTTCGGCATCGGCCGGCGTGTTCAGGAACATGGCGTGCTCGGCCACGCCGGGCGTGCCGAAGTCGTTGGCCTGAGCGCCCACCGCGATCACCAGCCAGTCATAGGACACATCGCGCGCCGGGCTCAGTTCGCTCCCATCCTGGCTCTGGATGGCAGACAGCCGTATCGTGCGTTGCGCCTGGTCCAGGCCGGTCATGTAGCCGAATTCGAAATCGTAGCCGTTGCGGTAGCCGTGGGCGAAGTAATTGACTTCGTCCTCGCCGGTATTCAAGGCCCCGGTCGCCACTTCGTGCAACAGCGGTTTCCAGATATGGGTGGGCGAGCCATCGACCAGCACGATTTGCGCGCGGTGGCGCGCGCCCAGGGTGCGGCCCAGGCGGGTGGCCAGCTCTAGCCCCCCAGCGCCTCCCCCGACAATGACGATGCGCGGCAGCGCGGCGTTGCGGCTTAACATAAGCAGCTCCTGATGAGTGGTATTTTTGGCCAAGATTACCGCATTTTTCGCCCGCTCTGCGGCATCCGGCAATAATTAGCACCATGCCATGGAAGATTCATGCCATCCGCCTGATTCGGCAGACATTTACCTGCATGCCGCTGGCAAGGCATCCAAAAAACATGCAGTTGGCCGCCGCGCGGCAGCCGACCCACTTATCCACAGCCATCCGCCATGACCGACACTTACCCACAAGGCGGCGCGCCTGGCTCCATCATGCCCAAGAAAAACGGGCAACAGCCGTTGGCCATTGCCCGTTTCTCCCGCTCGCCAAAACATCGGCGCAACATCGGCCCTACCACAACGTCTTGGCCAACAGCGCCGCCAGCAGCAGGGCGATCAGCAGCAGCAGGAAATTCTGTCGCTTCTGTTCGCGCATCAGCTGGATATAGCCTTCCACCAGCAAGTCGGTCTTGGCCGAGCTCAGCGTATCGTTCAGTTTGCGCGGCAAGGTCGGCAAGGTCGTCGCCCATTGCGGCGCTTCATTTTTCAGCGTGCGCAACAGGCCGCGCCAACCGACCTGCTCGTTCATCCACTTGGTCAGGAACGGCTTCGCCGTATCCCACAAGTCCAGCTCCGGGTCCAGCTGGCGGCCCAGGCCTTCGATATTCAGCAAAGTCTTCTGCAGCAGCACCAGCTGCGGTTGGATTTCCACATTGAAGCGGCGGCTGGTTTCAAACAGGCGCAACAGCACCATGCCGAAGGAAATTTGCGACAGCGGCTTCTCGAAGATGGGTTCGCACACGGTTCGCACCGCGGCTTCCAGCTCCTCGGCGCGGGTATCCTTGGGCACCCAGCCCGATTCGATGTGGGCGGTGGCCACGCGGTGGTAGTCGCGGTTGAAGAAAGCCAGGAAGTTGACCGCCAGATAGTGCTTGTCGGTGTCGGTCAAGCTGCCGACGATGCCGAAGTCCAGCGCGATATAGCGGCCGTCGGCGGCCACGAAGATATTGCCCGGATGCATGTCGGCATGGAAAAAGCCGTGGCGGAACACTTGGGTGAAAAAGATTTCCACGCCGTAGCGGCTAAGCTTGCTCAGATCGATGCCGGCCTGCCGCAGCTGCTCCACCTGGCCTACCGGGATGCCATGCATCCACTCCAGCGTCAGCACCTCGCGGCTGGAGTAGTCGTAGAACACTTCCGGCACGATCAGCTTGTCCGAGCCCTTGAAGTTGCGCCGCAGCTGCGAGGCGTTGGCCGCCTCGTGCATCATGTCCAGCTCGTCGTGCAGATATTTGTCGAACTCGGCCACCACCTCGCGCGGCTTCAGCCGCTTGCCGTCGGCGAACAGCTTCTCCACCCAGCCGGCCAGGGTGCGCATCAGGGACAGGTCCTGCTCGATCACCGGCAGGATGCCGGGCCGCAGCACCTTGACCGCCACTTCGCGGCCGCGGCTGCCGTCCGCTTGCCGCAGCCAGGCCTTGTGCACTTGGGCGACGGAGGCGCTGGCCACCGGGGTCAGGTTGAAATCGACATAGACTTCATCGATCTTGCGGCCCAGGCTGCTTTCCACCACCTGTTGCGCCAGCGCGCCGTCAAACGGCGGCACCCGGTCTTGCAGCAAGGCCAGCTCGTCGGCGTACTCCGGCGGCAGCAAGTCCCGCCGCGTGGACAGCACCTGGCCGAACTTGACGAAGATCGGGCCCAGGCTCTCCAGCGCCATTCGCATCCGCGCCGGCAGCGGCGCGGCGGTGTCGCGCGGGATGGGGCACAGGCGGAACAGCTTGTGCAGGAAGGCCAGCCTGGAATGCCCTTCCAGGAAATCATCCAAACCGTAGCGGTACAGGGTGGCAACAATCTTCAGCGAGCGCGATATCGACATAAATCCGTCAGGTCTGGGAATTCTGTTTATGATTGAGCGCGGCTTCCAGCCGCTCCAGCCGCTTATCCAGCCGGCCGGCGTCATCGCGCAGCTTGTCCACGTCTTGCACGAAGCGTCCCACCTGGTGCCGGCCGGCCAGCACCGCGCCATCCTCGCGCAAGTGCTCCAGCCAGTTGTCGGCCAGGCGGAAGGCCAACTGCCCTTTGAAGCCGAACAGGCCGCGCGCCAGCGTTTCGATGCGTTGCGCCGCCACATCGCCGAACACCCGCGACAGGTCTTCGCTGGCGTGCCATTGCAGCTGGCCGATGATGCGGCCGAGCGCGGCGGCCAGCTCGGCGTCGCCCTCCAGCGCGATGTCCGACAACTGCGGCGCCTGGCCGCTCAGGTGCGAGAACAGCACGCCGTGGCGCAGCACCAGCTTGGCTTCCGGCTCACCCTCGCAGGCGGCCAGCCAGCCCTCGGCGGTAATCACGCCAGCCACATGCAGCGGCGGCAGCGCGATGGCGACCCGCCGGCCGACAAAGCGCGCCAGCTCGGCGCGCCGCGCCGGATGCTGGTTCAAGAGATGGTTGAATGCGGCGATGGTCAGAGCCATGTGTTTACTCCGGTGAACCGTCACGCCCGCCAGCGCCAATGCCAGGGCTCGTACAGATAGCCGCTGGCGTTGCCGCGCGGGTAGCTCAGATGAAAGCCGAAATCCGCCGCCCGCCGCTCAAGCCAGCCAAAAGCGGCGGTGGTTTCAAACGCTTCCTCCAGCGGCGGCGAGCCGGGCGCGCCGATATCGACGGCGCAGCCGGTGTGGTGCTCGCTGAAGCCGGGCGCTGCGCTGACGCGCAGTATCTGGTCCAGGCTCAGCCCGCGCGCCAGTTTGGCGGCGACGATCTCATGCTGCCGCGCCACGCTGCGAAAAGCCGACAGCAGGAACATCTCCACGCCCTGGTCCGCCGCCGCGCGGCGCATCGCCTGCCAGGCTGCGGCCGCGGCGGGAATGAGCAGAAACTCCCGCCCTTCCGCGTTGGACTCCGCCAACGCCAGCTCGGCCGGCTCGGCATGGATTGCCAGCCCGCGCGCGAGCAAGTCAGCCGGAGCGATCCCCAGCTCGGCCAGACGCGCCGCCAGCTCCGGCGTCATCAGAACTTGACGCCCTTGTGCAGCGCAACAACGCCGCCGGTCAGATTATGGTAGTCCACCTTGCCGAAGCCCGCGTCCAGCATCATCTGCTTCAGCGTCTCCTGATCCGGGTGCATGCGGATCGATTCGGCCAGATACTGGTAGCTGTCGGCGTCGTTCGCCACCAGCTTGCCCATGATGGGCAGGGCCTTGAAGGAGTAGAAGTCGTAAAACGGCGACAGCGGCTTCCACACCTTGGAGAACTCCAGCACGAACAGCCGGCCGCCCGGCTTCAGCACGCGACACATCTCCTTCAGCGCCGCGTCCTTGTGCGTCATGTTGCGCAGGCCGAAAGCCACCGACACCGCGTCGAAATAATTGTCAGGGAACGGCAGCTTCTCCGCGTCGGCCAGCGACACCGGCAAGATCACGCCTTCGTCCAGCAGGCGGTCGCGGCCCACGGTCAGCATCGAGCTGTTGATGTCGGTCAGCCAGACTTCGCCGCTCTTGCCCACGCGCTTGGCCCAGCCGCGCGCCAGGTCGCCGGTGCCGCCGGCGATGTCCAGCACCTTGTCGCCGGCGCGCACGCCGGAGGTGGTCAGCGTGAAATGCTTCCATACCCGGTGCAGGCCGCCGGACATCAGATCGTTCATCACATCGTACTTGCCGGCCACCGAGTGGAAGACTTCGGCCACCTTGCTGGCCTTCTCGCTCTCCGCCACGGTCTTGTAACCGAAATGCGTGGTCTTATCCATGTTCACTCCCTGCTCGCGCCGGCGGCGGCGAGCTTGTCCAGATATTGCTGCCAGTACTGGTCGCGTTTGGCGCCCAGCTCGTATAGATAGCTCCAGCTGTAGAGGCCGCTGTCGTGGCCGTCGTCGAAGGTGATCTTCAGGGCATAGTGGCCCATGGGCTCCAGCGCGGTGATGCCGACATGGCGCTTGCCGGTCTGCAGCTTCTCCTGGCCCACGCCATGGCCGCGCACTTCGGCCGAAGGCGAATAGACGCGCAGATACTCGCACGGCAGCTCGAAACGGGCGCCGTCGTCGAAGGCGATCTCCAACACCTTGGAGATTTGGTGCAGCTGGATTTCCACCGGCTGCGCGGCTTCAGGAATAATTCCAGGCATGAGCTTCCTTCCAATCCTTCAAATTAGCCACGGAAACACACGGAAAGACACGGACAAAACGCATAAACATCCTTGAATTTCAAAATGGCAAGGAGGCTGGCATCAATCCCTCACTTGTCCGGTGAAAGTCCCATATTTGGCTTTGCCTTTATTTCCGTGTCTTTCCGTGTGTTTCCGTGGCTATCACCAGATTATTAGTATTCCTTCTTTTCCAGCAGCATCGCGTCGCCGTAGCTGAAGAAGCGGTACTGCTGCTCCACCGCATGGCGGTAGGCATGGAAAATCTCGTCGTAGCCGGCGAACGCCGACACCAGCATCAACAGCGTCGATTTCGGCAGGTGGAAATTGGTCAGCAGGCGGTCCACCACGCGGAAACGATAACCTGGCGTGATGAAGATGTCGGTCTCGCCGCACCCCGCTTTCAGTTCGCCATGCTGCGCGGCGGATTCCAGCGCGCGCACGCTGGTGGTGCCGATCGCCACCACGCGGCCGCCGCGGGCGCGCGCCGCGGCGACGGCGTCCACCGTGGACTGCGGAATATCGTAAATCTCGCTGTGCATCTTGTGCTCGGCCACATTGTCCACCTTCACCGGCTGGAAGGTGCCGGCGCCGACATGCAGCGTGACGAAGGCGGTGGCGATGCCTTGCGCCTGCAGCGTCGCCAGCATGTCATCGGTGAAGTGCAGGCCGGCGGTAGGCGCCGCCACCGCGCCCTGCTCGCGGGCGTAGACGGTCTGGTAGCGCTCGTCGTCGTCCTGCTCGGCGCTGCGTTCGATATAAGGCGGCAGCGGCAGCTTGCCGGACGCCTCCAGAATATCGTAGACGTTCTCTTCGGCCAGGAAGTGCAGCTTGAACATCGAGTCGTGGCGCTCCACCATCTCCGCTTCCCAGCGGCCGGCGAAAATCAGGCGGCTGCCCGGTTTGGGCGACTTGGACGCGCGGACATGCGCCAGCGCGGTGTGGTCGTCCAGCACGCGTTCAATCAGCGCCTCGACCTTGCCGCCGCTGGCTTTTTCGCCGAACAGGCGGGCGCGGATGACGCGGGTGTCGTTGAACACCAGCAAATCGCCGGCTTGCAAACGCGATGGGAAATCAGCGAAAGTGAGATCGGACAACGTCATGCCGTCCACGTGCAATAGTCGGCTGGCGCCGCGCACGGCCGGCGGATGCTGGGCGATCAAGGCCTCAGGCAGGTGGTAATCGAAATCGGAGAGCTGCATGGTGAAAGCTATGGTTCAGAACCGGCCGATTATACCTGCGCCCAACCATCGGGCACAGTGCCGGGATGGCCAATGCCCGACGCCATCCGCGCTGGACGCGCAAATAACTTCTTGACATATTGCAGATACGCTACACTGCGGCACCCCGATTCACACAAGTTTTTACTCTAAAACCAAGATCTTGCCCTGCGCTCCGGCCGCTAAACGATTGTTTTAATTTCTGCAAACGCTGGACATCTTGCTGCGAAGTGCGGCAAACTCGCGGCCAAGATGAAAAACAGGAGTCAGGCCTTGAGCCGATCCATCCTTGTGCTGCACGGTCCCAACCTCAATCTGCTCGGGGTCAGGGAGCCACAACACTACGGCCGGGACACACTTGACGCCATCAACCAGCGGCTGGCCGATCAGGCCAAAGCCGCCGGCTTTGCTTTGACAGCATTGCAGAGCAACGCCGAGCATGTACTGATTGAACGCATACATCAATGTCTGGATGACGGCACCGCCTTCATCCTGATCAATCCGGCGGCGTTCACCCATACCAGCGTCGCGCTGCGCGATGCGCTGGCGGCGGTGAAAGTGCCGTTTATCGAAGTGCATCTATCCAATGTCCATGCCCGCGAACCCTTCCGCCAGCATTCGTATTTTTCGGATCTGGCGCTCGGTGTGATTTGCGGGTTGGGCCCCCACGGTTACGAGCTGGCGCTGGCGCACGCGCTGCGGCATTTGTCCGCGCAGCCCTGATCGCCGTAACTGAACACCCCATTCGAAGGATCAACAATGGATTTGCGTAAACTCAAGAAACTGATCGACCTGGTCGAAGAGTCCGGCATCGCCGAACTGGAAGTGACCGAGGGCGAAGAAAAAGTCCGCATCACCCGCGTATCCGCCAACCAACAGCCAGGCTACGCCCAGCCGGTGGCGCAAATGTACGCCGCCGCGCCCGCGGCTCCTGCGGCTGCCGCCCCGGTGGCGGCCGCTGCGCCTGCGGCCCAGGCAGTTGCCAATGAGAACGCGATGAAGTCGCCGATGGTCGGCACCTTCTACCGCTCGCCCAGCCCCGGCGCCAAGTCCTTCGTCGAAGTGGGCCAAAGCGTCAACGCCGGCGACACCCTGTGCATCATCGAAGCGATGAAGCTGATGAACGAGATCGAAGCCGACCGCTCCGGCGTGATCAAGGCCATCCTGGTCGAAGACGGCCAGCCGGTGGAGTACGGCGAGCCGCTGTTCGTCATCGAGTAAGACGCTCCGACGACCTCGCGAGATTCAGGGCACGGCCAAGGTCTGTGCCCTTGTCGTTTGACGTGACAGCAAAGGCCGGTCGATCATCCCGACGCTGGCCGGCTTGTGGAGAATTCCATGTTCGAAAAAATTCTAATCGCCAACCGTGGTGAAATCGCCCTGCGCATCCAACGCGCCTGCCGCGAAATGGGCATCAAGACCGTGGTCGTGCATTCCGAGGCCGACCGCGAAGCCAAATACGTGAAGCTGGCCGACGAGTCGGTGTGCATCGGCCCCGCCCCGTCCGCCAAGAGCTATCTCAACGTGCCGGCGCTGATCGCCGCCGCCGAAGTCACCGACGCCCAGGCCATCCATCCCGGCTACGGCTTCCTGTCGGAAAACGCCGACTTCGCCGAGCGCGTCGAGCAATCCGGCTTCGTCTTCATCGGCCCGCGCCCGGACACCATCCGCCTGATGGGCGACAAGGTATCGGCCAAGAACGCGATGATCGAAGCCGGCGTGCCTTGCGTGCCCGGCTCCGACGGCGCCTTGCCGGACGACCCGGTGGAAATCACCAAGATCGCCAAGAAGATCGGCTTCCCGGTCATCATCAAAGCCGCCGGCGGCGGCGGCGGCCGCGGCATGCGCGTGGTGCATACCGAAGGCGCGCTGATCAGCTCGGTGCAGATGACGCGCACCGAAGCCGGCGCGGCGTTCGGCAATCCCACCGTCTACATGGAAAAATTCCTGGAGCATCCGCGCCACATCGAAATCCAGGTGTTGGCCGACGAATATGGCAACGCCATCTATCTGGGCGAGCGCGATTGCTCCATGCAGCGCCGCCACCAGAAAGTGATCGAGGAGGCGCCTGCCCCCGGCATCACCGACAAGCAGCGCCAGAAGATAGGCGAAGCCTGCGCCGAAGCCTGCCGCCGGATCGGCTACCGCGGCGCCGGCACATTTGAATTCCTGTTCGAAAACGGCGAGTTCTACTTCATCGAGATGAACACCCGCGTGCAGGTGGAACACCCGGTGACCGAAATGATCACCGGCGTCGACATCGTTCAGGAGCAGATCCGCATCGCAGCCGGCGAGAAACTGCGCTATAAGCAAAAAGACATTGTGATCTCCGGCCACGCCATGGAATGCCGCATCAATGCCGAGGACCCGTTCACCTTCGTGCCGTCTCCCGGCAAGATCGAGAGCTACCACCCGGCCGGCGGCCCCGGCATCCGCATCGACTCGCACATCTATCAGGGCTATGTCGTGCCGCCCCACTATGACTCGATGGTGGGCAAGCTGATCGCTTATGGCGACACCCGCGAGCAGGCGATAGCCCGGATGCGCGTGGCGCTGTCGGAAATGGCGATTTCCGGCATCAAGACCAATATCCCGCTGCACCAGGAGCTGTTCATGGATGCGGCCTTCCAGCGTGGCGGCACCAGCATCCACTATTTGGAAAACCGCCTGTCGCAGCAGAAAAAAGGGAGCGCCTGATGGCCTGGTTGCAAGCCACCATTGATTCCGATTCCTCTGTCGCCGAACGGCTGGCCGACGCGCTGATGGACGCCGGCGCGCTGTCCACAGCCATCGAGGACGCCTGGGCCGGCACCGACAAGGAGCAGCCCATCTTCGGCGAACCAGGCGAGCCGGTTGACCAGCTGTGGAGCCAGAGCCGCATCATCACGCTGTTCGACGAGAACGACGACCCGGCGCTGCTGATCGCGGCCGCCGCCAACGCCTGCCGGCTGGCCATGCCCAGCTACAAGATAGAGCGCGTGGAAGAGCAGGACTGGGTGCGGCTGACCCAGTCGCAATTCGATCCGATCCGCATCTCCGACCGGCTGTGGATCACCCCCACTTGGCACGAAGCGCCGGAACCGAACGCGGTCAACCTGCAGCTGGACCCGGGCCTGGCCTTCGGCACCGGCAGCCACCCCACCACCCGGCTGTGCCTGCAATGGCTGGACAAGCAGCTGCAAGGCGGCGAGTCCGTGCTCGACTACGGCTGCGGCTCCGGCATCCTGGCCATCGCCGCGCTGAAGCTCGGCGCGGCCTCGGCCGTAGGCATCGACATCGACCCGCAAGCGGTGCGCTCAAGCCAAGACAATGCCGAGCAGAACGGCGTGCAGGCCGACTTCTTCCTGCCGGACGCCAATCCGCAAGCCCAATACGACGTGGTGCTGGCCAACATCCTGGCCAATCCGCTGCGCATGTTGGGCGACTTGCTGGCAAGCCATGTGAAAACCGGTGGTAGAATCGTGCTTTCCGGCATCCTCGCCGAGCAGGCCGACGAGCTGTCCGCCATCTATAGCCAGTGGTTCGAGATGGACGCGCCTGTGTTCGACGAAGGATGGACCAGACTGACAGGAACCCGACGCGCCGCCGTATGACATACACGACACAGTGCCCCAACTGCCAGACCCGATTCAAGGTCAATGACAGCCAGTTAGCAGCCGCCGATGGACTGGTGCGCTGCGGGCGCTGTTCGCATGTGTTCAAGGCGCCGGATCATTTCGTCGTCACCCGGCCGGCGCCCGCGCCGGTTGCGCCTCCCCCGCTGATTACCGCGCCGCCGCCAGCCGTCCCGTCGTCCGCCGCGCCCGAGCGCGACCCGATGGACGACTTCGAGCTGGAAGTGCCGGACTTCGACCCGCACGCCAACGCCGCCGAACTCTCCTCATCGATAGCAGCGGCGCCGCAGTACGACCTTCCTGCCGAGCACGCCGCACAGCCGGCTGAGCCGCTGGCGGAAGAAGTCGAAGCCTTCCAGCGCGCGCTGGCCGGGGCCATGCAAAACCGCAATATCACGGCGCCGATAGGCAACCCCTTCAATGAACCGGCCCCCAGCCCGGCCATCGCCGCAGAGCCGGAAGTTTTTGGCAGCCGCCGCCGCGCCGAAGCGCCGCCGGAACCGGAGCCGATCAAACCCGCTGCCCGCATCGAGCCAGAGGAGCCGCTGTTCACCGACGCCGATGCGGTGGAGGAGGATGAGGCCCGCCATCAAAAGCCCGCCGCGCCCTGGCTCAACGGCTTGCTGGCGGCGTTCGCCTTGTTGGGTTTGCTGTTTTTGGCCGCGCAACTGGTCTACATCAATCGCACCCGCATCGCCGCCGAAGCGCCGGAAACCCGTCCCGCGCTGGAACAGCTGTGCAAGTCCATGGGCTGCGACGTGCCCTGGCCGACCGATATCGCGCTGATCCGCACCGAATGGTCGGAACTGGCCTTCGTGCCGGACTACCCCAATCTGATCCAGCTGTCCGCCACGCTGAAGAACCACGCGCAGTACGCTCAGGCTTACCCCATGCTGGAAGTGACGCTGAAGGACAGCGACGACCAGGTGCTGATCCGCAAGGTATTCACGCCCAAGGAATACCTGAAACCGGACGACCTCAAGCTGGGGCGCTTCAATGGCAACAGCGAAGTCAAAGTCACCATGCGG
>NZ_MKCR01000025.1 GCF_001855565.1 Chromobacterium amazonense | reverse complement strand
GCAAAAAAGCGCGGACGATGCGTCCGCGCTGCAGGATTGAATCGGGCCGACCATCAGCCGCGGCGACGGCTCACCAGCCACAACGTCCAGACAATCACGCCCACAAAGAACACCGCCACCCAGAACGGCATGGTCATGCCGAGAAAACGGCCCTGGATCGCCGCGCACTCGCCGCTGCCCTTCAGCACCTTGGACAGCACCTCCCACAAGGGGAAAGACTCCATCAGGAACTCCAGCCCCGGCCCGCATTGCGGCACCTGGTCCGCCGGCAGGCTTTGCAGCCACAGCTGGCGCACCGACACCCCGCCGCCCGCCAGCGCGGACAGCGTCACCAAGCCCGCCCATACCCTGGCGCCGGTTCTGCCCGGATTATGCAACGCGGCCAGCAGCGCGCAGACGCCCACCGCCATCACCCCTATGCGCTGCAGAATGCACAGCGGGCAAGGCTCTTCGCCCAGCTGATATTGCGCGAACAGCGCAAAGCCGATGGCGCCGGCGCAAGCCGCCGCCACCAATAAAAACCCTTGCCGGTTGCTGATATTCAAACCCATGCCCCTTAGCCTTTCCTGATATGTCTTGCGAGTAACGCAGTGTAAACGGAAAAGCTCAGATTGGGGCGGCTTGGCAAAGTTCCGAATGCTCACAATTCCAGAAAAGCCCGGATCTCTTCTTTGTGAGCCAGCGCGTCATGGTAGCCCAGCGCAATCAGCTCGCGGCAGTACCCCGGCTCGAACAGCAAATAGGTGGCCAAGGCCGTGCCGCGCTGCTTGGTGCCGCCCGTGCCCTTCATGATGAAGCGTAATACCGGAGGAAACAGATCGGTATGGCGGTAAACAATGCCCTCCAGCGACTTGCTGGGATTCAGCTGGAAAATCTCCACCCTCTTCAGCGAGGTCCGGCAGGCCAGCTCGGCGTGATCCTGCAGCAGGGAAACCGTGTGATTGACGCGCTGCAAGCGCTCCATATCCACCGCCATGCTGTCGATGAACACGCTGTTGAGCAAGTGGCCGAACACCTGGGCCGGCAGCGGATAGGAGCCGACATTGCGCCGCTCTATCGTATCGGGCCGCTGACTGGCCAAGCCCACCACGAACAGCTTCTCCGCCCCCAGGTGCAGCGCCGGCGACAAGGGCGACAGCTGGCGCACCGCGCCGTCGCAATAAAACTTCTCCCCTATTTTCACCGACGGGAAGATCAGCGGAATGGCCGAGGTCGCCATCACATGATCCAGGCCGATGCGTTCGCGCAGGCCTTGCCGCTGATAGCGCGACCACTCGTCCAGCGTCTCCGTTCCCTGGAAAAACGTGACCGACATGCCCGTGGTGTAACAGGACGCGGTGAGCGCCAGCGCCTGCAGGGCGCCGCTATGAATGGAGCGGTCCACGTCATCGAAATTCATGATCCGCCCCAACAGGCCGCGCAGCGGTGCATTATCGAGAAAACTCTGCGGATTGCGCCAGAGTCGACCGCCGCTCAGCAGCGAAAGTCCGAAATGCAGGAAGGTTTTGACGAAGTAGAGCGTGCTGGCGTCGTAGACGTCATGGATGTGCAGCTGTTTCCACACCTTGGCCAACGTGGACACCGCCAATTGATAGTTGCCGGCGCCCGATGCCAACGCCACGGCATTGATCGCGCCGGCCGAAGTGCCGCAAATGATGGGAAAAGGGTTGCGCTCCGGATCGGGCAACAGCCGGGAAATGCCCAGCAACACCCCAACCTGATAGGCTGCGCGCGCGCCGCCGCCGGACAACACCAAACCGATTCTGCTCGGCCTGCGCATGACTCGCCTCTTTCCGAACGTCTTATTAGTTCTATTAGAGATAGTCAAAAACGCAGCGCAGCAGCAAGCCTGTCGCTCAGAAGCCGCCCGCCTGCAGCAAGGCCCACAAATGGGCCGCCACCAGCGCGCGCCAGGGCGCGAAATCCCGCAGCCAATCCTGCGTCCGCTGCGGATCCGGCTTATCCGCCATCCCCAAGAGCATGCCCAGCGCCTTGCGCACCGCCACATCGCCATGCAGCGAGCCGTCCAGCCAGCCGTAACCGCGCAGCAAGGCGTAGCTGACCGTCCACGGACCGATGCCCGGCACCGCCAGCAAGCGCTCGGCGATGTCGTCGGCCAGCGCGCCATCCAGCCAGTCATCCAACGGCAGCATCCCGCTGACCACGCCCTGGCTCAGGGCCAGCAAGGCGCGGCTTTTGGCGCGGGAAAAGCCGGCCTCGCCCAGTTGATCCGCCGTCAGCGCCGCCAGCCGCGCCGCATCCGGGTGGCACAGCAGCCCGGAAGAGTGCCTGCAATCGCACAGCAGCAGCATGCGCCGGCGCAGCGTCACCGCGGCCGCCACGCTGATCTGCTGGCCGGTGATGGCCCAGGCCAGCGCCTCGAACGGCGTGGCCGTCTGCGGCACCCTGAGGCCGGCTTGGGCGGC
>NZ_MKCR01000024.1 GCF_001855565.1 Chromobacterium amazonense | reverse complement strand
GATCACCAACGGCGTCGCCTATCACCCGCTGGCTTTCTTCGAGGCCCTGCCCGCCTTGTACCAGCGGCTGGAGCGCGAGATCGGCCAACTGTGGGATGAGCCTGCTCGTCTGCCATCCTTTGTCCGCGTCGGCAGCTGGATAGGCGGCGACCGCGACGGCAACCCGAATGTCGATGCCGGCTTGCTGCGCCATGCGGTGACGCGCCAGTCGCAGCAGGCGTTCGAACATTATCTGCAGGAGCTGAAAAGCCTGTACCGCGAGCTGTCCTTGTCGTCGCGGCTGGTGGAGGCCAGCGCCGAGGTGATGGCGCTGGCGGCGGATTCGCCGGACAGCGCGGTCAGCCGCGCCGAGGAGCCCTACCGCCGCGCGCTGGCGACGATACAGGGCCGGCTGCTCGGCACCGCCCGGCAGCGCGGCGTGGAGCTGGCCTGCCGCTGGGATGCGCGCGCGCCGTACCGCGACCATCACGATCTGGCGCGCGATCTGAGCGCGCTGTCGGCCTCGCTGCGCGCCCATGGCAGCGCCCTGCTGGCCGAGGGCAGGCTGTCGCGGCTGATCCGCAGCGTGGACGTGTTCGGCTTCTTCCTGATGCCGCTGGATCTGCGTCAGCACGCGGCAGTGCATGAGGCCGTGGTGGCCGAGCTGTTCAGCGGCGCCGGCCTGGAGGAATACCAGGCATTGGACGAGGCGGCGCGCGTGCGCGTGCTGAGCCGCGAGCTGGCCACGCCGCGCCTGCTGTTCTCGCCGTATCTGCGCTACGGCGAGCAGGCCGAGAAGGAGCTGGCGATCTTCCGCGAAGCGGCGGCGATCCAGCGCGAATTCGGCGTGGAGGCCATTGGCCAGTGCATCATCTCCAATTGCGCCAGCGTCAGCGATATCTTGGCCTTGGCCTTGCTGTGCAAGGAGGCCGGGCTGATCCGTCTGGACGGCGGCGTGCCGCGCGCCAGCGTCAACCTGGTGCCGCTGTTCGAGACCATCGCCGATCTGGAAAACAGCCAGACCGTGATGCGCGCGCTGTTCGCCCTGCCGTGGTACAAGCAATTGCTGGATAGCCGAGAGCGGGTGCAGGAGGTGATGCTAGGCTATTCCGACAGCAATAAGGACGGCGGCTACCTGACCAGCCAGTGGCAGCTGTGGCTGGCCGAAACCCGCCTGGTGCAGGTGTTCTCCGAGGCCGGCGTGCGGCTGCAGCTGTTCCACGGCCGCGGCGGCTCGGTGGGGCGCGGAGGCGGCCCGTCCTATGAGGCCATCGTCGCCCAGCCGGCCGGCAGCGTGGCCGGCCGCATCCGCATCACCGAACAGGGCGAGGTGATCACCGCCAAGTATTCCGATCCAGCCATCGCCGGCCGCAATCTGGAAGCGTTGGTGGCGGCGACGCTGGAAGCCAGCCTGGGCCACCTGCCGGGCGGCGAGGTCGACGCGGCCTTGTTCGACGAGCTGTCGAGCAGCGCCTTCACCGCCTATCGGGCGCTGGTGGAGTCGCCGGGCTTCATGCAGTATTTCCTGGAAGCGACGCCGGTGACGGCGATCGCCCGGTTGAATATCGGCAGCCGCCCAGCCTCGCGCAAGAGCCTGTCGTCCATAGGCGATCTGCGGGCGATCCCGTGGGTGTTCTCGTGGTCGCAGTCGCGGCTGATGCTGCCGGGCTGGTTCGGCGTCGGCTCGGCGGTGGCGGCTTATGTGCAGAAGCACGGCGACGCGGGGCTGGCCAAGCTGCAGCATCTGTATCGCCACTCGCCGTTCTTCCAGGTGATGCTGTCCAATATGGAGCAGGTGCTGGCCAAGGCCGATCTGGGCATCGCCCGCCGCTTCTCTGAGCTGGTGGCAGACCGCGAACTGGCGGCGCGGCTGTTCGGCCTGATTGAGGCGGAGTGGCAAAAAACGCATGACGCCTTCTTCGCCATCACCGGCCAGTCGCAGCTGCTGGAAAGCAATCCGACCTTGCGCCGCAGCCTGGAGACGCGGCTGCCCTTCCTTGATGCGCTGGGCCTGCTGCAGGCCGACTTGCTCGCGCGGCTGCGCGCCGAGCCGGACGACGAGGACACGCTGTACGCCATCCACCTGACCATCAACGGCACCTCCGCCGGCCTGCGCAATACCGGTTGAGCGCAAACAGGAACGCGGCCCGGCATGGCCGGGCCGCGCGGGAAGCCGCCGCAGCGGGCAGGCCGCGGCGGCCGGGCAGGCTCAGCGCTGGGCGGCCGGGCCGTCGCTGCCTAGCTCCACGGCGTAAGCCAGGGCCAGCTGCGAGAACTTCAGAGCATGGCGCGCCTGGCTGTCCGAATTGGCCAGGGTGTCGTTGCGGGTGTGGATGTAGGGGTTGGAGTTGTCGAAGCTGGACTCGAACGGGAACGAGGCGGCATAGCCTTGCGCGGTCCATGAGGCGTGGTCGGAGCAAGCGTAGCCGCATTGGCTGTAGCCGACTGTCAGATCGGGCAGATAGGCCTTGGCCAGATTGGCCAGAAATGCATTCTGCGCCGCGTTGGTGTAGTCGGTGAACAGGAAGATGTCCTGCTCGTCGCCCTGGTAGTTGGTCATGTCCAGCTGCAGCGCGCCCACCACCTTGGCCTGCTGCTGCTTGAAGCGTTTGGCGATGTCGGCCGAGCCGCGCAGTCCCACTTCCTCCGCCGCATAGGCCATGAACTTGAGGGTGCGGCGCGGCTGGTAATTGCTGGCTAGCAGCACGCGCGCCACTTCGGTCAGACTGGCCACGCCGGAAGCGTCGTCGTCGGCGCCTGGCGCGCGGCTGCTCTCGCCGGTGCCGTTGCCCACGGTGGAGTCCAGATGGCCCCCCAGCACCACCGTTTCCGCCGCATTGTCCGTACCCTTGATGGTGAGGATCACCGATTTTTGCGGCCAGCCGGCATGGCTGATCTGCTCCACCGTCACGTCGCCGCGGCTGCCGGCCAGCTGTTTCCACTGGCTGGCGATCCAGTTGGACGCATTGACGCCGTGGCTGGTGGTGTAGAAACGGTTCTGATAGCTGGACAAGGACTGGATGGTGGCCTGCACATTGCTGTCCTGCAATTGCGGCAGCAGCTTGTTCACCGTGGCTTGATTGTCGATGGCGTAGCTGGGCGCTTTCAGCGCGGCCAGCGGCGCGGCCGGGCCGTTCAGCGCGGCGCGGGCTTCTTTCAGGCTGCCGTGCACGATGTAGCCGCCGCAATGGCGCAGCTTGTCGTGGATGGCGTCGGAGAGCTTGGGCAGCAGCGCCTCGTCCACCTGGACCAGGTGCACGGTTTCTCCGGCGGCGCCTTTGGCGAGGCGGCCGTCCGCCGCCAGCGTGCGGCTTTCTTGGCTTTGGGCCCGACCATCCAGCTGGCGCAGCAGCTGGTAACCCTGATCGCCTACCGAAATCCAGACCGGTTGGGCCTGGGCGGCGCCGGCCAGGCCCAATAGGACCAGCAGCGCGGTTTGACGCAGTTTCAACATGTGGGGAACTCCCGAGCGAAGGCCGGCGCCTCGCGGCGCCGGCCGGGCAGTCGGATGCGGCCCCTGACGGGGCCGCGCTCTCGGTGGCGCAAGCTTATTGGCAAGTCACGCCGACGGCGCTGAAGGCCTTGGTGACGTCCGCGCTGTTGTAGCCTCGCGCATCCGCCGCCTTGACCACGCCGCAAGCGGCGCTGTTGTAGGTGGCGTTGGCCGTCCAGTACAGGCGGTTGGCGTCGGTGAACACCTCAAAAGCCTTGCGCGTGTTCCAGTTCGGGCTGGTGGCTATCAGATAGAACGCCTTGTTGTACACGCCGCTGGAGTAGTGAACGTCCAGGCCGTCGTAGTAGTCCTTGGCGTTGCCGATGGAGCGGCCATCCTTGGTCGGGTCGGCGAAGTAGCGCAGCGCGCCGGACTTCTTGAAGATTTCCGCGCCGACCAGGAAGTCGTTCTTGCCCTTCATGTAGTACTCGGCCGCTTCGCCTGCCATGTCGGAAAAGGCCTCGTTGATGCCGCCGGACTGGCCGTCGTAGACCAGGCCCGAGTTCTGTTCGGTGAAGCCGTGGCTGACTTCGTGCGCCGATACGTCCAGCGAGACCAGCGGGTAGAAGGTGCTGGCGCCGTCGCCGAAGTGCATGGCCTGGCCGTCCCAGAAGGCATTCTCATAGTTGCGGCCGTAATGGACTTTCATGTACAGCTTCTGGTTGATCGGGCGCAGGCCGAACCAGTCCTTGTACAGATTGAACACCACATTGCCGAAGTAATGGGCGTCGTTCAGCGGAGAGTAGGCGCCGTTGATCTGCTTGTAGGTGTTGGTCGGGCAGGCGAACTTGTACGGCGTGGTGCTGCTGCCGGTGCCGCCGTTCAGGTTGACGGTGATCACGTTGCCGCTGTCCATCTTGCAATCGCTGGTGACGATCAGCGGGCCGTAGTCCGTGCCGTAGGTGTACTTGCCGGTTTTGGCGTTGCCGCCGGGACCGTTGGCCTCGGCGTGGCTCAGGCCTTCCCACTGTTTCAGCACCTGGCCGCTGTTGGCGTCGATGATGAAGCTGGGACGGCTGGGCTCCTTGCCGTTATCCACGACGAAGGACACCAGGTAAACCAGCTGGGCGACGTTGCGCTCGTTCAGGCGCACCACCAATTCGGCTTTCTCGTTGTAGGTGGGGTTGCCATTGGCCTTCAGCGCCTTGGCCTGGGCCAGGATCTGGCCGCTGCCCAGCGTCGGCTTGGCGGAGGCCAGATCGGTCTGGATGCCGGCGATGTAGTGGCCGGTCAGCTTGCCGGGGACGGCTTTCAGCGCGGCGGCGGACTTTTCCTCAACCACGGCTTCGCCCCATACCGGCACCCCTTGATAATACTGTTGGTAGCGGGTCACCACCTTGCCGGTGGAAAACTGGGTGCTGCGCAGCGGTTTCAGATCGGCCTGGCCGACCCCTGCGAAGGCGGACGCGCCGTTGGCTTGCTGTTTGCCCAATTTTTCCAGGTCGATACGCTCAGCAGCCATCGCCGCCGAGCCGAAGACAGCCAGGACGGACAGGACCAAACCACGCAGCATCAGTTGCTGTTTTCTCATCACGAAGCTCCAAATGTAGACAAGGCGAGACGGGGCGCGTCTCGCAACATGCCTTCGGCGGATGGCCGAAGGCCACGAGCCGCTGGATGTGGCCGGACGGGTTGTCGTTCTCCGCGAGGAGAAAAGGAAACGATGCGGCTTGGGCAATGTCGATGTCGCCGGCTGTCTTTGCTGCCGTGCGCATGGCCCCGCTTTATCGTTCGCCACCCGGTTGTGCAGGTCCGGGCCGCATCTTTGCGGCAGCCTTTGGGGTAGGGCAATCGGCCATCGCCCTGTCTGGCGGATGGGGCGATCGGGATAAAGCCTAGTATCCTGACCCGTTTAATCCCAAATGCATAAGTTAGGTATTGGATTTTTCGCTTGAAGATTCAGCTGATCTTTAGAGCAGTTGCGTCTGTATTGATGGAGTTTGCTTGAGCGGGATCGTTTGCCTGGCTTGGCTGGATGTGCTTGGACGGAGCCAGAAAGCAAAATGAAAAATATGCGATTGCCTACGATTTGCTTCGATAGATGGCTGTTATTGGTAAAAATATGACAGTGGAGGATGGTCTGAGGGAGGATTCTGGCCTGCAGGATGGATTATGTTGTGAGCTGAAGGGCGGGAGGACCGGCCATGCCGGTCCTCAAAGCGGCATGGTCAGGGCGCCAGCCGGGACAGCTTCCAGCTGCCGTCGGCCTGCAACAAGTACAACACCCGGTCATGCAGCCGGCTGGGGCGGCCTTGCCAGAATTCCACGCGGTCCGGCACCACGGCGTATCCGCCCCAGTGCGGCGGGCGCGGCACGTTGATCGGGTGGCGGGTGCCGTACATCGCGGCGCGCGTCACCAGCACCGCCTTGGAGGCGATCTCGCTGCTCTGCTCGCTGGCCCAGGCGCCCAGGCGGCTGGTGTAGGGACGGCTGGCGAAATAAGCGTCGGACACTTCCGGCGCCACGCGCGCGGCCTTGCCCTCGATGCGCACCTGCCGTTCCAGTTCCGGCCAGAAGAAGGTCAGCGCCACATAAGGATGGGCGTCCAGCGCCTGGCCTTTGCGGCTCTGGTAATTGGTATAGAACAACAGCTGGCCATCCTCCACGCCCTTGAGCAGCACGATGCGCGCCTGCGGCCTGCCATCGGGACCGACTGCCGCCAGGTTCATCGCAGTGGGTTCGTGCACTTGGGCGGAAATGGCTTCGTTGAGCCAGATTTCAAACTGGGCCACCGGATCGGCCAGGCAGTCTTCCGGCGACAATTCCTTCTTGGAATATTCCAGACGGATGTCGGCAAGGTTCAGCGTCATGAATTCCTCCTTAGCTGGCTATCTTAGTCCATCGTGCCACCGTCTGGAATGGATGCGGTGGCGATCCGCATGATGGCCTTCCTCGAATACCGCGGTTTCTGCCTGCCTTTCGTCGCGCAAGGCGCTGCTGATTCAGCGGGGGCCAGTGTTCAACTGCGGCTGCTACGTCCAGCGTGGAGGCCTGTTGTTGTGGGCATCGCTGCCATGACCCAGGCGCGTTGACGGGCGGTTGGTCAAACGGAATCGCCGCGCAACAGCGCGAGCAGCGCCGCGCCGTCCAGCCGGGCGCTGGCGTCGCCGTCGGCCAGCAAGCTGTCGGCCAGCGCCCGTTTTTCCCGATGCAGCTCGACGATCTTTTCTTCTATGGTGCCGGCCGCCACCAGCCGGTACACCGTCACCGGCCGCTGCTGGCCCATGCGGTAGGCGCGGTCCGAGGCCTGGTCTTCCACGGCCGGGTTCCACCACGGGTCGAGGTGAATCACATAGTCGGCGGCGGTGAGGTTGAGGCCGGTGCCGCCGGCCTTCAGGCTGATCAGGAACAGATCGCCGTCGCCGGCCTGGAAGGCATCCATGCTGGCCTTGCGCTGCTTGGCCGGCGTTGATCCATCCAGATAATGGAAGCGGATGCCTTGCTGTGTCAGATGCTCGGCCGCCAGGGCCAGGTGGTCGACGAACTGGCTGAACACCAGGGCCTTGTGGCCGTTGTCCAGCAGCTCCTCGCAGATCTCGGCGAAGGCCGCCAGCTTGCTGGCTGGCAGCGCGCTGTCGGGCTGTACCAGCTTGGGGTGGCAGCAGAAGCGGCGCAGCCGGGTCAGCTCGGCCAGCGCCTGCATGGTCTGGCCGCCGGCGGCCGGATCGGCCTCCACCACCCGCGCCAGCGCCTCCTGCCGCATCGCCTCGTAGACGTGGCGCTCCTGCTCGGACAGCTCGATCAGCCGCGTGGTCTCGGTCTTGGGCGGCAGCTCGGTCAGCACCTCGAGCTTGGTGCGGCGCAACAGATAGGGCTGGATCAAGGCCTTCAGCTGCGCGCGCGCGGTGTCGTCGCCGTCGGCGATCGGCTGGGCGTAGCGCTGTTCGAACTGCGCCAAGTTGCCCAGCAGGCCCGGCGCGATGAAGCGGAACAAGCTCCACAGCTCGCCCAGATGGTTTTCCACCGGCGTGCCGCTGGCGGCCAGGCGGAAATCGGCGCGCAGGCTTTGCGCCACCTGGGCGCGCTGGCTCTGCGGGTTCTTGATCGCCTGCGCCTCGTCCAGCACCACCGACGCCCAATGCACTTCGCCAAAGGCGTCGGCCTCGCGCTGCAGCAGGCCATAACTGACCACGACCAGGTCGCCCGGCCCGACATCGTCAAGGCGGCGCTGCTGGTGGTAGGCGCGCAGCCGCAGGCTGGGCGCGAAGCGGGCGGCCTCGGCCAGCCAGTTCAGCGCCACCGAAGTCGGCGCCACCGCCAGTTGCGGACCCAGATGAGCGCGGGTCAGCAGCAGGGACAAAGTCTGCACCGTCTTGCCCAGGCCCATGTCGTCGGCCAGGCAGGCGCCGACGCCCCAGTGCGCCAGCCGCGCCATCCAGGCAAAGCCTTGCAGCTGGTAAGGCCGCAAGGTGGCGTTCAGCGTAGCCGGGACTTGGGGATCGAAAACAGCCGCTTCGCGCCAACGCGCCGCCTGCCGCTGCCAGCCTTCGTCGCCGTCGAACTGGCCAGCCTCCTCGCCCAGCGCCTGCAAGCGCGGGCCGGCCAAGGGGCTGATCGCCAGCCCGTCCGGCCCGGCGTGGTCGACCATCCGCGCCAACTCGCCCAGGCGCTCGCCCAGGCTGCCGGACAGCGCCAGCCAGTCGCCGTCGGACAGCTGCAGATACTTGCCCTTTTGGTTGGCCAGCGCGGCCAGCAGGTGGCGCAGGGTCAGGATGCGGCCATCGTCCAGTTCCAGCTCGCCGTCGGCCTGCAGCCAGCCGCCGCGCCGCTTCACTTTCAGTTTCAGCTGCGGCATGCCGTCGGCGGCGGCCAGGCGGATCTTGTCGCCATGCGGCCACAGGCAGATCACGCGATCCTCGCCGGCCGCCTGCAATTGCGACAACAAAGACAGCGCCGAATGCTGATCGGCGAACAACCAGCCGTCGCCGTCGCGCTGGCCGCGGGCGATGGCCGGGCAGGCCTCGCGCAGCGCGCGCAGGCGGCGCGCTTCCTCGGCCAGATCGCGGGCGAACTGCCGGTAAGCGCCGTCTATGTCCAGCACCAGCCCGGCCGCGCCGCGGCCCGGCGCGCTCCTGGCGGCGGCCGGGTGCGGCTTGACCTTCAGCTGCAGCCGCAGGCCTTCCGGCTGGCGGGTCAGCAGGGCATAGAGGGTGGGGTCGGCCGGCTCGCTGGCTTGCTCCGGATCGAATTGCGGGCTGGCGTCCACCAGCTGCAGGCCGGGCGCGACCTCTCGTATCGCCTCCAGCACCCGCTGGCGCGCCGGCCACGGCACGGTCAGGCCGTGGCCGACCAGGTCGGCCAGCGCCGTCAGCTCGTCGCTCAGCTGGTAGACCAGCAGCCGCTCCGGCTGCGGCCGTTGCCACAGCACGCCGCCGCAGTTGGCCAGTCCGTCCGGCAGCAGCTTCAGCCGCAGCTCCGCGCCCACCCGCTCCATCTGCAGCGCCGCCTGGCCGGCCTCGACGCGGATACGCCGCGCCGGCGCGGCGGCGTCAAACAGCAGCGGATGGCCGATCAAGGCCGGCAGCAGCGGCGTAGCGTCGATCAATGCGGCGTCGCCGTCGTATTGCCGCAGCAGCGCCAACAATTGACGCAGTAGCGGCACATCATGCTCGGCCACCGAGGCGTGCTCGTCGCGCAGCAAGGACGGGAGCGAGCAGGCGCGGCCGCGGTTCCAGCCATCCGGGCCGGCGCTTTGCAGCAGCGGCAGCAGCTGGATGCCGTAGTCGGCCAGGCGCAGCCGCCAGATCAGGCGGAGGGAAGACGCGTTCATGGTCAGGATGGGCAGCAAAAACGGCAGCCGGGGCTGCCGTTCCGTCGCTGGCCGTATTGCTTAGACGCGGGCAAAGGCGCGGCCTGCGGCGCGGATCGTGTGTTCAATCATCTCGTCGCTGTGGGCGATGGAGACGAAGCCGGCCTCGTAGGCGGACGGCGCGAAATAGACGCCTTCGTCCAGCATGGCGTGGAAGAAGCGCTTGAAGCGCTCGATGTCGCAGCCGGTGGCTTCGGCATAGGACTGGGGCGCTTTGTCGCTGAAGTAGAAGCCGAACATGCCGCCCACGCTGTCGGTGGACAGTGTGACGCCGGCCTTCTTGGCTTGGTCGGCCAGGCCTTGCGCCAGGCGCGCGGTGCGGCTGCCCAGCGTCTCGTAGAAGCCGGGCTGCTGGATCAGCTTCAGCGTGGCCAGGCCGGCGGCGACGGACAGCGGATTGCCGGACAGGGTGCCGGCCTGGTAGACGGTGCCCAAGGGCGCGATCTTGCCCATGATGTCGGCGCGGCCGCCGAAGGCCGCCAGCGGCATGCCGCCGCCCACCACCTTGCCCAGCGTGGTCAGGTCCGGGGTGACGCCGTGCAGGCCCTGGGCGCAGCCCTTGGCCACGCGGAAGCCGGTCATCACTTCGTCGTAGATCAGCACCGCGCCGTGCTTTTCCGTCAGTTGGCGCAATGCCTGCACGAATCCGCGCGACGGCTGGATCAGATTCATATTGCCGGCGATGGGCTCCAGGATGACGCAGGCGATCTTGTCGCCGATCTCGGCGAAGGTGCGAGACAGCTGCTCGACGTCGTTGTACTGCAGCACCAGCGTGTGCTTGGTGAAATCGGCCGGCACGCCGCCGGACGATGGGTTGCCGAAGGTCAGCAGGCCGGAACCGGCCTTGACCAGCAGGCTGTCGGAATGGCCGTGGTAGCAGCCTTCGAACTTGACGATCAGGTCGCGGCCGGTGAAGCCGCGCGCCAAGCGGATGGCGGTCATGGTCGCCTCGGTGCCGGACGACACCAGCCGCACCTGCTCCACCGACGGCAACAGCTTGCAGATTTCCTCGGCGATCACCACCTCGCCCTCGGTCGGCGCGCCGAAGGACAGGCCGCCGACGGCCGCGTCCTGCACCGCCTTCACCACCTCGGGATGGGCGTGGCCGACAATGGCCGGGCCCCAGGAGCCGACGTAGTCCAGATACTGGTTGCCGTCGGCGTCCCAGAAATAGGCGCCTTCGGCGCGGGCGACGAAGCGCGGCGTGCCGCCGACCTGGCCAAAGGCGCGCACCGGCGAGTTGACGCCGCCGGGGATCACTTTCTTGCCACGTTCGAACAGTTCCAGATTGCGGGACATGAGTTTTTCCTTGTCAGGCGGCGACAGCCGCTAAGTGAGAGGGCGCGGCGGCTGTGGTGCCGTCGGATTCCGCCCATTTTACCCGAGGCGGGGCGGGATGGGGCGGCTTGTGGATAAAAACGGGAAATGGGGATTGGTGTGGATAAGTCGTCCTCCGCCCGTCTCCCGCGGGGAAGACGGGCAGGACTTACCAACGGCTGAACGGATGCTTGGACAGATAGGCGTTGGTGAAGCGGCCGTCGTGCGTCACCTCCTCGCCCAGCCAGGCCGGCTTGTCGAACGCGGTGTCCTCGCTGGGCAGCTCGATCTCGGCCAGCACCAGGCCGGCGTTGTCGCCGAAGAATTCGTCCACTTCCCACACGAAGCCGCCGTGCTCGATGCGGTGGCGCAGCTTGTCCACCACCATCGGGCACATCGCGCCCATGATGGTCTGCGCGTCGCCCAGCGGGATGGCGTACTCGAATTCATGGCGGGTGACGTCGCTGATATTGCCTTTCAGCGTCAGCCAGGCTTGCTGGCCCACCACGCGCACGCGCACGGTGCGTTCCTTTTCCACCGACAGATAACCCTGGCGGTACTGCACGCCAGGGGCCAGGCCGCGCCAGCTGTCGCCATTGACGCGAAAGCGGCGTTCGATTTCGAGTGCCATCGCACCCTCCTTTCAAATCACGGTTGCGGAGCCGGCGGCGGGCAGGCGGCCAGCGGCTCCAGATAGAAGGTGAGGCTGCTGCGCTGCGGCTCCACGCCGGAGTCTCGTCCATAGGGGTGCGTCTGCAGCCACAGGCTGCCCAGCAGCATGCGGCCGTTTTCCAGCGCCAGGTGGCTGTCCAGTTTCTGCAGGCCAGCTTCATCGCGCCATTCCAGCGCCACGGTCAGGATCGGGCGGGTCAGGCCGCGATCGGCTTGCAGGCTGCCGGATACCGACAGGGTCGCCTCTTCTTCGCGGATGTTCCCGGCGAAGCGGCCGCTGGGCGTCAGGCACAAGGCCAATGGCTTCAGCGCTTCGCTGTCGCGTTCCGCGATCAGTTTCAGCGCAGGCGGATGCGGCGGGGCGGCGGGCAGCTTGGGCGCCGCGAACGCGGCGGAAGCCAGCAGCAGGCCGGCGGCGAACAGGATTTTCATGGCGATTTCCCGGCTCAAAATGGCTTGACCACAACCAGGATCACTACCGCCAGCAAGACCAGCACCGGCAGTTCGTTGAATACGCGGAACCAGACATGGCTCTTGCGGTTGCCGTGGTGGGCAAAATCCCGGCACAGCTTGCCGCAGTAGCCGTGATAGGCCACCAGCAGCGCCACCAGCGTCAGCTTGGCGTGCAGCCAGCCGCCGGCGATGCCGAAACCCAGCCACAGCGCCAGGCCGGTGGCCAGCGCCAGCGCGCCAAGGGGCGTCATGAAGCGCAGCAGTTTTTTGGCCATCAAGAGCAGGCGGTCGTATTCGGCCCCTGGCGACGCCATGGCCAGATTGACGAACAACCGCGGCAGGTAAAACAAGCCGGCGAACCAGGACACCACGAAGAAGATATGGAAGGCTTTGAGGTAGAGATAACTCACGATGGGATGACCGAGATGGACCAGGATTGAAGGGATGGACGATGGACCGCCTTGGCCGGCCGGTGGTTCCTGCGCTTCATGCCCAGGCCGCTCTTTGCGCCTTGGGCAGTTTTTGCAACGCCAGCTCGCGCGAGCGGGCGATGCCCTGGCGCAAGTCGTCCAGCGACAGGGCCTCCGTCGAGCGCACCTGTATCCAGCGCGCGCGGGCCAGGTAAGGCGCAGGGCGCACGCCGGGCAGGCCGGACAGCGGCAGGAAGTCCTCGTCCGGCGCCTTGTAGCTCAAGGCGTCGGCGCCGCAAACCAGAAACATCTTGCCGCCTATGCTGACCACTCGCTCGCTGCCCCATTTGACGTCGAAGCTCGCGCCCGGCAGCGCGCAGGCGTAAGCGAGCAGATCGTCGAGTTGGGCGGGCGCGAGGGCGGACATGGTCGTCAGGCCTTGCGCGCGGCCTGGTACAGCGGCCACACCTGCGGGATGTGGGCCTGCAGGTCGCGGATGCGGGTGGGGCCGGACGGGTGGGTGGACAGGAATTCCGGGCCGCTGCCGTTGCCGGCCGCCTGCATCTTCTGCCACACATTGACGGCGGCGTTGGGGTCGTAGCCGGCTCGCGCCATCAGCTCCAGGCCCATCACGTCGGCTTCGGATTCCATGGTGCGGCTGTGCGGCTTGTTCAGCGTCACGTCGGTGACCATGGACGCCAGTTTCAGCTGATCGGCGCTGAAGCCGGCCAGCACGCCCACCAGCGACAGGCCCACTTGCTGCATATAAGCCTGGCTCATGTTCTCGCGGGTGTGCTCGCGCAGGGCATGGGAGATTTCATGCCCCAGCACCGCCGCCAGTTCGGCGTCGGTGAGCTTGAGCTGCTTGACGATGCCGGTGTAGACCATGATCTTGCCGCCGGCCATGGCGTAGGCGTTCATGTCGTCGGTGGTCAGCACGTTGACCTCCCAGCGCCAGTTGCGGGCGTCCGGGCGGAAGGCCGGGGTTTGCGCGATCAGCCGCTGCGAGATCAGGCGCACGCGCTTGGTCAGCGCGGCGTCGGTATTGAGCCGGCCGGCCGCGCGCGCCTGCTGCAGCTGCTGGGCGTAGGCCTGGGCCGACATCTGTTCCACGTCCCGGCTGGACAGCAGCATGCTCTGGCTGCGGTTGACGCCGACGGCGCCGCCCGAGGTGGTAGCCACCTGGGCGCATGAGGCCAGACCGGCGGCCAGCAGCGCGCCGCCCAGCCAGCGTTTCCAACGATTGCGCATCATGCCTGCCCTATCAGATTTCCACCATCTGGAAGTCGTCCTTGCGGGCATCGCAATCGGGACAGGTCCAGTTGGGGGGCAGGTCTTCCCAACGGGTGCCCGGCGGAATGCCGTCTTCCGGGCGGCCGCTGGCCTCGTCGTAGATGAAACCGCAGATCAGACACATCCAAGTACGCATCGCTTCGCCCCCTTGATCGGATAAAATGGGTATTCTAAATCTTGCCAACGCAATAAGACAGAAGAGGTTCACCCTTGACCACTCCCGCCACTCCTCCCATGGTGTTGACACTGGCCGGCTCCGACCCATCCGGCGGCGCCGGCATCCAGGCCGACATCCTGACGCTGGCCAGCCTGGGCTGCCATCCCCTGTCGGTGATCACCGCCATTACGGTGCAGGATACCGTCGGCGTCAATGACTTGATGGTGCTGGATTCGGACTGGGTCAACGATCAGGCCCGCTTTCTGATGGAAGACATGCCGGTGGCGGCGTTCAAGATCGGCATGCTGGGCAGCGTGGAAAACGTAGCCGTGGCGGCGCAGCTGATCGCCGACTACCCGGACATCCCGGTGGTGCTGGACCCGGTGCTGGCCAGCGGCGGCGGCCACGACCTGGCCGACGAGGACGTGATCTCGGCCATGCGCGACATGCTGATCCCGCAGGTGTCCATCCTGACGCCCAACAGCCTGGAAGCGCGCCGGCTGGCCAGCAACGATCCGGACGAGGACGAGGAGCTGACGCTGGATCAGTGCGCCGAGCGCATCATGGCGCTGGGCGTGCCCTATCTGCTGATCACGGGCACCCATGAAAATTCCAAGGAAGTGATCAACAGCCTGTACGGCCAGGACGGCGTGGTGCGTTCCGACCATTGGGAACGGCTGCCCGGCAGCTATCACGGCTCCGGCTGCACGCTGGCTTCCGCCATCGCCGGCATGCTGGCCACCGGCTTGCTGCTGCCGGAGGCGGTGCGCGAAGCCCAGGAATACACCTACCAGACGCTGCTGAACGGCTTCCGTCCCGGCATGGGCCAGTTCCTCCCGGACCGCATGTTCTGGGCGCGCGGCGAAGACGAGGAAGAGGCTGATGCCGCCAAGCGTTGAGGGCTTGTATGCCGTCACGCCGGACGGCCTGGACGACGCGCGGCTGTTTGAGCTGGCGGCGGCGGCCCTGGCCGGCGGCGCGCGCGCGCTGCAATACCGCGATAAAAGCGGCGACGCGGAACGCCGCTTGCGTCAGGCGGCGGCGCTGCGCCGCCTGTGCGGCGAGCATGGCGCGCGGTT
>NZ_MKCR01000023.1 GCF_001855565.1 Chromobacterium amazonense | reverse complement strand
GGCGGTCATCTGCAGCACCATATTCGGGAAAAGATCGGTGCGCTGCATGGAAAAGCTGAGGCTGGAGCCGGTGTTGACGTCGGCCTGGATGCGGCGCGTCGCCTCCGCGTATACCTGGTTGCCGGCGGCGCCGCCGACGGAGTCCAGCGCCTCGACCAGCGGCACCCCGGCGGTGAACAGCGTCGACAGCGTGCGCGCCCAGCGCGCGATGGTGGCTTTGCGGATGATGTCGCCGATCACCGGCAACTTCAGCAGGATGCGGTCCATCTGCTCCTGCAGCTTGGGCGTGCGCTTGAACGCATAGAAGAAAGCAAACAGCCCGCCGAAAATGGAACCGAATATCAGCCACCAGAAGCGGATGAACAAATCAGACAGCCAGATCACGAACAGCGTCGGCGCCGGCAGATTGGCGCCAAAACTGGAAAACAGGTCCTTGAACGCCGGAATCACGTAAATCATGATCACCGCCGTGATGACGAAAGCGGTGCCGACGATGGCCGCGGGATAAATCAGCGCCGATTTGATCTTGGACTTGATGGCCATCACCTTTTCCTTGTAGGTGGCCAGTTTGTCCAGCAAAGAATCGAGCACACCGCCGGCTTCGCCCGCGGCGATGATGTTGCAGAACAGCTTGTCGAAATGCAGCGGCCGCTTGCGGAACGCCTCGGCCAGCGAGATACCGGTCTCCACGTCTGCCCGCACCTCCAGCAGCATGCGCGTCACCGCGGGGTTGCTGTGCCCCTTGGCTGCGATGTCGAAAGCCTGCAGCAGCGGCACGCCGGCGCGCATCATGGTGCACAGCTGGCGGGTGAACAGGGTAATGTCTCTTTCCGTGATCTTGCGGCCGAAACCAGCCCGGCGTTTGCGGATTTTCACCACGCTGATGCCCTGGCGGCGCAATTGCATCTTGGCGACGTTTTCCGACTCGGCGCGCAACTCGCCGCGGATGGCTCGGCCGGACTTGTCCTTGCCTTCCCACTCCCAGATATGTCCCGGATTCGTTTTTTTTGTTGTCGTCGCCATCACTCCCAACCTTCCTTGTTCACTTCAGGACCACGCCATGCGCCGTGCCGCTTATCGCCTGCTCAGTCGTTGGTGACCGCTTCGATTTCCGCCAGCGAAGTGACGCCGCGCTTCACCTTCAGCAAGCCAGATTGCCGCAGGTTCAGCATGCCCTCTTTCTTCGCCAGATCGGCGATATCGACCGCCGTGCCGTTCTTCATGATCAAGCGCGTCATGGCGTCGCTGATCGGCATCACTTCATAAATCCCCACCCGCCCCTTGTAGCCGGTGTTACGGCACTCGTCGCAACCGACGGGGCCGTAGGGCTGCCAGCTGCCGTCCAGCTCGGCCTTGGCAAAACCCGCGCGCAGCAAGGCCTCTTCCGGAATCTCCAATGGTTTCTTGCAGTGCGCGCACAGCCGGCGCGCCAGGCGCTGCGCCATGATGAGCAACACCGAGCTGGCGATATTGAACGGCGCCACCCCCATATTCAGCAGACGAGTCAGCGTGGCGGGCGCGTTATTGGTATGCAGCGTGGAAAATACCATATGACCGGTCTGCGCGGCCTTGATGGCGATGTCGGCGGTTTCGAAATCGCGGATTTCGCCCACCATCAGCACATCCGGGTCCTGCCGCAGGAAAGCGCGCAGGGCGGAAGCGAAGGTCAATCCGGCCTTCTCGTTGACATTGACCTGATTGATGCCCGGCAGGTTGATTTCGACCGGGTCCTCCGCGGTGGAAATATTGGTGTCCGGCTTGTTCAGGATATTCAGGCAGGTGTACAGCGAGACCGTCTTGCCGCTGCCGGTCGGCCCAGTCACCAGCACCATGCCGTACGGCCGCTCGATGGTGTCCAGCAGCTGTTGTTTCTGCTCCGGCTCGAAGCCTAATTGTTCAATATCCAACGATGCCGAAGAGGAATCCAGAATCCGCATCACGATCTTTTCGCCGAACAGCGTAGGCAGCGTGCTGACGCGGAAGTCGATGGCGCGCGTCTTGGAAATCACCAGTTTCAACCGGCCATCCTGCGGCACCCGCTTCTCGGAGATGTCGAGCTTGGAGATCACCTTGATGCGCGAGGCGATCTTTTCCTTCAGGATCAGCGGCGGCTGCGCCACCTCCTTCAGCACCCCGTCCACCCGGTAGCGGATGCGATAGTACTTTTCATAAGGCTCGAAGTGGATGTCCGAAGCGCCCACGCCTATGCCGTCCAGCAGCATCTTGTGGATGAACTTGACCACCGGCGCGTCATCCACTTCCATTTGCGGACCGGCCTCGGATGGCGCGTCCGGATCGCCAAATTCCAGATCGCCGAAGTCTTCGCCCTCCAGCTCCTTCAAGGCCGACGCCGGGCTGTCCTGATAACGGCCCACCAGCTTGGACAGCTTGTCGTCCTCCACCACCACGATTTCCACCGTCAAGCCGGTCTTGAAGGTGATCGCATGATAGGCGGAGGTTTGTGTCGGATCGGACGTGCCGATGTACAACTTGTTGCCGCGCTTCAGCAAGGGCAGCAGGCGCCGGCTGGTGATCAGCTCATCGTCCACCAGCCCCTTGGGCAATTGCTCGGTATCCAGCGCCGCCATGTCCAACAGCGGATAACCAAACACGCGGGAAGCAAAAACGGCCACATCGCGGGCGCTCATCTTCTTGCTGAGTATCAGCTGTTCGACAAAGCTGATATGCGAGGCGGCGGCGTGCTTTTGAATCGCCTCCGCATCCTGCTGCAACAGCATATTATGCTGAACCAAGGCCCGTCCGAGGCCGGAAATCCCTGCCGTAGCTTCCATAAGCGAAATGGGTCCAGTTTTGTCGTGTGAGTTTGAAGCCATAGGCCTTGACGCTATTATATGCAAAATATCGCCGCGGCTCAGCGGCAATCCTTCACCGCCATGTCATGGCATCCTGCGGCACTGAATTGCCATGAAAACGAAAAAGGACTGCCGCAGCAGTCCTTTTCTCGCAACAAAGTGAATCGTCTTAGAAGCGGTGGATCAAACCGAGACCGAAGGAGTTCTCATTGTCGGCGCCCGGGAGCTTCCACTTGACATGGCCATACGAAGTGTAAACTTCCGTACGCTTCGAGACCGCATAATCAAGAGACAACACATACTGGTCATAGCCCGAATTATTGACTGTGGAGCCATTGAAATTCGCGTCATACCCCTTGGCGTAAGAGAAGTACGGGGTAAAAGCTCCAAAAGTATAGCCACCAGTCAATGCCAATTCCTTGGTCTTCAGCTTGCTGGTATCAATCACTGCTTGCGACACCCCGCCAGTAATATACGCGGCGTTAATTTTGGTCCCCAAGGCCGAATTGTAGTAGCTACCGAAGCCATAACCTTGAATTTGCTGATAGCCGAATGCCAAGTAAATGTTATTGGCATTATAACCTGCTTCGAGGCGGTGCCAGTCCTTGTTGCTGCCTGCAACGTTGGAAGCATCACCCCAGCTGGCATAGCTGTATTTGCCGAAGTAACCAGCGTTTTCGTAGCTCAAGCCAATGTTGACAAATTGCCTATTGGTACGCGCTCCGTCCAAGCCCACAGCTCGTGTCTCGTCAACTCCCCACAAGGCCATGTAGCTGAAACCATACCAAGTCGGGCTATCGTAACGAACCGCATTATTCACGCGATCATCCAGACGAGTGAACATGCCAAGGCCGCCTACGCTCTGGCCGCTGTAGTACCCCGGGTCGACTTGTTCCATGTCCAGGTTGGGGTAGTTAGACAGGCGGCCCAAACGGATCTGCCCCCAGCCGTCGCCAGCCAAGCCAACAAATGTGTCGCGAGTGCCAAAGCCGGTACTGTTGCTGCCGTCTACATTCACTCGGCTTTCAACCTGCCAGATTGCCTTCAAACCATTGCCCAGATCCTCGTTGCCCTTGAAGCCCAGGCGAGAAGTCCAGTCATTGATTTCAGAGCTGCCTTGTGGATTGCCGTTAGCGTCCTTGGACAAGGTGGAACTATAGGTCTTGTTATATTCATAACCGCCGCGGATTTGGCCGTAGATGGTCACATCCGCCATGGCGGCGGCTGGCAGGGCGGCCAGTGCCAAAGCGATGAGCTTCTTGTTCATTGCAGATCCTTTCAAGTCAGTTGATTTTGTCCTGTTGACTCATCGGCTTAGGCCGCTGGCCCGGACATTTATGTGCCGACGGTATATTCCGTCGGTCGCTGTTGCCAATATAAGACTGGCGTTGCGAAAAAACAAAGATCAACCGATTCAGGGCCTGCAAAATTACCAAAAAAACAACATCATCATCCGCAAACTCTTGATAGGAAAGCCATTCACGTAAGCGCAATGCATCAAGTTGTGCGGTTAAGAAACAACACCCCTACTCTGTTGTGAATTTTTTACAACACAATTCAGCCAGCAGGCGCAGCACCATACATGCAAAAACCGCCAACCGTTGCCGGATGGCGGTTCCCATGCAGGCCGCCGCGCCCGAGGCGCGGACGCCAGAGCTATTTCGCGGCCGGTTTCGCCGCCGGCTTGGCCGCAGGCGCGGCGCCGCCAACCACCAGATCCTTGCGCAGCTTTTCCAGCGTCTTTTCGCCGATGCCGGAGACTTTTTTCAGATCATCCACCGTCTTGAACGGTCCGTTCTTGGTGCGGTAATCGACAATGGCTTTGGCCTTGGCTGGGCCGATGCCGTTCAAGGCCTCCAGCTGCTGCGGCGTGGCGGTATTCAGATTGACGGCCGCCCAGGCGAAATTGCACGACAGCAACAGGCTGGCCAACACAGCAAACCACTTCTTCATGGCGAACTCCTTGATGGAAGGTGTCTTGCAAATGGGTCTCGGTTTTATGACGTGCAGCTTATGCGCGCTGCAGGATCAATTCTAAAACCACTTTGCTGCCCACGTATGCCAGCATCAAGGACAGGAAGCCGGCCAAAGCCCAGCGTATCGCCACTCGGCCGCGCCAGCCTTTCAGGCGCCGGCCTATCAGCAATCCGGCGAAAATCAGCCAAGACAGCACGCCAAACACCGTCTTGTGCGTCAGCGCCGCGGCCTTGCCGAAAACCTCTTCCGAGAACACCACTCCGGTCAGCAAGGTCACCGTCAACAGCAGAAAACCGACGGCGATGACCTGGAACATCATGGTCTCCAACGTCAGCAACGGCGGCAGCTGCTTGGCCAGCAGCGACACCCTGCGGTGATGCAGCGCCCGCTCCAGCAGCAGCATCAGCACGGCGATCAGCGCGCCGATGGCGAACAGGCTGTAGGCCAGCATGGACACCAGGATATGCAGCACGAAGGCCGGATTGGACAGATCGCTGACCATGTGGCGGCCTGGGAAGGCGACGGCGAAAGCCAGCGCGCCCATCGCCAGCGGCATCATGAACAGCTGCAGCCCTTCCACCTTGTAGAAGAAGCTGCAGGTCCAATAGATCAGCAGCATGATCCACACCATCACGCTCAGGGCGTGCCCCACGCCCAGCGACAATCCGCCGCTGACGCTGAGCGGCGTCACCACCACCACGGCCTGCACCAGCAGCAGCACGCCCAGCAGGCTGTGTTCCAGACGCGGATTGCGCGGCCAGCGGGCCACGCCCTTCCAGTTGGCCAGGTAATGCCAGGTGAAGGCGCCATAGGACAGAATCAGAAACAGGGTCAAAACGAGCAGGAGGCTGGTCATATATAAGGTGTGTGATCAAATCCGGGCGCTTACCCGGCGGCTCGTGATAAAATCGACAGTTTGAGAGTCTACACCAAGCTGCCTAATCGTTGGCAGAGAGTAAGGACAGCACCATGCTAGACAACCTGACCAGCCGCCTGTCCGGCGTGATGAAAACCTTGCGCGGCAACGCGCGGCTGACCGAATCGAATATCCAGGACGCGATGCGCGAAGTGCGCATGGCGCTCTTGGAGGCCGACGTGGCCTTGCCCGTCGTCAAAACCTTCATCGCCCAGGTGAAGGAGCGCGCGCTGGGCCAGGACGTGATGGGTAGCCTGACCCCGGGCCAAGCCCTGGTGGGCGTGGTCAACGAAGAGCTCATCAAGCTGATGGGCGAGAAGAACGACGAGCTGAACCTGGCCGCCGTGCCGCCCGCCATCGTGCTGATGGCCGGCCTGCAAGGCGCGGGCAAGACCACCACCGTCGGCAAACTGGCCAAAAGGCTGAAAGAAACCCAGAAGAAGAAGGTGCTGGTGGTATCGGCCGACGTCTACCGTCCCGCCGCCATCGAGCAGCTGAAGCTGCTGGCCTCGCAAGTCGGCGTCGAATGGTTCCCGTCCGATGCGTCGCAAAAGCCGGTTGACATCGCCCGCGCGGCGATCGACCACGCGCGCCGCCACTTCTTCGACGTGCTGCTGGTGGACACCGCCGGCCGCCTCGCCATCGACGAGGCGATGATGGACGAGATCAAGGCGCTGCACGCCGCGATCAATCCGATTGAAACGCTGTTCGTGGTGGACGCGATGCAGGGCCAGGACGCGGTGAACACCGCCAAGGCCTTCAATGAAGCGCTGCCGCTGACCGGCGTCATCCTCACCAAGATGGACGGCGATTCGCGCGGCGGCGCCGCGCTGTCGGTGCGCCACGTCACCGGCAAGCCCATCAAGTTCATCGGCGTAGGCGAAAAAGTCACCGGCATCGAACCGTTCCACCCGGACCGCATCGCCAGCCGCATCTTGGGCATGGGCGACGTGCTGTCCCTGATCGAAGAGGTCCAGAAGGGCATCGATCAGAAGGAAGCCGAGGTGATGGCCAAGAAACTGAAGTCCGGCAAGGGTTTCGACCTGGAGGACTTCAAGGCCCAAATGCAGCAGATGAAGAAGATGGGCGGCATGGCCAATCTGCTGGAAAAGATGCCTGGCCAGTTGGGCCAGATGGCGCAAGGCATCCAGGGCGCGGAGGCGGAGAAATCCATGCGCCGCATCGAGGGCATCATCAACTCGATGACGCCGGCCGAACGCCGCAAGCCGGAGCTGATCAAGGCCAGCCGCAAGCGCCGCATCGCCGCCGGTTCCGGCGTGACGGTGCAGGAAGTGAACCGCCTGCTGAATCAATTCGAGCAGATGCAGAAGATGATGAAGCAGTTCTCGTCCAAGGGCGGGATGATGAAGCTGATGCGAGGCATGAAGGGCATGATGCCCGGCATGTGAGCCAAAACAACGGGCGCCAGTCGCCCGTTTGTTTTGAGATGAAGACAAGCCGCCGGCAAGGCGGCGTCGAAGCGCTACAGTGATGAAGAGCCGATAACAAAATCTCATCGCCCGCCTCAGCCCAGGCGCGTCGACGCGATCAGCACGCGTCGCGCGGCAGCGCACAAGGCAGGATTGAGAGTTTTGTTAGCGGCGCCAAGGGATCGAACCGGCCTCGCCGCCGGAGCCGTTAGTACCGCAACCCGCCGTTGTTTGGCAAACCACGTTTGGAAATACCCCGCATGAATCTGACTACGTTGACCGCTCTGAGCCCGCTGGATGGCCGCTACGCCGGCCAGGTCGAGGCCCTGCGCAACCTGTTCTCCGAATTCGGTTTGATGAAGTGCCGCGTCAAAGTGGAACTGGAATGGCTGAAGATGCTGGCCGCCGAGCCGGGCATCGAGGAAGTCAAACCGTTCTCCGACGCCACCATTCGCGAGATCGACGACGTGATCGCCAACTTCAGCGTCGAGCACGGCGAAGAGGTCAAGGCGATCGAGGTCCGCACCAATCACGACGTCAAGGCCATCGAGTACTGGCTGAAGGAACGTCTGTCCGGCAATCCGGAAGTGATGGCCGCCAGCGAGTTCATCCACTTCGCCTGCACCTCCGAGGACATCAACAACCTCAGCCACGCCCTGATGCTGAAGGCCGCGCGCAACACCGTGCTGCTGCCGACGCTGGACGAGGTGATCCACAAGCTGCAGAAGCTGGCCCACGAACTGGCCGCCGTGCCGATGATGTGCCGCACCCACGGCCAGCCGGCCACGCCGTCCACCATGGGCAAGGAACTGGCCAATGTGGTGTACCGGCTGAAGCGCCAGCGCGAGCAGCTGGTGCATCAGGAAGTCCTGGGCAAGATCAACGGCGCGGTCGGCAACTATAACGCCCACCTGGCGGCCTACCCGGACATCGATTGGGAAAGCCTGTGCGGCCGCTTCGTCACCGGTCTGGGCCTGACGTTCAATCCGTACACCATCCAGATCGAGCCGCACGATTACATGGCCGAGCTGTACCAGGTGATGAGCCGCATCAACACCATCCTGATCGACCTGAACCGCGACGTGTGGGGCTACATCTCCCTGGGCTACTTCAAACAGAAGGTGAAGAAGGACGAAGTGGGCAGCTCCACCATGCCGCACAAGGTCAACCCGATCGACTTCGAGAACGCCGAAGGCAATCTGGGCATGGCCAACGCCATCATGGGCCATCTGGCGGAAAAACTGCCGGTATCGCGCTGGCAGCGCGACCTGACCGACTCCACCGTGCTGCGCAATATGGGCGTGGGCTTCGGCTACACCCTGCTCGGCCTGAAGTCCTGCCTGAAGGGCCTGAACAAGCTGGAGATCAATCCGGCGCAGATCGCCGCCGAACTGGACGCCTCGTGGGAACTGCTGGCCGAGCCGGTGCAAACCGTCATGCGCCGCTACGGCATCGCCAATCCGTACGAGCAACTGAAAGAGCTGACCCGCGGCAAGGGCGGCATCACCCGCGAAACGCTGCATGCCTTCATCAAGAGCCTGGAGCTGCCGGAAACGGTCAAGGCCAGCCTGCTGGAACTGACGCCTGGCAACTATCTGGGCAAGGCCGAAGAACTGGCGCGCCGCGTCTGATCCGGCCGATTGATCCGTCCTGCACGCCGCCCCTTGGGGCGGCGTTTTGCATTTCACCCGATCTTTATCGCCAAATTTGCGGCAACTTCGCCGCAAAAGCCATGCCGCTGTCGCATGCCAAGCAGAATTTAGTGGTCAAAAAGCCGTTTGCCCACGACAATGGAGTGTGAATAAGACCAGAATATCAGCTGCTGCAAATTGGAAACGCGGTGCTGTTCCCGCGAGACCGCCCGGACAAGGGTAAACCTTGAATGAGAATGGATGATCATGCAATCAATGTACGACCAATCCTCGAATCCCCCGGCAAGCGATGACGAAGTCGCCGCCATCCCGCAGCCTTCGTCCCCCCGCCCGCTGCTGCAACTGAACGAGCGCGCCCAGTCGGGGCTGTACCAATACTTCATCGAGCACGACACCAATCGCATCCTGCAGCATCTGGACACGCTGCGCGGCATGGCGTTCGCCCGCGAGATCGAAGACGACGAAGGCGCCCATGTGGAGCGTCCGTTCCCGTCGGTCTGCCTGATCGGCCTGGGCCGATGCGGCTCCAATATCGCGCTGGACGTGGCGACGCTGGTCTACAACGCCCGCCGCTTCTACATGAATGAATTCTCCGGCGACGAAAAAACCCCGCCGGAGCAGGAACAGCGCCCGCGCAAATGGATACGCCGCAATCTGCTGTCGCAGCACAAGACCGCCAAGCCGGCCTTCCTGATCGAACCCATGGTGATGCTGGGCGACCTGGACAAGGACATCAAGGGCCGCATCCGCTTCTCTCGCCGCGGCGAACAGAGCGATTTCTTCAGCAATTACAACAAGATGAAGATCATGGACCTGGCCGAGGTCCATGCCGGCGGCGCAGGCAACGCGCCCATCCTGGGCCAGTATCTGGCCAAGATCATCCTGAACAAGGACACGGTCAGCTTTTCCGACCCGGAATGGGCGCTGATCCACTCCTACCTGATGGACTCCTGCGGCATCAAGGCCAACCAGTCGCGGCTGTACTTCTACATATTCAGCGCCGGCGGCGGCACCGGCTCCGGCATGGCGTCCGAATTCGGCCTGGCTCAGCAGTACGCCTACATGAGCAAGACCTTCGAAACCCGCAACGACGACAAGCCCGGCCAGGTAGACGATTACGGCTTCGTGTTCGAGCCCATCTTCACCAGCGGCATCTGCATTCTGCCGAATATCTCCGGCCAGCATGCCGAAGGCTCCGAGGCGCTGCACATCAACGCCGGCCGCCTGCTGTGCAAATACCTGGCTGAGGAGTGGGATTTTTCCTACAACTTCGTCAACGAGGAAGCCGGCGCCGAAAGCGTGATGCGCCGCATCCGGCCGTGGAACGCGATGATGCTGATCTCCAACGACATCATGCGCTACGCCGAAGAGAGCGAAGGCGGCAATATCGAGCACCTCGACGTCAACGCGATGGAGCGCCACGCCAACCAGTACATCTCGCAGCAGATCTTCAACATCCTGACCGCGCAGGCCGTCACCAGCGATTACGACGAGAACTACTTCCTGCGCGCCGGCATCGACATGGGCGAGACGATACGGCTGGACGCCAACGACCTGTTCATGAGCCTGGCCGGTCCGGTCGCGGTGGCTTACGCCGAGTCTGTCGTCAGCGATCCGCTGGGTTCGGACGGCTTCGTCAACAAGCTCGACATCGACGACCTGTTCTTCCGCTCCATCGACCTGCCCCACTTCAACCAACAGACGCAGGCGATCGAGGGCATCAGCCTGCTGCCGATCGAATGCGAAAGCTATCGGGCGGCGCTGGAAGAGTACAAGCAGTCCGGCTACGCGGCGGAAAAGCTGAACCAGCTGTTCTTCTTCCAGAACTGCTCGTCGGTGGTGGCCATCCTGTCGCTGCCCAAGGGCTACAAGCTGTCCTACCTGGATCTGAACCGGCTGAAGCGCCACCTGAACGACCTGTTCCCCAGCACCACGCTGAAGCGCTACGCGCTGGTGATCGGCGCCTCCACCAACCTGTCCTTGACCACCCTGGTGGCCAAGAGCCCGTGCTTGAGCGATGACTTCCTGACGCTGATCGTCGCCTACATCAAGCGCTGCTTCGCCCATGGCAACCACCGCTTCGACGACAGCCTGGACAATGTCATACTGGATCTGATCACCTCGGACACTTTCGACGAGACGCTGCTGGAAAAGCTGCTGAACGATTACGAGAACCCGGCCAAAATCCTGGACACCAACTGGTTCGCCATCAAGCCGATGTACGAGAAGAAGTACCGCGAGCTGATCCGCGACAACAAGAAGTTCGTGTCGATCAACGACATCCGGCTGACCCGCGAGCATGTGCAAAAAGCGGTGTGCTACCTGCGCGAGATCTACCGCCATCGCATCGGCAAAACGCGCGTCGTTTCGCTCAACCGCTACGCTCGCAAAAAGTCTTGACGCATCAAGCCATCCTCAAACAGCCCTCCCATCCGGAGGGCTGTTTTCATTGCGTTGATGCGCGCTAGAACTTTTTTCCACGCCTGACGCCGGCCCGGTCAACGGTACGACCCCTTGACCAGTTAATGCAGTTTGGATGATGGGTTCCGCCGGCCTCGCCGGCAGCAAACCTTAACAAAAACCGCAAGGCATCGCCGTGCAATCCCGCCACAGAACATCCCAAACCTGGCATAAGCTGCAAAGACGGCGCGCATCATGGCGTGCCCGCCGCGACCGCGCGCCAACCTAGCGAGGCAAGCCGTACCCTATGTGGATTGTCGAAACGGCCCTGAAACGGCCCTATACCTTCATCGTGATGGCCATCGTCATCCTGCTGGCCACCCCGCTGGCCATCATGCGCACGCCCGTCGACGTGCTGCCGGAGATCGACATCCCGGTGATCAGCGTGATCTGGGGCTATGGCGGCCTGGCGCCGCAGCAGATGGCCGACCGCATCACCCAGACCCACGAACGCGTGCTGACCACCACAGTCAACGACATCGAGCACATCGAGTCGCAGTCGCTGGCCGGCATCGCCATCATCAAGATCTTCTTCCAGCCGGGCGTCAACATCCAGACTGCCATCGCCCAGGTGGTGTCGGTTTCGCAGGCGGTGGTGAAGCAGATGCCGCCGGGCGCCACGCCGCCCTTGATCATCAAGTACACCGCGTCCAGCGTGCCGGTGATCCAGGTTGGCCTGTCCAGCAAAACGCTGTCGGAACAGGAGGTGTTCGACACCGCCATCAACACCATGCGGCCGCAGCTTGTGACGATACCGGGCATCGCCATCACCTACCCCTACGGCGGCAAGATACGCCTGCTGTCGGTGGATCTGGACAGCCGCGCCATCGCCGCCCATGGCCTGACGCCGACCGACGTGGTCAACGCGGTCAACGCGCAGAACCTGGCGCTGCCTTCCGGCACCGCCAAGATAGGCGGCACCGAATACGATGTGGAGCTGAACGGTTCTCCGGACACCATCGCCGGCCTCAACGACATCCCGGTGAAAACCGCCGACGGCGCGACGGTATTCCTGCGCGAGGTGGCGCACGTGCGCGACGGCTTCTCGCCGCAAACCAATATCGTCAAGCAGAACGGCCAGCACGGCCTGATGATGTCGATCTACAAAAACGGCGGCGCCTCCACGCTGGACGTAGTGAACCACCTGAAGGAAAAGCTGCCGGGCCTGCTGCCCTTGCTGCCTAAGGACCTGCGCGTCGGCCTGCTGGCCGACCAGTCCATTTTCGTGAAAACCGCCGTGCAAGGCGTGATCCATGAGGCCCTGGTGGCAGCGCTGCTGACCGCGGCGATGCTGCTGCTGTTCCTCGGCAACTGGCGCACCACCTCCATCATCGCCGTCTCCATTCCGCTGTCCATTTTCTCGTCCATCGTCGCGCTGCACATGATAGGCGAGACCATCAATGTGATGACGCTGGGCGGCCTGGCGCTGGCGGTGGGCATCCTGGTGGACGACGCCACGGTGACGATAGAAAACATCGAACGCCACCTGCACATGGGCTCGCCGCTGTACACCGCCATCCTGGACGGCGCCGGCGAGATCGCCATCCCGGCCTTCGTCTCCACGCTGTGCATCTGCATCGTGTTCGTGCCGATGTTCTTCCTGGAAGGCGTGGCGCGCTATCTGTTCGTGCCGATGGCCGAGGCCGTGGTGTTCGCGATGCTGGCCTCCTACGTGCTGTCGCGAACCTTGGTGCCGACGCTGGCCCTGCTGCTGATGGGACACCCGCATCGCCAGGGTCGCATCGCGGCGGCCATCCACCGCGTGCATGAGCGCTTCAACGCGCGCTTCGAGCGGCTGCGCGAGGTCTATGCGCATCTGCTCAGCCACTTGCTGACCCGCCGCAAGGCCTTCATCGCCGTCTTCCTGGGTTTCTGCCTGGCCTCATGTGGACTGTATTTGCTGCTGGGCCGCGATCTGTTCCCGGAAGTGGACACCGGCCAGATCAAGCTGCACGTGCGCGCGCCCACCGGCATGCGCATCGAGGACACCGCGGCGCTGGCAGATCAGGTGGACGCGGAGATCCGCAAGGTCATCCCGCCGCAGGACCTAGACTCCATCATCGACAACATCGGCCTGCCGTATAGCGGCATCAACCTGTCGTACAGCAATTCCGGCACCATAGGCACGCTGGACTCCGATGTGCTGATCTCGCTGAAGCCCGATCACAAGCCCAGCGCGGACTACATCGCCGCCCTCCCCAAGCGGCTGGAAAGCCGCTTCCCCGGCGTGGAGTTTTTCTTCCAGCCGGCAGACATCATCACCCAGATCCTGAACTTCGGCGCCCCCGCGCCCATCGATGTGCAGATTTTCGGCAAGGATCTGACGCAAAACGCCGCCTACGCCGGCCGGCTGCTGCGCCGCATCCAGGCGATACCCGGCGCCGCCGACGCGCATGTCCACCAAAGGCTGGATGCGCCAGCCATCCAGTTGACCATGGACCGGCCGCGGATGCAGGGCATGGGCATCGCGCCGCTGGACGTCGCCCAGAACTTGCTGCTGCCCTTGTCCGGCAGCCAGCAGACGCAACCGGCGTTCTGGCTGAATCCCAACAATCACATCGTCTACAACCTCCAAGCGCAGACCCCGCAATACCGCATCGACTCGTTAGACCAGCTGCTGAAGCTGCCGGTCAACTCGCCGGGCAGCCATGGCATGGGCGCCCAGACCCTGGCCAATCTGGTGCGCGCCTCGCCGGGCCGCACCCCCGCCATCGTCACCCGCTACAACATCCTGCCGTCGGTCGACGTCTACGCCAGCGCGCGCGGCCGCGATCTGGGCTCGGTGGCCGCGGATATCCAGAAGGCCATCAATGAAGAACAGGCCCAGTTGCCCAAAGGCAGCCATGTCGGCATGCGCGGCCAGGTGGAGACCATGCGCTCTTCCTACCTGGGCCTGGGCGTCGGCATTCTCGGCGCCATCGTGCTGGTCTACCTGCTGATCGTGGTGAATTTCCAGTCCTGGCTGGACCCTTTCATCATCATCAGCGCTCTCCCTGCCGCGCTGGCCGGCATCGCCTGGATGCTGATCGTCACCGGCACCAATCTTTCGGTACCGGCGCTGACCGGCGCCATCATGACCATGGGCGTGGCCACCGCCAACAGCATTCTGGTTGTGGCTTTCGCGCGCCAGCGCATGCGGGAAGGGCTGCCGCCGCTGTCCGCTGCGCTGGAAGCCGGCGCCACCCGGCTGCGCCCGGTGCTGATGACGGCGCTGGCCATGATCATCGGCATGATTCCGATGGCCATCGGCATCGGCGAAGGCTCCGAGCAGAATGCCCCGCTCGGCCGCGCCGTGATCGGCGGTCTGATGTTCGCCACCGTGTCCACGCTGCTGTTCGTGCCGGTGGTGTTCGCCTCCTTCCACCGCTATCTGGAAAAACGCAAACAAGGCGCGACTGGCGCGGCCGACAACGCCGCCCCTTCCGCACAGGACGCATGACATGACAGAGCCACGCCACAACCATCAGGGCCTGCCCGAACTCCATCTGCACCACGCCCGCCGCGGCGCGGTAGCGCGCAAGGCGCGCATCGCCGCCGTCATTGCGATTGGCCTGCTGCTGGCGGGGCTGGGCCGCACGCTGCTGGCGCGCCACGCCAATGCCGAAGCGCTGGCCAAGGAGGCCGAACGCCACGCGGTGCTCACCGTCAGCGTCGTCACCCCCGCCCGAAGCCGCGGCGACGCCAAGCTGACGCTGCCCGCCACGTTGCAAGGCATCGCCGAGGCGCAGATCTACGCCCGCGCCAGCGGCTACATCAAGCGCTGGCACAAAGACATCGGCCAGCCAGTGAAAAAAGGCGAGCTGCTGGCGGAACTGGACATCCCGGACGTGGACAAGCAAGCGCAGCAAGCCCAGGCCAACTTCGCGCTGGCGAAAACCGCCTACCTGCGCTGGAAGACGCTGCGCGCCCAGGACGCGGTGTCGCAGCAAGAGTTCGACGAGAAGGAAAGCGCCTACAAGCAGGCCGACGCCGAACGGAAACGGCTGCGCGACCTGCAAGACTTCGCCCGCGTCGCCGCGCCATTCGACGGCATCGTCACCCGCCGCAACATCGACACCGGCAGCCTGGTCAATGCCGGCAACGGCGGCGTGCCGCAGGCTCTGTTCGCCGTCGCCCAGATCGACAAGCTGCACCTGTACGCCTACGTGCCGCAAGCCAATGCCGCCGCCATCCGCGTAGGCCAGACCGTGGACATCGCGCGCCAAGAAGCGCCAGGCCAGCCGATCAAAGGCAAGGTGGCGCGCACCGCCGGGGCCATCGACCCCGCCACCCGCACCCTGCAAGTGGAAGTGATGGTGGCCAATGCCGACCACGGCCTGCTGCCAGGCCAATACGTGGATGCCACCTTCCGCCTGCCCAAGGGCGACGCGCTGACGCTGCCCGCCAATACGCTGCAGTTCAACGCCAAGGGCAGCCGCGTGGCGGTGGTCGGGCCGGACAACAAAGTCCACCTTCAGCCCGTGGCGGTGGGCACCGACTACGGCCATGAGGTGGAAATCCGCACCGGGCTGAAACCCGACGACAAGGTGATCATCAATCCGCCAGACTCGATCAATGACGGCCAGCCGGTGACCATCGCCGCCCCCTTGAAGGAGGAATAGGGCCATGCGCACGCGGCCTCTGCTGATCGCCGCCGCGCTAGGCGGCGGCTGGCAAGCCGATATCCACCGCTGATAGTCAAAATCCCTACCCTGCAAATTGTAATAAAACTGCTACAAATAACTGGACAGGCCGGTTGGGTCATCCACGCCAGGGCTGCCGGTTTGCCGTAGCGGCCTGGCCATTTCTCTTTTCTCCAGTCAACGCTCGACTCTGTACGGCACCGGCCTGCTGCGCGGCCTTCCAAAATCCCTGTCAACAAGGTGGTCATTATTGCCATCGCGGAGTAGCATAAAAAAATAAGCCAACCGGCAAAGCTATCAGTTTTGGATATTCCCTGGCGACTTGCTGGTGCGAATGTCCCGGAGGAGATGGACGATGGAAGTCACCCGACGCCAGCTGTTCAAGCTGACCGCGGCGCAGCTGGGCGCCTCCAGCCTGGTCGCCATGGGTTTCGCGCCGCAGCAGGCGCTGGCGGAAGTGCGCCAGTTCAAACTGCTGGGCGCGCGCGAAACCCGCAACACCTGTACCTACTGCTCCGTCGGCTGCGGCCTGATCCTGTACGGCCTGGGCGACGGCGCCAAAAACGCCTTCGGCGAGATCTACCACATCGAGGGCGATCCGGACCATCCGGTCAGCCGCGGCTCGCTCTGCCCCAAGGGCGCCGGTCTGCTGGATTTCATCCACAGCCCCAAGCGGCTGAAATACCCAGAAGTGCGCGAACCCGGCAGCAGCGAGTGGAAACGCATCAGCTGGGACGAGGCGATTTCCCGCATCGCCCGGCTGATGAAGGACGACCGCGACGCGCACATCGAGGAAAAAAACGCCGCCGGCGTGCCGATCAACCGCTGGCTGTCCACGGCCATGCTGACGGCGTCCGCCGGCTCCAACGAAACCGGCATCATCTCGCAGAAATTCATCCGCAGCCTGGGCATCGTCGCCACCGACGCCCAGGCCCGCGTCTGCCACGGCCCGACCGTGTCGGCGCTGGCCTCCACCTTCGGCCGCGGCGCGATGACCAATAGCTGGGTGGACATCAAGAACGCCGACTTCATCCTGGTGATGGGCGGCAATGCCGCCGAGGCGCATCCGGTGGGCTTCAAGTGGGCGATAGAAGCGAAAAAGACGCGCGGCACGCGGCTGATCGTGGTCGATCCGCGCTACAACCGCACCGCCTCGGTGTCCGACCTCTACCTGCCCATCCGCGTCGGCACCGACATCGCCTTCCTCGGCGGCGTCATCAACTGGCTGATCAAGAACGACAAGATACAGTGGGACTACGTCAAGGCCTACACCAACGCGTCGCTGATCGTGCGCGAGGATTACCACTTCGACGACGGCCTGTTCTCCGGCTTCGACGCCGGCAAGAGCAAGTACGACAAGAGCAGCTGGAACTACGAGCTGGGCGACGACGGCTACGCCAAAACCGACCCGACGCTGCAACACCCGCGCTGCGTCTGGCAGCTGATGAAGCAGCACTACGCGCGCTACACGCCGGAAGTGGTCAACAATATCTGCGGCACGCCGGTGGACGGCTTCCTGCAGGTGTGCAAGGAACTGGGCGACACCGCCCGTCCAGACAAGGCAGGCACCATCCTGTACGCGCTGGGCTGGACCCAGCACACCACCGGCGCGCAGAACATCCGCACCATGGCGATGATCCAGCTTTTGCTCGGCAATATCGGCATGCCCGGCGGCGGCGTCAACGCGCTGCGCGGCCACTCCAATATCCAGGGCCTGTCCGACCTGGGCCTGTTGTCCACCAGCCTGCCCGGCTACCTGACGCTACCGAGCGAGGCCGACCACCCGGACCTGGCCGCCTACCTCGCCAAGACCACACCCAAGACCCTGCAGGCCAACCAGTTCAACTACTGGAGCAATACGCCCAAGTTCTTTGTCAGCCTGATGAAATGGATGTGGGGCGACAACGCCGGCAAGGACAATGATTGGGGCTACAACTGGCTGCCCAAGTGGGACAAGATGTACGACGTGCTGCACATGACCGAGCTGATGTATCAGGGCAAGATGAACGGCTTCATCGTGCAGGGCTTCAACCCGCTGGCCAGCTTTCCCGACGCCGCCAAGGTGACCGAGGCCTTCTCCAAGCTCAAGTACATGGTGATCATCGACCCGATCGCCACCGAGACTTCCACTTTCTGGCAGAACCACGGCGAAGCGCACGACGTCGACCCGGCCAAGATCCAGACCGAGGTGTTCCGGCTGCCGTCCACCTGTTTCGCCGAGGAGGACGGCTCCATCGTCAACTCCGCGCGCTGGCTGCAGTGGCACTGGAAAGGCGCCGAGCCGCCGGGCCAAGCCCGCGGCGACAACGAGATCATCGGCGAGTTGTTCGTCGCCATCCGCGACCTTTACCGCAAGGAGGGCGGCAAGCTGGCCGAACCCATCCTGAAAGTGAACTGGAACTACCGCAATCCCAAGGCCCCGACGCCGAGCGAGCTGGCGATGGAAATGAATGGCAAGGCGCTGGCCGACCTGCCGGATCCGGCCGACCCGTCCAAGGTGCTGGTCAAGAAAGGCGAGCAGCTGCCCGGCTTCGCCGCGCTGCAGGACGACGGCCGCACCGCCTGCGCCTGCTGGATTTTCTCCGGCTGCTGGACCCAGGCCGGCAATCAGATGGTTCGCCGCGACAACACCGACACCGGCCTCGGCAACACGCCGGGCTGGTCGTGGTCGTGGCCGGCCAACCGCCGCATCCTGTACAACCGCGCCTCCTGCGATCCGTCCGGCAAACCGTGGGACCCGAAACGCAAGCTGATCAGCTGGAACGGCGAAAAATGGGTAGGCGGCGACGTGCCGGACTTCAAGGCCGACGCCGCGCCGGACTCCGGCATGCAGCCCTTCATCATGAACCCCGAGGGCGTGGGCCGGCTGTTCTGCGCCGACAAGCTGGTGGACGGCCCGTTTCCCGAGCACTACGAGCCGATGGAAAGCCCGATCGGCACCAATCCGCTGCATCCCAAGGTCGTCTCCAGCCCGGCGGTGCGGCTGTTCGACAGCGACAAGAAGCGGCTGGGCACTCATAAAGATTTCCCCTATGTCGGGACGACTTACCGGCTGACCGAGCACTTCCAGTTCTGGACCAAATCGGTGCTGCTGAACGCCATCGCCCAGCCCGAGCAGTTCGTCGAAATCGGCGAAGCCTTGGCCCGCGAAAAAGGCATCGTCCAGGGCGACATGGTCAAGGTCAGCTCCAACCGCGGCTTCGTCAAGGCCAAGGCGGTGGTCACCAAGCGGCTGATGCCGCTAAAGGTCAACGGCCAGACCGTGCACCAGATCGGCATCCCGCTGCACTGGGGCTGGGAGGGCGTGGCGCGGCCGGGTTATCTGACCAACTCGCTGCCGCCGGCCGTGGGCGACTGCAATACGCAGACGCCCGAGTACAAGGCCTTCCTGGTCAAACTCGAAAAACTGTAAGGAGCCGCCGCCATGCCTCTGCAATCCCTGGACATCAAGCGCCGCTCCGCCAGCCCGACCGAAAGCCCCAAGGTCCGCCAGACGCTGGAAGTGGCCAAGCTGATCGACACCTCTACCTGCATAGGCTGCAAGGCCTGCCAGGTGGCCTGTTCCGAGTGGAACGACATCCGCGAGGAGGTCGGCCACAATATCGGCGTCTACGACAACCCCACCGACCTTACGGCCAAAGCCTGGACGGTGATGCGCTTCGCCGAGGAGGAAAGCAACGGCAAGCTGGAATGGCTGATCCGCAAGGATGGCTGCATGCACTGCGCCGACCCCGGCTGTTTGAAAGCCTGTCCGTCGCCGGGCGCCATCGTCCAGTACAGCAACGGCATCGTCGACTTCCACCAGGAAAACTGCATAGGCTGCGGTTACTGCATCGCCGGCTGTCCGTTCAACATTCCGCGCATCAGCAAGGAAGACAACAAGGCCTACAAGTGCACGCTGTGTTCGGACCGCGTCGCGGTCGGCCTGGAGCCGGCCTGCGTCAAGACCTGTCCCACCGGGGCCATCCAGTTCGGCTCCAAGGAAGACATGAAGGAAGTGGCGGCGGAACGGGTGGCCGACCTGCAGCGGCGCGGCTATCAACACGCCGGCCTGTACGACCCGTCAGGCGTGGGCGGCACCCACGTGATGTACGTGCTGCACCACGCCGACAAGCCGGAACAGTATTCCGGCCTGCCGAACAAGCCCGAAATCAGCCCCACCGTGCAGTTGTGGAAGGGCTGGCTCAAGCCGCTGGCGACCATAGGCATCGCCGCCGCCGGCCTGTTCGGCTTCCTGCACTACATCACCGTCGGCCCCAACCGCGCCGAGGAAGACGATGAAACGGCGCCGCACGAGGAGGACAAGCCATGAAGGAAAAACTGCTGCAACGCTATAGCGCCGCCGAGCGGATCAACCACTGGATCGTGGCCATCTGCTTCATCCTGCTGGCGCTATCCGGCCTGGCCCTGTTCTACCCGGCCTTCTTTTGGCTGACCGGCGTGTTCGGCACGCCGCAACTGGCGCGCATGGTCCATCCCTTCGTCGGCGTGCTGATGTTCCTGGGCTTCTTCCGCCAGTTCTTCCGCTACTGGCGGCGCAACCTGATCAATGGCCAGGACATCCAGTGGATGTTGTCGGTCAAAGAAGTGCTGCGCGGCCATGAGACCGTGGAAGTGGGCAAATACAATGGCGGCCAGAAGGCGATGTTCTGGATCATGACCCTGTGCGTGGCCGTCATGCTGGTCACCGGCATCATCGCCTGGCGCCAGTACTTCTCCGATTACTTCCCTATCCCCGTGATCCGGCTGGCCCTGCTGCTGCACGCCTGGGCGGCCACCGCGCTGATCGCCAGCATCATCGTCCACATCTACGCCGCCTTGTGGGTGAAGGGCACGATAAGAGCCATGGTGGAGGGCGTGGTCACCCACGCCTGGGCCAAGAAGCATCATCCGGGCTGGTATAAGGAAATGACGGGTAAGAAATAGCGAGTGTCCGCTGCGCAGACGACATGCTTAGGTGCCGGTTCCGCCCGGCAGACGGGCCAGGGGCTGAGCGGCCAGCCCTACCGCTGAGTGAATCGAAGATTCACACGCAGAGGCCATCCCAAGCCGCCCCAACCGCGCGGCGAAGCCACGGCTCCAAACCCATTCCCAAGGAGCCGCCGGAACTAGCGGGGCGCTAACGTCGCCCCGCATCGAACAACCGGCGTCTTAAAACCTTGGAAATGGTTTTAAAGCCGGCTTGCGCTGATGGGGAGTCAGCCACGTCGACTCGGTCCTAGCGTCGATAAAGATCGATTTCTTACGATGTAAATGGCAAACAACCTCAAAGCATCAATATCAACCATGACCCCTACCCAACCCATCCTTCCAGCCGAACAGATTCTCGCCGGCGACGCCCCGCTGATGAGCCTGCCCGTGCTCCGGCCGCCGACCGACCTCTTCGCCCGCCGCGCCGCGCGGCTGCTGCAACTGGCCGACAGCCATGCGATGGCCGATTTTCTGCGGCTGTGCGCCGCCATCTGCCAGCAGCAGCAAGCGTTGCACGACGCGTCCCGGCTCGATCCCCGCGCCGCGCTGGAAAAACTGGCACAGGCGCTGGCGCCGCAGCTGCCCTCCCCCGTCCAGGCCAGTCTTGATGCCCTGCTGGCGCTGGATGCCGCCGCGCTCAGCCGACTTGCTGAGCGTCTGCTCAACGGCGACTATCCGGCGGACGGCCCCTTGTTCGCCGCGCTGCCGCTGCTGGGCGCCGCCCTGCAGGCCCAAGCCACCCGCAGCATCCGCCAGCGGCCGCTGCCCGAGCCGCAAAGCCAGGAAGCGCGCTGCCCGTGCTGCGGCGGCCTGCCGCTGGCTTCGGTGCTGACGCGCGGCGACAGCGGCCACGCCCAGCGTCATGTGGTGTGCTCGATGTGCAGCCATGCCTGGCCGGTGGGCCGCGTGCGTTGCCTTGGCTGCGGCAATAGCCGCGATCTGCGCTACTACTCGCTGGCGCCTCAGGACTACGAAGCGCCGGAACCCGACCACCAGCGGCCGCACCAGACGCGCGGCGCGCAGGAGGTGGAGGCCTGCGGCGAATGCCATGGCGCGCTGAAGCAGGTGTCGCTGCTGCAGGCCCCGGACGCAGAGGCCGGCGCCGACGATCTGGCCAGCCTGGCGCTGGATCTGCTGGCCGGCGAAGCCGGCTACGCCCGCCTTGGCTTCAACCCGCTGTTCCTGCCCGGCACTTGAGCCCGGCAGCCGGCCGCGCCATACTTGCCGGCAATTCGCTCAATCAATGGTATGGACGCACGCATGACTCATCGCATCGTATTTGTCGAGGACGACGCAGACCTGGCGGAGTTGATCAAGGATTTCCTGGATCGCCATGAAATGGAAGTGGTGATCGAACCCCGCGGCGATACCGCGCTGGACACCATCGCCCGCGAACAGCCGGACATGGTGCTGCTGGACATCATGCTGCCGGGCAAGGACGGCCTGTCCATCTGCCGCGAGCTGCGTCCCAAGTTCGACGGCCCCATCATCATGCTGACTTCGCTGGACAGCGACATGAACCAGATCCTGGGCTTGGAGCTGGGCGCCAACGACTACATCCTGAAAACCACCCCGCCTTCCGTGCTGGTGGCGCGGCTGCGCGCCCAGTTGCGCAATTTGCGCCCGGCCCAACCGGCGGCGGAGGCTCAGCAGGGCAAGGGCGGCTCGCGCAAAGTGGTGTTCGGCCAGCTGTCCATCGATCCGGTCAGCCGCGACGTGGTGCTGGCCGGCGAAAAAATTCCGCTGTCCACCTCGGACTTTGACCTGTTGTGGCTGCTGGCCAGCCACGCCGGCGAAACGCTGAACCGCGACATCCTGTTGAAGGAAATGCGCGGCGTCAGCTACGACGGCCTGGACCGCAGCATAGACGTGGCCATCTCCCGGCTGCGCAAGAAGCTGGGCGACAACCCCAGCGAGCCGTTCCGCATCAAGACCGTGCGCAACCGCGGCTATCTGTTCTCGCTGTCCGGCTGGGAGTAAGCGCGGATGCGCCGCCTGTTCATCCAGTTCTACCTGCTGTTGATGTCCTGCTTCCTGGTCGCGGTCATCATGGTCGGCGTGGTGTACAAACAAGCCGTGGACGACGTCGGCGAGCGTTACCTGGCCGACCTGCTGCGCACCACGCTGTCGCTGATCGAGGCCGACTTGCGCGGCGTGCCGGAGGACCGCTGGGGCGAAACCCTGGCCAACGCCGACTACGGCTTCACCTTCCGCGTCAAGGTGGAGAAGATGAGCAACTACATCCTGGACGAGGAATCGCGCCAGGCGCTGGACCGCGGCGAAATCGTGATGCTGGAGGACAAGTATCTGTTCCTGCAAAAGCTGCAAGACAGCAACTACCTGCTGGTGGCAGGCCCGCTGCGCTATCTGTTCTTCCTGCACCGGCTCAAGTGGTTCGACTACGCCCTGCTCGGCCTGTTGGGCCTGTCCTTGGCCATTCCGGTATTCCTGTGGATGCGTCCGCACTGGCGCGATCTGGTGGCGCTGGAGCGCGCCTCCGGCAAGCTGGCCAACGGCGACCTCGCCGCCCGCGTCAATCTGCCGCCGCACTCCGGCGTCCACCACCTTGGCGTCGCCTTCAACCACATGGCCGACAACATCGCCACCCTGATCAACAGCAAGAAGACGCTGACCAATGCCGTGGCGCACGAGCTGCGCACGCCGCTGGCGCGCCTGCGCTACCGGCTGGCCTTGCTGGACGGCGACGAGGACACGCCGGAGCGGCAGGCGATAGAACGCGACCTCAACGCCATCGACAAGCTGGTGGAGGAGCTGCTGTTCCACGCCCGCCTGGATCGCCCTGAAGCGCCATTGAAACTGAGCAGCTTCAACGCCATTCCGTGGGCGCGCGAGCGCATCGCCGGCCAGGCGGCGCTGGCGCAGGAAATCCACTGGATCGAGCCGGTGGGCGAAACGCTGGACATCACCGCAGATGAACACCTGATCACCCGCGCGCTGGACAATCTGTTGTCCAACGCCCGCCGCCACGCCGGCTCCATCGTCGCCACGCACATCCTGATCGACAAACAGCAGTTCTGCATCATCGTCGACGACGACGGCCCGGGCATTCCCGACGAAGACCGCGAACGCGTGTTCGACCCCTTCGTCCGGCTGGACGAGAGCCGAGGCCGCAAAACTGGCGGCCATGGACTGGGCCTCGCCATCGTCGCAGGCATCGCCCGCGCGCACCATGGCAGCGTGGCGGTGGAGCGCTCTCCGCTCGGCGGCGCGCGCTTTCTGCTGAAGTGGCCCGTCGCCTGATGTACATTTTGTAACATTGAGATACAAGCATCCCCTAGACGCCCCGGGCTTGCCACCGCTAGCATCACGCCCTGAATTAGGACTATTTCATGTCCGTTTCAACCCAATCCAAAGAAACTTAGGAGTTTCGTAAATGAAAAAGCTGGCTCTGCTCGCCCTGACCGCTGCTTTCAGCCTGGCCTCCGCTAACGGCTTCGCCGCTGAAAAAGCTGCTGCTTCCGCTCCGGCCATCCACAAGGCCAAGAAAGTTGAAAAGAAAAAAGTAGCTTCCGCTGCTCAGAAGGCTCAAGCCGCCAAGGCCGACGCTTCCGCTCCGAAGGCCAAGAAGGCTCACAAGCACCACGCCAAGAAGGACGCTTCCGCAGCTCAGAAGGCTCAAGCCGCTAAGGCCGACGCTTCCGCTCCGAAGGCCAAGAAGGCTCACAAGCACGCTGCCAAGAAGCACGAAGCTTCCGCTCAAAAGGCTCAAGCCGCTAAGGCTGACGCCTCCGCTCCGAAGGCCAAGAAGGCCAAGAAGCACGCTGTGAAGAAAGAAGCTTCCGCTCAGAAGGCTCAAGCCGCTAAGGCCGACGCTTCCGCTCCGAAGGCCAAGAAGGCCAAGAAGCACGCCGCCAAGAAAGAAGCTTCCGCTCAGAAGGCTCAAGCCGCCAAGGCCGACGCTTCCGCTCCGGTAGCCAAGAAGTCCCACAAGCACCACAGCAAGAAGCACGCCGCTAAGAAAGAAGCTTCCGCCGCTCAAAAGGCTCAAGCCGCCAAGGCCGACGCTTCCGCTCCGAAGGCCAAGAAGGCTCACAAGCACGCTGCCAAGAAAGAAGCTTCCGCGCAGAAGGCTCAAGCCGCTAAGGCCGACGCTTCCGCTCCGGTAGCCAAGAAGTCCCACAAGCACCACAGCAAGAAGCACGCTGCCAAGAAAGAAGCTTCCGCCGCTCAAAAGGCTCAAGCCGCCAAAGCCGACGCTTCCGCTCCGGCCAAGAAGGCTCACAAGCCGGCTGCCAAGAAAGCCGCTGCTTCCGCTGCCAAGTAATCATGGCGCGAATGCCGCGGCTTCTCGCTTAGCGGCATAGCAAGATACGGGGCGCGCTGCGCCCCGTTTTTATTTCTGGAGCCCCGCGCGATGAAACTCACCCGCCTTCTCCTCTGCCTCGTCCTGATCCCCGCGCTGTCCCATGCCGCGCCGCTGAGCCGCGAACACAAGATTCTGTTTTTCGGCAAAGACGACCGCGTGTTGACCAAGCCAAACAAGATGCCATGGCAGGCCGTCGGCCAGCTGGAAACCCGCTCGCAGAATATCTGCACCGGCACGCTGGTGGCGCCCGATGTGGTGTTGACCGCCGGTCACTGCTTCCTGGACGACAAGGGCCGGATGGATAAGGCGATCAGCTTCACCGTCGGCTTATGGGGCAACGAGTACGAAGAGCAGAGCCGCATCACCGATGTCTACGTGGACAAGGCTTTTCTGAAAGGGCTGATCCGCCGCAAGGATGGCGTCTACATCCCGCCTGCCATCGCCCCGCGCGATTTCGCCTTCGTCCGCCTGGCCAAGGCGCTGGGCGTGCAGCAGGGCGTGATTCCAGTCTTCGCCGGCAATAGCGCGCAACTGAAGCAGCTACTGGACGAACGCAAATGGACCGTCACCCAGGGCGGCTATCCAGTGGACGACCAGCGCCACCTGCGCGTCCACAATCATTGCCAGGCCACCGCGCTGCGGGCCGATGGGCGGCTGACCCATCGCTGCGACACGCTGGAAGGCAATAGCGGCTCGCCCATCTTCGCCATCGACGGCCAGGGCCGCGCCACCATCGTCGCGGTGCAAAGCTCGGCGCCGCCGGCCTCGCGCCGCAAACTGGAAGACAATATGAGCGTGTCGGCGCCGGTTTTCAGCCAGGCCTTGCGCGATTTCATCGCCCGCAAGACGCCGCAGTCCGCCAAATGAACAAAGCCGCCCAAAGGCGGCTTTTCCGATCAAACAGCCGACGCTCAGCCGGCCAGCGCGTCGCGCTGCAGCTGCAGCAACTCATTGATGCCCTTGCGCGCCAGCGCCAGCATCGCCGCCATTTCCTCCTCGCTGAACGGCTCGCCCTCGGCCGTGCCCTGCACTTCGACAAAGCGCCCGCTGCCGGTCATCACCACGTTCATATCGGTTTCGCAGCCGGAATCTTCCAGATAGTCCAAATCCAGAACCGGCTTGCCCTGGAACACGCCTACCGACACCGCCGCCACCTGGTCGCGCAGCGGGCTGTTCTCCAATTTGCCGGCGCGAATCAAACCATGGATCGCGTCGGCCAGCGCCACATAAGCGCCGGTGATGCTGGCGGTGCGCGTGCCGCCGTCGGCCTGGATCACGTCGCAATCGATGACGATCTGGCGCTCGCCCAGCTTGGCCAGATCGATCACCGCGCGCAAGGAGCGGCCGATCAAGCGCTGGATTTCCTGGGTGCGGCCGGACTGTTTGCCGGCGGCCGATTCGCGGCGCATGCGGCTGCCGGTGGAACGCGGCAGCATGCCGTATTCCGCCGTCACCCAGCCCTGGCCCTTGCCTTTGAGAAAGGGCGGCACCGTCTCTTCCACGCTGGCGGTGCAGATCACCTTGGTGTCGCCGAACTCCACCAGCACCGAACCTTCGGCATGCTTGGTGTAGGAACGGGTCAGACGGACGACGCGCATGGCGTCGGCGCTACGTTGGGAGGGTCGCATGAGGCTGTCCGGTAAAATCGATATGAAGGCAATTATAACCGCTCAAGCGCCCTTTCCCACCTGGCTGGCCAGAATCTCTCTATGCATGGTTTCCAGATTGGATTCCAGAATCAGCCGGCCGCCCATGCGCGGCGGATTCTTTTCCGTGTCCAGCGCATCGTCGCGCTCGCCCAGCTCCACCGCATCGTCCAGCACAGTCACGGCTATCGCCGACAGATTATCCCCGCCGGCGCCGGCGCGCCGCTCCGCCACATTGATCAGCGCCGGCAGCACCTGATTGACGCCGCGGCCGGCGAAGACGCGCTCCAGCTCCGCGTCCTGCACCTGGGACCACAGGCCGTCCGTGCATAACAGCACCGAACAGCCGGGGCCTATCGGTTGGCGCTCGCCGATATCGATGCTTGGATCGCTGGATGCGCCCAGACAGTTGTAGATCTTGTTGCGATCCGGGTGCGTCTTGGCCGCTTCCTCGGTCAACAGCCCCTGGTCGATCAAGCGCTGCACCTGGGAATGATCGCGCGAGCGCAGCCGCATGCCTTTTTGATCGATCAGATACAAGCGCGAGTCTCCGACATGGCACCAGAACAACTGGTCCTGCTGCAGGATGGCCGCCACCACGGTGGTGCTGGGCACGTCCGGCAGCCGGTGGTCGGCGGCATACTCCAGAATCACTTGATGAACCGAGCTGATGGCATTCACCAGAAAACGATTGGGATGGTTCAGCGTGGGCGACGCCTGCTGGTAGAACAGCTCGCACAGCAGGTCCACGGTGATCTGCGCCGCCACTTCGCCGCGCATATGGCCGCCCATGCCGTCCGCTGCCACCAACAGCACCGACTCCGGAGTATGGGCAATGGCCAAACGGTCTTGATTGTAACTGCGGCCGCCGATGCGGCTCTCCTGGAAGACCGATAATTTCATTCCGTTCCCTTTCCATGCCGGCCACCGGTCAAGCCCTTGATCCAGCCGACCAATCGATTGCCCTCGCCTGCCGTTTCGCGCAGCGGATCGCTATACACCTCCTGCTGCAGGGATTTTTGCACCTCCAGCACCGTTGTCGGCCGGTCGTCGGGGCGCAGCGCCAGACAACGGTCGCACAGCTCGGTCAACTCGCGCGAATACTGATGACGAAAGGCCTTGGCCGCCGGCACCAGCGTATCGCCGGCCAAGCGCGCCTTGGCGCCGGGCGGCACGTCTCCTCCCATGCAGACATACAGGCAGGCGCCGATGGCATAGATGTCGGTCCACGGACCCAAGGGCTGGTCTTTGTCATACTGTTCCGGCGCGGCGAAGCCCGGCGTATACATGGCGGCGAAATGCTTGGCGGTGCGCGACAGCGTCTGCCGCGCGGCGCCGAAATCCAACAGCAAGGGCACGCCGTTGCGGCGCAGGTAGATGTTGGCGGGTTTGATGTCCAGATGCAGCAGGCGCTGGCTGTGCACCTCGCGCAAACCGGACAGCAGCGCGGCAAACCATTTGCGGACCTGCCGCTCCTGCATCTGCCCGCCCACCAGCTCCAACTCACGCGCCAGCGAGCGGCCCTCGGCATACTCCATCACCATATACACCGTATGGTTGGCGCGAAAGAAGTTGCTGACGCGCACGACCGTGGGATGGGCGATGGCGGACAGCACCCGCCCCTCTTCGAAGAAGCATTTCAGCCCCAGATTGAAAGCATCGCGGTCCAGCTCAAGCGGAACGGTCACCTCGCCGTTGGGATGGCGCGCGGCCAGGTTGCGCGGCAAGTATTCCTTGATGGCGAACTTGCGATCGTCGTCGTCCAGCGCCAAATAGACGATGCTGAAGCCGCCTACGGACAGCTGGCGCACAATGGTGTACTCCGCCAGACGGTAGCCAGGCGGCAACGGGGTTTGCTTGCTGGATTGAGTCATGGGATCGCAGTTGATATAGTGTCTTCTGGCCCAGGATTGATCTTAGCAAAGCAATTCGGGCCCGGCCGTTGGAAATCTTTTCAATAATCAGGAGCCCCGCATGATATTGAGCATGACTGGCTTTGCCGCCGCCACCCGGGAATTCCCTGGTGGGATGTTGAGCCTAGAGGTTCGCGCCGTCAATCATCGCTATCTCGATGTGCAAATGCGTTTGCCGGAGGAGTTGCGCATCATTGAGCCGCAACTGCGCGAACAAATCGCCGCGCGCGTCACCCGCGGCAAACTGGAATGCCGCGTCGGCCTCAACCAAGTCGATAGCGCCGCCCCGACGCTGGAGCTGAACCAGGCTTTCCTGGGCCGGCTGCTGGAAATCTCCCGTGAAGTGCAGCAACAATGCGCCGACAACAAAGGCTTGTCCGTCGGCGAGCTGCTGCGCTGGCCTGGCGTGCTGAAGAGCAACGAACTGGCACCGGAAGTGCTGCACCAGCTGTGCCTGGATGCGCTGCAAACCGCGCTGGCCGACTTCAACGCCTCGCGCGGGCGCGAAGGCGAAAAACTGAAGGCGGTGCTGATCGAGCGCATCGAAGCCATGGAAGGCATCGTCGCCGCCATCAAGCCCAAGCTGCCGCAAATCCTTGAAGGCTACATGACCAAACTGGCAGGCCGCCTGCAGGAAGCGCTGGGCAATGTGGACGACGACCGTCTGAAACAGGAATTTGCGCTGTTCGCCCAAAAGATAGACGTGGACGAAGAGCTGTCGCGCCTGACCACCCACCTGACCGAAGTGCGCCGCATCCTCAAAACCGGCGGCCAATCCGGCAAGCGGCTGGATTTCCTGATGCAGGAACTGAACCGCGAAGCCAACACCCTGGGCTCCAAGTCCGTCTCCACCGACACCACGCAAGCTTCTGTCGAGTTGAAGGTGCTGATCGAGCAGATGCGGGAGCAGATACAAAACATCGAGTAAACTTTCACGCCATGTCACGGCTTGTCAGCAAAACCACAAAAGCCCCGCCAGACGGGGTTTTTTCATGTCCTGTCGTGTCACCAAGAATCAAGAAAGCGCATAATTGGCGTGTACCCCTAGGTGTACCCCTGGCCATTTTTGAGAAAAGTTAGGGGTACACAGCGTTAATCGTTGTTTGGATTTTTGACGGTCCAGCAGCACCAAGGGCTAGGGGCAGACACTCACTATTCGGGGCGCAACATGGCAAAGCTGACAGACATGCAAATCAAGGCCTGGATCAAGGCCGGCGAGCGCTTTGAAGGCCGAGCCGATGGCGACGGGTTGTACCTGGTATATCGGGAAAACTACGCTATCCCCGTCTGGCGCTTCCGGTACAAGTTCGCGGGCAAGCCGCGCGTGATGGTGATTGGCACCTACGCTGACCTTTCCCTGGCCAAGGCCCGCGAAACTGCCCGCGAACTGGCCGCGCGCGTCGCCTTGGGCTATGACGTGGCCGGTGAGAAGCAGGACCGCAAAGCCGCGGCATTGGCCAAGATCGAGGAAGAGAAGAACGCCATCACCATGCTGGCGCTGGCCAACGAGTATTACGAGCGGATGATCTTGGGCCGCTGGAAGCACCCGGACATCGTGCGGCGCCGGATCGACAAGGACATCGGCCCGATGCTGGGCAAGATGAAGGTGGAGGACATCAAGCCCCGCCACATTGACGACATGCTGCAGGCCATCGTAAAGCGCGGCGCGCCATCCATCGCCAATGACGTGCTGCGCTGGATAAGACGCATGCTCGACTACGCCATCAAACGCCACATCATCGAAATCAACCCGGCCAGCGCCTTCGACATTGGCGACGCCGGCGGCAAGGAAGAAGCCCGCGACCGGGCCTTGAGCCGCGACGAGCTGGCCAAGCTATTCGCCGCCATGAAGCTGGCCAAGGGTTTCAGCGTGGAAAATGACCTCTCCATCCGCCTGCTGTTGCTGCTGTGCGTCCGCAAGATGGAGCTGTGCGCCGCGCGCAAGGAAGAGTTCGATCTGAAGGCCGGCGTCTGGCACCTGCCAGGCGAGCGCAGCAAGACCGGCAAGCCAATCGATATTCCCCTGCCGGCCTTGGCCGTGGAATGGCTGCAGCAGCTGTTCGAGTTGGCCGGGCGCAGTGCCTGGCTACTGCCGGCCCGCAAGATGCAGCACCGCATGGTGCCGCACATCCACGAAGGCACTATCGGCACCGCGCTGGGCAAGGTCAAGCCGCACATGCCAGGCGTGGCGGACTTCACCATCCATGATCTGCGCCGTACCGCGCGCACCCACCTTGCAGAGCTGGGGATTGATCCCGTAGTAGCGGAGCGCTGCCTCAATCACAAAATCCCCGGCGTGGAAGGGATATACAACCGACACGACTATTTCAACGAGCGCCGCGACGCCTTGAATAAATGGGCCGGGCTGCTCAATGCACTGGACAAGGGCGAAGCCTACAACGTGACACCGATTACCAAGAGCCGGAAGAAACAGGCCTGACACCAGCTTTGCCGCGCGGCTTTGTTGCACAAATCACCCTCCCTGTAGGCGGGGTAGAATGACGGCATGAGTAAGCCCACCCCGCCCAAGTACAAGACCACTAACTGGAAGACCTACAATGCTGCGCTCAAGGCGCGTGGGTCGCTGATGATCTGGTTGGACCGTGACATGCGCTGGCATGGTTCTGCGCTCGGCAAACGCGGACGGACACTGACCTTCAGCGATGCCGCCATTCAGTTCTGCCTGACGATCAAATGCCTGTTCAATCTTGCGCTCCGACAGGCCGTGGGTATGGTGCAAAGCCTGCTAAAACTGGCGGGGCTAGACTGGCTAACGCCGGACTACAGCACCGTATGCCGGCGGCAAAAGCATTTGCAGGTGGCCATTCCTTGCCGTCCAAGCACGACCGGGCTGCACCTGTTGATCGACAGCACCGGCATCAAGATGCTGGGTGAAGGCGAATGGAAAACGAAGAAACACGGCGCGGAGTACCGCCGTCAGTGGCGCAAGGTGCATTTGGGCATTGATGCGCAGACGCTGGAAATCCGAGCGATTGAAGTGACCGACAACGCGGTGGGCGATGCGCCAATGTTGCCGGAGTTGCTGGACCAGATTCCTGCGGGGGAACGGATTGCTGCAGTAAGTGGCGATGGTGCCTACGACACCAAAGGCTGCCATGAAGCGATTGCCAAGCGAAAAGCCGAGGCGGTGATTCCTACCCGGAAGAATGCCAAGCCGTGGAAGGAAAATCGGTTGGGCGCCCATGTCCGAAACGAGATACTGCGTGCTACCCGGCTCCTGGGACGAGCGATCTGGAGGAAATGGAGCGGTTACCATCGCCACAGCCTGGTGGAAACCAAGATGCGCTGTTTCAAGCTGCTGGGCGAGCGGGTGATGGCAAGGGACTTCGACCGTCAAGTCGCAGAGCTCCAAGTGCGAGCGGCGATCTTGAACCGTTTCACGCGGCTCGGGACGCCGATGACGGTGCGCATGCCATAAATCCGCCCAGGGAAAGGGGCTTTGCATGCCGAAGCCTATTTATGCAACAAAGCCGCCCTCGTTGCCGACGATAGTCAGCGCGAGCAGCTTTTTCTGGGGATCGCACAAAACGCGGTAGGTGATTTCTCCGCTCGCCCGCTGCCCGGTCTTCTTGGCCTTGGCGAGCTTCAGGGATAAGTAGCTTGGGTTGGTTTCGGTCATGGTGTGTTGTCTCGATCAGGGCTGCAAAAGCAAAGCGGCCCGGTTCCAGCTGGGAACGGGGCCGCGTGAATGAGGTGAATGGCGCGCCTTCAAGCCGAAGGCATTGGCGTCAGCGTTTGACTCGAATGCGCAGTTCGACTTCGACTCGCTGGGGCAGCGAGGGGGAGATGTATTCGGCGATGGCGTTGCTCAGCATGTTGGTGTTCCTCGTGGCAGTAACAAAAAAAGCCGATCCCCAAAACGAGGATCGGCTACCGGGTCAGTGACCACGAAAACAATATCTACCTGACTTTGCGGTCGTTACCCCTTGGCGACGTGGCGACTTGGGCGACGAGACGGCGCACCATACCCGTTGTCGCCACTGTCGCCGTGTCGCCGTGTCGCCTCAGGCCAAGCCTCTCAGCCAGCATGTTCCGCCTTCTCCCTGCGCATCCCGCCAAGCTCCCCAACATTCAGATAGCGATCGCGCAAACCAAGAGCAAAGAGAGGACAGCCTGCCCACAAAAACCCTACATCGACTACTTCCGACGTCCTGGTTGGCCCAGCGTCTCAACATTTCCGTCATGACCATCGAGCGCCTTCGGGCCCAGCAGTCACCCGACATCCCTCCGCACATCACTATCGGCAAATCGATTCGCTACGACGAGCGGGTTGTCGAGGCTTGGCTGCAGAACAAGATGGGCCTTCGGGCACCATTGCCGATTGATGCCCCTGCAGCGGTGTGACCAAAAAATGATGCCTACAGTCATACCACCTACCCCTAAAGGGGGTAGGTGGTATGACTTTGTGGTGATCATCAAGCCCGAAGGGACCGCGAATGTTAGCCGTCTTTATCAACCACATCGCTATCGCGAGTCAGTACGATTCGGGTCATTGTTGTCAGGCCGATACCAACTGCAAGCCACAATGTCAGACTGCGACTGACGAACGATGCGGTGATGGCATCCGCCTGGCCAACGCCTGCCGCCGACAGAAGCAACACGATCGCCGCTTCTGTGGTTCCCAGCCCGCCCGGAATAAACGACGCGGCGCCAACCAGGATGCTCAGGCAATAAATCGCAATGACAGTACCGGCCGCTAATTCATAGCCGAGCGCATGAACAATCAAGTACAGCGAGACGCCTTGCACCGCCCAGGCCGCAAGGCTCAAGGGTGCCGCCACAGCGAGTCTGCGACCAGACAATAAGAAACGAACGTTAGCAATCAGGGTTGTCGCATGGCCAACGACAGAGCTCCTCGCAGCTCGTCTGCCTATCAAGGTGATTAGTTGGGAGCGGAGCAGCAGAACCACGATAGCGATGCTGGCGATTGCCGCGAGCATCCACGGCCGCTGTTCCGGGAACATCGACATTGCCACCGATGCCAGCATCCCCACCGCAACCAAATCCAGAAGCCGCTCGGAAATAAATGCGCCAATACTGTGCGGGTAGCTGACGCCGTAGGGATGGAGATAAACCGATCGGATCGTTTCTCCAGCCTTGCCCGGTGTGAGCGTCAGCGCAAACGCCGCCAGGTAGATTTCGAGGTTACGAACAACCGGAACCCGGTGTCCCATGGTACCGATGAAGTGATGCCAGCGGGCAAATCGGAGCAGATAGCTCAACAGGGATAGGCCGACCACCTGAACCCAAATCTCACCCGGGAGCACGGAGACCGCAGCACCAAATGCTTCCCAATCCGCTAGGGTTGCCATCCCGACGTACAGCACCACCGTCGCCACAATGGCCAGTGAAATGGACCGAACTGGAATGCGGTTCGCGGTAGCTTGGTTTATCGCCAGGGTCTCGTCCATCCGTGACTCGTCCATCAGGCCAAAATCGTGTTCACTGCAGCGGCAACCGCGATACCTACGGTGATGCCCGCGGCAATTTCCAACCGGGTGTGACCCATGCGCTCACGAAGCGCCTGATGATCAGATGCTTTAGCCGCCAATTTGTTGATGGCCACCGCATGCTTGCCCACCTGACGGCGCAGACTATTGGCATCCAGCATCACGATAAAGGCCAGCGTAATGGCGACGCCGAAGGCGGGCTGTCCTATGCCCCCCTTGAGGGCAATAAGTGCAGCCATGCTGCTGACGATCGCACTGTGGTTGCTGGGCAGCCCACCGTAGCCGATGAGGCTGAACGACAGCTGTTTTGCCTTGATGCTGTTGATGATGAACTTTGAAACTCCGGCGACGAGCCAAGCTAGAAATGGGGTCAGGGCGTAAGAGAAGTCCATAATCACCCCTGCACTGGCCACAATGCCCAACCGCAGGCAGCCACCCACAGCGCCACGGTAAACAACAACTGCCAGTCAGCCAGCAGCGCATCGGTAGGCGACTCACCGCCATCAAGGGCTTCCACCACGAACCAGTAACGAAACAGGCCGAACAGGACCAATGGAACCGTGATGACCAACTCGGGCTTGGCGGACATCACGAACATGCTATAGAACAGCAGCGCCCCTGTTGCCGACATCTCAGCGTAGCGGTCCACCAGCGAAACGGAGTACTTCTCAAGCACCTTGCGGCCCTCAGTGCCACTTTGGCTGAGCTCTTGACGGCGTTTAACGGCTGCCAAGTACAGAGCTAAGCACAGAGTCGTGATAAACATCCAGGAGGAGACAGGCACGTCCAGTGCCATGGCGCCTGCATAGACCCGCAGAACAAAACCGATGGCGATGGTGAAGATGTCGACCACGGGCTGATGCTTTAGCACGAACGTGTAGGCCAGGTTCAGCACCAGATAGGCTGCGATGACCATCACCACCTTTGGGGCAACGAACCAGCCCCACACTAGCACGGCGTAGAGGGCTGCAAGCAAGATTAGGGCAGCGGGTACCGAGACGATCCCAGCCGCCAGTGGACGGGTCTTGGACTTCTTGGGGTGACGACGGTCACGCTCGATGTCGTGCATGTCGTTGATGACATAAGTCGCCGATGAGCCGACGCAGAACAGCAGTACAGCCAACAAGGCATGGTTGACGGCTCCAGCATCCAGAAACGCCCCGGAAAAAACCAGCGGTGCCAGAACAAAACCGTTCTTGACCCACTGCTTTGGTCGCATCAGTTTCATTACCCCCTTTAGCTGCGCTAGAGGTGAGCAGGCTATTGCGTTATCATGCATTGTTTTCGAATTTCGGTCCATATTAGATGTTCTCTTCTACCAAGCTGGCAATTAACTATGCCATTTTCGCACTAATCGCAACTGCAGCAAACATCGGCGCTCAGGATCTTGTCATCCGGACCTACAGCGGCGCCTTCGATATTCTGGCCTCGGTCGTCGTGGGCACAGGCGTTGGTCTTGTCGTCAAGTACATCCTCGACAAGCGCTACATTTTCCGCTTCAGGGCACGCAGCGTCGCCCACGACACCCAGACCTTCGCCCTCTATACCGTCATGGGCTTGGCCACGACCGTGATCTTCTGGGGCTTCGAGTTTGGCTTCCAGTACATCTTTGAAACCAAGGAAATGCGCTACCTCGGCGGCGTTATTGGTCTTGCGATCGGCTACCTGACAAAGTACCACCTGGATAAGCGTTACGTCTTCCGCACGGAGGCCGTATGAAGCCGGTTACTTCCTGGGGGCGCTTGAGCACCGATCCTCATCATGTCGTCGGTCTGAATGATCCTTCTAAGGTCAAGAGTCTGGTTTGTAATGGAACGCACCCGGGTGTGGCTCATGGCATGGGCCGCAGCTATGGCGACGTCTGCCTGAACCCGGAAGGCACTCTTTGGATCACGACCGGACTCGACCACTTCATCGCTTTTGACGACAGCACCGGCCGCCTGGTGTGTGAGGCTGGCGTGTTACTAAGGGACATCCAGCGACTGGTCATCCCTCGCGGCTGGATTCTGCCGGTAACACCGGGGACGCAATTGGTAACCGTTGGGGGGGCGATCGCCAACGATGTCCACGGCAAGAACCATCACGTACTCGGCTCTTTCGGCGATCACGTCCAGAACATCACCCTTATCCGGACCGATGGCGAGGTCATCCAGTGCGGGCCACATGAGCAAGCCGATTGGTTCGCTGCCACGGTCGGAGGATTGGGCCTGACTGGGGTGATCACGCAAGCCGAGATCCAGTTGCGCCGCGTGGCTGGACCATGGCTGGACACTGAGACCGTGCCCTATGCCAACCTGAATGAGTTCTTCCGGCTCGCGGATGATTCCGAGGCCGATTGGGAACACACTGTGTCCTGGATTGACTGCATCACAGGGGGCGGCGGGCGTGGCTTGTTCATGCGCGGCAACCCCACCAATGTCAGAGATCGCTCGGCACCTCAGGGTCGTAAGCTGACCATGCCGATGGTGCCACCCGTTTCCCTGGTCAATCGGTTGTCGCTGCGCCCCTTTAACATGGCCTACTACCATCTTAAGAAGGTGCGAGCTGGGCGGGCCATTACGCACTACGAGCCGTTTTTCTATCCCTTGGACAACCTGCTCGAGTGGAACCGGATGTACGGGCCTAAGGGCTTCTTCCAGTACCAGAGTGTGGTGCCACGCGAAGTCGGGCAAGAGGCCGTTCAGGCCATGCTTAAAGAAATCGCTCGCTCTGGCGATGGCTCATTCCTGGCTGTACTGAAGACCTTTGGCAACCGCCAGCCGGTAGGGATGCTGAGCTTTCCACAGCCGGGGGTCACGCTGGCGCTGGACTTTCCGAATCACGGCGAGCGAACGCACCAACTATTCGAGCGCCTGGATGCCATCGTGCATGAGGCCAAGGGCCGCATTTACTTGGCCAAAGATGCACGAATGCCCAGAGAACTCTTCGAAGCAGGCTATCCGCGCCTGGCCGAATTCATGAAATACAGGGACCCGGGCATCAGCTCCGGTCTCTCACGCCGTTTGATGGGAGGTTGAATGAACAACAAGAAAAGAATCGTCATTATTGGAGCCACCTCGGCCATCGCCGAGCACTGCGCAAGGCTCTGGCTGAAAAAGCAGCCGGCCGATCTGACTTTGGTGGGGCGCGATGCACAGCGCATCGAACGGGTGGCCACAGACCTCAAGGTGCGCAGCCCTGAATCGGAAATCCGGGTCATCCAGGCTGAGTTTATGGACCCCGAAACCATAGACGCCACGGCTGGGTATATCGTCAAATCGGGTCGCGTCGATATCGTCCTGATTGCGCATGGGTCGCTGCCCGAGCAGACCGAGTGTCAGAACGACCTTCAGTATTGCCGCGACGCACTGGAGATCAACGGGATATCACCCGTCCTCTATGCCGAGGCCTTTGCCAAAGAGATGGAAAAAGCCAACCACGGCACCATTGCCTTGATTGGCTCCGTAGCCGGGGACAGGGGGCGCAAGTCCAACTATGTCTACGGAGCAGCCAAAGGACTGGTTACCCGCTATACCCAAGGCTTGCAGCACCGTTTTGCGGGTAGCGGGGTCAAGGTGGTGCTGATCAAGCCTGGGCCGACTGATACTCCGATGACGGCTAATCTAAAGAGTAAGGGGGCCAAACTCGCGCCTGTTGAAGGCGTGGCAAAGCAGATTGTTGATGGCATAGAATCGTGCAAACTGGTTATCTACACCCCAAATAGGTGGCGGTTAATAATGCTCACAATTCAGCACATTCCGTTTTTGATTTTTAAAAATATCAACATCTAAAATAGCGCCATGATCTCAAAAAATAAAATTAATCTAACAGCCTCTGCTGTTTTAATCCTTGCCACCCTTACCTCATTTTATATCTTCTCTCGATTTACAGTTGATGATGCATTCATCTCATGGAGATACGGCAGGAATCTTATTGAATTCGGATTGTGGAATTATAATCCAACCCGAATTGATATGGTCCAAGCCTACACAAATCCCATTTTTGCATTAATTAGCATACTCTCAAATTTTATTAATTTCGATGTTGTGTTTTTTTTCAAAATGCTCTCGATTTTAACTGTTGCAGCATTTTTTATCTGGTTCAGAAAAAGAGTTAATCAATCAAGGCTATTACTATTGGGATTTATCTGTCTCCCAGGAACAATAATTCACGCCTTTTCAGGGCTTGAAACATTTTTATTTGTTTTTCTTCTTGGCGCACTACTGATATCACTCTACGAAGAAAAGGTTTTCGAGTCAATATTGCTCTCCAGCCTATTGTTTATTACGCGCCCAGAAAGCTGGATTTTTGCAATACTGATCCCGATATATTTTGCAATAAACGATAAGGAAGAAAATGTGAATTGGGCACTCAAACACCCAATTCGGTATTTAAAATCCATAAATCTCAGCGCTCGGAGAGGAGTTATCCCCCTCATTGTCTTGTCCCTTCTTTTGATCGCCTATTTTATCTTTCACTACATTCACTTTGGCGACCCACTTCCCAATACTTTTCACATCAAATCTGGTGCAAGATTTTCGGTTAAAAATTTTTTGATTTTTGCCTTTTTTTCCGCCCCCGCTATTTTGGCCGCTACAACTGTAGCCAAGCGTCCAAAATTCTTCGTGCTTGTGCTGGGAACTTTCTGTGCAATGATCGGAAGTTACTCAACTTCTGATCTGCAGATGAATTATGCATGGCGATTTGCATTTCATATTTTTGCTCCAAGCTATTTTCTACATTGCTATTTTTTAAATAAGAAGCCCGGCAAAATTACCTTACAGAAATCAGTTGAGAAAAAACCGCCGAATTCGCCCGGCAACATCATCCATAATGTTATTGCTCCAGCAATCCTTTTTTCATTTTTTATGATATCAACATCACTTAGTACTGCATTTTATTATCCGAGGGCACTTATTTCACATGCGCAGCTAGGAAGAGTTTTAGAAGAAATATCAGAAAAATACAACATAAAAACGTTTGCATTTGGCGACGCTGGTATGGCGGCCTATTATTCCAAAATAAATGTGCTGGATAATGTCGGTCTTGCGAATAGCCAAATAGGGCGACACGGCTTGACACGCGAGTACCTGGATTACATAAAGCCAGACATGGCAATTTTCTACGCAACACCTTCCGGAATAAGGCTGAGTGAATTTAATCAGGGAGTCATTTTTGATTGGGTAAGTGAAAAAAAATTCGTAAAAATATGCGACATATATTTCACGCCAGAATATCTTATGACAGTTTATGCAAAGACAAAAATTCCCGAAATTCAATCACTATGCAAAGAGACTTATCTAAAAAACTCAGCCGACAACAAATCGATTCTCTCCTATGCCATAGCCCCGCCTCCATGGACTTTCTGGAAGGAGTAGGATAGCCAAAGGCCGCGCAAGCAATTAAAACGAAAAAGCCAACCCCGAAAGAGGTTGGCTTTTTGAACCGCCCCGGGTTTCGCGGAGGCTCCCTCACTTGAGAGAATGGAGCTATGAGCAAATCCACCAAGTTTTCCCCAGAAGTCCGCGATCGCGCTGTGCGCATGGGGCGCTGTTGCATAAATCCAGAACAGGGCGAGGCTCCCCTTTCCCGGCTTTGTTGCATAAATAGGCTTCGGCATGCAAAGCCCCTTTCCCTGGGCGGATTTATGGCATGCGCACCGTCATCGGCGTCCCGAGCCGCGTGAAACGGTTCAAGATCGCCGCTCGCACTTGGAGCTCTGCGACTTGACGGTCGAAGTCCCTTGCCATCACCCGCTCGCCCAGCAGCTTGAAACAGCGCATCTTGGTTTCCACCAGGCTGTGGCGATGGTAACCGCTCCATTTCCTCCAGATCGCTCGTCCCAGGAGCCGGGTAGCACGCAGTATCTCGTTTCGGACATGGGCGCCCAACCGATTTTCCTTCCACGGCTTGGCATTCTTCCGGGTAGGAATCACCGCCTCGGCTTTTCGCTTGGCAATCGCTTCATGGCAGCCTTTGGTGTCGTAGGCACCATCGCCACTTACTGCAGCAATCCGTTCCCCCGCAGGAATCTGGTCCAGCAACTCCGGCAACATTGGCGCATCGCCCACCGCGTTGTCGGTCACTTCAATCGCTCGGATTTCCAGCGTCTGCGCATCAATGCCCAAATGCACCTTGCGCCACTGACGGCGGTACTCCGCGCCGTGTTTCTTCGTTTTCCATTCGCCTTCACCCAGCATCTTGATGCCGGTGCTGTCGATCAACAGGTGCAGCCCGGTCGTGCTTGGACGGCAAGGAATGGCCACCTGCAAATGCTTTTGCCGCCGGCATACGGTGCTGTAGTCCGGCGTTAGCCAGTCTAGCCCCGCCAGTTTTAGCAGGCTTTGCACCATACCCACGGCCTGTCGGAGCGCAAGATTGAACAGGCATTTGATCGTCAGGCAGAACTGAATGGCGGCATCGCTGAAGGTCAGTGTCCGTCCGCGTTTGCCGAGCGCAGAACCATGCCAGCGCATGTCACGGTCCAACCAGATCATCAGCGACCCACGCGCCTTGAGCGCAGCATTGTAGGTCTTCCAGTTAGTGGTCTTGTACTTGGGCGGGGTGGGCTTACTCATGCCGTCATTCTACCCCGCCTACAGGGAGGGTGATTTGTGCAACAAAGCCCATCATGATTGATATAGCTGTCTTCCGTCGCGAGATTGGTCGACCCTGCCACCCTTTTGGCCATGGCGGGTTGCCAAGCCAGCGCCATGGCCAGCAGGGCTGCCAGTCCTATCGATTTTATCGCTGCCAACATGCCGTATCCCTTATTCAGATCGCGTGAGTCCGCATTCTAGAATGAGGAAGACAATGCTGAACAGAACAATCAACCTGTGATACAAAATCCAAGCGGCAGCATGACTAGCAGCTTGAAGCGCTCCCGCCAGGCACATTCTGCGGCAAGCACGCCACTCAGGATGGCATTACACGAACATTTATAATCACATCCTGCTTTTTCACCTTTATCAGGGACGCAAAATCGCAGAAAATGGGGTTTTACTCTATGCGAAAGACGCACACCATGACCAAAGCCGAACTGATTGCCCTTCTTTCCGACAAGTCCGGCCTGAATAAAGCCGATGTTCTGCGCGTTCTGGGTGCCTTCGACGAAGTGCTGCTGGACACCCTGGCCAACAATGGCGAGCTCAGCATCGTGGCCGGCAAGTTCAAGGTGAAGGAAAGCGCAGCACGCACCGGCCGCAATCCGAAAACCGGCGAAACCATCCAGATTCCGGCCAAGCGCAAGGTGGCGTTCGTCGCCAGCAAGCAATTGAAGGATCGTATCGGCTAAGCGCTCGATCCCGCCTCTATCATTGAAAACGGGCCGCGCAATTTGCGCGGCCCGTTTTGCGTGCCAACAAGCTTAGTTTTGTTGCCAAATCAGCCTGGCAATCGCCGCCGAATCCAGCTCGCCATCGCCCTGCTCGACCAACTGATCGATCAAATGCATTGTGCGCTCCGCGGCTGGCAGACTGATGCCCTGCTCCCGCGCGGTATCCAATACGATATGCATATCCTTGGCGTGCAGCTTGGCCTTGAAGCCTGGCGCGTAGTTGTCGTCTATCATGCGCTGGCCATGCACATCCAGCACGCGGCTTTGCGCGAAGCCGCCCAGCAGCGCCGCGCGTACCGGCGCGGGATCGACATCGCAGGCGCGCGCCAGTTTGACGATTTCGGCCACCGCCGCCACGCCCACCGCGACGGCGATCTGGTTGCACGCCTTGGCCACCTGGCCGGCGCCGCTGGCGCCGATGTGGGTAATGGTCTGTCCCATAGCCAGCAAGGCCGGCCGCGCCTTCTCCAAAGCCTCGGCCTTGCCGCCTACCATGATGGTCAGGGTACCGTTGATGGCGCCGACTTCGCCGCCGGATACCGGACAATCCAGGAAATCGATCCCTTTTTCAGACAAGGCCGCGGCGATGCGGCGCGCGCCATTCGGCGCGATGGTGCTCATATCCACGCACACCAGTCCCGGCTTGCCGCCATGGACCGCGCCGCGCTCCCCCAGCAGCACCTGCTCCACATCGGCCGTATCGGACACATTGGTGACCAGCACGTCGACCTGCGCGGCCAACTCCGCGGGACTGGCCGCCCATTCCGCGCCGGCATCCAGCAAAGCCTGGGCACTTTCGCGCTTGCGCGCCCAGACGCGGACCGGGTAGCCCGCCTTCAACAAATTGAGGACACAGGGACGACCCATGATGCCAAGACCGATATAACCGATGCGCATGCGATTCTCCAAGCGGGGTAGCGTAATCGGCTGAGCATAGGGGATTGCGCCAAACGGCGCTAGGGGCTTAACGGTTGCTGACCGGGGCGCGCCGGTCGTTGATCCAGTCTTCGAATTCGGTTTGCGCCGAGCCAGCCTGTTTTTCCAGGTAGTAGACGAACGCCAGGATTTCAGCGACGGCTCGATACAGTTCCGGGGGGATATGCTTGTCCAGATCAACCTGCATCAACAGCGAGACCAGCTCGGGCGAATCGTGGACAAAAACGCCGGCATCCTGCGCGCATTCGATGATGCGTTGGGCCATCTGACCATAGCCCTTGGCCACCACCAGCGGCGAACGATGGCCCTCCTGATAAGACAACGCCACCGCAGAGCGGCGCTTGTCGTCATTCTGCTGCTGATTCATTCTGACTCACCGCCAGGCCAGCCAAGGTCAGGCCAGCGGCCTCCATGCCATCGCGCAAACGCGCGGCATGCTGCCTGATCAGCTGGCTCGTATCCTCGTCATCGGCCTTGAAAGACACTTGTACCGACTGTCCAACCAAGCGCACTCTCACCCCCATGCCGCCCAGCGCAGGCAAAGCCAGCGATAGACTGGTGTTCCACACCGGAATGTCCTCTTGCCCATCCCCCTGGCGCTCGTTTTCCATGGGCTCCTGCTGGATTTGCATATCCATCAGCTGGCCGGGCCAAGCCAAGCCCTGAAACTGCACGGTACGCTGTTCCAAACCATCCAATTGCCGCTGCACCAAATGGCCCAGTTCCTGTAATTGCGGCTTCACCGCGTTGTTATTCTTTTGCCCCTCATCCAAGGCCTGCATGGTCAGCGTCAACTTGGCCTGCGGCTCCTGCTTCAACTGCTCCAGAGAATGCAAGCCATTGCTGAAATCCTTGAGGTGGGACTCATAGAACAAGCCGCTCTGTTTGACATTCAACTGCAACTGCTTGGCCAGTTGCTCAGGCGGGTGCTCGCCGGCATCCAGCTGCAAGGGCAAATGCTTTGCCGTTGCACCGGTGCCAGCGGTATTGGCTGAATGCGTTTCTTCTCTCGGCGTGCTCAGCAAAGTGGTCAGATAGCGGGATGCGGTGCTGAGTTTGACGGCGACCGAGCTGTCCTGCGGCGGCGGGGTTTCCTTGCCGCCATCCTGCAATTGAAAGGTCAACGTGGGGGACAGCGACACCACTTTCAGATTCAGGCTATCGCTGGGCAAATGGGTGCCTTGGGGCAGGTTCAGCGTGAACAGGGCGTTCTTGATCAGAACGGCCAACTGATTATTGCCCAGCTGGTCTGCCACCTTGGCCGTCAACAACTCTCCCACCATCAATGATGGCGGGCTGTCCGGCTGGCTGAGCGCTTCCAGCAGCCGGCTGGTATCCACCGAGGTGCGCAGCTGGTTAAGCGTCTGCGTCGTGCCTTGCGAGGCGGTGGAAACGGCGTTGGGTAACGATGGGATCATGAAGTGGGGCTATTACGGTAAAGCGATACGATCAGCTCTGCCTCACTGCGGGAAATCCCACAGCGAGAAGCCACCTCGGAAGCGGTCAAACCCTGGCGTATCATTTCTATGGCTTGATTGTAAGGACTCAATCCCGCATCGCCGGTCGCCTGATGATCAAACTTAGACTGCAAGCGCGCTACATCCCGCTGCAGCGCGCTGATTTGCTGCTGCTGCTGGTCCAAATACAGCGAGGTGAGGCTGTCCCGCTTGCTTTCCAGTCGCTGCAATCGCCCGAACAGGTAAACAATGGCCACCGCCAGTACAAGCCACAGCGCAACCATCAGGTACGGAAAGAAGGCGCCGGTCATGGAGAATCCCCTTGGGTGAGCATCCACATTGACTTTAAGTGTATGGCGAAAAATAGCGCAACCCAAGTCAAAACCGGCTCATTCCTCATCCAAGACGCCGCCCCGCCAAGCGGGCCGACATATAGCAACGCGGCATCATGATTTGTACTGACGATTGAGCTTGGAACTCTGGCTCAAAGCCCTCAACTCATGCTTGACCTGGTCCGCCCAGGACGCGATCTGCGTCTGCACCTCAAGACGCAAGGCCAACACGCGCTTCAAGGCGTCGCGCTGCTCGGGGCTGAGTTTGTCTCGCTCGCCAGCCTCCAGCCGTTGCAATAGCTGGTGAGTATAGCCTTCATGCAAGGTGAACAATTCAACAAAACGCGGCCGCTCGCGTTGATTGGCCGCTTCCAGCAACTGTTTTGCCAAAGGCTCCAACTGGTCTATTAAATTAGCCAAGCCCTTCGGGGTGGAGGCAAATTGCGCGGGCATGCCTGTCATCACGCTCCTGAACCGGTATTCGCCTCGGCCTGCGCGGCGGAATTGGCTCGGTCAACCTGTTGCCAGGCAGGCAGAATGGTTTCCATCAGGCCTTTGACTTCGGCCAGGATTTCCTTGTCGTTCTTCAGACTAGCCTTGGCCAAGCGCATCTTCATATAAATGTACAGCTCATTCAGGTTGACCGCGGCCTCGGAGCCCTGCTCCAGGTCCAGCGCAATGCGCAAGCCCTCAAGGATATCGATTGCCTTGCCGATCATCCTGGCTTTTTCATCGAAACGATTGTTGTCAATGGCTAAGCTGGCGGAACTCAGCGCCTTGATCACGCCTTCGTAAAGCATCACGACGATGCCAATCGGACTCGCACCGTATATCGCCGCCTTTAGGGCGTCGTTGGCATATGCCTGATTGAACTGCTTGAGCATTCGTGAATTCAGCATGAGTCACCATCATTTTCTAGGCTTAAGACAGCCAACGCCGCCTTCTGCGATTCTACTTGGAAATCAGGTTGAACAGGCTACTCGAACCTGCCTGCATCTGCGCCAGCGTTTTGTTCAGGTTCGTATACTGCTGCAACAACTGGCTTTGCTTGGTATCCAATCTGGCTTGCAGAGAGCTTTGCAGCTGGGCCTCCTGATCCACACGGCTCTTGATCGATGCCTTGCTGGTTTCGATCAAGCCGGTAGGACCCAGCATGCTGTTGATTGCCTGATTGAAACGCTGGGCAAAACCTGTATTGTTGGCATTGCCAAACAGGTTGGCAACAGCTTGCTTGTCCTTCTTAAGCGCGTCATTGAACGCGTTCTGATCGACCTTCAGCGTGCCATCCTTCTGCAGAGAAATGCCGACTTGCGACAAGAACGCATACGAATTCACCGGATCCGCACCCTCCACCCCTACTGACAGCACTTGCTGCAGCCGACTCTGGATATCCAGGATCGAAGCGTTGCCCTTCAGGGCGCCCTTGCGCGCATCCTTTACATCGCTGACAACCTGGTTATAGGCATCGACAAATGATTGCAGGTTCTTGTTGATGCCAGCGTTGTCTGAGGCAAGGGAGACTGTGAAGCTGCCCGGCTTGTACAAATCGATTTCCACGCCGGCCACAGCCGATGATATGCGGTTGCTGCCCGCGCTCACCGCCACGCCATTGACGGTCAGGCTGGCATTCTGGGCATTCAGGGACTCCTTCCCTGCCGCATCGCTTTGCGTCAGTCCTGCCAGGGTGGAGCCGGAGGTGTTGCCGGAGTCGTGATCGCTACCTGCGATGCTAAACTGATTGTCAGTACCCGAATTGGCCGCGACCAACACCAGCTTGTAATCCTTGCCGTTTTGAACGATGCTCGAATTAATCCCGATGCCCGCGGCATTGATTTTGTCGTTAATGGTTTGCAGCGTCACCGCGTCACCAGGCTTGTCGATCAGTTTGACTGTCTGCGTTTTGCCGCCCACCTGAAAGGTCAGCTGGTCCAGCTTGGTGCTAACCACCGCATCGGACTTGGATATGGTCTCCCCACCCAACCGATCAAAAACCAGCTGGCGATTGGTCGCCAATTTATCTACCGATATCTGATAAGTCCCGGTATTGCCACCCGTAGTGGTAGACACCGACGCCATGGCCCCATCGCTGACGGAGGCTTTGAATACCTGCAGGAACCGCCCAGACGACAGCGAAGTCATCGCCGTCTGCAGCGCCGATAAAGACGAGCTCAATCTGCCGACGGTACTCAACTGGGTATTGTACTGGTCAGTCTTTCCCAAACTGGCATTCAGCGGCTGTCTTTCAATCATCATCAGCTGGCTGACAATGCCCTGCACATCCAAAACGCCCACGGAACTGGTAATGGCTGCCATTTTTTTGTGTCCTTATGTTCGCACCGCATCGCGTCAGGACAGTTTGATCAGGCTTTGTCCTTCAGCAAGAGTCCTTTGAAGTCGCCGATCGCCTTGGCGATGCGCAGCGCTTCTTCAGATGGAATCTGACGAATCACCTTGTTGTTCTCTTTGTCGACGACTTTCACCACCGTTGCGCCGGTGTCCTTGTCGACCGAAAACTGCAAGGAGCTATTGTACAGCGTTGCTGCATTGTTCAACTGGTTCACCGATTCCTGCAGTTGCTTGGGATCGGTTAGCTGTTTTTTCTGCGCATCCGCAGAAGACTGTTGCTGCTGGCTCTGCCCAGCCGCGGCAACTGCCTGTGTGGAATCAGCCAACACGGGCTGATTCTGATCACCCGCAGGCGCCTGAGCCAACTCAACCAACTGTTGACGCTGCACTGGCGCTGCCGACGCAGGCGCAGCAGGCGATAAAATGGACGGGATTTGCATGATCATACTCCTCATGAACGCAGCCCCGGCTGCCCAACCGGAGCTGCACTCTGGCTATACCATCAGGCTACGCTTTACTGCAGCAGCGTCAATGCTGCTTGAGGTATAGTATTCGCTTGCTTCAGAATCGAGGCGCCGGCCTGTTGCAGAATCTGGTTTTTCGTCAGATTAGCCGTTTCCGCGGCAAAGTCCACATCCACAATACGGCTGTTGGCTGCAGTCAGGTTTTGCACATAACTCTGCAGGTTTGCCACCACCGCGTCAAACCGGTTTTGTACCGCACCCCAAGTAGAACGTACAGTGGAAATTTCGGCGATGTCGCTATCGAGCGTGGACAGCAGGGCAGAGGCACCAGACTGAGTCGTAATGTTAATCGTACCGGTTGCCGTCAGCGACGAGTTGTAGCTGCACAACACGCCGCCCGAAGTCAAGTCCACGGACGAAATCGATACCTGGTTGCTGCTGGCGCCAGACGAACCCACTTGGAAGGTCAGAATCGCACTACCGGACAACAGCTGGGTGCCGTTGAACTGGGTAGTTTGCACGATACGCGAAATTTCCTGGGTCAGCTGGTCCACTTCGTTTTGCAGCTGCGAACGGTTGGTATTGCTGACGGACGAGTTGGAGGACTGCACCGCGATTTCACGGATACGCTGCAGGTTGTTGGCGATCTGACCCAACGCGCCTTCAGCGGTTTGGCCGACGGAAGTACCGTCGTTGGCATTCTTGATCGCCTGGTTATTACCACGGATGGCGGACGTCAGGGTCTGCGAAATCGCGAGACCAGCCGCGTCATCCTTGGCACTGTTGACGCGCAGGCCGGAAGACAGGCGTTGCAGCGATTGCGACAGCGACATCTGCGAATTGTTCAGGTTCAGCTGGGCTTGCAGCGACGTGACGTTGGTGTTGACGGTAATGGCCATGATGACTCTCCTGGTGCTCTGTGTGTGGGCAAAGTAGCTTGCTTACACCACTTATCGACCAGGTCGAACCGAACTTTACGGTGAAAATGTGAATTTTCACACTTGACTTGCCATCAACACTGCCAAACTGTTATCGCATCTACTCACCTCCAAGCTACTGCGTATCTTTAATGCGGCTCCGCGGCGGCTTTGTCGCCGTGATCTGCCCCCGCTAGCCATACCAGCAATCAGGAGAGAAGTCCTAGGTTTGCATGGTGGTGGAACCTGCTGATCTTTGGCTTGCTAATTGTGCCTGGCGATGGCGTGCCGCAAATTCCGCTGGCGGTATCCGGCCAATCGATCCATGGGGACGGACTTGATTGTAATCGTCCCGCCACGCGGAGATGATCTGCCTGGCCTCCGCCAGCGAATCAAAGACATGCTCGTTCAGGCATTCGTCGCGGAGTCTGGCATTGAAGCTTTCGATGTAACCATTCTGCATCGGCCGGCCTGGTTGAATCAGGATGTGGCGGATGCCGCGGCTTTGCGCCCAGCCCATGAATGCCCGACTGGTGAACTCCGGCCCATTGTCCGTCCGGATCGCTGACGGATAGCCGCGAAATTGCGCCGCCTGATCCAACATCCGCGTGACGTATTGACCGGACATCGAGAAATCCACCGCAATCTGCACCGCTTCGTGGCTGAAGTCATCGGCGACCGTCAGGCATTTCAAGCGCCGACCACTGGCTAACTGGTCGCTGACAAAATCCATGCTCCACACCTCATTCCACTGCGTAGCGGCTTGCAGCAGCGTGCGCACGCCGGTCAGCTTACGCCGACGGTTACGTCGTCTAACCGCCAGACCTTGTTCGCGATACAAGCGGTACACCCGCTTGTGGTTGATGCCCGGAAACTCGGCGCGCAACAGGTCATGCACTCGCCGATAGCCAAAGCGGCGGCGCGTGTGGGCGATATCGATGATGCGGGCGGTCAGCCGATGCGTGAATGCATCGGTTTGCGGCGGATGTCGCCAGGCGTCTCGAGAAAGCCCCACAAGCCGGCAAGCGCGGCGTTCCGACAATGCCAGTCCGCTGCTTAGCATGATGCGGATGGCCTGCCGCTTGGCTTGCGGGGCTAGCGCTTTATCCCG
>NZ_MKCR01000022.1 GCF_001855565.1 Chromobacterium amazonense | reverse complement strand
GTTGCTGACTCCGTCGCCGCAGGCGATCAAGGATTTCAACGCCTATCTGCGCGACGCCAAGGTAGCGCCCGGACCGGTGGAGAAAATGCATGAACAGCATATGGCGCTATATCTGAGCCATCGTTTCAAATATCGTCGCACTTTCTCGCAGCACCAACCTTACCGCACGGCCAACGCCACAGATAAGGCCGGCTTGAAAGCCACCCAGGATTCGCTGCTTAAGAGTTTAGGACGTTTATATGCTGGCGATCCAATGGCGGCTGATTTTGACCCCCAACGCGCTGCTGTCAGAAAAGATCAAAACTATGGCCGTGTGTTGTTGCCTGCCGAAGGCGGCACGAGGGAGACCACGCCAAGAATAGTGGCGGCACAATTGGACCTGCGCCGTTTGACGCCTGCCATAGAACATTTTCTGGAAACTATATCCATGACTCAATGGCGGGGTTCATGGGGGAGCGGAGGCCTATCTCAACTCGGGCCTGCTGAAGTTCCGCACCGTATTCAAAGGCGAGGAGTAAGCCTTATGAGGAACTGGACGAAATTGAACTCGCGCCCTTACAAACTTTTGCTTGCCTTGCCGCTATTTCTGGCTGCCTGCGGAAAGAAAACACCGCCGTCAGCTACCTGGCGGTCAATCACACCGATAAACCCATAGATTCGATCACCATCAACGATCAGGGCGGCATTCTGAATGTGGATGCGATGGAGGGGGAGGGCGGACGTTTGCTGCGTCACCGTGCCAAAAACCTGGCGTCCGGGGCTGACGGTGAAGATAGCTGGGAGCAAGGCGGCATTTCCTGCGCGACGCCGGCGGCAATTTCGTCATGCGCAATGGCGACAAGGTGTTTTACGATGGGAGCTGGAAATTCAGCACCGTGCCGGTTCCAGAATACACCGCCAAGCAAAGGCAGCATTTCGACATCCATTTCCTGCCGGGCGATCAGGTGATGGTGAAGCTGAGCGATATTCTGCCTTGGCATCCTGACTACAGGCCGATCTACCCGATAGAAAAGAAAGCGGCTTCGCAGTGATGATTGCGCATCCACTCAAGCCGAAGCGCCATTAAGGAAGGTCTGAACAACCTGCCACGCAAACAGAAATGCAATTTCTCGCGGGGGCTTCGGTTGCATTAGACCTACGGAAGGTCTGAACAAGTCTCCAATCTTCCCGTAAACTGACTCCCCCTCAGTCAGATCCAGGACGCCAGCATGCGACAGCAGATGACCTTCACCGATCTCGAACTCGCCGCTAAGAAGAAGCGCACCCGCCGCGAAATCTTTCTGACAGAGATGGATCAGGTCATGCCTTGGGCGCAGCTCGAAGCCGTCATCGATCCAGTGTATCCCAAGCCTGGCAACGGTCGCCGCCCCTACCCGTTGTCCGCCATGCTGCGCGTCTACTGCCTGCAGCACTGGTACAGCCTGTCCGATCCCGCCATGGAAGAAAGCCTGTACGAGATCGCCTCCATGCGCCAGTTCGCCGGCCTCTCCCTGGACGCCGTCCCGGACGAAACCACCCTGCTGAACTTCCGCCATCTGCTGGAAAGCACCAGCTGACCCACGCTCTGTTTACCGCCATCCCACCAGCATCTCTGCGACAAAGGGCTGATGTTGAAGCAAGGCACCATCGTCGATGCCACCCTGATCCACGCGCCCAGCTCCACCAAAAACGCTCAGGGCGAGCGCGATCCGGACATGCATCAAACCAAGAAGGGCAATCAGTGGTACTTCGGCATGAAGGCCCATATCGGCGTCGACGCCCAGTCCGGCTTGGTGCATCACGTGGCCGGCACCCCCGCCAATGTGGCGGATGTCACGATGGTCGATCAGTTGTTGCACGGCGAGGAAATCGATGTGTTTGGCGACGCCGGCTTTGCTGGCGTGCACAAGCGAGCCGAACACCAATCGCGAGCGGTGCGTTGGTGGATTGCGATGAGGCCCGGCCAGCGCAAAGCGCTGACCGATTCAGCCGACGACGGCAGATCCAGCTGGGCGAAATGGTCAAAGCCAAGATTCGGGCCAAGTGGAGCATCCGTTTCGGGTCATCAAGCAGCAGTTTGGCTACCTGAAAACACGCTACCGCGGCTTGAAGAAGAATACCGCGCAACTGATGACGCTGTTTGGGCTGGCCAACATCTGGCTGGCGCGAAAGGCCTTGCTGGCGGCGAGTTGAAAGGGCGGATGGCCCGGAAGCATCCGGTCATCCTCATGGCGCGCGATCTAGAATTGGTAGGTCAATGCAACCGAAGCCCCGCGAGAAATTGCATTTCTGTTTGCGTGGCAGGTTGTTCAGACCTCCCTACCAATTCTAGATCGCGCGCCATGAGGATGACCGGATGCTTCCGGCCATCCGCCCTTTCAACTCGCCGCCAGCAAGGCCTTTCGCGCCAGCCAGATGTTGGCCAGCCCAAACAGCGTCATCAGTTGCGCGGTATTCTTCTTCAAGCGCGGTAGCGTGTTTTCAGGTAGCCAAACTGCTGCTTGATGACCCGAAACGGATGCTCCACTTTGGCCCGAATCTTGGCTTTGACCATTTCGCCCAGCTGGATCTGCCGGTCGTCGGCTGAATCGGTCAGCGCTTTGCGCTGGCCGGGCCTCATCGCAATCCACCAACGCACCGCTCGCGATTGGTGTTCGGCTCGCTTGTGCACGCCAGCAAAGCCGGCGTCGCCAAACACATCGATTTCCTCGCCGTGCAACAACTGATCGACCATCGTGACATCCGCCACATTGGCGGGGGTGCCGGCCACGTGATGCACCAAGCCGGACTGGGCGTCGACGCCGATATGGGCCTTCATGCCGAAGTACCACTGATTGCCCTTCTTGGTTTGATGCATGTCCGGATCGCGCTCGCCCTGAGCGTTTTTGGTGGAGCTGGGCGCGTGGATCAGGGTGGCATCGACGATGGTGCCTTGCTTCAACATCAGCCCTTTTGTCGCAGAGATGCTGGTGGATGGCGGTAAACAGAGCGTGGGTCAGCTGGTGCTTTTCCAGCAGATGGCGGAAGTTCAGCAGGGTGGTTTCGTCCGGGACGGCGTCCAGGGAGAGGCCGGCGAACTGGCGCATGGAGGCGATCTCGTACAGGCTTTCTTCCATGGCGGGATCGGACAGGCTGTACCAGTGCTGCAGGCAGTAGACGCGCAGCATGGCGGACAACGGGTAGGGGCGGCGACCGTTGCCAGGCTTGGGATACACTGGATCGATGACGGCTTCGAGCTGCGCCCAAGGCATGACCTGATCCATCTCTGTCAGAAAGATTTCGCGGGCGGGTGCGCTTCTTCTTAGCGGCGAGTTCGAGATCGGTGAAGGTCATCTGCTGTCGCATGCTGGCGTCCTGGATCTGACTGAGGGGGAGTCAGTTTACGGGAAGATTGGAGACTTGTTCAGACCTTCCGTAGGTCTAATGCAACCGAAGCCCCCGCGAGAAATTGCATTTCTGTTTGCGTGGCAGGTTGTTCAGACCTTCCTTAATGGCGCTTCGGCTTGAGTGGATGCGCAATCATCACTGCGAAGCCGCTTTCTTTTCTATCGGGTAGATCGGCCTGTAGTCAGGATGCCAAGGCAGAATATCGCTCAGCTTCACCATCACCTGATCGCCCGGCAGGAAATGGATGTCGAAATGCTGCCTTTGCTTGGCGGTGTATTCTGGAACCGGCACGGTGCTGAATTTCCAGCTCCCATCGATAAACACCTTGTCGCCATTGCGCATGACGAAATTGCCGCCGGCGTCGCGCAGGAAATGCCCGCCTTGCTCCCAGCCTATCTTCACCGTCAGCCCCGGACGCCAGGTTTTTGGCACGGTGACGCAGCAAACGTCCGCCCCTCCCCCTCCCATCGCATCCACATTCAGAATGCCGCCCTGATCGTTGATGGTGATCGAATCTATGGGTTTATCGGTGTGATTGACCGCCAGGTAGCTGACGGCGGTGTTTTCTTCTCCGCAGGCAGCCAGAAATAGCGGCAAGGCAAGCAAAAGTTTGTAAGGGCGCGAGTTCAATTTCGTCCAGTTCCTCATAAGGCTTACTCCTCGCCTTTGAATACGGTGCGGAACTTCAGCAGGCCCGAGTTGAGATAGGCCTCCGCTCCCCCCATGAACCCCGCCATTGAGTCATGGATATAGTTTTCCAGAAAATGTTCTATGGCAGGCGTCAAACGGCGCAGGTCCAATTGTGCCGCCACTATTCTTGGCGTGGTCTCCCTCGTGCCGCCTTCGGCAGGCAACAACACACGGCCATAGTTTTGATCTTTTCTGACAGCAGCGCGTTGGGGGTCAAAATCAGCCGCCATTGGATCGCCAGCATATAAACGTCCTAAACTCTTAAGCAGCGAATCCTGGGTGGCTTTCAAGCCGGCCTTATCTGTGGCGTTGGCCGTGCGGTAAGGTTGGTGCTGCGAGAAAGTGCGACGATATTTGAAACGATGGCTCAGATATAGCGCCATATGCTGTTCATGCATTTTCTCCACCCGGTCCGGGCGCTACCTTGGCGTCGCGCAGATAGGCGTTGAAATCCTTGATCGCCTGCGGCGACGGAGTCAGCAACTTTTGCACGTTGTCCGTCAATTGGTCCCAGGTTCTCAAAGGCACGCCAGCCTGACGTGCCGCGTCATACATGCGCCGGCCTGGAATCACGCACATCTGGCTATCCTGCGCCAGGACACGCCCAGCTCGCCCGCGGCGTAGCCGCCGCCCACGTCCGAGTGCGAACCGGGATACATCACTTCCAGCGCATTGCCA
>NZ_MKCR01000021.1 GCF_001855565.1 Chromobacterium amazonense | reverse complement strand
GCTGGGGTCAAGAAAGTGTGGCTGGCCGGTTTGGCCACCGATTTCTGCGTGGCCTGGAGCGCCATCGACGCCCGCGCCGCCGGTTTTGAAACCTTCGTGGTGGAGGACGCCTGTCGCGCGATAGACATCGACGGCTCGCTGGCAGATGCCTGGATGGCAATGCGGCAGGCGGGTGTGAAGCGGGTGAGATCGGATGAGGTATGAACGAAACACCGGATCACTGAGCTTGCTCAAGACATTTTGAAGCGTGGAGCCAGATGCAGGGCGGAGCAGGTTCTCAAGGCCTGCCCCAGGTATAACGCAAAGCCTCAAGCAAGGCCTCTGGGCTGGCTGAACTCTCCCGACAGCCGGCCCCCTCCTCCTCAGCATGAATGGAGCCAGGGTTTTGCAATAGCGGATGCCCCGGCCCAATATGCAGCTCTGGCAAAACACGGATCAGCCTAAGCTGCTCGCCCTCGACAACGAAAACATCCGCCCGCAAGCCATATACCATGCAAACGCCATTCTGCTCGCTGCGGCTGACTGCCACCAGATACGGTTCGCCATCCAGCACCAATCTCATCAAGCTCTGAAACTGGCCGTAGCCAAGGTTTTGTCTAAAGACATCGACCATTCGGCCATTGCCTTCTTGTCGAAGACGGAGCTCATACCCATATTGATGATCGCGCCCTTGCTGCGCCCTCGCCTCCACACGCCAGCCCTGCCCGAACTCGACTCCGTCCGCCAGACTGACTGAACTGGCCATCAATTTCAGCCAAAACACCTTCGCGATCATTCTTGCAGCATTCAAGCTCACCTCATGCGGCGCACCACGCCGTCTCAAATCCACTTCCGCTTCCAGAACGCCCACGCCAAGCCGCTGGTGAGTAACGCCATCGCGCCCAACACCGCGTGATAGCCATAGTGCCACTTCAGTTCCGGCATGTGTTCGAAGTTCATACCGTAGATGCCGGCGATCAGCGTCAGCGGCATGAAGATCATGGTCAGCACGGTCAGCTTGCGCATCTGCAGATTGAGCCGGTTGGACTGGGTGGACAGGTATAGGTCCAGCATGTCGCTGACCATTTCCCGGCTCATTTCCAGCGATTCCAGTACATGGACGGTATGATCATAAGCGTCGCGCAGATACAGCTGGGTTTCCGGCGCGAACAGGCCATCTTCGCCGCGATTCAGCGTCAGCAGCACTTCGCGCAGCGGCAACAAGGCCCGGCGCAGCTTGAGGCAGTCGCGCTTCAGGCGCTGCACCTGGCGCAGCAAGCCGTGATCGTTGCCGGACAGCAGCCGGCCATCGACCTGCTCCACGCGTTCGTTGAAGCGGGCATGCACCGCCAGATAATCGTCAATCACCGCATCCAGCAGCGCATAAGCCAGATAATCGACGCCTTTGCGGCGGACCTGGCCGCGCTGGCGGCGCAGCCGGTCGCGCACCGCATCGAACACCCCGATGGGGCGCGCCTGGAAGGTCAGCACGAATCCCTCGCCCAGCACCATGTACACCTGGTCGGACACCAGCCGGCTGCCATCCAGCGGATAGTCGAACACCCGGCTGACGATGAACAGATAATCGCCGTAGTCTTCCACCTTGGGCCGCTGGCCGGCGTTGAGAATATCCTCCAGCACCAGCGGATGCAGCCCAAAATGGCTGCCCAGGCGCTTGAGCGCCTCGGGGTCGCGCAAGCCGTACACATTCAGCCAGCGCACCTTGCCGGTCGGAGCCTGCGCCAAGGCCTGCTCGACATCGCGGCAAACGGTTTCACTTAAGGTTTCGGCGTCGTATTCGATCCAGCTCAGGCTGGTTTCACCGGATTGGGGCTCGCCGACCGGAATCAGCGCGCCGGGCGCTTCGCCCAGCGATGGGATCTCGCGTTTCAGGACAGGATGGCGCATGCGGCTCCTTGGACATGATGGTAAGGAGGGTCCAGTCGCAGGCCGCGCAATGAAAAGGCCCGGGACAGCCCGGGCCGCGTTATCGCCATATCAGCGTCGGCTTATTCCTGGACGATGTCCAGTTTGAACCCGACAGTCTTCCATTGGTTCACTTCCTGACGGAAACTGCTGGCAGTCAGCGGATTTTCCTGCAGCCAGCATTGGCTGACTTTCAGCTCAAAACCGCTGGCGTTCTGCTTCAGATCCAGCACCTCCGGCAATGCCAGCGGCTGGCGGCGGCGATGGAACAGCACGGCGATGCGCAGCGCGACGACGGCCTGCCACAGCGCCGGCTGGCTGATGTACTGCGCCATCTTGCCCATGTCGCCGCGATGGCCCAGCACGATCGTGGCCAGCGCCGCTTGTTCGCGCTTGGAGAAGCCCGGCATGTCGGCGTTCTGCAGGATATAGGTGGAATGCTTGTGATAGGCGGTGTGGGCGATGGTCAGGCCGATTTCGTGCAGCTTGGCCGCCCAGGAAAGCAGCTTCAGCATGTCCTGGTCCACGTCCTCGCCGGCCAGCATGCGGTACAGCCGCTCGGCCAGCTGATTGACCCGCTCGGCTTGCTGCGCGTCCACGTGATAACGCCGCTTGAACAGGCCCACCGTGCTGTCGCGCATGTCCTTTTCGCGCTGGCGGCCCAAGAGGTCGTACAACACGCCGTCGCGCAGCGCGCCTTCGGTGACGATCATCTTCTCGATTTCCAGCTCTTCGAACACCGCGATCATGATGGCGAGGCCGCCGGCCAGCACCGGCGCGCGGTCGGCCTTGAGGCCGTTGACCTTGATCGAGTCGATATTGCCCTGCTTGATCAGCAGCTCGCGCAGCTGCTCCATGCCCGCCAGCGTGATGTCCGCCCGGCTCCAGTCGTTGATTTCCAGCACGTCGCGCAAGGAGCGCGCGGTGCCGGAGGTGCCGACGGCGAGCTGCCATTCGCTGGGCCGGTATTCGTGGCGGATGCGTTGGATCTCGTTGCGCGCGGCGAGGGTCGCGTCGCGGAAATTGCTGCGCGTGAGCTTGCCGCCGGGGAAGAAGCGCAGCGTGTAGCTGACGCAGCCCAGCGGCAGGCTTTCCGTCACCAGCGCCTTATAATGGCTGCCGATGATGAATTCGGTGGAACCGCCGCCGATGTCCACCACCATGCGGCGCTCCTTGGTGTCCGGCAGCGAATGGGCGGCGCCCAGGTAAATCAGCCGCGCCTCTTCGCGGCCGGCGATCACCTCGATGGGGAAGCCCAGTTTCTGCTCGGCCTCTGCAATGAAGGCCGCCGCATTCTTGGCGACGCGCAGCGTATTGGTGCCGACGATGCGCACCTGGCCCGGCACAAAACCGCGCAAGCGTTCGCCGAAACGGGCCAGGCAAGCCAGCGCGCGCTGCTGGGTGTCTTCATCCAGATTTTTTTCGGCCGTCAGGCCGGCGCCCAGACGAACGGTTTCTTTCATCACGTCCAGCGCGTACAGCTGATCGTCCACTACGCGGGAAACCTGCAGGCGGAAGCTGTTGGACCCTAGGTCTACGGTGGCCAATACGGTGTGGGGGGGCGTGGTGTGTGTCAAAGACACCCCTTTTCTTGTTCGATGGTTTCTGCCCGGCGCGCGCGGCGCAAAAACCCGGCGCCTCGCCTTGGCAACAAAATGGCGGTAACCGTGAAATGTTACCGCCATTTTGCCTCCCGCGTCATGTCAGGCAAGCGCCCGCCTCAGCGGCCGAGCGTCTCGCGCTTGATGGCTTCCAGCGTGGTGTGGCGGATGTCCTTGCCCTTCACCAGATAGACCACGTACTCGGAGATGTTCTTGGCGTGGTCGCCGATGCGCTCGATGGCCTTGGACATGAACAGCGTGTCGATGGACATGCTGATGGTGCGCGGATCTTCCATCATGAAGGTGATCAGCTGACGCAGCTCGGAGGCGAAATTCTCGTCCAGCCGGATGTCTTCCTCCGCCAACTCCAAGGCGGCGGACGGGTCCAGCCGGGCAAAGGCGTCCAGCGCGCGGCGCAGCATGGCCAACGCCACTTCGGCCATTTTTTCGATTTCGCGGAAGCGCGGCATCTGGTAGCGCTCGGACTGGTGGATGGTCTTGCCCATGCGCGCGATCTTGGCCGCTTCGTCGCCGATGCGCTCCAGATCGGTGATGATCTTGATCACGGTGAACACGATGCGCAGATCGCTGGCCGCCGGCTGGCGGCGGGCGATGATGTGCAGACAGTCGTCGTCGATGCCGACTTCCATCGCGTTGACCAGGGCGTCCTCGGCCGCCACCTTGTCCAGACGGGCGATGTCGCCCGACATCAAGGCATCGACAGCGGACAGGATCTGTTGCTCCACCAGGCCGCCCATTTGCAGCACGCGGGTGCGGATGGTTTCCAGTTCCAGATCGAACTGCTTGGAAATATGCTCTGCCATGTCTGCCTCAAGGATCTTGCAAGTAAAAAGAAAATGGTAAGGCGGCAAGATGACAGTGCCGTGACATGTCTTCTCTCCGCGTCGGCAAGGCGATGCCCTTACCAATCAAACCAGCTCAGCGCGGCCAAACGCCGGGGCAGGACAGGCCGCCCGATCGACACAAAAATTCGTCCAGGCGGGCGTTCTGCATCGGCTGGCCGGCGCGCGCTCAGCGCAGCACGGCTACGCCGTCCTGCTTGCCCAGCAGCAGCACATCGGCGCGGCGGCGGGCGAACAGGCCGCAGGTCACCACCCCGGCGATATGGTTGATGGTTTCTTCCAGCTCCACCGGCTTCATGATTTGCAGGCCGTGCACGTCCAGGATCACGTTGCCGTTGTCGGTGGTGACGCCCTGGCGCAGTTCCGGATGGCCGCCCAGCTTCACCAGTTCGCGCGCCACATAGCTGCGCGCCATCGGGATGACTTCGATCGGCAGCGGGAAGGCGCCCAGCATGGTGACGTACTTCTTCTCGTCGGCGATGCAGATGAACTCGTCGGCAACGCCGGCCACGATCTTCTCGCGCGTCAGCGCCGCGCCGCCGCCTTTGATCATGTGCAGATGATGATTGATCTCGTCGGCGCCGTCGATGTAAACCGGCAGCTTGTCGACTTCGTTAAGGTCGAATACCGGAATATGATGCGCCTTCAAGCGAGCCGTGGAGGCGTCGGAACTGGACACCGCGCCCTTGATCCGGTCCTTGATGCCGGCCAGTTCCTCGATGAACAGATTGACGGTGCTGCCGGTGCCCACGCCGATGATGGCGTCTTCCGGCACGAACTCCAGCGCTTTCTTGGCAACGGCGAGTTTCAGTTGGTCCTGGGTCAGCATGATGTAGCCTCCTGGCATGTTGTTGTGCCGGCCGAGTCGGCGCCCGGCATGAGCGATGATGTCCAATTATCCCACAAGCCGCCAGTCATGACAGCTGGCGGCGGGGCTAAACCGGGGCCAGCAGGCAGACCGCCTGGGCCTCGATCGCCTCGCAGCGGCCAAGGTAGCCCAGCTTCTCATTGGTCTTGCCCTTGACGTTGACCGCGCCGAGGTCCAGGCCCAGATCGGCAGCGATATGGGCGCGCATGGCGTCGATGTGCGGCGCCAGCTTGGGCTGTTGCGCGATCAAGGTGCTGTCCACATTGACCGGCCGCCAGCCGGCGGCGCGCACCCGCGCGGCCGCTTCGCGCAGCAAGACGCGGCTGTCCGCGCCCTTGAATTCCAACGCGGTGTCTGGAAAGTGGCGGCCGATGTCGCCGAGCGCCGCCGCGCCCAATAACGCGTCGGTGATGGCGTGCAGCAAAGCGTCGGCGTCGGAATGGCCCAAGAGGCCCTTCTCATGCGGAATCTGCACGCCCCCCAGAATCAGCGGCCGGCCGGCCACCAGTTGATGCACGTCGTAACCCTGCCCGATACGAAACATACTCTTCCCTTATGATTGCAATTCTGCGCTACTGCTCGCCGCGCGCGGCCAGAATGGCCTTGGCCAGGGCCAGATCGCGCGGATAGGTCACCTTGAAGTTTTGCGCATCGCCCTCCACCAGCAGCGGCTTCAGCCCCTGCCGCTCCACCGCGGAAGCCTCGTCGGTGATGTCTTCCGCCGCGCCCTCTCCCAGCGCCCGCGCCAGCAGCCCGGCGCGGAACATCTGCGGCGTTTGCGCCAGCCACAGGGCATTGCGCGGCACGGTGGCGGCGACATGGCCCTCAGCGTCCGCCCGCTTGACGGTGTCCGGCACGGGCAAGGCCAGCAGGCCGCCCACCGGATGGCCCGCCAAGGCGGCGATCAACCGCTCCACCGCCGCCACCGACAGACAGCAGCGCGCCGCGTCGTGCACCAGCACCCAATCGTCCTCGCCTGGCGCCAATGCCGCCAACCCATTGGCCACGCTCAGGGCACGGCTGGCGCCGCCGACGCGGTGCACTTCCAGCTTGGGCAGACGCCAGTCGAAATCATCGAACCATTCGTCTTGCGGCGAAATCACCACCGCCACCTTGTCTATCGCCGGCACCGCCGCCAGCGTGGCCAGCGCGTGCCACATCAGCGGCCTGCCGTTCAATTGCAGATACTGCTTGGGGCTGGGCGCGCCGAAACGGCTGCCCGATCCTGCGGCCGGCACCAGCGCAATCATTTGGGCCATGGCTCAAGCCTCCGCCGGCGCCGGGTTTTCCAGCGCGCGCCAGACGCAGCTGCCCTTGACCGTCTTGTCCAGCACGTCGAGATAAGCCTGATGCTCCGCCAGCTCAGCCTCATCAGCGGCCAGCACTTTCAAGGGCTTGCGCTCGAAAGTCAGGTCGTGGCCGGCATGCCCGCCTGGCACCTCCACCTCGATGTCCATCGCCAGGCTCTCCTGGCCGCGGGTCATCCACAGATAGACTTCCGACAGCAGCTCGCAGTCCACCAGCGCGCCGTGCAAGGTCCGGTTGGAGCGGTCGATCTCGAAACGGTCGCACAAGGCATCCAGGCTGTTGCGCTTGCCTGGGAACATGTCGCGCGCTTCGGCCAGCGTATCGATGACGTTGGCGCACAGCTTGTCGATCGGCTCCATGCCCAGCTTGGCGAATTCGGCATTCAGAAAGCCGACGTCGAACGGCGCGTTGTGGATGATCAGCTCGGCGTCGCGCAGGAAATCGGCGATCTGAGCCGCCACCTTGGCGTACACCGGCTTGCCTTCGAGGAACTCCAGCGAAATGCCGTGCACGCGCTGGGCGTCTGGATCAATCGGACGCTCCGGGTGGATATAAAGATGAAGATGCTTGCCGGTGAGCTTGCGGCCCACCATTTCCAGGCCGGCGAATTCGATGATGCGGTGGCCCTGATTCGGGTCGAGACCGGTGGTTTCGGTATCGAGGATAATCTGTCTCATGCTGCTTCCCGGCCGCCGCGCCAAGGCGCGGCGGCTGCTTGTTGCTGGCTCAGACCGAAGCCACGCCCTTATTGGCGAGTTGGTCGGCTCTTTCATTGAATTCATGGCCGGAATGGCCCTTGACCCAGCGCCACTCCACTTCCAGGTGGCGATTGCGCTCGGCGTCAAGTTGCTGCCACAGATCGGCGTTCTTCACCGGCTCCTTGGCCGCGGTCTTCCAGCCGCGGGCCTTCCAGCCGTGTATCCACTCCGAAATGCCCTTCTGCACATATTGCGAGTCGGTATAGACCACCACCCGGCACGGCCGGTTCAACGCCGCCAAACCGCGGATCACGGCCATGATTTCCATGCGGTTGTTCGTGGTGCCGCGCTCGCCGCCGAACAACTCTTTTTCCTTGCCCTTGAAGCGCAACAGCGCCCCCCAGCCGCCGGGACCGGGATTGCCTTTGCAGGCGCCGTCGGTATAAATCTCTACCTTGTCGTCAGTCGTCATGCTGTCTCGTTCAATGGCAGGACGATGCGCCGTCCCGCTCGTTTGTTTCCGGCGCCTTGTGCGTGTGCTGGCGCTCATTGCCCGCCACCACGCCCAAAGCGCCCTTGTTCTTGACCGCCTGTTTCCAGGTCGGCGTAATCAAGCGCATGCCGCGCTGGCGCTTGACCGCCTCGATGCCGTACACCCCTGCAGCCAGCGGCCACCAGCGCTCGCCGACATCTTCCAGAAAATCGCAGCGCGACAGCCAATCCTGACGCGAGAACGGCGGCGCGTAAGCCAGAAAAGCGGCTTCTTCCAACTCCAAATCCAGCAAAGCCAGCCAGTCCTTGATCCGCAACTGGGTAAAAAAGTTGCCGTTCCACGGCGCGGATTCCTTGCCCTGGATCAGCCGGCGCACGCCCCACAAGGACAGCGGATTGAAGCCGGTGAGAATCAGCCGGCCCTCCGGCATCAGCACGCGGTCGGCCTCGCGCAGCACCTGGTGCGGCAGGGTGGTAAAATCCAGAACATGAGGCATGACCAGCAAGTCCAGGCTGCGGGTCTCAAACGGCAGAAAGGCCGGATCGCAACGCACATCCACCTCGCCATGGCCAGCCACCCGGCACTGCCAGGGAATGCGGTTGCCGCGCAGGCAGTCCATCTCCGGCACGCCCACCTGCACCGCATGGTAGCCGAAGGCGTCCGCCACCGCCCGCTCGAAGTATTCCTGCTCGCGCGCCAGCAGATAACGGCCCAGTTCGGTGCCGGTCAGCCAGCCGCCAAACGAATTTTTCATTGAGGAAGGCCTTATGGCAGCCACATTTAGCATCACCCCGATCGGGGCTTTCTCAGACAATTATATCTGGCTTTTGCAGCAAGGCGCGCGCGCTGTCGCGGTGGATCCCGGCGAAGCCGCGCCGCTGCTGGGCCATCTGCGGACGCACGGCCTGCAGCTCGAAGCCATTCTGGTCACCCACCACCACGCCGATCATTGCGGCGGGCTGGCGGACCTGAAGCAGGCATGGCCGGAGGCGATTGTCTATGGCCCAGCCGGCATCGCCGGCGTCGACATCCCGCTGATGGAAGGCGACACCGTGTCGCTGAGTATGGGCGAGGCCTGTGTGTTGGCGGTGCCGGGCCACACGCTGGACCACCTGGCATATCGGCTTGACGATGCGCTGTTTTGCGGCGACACGCTGTTCGCCGCTGGCTGCGGCAGGCTGTTTGAAGGCACGGCCGCGCAGATGCTGTCTTCGCTGAAAAAACTGGCCGAGCTGCCGCCGCAAACCAAAGTTTATCCAGCGCACGAATATACCTTGTCGAATTTGCGCTTCGCGCTGGCCGCGGACCCGGCCAACCCCGTGCTGGCCATGCGTCTGAGCCGCGACCAGGCGCTGCGCGACCGCGGTCAGCCCACTCTGCCGAGCACCATCGCGCTGGAAAAAGCCAGCAATCCGTTTTTGCGTTGCGACACCGCCGGCATTCGCCAAAGCCTGCTGGCGCAAGGCGCGCAGGCCGGCGACGACGAGACGGCCGCTTTCGCCCGGCTGCGCGCCTGGAAGGATGTTTTCCGCCCATGAATCGCATGCGAAATAAGTAACTTCACTTGGCTTGGCCACGACTTCCTTTACAGACGGGCCGGATAGTCTATTAACAATGAAAGCGCATGAAATTATTTGGTTTTTTGAATTGACACCCCCCATGCGCATGTTTAGCATCAGCCGAAATCTGAATTACGGGCTCGTCTGCATGAAACGCTTCACTCCATTGGCACTTAGCGTGTCTCTCGCATTGCTGTTCGCATCGCCGGCCAAGGCCGCCGCGGTCGATCAGCCACCGGCTTCGCCAGTGGACGAAGCGCAGGCGGCCGGCTTGGACATGATGCTGATGAACTCCAGCCTGCTGCGCAATGGCGACGACGTATGGAAACGCGTGCGCGAAGGCTTCCAGCTGGATGAAGTCAACGCCGACGTGATACGCCGCCAGGAACGCTTCTACGCCAGCCGCCCAGAGTATTTCAAACGCACGCTGGACCGCAGCCGCAAATACCTGTTCCACATCATGAACGAGGTGGAGCGCCGCGGCATGCCGACTGAAATCGCGCTGCTGCCCATGGTGGAAAGCGCCTTTGTGCCCACGGCCAGCTCACGCGTCGGCGCCGCCGGTCTGTGGCAGTTCATGCCGGCCACGGGCCGCCACTACGGACTGGAACAGACCTGGTGGTATGACGGCCGCCGCGACGTGATGGACGCCACCCGCGCCGCGCTGGACTACCTGCAGAACCTGTACGCGCAGTTTGGCGACTGGAACATGGCGCTGGCGGCGTACAACTGGGGCGAGGGCAATCTGGCCCGCTCCATCGCCAGGGTGCAGGCAACGGGTCAAACTCCGACCTACGAAAACGTCCGCATGCCGAACGAGACGCGCAACTACGTGCCCAAGCTGCTGGCGGTGCGCAATATTCTGGCCAACCCGGAAAAGTACGGCGTGCGTCTGGATAAATTCCCCAACAAGCCCTACTTCGTCGCCGTTTCCACCGGCAAGCATATGAACATCGACATCGCCGCCAAGCTGGCGGGGATTTCCGTGGCCGAATTCAAAGAGCTGAACCCGGCTTTCAATCTGCCGGTGTTCGCCTACAAGGCCGGCCGCCAGATGCTGCTGCCCGCCACCAAGATCGACAAATTCCAGGCCAATCTCGATAAATGGGACAAGCCCCTGCTGACTTGGGAAGTGTATCTGCCCAAGGGCGACGAGAGCCCGGCGGCCATCGCGAGCCAGCACGGCATGAGCACCAGCCAGCTGCTGGCGGCCAACCGCATCGGCGGCAACACGCTGAAGGCCGGGCAGCCGGTGTTGGTGGCGATGAACCCGCGCCTGAATGACGGCCAGTCGCTGGAGTCGGTGGATACGCCGCTGCCGGACACATCGGCAGGCCAAACCATGCTGGCCAAGGCAGATGACGCGTCCGCCGCGCCCATCCAGGTCGCAGTGACGGCGCCGGCGCAACAGAACACCTTGATCGCACAAGCTGCCCAGCCCGCTGGACCGGCTGTCACTGCTGCTGTCGAGATCGAGGCCAGCAAAGCGGCTCGCCAGACAGTCGTGATCGCCAGCTCGACAAACGATGATGCCGCCCCAGCCCGTTCGCTGACCACGCGCAGCCTGGACAGCTACACCGTAGCCAGCGGCGACACGCTGTACAGCATCGCCCGCCGCAGCAATCTGAGCGTGGACGAGCTGAAAGCCTTGAACCAGCTCGATGGCAATCTGGTGCAGGTGGGCCAGCAATTGCGCCTGAAAACCCCTGCCGCCACGGACTTCCAGCTGGCGAGCAATGCCAGCAGCGCAGGCTCCGATCCGGTGCTGATCAAGGTCAGCGACAACCGCTCGCAAGCGTCTGCGCACAGCACCGAATACGTGGTCCAGCGCGGCGACACGCTGTACAGCATCGCCCGCCGCTTCGGCGTCAGCCACTATGATATCCACCGCCTGAACGGCAGCCGCCAGACTAGCCATCTGCAGCCGGGACAAAAGGTCAAGATCGTCGGCCTGTAAACGAGATAGTGCAAAAAATGGCCCGGAGTCTCCGGGCCATTTGCTTTTTACACTTAGCGTCGCCAACCGCGCCTCGCTGCGCCGCCGAGCAGTGGCGCGCCAACGCAGACAGTCCAAGCGGCAGCTTGCTTATCGACGCTTAACGCCGGCGAGATCCGCTCAGCCGCCGCACCAAGCTGCGCGCCGGCGGCGGCGCCTCTATGAGCCGCGGCAGAATCTCCTGCAACTGGCATCGCAAGGCCTCCACCGTCAACGACAGCTCCGCCACCAGCCAGTGGCAGTGCGTGGGCTGGCGCATGCGCGCCGGGTTGTCGGCCGCCGGCAATGGATTGGCCAGCAGCTGCGGCTGATTGAATCGCAAAGCATGCGCGGCGCGCAACAGCGTGCGGACAATCGCCCGCCGCGGCGAGCGATCCTCGGCCAGCGCCGGCGTGGTGGCCGCCACCTCGTCCATCCGGTCCAGCAGCGTCCAGATGCCGCGCTGGCAACGCTGCACCTGATCCAGCTGGCGATGCGTCAAGACCGCCTCCTGCGTCACCGCTGCCAGCAAGCCGCGCATGCGGATCAGGCGCGAGTTGAATTGATCCAGCGCGGCATCGCCCTCCACCGGCAAGCGGCGCGCGATGCGGTTGTACAGCAGCGCCGCCTCGCGCAGATTATCTGCTAGCAGGAAGCGCCAGCTGTCTATCGCGCGCAGCGGCAGCGTGGCGGCGGCGGCCATGCCGATCAACGAGCCAATCAGCACATTGCAGCTGCGCCACAGCGCCTCGTTGATCGATTCGTCGCCCAAGCCGCCGACGATCACCAGCGTGATGCCGGTCAGCAGCGCCAGATAACCGCCTTTGCCTTGCGCATGCCAACTGCTCAGGGCAATCACCAGCAACATCCAGCCGTAACACAGCCATGGCGAGACGCCATGCAGCAGGATGGCGATCAGACCTGCCAGCGCGCCCAATAGCGAACCGCCCATCCGCTCCAGCGCCTTGCGCCTCACCCCGCCCCAATGCGGCACTCCGCCCAGCACGATCAATATCGTCACCAGCATCCAGCCGCCGTGCGGAATGCCGCTGGATATCACCAAAGCCAAACCCAGCAGAAAAGCCAGCAACACGCGCAACACATGCACTTGGCGCGCGTAACGGTTCAGGTAGTACGGCACCACCAGCACCCGCCAAGGATGTTGCCATCGGTTCATCGCGCTACTCCGGATTGCGGCTGTCCAGCCAGATCGTCACCGGGCCATCATTGACCAGGCTGACTTGCATGTCGGCGCCGAACACGCCGGTCGGCACCGGCTTGCCAAGCGCTGCCGACAACGCTGCGACGAAGCGCTCGAACATCGGCTGTGAAATTTCGCCGCGCGCCGCGCGCGAATACGATGGCCGGTTACCCTTCTTCACACTGGCATACAAGGTGAACTGGCTGACCGCCAAAGCCTCGCCGCCGCAATCCTGCAGGCTGCGGTTCATCACCCCCGCTTCGTCATTGAACACGCGCAATTGGCTGATCTTGCGCACCAGCCACTCGATATCGGCAGCGCCATCCGCCTCCTCCACGCCCACCAGCAACAGCAAACCCGCGCCGATTGCACCGCGTATCTCGCCCGCCACCGTCACTTCCGCGCGGCTTACCCTCTGCACCAAAACCCGCATGCCGACTTTCCCATGATTGATTGATCGCTTCCATTCTATCCAAATCCGCCGCGGAAGACTGCGAGCCTTCCATCCGGCGCCAACGCGTCCCACGCCGCAAACGTCAACAGGCTCTGGCTTCGGTACAATAACGGTCTCATTACCCAAGGACTAGCCGCATGTTGATGGTGATCTCTCCGGCCAAGACGCTGGACTACCAAACGCCTCCCGCCGTGAACCGCTACAGCCAGCCGGATCTGCTCGACCACAGCGCCGAGCTGATCCGGGTATTGCGGCAGAAAAGCCCGCTGGACATCGCCAAGCTGATGAACATCAGCGATGCGCTGGCCACCTTGAATGTCGGCCGTTACGCCGATTGGCAGCCCTCCTTCACCCCGGACAACGCGAAGCAGGCGGTCTACGCCTTCATGGGAGATGTCTACGAGGGCTTGGACGGCGCCTCGCTGAGCGAGCACGCCATCGATTATCTGCAAGCGCATCTTCGCATCCTGTCCGGCCTATATGGCGTCTTGCGTCCGCTGGACCTGATGCAGGCTTATCGGCTGGAGATGGGTACCCGGCTGGCCAACAGCCGCGGCAAGAATCTGTATGAGTTCTGGGGCGAAATCGTCACCGGCAAGCTCAACGAACAGCTGGAAACCCTGGGCCAGCGTACCCTGGTCAACCTGGCCTCCGACGAGTACTTCAAGTCGGTCAAACCCAAGGCCTTGAACGCCGCCATCGTCACCCCGGTGTTCCAGGACAAAAAGAACGGCCAGTACAAGATCATCAGCTTCTACGCCAAACGCGCGCGCGGACTGATGGCGCGCTGGGCGGCGGAACGCGGCGTGACCAATCCGGAGCAGCTGCGCGGCTTCGACAGCGAGGGCTACGCCTTCGATGCCGCGGCCTCAAGCGAACTCAGCTGGGTATTCCGTCGCGAACATGCCTGATTAGCCGAATCCAAACATCATCATTATGATCATGCTTTTATTCGAAAGGACAAAAGCATGATCTCCACCCGCCTTGCCAATCCGGCCGACGCCGCGGCCTTGGCTGAATTGTTTTACCGGATCGACCTGCACTATTTCGGTCCCGAGCGCGCCAATCGCGAAGCCTCTGCCCGCTATGTGGCGCGCAATCTTTTCCAGCCGCACTGCGGGGTACAAGTCATGCTGGCGGAGCAAGACGGCCAGGCCATCGGCCTCGCCACCTTTTCCCTGCTTTATCCAGCGCCGGGATACAGCGGCCAGCTGTACATGAAAGACCTGTTCACGCTGGAGGAGGCCCGCGGCAGCGGCGCCGGCAAGACGCTGCTGCGCGCGCTGGCTCAGATGGCCGTCCACCACGGCTGTCAGAGGCTGGATTGGACCGCAGAACGGGGCAACCAGGCCGCAGTCGACTTTTACCACCACATCGGCGCTCGGATCGTCGAAGACAAAATCTACTACAGGATGGACGGCGCGGCGTTGCGTGCCTTCGCCGAAGCTAACCTTTGACTCGCTGAAAATGCTAGCGTGCCGCAATTACTGCATTGCGCACTGGCAGCCGGCTATTTTCGACTTCCACGGCTTGGCGTTCTTGCGCGGCGAAATCGCGGGCATGATTCCCCGTTCAAGTAGCCGCCAAGACGATCTTGCGCGAAACCTGAACCACGATCTCCAGCAGAGTGGGTAACCGGCTCAGAAAACTGTCCGGCTGGTAGTAGAGAACAACAGGTAGCTTGAGGAAGGGGATGCTTGGCATCGCATCCAGCAGGATGCCGCCTTTTGACCGCGTAGATTCACAGCGACCGAGACGGACCGAATCCGCTTACACAGCGGTTACACGGTCTGGAAAAGCAAAAAGGCCAACTTCGAAAAGTTGGCCTAAGCGTTTGCTTTATTTGGTTGCGGGGGCAGGATTCGAACCTACGACCTTCGGGTTATGAGCCCGACGAGCTACCAGACTGCTCCACCCCGCGTCTGAAATCTGTTCTGCGCTGTATTTCGTGCAGAGGAATGAACTATAAGCCAATCCATCCGGCGCGTCAATGCTTTGAGCTAAAGAATTTTAAACGACTGCCCCGCCGTTCATTCATACTCTTTAACAGATGCCGAGCCCAAACACATCAGCCATCAACAAAAGCGCGCTACATTGACATCGTGGTCGGCAGCGTAGCGAAAGCGACTCTGCTCCGCATCTTGGTTGAACTGCCATTTGACTGAGCGTGCGAAACGACCTTGTGCATTTTGACGGGTGTTGCAATCTGTTCGCGACTGCCAGCGTGGGCAGAACGGCGATGCCTGTTCTCCTAAGTGTTCATCACGGAACTTCGGGCCGCTTCGTGCGGCCCTCTTTTTTTGTTTAGCCACTTAAGAGTAGGCAGCCAGCATACCCGTATTGGATATGCAGTGCCAAGCCAGCCCGCTATGCCGCCCATGCCGCTTGGCGATCCCCCATGCGGCGGCGCATAAACCAAGTCACCGCCATCAAGCCGCCGTATACGGCATAACTGATCCACGGCAACACCAGAATCGAACGCTCCACTGGCCAATGCCAGGCCAGCCAGCTGCGCAGCAGCATCTCCAATACCAGGCCGCATCCCCATAAAGCCGTCATCGCGCGCATCCCGCGGCGGAACTGCGCTTGCTGCCACAACTGTTCGCAACGCGCCCGCCCCTCCTCATGCCTGCGTTCTATCGTGGCGCGGGCCAGGTAAAACACCAGCGGCCTGGGCAATAGCAGCGACAATAGAAATGCCACGCCGAACAAGCCGGACAATAGCGACTCGCGCAGCAACAGCATTTTCTCGCTCCCGCCCAGCGCCATGGCCGCCAGGGATAATGCGATGCCCAGCAAGACCATCATGCTCAGCGCGTCGACCCGACGATCGCGCCACAGCTCCCAGCCGCTCCACAACAAGGGAGGAACGGCGGACAACAATAAGCCGCCCATTTCGCCCCAGTGCGGCTTGCCCCAGCGATAACACAACCAGGGCAGCAGGAAATTGACGACCAACTCCAGCAGCAATCGGCTTCGGCGCGCCATGGCAACTCCTTAGGCTAAAACCGTCAAACTGCCGCTTTTCCATGCCGACGTCAACAAAAGCGAAGCCCCGCGCGAGCGGGGCTGGTTTTCCTTTTGCCCACGCGGGGCCGAACACGGTATCAGGCCGCGGCCTGGATGAATCCATTGGCGGGATACATCGCGCTGGCCATGCCCAACGCGGACCGGAACGTCACTTCGAACATCTTGCCGACCTGGCGGATGCTGACCACTTCGTAGTGGACAACGCCGCCGCTGTCTTTGTATTCGAACACCTTGTAGCCGGGTTTCAGTTGCGAAATCTTCATTATGGTTTCCTTATTCTTTTTTTAAACAAAACAAGCGCATATTAGGTTTTTTAGTCACTATCGGCTGAGGAAAGTTCCCGTACCGACAGCTTGCCGGCACAGACCGACAGTAGCAGGCCACGATGACAGCACCGTTAAGCCCTTCCCCCTTCATCCTGATCCCGCATGCCTTGAATTGCCGCGCGCCAGAATTCAAGCGCAGTGGGTGGCAGACATGGACGGTCTCAAGCAGCGGGGAAGCTCTGCTTGTCAGAAAGCAAAGCCCCAGCTACCAATATGGTCGCTGGGGCCGCGTTAGCCAAGCTGGATTAACTTAACTGGTAATGCTACTTATTTACCATGACCTAGATCAAAAGCGCTAGCTGAGATTGCTCAGCCTACGCGCATGCCCGGCTTCACGCCGGCGTCCACGTCCAGCAAGAACAGGCCTTCGCTGTCGTCAACGCCGGACGCGCAGACGATCATGCCCTGCGACACGCCGAAGCGCATTTTGCGTTCTGCCAGATTGGCGACCACGATCACGTGGCGGCCCACCAGCTTTTCCGGCTCCTGATACGCCTTGCGGATGCCGGAGAAGATGTTGCGCTTTTCAAAGCCCAGGTCGACGGTGAACTGCAGCAGCTTGTCCGAGCCTTCGACGAAATTGCATTCCAGCACCTTGCCGACGCGCAGGTCGACCTTGGCGAAGTCGTCGATCTTGATGGTTTCAGCCAGCGGCTCGTGCGCGGCGGCTGACGGCGCGTCTTGGGTAGCTTGCATATTCTGTTTGTTCGCTTCTATCAGTTTGTCGATCAGCGCCGGGTCGATGCGCTGCATCAGGTGCTGGTAGGCTTGGATCTTCTTGCCCAGCAGCAGGGTTTGCGCGTCGCTCCAGGATAGCGGCGCCACGTCCAGGAAGGCCTCCACGCCTTCGGCCAGCTTGGGCAGCACCGGCTTCAGGTAGATGGTCAGCAGGCGGAAGGCGTTGATCAGCACGGTGCAGACTTCCTGCAGGCGCGCGTCCTGGCCTTCCTGCTTGGCCAGCTCCCAAGGCTTGTTGGCGTCCACGTAGCCGTTGACGATGTCGGCCAGCGCCATCACGTCGCGCAGCGCCTTCGCGTACTCGCGCGCTTCGTAGGCCGCCGCAAGTTCTTCGGCCGCGGCCTGCAGCTTGGCCAGGATCTCGCCGTCGGACACCTGAACGGCCAGCATGCCGTCGAAGCGCTTGGCGATGAAGCCGGCGGAGCGGCTGGCGATGTTGACGAACTTGCCCACCAGGTCGGAATTCACCCGCGCGACGAAGTCGTTCAGGTTGAGGTCGATGTCCTCGATGCGGCCGTTCAGCTTGGCGGCGATGTAGTAGCGCATCCACTCCGGATTCAGGCCGCAGTCCAGGTAGCTCTTGGCCTGGATGAAGGTGCCGCGCGACTTGGACATCTTCTGCCCGTCCACGGTCAGGAAGCCGTGAGCGAACACGCCGGTCGGCGCGCGCAGGCCGGAGTAGTTCAGCATCGCCGGCCAGAACAGCGCGTGGAAGTACAGGATGTCCTTGCCGATGAAGTGGTACATCTCGGTCTGGCTGTCCTTGGCGAACCACTCGTCGAAGTTCAGGTTCAGCCGCTCGCACAGGTTCTTGAAGCTGGCCATGTAGCCGATCGGCGCGTCCAGCCAGACGTAGAAATACTTGCCCGGCGCGCCGGGAATCTCAAAACCGAAGTAAGGCGCGTCGCGGCTGATGTCCCAGTCCTGCAGGCCGCCGCCTATCCACTCGTTCATCTTGTTCAGCGACTCGGGCTGCAGGTGCGGCTGCTCCACGCCGTCGCTGCGCTTGCTGCTGCCGCTGGTCCACTGCTTGAGGAAGTCGGCGCACTCGCCCAGTCGGAAGAAGTAGTGCTCGGAAGTCTTCAGCACCGGCTTGGCGCCGGACACCGCCGAGTACGGATTCTTCAGCTCAGTCGGCGCATAGGTGGCGCCGCACACTTCACAGTTGTCGCCGTATTGATCCTTGGCGGAACACTTCGGGCACTCGCCCTTGACGAAACGGTCCGGCAGGAACATCTGCTTTTCCGGATCGAACAGCTGCTCGATGGTGCGGCAGGCGATCTTGTCGTCGGCTTTCAGCGCCAGGTACACCTGCTCGGCCAGCGCCTTGTTTTCCGGACTGTTGGTGCTGTAGTAGTTGTCATGGCCGATCAGGAAGCCCTGCGAATCGGCGACATGCAGCTCGCGCACCTCGTTCACCAGCTGTTCGGGAGTGATGCCGCGCTTCTCGGCGGCCAGCATGATGGGCGCGCCGTGGGTATCGTCGGCGCATACATAGTAGCATTCGTGTCCGCGCATCTTCTGGAAGCGCACCCAGATGTCGGTCTGAATCTGCTCCAGCATGTGGCCCAAGTGCAGCCCCGCATTGGCGTAAGGCAGCGCGCTGGTCACCAGAATCTTGCGTTTGGTCATTCGGATCATTCCCTGATTGGCAATCTCAAGCGATCGATTATAGAGACAGAACGGGCGGGCGGCCAACGCCGACGCACCCCATCAAAAGCGCAAGCCCGGAACGCGGGGCAGCCGGGCTTGTGAACTTGGTGACGATGAAGATCAGGCGCCTTGGCTGGCCAGCACGCCCTGCGGCTCGGTCGGCGCGGCGCGCTCGGCCATGGCGACGCCGACCATCTG
>NZ_MKCR01000020.1 GCF_001855565.1 Chromobacterium amazonense | reverse complement strand
GCAAGGAGGAGGAAACCAGCCTGGACACTCGGGCCGCCGTGGAGATTTTCTTCTATGCCTACAAAGCCCTGACCAACAAGCCGGACGAAATGCTGGCCAAGCGAGGCTTGGCGCGCGTGCACCATCGCATCTTGTTTTTCGTCGCGCGCTATCCCAAGCTATCGGTCAAGGACTTGCTGTCGTTTCTGGGCGTCACCAAGCAGGCCATCAACATTCCGCTGCGCCAGCTGATGGAAATGGGCCTGATCTGCAGCCAAGCGGCGCCGCACGACAAGCGCGTCAAACAGCTGACGCTGAGCGAGGAAGGCGTGCGGCTGGAGGAAAGCCTGCACCGAGAGCAGCAGCGCTTGCTGCAAACCGCATTCGGCGACTGTGGCGACAAAGCCACGCGCGACTGGTTTCTGATCAATGGCAGGCTATCCGAGCACATGCTGCCCTGAGTCCAGCTCAAAATGACAAACGGCCCGGAATATCCGGGCCGTTGCTTTTAGAGGCGGTTCAATCGATGCGCTGGTAGCTGACTTCCAGAATCTCGATGTCCTCATCGCCATCCGGACCGCGGAACAGCACGCTATCGCCCTCGCGCGCCTTCAGCAAGGCGCGCGCGATGGGAGAGATCCAACTGATGCGGCCGCGCGGCAAATCTATCTCGTCCACGCCGACAATGCTCAGCCGCTGCTCGCTGCCGTCGCCGCGCTGGATCAGCACCGTAGCGGAGAAGAAGATCTGATCCGTTTCCTCGCGCGTTTCCGGGTCCACCACTTCGGCGATCTCCAGCCGCTTGGTCAGGAAGCGGATGCGGCGGTCAATCTCGCGCAGCCTACGCTTTCCATACAGGTAATCGCCATTTTCCGAGCGGTCGCCATTGCTGGCCGCCCAATTGACCACCTGCACGATTTCCGGCCGCTCCCGGTTGACCAAGTGGTATAGCTCATCCTTCAGCCGCTGCCAGCCGCCGGGCGTGATGTAGTTCTTGGTCGAAGCCGGCAGGCGGCGCTCCGCCGGCAGATCGTCTTCCTGCTGCTCGTCTTCTCGAGTAAATGCCTTGCTCATAGCCTTGTCGATTCCATGCGGCCGCCATCGATGCGGCGTCAGTCCAATTATGCCTCGGTTGCCGGCAGCGCCCTGCCCTCCAGCAATGCCAGGCAATGCGGCATCAGCGCCTTGGGCCGAAGCTTGACCTTGCGCAATTGCGCCGCGTCCAGCCACACCAGCTCGTAGTGATTGTCCGGCGCCAGCTTGGCCAGTTCCGGCCCGCCCAGGCGCAACAGCCCTCGGTGTTCCCGCGCGACGAAAACATGCTCGGTGCGGCTGTTGCCTTCCAGCACGCAGACCTGGCCGCCCAGCCAGACATTGAGCCCGGTTTCCTCGCGCGTTTCGCGCACGCAGGCCATGGCCGGCGTTTCGTTCTTCTTGATGTTGCCGCCAGGCAGCACGAAGAACTCTTTTTCCGGCTTGACTCGGCGCATCAGCAACAGGCGGCCATGCTCGATGATGACGATGGAGGCGCGCTGTCGGCGCGGCTCCGGCGGCGGCCACACTTCCGCTCTTGCCTGGTCCCATTGTTCCATTTTCTCTCCCGCAACAAAAAGCGGGCGCCGCCTGATGGCGCGCGCCCGCGTTCCGTCGCCGGCCGGCCAACGCCGGCATCTAGCTTACTCGGCGCGCGCAGTCTTGGGCTTGCGCGCCGAAGGACGACGCTGGCCGCCAGTCTTCTTGCCGCCGGTCACGGTCAGATTGGACCACTTCATCACGGCAGCCACTTCGGCGGCGTTCAGTTCGTAGAACTGGCCGCGCTTCAGCCGCGGCGGCAGGCCGATATTGCCGAAGCGCACGCGCATCAGGCGGCTGACGGTCAGGCCGAAATGCTCGAACATGCGGCGCACTTCGCGGTTGCGGCCTTCCTTGATCACCACGTTGAACCACTGGTTGGCCGACTCTTCCTGGCCGCCGGTCTGGAAAATGCGGTCGAAGCGCGCCTCGCCGTCTTCCAGCTGCACGCCCTTGGTCATTTCCTTCATGATTTCCGGCGTCAGCTCGCCCAGCACGCGCACCGAGTACTCGCGCTCCACTTCGAAGCTGGGGTGCATCATGCGGTTGGCCAGTTCGCCGCTGGTGGTGATCAGCAGCAGGCCCGAGGTGTTCACGTCCAGGCGTCCGATGGCCACCCAGCGGCTGGATTTGGCTTGCGGCAGGCGGTCGAACACGGTGACGCGGCCTTCCGGATCGTCGCGGGTGACGATTTCGCCTTCTTCCTTGTGATACATGATCACGCGCGGCAGGCGGTCCGGCCACTTCAGCTTGATCGGATCGCCCTTGACCGTGACTTTGTCGTGCGGGCCGACTTTGTCGCCGAGATTGGCCTTCTTGCCGTTGACCAGCACCAGGCCGGCCTCGATCCATTCTTCCATTTCGCGGCGGGAGCCGACGCCGGACGAGGACAAGGCCTTCTGCAGACGCACCGGCTCGATCTCGTTCAGATCGACGCGCACTTCCTTCAGCTTCTGCGCCTTGTTCTTGATGTCCTGGCTGGGGCTGCGCAGACGCAGCTTCTTGGCGCGCTGCACTTGCTGCTTGGGCTTGGCGTCGCCGCGGCCCTTGGCCTCGGCCCTCGGCTTCTGCTCGCCCTGCGGCTGGTCGCCGTTGCTTCTGTTGCGTCCCCTGGCTGCCTGATCACCGGCCGGACGCGCGGCGTTCTTGTTGCCGAAACGCTTTTCGTGATCCAACGCCACATTGCCGTTGATGTCGCCGTTGCTGTCACGGGTGTAGGCCGGTTTGCGGTTGCCGGCGGCCAGTATCTGCTGCTCCTGCTCGCGACGGGACAGCTTGAACAGCGGCACGCCGTTCTGCACCGGCGTGATCGGGTTGCCGTAGGCGTCGCGCGCCTGGCGCGGGCCGCCGCGGCGGGCCTGCTGGCCCGGCTGCTGTTGCGGGAAGCGCGGCTGCGCGCCGGCGGAGGGGTGCTTGCCCTGGCGCTGCTGGCCCTGGCTGCGGCCGGCGTTATCGCGCGGCTGCGAAGTTTCACGGCCCTTTACACGCGAAACCGGCTGGCGCGCGTGGGTACGTTGTCCTTTTGTAGACATGTGCTTGCTCTTTCCATGTGAGCAACTGGCGGAAACTTATTCCGCGACTGGCTCTAAATTGTCCGCCTCATCGTCGAGGGGGAGATCGTCTGCGCCCGCATCGGAGCTATGGTCCTGCGTTTGAACATCCGGCACCACCAAGCTGCCCAACTCCGCCAGCGGCGGCAGGTCGTTCAGCGAGACAAAGCTCAGATCGTCCAGAAATTTGCGTGTCGTAGCGTACAGGCCGGGACGGCCCGGTACGTCCTTGTGCCCGATGACTTCGATCCAGCCGCGCTCCAGCAGGGTCTGCATCACGTTGGTTGAGACCGATACGCCTCGTATCGCCTCGATATCGCCACGGGTCACAGGTTGTTTGTAGGCGATGATCGCCAAGGTTTCCATCACCGCGCGCGAATAGCGCGGCGGCTTTTCCGGATTCAGCCGGTTCAAATACGGCGTGAATTCGGCTCGGGCTCTGAAACGCCAGCCGGATGCCAGCTTGACCAGCTCGATGCCGCGCCCGCGCCAGTCTCCCTGGATATCTTCCAGAATATCGTTGATCAGCGCAGCCTTGACGTCTTCGGTGAACAGCTTTTTCAACTGCGAAACCGACAAGGGCTCCTGAGCCGTCAGCAAAGCCGTTTCCAGCACGATCTTCAGATATTTTAAATCGGTAATGGTGGACATTAAACCGGGGTGCCGGGGAAGTCAGGGGTTTTCAATGCGCGGGAAGCCGTGGATTCTACACGAGTTTCGCGACAAGCGAAACTACGCGAATAAACCGCCTATCGGCGTCAGGCTATAGCGCTTCAGCACGGTGCCGTCCGCTTGCCGCACATCCTCCAGCAATTGTCCGCCGCAGGTTTCCACGGTGCGCACCGCGGCGGCATTGGCGGCGTCGCAGACCACCACCCAGTTGCCGCATTCCGGTTGCTCGGCGATGGCCTGCACATACTGCAGCAGCACGCGGCCGTAACCGTTGCCGCGCCACTTAGGCAAGACCTCAAAACCGATATGGCCGATCTTTTCCTGGATCATGTGGGTTTCGCCATGCCGCAGCCGCGCCGCGCCGACGATCTCGCCTTCGGGCGTCAACAGAAACCAGGTCTGGCAAGGCACCCACCCCGCCGGCATCTCCTCGCCATCGGCATGCCGGACCAACTTGCGCAACCAGGCATCCGCGTCATCCGCCAGATCGCGGTAATAATCGAAATCCAGCTCGCGGCAAGCCTGAAAGTATTGGCGATACGCGGAAAGATGTTTTTCGCTGGCGGCTTCGATTCTCATTGCATGCTCCCGGCTCCGATACTCCCATCGTAAACGTCCAGCCAGCGAGGTCAAGGCTTTTGCGCATGACTGCGCCGGCTATGCGACAATTCCACCCTGTATCGCAGCGAGTCACATCATGAGTCACACCCCGCAAGCCATTCTGCTGATGGGCCCCACCGCCTCCGGCAAAACCGGGTTGGCGCTGGAGCTGGCGCGTCGTTTTCCCTCGGAGATCATCAGCGTCGATTCCGCGCTGGTCTACCGCGACATGGACATCGGCAGCGCCAAGCCGACGGCCGCAGAAATGGCGGCCTGCCCGCACCACCTGATCGACATCATCAGCCCTTTGCAAAGCTATTCGGCGGCGCAGTTCCATGCCGACGCCAACCGCCTGATCGCCGATATCCAGTCCCGCGGCAAGCTGCCGCTGCTGGTCGGCGGCACCATGCTGTATTACAAGGCGCTGCTGGAAGGCCTGTCCGACCTGCCGCAAGCCGATGCCGCGCTGCGCGCCGAGCTGGATGCCGACGCCGCGCATCTTGGCTGGCCCGCCATGCATGCGCGGCTGGCGACGCTGGACCCCGCCACCGCCGCCCGCCTCAACCCCAACGATTCGCAACGCATCCATCGCGCGCTGGAGGTTTGCCTGCTCAGCGGCCAGCCGATGTCGGAATTGATTGCCCAGGGCAAGGAGGCGGCCGCCAGCTTCCGCTTCCTGCCGCTGGCGCTGGTGCCGCGCGAGCGCGGCTGGCTGCACGCGCGCATCGCCCAACGCTTCCATCTGATGCTGGAGCAAGGCTTTCTGGATGAAGTCAGCCGGCTGCGCGCCAGCTATCCGCAGCTGACGCTGGACCTGCCGTCCATGCGCTGCGTCGGCTATCGCCAGGCCTGGGAGCATCAGGATGGCTTATATGGCTACGACGACTTCATCGAACGCGGGATCGCCGCCACCCGGCAGTTGGCCAAACGCCAGCTGACCTGGACGCGCAGCCTGGAGGTGATTCCGGTGGACGCGCAGCAGGAGGGTTTGGCCGATCTGCTGTCCGCAGCCGTGGAAGACTTCCTGGCCGGCCGCCCCGCGGCGGACCCTCTGCGTTACGGCGGGGATTTCTGAATCAAATACGGCAGCGACAAGCTGCCGTATTTCCACGTCGATCAGCCTTATTTTGGGCTGACGCTCATGCGCAGGGTATGGGTCCAGTCATGATCCCTGGCCGATACCACATTGTCGTACAAGGCGTAGGTCATGCCCTCCCCCGGCCACGGATTCATCATGTAAACGTAACTGCCGCCGCTGCCGCTCTGGTAGCCGCGGCCTACGATGAAATGGCCGCCGCCGCCGGTCCAGCCATAGCGGATCACAAAAGGCCGGTTGGCCTGGATGTCCTGCTGCACATGCGTCCAGGACAGATAGTCGTAGACCGTGTAGTTGGACACTCCCCAGTTGCTCAGAATGTCCTGCAGGCTGCCTCCGCCGCCGAACATATTATTGGGGCTGTTGGCGTCGCTGTTCCAGTTGAAGTTGCTGTTGCCGCAAGCGTAGTTGATGCCGAATGCCCAGTTGACGATGGCGCACTGGCTCGGCGTCTGCTTGTACCAGGCAAGCACCGCCTTGCTGGATCCGGCCCAGCACCATTGGCTATGCTCCTGCACCGTCAAGGGTACGCCCAGCACCTTGGTGTCTGCCTGCGCCGCAACCGCGGCGGCCAGCATGGCCGCCGCCAGAATGGTCTTGCCCAGATGCATGTTCATCATGATGGCCTCCCCTCAGCGCCAGCTGGAAAGATTGCTGCGCACTGCCGCGCGCAGCGGTTCGAGCAACTGCGCGCCGTCCAGCAGGACAGCGCCGCCATCGGCCTGGCGTTGCAGTTGCAGCGACGCATTGGCTGAAGTCAACGCGGCGAAGCGCGGCTTGCCGCCCGCCGGCGTCACCTCCAGAAAATCCGATTGCGCCTGGTAGACCCGCAGGAAACGGGTAGCGGTCTGACCGCCATCGCCATAAGCCGCGCGCAAGGACTCCAGATCCTTAGCCAGCCCGGCCGCGCCATAGGACACCGCTTGCCAGCGGCCCGCCACCTTTTCCACCGTCACCAGGCCAACCGGCCGCTGTTGCTGATACACGGTGAAGCGCCAGGCGCCGGTGGGCGCCATTTGGCGGCTGAGGTCGGCATCGGTCGCCAATAGTTGTTGCGGCGTCACGCTGTATACCGGAAAACCGGCGCCGACGCGCAGAGACGCCAGCCCGCGGCCATCCGCCACCTCCAGCGGAAAGCCCTCCGGCAGACGATTGCCGAACGCCTGCCCGCTCTGCCTGACGAAAGCGGCCAGGCCTTGCCTGGCCGCCGCGGCGGCGCCGGTTTGCTGCTCGCCCAGCTGCGCGGCGGATAAGGACGCCGCATGGACCGGCGCGCTGCCGCCGGCGAGAACGGCCAGGCCCAGCCAGGCCGCCATGATCACGGATTTAGACTGCATGTTTCGACTCCCCAGAGTTGGAACGCGTTTGCAGTTCAATGCCTGCCCATGGCATACCATGAGCATGCTGATAGTCATAGCAGCAGAAATTGCGCGCCCCAATCCGTGGAAAAACATACATCTCATTGATTTATTTTGGAAAATATCGAAAATTCAGTCGCTTGCCGCATGGTATTAAAGTGGCCTGTCAGATAAAACCTGCCCGTAAGGTCAGCACAAAAACAGTCGCCAGGCTCATATCGCCCCTGGCCAGCGAATGGCCAGATTCGCGCCGCAGCGCGTTGCACTATTCGGACTGGTCGCGCGACGCCCGCCATCCGTCATCTCCCGATGGCCAACACGCAGAATAAAGCCCCGCGGTTAATCGCAGGGCTGTAGCCTGGAGACGCGCTCAGCGCTGCGGCAGAGGCTGCAAACGCCGCAGCCACCAGGCCACGGCCAGCAGCAGCAACAAACCGCCAGCCAGCACCGCGGCCACGCCATGCCAGCCGCCGCGCCCCCACATCAGGCCGGACAGCGAGCCATACACGCTGGAACCGAGGTAATAGCAGCTCAGATACAGCGCCGCCGCCATGGCCTTGGCCTCCCTGGCCCGCAGGCCTATCCAGCTGCTGGCCACCGAATGGCCGGCGAAGAAGCCGAAAGTGAACAAGGCGATGCCGGGCACCATCAGCCACAAGGTGTCGGCCAAGGTCAGCGCCAGGCCAGCCAGCATCATCGCCACCATCAGCCACAACACGTTGCGGCGGCCCAGCCGGTCCGCCAGCCGCCCCACCCAGGCCGACGACCAGATGCCCACCACATACAGCGAGAACACCAGCGCCAGCATGCTCTGGCTCAGGTGAAACGGCGCGGCCAGCAAGCGGAAGCCCAGATAGTTGTACAGGCTGACGAAACAGCCCATCAGCAGGAAAGCCGTGAGAAACAACCACGGCAAGCCACCGTCGCCAACGATGGCCTGCCATTCCCGCCGCATGCGGGTGAAATCATGCGCGCGCGGCTGGAAATGGCGCGATGGGGGCAACCAGCGCCAGAACAGCCAGGCGCCCACTCCGCCCTGCAAGGCCAAAGCCAGCACCGCGCCGCGCCAGCCGAAATGATCGGCCAGCACCGATGCCAGAAACCGGCCGCACATGCCGCCCAGCGCGTTGCCGGCGATATACAGCCCCATGGAGTGGCCCAGCGACTTGCTGTCCACCTCCTCGCTCAGATACGCCATCGCCACCGCTGGCAGACCTGCCAGCGCCACGCCGAACAGCGCGCGCAGCCAGATGAACTGCCCGAAGCTGCCGACAAACACCGACAGCAGCGTCAGCAGCGCGCCCAGCGCCAGCGCGCCATTCATCAGGGCGCGGCGGCCGAAACGATCCGACAGCAGGCTGGCCGGGATCAGGCTCAGCGCCAGCGTGCCGGTGGACATCGACACCACGCCGCTGGCGGCGGCGGGAGTCAAGCCAAAGTCGTGCGCGAATACCGGCATCAGGGGTTGGGTGCAGTACAGCATGGCGAAAGTGCAGAAACCGCCGACAAACATGGCGCGCGACGTGGCGCGAAACGCCGGGCTGCCAGCGTGCAGCTTGCCGACAGGCGATGCGGCAGCGGCGGCAACAGATGGGGACAAAACAGTAGCGGAAAGGCGGGTGGACACGGCGACAATCTCATGAAACGGACAACACCGTCAGCTTAGGCTTGGCCATTGCAGCAGTCCAATATATATTTAACTCATTATTAATACTTATAAAATATCAATCATGGAGTTGCGACACCTGCGCTATTTCCTGGCGGTAGCCGAGGAGCTGCATTTCACCCGCGCCGCCGAACGCCTGCACATCGGCCAGCCGCCGCTGAGCCAGCAAATCCAGGCGCTGGAGGCGGAACTGGGCGTGGCCTTGTTCCGCCGCCACCAGCGCAAGGTGGAGCTGACCGCCGCCGGCCGCCAGTTTCTTCCCCGCGCGCGGCAGATCCTGGCCGACAGCGCCGCCGCCGTTGCAGCCGCCCGGCGAGCGGCCGATGGCGAGATCGGCGAGCTGCGCATCGGCTTCACCTCCTCGCTGCCGCTCACTCCCATCCTGCACCACAGCTTGCAGCACTACCGCGCCGCCTACCCAGACGTCAGGCTGACGCTGCGCGAAATGTTCACCGCCGGCCAGTTCGACGCGCTGGAGCGCGGCCAGCTGGACCTGGGTTTCGTCCGCTTCAACGGCCCCGCGCCCAGCGCGCAGATTCAAGTCAGGGAGTTGCACCGCGACCGCCTGCTGGCCGTGCTGCCGCGCGCGCACCCGCTGGCGCGAGCCGGCAGCGTGGCGCTGGCCGAACTGGCGCGCGAGCCATTGATCGGCTATCCGCAGGAATCCGGCGCCGGCCTGCGCGACGTGATCCTGCAGCTGGCGCGGCAAAATGGTCTGGAATTGAACGTGGTGCAGGAGGCGGGAGAGGCGATCACCCAGATCGGGCTGGTGGCGGCAGGCGTCGGCATCGCCATCCTGCCGTCTCCGCTGGAGTGCGTGCAGATCCCCGCGGTAAGCTATGCGCCGCTGTCGGACGCTGACGCCTACCTGTCGATGGGCATCGCCGTCCGCCGCGACGAAGATTCGCCGCTGGTGGCCAATTTTTTGGGCGGCGTGGAGGCTGAGAACTAACCCCTGCGCAAAAACTGCTGATGCCAGCGTGTGCGCGCGGAACGCGCTTCGCTGAACAATTGGTTGAGACTGGCCGCGTCGCCTTGCTCCAGCAAGGCTGACAAGCGCTCCAGGCTAGCGCGGTAGTCCGCCAGCTCGGCCAGCAAGGCGTCGCGGTTGGCCAGGCTGATGTCGGTCCACATTTCCGGATGGCTGCCGGCGATGCGGGTGAAATCGCGGAAGCCGGTGGCGGCGAAGTCGAAGCAGCGTTCGGCGTCGGCCTTGGCCGCCACTTGATCGACATAGGCGAAAGCCAGCAGATGCGGCAGGTGGCTGACGCTGGCGAACACCGCGTCGTGCTCGGCCGCGCTCATGGCGTGGATTTCGGCGCCGCAGGCGCGCCACAGGTCCGCCACCCTGTCCACTGCTTCCGGCCGCGTTTCGTCCAGCGGCGTCAGCACCACGCGGCGGTTCTCGTACAAGCCGTACTGCGCGGCGGCGGCGCCGGACAAGTCCGACCCGGCGATCGGGTGCGCCGGCACGCACCAGGGCAGATGCTGCGGCAGATGCTCGCGGTACAGCGCCGCCACATCGCTCTTGGTGCTGCCGCCGTCGGTGACGATGGCGCCGGGCCTCAGCCCCGGCGCCAGCGCCCGCATCAAGGCGCCCATCTGTCCCACCGGCGCGGCCAGCAGCACCATGTCGGCGCGATGGGCCACGCTGGCGATATCCTGCGTCACCTCGTCGGCCACACCCAGCGCCAGCGCGTTTTCCAGATTGGCTTGCGTGCGGCCCACGCCGATGACCCGGCGCACCCGGCCGGCGCGCTTGAGCGCCAGCGCGAACGAGCCGCCGATCAGGCCGACGCCCGCCACCACCAGCGTGTCTATCTGCTGCTGCACCTGCATCCCCCTTGTTCTGCCGCCACCCACGCGGCGCGAAGGTCTATCATAAGCGATTTTCCCGATCAGGCCAGTCTGGAGACCGACATGACCGTCACGCTGTATTGCTATTTCAAAGTCGAAACCGATGCCGAGGCGCAGCTGCAAAGACTGCGCGCGCTGCAGGACGAACTGGCCGCCGCCGGCTGGACGGGCGAGTTGCTGCGCCGCTGCGACGATGAAACGACCTGGATGGAGGTGTATGCCGGCATCGGAGACCGGGACGCCTTCCGCGGCGCCTGGCAAGCCGCGCGCCAGCGCCACCACTTGGCGATGCCGGCGCATGAGGAATGGTTCCAGCCGCTTTAGACAAGAAAAAGGCCGGGCGCATGCCCGGCCGAAAGAAACACGATTCACGAGAGAAACCGAAACTCAATGCCTGGCTTGCGCCTGGCGACTCGGTCATGGCAAGCAATATACCGAACGCGGCCGCCTCCACCAAATCACTTGTTCTGCTTTGCAAATCACCTTCAACCGTTTTGCATGACGGGTTCGGCGCGCAGCGCCAGCCGCTCCACCCACAGCGCGATGACGCCGTCGCCCGCCACATTGCAGGCGGTGCCGAAGCTGTCCTGCGCCAGATACAACGCGATCATCAACGCCAGCGCGGCCTCGGGGAAGCCCAGCACGCTGGACAGGATACCCAACGCCGCCATCACGCCGCCGCCCGGCGCGCCCGGCGCCGCCACCATGGTCACCCCCAACAGCAAGATGAATGGCAGCATGACGTCCCAACCCGGCAACGCCAGGCCCGGCGTCATCAGCATCACCGCCGTGGCGCAGCTGACCAGGGTGATGGTGGACCCGCACAGGTGGATGGTGGCGCACAAGGGCATGACAAAGTTCACCACCGGCGAGGCCACCTTCATATTGCCGGCCGAGCGCAGCGCCACCGGAATGGTGGCGGCGGACGACATGGTGCCCAACGCGGTGAAGTAGGCCGGCAGCATGGCGCGCAACAGCGAGAACGGATTGCGGCCCAGCAGCAGGCCGCTGACGCCGTACAGCAGCGTCAACCACAGGGCGTGCAGGCCGATGGCCAGCAGCAGCACCACGGCAAAGGTCTGCAAGGTGGCGAAGGCGGTGCCGGCGGCGGCCATGTCGGCGAAGACGCAGGCGATATAAGCCGGCAGCAGCGGCACCAGCACGCGGGCCAACACCTTCTCGACGATGTCCTTGCCCTGCTCCGCCATCTCATGCAGTCGCGCCGCGCCGGTGGCGGAGATGCCCAGTCCGAAGACAAAGGCCAAGGTCAGGGCCGTCATCACATCGAACAAGGGCTTGATCTCCAGCTTGAACAGCGGTGCGATGGCGCTGGCCGCTACCGGCGCCTGGGCCGCCTCGCCCACCCACTGCGGCAACACGGTAGAGGCGGCGCCGAAGGCCAGCGCGCCGGACAGCACGGTGGAGCCATAGGCCAGGCCGACGGTCCAGCCCAGCATGCGGCCGGAGCCGCTCTCCAGCGACGCGATGCCGTGCATGATGTAGAACACGATGATCAGCGGAATCATGAAGCCGATGAATTGGCCGAACAGGCCCTTGAAGGTCAGCAGCAAGGATTGCGCCGGATCCGGGGCGTACAGGCCAAGCAGCATGCCCAGCGCCATGCCGGCCAGCAATTTCAGAATCAATTTCAAAACACGACCTCTTTGTCCGTTGTATCAGCCCATATCCGCCGCGCGCAGGCAAAACGTCTCCGCTCCGGCCAAGCCGGATGGCAGACGATAAGGGAAAGCCCGCCGAGACGGCAGGCGGAACGCGGCGCCGGTTTGTCCCTCCGGCGCCAGGCTTCAGGCTTGTTGTAACAAGGCTTGCCGCAATGCTTGCAGCAAAGGGGAAGGCGTCCAAACGCGCTCGCCCAAGCGGGCCAGCGGCCAGATGCCCATCAGGCTATTGGAGAGAAAGGCCGCGTCAGCGTCAATCAAATCGGCGGCGGAAAGTCGCATTTCTATAAATTCCAGTCCGAAATCAGAAATATTGTCCGTCAACCAATCCCGCACCGCGCCGTTCACGCCATTGCGATCCAGCCGGGGCGTCAGCAGTTGCCGCCCGCGCAGCAGGTAGACATTGCTCATGGTGCCTTCGACCAGCCAGCCGTCCTGATCCAGCAACAACCCTTCCTGAATGGCCGGGTCATCCCATTCGGAACGCGCCAGCACATTCTCCAGCCGGTTCAGATGCTTGACGCCGGCCAGTGCCGGCTGGATGGACAGGCGCAGCTCGCACCAGCGCGCTGTCACGCCCTGCTCGCCATATTCTTGCGGGTAGCCCTGCCATGGCGAAACCGACACGATGCGCGTCGGCGCACGGGCCGCCGACATCGCGTAGCCGCGGGCGCCGGCGCCGCGCGTCAACACGATCTTGGCTACCGCCGACTCATGCTCGCGCCCCAGCGCCATCAGCTCGTCCAGCAGCAACTGCTCGTCCGGTGCCTCCAGCCGCAGCCGCGCCGCGTCGTCGGCCAGCCGCGCGTACTGCCAGCGCCACATCCACGGCCGGCCGCCGCGCAGCCGCAGGGTGCGGAACACGCCGTCGCCGTAATTGAAGCCGCGGTCCAAGGCGGAGACCACTTCGCCCGGCAGGCCGTTGATGAGCATGGCCATCAAGCCTGCTCCACGCCCAGCGCCCTGAGCAGGCCGCGCGCCTTGTGGCGGGTTTCCATCAGCTCGCGCTCGGGGTCGGAATCGGCCACGATGCCGCCGCCGGCGCGGAAGCGCAGCTGGCTGCCTTCCTGCATGAAGGTGCGGATCAGGATGTTGAAGTCCATGCTGCCGTCCCGGTTCAGATAACCCAGGCTGCCGGTGTAGGCGCGGCGCGCGCCGTTTTCCAGTTCGCGGATGATCTGCATGGTGCGCACCTTGGGGCAGCCGGTGATGGTGCCGCCGGGGAACAGCGCGCGCAGCACGTCCGCCGGCGCGACATCGTCGCGCAGCCGGCCGCGCACATTGGATTCGATATGGTGGACATAGGCGTAGCTGGCCACCGCCATCAGCTCATTGACTTCCACCGTGCCCGGCCGGCAGATGCGGCCCAGGTCATTGCGCTCCAGATCGATCAGCATCACATGCTCGGCGCGCTCCTTGATGCTGCTGATCAGCCGCTGTTTCAGCGCGGCGTCCTCCGCCGGGTCCGGCGAGCGCGGATGGGTGCCGGCGATAGGCCGGGTTTCAGCCCAGCCATCCTGCACCCGCACCAAGCGCTCCGGCGACGAACTGACGATCTGCGCGTCGCCAAAGTCCGCCAAAGCCGAGAACGGCGCCGGGTTGGCCCGGCGCAGCGCGGCGTACAGATCCGGCGCGGCGATGCCGTCGGCCAGTTCCGCGCGCCAGCCGCGCGAGATGTTGACCTGAAACACGTCGCCTTCGTAGATGTAGCGCTTGAGACGGAGCACCGCGTCGGTGTACCACTGCGGCGGGTCTTCTTCCAAGGCCGACAGCGCCACCGCCGCCGGCGCAAAAGCCGGCCGCGCGCTGACCAAGCGCTCCAGCTGGTGCCAATCCTCCGCCGTCTCGCCGACCAGCCAGGCTTCGTAGTGGACGCGGTCCACCAACACCGCCGCCGGCGCGCGCGCCCATACCGCCAGCGGGAAGCTATCGGGCAAGGCGGCCGGCACCCGCGGCTCGAACTCGGACAACAGGTCGTAGGCAAGATAGACGAACCAGCCGCCGACAAAGGGCAGTCCATGCGGATTGGCCACCGGCCGCGGCTGGAAGGCGCGCATCTGCTCGAGAAACGCCTGGCCCTCGCCGCTGCGGAATACGCGCCGCTCGCGCTGCATCAGGAGCAAGTCCCAGCCGCTGTCGCCGGACGACTGCATCAAATACGGGAAATTCTCGCGATCGGAAACGTGCAGCGCCAACAAGTCGGGAATGAAATCGAGTTTCTGCGTGAACATCGGGAGTCCTGGGCCGGCAAGGCCCGGCACTGATTTACCACCTCCGCCGGCCAACCTTGCGCACGGCGGCGGAAAAAAGAAAAACCGCTGCGAGTGTAGCGCAGCGGTTAGGTCTGTCAATCGCTTGCGCGACGGTTTTACACGCGCTTGAACACCAGCGTGCCGTTGGTGCCGCCAAAACCGAAGGAATTGGAGATACCCACGTCGATCTTCATTTCACGCGCCGTATTGGCCACGTAATCGAGATCGCAACCGGCTTCCAGATCCTGCTCGACCAGATTGATGGTCGGCGGCGAGATCTGGTTGTGGATGGCCAGAATGGTGTAGATCGCCTCCACGCCGCCGGCGCCGCCCAGCAAGTGGCCGGTCATCGACTTGGTGGAATTGACCACCAGCTTTCCGGCGTGATCGCCGAACGCCATCTTGATGGCGTTGGTCTCGTTGGCGTCGCCCAGCGGCGTGGACGTGCCGTGCGCGTTGACGTACTGCACCTGGTCGGCGTTGATGCCGGCGTCGCGCAGCGCGTTGGCCACGCCACGGGCCGGGCCCTCGGCATTCGGCGCGGTGATGTGATGCGCGTCCGAGCTCATGCCGAAGCCGATCAGCTCGGCATAGATCGTCGCGCCGCGCTTCACCGCATGCTCGTACTCTTCCAGCACCAGCACGCCGGCGCCCTCGCCCATCACGAAACCGTCGCGGCCCTTGTCCCAAGGACGGGACGCGCCAGCCGGATCGTCGTTGCGGGTGGACAGCGCCTTCATCGCGGCGAAGCCGCCGATGCCCAGGCGCGAGATCGCGCCCTCGGCGCCGCCGGCCACCATGATGTCGGCGTCGCCGTACTGGATCAGGCGCGCGGCGTCGCCTATGCAGTGCGCGCCGGTGGTGCAGGCGGACACGATGCCATAGGACGGCCCCTGGAAGCCCTTCAGGATGGACACCTGGCCGGCGATCAGGTTGATCAGCGAGCCCGGAATGAAGAACGGACCGATCTTGCGCGGACCGCCTTCCATCAGCGCCACGCCGGTTTCCTCGATCAGCGGCAAGCCGCCGATGCCGGAACCGATATTGACGCCGACGCGGGTCTTGTCCAGGCCCGGAATGTCATCCAGGCCCGCATCGGCGATGGCCTGGAAGGCAGCGGCGATGCCGTAATGGATGAACAGGTCGTTGCGACGCGCTTCTTTGGGCGAGATGTACTGGGCGATGTCGAAATCCTTGACTTCGCCGGCGATCTGGCACGCCATGTCGCTGGCGTCGAAACGAGTGATCTTGGCGATGCCGCTCTTGCCGGCCAGCAAATTGGCCCAACCGGTGGCGACATCATTGCCGACCGGGGACACATGGCCCAGGCCGGTGACTACTACTCTGCGTTTGGACACGAAGAATCTCCGTGAGAGATGGGAGGGCAGTCTCCCGTTGAAACCAAGCGAGTCGATTGCGCAAGCGCGCAATTCAAACGCACGTTTGGAATCCTCATAACAAAAGAACCTCTGCGGGCGAGCCGAAGCAGCACCGGGCAGAGGTCCTGGTCCCGAAGAAAGGGATTATTTGTTCAGATGAGCGGTGACGAAGTCGATGGCTTGCTGAACGGTCGTGATCTTCTCGGCCTCTTCGTCCGGAATTTCGCACTCGAACTCTTCTTCCAGAGCCATTACCAGCTCAACGGTGTCGAGCGAGTCGGCGCCCAGATCGTCTACGAAGGAGGACTCGGTCTTCACTTCGGCTTCGTTCACGCCCAGTTGTTCGGCGACGATCTTCTTAACGCGCGCTTCGATGTTTTCCATTTGTTTAAACCCTTGACCTTTCTGATTCGGGATCACAAAACCCCGGTATTCTACAAAAAAAAATTAGAGCAGCCTACCTAAATCTCATCCAGGCGTTAGCCGGACCAGTTTATGGCATCAGCATGCCACCGTTTACATGCAATGTCTGACCCGTGATGTACGCGGCCCGATCCGACGCCAAAAATACAACGGCATCGGCGATATCCTTGGCGTCGCCCAGACGGCCCAGGGCGATCTGGCCCACCAGCGCCTCGCGCTGCGCTTCCGGCAGCGCGCGGGTCATGTCGGTGTCGATGAAGCCCGGCGCGACACAGTTGACGGTGATGTTGCGGCTGCCCACCTCGCGCGCCATGGACTTGGTGAAGCCCATGATGCCCGCCTTGGCGGCGGCGTAGTTGGCTTGGCCGGCGTTGCCCATCGCGCCCACCACGGAGGCGATGTTGATGATGCGGCCCGTGCGGGCCTTCATCATGCCGCGCATCACCGCCTTGGACGTCTTGAACACCGACTTCAGATTGGTGTCCATGATGGCGTCCCAATCGTCTTCTTTCATCCGCATCAACAGATTGTCGCGGGTGATGCCGGCATTGTTGACCAGCACGGCGACGGCGCCGAATTCCTTCTCCACCGCCTCCACCAGCGCCTCGACTGCGCCCGCCTCGGTCACGTTCAGCACGCGGCCGGCGCCGCCCTTGCCGGACAGACGCTCATGGATCGCCGCCGCGCCGGATTCCGACGTAGCGGTGCCGATGACGATCGCGCCTTCGGCGGCCAAGGCGTCGGCGATGGCCGCGCCAATGCCGCGGGACGCGCCGGTCACCAGCGCTACTTTGCCCTGCAGACTCATCAATATGTCTCCTTATGGTCGGCGTCCGCCCCATGCAGGACGGATCGCCGCAGGCCGGCCACCGGCCAACCCGCTGTCAATGGGTGCTCAGGCCAGCTCGGCGCTGGCGGCTTCCAGCGAGGCGCGATCAGTCAAGGCCAGGCACTTGACGTTGCCGTCGATGCGCTTGGCCAGGCCCGCCAGCACCTTGCCGGGACCGCATTCCGCCATCAGCAGGATGCCGTCGCCGGCCAGCTTCTGGATGGTTTCGGTCCAACGAACCGGCATGTACAGCTGACGAGTCAGCGCGTCGCGGATTTGCGCCGGATCGCTGTAGCTGGCCACATCGGCATTGTGCAGTACCGGAATGGCCGGCACGTTCAGGTTCACCTCGCGCAGCGCCTCGGCCAGGCGTTCGGCGGCCGGGCGCATCAGCGAGCAGTGCGACGGCACGGAAACCGGCAGCGGCAGCGCGCGCTTGGCGCCCTTGGCCTTGCATGCTTCCATCGCCCGCTCCACCGCGGCCTTGTGGCCGGCGATCACCACCTGGCCCGGCGAGTTGAAGTTGACCGGCTCCACCACCTCGCCCTGCGCCGCCTCCGCGCAAGCGGCGCGGATGTCGTCGTCGGACAGGTTCAGGATGGCGGCCATGGCGCCGGTGCCTGCCGGCACGGCGGCCTGCATCGCTTCCGCGCGCAGGCGCACCAGCTTGATGGCTTCGGCGAACGGCAGCGCGCCAGAGGCCACCAGGGCGGTGTACTCGCCCAGGCTGTGGCCGGCGACTACCGCCGGCTGCTTGCCGTTCAGCTCCTGCCACGCCAGATACGTGGCGTAACCGGCGGCCAGCATGATGGGCTGGGTATTGACGGTGGCGTTGATGGCATCGGCGCTATCGGCCTGCAACATGGCCCACAAATCCACCGACAACGCGTCGGAAGCCTCTTCGAAGGTATGCTGCACGACCGGCAGATCGGCGAAGCCATCCATCATTTTCAGGCTTTGCGAGCCTTGACCGGGAAACAGAAATGCAAAAGTCATTGTCGACTCCACTGAATTCGACGCAAAGGATGACGCAAGACGCCCCTCGCTGCCAAGCCCGCCGATCAAAAAAACCGCTGATAATCGGCGAATCGGCAGCGAAATGCGTTTTTCGCGTCATCCGCTTATCAAAAGATCAGCAGCGCGGCGCCCCAGGCGAAACCGCCGCCTATCCCCTCCAGCAGCACAGTCTGCCCGCGCTGGATGCGGCCATCGCGCACGGCGACGTCCAGCGCCAGCGGGATGGAGGCCGCCGAGGTATTGCCCTGCTCCGGCAAGGTGACGATGACCTTGTCCATGGACAAACCCAGGTGTTTGGCAGTGGATTCGATGATGCGCAGATTGGCCTGGTGCGGCACCAGCCAATCGACGGCGGATTTCTCCACGCCGGCCTCGGCCAGCGTGGACATGGCGATCTCCGACAAGGACTTGACGGCGAATTTGAATACCGCCGGACCGTCCATGTGCAGATACGGCATGCCCTGGATCTTGCCGCCGGAAATCTGCGCCGGCGTATTCAGCAAGCCCTGGTAACGGCCATCGGCCGCCAGCTTGGCATGCAGGATACCCGGCTCGTCGGATGCGCCCAGCACGACTGCGCCGGCGCCGTCGCCGAACAATACGCAGGTGCGGCGGTCATCCCAATCCAGCACGCGCGACATGATCTCCGCCCCCACCACCAGCGCCTTCTTCGCCATGCCGCTCTTGATATAGGCGTTGGCGGTGTTCAGCGCATAGATGAAGCCGGCACAGACGGCCTGCACGTCAAACGCAGGCACGCCGGGCAGACCCAGCTTTTCCTGCAGAATGCAGGCGGTGCTGGGAAAGATCATGTCCGGGGTGGTGGTGGCGACGATGATCAGGTCGATCTCGTCCTTGTCTATGCCAGCGCTGGCGATGGCGGCTTCGGCCGCCCTCAAGGCGAGGTCGCTGGTCTTGTGCTGCTCGTCAGCAATATGGCGCGCGCGGATGCCAGTGCGAGTGACGATCCACTCGTCGCTGGTCTCCACGCGTTCGGCCAATTGCGCATTGGTGAGCACCTGGGACGGCAGGTAGCTGCCGGTGCCGAGAATGCGGGAATAGCCCATGTATGTCAGTTCGCTTCTGCCTCGGATTGCTTGAGGTTGTCTAATTGTTTAGCAACCCGTTCGGCGATGTGACCAATCACGTCGGAGCCGGCCTCCTCGCATGCCTGCGCCAACGCGTAACGGAATCCTGTGACATCGGCGCCGCCGTGGCTTTTCACCACGATGCCGCGCAGGCCCAGCAAGCTGGCCCCGTTGTAGCGGCGCGGATCGATGCGCTTCTTGAAGAGCGCCAGCACCGGCAGCGCGGCCAGCGCGCACAGACGCGTCCACCAGCTGCGGCCGAACTCTTCCTTCAGGAATACGGCGAACATGTGCGCCAGCCCCTCAGCTGTCTTGAGCGCCACATTGCCGGTGAAACCGTCGCAGACTACCACATCCACCGTGCCCTTGCAGATGTCGTCGCCTTCCACGTTGCCGTAGAAATTCAGCTCCGACTGGCGCAGCAGTTCGGCAGTCTTCTTGATGTTGTCGTTGCCCTTGATGTCCTCGCTGCCGATATTCAGCAGGCCGACGCTGGGGTTGGTCTTGCCTTGCAGGCAGGCCATCAGTTCGGAACCCATGATGCCGAACTGCAACAGTTGTTCTGGGGTGCAATCGACGTTGGCGCCCAGATCCAGCACGCAGGAAGTGCCCTTGACATTGGGCAGCAGCTTGGCGATGGCGGGACGGTCGATGCCCGGAATGGTCTTGAGGACGAAACGCGCGGTGGCCATCAGCGCGCCGGTATTGCCGGCGGAGACGGCGGCCTGCGCCTTGCCTTCCTTGACCAGATTGATCGCCACCCGCATCGACGAATCTTTTTTATTCTTGAGGGCGAGCTGAGGTGCCTCGTCCATGCCCACCACCTGGGTGGCATGCTGGATGAGGATGCGCTCACGCACGGCGCCCGCATGCAGGGACAGTTCCGCCTCAAGGGCTGGCTGGTCGCCTACGAGAATCAGATGGGTGTCGGGGTGGTCTTGCAGGAATTGGATCGATGCCGGGACGGTAACCTTGAGGCCAACGTCACCGCCCATAGCATCAACCGCGACGGTGATAGTCATCAACGAGTGCGGTATAAAGTGCCTACCAAAAAAGGAAAGGAAGTGAGGACGGGGAGATTACTCGCCCTTGGTCTTCACAACCTTGCGGCCACGGTAAAAGCCGTTCGGGCTGATGTGGTGGCGCAGGTGGGCTTCGCCGGTGCTGGCTTCAACTGCCAGGGCCGGAGCGGTCAGAAAATCGTGTGCACGATGCATGCCGCGCTTGGACGGGGACTTTTTGTTCTGTTGAACAGCCATGGTCGACTCCTAAGAAATTCAAGTAGATTCTAATGCGAATCAGGGTTACTCGGACTTGGGTCTCTTAAGCGCCGCCAGCACCGCAAACGGGTTGGGCTTGTCAGCCTTGGCGAGCGAGAGAGTATCCCTGCTGCATTCGTCGTGTTTCGGCGAATGCGGCAAGCCCATGATGATTTCGTCTTCGATCAGCGCAATCACGTCCAGTTCGGGTTCGGCGAGAATGGCGTCCAGTTCCTCGTCCTGCTCGCAGGCCTCATCCAGCTTTTCCTGGCTGGCGAACAGCGTGAGCACCGAATCGGTGTCCAGGCAGAACGGCATGCCATCCAGGCAACGCTGGCAGGTGACTTGCAGCCCCGCCGTCAGGCGGATGCGCAGAGCGAGGCGCTGCAACTCGTCGCGAAAGCCGTCGAGCTGGTAGGACACCTCGCCAGAGGTGTCCGACAGGTCGCCATGAACGCGCTCGTCCAGCCCGCCAACCGGCAATGCGCCGGACAGCGAGCGCCCCTCCCGGGCGAACTTGAGCGGATCAATCAAAATCGGTTTAGACATAAACTCCGCATGGTACAATCCATTCCCCTGATTTGTCAAAAGAAACAAGGCAGGCGCAAACCGCCGTCGTCCGCGCCGCGGCAACGGCGCTGCGCCCTGCCGCCACCAGGCTCGAAACATGCACATCGTACTGGCTTCCACCTCCCGTTATCGCCAAGAAATCATCGCCCGCCTGGGCCTGCCTTTCCAAGCCGAACCGCCCATCTGCGACGAAACGCCGCTGGCAGGCGAAACCGCGCTGCAAACGGCGGTGCGCTTAGCCCGCACCAAGGCGCAATCGTTGGCGGGCAAGCACCCGGACGCGCTGATCATAGGCTCCGACCAGGTGGCCTTGCTGGACGGCCAGCAGATCGGCAAGCCCGGCAGCTTCGAAAACGGCGTGGAAATGCTGAAGTGGATGAGCGGCCGCACCGTGGTGTTTCACTCGGCGCTGGCGTTGTACAACAGCCACAGCGGTCGGCTGCAGGAAGGCGTAGGCATCACCCGCGTCACGCTGCGCCAGCTGAGCGAAGCGCAGATCCGCAATTACCTGAGCCGCGAGCCGGACGCCCTGCATTGCGCCGGCAGCGCCAAGAGCGAAGGCCTGGGCGGCGCGCTGCTGGAAAAGGTGGAATCCGACGACCCCAACGCGCTGATAGGCGTGCCGCTGTTCCAATTGATCACCATGCTGGCCAATGAGGGCGTGGAGGTGCTGAAATGAGCGGCACGCTATTCCTGATTCCCGCACCGCTTGGCGATGAAACCGTCGCCTGGCTGCCGGAAGGCGAGCGCGCCAAAGTCGTCCACATCACCCACTTCGTGGTGGAGGCGGAAAAAACCGCGCGCAAGCATCTGAAGGCGCTAGGCGTCTCCGCGCCGATCCGCGAGCTGGCCATGAGCACGCTGAACGAGCATACCAAGGAAGCCGACGTCGCTGCCCTGCTCGCCCCATTGAAGGCCGGCCATGACGTCGGCCTGATCTCCGAGGCCGGCTGCCCGGCCGTGGCTGACCCCGGCGCGCAACTGGTGGCGCTGGCGCACCGCCACGGCATCCGCGTCGAGCCGCTGATCGGCCCCTCGTCCATCCTGCTGGCGCTGATGGCCAGCGGCGCCAACGGCCAATGCTTCGCCTTCCATGGCTATCTGCCGGTGGACGCCGCCGAAAAAGCCAAGCGGGTGAAGGAGCTGGAGCAGCGCTCGCGCCAGCACAACGAGACCCAGCTCTTCATCGAGACCCCCTATCGCAACAATGCGCTGCTGGCGCAGCTGCGCGAGACACTGGCGCCCGGCACCCGGCTTGCGGTAGCCTGCGACCTGACGCTGCCCACGCAGACCATCGTCAGCCATCGCGTGCAGGATTGGCCCAAGGACGCGCCAGACCTGCACAAGCGCCCAGCCATTTTTGTGATCCACGCCGCCTGAAGAAGCGACGCCATGCCCAAGACCAAGCCCATCATCCAGTCGCTGCTGGATACCGACCTGTACAAGTTCACCATGCTACAGGTGGTGCTGCACCAATTCCCGGCCGCGCATGGCGAATACGAGTTTCGCTGCCGCAACCACCCGGGCACGCCGCTGTCGCTACTGAAAGCCCAACTGGAAGAACAACTGGACCTGCTATGCCAGCTGCGCTTCCAGCAGGAGGAGCTGGCTTACCTGCGCGGTCTGCGCTTCATCAAGAGCGATTTCGTCGATTACCTTGAATTGTTCCATCTACAACGCCGCTTCATCAGCGTGACGGAGGAGGGCGAGCAGCTGGCCATCCTGATCAAGGGGCCGATGGTGCAGGCGATGTTCTTCGAGATCTTCGTGCTGGCCATCGTCAACGAGCTGTATTTCCGCCCACTAGGCAGCGAAGCCGTGCTCGAGGAAGGCCGCCGCCGCCTGGAGGCCAAGATCGCCACCCTGGAACGCTTCCAGCGCGAAGAAGCCGCCAGCCAGCGCTTCCCGCTGCTGATCGCCGATTTCGGCACTCGCCGCCGCTTCAGCCGCGATTGGCAAGCCCATGTGGTGGAGCGATTGAACCGTGCGCTGCCGCAAATCTTCCGCGGCACCAGCAATGTGCATCTGGCGCGCAAACTGTGCATCACGCCCATCGGCACCATGGCGCATGAATTCTTCCAGGCCTTCCAGGCGCTGGGCGTGCGGCTGCGCGACTTCCAAAAAGCGGCGCTGGAATCCTGGGTGCAGGAATACCGCGGCGACCTCGGCATCGCGCTGACCGACGTGGTCGGCATGGACGCCTTCCTGGCCGACTTCGATCTTTACTTCGCCAAACTGTTCGACGGCCTGCGCCACGACAGCGGCGATCCTTATATATGGGGCGACAAAGCCATCGCCCATTACCGCAAGCTGCGCATCGACCCAGCCACCAAGATGCTGACCTTCAGCGACGGCCTGACCGTGGACAGCGCGCTGCAACTGCACCGCCATTTCAGCCCGCACATCCAGGTCAGTTTCGGCATCGGCACCCACTTCACCAACGATATGGGACTGGAGCCGCTGCAGATCGTGCTGAAGCTGGTCAGCTGCAACGGCCAGCCTGTGGCCAAGCTGTCCGACAGCCCCGGCAAGATCATGTGCAGCGACGAAACCTTTCTCGCCTACCTGCGCCAGGTCTTCAAGATTCCCGCTCCGCGCTAGACGAACCCGCCAGCAGCGCGCGCAAACGCTGGCGCGCCGGCTCGGCCAGCCGGTCGCCGGCCAGCGCCAGCGTCTGCAACCCCATGGCCCGATACGCCGCTTGCGCGGCCGCATCGGGCAGCACCGCCAGATGGCTGGCCACCGTTTCGGCATCGCCGCGCAGGATAGGCCCGGTCAGCGCCTGATACGGCCCCAAGGCCAGCGCATTGCCCAGCGTCTGCCGCATCAAGCCGCCTAGTAGATCGCCAAGCAGCTCGGCCGGCACCCCGGCCTGCCGCTCCAAGCCCTCCGCCATCGCCGTCAACGCCACCAAATAATTGGAAGCCACCGACAAACCGGCGTGATAAGCCGCCTTGCCGCCCGGCGCCAGCCGGAACGGCCGGCCGCCCAGCAGCCGCGCCAGCTCTTCCAAACGGGCGCAGGCAAGCTCATCGCCCTCCACGGCGCACAGCGTCCCGGCAAAACCCGCCACCGCCCGCTCAGGATCGGCAAAAGAAAATGCCGGGTGCAGGCTGGCCAGCAACACCCCCCGCTCCGCCAGCGGCGCCAACAGCGAAGCCTCGCAAGCGCCGCTGGCATGAAACACCACGCTGCCGGCAGGCGCCGCGCCCGTATTCGCCAACGCGCGCGCGCAGTCGGCAATGGCCGCATCCGGCACCGCCAGCAAATAAAAATCAGCCGGCACCAGCGCGCGCCAATCCGCCACCACCCGCCCCGCGCCGATGAAGTCGCGCGCCATCGCCAAGGAGGCCTCACTGCGCCCAGCCACATCCACCACCCGGCAAGCGCCAGACAAATGCGCCAACCGGGCCAAGCTGCGCCCAACCCGGCCCGCGCCAATCACACTCAGTGCAACCATATATATAGATTCCCATCCGCCAGACCTTGCCACCCCGGCAAGAATGGCCGGAATGCAACAGTTTCACACCGAAACACCATAGAAGACTTATCACTTACTTATATTTAAAAACAAAAACTTAACACAAACATCTTCATAAAAACGAAACACCATTGGAACAATTGCTCCATTTACATAGTTTCCGCTTTCTTTTAATATGTTCGCTAGCGAATTCAAGTAGATGCAATCCGCACCGCCTGGATTCACTTCAAGTCACGTTGATTTTTCAAGCCCGCCCTCAAACGCGGGCTTTTTTTTATCCAATTACAGCTACCCATGCCGTGTAAACCATTGTAAAACGGCACTACCTGCGCTTTGATGTATTTTTGCAACAAAAATAGGCCACTACAGACCCAACATTACAAACCAATACTATTCAATAACTTACCAGCAGCAAAAACGAATTCTGCGTTCGCAGAAACCCAACACAAGTTGCTCATCAGCAACACTTCCCAGTCCTCATAGTTGCATTTTCACAACCCAGCCAATAGCATTTGCTCACATTCCTAAACCAACTAAGGATGACTTGACCATGAAAAAAAGTCTGATCGCCCTGCTGGTAGCCTCCATGCCGGCTGCCGCTTTTGCTGACGTAACCATCTACGGCGCCATCAAGGCTGGCGTTGAAAACGTTGATAACGGTACCAAAAAGACCAACATCGACGACCTGGGCTCCCGTATCGGCTTCAAGGGTTCCGAAGATCTCGGCAACGGCCTGAAGGCTATCTGGCAAGTTGAAAGCGGTTTCGCCATCGACGGCAACAAGGACCAATACAGCGCCTCCAGCTCCGGCACTTTCGCCAGCCGCAACTCCTTCCTGGGCCTGCAAAGCAACCTGGGTACCCTGCGCTTCGGTAATGTGTCCAACTTCCAAGACAGCGACATGGGCGTGGTTGACACCTGGTCCTACAACAACGCTGCCCTGGGTCTGGGCATCTTCACTCGCGACGGCGCTCGCCTGAAGAATTCCGTACGCTATGACCTGCCGGCTATCGTTCCTGGCCTGACCGCTGCCTTCCAATACGGCACCAAGGAAGACAAGAGCGCCAAGAGCCAAGATCGTGAAACCTACAACCTGGGTCTGGGCTACGAAAACAGTGGCTTCTTCGGCAAGTACGACTACCAGTACGAAAGCCACGTTGCTAGCGGCGTGGAACTCAGCAACAAGGGCAACCGCAAGCACCAACTGGAAGTTGGCTACAATGCTAACAACCTGTTCGTAGGCTTCGGCTACAAGCAAAGCCAAGGCGACGTGACCACCACTGCTCTGAGCGCGCTGGCCACTCCGGCTCAAGTGACCGCCATTCAAGGCGTGTTGGGCAACGGCGTTGAGTTCAAGACCACCGAATACGCATTGACCGCTGGCTACACCTTCGGCGCCATCACTCCGAAGTTCACCTACGCTCACGGCGACAACGTGAAAGTTCAAGGCGTATCCCAAGACAACACCAAGTACGACCAATTCGTACTGGGTGCTGATTATGCTCTGTCCAAGCGCACCACCGTTGGCGCGCAATACGGCGAAATCAAGCTGGGCAACAATGCTGCTGCTCTGCTGCTGAGCAACGGCAACACCAAGATCAAGTCCTTCGGCCTGAACATGGTTCACAACTTCTAATTCAACGGTTCGACGCAAGAACCTGCGAACGCAGAAGCAGAAAAGACCCGCCTTGGCGGGTCTTTTTCTATGGCCAAACGAAAACACATTCAACGGCCAAAGAAAAACCGCTGCGCGAGGCAGCGGTTTTTTTGCAATCAACCCGACATCAGAACGGCAGCTGGTACACCGGGTTGCGCGTATCCGCGCCCTCTTCCCGTATCCGCTCCAGTTCCGAGCGCAGCGCGGCCTGCAGCCACTGCTCGCGCATCCTGTCGCCTTCCGGATGCTCGGCCAGCGTGCGGTACAGCGCCATGCCATGCATGGTGGTCATCATGGTCAGCAGCGTGGCGAAAAAACCGGTGGAAATGGCGTAGCGCGGGAACAGCGAGGCCATCAAGGCGACGAAGCGGTCGCGGAAATAGGTGCTGGCGCTGCCGAGGAAAATATCGCGCAAGTCCGGCGTCGTCCGGGCCGCCATCAGCAATTCCAGCAGCACGATGTGGCGCGGCGACATCACCAGCGCCCGCATCAGCCCGACGATGCGCTCCTCCTCCGCCATGCCTGGCGGCTGCTGGCCAGCCAGCGTCAGCGCGGCGTCGAAGATATCGTCCACCACCTTGCGTCCCACCGGCAGCATCAGCTCGTTCTTGGTGGCGAAATGACGGAACAGCGCGCCTTGCGACACGCCGGCGCGGCTGCAGATCAGTTGTACGCTGGTGCCGTGATAGCCGCACTCCATCAGGCATTCTATCGCCGCCTCCACCAGTTTCCCTATGGTGGACTCCCTGCGGCTTTGCTGTGTTCGTCTGGTTTGCATCTATTGTTTTATCATTTATCGTCCCAAGTCCGCCGCATGATACGCGAAACCGCGCATCCAAGCGAGGGTGGGCACATTCTAAGAACAAGCTAGACACGCCAATAGCCCGGCGCTCCTCTCTCCCCTGGCGGCCGCTGAAAGCGGCAGCCGCCAACACAATACTACCAAAATCAATGGCGCTGCATACAAGCTGATTTTGCGGCGCAATGCGCCGCCATAGGGGGGATCAGGCGAGCGGCGCGCAAGATCGGACGGCCGTGGCGCAGAGAATGCGCCGACTTCGGGCTGCCCGCCTTGCGCGCCGGCAAGGAATCATCAAAAAAGCGACTGCTCTATTTCAAAAAATCGCTTTCCGACCAATGCAGCGAAAACTACTTCAGCGCCGCCGCGGAGAAGTCGACCCGGCCGTACGGATTGACCGCAAAGCCGCTGACTTCCTTGCGAGCCAAGACATAGGCCGTGGGATGCGCCAGCGGCAGCCATAGCGCCTGGTCATGGATGAGGCGCTGCGCCGACTGATACAGCTTACCGCGCGCCTTGAAATCAGCGGTCTTCTTGCCGTCGCTGATCAGCTTGTCCAAGCGCGCATCGCAATGGCGGGCGAAATTGGTGCCGGACTGTACCGCCGAGCAAGAAAACTGCGGCGTCAGGAAGTTGTCCGGATCGCCGTTGTCGCCGGCCCAGCCCATGAACAGCATCTGGTGCTCGCCCGCCTTGCCGCGCTTGATCAGCTCGCCCCACTCCAGCACTTGAATCCTCAGGCGGATGCCGACCTTGGCCAGATCCGCCTGCAGCATTTCCGCGCCGGCCTTGGGGCTGGGGTTCAGCGTGCTGCCGCTGGGCCGGACCCAGACATCGATATCGAAACCGTCCGGATAGCCGGCCTGCGCCAGCAGCTTCTTGGCCTGCGCCGGATCGTAAGGATAAGGCTTGATGGTTTTGTCGTAGCTCCAGGTATTGGGCGGATACACCAGATTGGCGGCAATCGCGCCATTGCCGAACACCGCTTTCAGATAGCTGGCTTTATCGAAGGCCAGATTGATCGCCTGCCGCACCTGCGGATTGTCCAGCGGCTTCTTCTGGCTGTTGAAGGCGACGAAAGCCGTCATGAAAGCCGGCGTCTGCCACACACGCAAGCGGGCGTCAGCCTGCGCCGACTGCACGTCCTGCGGCTTCGGCGACAGCGCGATCTGGCATTCGCCGGCGCGCAGCTTTTGCAAGCGCACGCTGGAATCCGGCGTGATGGCGTAGATCAGCGCCGACACCTTGGGCTTGGCGCCGAAGTAGGCTGGATTCGGCGCGTAGCGCACCAGCGCGTCCTTGACGAAGCTCTTGAGAATGAACGGGCCGGTGCCGATGGGCTTGCTGTTGAGTTCGGCGGTTTTGCCCGCCGCCAGCAGCTGCGCCGCGTATTCGGCAGAATAGATGGAGGCGAAGCCCATGGTCAGGCTGGATAGAAAAGTCGCCTCGGGGTAGTTCAGCTCGAAGCGCACGGTTTGCGCATCCAGCTTGCGTACGGCCTTGATCAGCTTGGGAAACTGCATGGCCTGGGCGTGCGGATAACCGGCAGGCGCGGTTTTGTACCAAGGATTGTCCGGGTTCAGCATGCGATCGAAGGTGAACGCCACATCGTCGGCGTTCAGCTTGCGCGTGGGCTTGAAGTAGTCGGTGGAATGGAAGACCGCGTCAGTACGCAGATGAAAGGTGTAGGATAGGCCATCCGGGCTGGCCTCCCAGCTGCGCGCCAAGCCGGGGCGCAGCTTGCCCGCGGCGGCATCGTATTCCACCAGCCGGCTCATCAGCACATCGGCGGAGGCATTGGTAGTGACCAGGGAGTTGTATTGCACCACATCGAAGCCTTCTGGATTCGCGTCGGTGCAAATGGTGAGCGGCTTGGCGGCCATGGCGCCCAGCGGCAACCAGGCCGCCAGCAGGGCGGCTGACAGAACCTTCATGGCATTCTCCTTACGACGCCCGTCAACATGCCGGGCGCATGATTCGCAATAGGTTAAGCCAATCCGGCATGAAAACCAACGAATTAATCAGGCTAAGGAAATAAGCGCCCGTTCAAAACGGGCACCCGGCTACATCACCAATTGCGCGAACAGATTGGCCGGCAAGGCCGGGCTGCATAGGAAGCCCTGGTACTCCTGACAGCCGCGCTCCGCCAGCCAGCGCAGTTGCTGCGACGTCTCCACCCCCTCCGCCACCATGTTCAGCCCCATCATGCGGCATAGCGTGGTGATCATCTCGGCAATGGCCGGCCGCCGCTCCAGATCGGCGACAAAAGAACGGTCTATCTTCAGCGAGGTCAATGGGTAGCGCTGCAGATAGGCCAGATTGGAGTAGCCAGTGCCGAAGTCGTCCACCGCGATGCGCACGCCCAGCGCGCGCAGCGACTGCAGCGTGCGCATGGTTTGCTCGTCATCGCCCAGCAGCACCGACTCGGTGATTTCCAGCTCCAGCTTTTCCGGCTGGCAGCCGCTGTCGCGCAAGGCCTGCGCCACCATCTCAGACAGCGCCGGATCGACGAACTGGCTGGGCGACAGATTGACCGACACCATCAGGTCCAGGCCGCGCTCGCGCCATTGGCGCTGCTGGCGGGCCGCCTGGGACAGGATCTGCCGGCCCAGTTCGCGCACCATGCCGCAGTCTTCGCACAAGGGGATGAAGGCATCCGGCATCAGCATGCCGCGCATCGGATGTTGCCAGCGCGCCAGGGCCTCGGCGCCGACGATGCGGCCGCTGGCCACATCGACGCGCGGCTGGAAGTAAGCGACGAATTCGCCGCCATCCAGGCCGCGCCGGATATCGCGCTCCATCGCCAGCTGCGCCTGGCTGCGTTCTTCGAGCACCGGCGCGAAGAACATCAGATTGTTGCGGCCGGCGTCCTTGGCGGCGTACATGGCCAAGTCGGCGTGGCGCATCATCTGTTCGATGTCCAGCCGCCCCTCGCCGCACACGCTGATGCCGATGGAGGCCGAAACGCTGATATCCATGCCGCCCAGCCGCATGGGCATCGCCAGACTTTGCAAAATTCGAAGCCCCAAGGCCTCGGCCCGCTGCGCCACATCCGGCGCCGCCAGCATCACCAGGAATTCGTCGCCGCCCAGGCGGGCCACTTTCTCATCGTGCCCCAGCAGTTGCGACAAGCGGCCGCTCATGCGGATCAGCATCTCGTCCCCGCTGGCGTGGCCCAGGGAGTCGTTGACGTTCTTGAAGCGGTCCAGGTCGATGAACATCAAGGCCACCTGGCGGCCATCGCGCAGGGCTTGCTGCAAATACGGCAGCAACTCGCTGCGTATGCCGTTGCGGTTGGGCAGGCCGGTCAGCACGTCATGGTTGGCGAGGAAGCTGGCGCGCGCCTCGGCGTGCTTCAGATCGGTGATGTCCACTTCCGTGACCAGCAGCGCGTCCTGGCCCGATACCCCGTCGCGGCACGCGCGCACGGCGATTTCATGCCAGCGCATGCCCTGGCGGGTGTGCACCTGGGCCAGCTGTCTCGCCTCGCCGGCGGCCGCCACTCCCTGCTGCAGGGTTTGCCAGTCGCCATCATGAATGAAATGCTGGCGCCAGGTTTCGCTGGCATAGGCCACCTTGGCGCGGGCCGACGGGTTGCGGTACAACACCATGCCGGCGGAGTCGTACAAGGTGACCAGCATGGAGGTATGCATCAGCGCTTCGGCGCTGCGCAGCGTGGCGGGATCGGTGGATAGCGTGTTCTGCGCCTCGCAGAACATCATCATCCGGCCTTCCACCTGAATGCCGCGGAAAACGACTTTCAGCTGCCGCGGCAGGCCTTTGGGGTAAAGCGTCCAGCTCTCGGTGAACACGGCATTGTCGCGCTCGAAATCCTGTTGATACTGGCTGAGCCGCTGCGCCACGGATACCGACATATCGCGCGACATGTCGCGCGCGCATAATTCCTGCAGGCTATCCGCGCCCCATACTTCCAGAGCGGCCGGATTGGCCCAGAATACGCGTTTGTTATCGATATCGAACACCCAAACCGGCAGGCTCAAAGCCTCCAGCATCGGCAAATTGTCTCCCTGCCAGGAGATGACGTTCTTCATCGGCATGATTGCCGTTAACCTTTTATTTATTCATCAAAAAACCGGCTCGCCGTCTATCGGCAAGGCTTGCCATTGTAGCAAACGAGATCGCCCGCGCTGCTGTTATTTTGCGCAGCCGGCATTTTCACCGCTGCAATTTCGGCAAACAGGCGTTTCAGTTGCAGAATGAAAAAGCAGGGCGCTCGCCCTGCTTGAATGATGCGAATATCTTTAATTGATCGGTTTGCGAGCAAACAATCTGGCCATGCTGTGGTGATGACGCCAGCCATGGCTGAGATCGAGCGCATACTCTTCCTGATAGGCCAAGGCCTCTAGTTGAGAAAACTGCGCTCTCAGCTCGCCGGAACGGTAGTAATGCCGGATATAAGCGGCGGTTTCGCTGGCGCGCCCTCCGCGGCCGCAACAGCCCGGATCATCCACCAGGAAGACCGAGGCGAATAAAAAGCCGCCTGGCGCAAGGCCCGACACCATGGCTTGCGCCAACTTGGCGCCCGCTTCCTCGCTCAAATGATCCAGCAGGGTGTAAGCCACAATGATCTGATAATGCTGCGGCTCGATATCCGCCTCCGCCATATTGGCCAGATCGGCCACACTTCCGTTGACGTCGAGTTGCAGCTCGTCGGCCAGCCCGCTCAGACGCGCCACCGCCTCCGCAGACTGATCCAACCCGCGCATGGAAAAACCGCGGCGCGCCAGATACAGGGCATTGCGTCCTTGGCCGCATCCCAGGTCCAGCCCGACGCCCTCTCCTTTCACATTGTACTTATCCAGATAATAAATCAGGGACAGGGCTGGCCGGTCCCCATAGAACGACGCATTGCTGCGATAAAAACCATCAAAATCCGCGGCACCCATATATATTCCCCTGCTCACACACTCCCAAAAACAAGCGCCGATAAGGCAAATCATCGGCTGGTGGAAACTACTTACTAGTAATAGTTCTTGTGGGAAATTGTTACTACTTAGATATACATACTAAGTATTTACACCTAAACAATGGCCTATAAGGAAAAGAAAAACCCCGTCAGGCCGCACGCCGGACGGGGTCGTTTACAGTTGGTAGACGAGTGTTACTGATAGTTGTCTATGCTCGGGCAGCTGCACTGCACGTTGCGATCGCCATAAACGTCGTCGATGCGGTTCACGCTCGGCCAGAACTTGTTCTCCAGCACATAAGGCAGCGGGAACAGACCCTGCTCGCGGCTGTACGGGCGGTCCCAGTCGCCGGCGATGTCCGCCTTGCTGTGCGGCGCGTTGACGAGCGGATTGTTGTCCGCCGGCCACACGCCGTTCTGCACCTGGTCGATCTCGGCGCGGATGGACGCCATCGCCGCGATGAAGCGGTCCAGCTCGGCCTTAGGCTCGGATTCGGTCGGCTCTATCATCAGCGTGCCCGGCACCGGGAAGCTCATGGTCGGCGCGTGGAAGCCGTAGTCCATCAGGCGCTTGGCCACGTCCACTTCGGTGACGCCGGAGGCGGCCTTCAGCGGGCGCAGGTCGATGATGCACTCGTGGGCAACGCGGCCGTTGGCGCCGGTGTACAGCACCGGGAAATGCTCGGAGAGGCGGGTGGCCAGGTAGTTGGCGGACAGCAAGGCGTTTTCCGTCGCCTGCTTCATGCCTTCCGCGCCCATCATGGCGATGTACATATACGAGATCGGCAGGATGGAAGCCGAGCCGAACGGCGCGGCGGAGACTGCGGTCTGGCCCTCTTCCGCGCCCGGCACCGAAGCCACCACGTGGTTGGCCATAAACGGCGCCAGGTGCGCCTTGAGGCCGATCGGCCCCATGCCCGGCCCGCCGCCGCCGTGCGGGATGCAGAAGGTCTTGTGCAGGTTCATATGCGACACGTCGGCGCCGATGTCGGCCGGGCGGGTCAGTCCCACCTGCGCATTCAGGTTGGCGCCGTCCATATACACCTGGCCGCCGTGGGCATGAACGATCTCGCAGATCTCTTTGATCGCCTGCTCGAACACGCCATGGGTGGACGGATAGGTGATCATCAGCGCGGCCAGGTTGGCGGCGTGCTGCTCGGCCTTGGCCTTCAGGTCGGCCACGTCGACGTTGCCGGCCTCGTCGCACTTCACCACCACCACCTGCATATTCATCATCTGCGCGGTGGCCGGATTGGTGCCATGCGCCGATTGCGGGATCAGGCAGATATTGCGATGGCCTTCGCCGCGCGACTCATGGTAACGGCTGATCGCCAACAGACCGGCGTATTCGCCCTGGGCGCCGGAATTCGGCTGCATCGAGATCGCGTCGAAGCCAGTGATCGCCTTCAACTGCCTCTGCAAGCCCTCGATCAGCTCCAGATAGCCCACGGTCTGCTCGCGCGGCGCGAACGGATGCATATTGGCGAATTCCGGCCAGGTGATCGGGATCATCTCGCTGGTGGCGTTCAGCTTCATGGTGCAGCTGCCCAGCGAGATCATCGAGTGGTTCATCGCCAGGTCGCGGTTTTCCAGCTTCTTCATATAGCGCAGCATCTCGTGCTCGCTATGATGGGTGTTGAACACCGGGTGGGTCAGGATGGCCGATTCGCGCTTCAGCGCGGCCGGGATTGCGTCCTGGGCGGCGGCGTCCAGGGCGGCGATGTCGGCCGGCTTGCCGGTGAACAGCTCGATCAGCTTAGCGAGGTCCGCCTCGGTGGCGGCTTCGTGGAAAGCCACGCCCAGCACGGTCTTGCCGACGCGGCGCAGGTTGTAGCCGGCCGCCAGCGCGGCGGCGTAGATGGCGTCGGCTTTAGGGGCGTCCACCTGCACGGTGTCGAAGAAGCGGTCGAACGCCAGCTTGCCGCCGGCGGCTTGCACCGCGTGGGCGAAGATGGCGGCCAGGCGATGAATGCGGGCGGCGATGCGCTTGACGCCTTCCGGGCCGTGATAGACGGCATACAGGCCGGCGATATTGGCCAGCAGCACCTGGCTGGTGCAAATGTTGGAGTTGGCCTTCTCGCGGCGGATGTGCTGCTCGCGGGTCTGCAGCGCCATGCGCAGCGCGGTCTTGCCCTTGGCGTCGATGGACACGCCGATGATGCGGCCCGGCGCGGAGCGCTTCATCTCGTCCTTGAAGGCGAAGTAAGCCGCGTGCGGGCCGCCGAAGCCCATCGGCACGCCGAAGCGTTGAGTATTGCCCAGCGCGATGTCGGCGCCCATCTCGGCCGGCGATTTCAGCGCAACCAGCGCCATCACGTCGGCGGCGACGGCGACGATGCCGCCCTTGGCCTTGACGGCGGCGATGTGCGGGGTCAGATCGATCAGATCGCCGGCCTCGCCCGGATACTGGAACAGCGCGCCGAAGTAGTCGCCATTGCCGGCCTCTTCCGGATGGCCTGGCACCAGCTCGAAGCCGAAGTATTTGGCGCGCGTCTTCATCACGTCCAGCGTCTGCGGCAGCACGCGGCTGTCGACGAAGAAGCTGACGGATTTGGACTTGGACACGCGCTTGGCCATCGCCATCGCTTCGGCGGCGGCGGTGGCTTCGTCCAACAGCGAGGCATTGGCCATTTCCAGGCCGGTCAGGTCGATGACCATCTGCTGGAAGTTCAGCAGCGCCTCCAGCCGGCCCTGGGCGATCTCGGCCTGGTACGGAGTATAGGCGGTGTACCAGCCCGGATTTTCCAGCACATTGCGCAGGATGACATTCGGCGTCAGCACCGGGTAGTAGCCCAGACCGATGAAGGACTTGTTGACCACGTTCTTGCTGGCAACTACCTTCAAGGCGGCCAGCGCCTCGGCCTCAGGCTGCGGCGACGGCAGGTCCAGGCGGCGGTTCAGGCGGATATCGGCCGGCAGGGTCTGGTCGACCAGCGCATCGATGGATGGCGCGCCGATGGCGGCCAGCATCTCGGCGCGCTCGGCGTCATTGGGGCCGATGTGGCGGGAGAGGAATTCGTGACGATTGAAGAGTACAGTGAGCGACATGACGATCATTCCATTTTTAGCCACGGAAGCACACGGAAAAGCACGGACAAATCAGCTTACACTCC
>NZ_MKCR01000019.1 GCF_001855565.1 Chromobacterium amazonense | reverse complement strand
CCAGGGGATCACCCGCATGCTGAGCAGCTCCTGGTAGATGGTCAGCGCCTCGCTCTGGCGGCCCTCGTTGACCAACAGCTCGGCGGCCAGCCGCTGGGCATCGAGCCGATATTGCGGGTTCTGCGCTTCGCGCGCCAGCTGCCGCAGAACCTGGATCGCCTGCTCCGGCTTGCCCTGCATCACCAGTTTGTGGGCCGGCGCCAGGAAAATCTTGCGCTGGTGGGCCAGATTCATCCGGTCCAGCAGCATCTGCGAGGCGAACGGCTTCAAAATGTAGTCGTCCGGCGCCATTTCGGCGGCGGCCACCACCCGTTCGTAGTGGCGCTCGCCGGTAATCATGATCCAGATGGTGGAGATCGGCAGGTTGCCGCCCTTGCGCATCGCTTCCAGCAGTTCCTGGCCATCCATGCCTTCGCCCAGGTTGTAGTCGCACAGCACGACGTCGTAGTTCTTGCCGCGCAGTCGGTTGCGCGCTTCGCTGGCGTTGCTGACGCCCTCCGAGCGCGTGATGCCGGCGGTGGACAGCATGCTGCGCAGGCTCTGGCGCACGGTGTGGGAGTCTTCGATGATCAGGACAGTAGTGTTGTTATCAAGAGGCATGGTGAATAACGGCGTTGCGCCGGGTCAAACGATATCCAGGTGGTCTATGCCTTCCAGCGGGTCCCGATTGCGGGCGCTTTCGCTGTACAGCTTGATTCTCAGGCGCAGGTCGTTGATGGAGTCCGCGTTGCGCAGCGCGTCCTCGTAGCTGATCAGATCGGCCTCGTACAGTTCGAACAGCGATTGGTCGAAGGTCTGCATGCCGGCTTCGCGCGAGCGCGCCATCACTTCCTTCAGGCTGGCGATCTCGCCCTTGAAGATCATGTCTGATACCAGCGGGCTGTTGAGCAGGATTTCCACCGCCGCCACGCGGCCGGTGCCGCCCTTGTGCGGCACCAGCCGTTGCGACACGATGGCGCGCATGTTCAGCGACAGGTCCATCAGCACCTGCTGGTGGCGTTCTTCCGGGAAGAAGTTGAGGATGCGGTCCAGCGCTTGGTTGGCGTTGTTGGCGTGCATGGTGGCCAGGCACAGATGGCCGGTTTCGGCGAACTGCAGGCCGTAGTTCATGGTTTCGCGGTCGCGGATTTCGCCCATCAGGATGACGTCGGGCGCTTGGCGCAGCGTGTTCTTCAGCGCCACTTCCCAGCTTTCGGTATCGACGCCGATCTCGCGCTGGGTGACGATGGACTTTTTGTGCGTGTGCACGTATTCGATCGGATCCTCCACCGTGATGATGTGATCCTGATTGGTGCTGTTGCGCCAGTCCACCAGCGCGGCCAGCGAGGTGGATTTGCCGGAGCCGGTGCCGCCGACGAAGATCACCAGCCCGCGCTTGATCAGCGCGACATCCTTCAGCACCTCGGGCAGGTTCAACTGGTCGAGGTTGGGGATTTCGGTGTTGATCTTGCGCAGCACCATGCCCACCATGCCCTGCTGCACGAAGGCGCTGACGCGGAAGCGGCCGATGCCCGGCGGATTGATGGCGAAATTGGCTTCTTTTTTGGACTCGAACTCCTCGGTCTGGCGGTCGTTCATCACCGAACGCACCAGCTCCTTGCTCTGCTGGGCCGACAAGGGCTGCGGCGCCACCGGGGTGATCTTGCCGTCTATCTTCATCGCCGGCGGAAATTCCGGCGAGATGAAGATGTCCGAGGCGTTCTTGCCGATCGCGTGTTTCAGCAGATCGTGGATGAATTTGGAGGCCTGGTCTTTTTCCATGGCGGCGTATCCTGCTTGGCTGCTTCCAGTTTAGCCCGCGGCCGCTGGCGGCTGCGGGGGATTTTGACCGGGTTGCGCGTCCGGATTCAGAACGCGTCCTTGTTGCTGGCCTTGGCGCGGGCCTCGGCTGGCGAGACCACGTTGCGCCGGACCAGATCGGCCAGACATTGGTCCAGCGTCTGCATGCCGTGCTGCTGGCCGGTCTGGATCATCGAATTGATCTGCGCGATCTTGTTCTCGCGGATCAGGTTGCGGATGGCCGGCGTGCCCATCATGATTTCATGCGCCGCCACCCGGCCCTGGCCATCCTTGGTCTTCAACAGCGTCTGCGCGATCACCGCCCGCACCGATTCCGACAGCATGGAGCGCACCATTTCCTTTTCCCCGGCCGGGAACACGTCGACGATACGGTCTATGGTCTTGGCGGCGCTGCTGGTGTGCAAGGTGCCGAACACCAGGTGGCCGGTTTCGGCCGCGGTCAGCGCCAGCCTGATGGTTTCCAGATCGCGCAATTCGCCCACCAGGATCACGTCCGGGTCTTCGCGCAGCGCGCTTTTGAGCGCGTTGGCGAAGCTGTGGGTCTGCAGACCCAGCTCGCGCTGGTTGATCAGGCTTTTTTTGCTTTCGTGGACGAATTCGATCGGGTCTTCCACAGTAAGAATGTGCGAAAACTCGTTTTCGTTGACATAGTCTATCATCGCGGCCAGCGTGGTCGACTTGCCCGAGCCGGTGGGGCCGGTCACCAGCACCAGGCCGCGCGGCAGGGAGGCGATCTCCTGGAAGATTCTCGGCGCCGCCAGTTGCTCCAGCGTCAACACCTTGCTGGGAATCACCCGGAATACCGATGCCATGCCGCGGTTCTGGATGAAGGAGTTGACCCGGAAGCGGGCGATGCCGGGCAGCTCGAACGAGAAGTCGCACTCGTAGGTGTCTTCGAAAATCTTCCGCTGATAATCGTTCATGATGTCGTACACCATGTCGTGCACGTCATGGTGGTCCATCGGCGGCAGGTTGATGCGGCGGATGTCGCCATTCACCCGGATCATGGGCGGCAGGCCGGCCGACAGGTGCAGGTCGGAGGCCTTGTTCTTGACGGTGAAAGCCAGCAGCTCGGAGATTTCCATATCGAGACCCGTTGCGAGATTGCGGACGCGCCTCCGTCCATGCGCGGGGAGGGACGGGCGCGATTATCCGTGCATTCTCAAGCGTAGCGGGCAGCCGGCGCAACAAAATCGCGCGCCGCGCCGGGCGCGTGTGCCGAAAAACGCATCGGCCGCGCCTGGGGGCTTAGCCGCGCTGGCGCAGGCTGGCGCGCAAACGGCTCAGGTCGAACGGCTTTTCCAGCCTTTCGTCGAACCAGGCGGCGCGCGGGTCGCTGTACTCTTCCGGATAGGCGGTCATCGCGATCAGCCGCGCGGCCCGATTCAAACCATCGCGCGCCTTGGAGGCCACATCGTAGCCGCTGTCCGCGCCCAGCTGCATATCCAGCAGGATGACGCCGAAGGCCTGTTCCCGCAGCCGCCGACAGGCCTCCGCGGCCGTCGCGGCGGTGGTGACCGCGTAGCCATCCAGCGCCAGGCAGTCGGCGAAAGGCTCGCGGATATTCGGGTCGTCATCCACCAGCAGAATGGTTTTGTCCGGCGCGGTTAGCGTCAGCTGGATGGGCAGCCGCACAGAGAATTCTGAACCCCGGCCCTCCTCGCTGCGCAGGGCGATTTCCCCGCCCAGCAGCCGCACCAGCTCCTTGACGATGGCCAATCCCAGCCCGCTGCTGCCGGGCCGGCGCTGGCGGCCCTGGAAGAACGGCTGGAAGATGCGCGACTGCAGGTCGGCCGGCACGCCGATGCCGGTGTCGGCGACGCGGACTTCCAGCACGGACAGGCCGTCCGCGGTTTCCACGCGCGCCGCTACCGTTACCGAGCCGTGGTCGGTGTAGCGGATGGCGTTGGAGATCAGGTTGCCGACGATCTGGCGCAGCCGGCAGCCATCCAGCCTCGCCAGCGGCGGCAGGTCTTCCAGCGCCACGCTCAGCTGCAGCCCCTTGCCTTCCAGCTGTACCCGGTAGGCGTCTATCGCCTCGTGCAGTATCTGGGCGAGGTCGATGTCTTCCGGCTGCAGCCGGAACTGCATGTTGTGGATGGCGGAAATGTCCATGATGTCGCGCACCTGGGTCATCAAGTGCGCCATGCTGGACTTCAGCCGCGACAGCGCGGCATGGGTTTTGCCGCCGGACGCGATCTGCGGCTCGATCAGTTCGACGCAGACCTGCATCGTCTGCAGCGGCGAGCGAATTTCGTGGCTGATGGTGGCGAGGAAGGTGGTGCGGTCCAGCTCGGCCGCCACCGTCGCCTGGTGGGCGGCGCGCTCTTGCTCCAACAGCGCCTGGTGCGAGGCGACGTCGCGGCGGGCGTTCTGGTAGCGATACAGCAGGCAGAGAATGGCAATGCAGATGGCCACCCACAGCGCGAACCACAGCGACATCAGATGCTGATTGCGCTCCTGCTCGCGGTTGCGCGCTTCGCGGGCGCCGACCTCGGCCACGCGCGACTGCACGGCGAACTCGGCCAGGGTAGGCCGCAGCTGGTCGATGGCGGCGACCAGCGCCGCGGCGTCGGCCGGTTGCGGGTGGCGCACGCGTTCGTCGTGGAAGAAGCGTTGCAGCTGCTCGGTCAGCGCAGCGAAACCGTTGATGCCGCTTAGCTGGCGGCCGACCGGCGACGGCAGCAGGAAATCCAGCGTGCGGCTCTGGGCGATGGCCAGCCGAGTCTGCGCCTGGCTGGCGTCGATCTCGCCGCCGCGCAGCCGCTCCAGCTCGGCGCGCGAGCGTTCCAGCTCCACTTGCAGCTGCGCCACGCTCCAATACAGATCGTCGCCATGCGGCGGCAGCGCGCGCGCCGCGATGAAGCGCTCCGTTGCTAGGTAAATGCCGGAGGCGACGACGAACAGCAGCATCAGAATGCTGGGAGAGGCGCCTTTCCAGGCGGCGCGGAACCGGCGGCCTATTTTCTCTTCTGGCGAGCGGTGGGATGTCGGCATCGCGGCCTCAGCGGATATCGATGCGATTGACTTGCCAAACCAGCTTGGCGTCGAGCAGCGGGCCGCGCAGCTGGCTAGGCATATTGTCCAGCGGATAGATCAGCCACAGCGGCCCGCGCTCGGCAATGTCCATTTTCCGTCCATCCCGCTCCCGCGCCAGAATCACGCCGTACTGGACCAGCTCCTTGGCGGCGATGGTGTAGGTGTAATCATTCAGCGCCGTTAGTTTGACCTGGCCGCCGCTGGCGCCGACTGTTTGCAGAATATCGCGCAGCTGTGGGCCGGAAAATGTCGATTTCGGAGTCCAGCTGGTTTGCGTGACGATTTTATGCTGCGGCAAAGCCTGTAGATCCGCCTCGCTGAACTGATAGGTTTTCTGCTGCGGGTCGGTATAGCGGCTGATATGCCCGGAGACGGTCAGGAGAATCGGATTCGATTGCGCCTGAACGGGGAGAGAGAGCCAGGCGGCGAGCAAGGAAATACCGATCAGTCTGATAATCATGGCGTGGATTCAGCGGAAGCGGGGCAACCATCATACCGCAGATGGCTGGCTTTCAACATGCATATGTAATATTTAGCTGATTGATATTATTTCTATTGAAACAATATAGAATGTGGCTGCATCGCGCGGCGTTCACTGCCGCGGCCCATGGCGCGATGCGGTGTTCGATTGTGATCCGCGGCCGCTTTCCCTACAATCTTCGCGATAACGCAGTCGTCATCCGGCCACGGCCGGTATTCGCTCTCGGACCCCTAATACATGACAGATTCCCTCTCATCCCGCTTGTCGCAGGTGCAGTCGCGGCTGCGCGCGGCGTGCGCGGCCGCTGGCCGCGCCGATGACGCGGTTGCCCTGCTCGCCGTCAGCAAGACTTTTCCCGCCGCCGACATCCGCGACCTCTTCGCCTTGGGCCAGCGAGCCTTTGGCGAAAACTACGTGCAGGAACTGCAGCAGAAATGCGAGGCGCTCGCCGACCTGGCGGTAGAATGGCACTTCATCGGTCCCCTGCAGTCGAACAAGACGCGCGTGGTGGCCGAACGCGCGCACTGGGTGCATTCGGTAGACCGGCCCAAGATCGCCGAGCGCTTGTCGGCGCAACGGCCGGACGCGCTGCCGCCGCTGAACATATGCGTGCAGGTCAATGTTTCCGGCGAAGACAGCAAGAGCGGCTGCGCGCCGGAAGAGGCCATGGCACTGGCGCGCGCCGCGGCGGCCATGCCGAGGCTGAGGCTGCGCGGACTGATGTGCATTCCGGAGCCAACCGAGGACGCGGCCAAGCTGGCCGCGCAGTTCGCCGTTTTGCGGCGGCTGCGGGATCAACTGAACGCCGAGGGCCTGGCGCTGGACACCTTGTCGATGGGCATGTCGGCCGATCTGGAGCTGGCGGTGTCCGAAGGCGCCACGCTGGTGCGCGTGGGTTCGGCCATTTGCGGCGACAGACACTACAGCCATTGAGTTTATTGGCGCCGGCGCGGCCGGCGCCGCAACGCGTCCAGAGGACACCATGCAAATCACCTTCATCGGCGGCGGCAATATGGCCGGCGCCATCATAGGCGGGCTGGCCCGCCAGGGCGGCCACCGCATCCATGTGGTGGAGCATCAGCAAGACAAGCTGGACCAATTAGCGGCCGATTTCGGCTGCAGCGGCGGCCAAACGCTGCCGGGGGCCTTCTCCGCGGACGAGGTCGTGGTGCTGGCGGTCAAGCCGCAGCAACTGCGCGAATTGTGCCTGCAGCTCGCGCCGCGGCTGAACGGCGCGCTGGTGGTGTCCATCGCCGCCGGCATCCGCCTGGACGCGCTGCGGCGCTGGCTGGGCAGCGGCCGCATCGTGCGGGTGATGCCGAATACGCCCGCCATGGTGGGCAAGGGCGTATCCGGCCTGTATGCCGACGCCGAGATAGCCGCAGCGGACCGCGAGGCCGCCGAAACCGTCATGCGCGCCGCGGGCCTGACCGTGTGGCTGGACGACGAGACCGGCATCGACGATATTACCTGCGTCTCCGGCAGCGGCCCGGCCTATGTGTTCTACTTCATCGAAAGCATGATCGAGGCCGCGCTCAAGGCCGGCTTTGCCGAGGCGCAGGCGCGCGAACTGGTGCTGGCCACCTTCGACGGGGCGGTGGAGCTGGCGCGGCAAAGCCCGCTGCCGGTGGCTGCCTTGCGGCAGAACGTGATGTCCAAGGGCGGCACCACCGAGCGCGCCATCGCGCGCTTCGAAGCCGAGGGCGTCAAGGCGGCCATCATCGCCGGCGCGATGGATTGCCGCGAGCGCTCGATCGAAATGGGTCAACAACTCAGCCAGGAGTAAACCGCAATCATGTTTTTCGATACGCTGCAATTCCTGATCAAGACCCTGTCCGGCCTGTTCGTGCTGGTGCTGCTGCTGCGCTTCTACCTGCAGGTGGCGCGCGCGCCGTTCAAGCACCCCTTATGCCAGTTCGTGATGGCCGCCACCAATTTCCTGGTGCTGCCGGCGCGCAAGCTGGTGCCGTCGGTGCGCAATTACGACACCGCCACCATGCTGCTGGCCTGGCTGGTGTGCCTGTTGGCCAATATCCTGATGCTGCTCCTCGGCTCGCTGCCGGAGGTGTTCGCCTTCCCGCAGGTGTGGGTGGCGCTGGCGTTGCTGTCGCTGCTGGAAGTGTTCAAGCAGTCGCTGACGCTGCTGATGGGCGCGGTGATCGTGCAGGCCGTGATGAGCTGGATCAATCCGTACAACCCGATCGCGCCGGTGCTGGACAGCCTGACTCGGCCGTTCCTGCGGCCGTTCCGCCGCGCGGTGGTGGGCGGGGTGGACCTGTCGCCGCTGCTGCTGCTGCTGGTGATCCAGGTGATCATGATGCTGCCGGTGCGCATGCTGGAAACGGGTTTCTTGACCCAACTCAAAGTGGTTATCCAGTAAGACGGGTTATTTGTCATACTTTTGACAGCTGCCGGTCTTTGCCGGCGGCACCGTGAAACGATAGGGAGCATCAAGATGAAGAAGACCCTGCTCGCCGCCCTGCTGTTGGGCGTCGCCGCCGCGCCGGCCATGGCGAATATGCAACTGGCGCAGAAGTATGGCTGTACCGCCTGCCATGCCGTCGACAAGAAAATCGTCGGCCCGGCTTACAAGGACGTGGCCAAGAAATACGCCGGCGACAAGGGCGCCGAGGCCAAGCTGATCGCCAAGGTGAAGAATGGCGGCTCCGGCGTATGGGGTCCGATTCCGATGACCCCGCATCCGAATATTCCGGATGCCGACCTGAAAGCGCTGGTGAAGTGGGTATTGAGCCAGAAATAAATCCCTGGCGTGGATAGCGGCGATGCGAAACCGCAACGGTTTTTCTTCGCTAAAAAGGCGGCTCCGGCCGCCTTTGAACTTGTATGGGAATGACCGGTCGAAAACGACGTCGCTATTGATTTGAACTGAAATTCGGGCGGACTTGTTATTGATACCGGGCCAGGCTATAAAAAATGATAGCAGTCGAGAGTAATTATTGGGATTCAGGCTCAAGACAGTTGCGCAAATATTGGCCCGCCGGTAATCTTCTCCGCCTGTTGCCAACTCTATGCTGGAAGCACCAAACATGGCCAAGCTGACCGAACAGGATATCCTCAACTGGGAAGGCGATGACTACATGAACGCCGACCACCTTGAGTTTTTCAAGGACCGGTTGTTGCAGATGCAGCAGGAGTTGCTGGTAAACGCCAACGCTACCGCCAACCATCTGCAAGAACAGGAAGCCACGCCCGATCCGGCCGATCGCGCGACGCTGGAGGAAGAGTACGCCCTGGAGCTGCGCACCCGCGACCGCGAGCGCAAGCTGCTGCAAAAGATCCAGGCCTCCATCCGCCAGATCGAAGACGGTTCCTACGGTTTCTGCGAAGACACCGGCGAGCCGATCGGCCTGAAGCGCCTGATGGCGCGCCCCACCGCCACGCTGTCGGTGGAGGCCCAGGAGCGCCGCGAGCGCATGAAGCGCCAGTACGCAGACTGATCTCCATTCATCCGTTTTGCGCCAAGCGCCGCCGCCTTCGGGCCGCGGCGCTTTTCCCATTGTGCCAGCCGGCGGTTGTCTAGGGCGGACAAATCCGGTTATCTTGCTGCTATGCAGAAAACGAAATAGCCAAGGGACAACCGCATGCAACGCCAGACCGATGACGTCAGAATCCGCGAGATCAAGGAACTGCTTCCTCCGATCGCCCACCTGTATGAGCTGCCGATCAGCGAATCCGCCTCCGAACTGATCTACAACACCCGGCGCGACATTGCGGCGCTGCTGCGCGGCGAGGACGACCGCCTGCTGGTGGTGATCGGCCCCTGTTCCATCCACGATACCGACGCCGCGATCGAATACGCGCAGAAGCTGGCGCCGCTGCGCCAGGCGCTGGCCAGCGAGCTGGTGGTGGTGATGCGCGTGTATTTCGAGAAGCCGCGCACCACGGTGGGCTGGAAGGGCCTGATCAACGATCCGCACCTGAATGAGTCCTACGACATCAACGCCGGCCTGCGCATCGCGCGCCGCCTGTTGTTGACGCTGAACAACCTGGGCATGCCGGCCGCCACCGAATTCCTCGACATGATCACGCCGCAGTATTTCGCCGACCTGATCAGCTGGGGCGCCATCGGCGCGCGCACTACGGAGAGCCAGGTGCACCGCGAGCTGGCCTCCGGCCTGTCCTGCCCGGTGGGCTTCAAGAACGGCACCGACGGCAACCTGAAGATCGCGGTGGACGCCATTCGCGCCGCCAGCGTGCCTCACCATTTCCTGTCGGTGACCAAGACTGGCCATTCGGCCATCGTGTCCACCGGCGGCAACCCGGACTGCCACGTCATTCTGCGCGGCGGCAAGGAACCCAACTATTCGGCCGAGCACGTGCGCGCCGCCGCCGCCGAGCTGACCGCCGTGGGCCTGCCGCACAAGCTGATGGTGGATTTCAGCCACGCCAACAGCCGCAAGGACTACCGCCGCCAGATGGAAGTCAGCGGCGATGTGGCCGGCCAGATCGCCGGCGGCGACCGCAGCATCTTCGGCGTGATGGTGGAAAGCCATCTGGTGGAGGGCCGCCAGGACCAGAAGCCCGGTTGCGAGCTGAAGTACGGCCAGAGCATCACCGATGGTTGCCTGGGCTGGGACGATACGGAAAAACTGCTGACCCAGCTGGCCGACGCGATCAAGGCTCGCCGCGCCCTGCAGGCCGAATAAGCGCCGCGCGTTACCAAGACCATGCCCCGCTTTGGCGGGGCATGGTCGTTTGTCGCGGCGGGCGTGTCGCTAGCGCGCCGATACCAGATGGTCGGCCATCTGCTTGATCGCCTGCATTTGCAGGCCCTTCTTCCAGGCATAGGCCGGGCCGGTGTAGCCGAACCAGTCCCAGCAGCCTTGCGGATTCTTCAGCGAGGTCGTGGTCTGCGGATACAGCACGAGGATGTGGTTGCTGTCGGCCCAATTGTTGTAGCCGGTGTGGGCGTAGAAATCGTCGCCCACCTTGCCGGCGTACTGCTGGCAGCCATGCAGCGCGATATGCACCTTGCAGGCTTCGCCTTCGGCGCAGGCGCGCGGCACATAGACGAAGCCTTCGTCGGCCAGGCTGCTGCCGGAGGCGGCGTACGGCTTCTGGTCGAAGCGGACGATACGGCCGGTCAGCGCTTGCGCCCTGGCTTGCAGCGGGCCGTAGATGTGCTGCAGCAGCACGCCGGCCTGGTCATAGCCTTTGCCTTGCCATTCGCAATGGTTGATGTAGGGGGAGGCGGTCGCGCTGCAGTCGTTGCCGAAGGCCGGCGTGATCTGGGCATGGCCGGCAGGCAGGCGGCGTTCATAGGCGATCTGTCCGGCCGGCATGCCGGCCTGGCGGAAGAACTCCGCCGCCACATCCACTACCTGGGTTTTCACCGTATTGTCGTTGCTGCCGCTGAACAGATAGACCCGGCGGCGGGCCAGCTTGTCCAGCGGATCGATCTCGCCTTTGGCGGCAAACTGCCTGGCGGATTTGAGCAGCTCGGAGGCGGCTGGGGGCTGGCCCGTATTCATGCAGGGGCCGGCGCCGGCGAGTCCGCCTTTGGCGCAGTAGTACGGTCCGCCGGCCACCACGCCGGCGCCGACCACAGAGGCGGAATAAGCGACCTGATATTGCACCGCCATGAAGGCGCCGGAGGACAGGCCGGATACCGAAGACTGGTTTGGATCGCCATGGAAGGCTGGCAGCGGATCGGCCGCCCAGGCCAAGGGCGCCAGCAGGACAGCCAGGCATAGCAAGGATTTTCGGGTCATGAACGCTCCTCAAGAACGTGCCGGCGCGGGCCGGCGGGATGGAAAAGCCAAAGCAGCGCTTGCAAGCGGTGTTCATGATGAAAATGGCAAATATAGGCGGAAATGGCAATGACAATCGTCGAGTCGGCGTCTCTTGGCCAGCTGCCGGCCCGGCAAGCCGCTTCAGGCTTGCGGTTCCGCCAGCACGCCTTTCAGCGCCACCAGCGCGTTGCTGACTGCCGGGTCGCCGGCGTAAAAGGTCAGCTGCAGAATGGTTTCCAGAATCTGCTGCCGTGTGGCGCCGGCGCGCAGCGCCGCCTTGGCGTGCGCCACCAGCTGCGCCAGCGCGAAACCCTGGGGGGCGCAAGCCGCCACCAGGATCAGCTCGCGGGTGGCGAGATCCAGGCCGGGGCGAGTCAGGATGTGGCCGGTGGCCCAGGCGATGGTCATGTCGGCGAAGTCTGGGCTGATGTCTGCTACCGCCGCCACCCGCTCGCCGCCGCTATGGCCCCCGTGCAGAAATTGGATCAACTCCAGGCCCTGCTGGTACCGCGCGTCTTGGCGAATCATGGCTAAGTTCCTTGCTGGTTGAATGATGCACATGCATATGGCATTTGGTGTCGCCAAAGCTTGCCGCAAGATAAACCAGGCTGGAGTGTGATTACTTGTTCACGCAGGTTTTGAATGCCGGAGCCGGCCTGTCGATCGCCGGCTCCGGCGGCCCGATTGCAGATCAGCGCGCGGCGGCGGCGGTGCTGCCGCCGATCAGCTTGGCGATCGAGTTCGCCAGCGCGGCGTTGGGCAGGGCGAAGAACAGGCCGCCGCGGCCGTTCTGGGCGCTGGCGCAGTTGCCGGACAGCGCGCCCTCCTGGTTCATGTCGCCGAAGATGGCGTAGGCGGCGCCGCCGCCGGTGCTCACGCCTATTTTGGCGTGATTGAAGTTGTAGCCCATGCCGCCTTTCAGCGAGAACGAGCGTCCGGCCCAGCTGCCGGAAGTGGCGATGGCCACCGGGCCCGGCGTCGGCAAGCTGCTGTCCCAGCAGGCCGGCGCGCCGGCGCGGCTGGTGGAAGGGATGGCGATGCTCTTGCTGCCCTCCCACCAGGTGGCCGCGCGCAGCGGCGCGCCGCCGAGTTCGGCAGACACCAGTTGCCACGGCGGCACTTGCAGCGCCGACGGTTTGGCGATCAGCGTGACCCCGCTGGACAGCTTGCTGACTTGCGGCGTCGAGCTGTCAGACCGCTGCCCCAGCTGGCTGACCGCGTTCTGGATGTCGGCCGGGCCGCCGTTCTTGACGATCTGCGGATTGCCCGGGTCAGTCGCCACGCTGGCGTTGGCCAGGGCCTGCAACACGGCCAGCGTGTCGGCGTGGCTCAGTTTCAGGGCGAAGAAATGCTGGCTGACCTTGACGTCGTTGTCCTGCACGCAGCCCAGGGTGTTGCCGTCGCTGCCGCGCGGGTATTGCGCGCTGCCGGAGGCCGGCCACGACGGCGTGCTCACCTGCATCACCACGCCGTTGCCCTGATCGTCCCAGGCCAACACGCCCTTGGAATGGCCCCACGGCGCGCCGCAGGAAGCGCCGGAGCAGGAGGGAATGGCCGGATCGCCATAGAACTGGTCGTTCCACACCACGTAATTGAGCGTGCCGTTGTAAATCTGGCTGAAGGTCGCGCCGACAGGGTCAGTCGTGGTGTCGCCCACGCAGCCGCCGCCCTGGCTCAGGCTGGGCTCGCTGCTGCTGGCGTAGACGAACTGCTGGCTGAAGCCGTTGCCGCTGGTGTAGCTCTGCGGGCTGCCGCCAAACTGGCAGCTGTCCACCTGGGCCGAACCGCCGCAGCCGGGGAAGGACGCGGCGTTGAACTTGAAGGCGAACCACCAGTTGACCGGGTGGCTGGCGTCCAGCATGGGAGACGGGGCGGCGTGGACGAGCGCCGGCAGCGCGGCGAGGCTGAGCGCCGCGGCCAAGGCGGCGCGCCGTAAGGTTGGGGGAACAGTCATGGCGTTTCTCCAGATATGGTTTGATGTGAAGCGGCCGTTTCATGGCCGCGCGCCATGCTGATTGAGTATTGTGTAAGCGGCGTTAAGATGATCTGGCTAGAAACATTCCTTAACGCTTTCCTCTGTTTGCAATGAAAACGCCCCCGCGTGGCGGGGGCGTGTCAGATAGTGGGGCGCGATCAGATGGCGGCGGCCAGACGCGAGCCCTGGTCGATGGCGCGCTTGGCGTCCAGTTCGGCGGCCACGTCCGCGCCGCCGATCAGGTGCACAGTCTTGCCGGCATCCTGCAGCGGCTGCAGCAGCTCGCGCAGCGGGTCTTGGCCGGCGCAGATCACCACATTGTCCACAGGCAGCACCTGCGATTCGCCCTTGACCGTGATGTGCAGCCCGGCATCGTCTATCTTGTCGTAGCTCACGCCGGACAGCATCTTCACCCGCTTCATCTGCAGGCTGGCGCGGTGGATCCAGCCGGTGGTCTTGCCCAGGCCTTCGCCCACCTTGCTGGTCTTGCGCTGCAGCAGATAGACCTCTCGCGGGCTCTGGTGCGGCTGCGGGCCCTGCGGCGCCAGGCCGCCGGCGGTGTCGCCCGTCATGTCCACGCCCCATTCGCGCATGAAGGCCTCGGTGTTCAGCGAGGTGGATTCTCCCTCGTGGCACAGGTATTCCGCGGTGTCGAAACCGATGCCGCCGGCGCCGATGATGGCTACTTTCTTGCCCACCGGCTTCTTGTGTTTGAGCACATCCAGATAGCTGAGCACCATCGGGTGGTCCACGCCCGGGATGGCCGGCGTGCGCGGCGCGATGCCGGTGGCCAGGATGACTTCGTCGAAGCCGGCGAGGTCTGCCGCGGCGACGCGGGTGTTCAGCTTCAGTTCGACTCCGGTGGTTTCGATGCGGCGCTTAAAGTAGCGCAGCGTTTCGTAGAATTCTTCCTTGCCCGGAATCTGCTTGGCCACGTTGAACTGGCCGCCGATTTCATTGGCCGAATCGAACAGCGTGACGCTGTGGCCGCGCTCGGCGGCGACGGTGGCGAAGGCCAGGCCGGCCGGGCCGGCGCCGACCACCGCCAGCTTCTTCGGCGCGGCGGTTTTCTCGTAATTGAGCTCGGTTTCGCGGCAGGCGCGCGGGTTGACCAGACAGGAGGTCAGCTTGCCCTGGAAGATGTGGTCCAGACAGGCCTGGTTGCAGCCTATGCAGGTGTTGATCTCGTCGCCGCGGCCTGCCGCCGCCTTGTTGACGAAGTCCGGATCGGCCAGGAAGGGACGCGCCATCGACACCATGTCGGCGCAGCCGCTGGCCAGGATGTCCTCGGCCACTTCCGGCGTGTTGATGCGGTTGGTGGTGATCAGCGGGATCTTCACCTGGCCCATCAGCTTCTTGGTGACCCAGGCGAAGCCGCCGCGCGGCACCATGGTGGCGATGGTCGGCACGCGGGCTTCGTGCCAGCCGATGCCGGTGTTGATCAGGGTGGCGCCGGCCTTTTCGATTTCGCGCGCCAGGTGGGCGACTTCGTCCCAGGTGCTGCCGTCCTGCACCAGGTCCAGCATGGACAGCCGGTAGATGATGATGAAGTTGGGGCCGGCCGCCGCGCGCACCGCCTTGACGGTTTCGATGGCGAAGCGGATGCGGTTCTCGAAGCTGCCGCCCCAGTCGTCGCTGCGCTTGTTGGTGGCACGGGCGATGAACTGGTTGATCAGATAGCCTTCCGAACCCATCACCTCGACGCCGTCGTAGCCGGCCTGCTGCGCCAGCTTGGCGCAACGCGCGAAATCGGCGATGGTTTGCCAGATGTCGGCGTCGGACAGCTCGCGCGGCTTGTAGAAGTTGATCGGCGCGATCAAGGGGGACGCCGACACGCACTTTTCCTGGAAGCTGTAACGGCCGGAGTGCAGGATCTGCAGCGCGATCTTGCCGCCGGCGGCATGCACGGCGTCGGTCACCAGCTTGTGCTTCCCCACTTCATGCTCGTCCGCCAGCTGGGCCGCGCCTTCAGCCACGCAGCCTTCGGCGTTGGGGCCGACGCCGCCGGTGACGATCAGCGCCACGCCGCCCTTGGCGCGCTCGGCGTAGAAGGCGGCCATTTTTTCGAACCCGTTCGGGGATTCTTCCAGGCCGGTGTGCATCGAACCCATCAGCACGCGGTTTTTCAGCGTGGTGAAGCCCAGGTCCAGCGGGGCCAGCAGGTGCGGGTAAGCGCTCATGTTTCTTCCTCGTGTCCGTTATGTAGCGGCTCGAACGGGGCGCGCCCAAGCCTTTGATTCGTCTGGCGATGTCAACCCTGCTGGCCAAGATACTTACTGGTAAGTAAGTTGTCAACGCAAGCGCCGCGCAATCACCTGTCATTGTGCTGTTTTACCTGACTATAATCGCCGCAGACGACTGGCGTCGTCGCCAACAAAGGAGAATAACGATGTGCCAAGAAACGCACCACGCCCACATGGATTGCCTGACCCCGCTGCAGCAGCGCCCGCTGGGCCGCCGCGGCTTCCTGAAGCTGGCCACGCTGGGCGGCGGCGCCGCGCTGCTGGGCAGCTTTGTGCCGCGCACGGCCTGGGCGGCCAAGGGCACCGACGTGCTGCTGCTGTCCTGCATGGACTATCGGCTGGTCGACGCCACTGCGGTTTTCATGAATGGCATGGGCTTGCGCGACAATTACGACCACATCGTGCTGGCCGGCGCGTCGCTGATTTCCATCACCGACAAGTTCCCAGCCTGGAACACGACTTTCTGGGAGCACCTGGGCGTGGCGATAGACCTGCACCACATCAAGAAAGTGGTATTGCTGGACCATCGCGATTGCGGCGCCTACAAGGTGGTGTTCAATGAAGATTTCGCCAAGGAGCCGGCGAGGGAAACGGAAATCCACGCCACGGCGCTGAAGACCCTGCGGCGGGCCATCTTGGACAAGCACCCGCAGCTGGCGGTGGAGAGCTATCTGATGGCGCTGGACGGCAAGGCGGAGGCGATTCCGGCCTGACGGCCGGATGTAGAAAACGGACCCGTTGCGGGTCCGTTTGCGTCTAGTACGGCTGGCAGGAGAAACGGACTGCCAGCTGGTACTGGCCGTTCAACTGCCTGGGTTGCAGGCTGCTGTCTTCGGCCTCGCCATCCGGATCGGCCCGCGTCATTTGCCCCACTTTCATTCCCAGGTTCATGCAAACCTGGTTGGCTTTTTTCGACACGGCGCGCGTTACGGCCAGGCTGGTGCTGCCCTGGCCATGCAGCAGATAGGTCTGGTCGGACGAGGCGCTGAGATTGACCTGCGCGGTGGCGCCCAGGTCACTGGCGGTTTGCTGCAACTGGCTGCAGGCGGCCAACGGCGACAAGGCCGCCGCCAGCAGTAAAAGATTCCAACGCATGCCGCTTACTCGCAACGGAACAGCAGCGTGGTCTTGTAGTCCTGATCGCTGCGGATAGGCAGCACATAGCTGGCTACGCTCTTGGCCATTTGCGTCAGGGCGCTGTCGCCGTCGTTCTTCGACTCATCTTCTCGATTCAGCACCACCAGTTTTTTCTTCTGGTCCTTGCAGATTTCATTGGCTTTGCCCACCGCGTTATCCAGCGCGTCCTTGGCATTATCCGCCATGGCGACCGCGGAATAGGTATTGTTCTGTTGCGGCACGATGGTGGCCTTGAACGAGGAGCAGGCGGACAGCGACAGCACCGTTACGGCAAGCAGCGGAAGAGTCTTGATTTGCATGATGAACCATTGATCAGAATTGAATTTTGGCGCGCCCGCAGATGCCCATTCGATGGGCGATAAAGCGGGAGCATGTCAATAATAGTTAAGCCAAAATTTTCTGTACAAGGCTGTTTTGTAAATTGAAACGCACAAAAACCGAAATGGATACCTGTTGGATATTTAAATTTTCACAGGATGGCCGCTGGCTAAGCGAATGAATGCCAATAAAATATTTTATGAAATCCACTTAAGGAAGGTCTGAACAAGTCTCCAATCTTCCCGTAAACTGACTCCCCCTCAGTCAGATCCAGGACGCCAGCATGCGACAGCAGATGACCTTCACCGATCTCGAACTCGCCGCTAAGAAGAAGCGCACCCGCCGCGAAATCTTTCTGACAGAGATGGATCAGGTCATGCCTTGGGCGCAGCTCGAAGCCGTCATCGATCCAGTGTATCCCAAGCCTGGCAACGGTCGCCGCCCCTACCCGTTGTCCGCCATGCTGCGCGTCTACTGCCTGCAGCACTGGTACAGCCTGTCCGATCCCGCCATGGAAGAAAGCCTGTACGAGATCGCCTCCATGCGCCAGTTCGCCGGCCTCTCCCTGGACGCCGTCCCGGACGAAACCACCCTGCTGAACTTCCGCCATCTGCTGGAAAAGCACCAGCTGACCCACGCTCTGTTTACCGCCATCCACCAGCATCTCTGCGACAAAGGGCTGATGTTGAAGCAAGGCACCATCGTCGATGCCACCCTGATCCACGCGCCCAGCTCCACCAAAAACGCTCAGGGCGAGCGCGATCCGGACATGCATCAAACCAAGAAGGGCAATCAGTGGTACTTCGGCATGAAGGCCCATATCGGCGTCGACGCCCAGTCCGGCTTGGTGCATCACGTGGCCGGCACCCCCGCCAATGTGGCGGATGTCACGATGGTCGATCAGTTGTTGCACGGCGAGGAAATCGATGTGTTTGGCGACGCCGGCTTTGCTGGCGTGCACAAGCGAGCCGAACACCAATCGCGAGCGGTGCGTTGGTGGATTGCGATGAGGCCCGGCCAGCGCAAAGCGCTGACCGATTCAGCCGACGACCGGCAGATCCAGCTGGGCGAAATGGTCAAAGCCAAGATTCGGGCCAAAGTGGAGCATCCGTTTCGGGTCATCAAGCAGCAGTTTGGCTACCTGAAAACACGCTACCGCGGTTTGAAGAAGAACACCGCGCAACTGATGACGCTGTTTGGGCTGGCCAACATCTGGCTGGCGCGAAAGGCCTTGCTGGCGGCGAGTTAAAAGGCCGGATGACCGGAAGCACCCGGTCATCCTCATGGCGGGCGATCTGGAATTGGTGGGTGAAATGCAACCGAAGCCCCGCGAGAAATTGCATTTCTGTTTGCGTGGCAGGTTGTTCAGACCTTCCTTAAGTAAAAAATGCCTTGATTGTTGATTTTGTTGCTTATATCAATCAACAAAAAAGATATTGGCATTTAAATTCATTTTCCTGCTGGTTACGGCCGTTTTCATCGCTGGACGCTGGCGGCAGACGGCTGTTGCATTTCTGCTTCCTTTTCCTGCTTAGGCACGCGGGCGACAAGCCGCAGCGCGTCTGGGATAAGCAAGGTTTGGCTCAGGCGTTTTTTTGCGCCAGCCAATGCAGCAAGTCGGCCTCTACCTCGGCGCGGTTGCGCTCGTTCAGCATTTCGTGCCGGCCGCCTGGATACACTTTGCTTTGCAAGTCCAGCACGCCGGCGTCGCGGTAGCGGATTTCCAGTTGGCCCAGCGCCAGCCGGCCCAGGCTGACCGGGTCGCGGCTGCCGGCGAATAGCAGAATGCGGCAATGGCGGTTGATGGCGGCGCCGGCCGCCTCGCCCGCTTCCATCGCCATGATGCCGCCGAACAGGTCGGCCCACAGGCCCGGCGTCGGGTCGAAGCCGCAGTCCGGATCGGCGATATAGGCGTCCACCTCGGCCGGGTCGCGGCTGAGCCAGTCCATGCGGGTGCGCCACGGCGGAAAACCCAGATTGAAGCTGCCGAAGACCAGCCTGGCCATCAGCCGGCTGGGGCGGTCCCAGCCATTGCGCCGGCCCAGGCATCGCGCCAAGCCGCCCAGCAGCCGCGCCAATGCGCTCTGGCGATAGCCGGTGGACGACAGCATCAGCCCGGACAGATGGACGCCGTAGCGCAGGAAATAGGCGCGGGCGATGAAGCTGCCCATGCTGTGGCCCAGCAGGACAAGGGGCTGGCCGGGGTGTTCGGCGGCGGCGTGGCGGCGCACCGTTTCCACATCGTCCACCACCTTGCGCCAGCCGTCCTCGGCGGCGAAGAAGCCGCGCGGCACGGGCGAGCTGCCATGGCCGCGGTGGTCGTGCGCGTACACGGCGTAGCCGGCTTCCGCCAGCATGCTGGCGAAGCGGTGGTAGCGCGCGGCGTACTCGCTCATGCCGTGCGAGATGAGCACCACGGCGCGTATCGGGCCCTCCGGCCGCCATTGGCATAGCGGTATGGCGACGCCGTCGGCGGCGGTCAGGGTGGCGCGTAGCATGCGCGGTCCTCTCGTTTCAGCCGAGCAGCGGCCGGTTGTCGAAATGGGGGTGGGTCAGCGAGGTCAGCACATGGTCGCGCCAGGCGCCGTTCAGGAACAGATAGTTCTTGGCCTGGCCTTCGATCACGAAGCCCAGCCGCTGCAGCAAGGCCGCGCTGCGCGCGTTGGACGGCTGATAATTGGCTTGAATGCGGTGCAGCTTCAATTCGTCGAAAGCGAAGCGTATCGCCGCCTGCAGCGCCTCGCGCATCATGCCTTGGCCTTCGCAGGCATGGTCTATGCCGTAGCCGAGATGGCAGGCCTGGAACACGCCGCGCACGATATTGCTGAAGCCGACGGTGCCGATGATGCGCTCCGGTTCGTCTTGCATGGCCAGCAAGAAGCGGGCGCTATGGCCTTCTGCCCAGGCGCGGGCGGCCTGGCGCATCTGCATGGCCCAATAGGCTTCGGTATAGAACTGTGGCCCTGGCGTAGGATTCCATGGCTCCAGGTGGGCGCGGTTGCGGCTGTGGTAGTCCAGCGCCGCCGCCGTCAGGTCCGGATGAGCCGGCAGCAGTTTCAGGCGCGCGGTGTCGAGTGTCGGTTGAGTCAGGCTCATGGCGTCGCGGCGGTATGACAGGCACTAGATAGTAGCCGCAAGCAGGCTTGATGCTCAAGGCATGCCGCCGACTCGGGGCCGGCGGCATGGGGGACTTAGCCGGTCAGCCTCTCCAGCGCCTCGCGGTATTTGGCGGCGGTTTTCTCGCGTACCTCCAGCGGCACGGCCGGGGCCGGGGCCTGCTTGTTCCAGCCGGAGGCCTCCAGCCAGTCGCGGACAAACTGCTTGTCGAAGGACGGCGGGTTGCTGCCCGGCTGGTAGCTGTCGGCCGGCCAGAAGCGGCTGGAGTCCGGCGTCAGCGCCTCGTCCATCAGCGTCAGCACGCCGTTTTCGTCCAGGCCGAACTCGAACTTGGTGTCGCAGATGATGATGCCCCGCGTGGCCGCGTATTCGGCGGCGGTTTTATACAGCAGGATGGCGGTGTCGCGCACCTTGGCAGCCAGTTCGGCGCCGACGATGGCCTCGCACTGGGCGAAACTGATGTTCTCGTCGTGGTCGCCGACCGCCGCCTTGGTGGACGGAGTGAAGATGGGTTCGGGCAGCTTGTCCGCTTCCTTCAGCCCGGCCGGCAGCGCGATGCCGCAGACCGAGCCGGACTGCCGGTATTCCTTCCAGCCGGAGCCGGCCAGGTAGCCGCGCACCACCGCCTCGATCGGCACTGCTTTCAGGCGCTTGGCCACCACCGAGCGGCCTTGCACCTGCGGCAGGTCGGCCGCCGCCACCACGTCTTCGGGCTGGTCGCCGGTCAGGTGGTTGGGCACCACGTCCTTCAGTTTTTCAAACCAGAAATTGGAGATGGCGGTCAGAATCTGGCCCTTGGCCGGAATCGGATCGTCCAGGATCACGTCGAAGGCGGAGAGCCGATCGGTGGCGATCATCAGCATGCGCTTGTCGTCGATCTCGTACAGATCGCGCACCTTGCCGGAGTAAATCTTCTTCAGGCTGGTCAGGTTGGTGGTGGAGAGTCCGGTCATCATGCTTCCTTGAAATGCAAAAGGGCGATGCCTGATGGCATCGCCCGATGAATTACAGCGTATCTTTCAGCGCCCTGGCCTGCTCCAGCGCCTCGTCGGCGCTGGCGGCCATCACGTTGAAGTGGCCCATCTTGCGGCCGGGCCGCGCCGTTTTCTTGCCATACAGGTGCAACTGGGCATTCGGCGCTTCGGCCAGCACGTCCCAGTTCGGCTCGCCGCCGCCCTCTTTCCACACGTCGCCCAGCAAGTTGACCATCACCACCGGGCTGAGCAGGTCGGTCTTGCCCGGCAGCAGGCCGCATAGGGCGCGCACTTGCTGCTGGAACTGGTCGGTCAGGCAGGCGGTCAGCGTGTAATGCCCGGAGTTGTGCGGCCGCGGGGCGATCTCGTTGACCACCAGGCTGTCGTCGGCCAGCACGAAGAACTCCACCGCCAGCACGCCCACGTAGTCCAGCGCGTCGGCCAGTTTTTTGGCCATGCCCTGCGCCTGCGCAGCCAGCGCCGGGTCTATGCGCGCCGGCACGATGGATTCGTCGAGGATGCCGTCCTGGTGGATGTTTTCCGCCACCGGGAACACCGCGCTTTGCGCTTGGCTGACGCGGGTGACGATGGCCGAGACCTCCAGCTTCAGGTCCAGCATCTTTTCCAGCACGCAGGCCTGGCCGCCCAGGTTGGCGTAGGCGGCGCGCGCTTCGGCGGCGGTTTTGACCCGCACCTGGCCCTTGCCGTCGTAGCCCAGGCGGGCGGTTTTCAGGATGCCCGGCAGGTAGGGCGCCAGGTCCACCTGGATGTCTTCGACGCTTTCGATCGCCAGGTACGGCGCCGTCGGCAGGCCGGCCTTGTTGATCCAGCTTTTTTCGACAATGCGGTCCTGGGCGATGGCCACGCAGTCGCCGGACGGCGAGACGCGCGTGGTCTTGGCCAGCTCGCGCATGGCGTCGGTGTTGACGTTCTCGAATTCCGTGGTCACGGCGGCGCAGCTTTGCGCCAGCTCGCGCAACGCGGCCGGGTCGTTGTACGGCGCGCGGATGTGGCGGTCGGCGAAAGCCGCGGCCGGGGCGTTTTCGTCCGGGTCCAGCACGGTGACGCGGTAGCCCATGGTCTTGGCGGCCACGGCGAACATGCGGCCGAGCTGGCCGCCGCCGAGGATGCCCAGCATGGCTGGCGGCAGGATGGCGGCCATTATTCGATCTCCGGCAGCGTCATCGCCAGCACGGTCCGTTCCTGTTCCTGGCGGAAGGCCACCAGCTTTTCGGCCAGTTCCGGCCGGGTGGTCGCCAGCATGGCCACGGCGAACAGGGCGGCGTTGGCGGCGCCGGCTTCGCCGATGGCGAAGGTGGCGACCGGTATGCCCTTGGGCATCTGCACGATGGACAGCAGCGAGTCCTCTCCGCGCAGGTATTTGGACGGCACCGGCACGCCCAGCACCGGCACATGTGTTTTGGCGGCCAGCATGCCCGGCAGGTGGGCGGCGCCGCCGGCGCCGGCGATGATGGCCTTCAGGCCGCGCGGGGCGGCTTGTTCGGCGTACTGGAACAGCAGGTCAGGGGTGCGGTGGGCGGAGACGACGCGGGTTTCGCAGGCGACGCCGAAGTGTTTCAGCATGCGCGCGGCGTGCTGCATCACTTCCCAGTCGCTATTGCTACCCATCACGATGCCGACTTCAATCATGGCGGTGCTGCTCGCGGATGGTGAACGAAGACCGCGATTTTAACCGATGGCGCGGGCTACCCGTTATGGTTTTTTATTTTCATATCAAGACAGTTAGAGAATAAAGCTGTCTCGAATCGATGCTTTCACGCCAGTTTCGGATAGCTGAACAGCAGCAGGTGCAAGGTGTTGAAGCCCAGGTGCGCCAGCACGGCCAGCCATAACTGGCGGCGGGCGGCGTAGAGCAGGCCGTAGCCTATGCCGGCCAGGGTCGCCAGCCCCACCCAGGCCCAGCCTCCGGCCAGATGCGCCAGGCCAAACAGCAGCGACGCCGCCAGCAGCGCGGCGAAAGGCTCGGTGCGCAGTTCCAGCCAACGCTGGATGCCGCCGCGGAAGAAGGCCTCTTCCACCAGCGAGACCAGGAAGCAGTTGGCCAGCAACCAGGGCAGCAGCCAGGCCGGCCACTTCAGGGAAAAACCGATGATGCCGCTGACGGCGGCGATGCCCAGCGTCAGCAGCAGCGCCAGCGCGCCCACCAGCGCCGCCGGCCAGCCCAATTGCCTGTCCGGCAGCGGCGCGGTGGAGAGGCCCAGCAGCAACATCAGCCCGGCCAGGCCTTTGTCGTAGCTCCAGAACAACCGGTAAGGCGCGCTATCGGCACTGGCCTTGCCTTGCCACAGCAGCGGGTTGTCGAAGCCGGGCAGCGCGTGCAGGGCCAGCGCCAACAGCAGCGCGATCCACACCACGGTCAGCTCTGGACGCGGTCGTTTGAGCTGCGCCAACGTCAGGCTGGCGGCGGCGGCGAAAACCACGCCCAGCGGCTGCAGCACGCCGGCAGCCAGCGCCATCAGGGCGCTGCAGGCCAGCGCGATCCAGGCGGGAGGTTGCCGGCGCAGGCTGGCGGCAAGCAGGCCGAGCGCCAGCAGCGCGAAGGCGGCTAGCGACAGGGAGGACGGCAGGAACATGTCGGCTCCGGGAAGCAGTGGACAAGCGACCGATGATAACGGCTGGCAGCAAAGAGGCCAAACCGCCGCGCCTCATGCGCTGGCGGCTGGGAATGATGCCGCTGCGCGCTGCTGGCAACCGGTTCAGCGCGCCACGACGGCGATGTCGCCCAGATGATAGGTGCCGGTGCGGTTGATCTGGCAGAACACTTTGGCTTGCACGGTGACGGTCTTGCCTTTGTAGCGGCCCATGTCTTCCTGGCTCAGCGCCAGGCTGGTCTTGTCCTGCGGGCCGCAATCGGCACCGTCGTCGAAGCGCATCGGCTTGGCCAGTTTCAGATGATAGGCCTTGAATAGCGTGCCTTCCGCCTTGTCGCCGGAGGTAAGCGGACCGATCACAGTGCCTTGCAGCGTGATCGGCGTTTCGCCGTCGTCGCGAACGGGAATCGGACGGGCCAGGCAGACGGTGGCGACAGCCAGCAGGCTCCATGCCGCCAGGCCGCGGGGGAAGTGGGTTTTCATCATGTGGGCATCGTGTTCAAAAACGGAGGGAGGGATGCCGATCCGAACCGCATCCCGGTTTTATTCGTTTTCAGGCGCGGCGCCGCTGCCGGATGCGCCCTGCCAGGCGATGGTTTTGGCGCGGCGGGCCAATACGAAGCGGGATCTCGCCTGGGCAGAGATCCCGCTGGAAAAACGAGTGGCGATTATGTCTTTGCATCGACGGCGGTCAATGGCCGGCCAAGGCGTCCAGCACTTTGCTGGACAGCGCCGGCGGCTGGGCGGTGACGCGCAACAGATGGCGCAGGGCCGGGTGCGGCGGCCGATGCACCGCGATGCCGTCGGCCAGCAGCCGACGTTGGATGTCCTCGGCGGCAGCGGCGTTGGGATAGAGCACGGCGACGAAGTTGGTATGCGAGGGCAGCACCGTCAGGTCGCGCGCGCGCAGCGCGGCGTCGAGCTTGTCGCGCAGCTGCAGCGTGGCCCGCACCAGCTGGCGCGAGTAGTCCGGATCGTCCAGCACCAGCCGCGCGGCGTGCTGGGCCAGGCCGGACAGCGCGTATTGCGGGCGGATCTGGTCGGCCTTGGCGATGATGTCGGCCGGCGCCAGCGCGAAGCCGACGCGCAGGCCGGCCAGGCCATAGGCCTTGGACAAGGTGCGCAGCCGCAGCGTGTTGGGCAGCGCGCCGGCCGGCGGCGCGTCTTGCGGCTCGGTGCAGAAGTCGACGTAGGCCTCGTCCAGAATCAGCAGCGTGCTCGACGGCAACTGCTGGCGCAGCGCCTGGATATCTGCGGCGGACCAGTAGTGGCCGGTGGGATTGTCCGGGTTGGCCAGGTACAGCGCCACGGCGCGCTCTGCCTGCGCCACTTCGCACAGCCGCGCCAGGTCGGGCCGCAGGCCTATGCCATGCGGTCGATATGGCACTTCCAGAATGCGCGCGCCCACGCCTTCGGCGAAGTAGCGGAAGGCGGGGTAGGTGCCGGCGCTGCACACCACGGCGTCCCCGGCATTGCAGCGCAAGCGCAGCGCCAGCAGGATCAGGCTGTCCGCGCCGCTGTCGAATAGCACCTGGCTGGGTTCGACGCCGTGCAACTGCGCCGCGCGCTCGCGCAAGGCCAGCGCGTACGGGTCTGGATAGAGTCTGGCCAGTTCGGCCAGCGCCTCCCCCCATTGCGCCAACAGCGGGGAGTCGGGGCGTGCCAGGCTTTCGTTGGCGCCCAGCCGATTGACCACCTTGTGGCCCAGCGCCGCTTCCAGCTTGGCGATGCCGGGAAACGGATTGACGATGGTGTGGTGTTCCAGATGGCGCGCGTAATGTGGCATGACAATTCCCGGCATTCCAGTTGATTGGGCCATTCTAGGCCAAGAGTCTGTTCAGACAAGCCACCATCTGGAAATATCCTTATGCCAAAGGAATTATTGGGCGGCGGAGGCCGCGGGTTTGGCGGCGACGGGCGCCGACGCGGCCGGTTTGGGCGGAGCCGGCTCATGGCGAGCGGCCGGCGCCTTGGGCAGGACCAGCGAGCCCTTGTAGCCGCAAGCGACCAGGAATAGGGACAAACTTGCGCAAGCGAGCAGGGTACGCATACTGGCAATGATCCGTTATGGCAAAATCAGCATACTAGCAAAACCCCGCCGCGCCGTGTTGTCCGCGGGCGGCGCCATCAGGAAGCCATCATGACCGAAAGCGAATTTCTGCAATTGAGCGACGCCATTTTCGACCGCATCGAACAGGCGCTGGACGATCACGAGCTGGATGTCGATACCTTGCGCCAGGGCAATGTGCTGGAGATCGAGTTCGACAGCGGCGAAAAAGTCATCGTCAATCGCCACGCTTCCAATCAGGAGATGTGGATCGCCGCCAAGAGCGGCGGCTACCATTTCGCCCGCGAGGGCGAAGCCTGGATCGCCGGCCGCGACGGCTCGGAATTCTTCTCCACGCTGGCGGAGGCGATCCGCGCCGGCAGCGGCGAGGAGTTCAGTTTCGACGATTGACTCCGCGCGGCGCAGGAGGCAGGGATGGACGTCAGCCTGCACGGCGAGGAAGCCTATATTTGAGCCGCAGATCGGCTGTATGCTTGGCTCAAGCCGCGGCGCGTCCGCGGCTTTTTGCTGGGCGTCAGAGAGTAATGGCGACAGCGCGCCATAGCATGGCGACGCCTATGGCCGCCACCAGCAGCGCGAAGCCGCGCAGCAGTTGTTGCGGCGACAGCCGCCTGCTGAGACGCCGGCCCAGCAGCATGCCGGCCATCGCCGCCAGCACGAAGCCGGCGCTGAGCGGCAAGGGCGGCCGCGCGCCGTGCCAGAGCGCCGAGACCACGCCGCCGCTGCCGACCAGCGCGATCACCAGCAGCGAGGTGGCGATGATGGCTTGCATGCCCAGATCGCTCAGCCGGCGCAGCGCCGGCACGATGACGAAGCCGCCGCCGACGCCCAGCAGGCCGGTCAGCAAGCCGGTGAAGGCGCCGACGCCGGCCAGCGCCGCGGCGCTGAGCACGTTCCAGCGCAGGCGGCCGGTGTCCGGGTTCAGCCGGCACAGTGTTTGCCTTGGCTTCTGGGACAGGATGGCCTCGGGGTGGGCGGCGCGCCAAGTGCGGGTGGCCACGGTCAGCATCGCCAGCGCGAACAGCCCGGCCAGCCACGCGCTTGGCAATTGCTGCGCCAGCCGGGCGCCCAGCGCGGTGAAGGGCACGCCGCTGATCGCCATCAGCAGCGCGGCGCGATAGCGCACCAAGCGGCGGCGCCAGCCCTCATAGGCGCCCAGCGCGGCGCCGGCCACCACGGCCAGCAAGGCGACCGGCGCGGCTTGCGGCAGGCTCCAGCCCTGGGCGGCCATCAGCGCCGGAATCGCCAGAATGCCGCCGCCGGCGCCGGTCAGCCCCAATATCGCGCCCAGCAGCATGCCCAGCGCCAGCATCAGCAGCATGCGATGACTCCGGGAGCGGGCGCGATGAGGCGGGCGGGAAATGAGGGCATGAGGGCAGGTCTTTATCGGCTATACTTCAATACATTATATGATTTAATATAATGAAGTAAAGCCCACCCGCGGAGGAAAACATGCCGGTTCAGATCGAGAGCTTTTTCGACGCCGCCACCCATACCATCAGCCACATCGTCTACGACCGGCCCGGCGGCCACGCGGCCATCATCGATCCGGTGCTGGATTTCGATCCAAGCTCCGGCCGCAGCGCGCGCCATGGCGCGGACAGGCTGCTGGCTTTTCTGATGGAGCGGGGGCTGACGCTGCAGTGGATACTGGAAACCCATGCCCACGCCGACCACTTGTCCGCCGCCGGGTATTTGAAGGACAAGGCCGGCGGCCAAATCGGCATCGGCCGGCGCATAGACGAGGTGCAATCCACGTTCAGCCGGGTGTTCAATCTGGAACCGGCGTTCCATTGCGATGGCTCGCAGTTCGACCATCTGTTCGAGGACGGAGAAACCTTCCGCATCGGCGAACTGGACGCCCGGGTGCTGGCGCTGCCCGGCCATACGCCGGCCGATGTCGGCTACCAGGTGGAAGACGCGGTGTTTGTCGGCGACACCTTGTTCATGCCGGACGTGGGCACCGCGCGCTGCGATTTTCCCGGCGGCGATGCCGCCATGCTGTACCGTTCCATCCGCAAGCTGCTGGCGCTGCCGGACGAAACCCGGCTGCTGCTGTGCCACGATTATCCGCCGCCGGGCCGCGAGCCGGCGTGGCGCGCGACGGTGGCCGAGCAGCGCCGCGCCAATCTGCACGCCCGCGACGGCGTGGACGAGGCGGCCTTCGTGAAGATGCGCCAGGCGCGCGACGCGACGCTGGACATGCCGCGGCTGCTGCTGCCATCGATACAGGTCAACATCCGCGCCGGCCGGCTGCCGCCGGCGGAAGACAACGGCGTGCGTTACCTGAAGCTGCCGCTGGACGCGTTCTGAGCGCGCCGCCCCATTTCGCTTTTGGCCAGATCCAGCGCCTTGGCGCGGGCGCCGACGTCGCCCTGCGCGCCGGCGCGGGCATACCAGCGTATCGCCGCCGGAATGTCCTGTTTCACGCCGCGGCCGTGTTCGTACATGCTGGCGGTCAGATATTGCGCGCCGGCATCACCCTGCTTGGCCGCTTCCTGGTACCAATAGGCGGCCAGCCTGTCGTCCTGCGGCGCGCCCCGCCCCAGGAAATACTGGGTGCCCAGATCCAGCTGCGCCGGCAGATAGCCCTGGCGCGCGGAGAGCGTGAACCAGCGCGTCGCCTCGGGCAGCGATTTGGGCACGCCGTCGCCTTTTTCCGCCAGCACGCCCAGCGCATGCTGTGCTTGCGGCAGGTTGAGATCGGCGGCCTTTTTCAGCCAGAAGACCGCGGCTGGCTTGTCCACCGGCCCGGCCTCGCCCTTCCAGTCCATCATCGCCAGGTCGAAGGCGGCGACCCGGTCGCCGCGCTCGGCGGCCTGCCAGAAGGCGACGCGGGCGGCAGCCAGCCGGCCGCCCTGATACTCATGCCAGCCCGGCACCTCCGGCGCGGCGGCCAGCGCGCCCAAGCTGAACAGCAGCGGCCAGATCGCAAGACGTTTCATGGCGGTTCTCCTCGTTTGAGTTTAGTCGCGGCCGCGGGTGAATTCTGACGGCGCGGCGTTTTTGTCTGTTGGCGCGGACTGTGGCACGCTACACTATTTGACTAGATGTCACTGGAGTACCCGATGAGTGCCTCCCCGCTTGATCCGCTATGGTCGGCCATCCGCGACGAAACGCTGACTGCGGTGGACAGCGAGCCGTTGCTGGCCAGTTTTCTGCACATGACCGTATTGCGCCACGCCACGCTGGAAGACGTGCTGGCCTTCCATCTTTCCAGCAAGCTCGCCAGTCCGGTGATGGATCCGCGCGCGCTGCTCGAACTGTTCCGCGAAGCCTTCCAGGCCGATCCGGCCATCAGCGCGGCGATGCGCGCCGACATCCGCGCCTGTTACGAGCGCGACCCGGCCTGCGACCGCTATTCCACGCCGCTGTTGTATTTCAAGGGCTTCCACGCCATCCAGAGCCAGCGCATCACGCATTGGCTATGGCAGCAGGGTCGCACCACGCTGGCGCTGTTTTTGCAGAACCGCATTTCCGAAGTGACCGGCGCCGACATCCATCCGGCGGCGCGCATCGGCGAAGGCGTGATGCTGGACCATGGCACCGGCCTGGTGGTCGGCGAGACCGCCGTCATCGGTAACAATGTGTCCATCCTGCACGGCGTGACGCTGGGCGGCTCCGGCAAGGAGCGCGGCGACCGCCATCCGAAGATAGGCGACGGCGTGATGCTGGGCGCCGGCTCGGCGGTGCTCGGCAATATCCGCGTCGGCGAGTGCGCCAAGGTGGGAGCCGGCAGCGTGGTGTTGGAGGACGTGCCGCCGCACGCCACGGTGGCCGGCGTGCCGGCGCGGGTGGTGGCGCAAGCCTGTCCCGGCACCCCGGCGCTGGACATGGATCAGCGGGTCTAGGGGCTGTTGACGTTTGGTGAGTGGATCGCGTTTGCGCTTCGCCAAACCCGCAGGGCCGGGTGCCTTTCGCGCCGACTCTTCGTTGTTCCGCGCTGGGAGAGAATGACTATGCGGCGCGCGAAACGCCTCGATTCGCTGCAAAACGCATCCCGGCGCGACCGCCCACCAAACGTCAACAGCCCCTAGGCCTTTTTCCCGGCGGCGGCCCGGCCTGTAATGAAAGTACAGCAGGCTGCGCCGCCGCTGCCGCCGCGCGGACCATTCCGTTGACCGCCCTGCTCCGACCCGTTCGCGGCGGATCGGCCCTGGCGGCCTTGCCCGGCAAGGTCGCCGGTTCTTGGTGGTTTTCCAACAGTCTCGATGCCAACGGCTTGGCGGCCTGTAGCTTAGCCGCTACAATGCGCGCGGCCGGCGACCGCCCCGATATTGCATGGCGGCGCCGGGTTCATCAGGAAAACCACCCCATGAACGTCAGAGTTGTCGATTACCGCGCCCCGGACGCCGCGGAGCAGTTCACCCGTTCCCTGCACGAAACCGGCTTCGGCGTGCTGACCAACCATCCCATTCCGCAAGACCTGGTGGAGAAGATCTACGCCGACTGGCTGGGCTTCTTCAACAGCGAAGAGAAGTTCGACTACGCTTTCTCGGTGGAGAAACAGGACGGCTGGTTCTCGCCGGAGGTGTCGGAAACCGCCAAGGGCGCCATGCTCAAGGACATCAAGGAATATTTCCACATCTATCCGTGGGGCCGGGTGCCGCCGGCGCTCAAGGCCGACGCCGACCGTTACTACGGCATCGCCAACCAGCTGGCGCAGGAGCTGCTGTCCTGGGTGCAGCAATACACCCCGTCCGATATCGCCGCCAACTACCGCGAGCCGCTGTCGCACATGATAGCAGGCAGCCAGCAGACGCTGCTGCGCGTGCTGCGTTACCCGCCGCTGACCGGCAACGAGCCGTCCGGCTCGCTGCGCGCCGCCGCCCACGGCGACATCAATCTGCTGACCATTCTGCCGGCCGCCAACGAGCCGGGCCTGCAAGTGCAGGACAAGCACGGCGACTGGATCGACGTGCCCTGCGACTTCGGCACCCTGGTGGTGAACATCGGCGACATGCTGCAGGAAGCGTCCGCCGGCTACTACCCGTCCACCCAGCACCGCGTGGTCAATCCTACCGGCGAAGGCGCGCAGAAGAGCCGCGTCTCGCTGCCGCTGTTCCTGCACCCGCGACCGGAAGTGGTGCTGTCCGACCGCCACACCGCCGGCAGCTATCTGGACGAGCGTCTGCGCGAACTGGGCGTCAAGATGTAAGCGCCAGAGCCTGGCCTATTCAAAAACCGAAGCGACGCTTCGGTTTTTTTTCGTCCATCGCCTGGCCGCATGCTGCGAGGCGCGGATTCGCCAACTACGATGACATTAGATGCGCCGCCAGGCATAGCGGAAACCATACCAATCTGCCGTCATCTGCGGGGCCGTCTTGCGGTCTGTTCGTAAAGGGAGATTCATGCGCGGCATTGCTACAAGCTCCCCGGCCTTGCCGGATTGGCTGGCCATGGCTTTGGTCGCAGCGGGATATTGGCTGGCTTCCTGGTTGGGAGACCAATTGCTGCTGCTGGAGCAGGGCATGGACAGCGTGGTCTGGCCGCAGCCAGGCTTGGCGCTGGCTGCGATGATACTGCTGGGCTGGCGGGTGTGGCCGGGCGTGCTGATCGGCGCGCTGGCCAGCGAGGCTTGGCGCTGGCGGACGACGCTGGACGGCATGCATTGGCTGCCGCCGGCCTTGGGCGTGGCCATGGGCGTGCTGGCGCAGACCTTGCTGGGCGCCTGGCTGATGCGGCGCTATTTCGGCCGGCGCAATCCCCTGGACAGCTTCGGCCAATGCATCGCCTTCAATGTGATCATCGTGGTGATGACGCTGCTGGGCAGCCTGATCGGCACCGCCTCCCTTTATTTTTCCCATCTGCTGCCGCAGAAGGAGCTGGTGTCGCGGCTGTGCCTGTGGTGGCTGTGCAACGGATGCGGCACCTTGCTGTTCGGCAGCCTGTGCCTGAACGTCTATCACCAGGGGCGGTCGCGGCAAAGCCGCGATGTGTGGTACGAAATGCTGGCCTATTTCGGCATGGTGACCTTGCTGACCGCCGGTTTGTTCGTCTGGTGGCACCCTACGGTGGACACCACCTATCCGCTGGACATGCTGGTGCTGCCCTTGGTGGCCTGGGCGGCGTTTCGCTTCACCACCCGCGAAGTGCTGATGGCCTTGCTGCTGATCATGTGGCTGGCGTTGTGGGGCACCCGCCATGGCGGCGGACCGTATCTGGGTTATTCCGCCTATAGCACGCTGGTGATTCTGCAAACCTATATCGGCATTCTGACGCTGGTGTCGCTGGGGGTCAGCGCGCTGATGTCGGAGCAGCGCAAGATCAAGGCTGAGTTGAGCCAGCAGCAGGAGCGGCTGGAGCAGCAGGTGCGCATCCGCACGCTGGCGCTGGAGCAATCGCATGCCGAAGTGCTGGCCTTGTCGCGAGTGGACCCGGTCACCGGCATCGCCAACCGCCGCTGCTTCGAGGAAAGCCTGGACGGCGAATGGCGGCGAGCGCGGCGGCTGGGCGCGTCCCTGGGCATGCTGATGATCGATATCGATTTCTTCAAGCTGTACAACGACCATTACGGCCATGTCAGCGGCGACTACTGCCTGCGCGAGGTGGCGCAGGCGATCCGCAGCAGCGTGCGGCGGCCGCAGGACCTGGTGGCGCGCTATGGCGGCGAGGAGATCATCTGCCTGCTGCCGGACACCGCCGAGGATGGCGTCATCTACGTCGGCGAGGCGGTGCTGGAGGCGGTGCGCGAACTGCAGCTGCCGCATGCCGAATCGACGGTGGCGCCGTATGTCACCATCAGCATAGGCGGCGCCTGCGTGCTGCCGCGCGATGTGGCGGACAGCCGGCAGTTGATCGAGGCGGCGGATCGCGAGCTGTACCGCGCCAAGCAGCTGGGTCGCAATCGCATCATCGTGGCCGGGCAGGATCAACGGGCCGCCGATGACGCCTAGGCGTGGCTGGCGTTTGCTGCGAGGATCGCGTCCCTAGCGCCCGCTCATGCGGCGGAAGCGTTCCTCCAGCTGCCGCAGCACCTGCAAGGCGATATCCAGCTGGGCCGGATCGATGTCCGCCAGCGCCTGGCGGAAGAACTCCTGGCGGTGCGGCGCCGCCGCCGTCAGCAAGGCCAGGCCGCCTTGGTCCAGCGAGACCAGGGTCTGCCGATTGTCGGCCGGGTCGGTGTCGCGCCGCACCAGGCCTTCCGCCTCCAGCAGTTTCAATTGCCGGGTCAGCGCGCCCGGGTCCATCTGCAAGTGGCCGGCCAGCTGCTTTTGGCTGGCGGTGCGCAGCTCCTCCAGCGCCTTCAGGATGCGCCAGCGCGGCAGCGCCTCGCCCACCAGGCTCTCGAAGGCGCCGTACATGGCGCGGCTGCTGCGGCTCAGTTGTTGCAGCAGGTTCGGCTGAGCGTCAGTCATGGACGGATGCCGGGGACGGCGCGGAGCCGCTCAGCTCGACCGGCGGCACCTTGCGCGCCAGCCACAGGCCCAGCAACAGAATCACCGCCACCAGCCATTGGCTGAAATGGATGGCGTCCACCAGCAGCAGCCGGGCAGCGGCCAGCAGCGCGTCCGGCTGCGCGTCCGGCTGCGCCGCGGCGGCCGCTTGGCGGAACTGCGCCAGGATGTCAGGGTTGAGCAGGGTTTGCGGATCGGCCAGCCAGTGCAGCCATTGGGCTTGCTGGCGGTCCGCCAGCATCGCGCCGACCCGTTGCTGGAACTGATGGCTGACCACCACGCCCATCAAGGCGGTGCCCAGCATGCCGCCTATCATGCGCGTCGATTGCAGCATGGCGGTGGCAACCCCCAGCTGCTGCCGCGGCGCCAGCTGCTGCACGAAAATGGTCAGGTTGGGCATCAGCAGGCCCAGGCCCAGGCCGCCCATCATCATGTTGGCAATGATCAGACCATGCGCGGTGGCGGGGCCGACCCGGCTCAGCAGCGCGGCGGTCAACGCGAACATCAGCAGGCCCAGGGCCAGCAGCCGTGTCGGATGGCGCAAACGCTGCACGATGCGGCCGTTCAGCATGCTGCCTATGGTGATGAACACCACCAGCGGCGTCACCAGCAGGCCGGCCTGGTTCGGCGACAGGCTGAAACCGGCCTGGAACATCAGCGGCGCGTAGTACATCACGGCGAACATGCCGAAGCCCATCAGCAGCGACAGGCCGAACAGCGGCGCCAGCCCGCGGTGCAACAGCATGCTGGGCGGCAGCAGCGGGTTGGGGCTGCGCTTTTCCCACCAGACCAGGGTCAGCAGCGCGCTCAGGCTGAGCACGGCCAGTCCGCCCAGCAGCAGCGGCGGCTTGTGCTGCGGCAGCCACTCCACCGCCAGCTGCAGCGAGCCGAGGAACAGCGCGATCAGCGCCGCCCCTTGCCAGTCCAGCCGCGACGGCGGCCGCTCGTCGTGGCGGATCACCGGCAGGAAGCGCCAGACGAACCACAGGCTGACCACGCCGACCGGCAGGTTGACGAAGAATACCCAGCGCCAGCCGAAGTATTCGGTCAGAAAGCCGCCCAGCGAGGGGCCGATGGCGTTGGCCAGGCCGAAGGCGGCGGACAGCATCACCTGCCAGCGCAGCCGCTCGGCGGTATGCGGAAACAGGTCCGGCACGCAAGCGAAAGTGGTGGCCACCAGCATGCCGCCGCCCACGCCCTGCAGCGCGCGCGCCATCACCAGTTGCGGCATGTTCTGCGCCAGGCCGCACAGCATGGAGGCGCCGGTGAACAGCACGATGGCGGTCAGCACAAACGGCTTGCGGCCGTGGTCGTCGCCCAGCTTGCCGAAAATCGGCACCGTGATGACGGAGGTCAGCAGGTAGGACGTGCCGACCCAGGCGTACAGCGAAAAGCCGCGCAGATCGGCCACCACCGTCGGCATGGCGGTGCCGACCACGGTCTGGTCCAGCGCCACCATGATCAGCACGCAGCACAGGCCCAGCATGGCCTGCAGGCGTTGGCGGAAATCCAGCGCGGCGGGGAGCGTGTGGGAAAAATCGGGAGAATTCATCATTGATACGGCAATAGTTGCTATATCAACTATTTTGGCGACAGCCGGCGGGGCTGTCCAAACCCAGGTGGTTAACAGATATTGCGGCGGCTTCAGTAGCCCTGGCGCGTCAGCCAGCTGGCCTCCTCGCTGAGGGCGACGGTGCCGACCAGCCAGTCGCGGAAGGCGCGCACCTTGGGCAGCTCGGCCAGTTCGTGCGGATAGACCAGATAGTAGGCCCACTCGGTTTCCAGCACGGTATCGAACGGAATCACCAGCCTGCCGCTGTCCAGATCCTGCGTCACCATCGAAGCCTGGGCCAGCGTCACGCCCATGCCGGCCACGGCGGCGTGCAGCGCGTATTCCAGCGCGTCGAAAGTGACGCCGCTCTCCGGATTGACGCCGTTCACGCCGGCCAGCTTCAGCCAGCGTTTCCAGGTGTTCTGGTCGCGCCACGGATGCAGCAGGGTGTGGTGTTTCAGATCGTCCGGGGTGTGCAGCGGGTGCTTGCCGGCCAAGAGGCCAGGCGCGCATACCGGGATCAGCTTCTCGCGGCAGATGCATTCCAACCGGAGATCCGGCGCGGCTTCCGGGCTGGACAGGCCGACCACGGCCAGATCGTATTCGGCGCGATTGAACGGCTTGTTGTGGATCAGCTGCGTCAGCAGGTGCAGGGTGTACTCCGGATGCCGGGCCTGGAAATCGGCCAGATTGGGCAGCACCCAGCGCATGGCCGGCGTCGGCGGCATCCGCACCCGCAGGTCGCTCTGGCGCAGGCGCAGCGCCTCGCTGGCTTCGTTGAGCAGTTGGAAAGCTTCGCGCGCCGGCTTCAGCAGCGCTTCGCCCTCGGCGGTCAGCGCCAGGCCGCGGGCCTGGCGGGTGAACAATGTGGCGCCGTAGTATTCTTCCAGCGTCTGGACATGGCGGCTGATCGCGCCCTGGGTCAGGCTCAGCGCGGCGGCCGCGCGGGTGAACGACAAATGTTCGGCGGCGACGACGAATACGCGCAGGGCATTCAGCGGAGGCAGCTTCATGCTGTTACATGCCTTTTCTTCATAGTTTTCATGAGATTAACTGCTTTGTGCGAAACGGCGGCACCGCGTATTCTGCGCAGTTGTCGCCGCAGGTCGCGGCGACTGGCACGGCAACCTGAATGCATAGCTGGACGAGCAGCCATGCATATTGCTTGATTCTGGCACAGCTTTGCCTGCCAGGCATCATCATTGTCGGACAATGATGCGCCCTGCGCTCTCGTATGATTGGTCTGCCAGTCCACGTTGGCATGCACGGGCTCCCTGCGGAGCCCGATTTTTTTTTGTCCGCCGCGCAAATGAAAACGCCGCCGGCCGGTAACGGCGGGCGGCGCGGGGAGGGGCGATGGGCGATCAGCAGCCCTGGCTCAGCGCCAGCTCCAGGCTCTTCTGGTAATGCATCTGCGATTGCTCTTCCTTGCCGGTGGCTTCGAACAGCTTGGCCAGCTCGGCGTGCGCGCACAGCGTCGGCTGGATGGAGACGCTGGCTTCCAGATAGTTCTGCGCTTTGCCCCACAGCTGCTGGGCCTGCGCCAGGCGTCCCAGCGCCAGCAACAGCCAATGGTCGCGCGGACGCTGCTTCAGCCAGGTGTCGGCTTCCTTCAGCAGCGCCAGACGCTTGTCCACGCTCAGGTGGACGGCCAGTTGGCCCAGTTCGCGCGCCAGTTCCGGCAGCTCCATGTCGTCGCCGGCCAGCGCCTCGGACAGCAGCGTCGCCGCGTAGTCGTACTGTTGCAGGCGGATCAGATGGGCGACGATCTGTTGCTGCAGCTGCGGATTGCCGCGCTCGGCCTCGGGGATGCGGCGCAGCCAGTCGCGGACTTCGCGCTCGGACAACAGGCTAGCCAGCTGCTGTTGGTAGGCCGCCAGCCGATAGCGGCGCGCCTGTTCCGGCTCCAGCGCGTCGGCCTTCAGCAGTTTCTCGGTCAGCGTGAGGATGGCCTCCGGCTGTTTTTGCAGCAGGCGCACCTTCAGCTCCAGCTTCAGCGCGTTGGTCAGATTCGGCGACAGCGCGCGCGCGCGCTCGATGGCGGTCAGCGCGCCCAGGGCGTCTTTCTCTTCCAGGCGCAGCTCGGCGTCCAGCATGTGGCGCGCCAGCTGCAGCCGCTCCGGCAATTGGTCGAGCTGGTTGAGGTAGCCGTCGCGTTTGTCGGCGGCGCCGGCGTAACCGGCAGAGCGCGCGGCGATCAGCAGCGCCAGCGCCCGGTTTTCCGGGGCGTATTCGTCATCCAGCGACTTGGCGGCTTCGCGTTCGGCCTTCTGGAAGCGGCCCTCGAAGAAGGCGATGCCGGCTTCGCGCAAAGCGTGGCGGGCGGCCTTCAGCTTTTTCTGGCGCTGGAAGCGCTGCACCTGGCGCGGCAGGTCGGTGGCCAGCGCCAGCAGCCGCAGCACCAGATGAGTGGCGACGATCAGCCCCACCACCAGCACGATCATCAGGTTGAAGGATACTTCCATCCGGTACGGCGGCAGAAACAGAATGGCGTAGCCGGTATTCAGGGTGGAGGCCAGCCCCACCAGCACGGCCAACGCGAACAGGCCGGTAATCCACAATGCGAATCTCACCGCTTACTCCCCGCTGTTGCCTTGGGCATCGCGCACCGCCTTCAGGCTGGCGCTCATGTCCGGCAAGCTGATGTCCAAGGGCGCGCCTTCCAGTTCGGACAGCGTGGCCAGCCATTGGGTGGCGGCCGCGGCGTCGCGGTCGAAGTAGCGCTGCACGTAGCTGCGCGCGGCGGCGATGTCGGCGGCGTAGGTCTTGCCGTCGCGCTGCAGCAGCGCCAGCCGGGCGTCCAGCAGCCGCATCTTGAGGTTTTCGCGCAGGAAGAAGGCCTGTTCCGGCGACAGCAGCAGCGCCTCCGGCTTGTCCATGCGGCGGATGTGCACCAGCTCGCCCAGGCTGCCGCTGATTTCGGCGCTGAGCCGCTCCCACCACGGGGCGCCTGCCGGCGGCTGCGCCGGCTTGCCCGCTTGCGTGCCGCCCAGGCGATGGGCGTCCACGGCCAGCGGCAGCGAATCGACGCTCAGCATCAGCCGGTCCAGCTTGACGGTGAGGCCGACGGTGTCGAGGTAGGGCAGCGCTTTCAGTTTTTCCAGGTCCGAGGCCACGGCTTTTTTCACGCCGATCAGCTGCGGCCGGTCGAACTTGGACAGCCGCGCGTCGACCATTTCCAGCGCCGAGACCGCCGAGCTGACGTTGCCGGCGAGCTGCAGCTGCTGGCTGGCGATGGCCAGCGTGTGCTCGAGTTCGGACAGCAGCCAGTCGGTGCGGTTCTTGGTCAGCTCCTGGTACATGCCGTTCAGCGTGGCGTACTGGCCGGCCGCCTCGTTGACGCGGGCCTCCACCAGCGCCAGCTTGCCATCGGTGGCGCGGGCCGCCAGCAGCGCCTGTTCGGCGATGGCGCGCTGCTCTTTGCCGGCGCCGCTGCCTTCGGCCAGCCGGCGCGCCAGCTCCTGGCGCATCGCGTCCAGCTGCTGCTGAGTGGTGTAGAACTGCCAGCCGGAGACGCCCAGCGCGACGATCGCCACCAGGATGGCGAGATTGGGGCGCTTGCGGGCTGCGGGCGGCTGGGCCGGGATGGCTTCGTGGATCTGGGATTCGCTCATGGGTGACGACGGAACCATTCTTTTAGGCCGGCGACCATTGCGGCGTCGTCGGCCCGGGTTGTCACGACGCGTGCCGCGCCGAAGGCGGCCAGGCGCTCGGCAATGCGCGGATGCGGCACGCAGTACAGCAGGCATTGTAGCGCCCCGGTCCGGCTCGGACCAGCCAGTCGGAACAATTGCTCTACCATTTCGCTGGAAGTGATGATGACGGCATCGGGCGGCGCGGCGTCGAAAGCCGCCCAGTCCGGCGCGCCGTCGACGCGGCGGTAGATTTCGGCGAAGGCCGTCGCGGCGCCCCGCTGCGCCAGCGCGTCGGCCAGCAGCGCGCGGCCGCCCTGCCCGCGCACGATCAGCCAGTTCTGGCCTGCGACATCGGCCAGCTCCGGCATGGCCAGCAGCGCTTCGCTGTCGCTGCCTGCGGTCGGATGCAGCACAGGCTGGCCGGACAGCGCGGCCAGACGCTTGGCGCTGCTCGCGCCGACGCAGGCCAGCCGCTTGGCGGCGAGGTCCATGCCGGCCAGCGCCGGCCAGCCGATATCGATGGCGCTGGGGCTGACCCAGAACAGCGCGTCGGCCTGCGCCGCCTGCGCCGGCAGCGCGGCCAGCGCTTCCGGCAGCGCTTCGATCGCCATCAGCGGCAAGTGCTCGGCCTGCCAGCCTTCGGCGCGCAGCGCGGCCAGCAGGCCGGGGCATTGCGCCAAGGGGCGGGCGGCCAGGATGCGCTTCATTGAAGCCTCAGCGAGGTTCCGCCAGCACCGCGTCTATCAGCGGGCGGGCGCCGGCGTCGATCAGCTTCTTCGCCACCGCGCGGCCCAGCGCCTCTGCATAGTCGGCCGGCGCGCTGGCGCTGGCGGTCAGCACCACCGAGCCATCCGGATGCGCCACCAGGCCGCCCAGGGTCAGCGTGCCGTCGGCCAGCGTGGCGAAGGCGCCCAGCGGCACCTGGCAGCTGCCGCCCAGCTCCTTGGCCAGGGCGCGTTCGGCGGCGGTACAGGCGCGGCTTTCGGCGTGGTTCAGCGGCGCCAAGAGCGCCAGCAGGTCTGCGCGATCCTCGCGGATTTCTATGCCCAGCGCGCCCTGGCCGGCGGCCGGCAGGCTTTCCGAAGGGGCGAGCT
>NZ_MKCR01000018.1 GCF_001855565.1 Chromobacterium amazonense | reverse complement strand
CAGCTCGGCCAGCACGCCGCGCGGCTGTTCCGGCGACAAGCGCAGCTGCGCCGCCGGGCCGTACAGGGCAGCCAGCCGCTCGCGGATATTGGCCAGCCCGACCCCGGCCGGCGCCGCTTCGGCGATGCCTACCCCGCTGTCGCGCACCAGCAAGTGGAGCGAACCATCCTGCCGCTCGGCGCGGATGACGATTTCGCCGCCGGCCACGCTGGGTTCCAGCCCATGCTTCAGCGCATTCTCCACCAGAGGCTGCAGCAGCAAGGGCGGCAGCGGCAGCGCCTTCAGCTCCTCCGCCACCTCCACGCTGACTCGCAGCCGCTCGCCCATGCGGATGGCGGCGATGTCCAATAGCGCGCCCACCATGTCCAGTTCCTGGCCCAGCGTGCCGCTTGCGCTGCGGCTGCGCGCCAGGCTGCCTCGCAAATAGGTATTCAAATAGCCGAGCATGCGGCTCGCGCGCGGCGGATCGGTCTCGATCAGGCTTTGCACATTGGCCAGGGTGTTGAACAGGAAATGCGGCTCGATCTGCGCCTGCAACATGGCCAGTTGCGCCGCCGTCTGCGCTTCGCGGCTTTCCGCCTCGCGCCGGCGCGTGGCCTCCAGTTCGCCCGCCAGCGCCTGAGAACGGTAGTACAGCAGGCTCAGCGTCATGGCGAACATCGCCACCAGCAAGGTCGGCACGAGAAACAGATACGCGCGCTCAGGCACGCGCAAAGCTAGCGCCAACACATCGAATGCGCCCAGCCAGGCCGCCAGCTTGAAGCCGAACGGCACGCTGAACAGCAGCACCAAGACATAGACCAGGGCGCGATTCAGCTTGAACCAGCCGCCCAGCACGCTGCCGCTCAACCAGCAGCTGTAGCCTATGCAAAACGAAATCAGCACATTGTCGTACAGCCGGCCCCAGCCGCCCAACGAGGAAAAGAACAAAGCGATGGCCAGGTTGATGCCGCTGCAGAGGGCAAACTCCTGAAGTACGCCGGACCAGCGCTGGAATGCATTCATGATTAGGCCTCAATAAAAATAATCAAACACCAGCTGCCAACTCTGCTGCGGCATCGCCGCGCCATACTGCGTCAGCGCTCCGCCGTCGAATCGCTGCCACTGCAAGGCCAGATCGACATGGGGCCAATGGTAGCGCGCCTCCGCCCAGTTCATGCCGCTATGGTCCACCAGGCTGGTCTGCCGCATCGCGGTCAGGTCCAGGCTGTCCACCAGCGCGTCCTGCCAGCTGGCGCGCAACAGGGCCGCCCGCCGCGTCAACAGCGAGGTCGAGTTTGCCATGCTCTGGCGATAAGACCCATAGAACAGGCTTTGCCGCAGACGGTCCCACTCGGCCGCCTCCGGCGCCGCGCCATCGTACTGGCCCTCGAGCGTCAAGCTCAGCTTGTTGGCGCCGGTCCAGGTGCTGCCCAGCGCCAGCCGGTTGCGCCAGCCGCCAGCCTCCTCACCCAGCCAGCGCCGCCAATCGCTCTTTGTCTTTCCGCCGGCCCATTCGACGTAGGCGACGGTGGAGTCGGTCAGCACATGGCTGAGATTGAATCCGAGCTGCGGCGAGCCGCCCTGCTGGCGGAACGCTAGCCATTGCGGGTTCCAGCTTTCGGAAAATTGACAACTGAAAGCCAGCAACATCCGCTCCCTGGGGTTGCTCGCGCCCCAGTCCGCGCTCAGGCCGTTGCCGCTAGGCGCGTCCGCCAGCTTGGGCGACCAGATCGCGGTCAGCGAGGCGCTATCCCACAATTTTTGCCAGCGCAGCATGGCGTTGCCCAGCCGGTTTTCGCGCAGGCTTTCCTGGTCTGCCGACACCACCGAGCGCACCGTGCCCTCGCCCAGAAAGTCGGTCGGGTTATAGCCCACGCCGACGCCGTATCGGGTGTTGACGCGGCCGATGTCAAAAATGCTCTCACTGCCGAAGGCGCGGCTCAGATAGGCCTCGCGCAGCGTATTGACGCCATGGCTGCGCGAGAGCGAATTGTCGAAACGCTGATCCAGCCGGTCCGAGAACACGCCGCGCCAGTCCGCGTTCAGGCGGCCATCCCAGCGCAGGTCGAAGGACAGCCGCTGCGCGTCCGGCATCGCTTGATTGACGATGGCGGCGGATTCGAACAGCAGCTTCAGGTCGCGCGGCTTGTCGCTCATCGCCGGCGTTTGGTCCGCCAGCTGCAGCGCCGCCGCGTCGTCATCGGCCCAGGCTGCCGCCGACAGCGCCGCCAAAGACAGCATCAACCAGGCGCGCATCGCTCACTCCGCCCTGAAGCGCGGCAGGTAGTCGCGCTGCAGCCAGGCCTCCGGCACCTCGCGCCAGGCGAAGTCGCTGTTGCGCATCACCGTCACCCACTTGGGGTTCAGGCCGTCGATGATCACGGTCTCGGTGGGCCGCTCGCGGCCCAACACCTGCCGATATCCGCGGTAATAGGCGGTTTTCAGCAGGCTGCCGCTCTCCGAGTAGAACTTGGCCTTGCGGCTGCGATAGCCGTCCTTGTCCAGCCACAGGTCGATGGCGTGATAAGTGACGCCGCCGTTGCGGGCCGACAGATGCAGTTTGTAGCAATGCTGGCTCTGGCGGTCGCCATCCTGGATGTCCTCCTCTCCGTCCAGCTTGGCGGTATAGTCCAGCGCCAGATTCACCGTCACCACGTCGCCGTTGGAAGCCTGGCCCAACAGGCGCTGTTGCGGCGAGATCGGCACGCTGGCCTTGCTGGCCGGGTCGTAAAACCATAGATCGTTGCCGTTTTTCAGCATCAGTTTGCCGGCGTCGCGCGCCGGGCTGACGAAACGCAGCAGGCTGCGAAACTGGCCGCTGTTCTTATCGGCGCGCGAATACACCGCCAGCGCGCTGCGCTCGTTCTCTTGGCCGTCCTTGTAGCTGACCAGCGAGACGATCAGGCCGAACGGCTTGTCCGGATTGCGCACCGCATCGCTGCCCGCCAGTATGGTCTGCGCGTCCGGCGCGGCCAGCGCGAACGGAGCGGCCAGGGCAAAAGTCAGGGTCATCAGCGTCGTTTTCATCTTCTTTTCCTCAAGCATGGCGCAGCGCGTCCACGATCACGGCGCGGGCGGCGCGGCGCGCCGGCCACCAGGCGGACAAGGTGGCCATCAGCATCAACCCCAGCGCGGTGGCCAGCATCATGCCGTTCTCGCCCCACAGCCGGACATAAATGGGCGACGGATCCACCTGCCCCGGCGGCAGCCAGGTCAGCCCGGCGTGATTGATCAACGCCGCCAGCAGCAAGGACAAGGCGATGCCGCAGACGCTGCCCAAGCCGCCCAGCATCACGCCCTCGCACAGGAACAGGCGCTGGATGCCGCCGCGGCGCAGACCCATGGCCCGCAACGTGCCGATCTCCACCGTTCGCTCCATCACCACCATATTCATGGTGTTGGCGATGGTGAACAGCGAGACGCAGCCGATCAGGATGGACAGGAAACCGAAGATGGTGCCGAACATGCCGGTGATCTGGCCGTATTGCGGCTGCAGCTCGCTGAAGTCATACGCCGCCAGCGGCTGATCCTTCAGCGAGGTGGCGAACAGCTGAGCCAGCCGCGCGCGCGCCGCCGGAATTTGCGCGGTGTGCCGAAGCTGCAGCGCGATGGCGGTGACGCGCGGCTCGTCCGAGCCATACACCAGCCGCTGCGCCTGGGCCAGATGCAGGCTGACGAACATATCGTCCAGCTCCTTCACCCCCATGCTCTGCGCCTTCACCACCTGCAGCCTAGCCACATTGGGCGCGCCGCTGGCGGTGGCGGCCAGCAGCTCGATGCTGCCGTCGGCCTTTGGCTGCGGCGTGGAGGCGGACAGCGCGGCGAGATCCGCCGGCATGCTTTCGCCGCTCTTGTCTTGCTTCGGCGGCGGCGAACAATGCTCCACTTTCAGCGCTCCGCACAGCTGCAGCACCCGCGCCAGGCCCTTGCCTATCACCGCCGCATCGGGCGCGCTGTCGGTCAGCGCCGTCGGCTTGCCCGGGATGCCGAAATGGTAGTCGTCCCACTGCCGCATGCGGTTCTGCCCGTCCACCTCGCTGCCCTGGGCGAAGACGGTGCGCGACGCGCCTGCGGCGTAATGGCCGGCGATGCCGCCCAGCGACAGCGTGGGCGTGGCCACCGTCAGCATGGGTTTCAAGATCGGATCGTTCTCCACCACGCGGATCACGCGCTGGTAATCGCGGATGCCGTAAGCGGCAGGATTGCCGCTGCCATACAGGAAAAAATCCTTCTGCTGGATTTGCAGATGGCCCATGCCGCGCACAAAGCTGGTTTGCAGGCCGTACTGCACGGTGCGGTTGTAGCCGCCGAACAGCAGCAGGGCCACCACGCCCGCCACCATGGTGCCCAGCGTGGCCAGGGTGCGGCGGCGGTTGCGCAAGAGATTGCGCCAGGCCAATTTGACGGTGCTCATGCGATTTCCTTTTCGATTTGCCGCTGGTGGCTGACGCGGCCGTCGCGCACATGGTAGCGGTCGTCCGCGGCGGCGATTACCTGAGGATCATGCGAGGAGAACACCACGGTCAGCTGGTACTGTCGCTGCAAATCGCGCAGCAAGGCCAGAATGGCCGCGCCGGTCTGGCTGTCCAGATTGGCGGTGGGTTCGTCCGCCAGCACCAGCGAAGGCCGATGCGCCAGCGCGCGGGCGATGGCCACGCGTTGGCGCTGGCCGCCGGACAGCTGGCCTGGCCGGTTGCGCGCCTTGTCCGACAGTCCCACCGCGTCGAGCAGCTCCATCACCCGGCTCTTGCGCTCCGGCGCCGGCACCCGGTTCAAGATCAACGGATACTCCACGTTCTCGTATGCCGACAGCACCGGCAGCAGGTTGAAGTTCTGGAAGATGAAACCGATATGGCGGGCGCGGAAATCGCTGAGCGCGTCGTCGCCCAGGTGAACGATGTCCTGCCCTGCCACCAAGATGGAGCCTGCGTCCGGTCTATCCACGCCGCCTATCAGGTTCAGCAATGTGGTCTTGCCGCTGCCGGACGGACCGGCCAATACGGTGAAACCGCCGGGACGGATGGCCAGCGCCACATCCTGCAGCGCCGGCACCGTGATCTGATCCAACTGGTAATGCTTGCAAACGCCATGCATCTCCACGGTCCACATCTGCGCTCTCCTGGGTCAATGGGAATGTTTGTACTGTAAACAGCCGCAGCGCCGCCTGCCGCGGCCTGCGACAAAATGCGGCAACGCGGCGCGAAATGCGCCCCGCCGTCGCCAAGCGCATGACATGCGCCTGCATGCGGCGTACGATTTAAACCATGCCCTCTTCATGGAGTAAGCGAAAGATGACGCAAGACCAGAACAAGACCACGCAAACGCTGGAAAACGAGGCGCCGGAAACCGCCCCTGCCCCCAAGCGCCGGCAAAGCGCGCGCGAGCGCAATGTGCAGCGCGTGCATGCGGAATCGGTGCAGACCATCGAGGAGATCAGCCAGCAACCGATGGCGCAGCAGGTTGCCCGCGCGCCGCATGGCAGCAACGAGGACAGCACCACGGCCGAGCTGCCGCCCGGCTACCCCTACCATACGCGGATGCGCCGCCCGGAATACGAGCGGGTGAAGCAGGAACTGCAGATCGAGCTGCTGAAAGTGCAAAGCTGGGTCAAGGAGAGCGGACAGAAAATCGTCATCCTGTTCGAGGGGCGCGACGCCGCGGGCAAGGGCGGCACCATCAAGCGTTATATGGAGCACCTGAATCCACGCGGCGCGCGCGTGGTGGCGCTGGAAAAACCCAGCGAGCAGGAGCGCAGCCAATGGTATTTCCAGCGCTACATCGCCCACCTGCCCAGCGCAGGCGAAATCGTGTTTTTCGACCGTTCCTGGTACAACCGCGCCGGCGTGGAGCGCGTGATGGGCTTCTGCTCGCCGGTGGAATATCTGGAGTTCATGCGCCAGGCGCCGCAGCTGGAGCGCATGCTGGTCAATAGCGGCATCCGCTTGTTCAAGTACTGGTTCTCGGTCAGCCGCGAGGAGCAGCTGCGCCGTTTCATCTCGCGCCGCGACGATCCGCTGAAACACTGGAAACTGTCTCCGATAGACATACAGTCGCTGGATAAATGGGACGACTACACCGCAGCCAAGCAGGCGATGTTCTTCCATACCCACACCGGAGACGCGCCCTGGACGGTGGTGAAGTCGGACGACAAGAAACGCGCCCGCCTCAACTGCATCCGCCATTTCCTGTCGCGGCTGGACTATCCGGGCAAGGACGCGCGCGTCGCCCACGCGCCGGATCCCCTGATCGTGGGCGATCCCGGGGAAATGATAGGCGCGTGATCGGCGCGGGGCCTGGCCTTTCTAACGGACCGGGCAAGATACTGGACATATGTGCATTGCCGTATGAATCGTCAATGGCATAAAATAACCCAAGCAAGCGTCAGGGCCTTATCTCCGTCCCGGCGCTTTCTTTCGTCCATTCCGCATGCCCTTGCCCATGAATCCTGACCCTGCTTGTCGTCGCGTCAGCGGCGCGCCATACCGCTTCCGTCCGGCAGCCGCTCTGCTATCGGCCGTCCTGGCTGGCACGCCGGGCGCTGGCGGCGTGGCGGCAGACAGACTCTCCCCCGCGCTGACCATCAGCGGCGATATCGGCCACTTCACCGATCCCGGCAGCAAAACCTACACCATCAGCTTGCCCAGCCTGGCCAGCATGCCGCAGCGCAATATCACCACAGCCACCGATTGGACGCCCAAGGGCACGTTCAGCGGGCCGCTGCTGCGCGATCTGCTGGCCAAGGCAGGCGCCCGCGGCACGCAAGTCAAGTTCTACGGCGCTGACGATTACAGCATCACCGTGCCGATTGCCGATTTCAGCCGCTACGACGTGATTCTGGCCTGGCGCTGGAACGGCAAACCGCTGCAGCTGGAAAACTACGGCCCGTTCTGGGTGATGTACCCGATTCCGACGATGCCGTCTGACGAAACCGGCGGCACGTTCACCTCCAAGCTGATTTGGCAGGTCACCCGCATGGAGGTGAGATGAGCCTCGCCAAACGCTTCTCGCTGAGCGAGCTGTTAGGCTATGGCCGCGCCATCATGGCGATATCGCTGTGCGCCACCTTGCTGATTTCCGCAGCGCTGTACTCATCGGTGATCAAGCGGCCGATTCCAGACAAGGCCAGCGATTTGTACTGGATGGTGGCGCAGCTGCAGCTATCGCTGAACCGCGTGGAAATGGACGCCTGGCGCTACCAGGCCGGACAGATTCCCCGACAGGAGGTGGACAGCAGCTACGCCATCGCCGTCAGCAAATACCGCATGTACTCGCAGCCGTCCGCCGCCAATGCCATCCTGGCGGCGGTGCCCGGCTTCCCGGAACTGCGGGCAGCGCTGGCCGGCGTGTTCGAGCGTCCGCAGCGGCAATGGAGCCGGCAAGACGCTCAGCAATTGTCCCAGGACTTGGCGCAGCTGCGTTCGCAATTGGCGGACTTCGCCGTCCAGGCCCGGCAGCGAGAAAACAGCGAGATGGTGCAGCAGATGAGGCTGATGGAAAACCATCAGACCATGTATCTGCTGGGTTTGACCTGCTGGCTGGGCTTTCTCTGCCTGTTCTGGGTAGTGATGCACCGCTTCGGCAAAATCAAGCGCCAGGCCTCTCAGCAGCAGCAGATCCTGGAGCGCGAGCAGGCGGCGCGCGCGGCGCTGGTGCAAAGCGAACTGGCGCGCGACACCTTCCTCGCCACCATCAGCCATGAAATCCGCTCGCCCCTGCAAAGCATACAGACTTGCGTCGAACTGCTGGAGTACAGCGTGCAGCCCGACACGCCGGGCTATGGCTACCTCGCCCGACTGAAGCACAGCACCGAGCACTTGCTGGAGCAAGTGCGCGACATCATGGACATCTCGGCGCTGAAAAACCATCAACTGACGCTGGAGCCGGCAGCCACCGACGTCGCCGCGCTGATCGAAACCGTAGAGCTGGCGCATAGAAGCCATGCCGAGGCCAAGGGCCTGAGCCTGCGCATAGACTGTCCGGCCCTCCCGGCATTGTGGCTGGACGGCCATCGGCTGCGGCAAATCGTCTGGAACCTGCTGTCCAATGCCATACGCTACACCGACCACGGCCAGATCGAGCTGACCCTGCGCTACTCATCGCGGCAACTGGAAATATGGGTTCGGGATACCGGCGTCGGCATTCCGGATGAAATCAAAGCCCAATTGTTTCGGCCTTTCGCCCGCGGCAAGAACCGCCGCCCCGGCAGCAGCGGCCTGGGCCTGGCCATCGTCCACGAGCTGGTCATGCTGTTCGGCGGCACCATCAAGGTTTCCAGCCAAGTAGGCGCCGGCAGTTGCTTCCGGCTGCTGTTGCCCGCCTTGGAGGCGGCAAGCATGGCCGAGCTTGAAGAGGCGGAGCCGCAGCCGGGACGCATCCTGCTGCTCGACGACGACGACCAAATCCGCGAGTCCTACCAAGCTTTGCTGGAGGCCAAGGGCTATGCCGTCGATACCGTGGCCACGGTGCCGGCGGCCATTGAAAGAGTGCTGTCGCAGCGCTACCACTTGCTGCTGCTCGATCTGCAGGTCGGCAACGCCAGCGGCTACGAAGTGGCCGAGGCGGCGCGGCAAGCGCTGACCAACCTGAAAACGCCAGTCATCGGCATGACCGCGTTCAAGCAGGAGTTCTCCGATCCACGCCACACGCTGCTCACCGGCAAACTGGAAAAGCCGTTCAACTTTGGCCAACTGCAGAAACTGCTGGCGCTCTATCTGCCCTCAGCCCGACAGGGGGCCGCCCGGACAGCCTGAAGTGTCCAAGCCCACCCTTCGCCGCGCGGCCAAGCCAGGCATGAGGCCAATCTTGGTCTATCGTGAAATTCCTAAGGAAGGTCTGAACAAGTCTCCAATCTTCCCGTAAACTGACTCCCCCTCAGTCAGATCCAGGACGCCAGCATGCGACAGCAGATGACCTTCACCGATCTCGAACTCGCCGCTAAGAAGAAGCGCACCCGCCGCGAAATCTTTCTGACAGAGATGGATCAGGTCATGCCTTGGGCGCAGCTCGAAGCCGTCATCGATCCAGTGTATCCCAAGCCTGGCAACGGTCGCCGCCCCTACCCGTTGTCCGCCATGCTGCGCGTCTACTGCCTGCAGCACTGGTACAGCCTGTCCGATCCCGCCATGGAAGAAAGCCTGTACGAGATCGCCTCCATGCGCCAGTTCGCCGGCCTCTCCCTGGACGCCGTCCCGGACGAAACCACCCTGCTGAACTTCCGCCATCTGCTGGAAAAGCACCAGCTGACCCACGCTCTGTTTACCGCCATCCACCAGCATCTCTGCGACAAAGGGCTGATGTTGAAGCAAGGCACCATCGTCGATGCCACCCTGATCCACGCGCCCAGCTCCACCAAAAACGCTCAGGGCGAGCGCGATCCGGACATGCATCAAACCAAGAAGGGCAATCAGTGGTACTTCGGCATGAAGGCCCATATCGGCGTCGACGCCCAGTCCGGCTTGGTGCATCACGTGGCCGGCACCCCCGCCAATGTGGCGGATGTCACGATGGTCGATCAGTTGTTGCACGGCGAGGAAATCGATGTGTTTGGCGACGCCGGCTTTGCTGGCGTGCACAAGCGAGCCGAACACCAATCGCGAGCGGTGCGTTGGTGGATTGCGATGAGGCCCGGCCAGCGCAAAGCGCTGACCGATTCAGCCGACGACCGGCAGATCCAGCTGGGCGAAATGGTCAAAGCCAAGATTCGGGCCAAAGTGGAGCATCCGTTTCGGGTCATCAAGCAGCAGTTTGGCTACCTGAAAACACGCTACCGCGGCTTGAAGAAGAATACCGCGCAACTGATGACGCTGTTTGGGCTGGCCAACATCTGGCTGGCGCGAAAGGCCTTGCTGGCGGCGAGTTGAAAGGGCGGATGGCCGGAAGCATCCGGTCATCCTCATGGCGCGCGATCTAGAATTGGTAGGTCTAATGCAACCGAAGCCCCCGCGAGAAATTGCATTTCTGTTTGCGTGGCAGGTTGTTCAGACCTTCCCTAACCGTCTTTCCGCTTTTCTCAAAGGGATTGCCGATAAAAAGCGGATACCGGTATATTTAAACCAAATAAGAAGAACTACTTAGGGAAGGTCTGAACAACCTGCCACGCAAACAGAAATGCAATTTCTCGCGGGGCTTCGGTTGCATTTCACCCACCAATTCCAGATCGCCCGCCATGAGGATGACCGGGTGCTTCCGGTCATCCGGCCTTTTAACTCGCCGCCAGCAAGGCCTTTCGCGCCAGCCAGATGTTGGCCAGCCCAAACAGCGTCATCAGTTGCGCGGTGTTCTTCTTCAAACCGCGGTAGCGTGTTTTCAGGTAGCCAAACTGCTGCTTGATGACCCGAAACGGATGCTCCACTTTGGCCCGAATCTTGGCTTTGACCATTTCGCCCAGCTGGATCTGCCGGTCGTCGGCTGAATCGGTCAGCGCTTTGCGCTGGCCGGGCCTCATCGCAATCCACCAACGCACCGCTCGCGATTGGTGTTCGGCTCGCTTGTGCACGCCAGCAAAGCCGGCGTCGCCAAACACATCGATTTCCTCGCCGTGCAACAACTGATCGACCATCGTGACATCCGCCACATTGGCGGGGGTGCCGGCCACGTGATGCACCAAGCCGGACTGGGCGTCGACGCCGATATGGGCCTTCATGCCGAAGTACCACTGATTGCCCTTCTTGGTTTGATGCATGTCCGGATCGCGCTCGCCCTGAGCGTTTTTGGTGGAGCTGGGCGCGTGGATCAGGGTGGCATCGACGATGGTGCCTTGCTTCAACATCAGCCCTTTGTCGCAGAGATGCTGGTGGATGGCGGTAAACAGAGCGTGGGTCAGCTGGTGCTTTTCCAGCAGATGGCGGAAGTTCAGCAGGGTGGTTTCGTCCGGGACGGCGTCCAGGGAGAGGCCGGCGAACTGGCGCATGGAGGCGATCTCGTACAGGCTTTCTTCCATGGCGGGATCGGACAGGCTGTACCAGTGCTGCAGGCAGTAGACGCGCAGCATGGCGGACAACGGGTAGGGGCGGCGACCGTTGCCAGGCTTGGGATACACTGGATCGATGACGGCTTCGAGCTGCGCCCAAGGCATGACCTGATCCATCTCTGTCAGAAAGATTTCGCGGCGGGTGCGCTTCTTCTTAGCGGCGAGTTCGAGATCGGTGAAGGTCATCTGCTGTCGCATGCTGGCGTCCTGGATCTGACTGAGGGGGAGTCAGTTTACGGGAAGATTGGAGACTTGTTCAGACCTTCCTTAGAGCGGCTAACAAAAATCAGTTTCACGGCTGATTCAAGGCGCGCCGACGCAGGCAGTACTTGAGTACGGCAAGTCGGCGCGACGCCGCATCAGGAGTTTTGTTAGCCACTCTTATAGCCCATCGCAGCCCCCGAACAACATATGGTTTAGCAGGTAATGGTCATGAGTCAGACGCAGCAGAAATGGGGCCACCTGGGCATCCGCATCATCCTGGTCGCGGCAGCCGCCATCACGGTAGCGTTCGCGGTGATGATCACGCTGATCGCCAAGCTCAATTACAACGAAGCCATCGACAACGGTTACCAGCTGGCAACGGAGCAAGCCGCCAGCTACGCCAAGGATGCCGAAAGCGATTTCGACCGCGGCTTTCAACTGCCCAAACACCTGGCCGGCGCCATCGAGGGCATACGCCGCACCGGCAAACCGGACCGCAAGCAGACCGACGCGATGATCATGCAATTGCTGGACAACGCGCCGCAATCCATCGGGCTATGGATGCTGTGGGAGCCTAACGCTTTCGACGGCAACGACAACGCTTTCCGCTTCGACTGGCCGCGCCATGACCCATCCGGCCGCTATCAGCCCTACATTACCCGCAATGCTCAGGGCAAGGCGCAGATGGACGTGATGGTGGACAGCGACCGCGTCAAGCAATTTCCCAAATACAAGGAACATCCTGAAGCCTATCAACCGGATTACGAAAAGCCGGGTTGGGGCGATTTCTACTACGTGCCCAAGCAACGCGGACGCGACACCATCACCGAGCCCTACCCCTACGAGGTGCAAGGCAAAAAGGTGCTGGAGAGTTCCCTGGCCGTGGTCATGAAGGACGCCAGCGGCAAGATGAGCGGCGTTTCGGCCACCGACCTGGCCCTGGACCAGCTGCAAAAACGCTTTGGCCCCATCCACCCGCGCGAAACCGGCTTCGTCCGCATCGTGTCCGAAGGCGGCATCTATGTCGTCAATCCCCAGGCCGAGCTGTTGGGCAAGCCGGTGGCCAAGGAAGATCCGCTGTTCGCCCACCTGCCCGACATTAAAAAAGGCAGCGACTTCGTCTATGAGGACGGGGGATTCACCCATTTCTTCCACCCCATACGCGTCGGCGAAACCGGCCAGTTCTGGTCCATCGGCATCAGCATTCCCACCGCCGCCATCACTGCCGAGGCCCGGCGCTCGATGTTCGCGGCCATCGCCATTGGCGTGGCGGCGCTGGCGCTGATCCTGCTGTTGCTGACCGTGGTGATCCGCACGCTGACCAAACCGCTGATCAAACTGGCGGAAACCATGGAGCAACTGGCCAACGGCGGCGGCGATCTGACCTCGCGCATCGCCATCGCCAACCGCGACGAGATCGGCCGCACCGCCTATGCCTTCAACCGCTTCCTGGACAGTCTGCGCGACATGTTCATCCAGGTGCGGGAGCAAAGCCGCCAGGTTTCGGCCGCCGCTAGCCAGCTCAGCCATTCCGCCAATCAGGTGCATGACGCGTCCACCCAGCAATCCGATGCCGCCTCCGCCAGCGCCGCCAGCGTGCAGCAGGTCACCGTCGGCGCCCAGCACATCGCCGACACCGCGCAGCAGGCCGGCAGCATCGCCCGCGAAACCGGCGAACTGACCGAACAGAGCGTGGCCAAGGTCAACCGCGTCACCGGCGAAATCCAGCGCATGACCGACACCATGCACGCGCTGGCCGACCGCATGAGCGGCCTGGGCAACCGCTCCAATGAGGTCACCACCATCGTCGGCGTGATCAAGGACATCGCCGACCAGACCAATCTGCTGGCCCTGAACGCGGCCATCGAAGCGGCGCGGGCCGGTGAAATGGGCCGCGGCTTCGCCGTGGTGGCGGACGAAGTGCGCAACCTGGCCGGCCGCACCGCCGAGGCCACGGTGCAGATCACTCGCATCGTCGAAGCGATCAGCAGCGAAACGCGCCAGGCGGTGGGGGACGTTCAGAACAGCAGCCAGCAGGTCGATCTCAGCGTCGGCATCGCCGAAGAAGCCAATCAGGCCATGCGCGAAGTGCAGAATTACAATCGCCAGCTAGTGGCCAGCATTGTCGACATCGCCACGGCCACCCGCCAGCAATCCAGCGCCAGCCAGGAAATCGCCCAGAATGTGGAGCGCATCAGCGGCATGGCGCAAAGCAATAACCAGACCGTGCGCGAAGTCAGCGATGCCGTCAGCCGCCTGCGCGAGCTATCCAGCGAACTGGAGCAACTGGTGGGGCACTTCAAGTTGTAATCGACGCCCGCTGCTTTGGGAGCCCGGCCTGGCCGGGCTTTTTCATTGCCCTCGCCCCGCCATGCGCAGCGCCAAACCGATGGCGAAGCCCAATAAGACAAGGCCGCAGGCAAAGTCCAACCCGCGCCGGCCGCGTGGCCCCAGCCTCAGCAAAAGCGCGCCGCCGCCATAGGACAGCAGCAGCCACCACATGGCCGAACCGCAAAACACGCCCGCCACGATTTCCAGTTGCCGCGCGGCGTCAAGGCGCAAACCGCCGGACAAAGCGGCGGCGACCGCGGCGAAAGACAATATCGTCATCGGGTTGCCCAGCGTTAGCAACAAGGCGCTGAGGTAGGCCTTGCCCAGATGCCGTTCCGCGTCATCCCGTCCTTCTGCGGCGGGCCGGCGCAAGGTGGCGATGCCAAGCCAAGCCAGCAGCAGGCAAGCCGCCCACCCCAGCGGCCGGGCCAAGGCTCCGGCGAGCTGCATGGCGAAACCGCTTCCCCATGCGCCAGAGAGCGCGAACAAACCATCGGCGCTCGCCGCGCCCAGGCCGGTGGCCAGCCCCAGCCGCGGACCGCCGCGCAGGGTGCGGCTGATGCACAGCAAACCTATCGGTCCCACCGGCGCCGCGATGGCGATGCCTATCCAAGCCGCCTGCCAAAACATTGCCGCCTCCTTTCGTATTTGCGATGCTGCTAGGGGCTGTTGACGTTTGGTGGGCGGTCGCGCCGGGATGCGTTTTACGACGAATCGAGGCGTTTCGCGCGCCGCATTTCATTCTCTGCCAGCGCGGAACAACGAAGAGTCGGCGCGAAAAGCGCCCGGCCCTGCGGGTTTGGCGAAGCTCAAATGCGATCCACTCACCAAACGTCAACAGCCCCTAGTCTGCCTGCGCGGAGCGTGGCGGCCCATGAGGTTTTTTCGGCCATCAACCATGCTAACCTTCAAAAACGTCATCAAAAGCGGGAAAGCGTTTACGAATGGAAGTCGATGCCAAATCCTGGGCGATATTGACCGCTCTGCAGGCCAACGCCCGGCAATCGCTGACCGAGCTGGCGCAGGCGGTGGGCCTGTCGGTGCCGGCGGTGTCGGAACGGGTCAAGCGGCTGGAGGAAGCCGGCGTAATCCAGGGCTATCACGCGCGGGTGGCGCCGCTGCGCGCCGGTTACGCGCTGTCGGCGCTGGTGGGCATCACCGTGCCGCAGCCAGACAAGAAAACCCTGCTCGCGCGGCTGGAGGCCATGCCGGAGGTGATGGAATGCCACCATGTGACCGGCGTGGACTCCTACGTATTCAGGCTCTTGGCGCGCGACGTGTCCCATCTGGAAATGCTGGTGGCGCAGCTGAACGACCTGGGCGAAACCCGCACCTCCATCATTCTGTCCACGCCGCTGGCAGAGCGGCCGGTGCGGCCGCCGCGCTGAGCGGCCTTAGCCTGCCTGGCGGCAGGCCTTGTCCGGCGCTTGGTATGCGCGGCTGACATCCAGCGGCGCGGCGTACGGCGAAGACCAGGTTTGGTCGTGCAAGGCGGCGATGCGTTGCGCCATCGCCTCGTTGCGCAGCACCACTTCCAGATTGCGCGATTTGTCCATATAGCCGCCGCTCCAGTTGCTGGTGCCCACCCAGGCGATCTTGCCGTCTATCGCCATGGTTTTGCTGTGGATGACGCGGGCGAACGGGATGCAGGTGCCATCGCGCGGAATGGCCACCACGCGAACCTCCATGCCGGGCAGCACCACCAGGCTCTTCAAGTAGTCCACGCCCGGCTTTTCCAGATTCCAGTCCGACACCATCAGCTTGACCTTGACGCCGCGCGCCAGCGCGCCGCGGATGGCGTTGTCGAACATCGGATAGTAACTGCGCGGCTTGCCGAAGCTGAGCGGCGCGTAATCCAGCAGCTGGATGCGCACCTCGCGCTTCGCCTCCGCCATCAGCCGCGGCAGCGCTTCTTCGGAATCGCCGACGCCGTCCGGATTGTAGGCGTTGGGGCTGGCCAGCAGCGCCGCGGGCTGCGACAAGTCAGCAGCTTGCTCCGCCGTCCGCAGCGGCTTGACCTTTCCGCCGGCGGCAAGCGTCGCCTGCGCCGCCCAATCCTGCTCGAAGATGGCCTGCATGCGGCCGGCCATCGCCGCGTCATCGACTTTGAGCCCGGTTTCATGGATATGCTGCAGCGAGCGCCAGTCGAAGTTCTGGCTGCCGACATAAGCGGACTGCCCGTCCACCACGATGAACTTGGCGTGGATGATGCCGTTGCCGGTCAGCTGGTTGTAGTCCAGCTGGCGGTATTCCAGATTGGGGATGCGCTTCAGCCGTTCTATGGTGGAGGCTTCGCTGGCGAACATGCCCTTCTTTTCCATCAGAAAGCGGATCTTCACGCCGCGGCGGCCGGCGGCGTCCAGATGATCGATCACCTGATCCAGCTTGCCGCCATCGTGCCCGGCCACATAGAACTGTTCCAACACAATTTCGCGCTTGGCAGCGTCGAACAAATGGCTCCACACCGTGGCCGGGTCGCGCAGATCGGGTGTATCCAGATGCGCATGTTGCGGCGCGGTATGCACCAGTTCGAAACCGGAAATGGAGAAATCGGCGCGGGCCAGCGAGGCTGCCATGGCCAGGGCCAGCGGCCACCAGCGTTTGGACATGAGGGCTTCCTTCGGAAAATCTCAGATCATGACATGGCCATGTTAAGCGAGTATGTACCCGACATGAAAAAAGGCTGCCCCCAAAGGCAGCCATCAAGACAGACCCGCTGCGGCCTGTTAACGAAGCGAAAGCAGCGCCAGCACCCGGTAGCGGCTGATGCCCAGCAGCGCCGGCACCAGTTGCTGCAGATGGTTGAAATCGGCGGTTTGGTTGAGCCGGGCATTGAAGTCGCTGACGAAACCGCTGGCCCAGCTTTGCTCTTCCGTGCGCGACAGCTGGCTGATCGATTGCCGGGCCTCGGCGATGGCGCCGTCAATCGCCGAATGCGTTTGCTGCAGCCGGGCGATGGCGCGCAGCACGTCCTGCAAGGCCAGGCGCACCTGGGCGTGATCGTCCGTCCGCCAGCGCGAGGCATCGATCGCAGGAGCCTCGGCCTCCAGCGCCAGCGGCTGCGGCACGCCGCCTGGGAAACGCACACCCCCGCCGCGCACGGTCAGCGCGCCTTGCAGGCTGTCCCAGTCCCGCTCGCTGCAGCTGAAGCCCAGCCGCCCATAGTCATCGAGTTCGCAACGCACGCCGGCCGGCCCCAAAGCCTGGTTCAAGCCGCGCAATGCCTCGTCTCGCCGGATGCCCTCGCCGACGCGCACCGCGGCGGGTGCCCCGCCGCCGACCGAAAAAACCAGCGTTTCCGGCTGGCCGGAGGTCAGGCTGTCCAAGTCCAGTCCGCGCGCGACGAAACGCTGCCGCGCCGGCGCGCCCAGCGACAGGCGCAGCTGGCTGTCCAGGCTGCCGGCGCTGTCATTCCGGCGGCGCTGCCATGCCTGGCCTAATGCGTCGCGCTGGGCATTCAAGCCTTCAGTATCCAGACGGCGCTGCGTCAGTTGCTGGCTCAGGCTGTCCTTGAAGCCTTGCAGCTGGCTCAGCATGTCTTCCACGTAGTCCAGCGCGCACTGCGCCGACGTCAGCTGTTCGTTCAGCTGGGTGCTGTAGCGCCAACCGGAAGCCCCGCCCGTCTGCGGACGGGCGCTGGCCAAGGCGGCGCGGGAAGCGACGACGCCGTTGCGCGCGGCGGCCGCGATCGGCGCGCCGTCCTTGCTCCAGCGCTTGTCAGCCGGCGAATGGGAAATGGAACCGAGTGTGGCGGGCATGGCGTCAGATCACATTGAACAGCGTCAGCTGGCTGACCTTGCCGTAGGCTTTCTGACTGGCCTGCAGCGCCATCGACAACTGACCCATATTCATATACGCGGTGCCGTAGTCCAGACCGCCCAGCTCCAGCAGGCTCTGTTGATTGGCCAGGCTCAGGCTATTGTGGTTGCCGTCCAGGGTCTGCAGCACGTTCTGCGCGCCGCCCAGCTCGGAAATGCTGCCGCTGACGCTGGACAAGGCGCTGTCCACGCTGTCCATGGTGGCGCGCACGGCCGCGCCCACCGCCGGGTCCTTGCTGTCCAGCGTCGGGCTTTGCAGCGTGGCGATCGCCTTGTCCAATTGGTTGAGCAGCGCCGGCATGGACTCCAGCGTGACGTTGGATGCCTGGGTGACGCCCTCGCCCACCGTGACCTGCTGGCGATCGGTGTTGCCGCTGAAGCTGTAGCGGCTGCCGGCTGCCTGGCTGGCGTCGAATTTGATGGCCGCGCTGTTGACGGCGCTGCCGGAGAACAAATAACGCCCCTCGCTGTCCTTGGTGTTGGCGGCGAACAGGATGCTGTCGCGCAGGCTGACCAAGGGCGACGCCATCGCCTTCAGGTCTTCGGCCGGCGCGGGATTGGCCGCCGCCACCAGGATGTCGCGCGCGTCGCGCAGATTGGCGCTGATGCCGCCCAGCAGCGTTTCATTCTGGCTGAGCCGGGACTTCAGCGCGCCGATATTGTCGCGGTACTGGGACAACGCAGCCTCTTCGCGCTGCAGCCGCAGCAGGCGCACGCTGGCGATCGGGTTTTCCGACGGCGCCAGCATGCTCTTGCCGCTGGACATCTTCTGCAGAAGCTCGGCCATGCCGGAACTGCTGTTCTGCATGGCCAGCAGCACGACGGACTGGTACTGGTTGCTGGAGATACGCATTCTCGTCCTTACAGGATGGCCAAGGTGCTTTCGAACAGCTGGTTCGCCACCGAAATCACCTTCATATTGGCCTGGTACATCTTCTGGAATTCGATCAAGCTCACCGCTTCTTCGTCGCCGTTGACGCCGGACGTGCCCTGCCAGTTTTTTTCCGACTCGGCGCGTATCACATTGGCGGTGTCCAGGCCAGATTTGTTCTGCTGGCTGGCGATGGCCAGGTGGCCGATCATCTGCGAGTACGCGTCGCCCAGCGTCACCTGGCCAATGCCGGACAAGGCGAAGCGCTGCTGCCGGATCGCCAGGATCTGCTGCAGATTGTCGTTGTTGCCGGGCTTGGCCGGATCGGCGGAAAAGCCCAGATCCGCCGCGCCGATGCCGGTGGTTTGCAACAAGCCGTGCGCCGCGCCGGGGTCGAACTGGAACAGCGGCTTGCCGCTCTGGCCATTCATGTCGTAGCCCTTGGCCAGCTGGCCGTTGACGCGGCCGGCCAGTTCGCCGGCCAGCACTCGCACCTGGTCCTGCGCCGGCCGCAATACCTGGACCTCGAACTGGTTGAGTCCGCCCAGCTGGCCGCCCAGATCGCCGCCGGGCATGGCGTATTTCTCGGTGCCGAAGGCCAGCTTCAGCTGCTGGCTGCCATCCGGCTGCGCCTCGCTGGACAGGGCGGCGGCGCTGTCGCCGGACACCAGCGGCAGGCCGTTGGTCAACGAAATGGACTTTCCGCCGTCCGGCTGCGCCACGACCCGCACTTCCACCAGGGACGCCAGCGCGTCGATCTGCCGGTCGCGCTCGTCCTCCAGGCCGGAGGTATTGATGCCCTGCGCCCGCGCCGCGATCAGTTTCTGGTTCAGCGTCGCCAGATTGGCGGTGGCGCTGTTGATCTGGGTTAGCGTGGCGGAGCGTTGTTCGGCGATGGCCGCCTGCTGCGAGGTCAGCACGCCGTACAGATTGTTGAAGCGCTGCGCCAGCGAACCGGCTTCCCGCACCACCTGGTCGCGCATGGTATTGGAATCCAGGCTGGCGGCGTTGAGCGCGGCGAAGAACTTGTCGAAGCCGGCGGACAGGCTGCTGCCGTCGCTACCCATCACCTTTTCCAGCTGGCTGAAGTAAGGCTGGGCGGCAGACAGGGCGCCGACATGGGAGCCGGCCTGCCATTGCTGTAGATTCTTGTAGTCGTCGCTGAAGCGGCGCACGCTGGCCACCGACACGCCATAGCCGGCGCTATTGGGATCGCCAAGTCCCGGCGTTTGCGTGGCCAGTACCACGCCCTGGCGCGAGTAGCCGGGCGTCTGCTGGTTGGCGATGTTCTGGCTGGCCGTATTGAGCGCGACCTGGGCGGCCTGCGCGCCGGTCAGCGCGTTATCGATCATGCGCATCGTGGGCGGTCATCACTTGGAAAGTGGAAACATCGGCGCGGAGAAAGCCGCCAAACCCTGGCCGGCGTCGCGCCCCTGCTGCAGACTGGCGACGGCCTGGTCCGGGTTCTTAAGGGGAATATTCCCGTCAGCCGGCAGCAGCTGCGCCAGGATCAGGTTGGCGATCCCGAAAGCGCGCTTGCCGGCCAGCTGGTCCGCCAGCGCGCCGTCGGCGATGTCCAGCATGTCGTCGTTGACGGACTTGGCGAACACGCTGTCCTCGCCGGCCACTTCGCGCGTGGTCTTGCGCATCTGCTTGAACATCTCGCGCACGAACTGCGCCTCGAACATCTCGGCGGCTTTTTCGGCTTTCTTGCGGTATTCCGGGCTGGCCGGCGAGACAGGCTGCTCGGCTCCGCCTTGCGCCGACGGGTTTTGCAAGTCATTGTTCAGCATCGCAGACTCTCCATAGAAACTGTTCATAGTATTTGCTTGCCATAGAGGCATGCCTGGTCCGCAAGCCATGCGTCTTCGTCGCGCCCAGTCCCTTCAAGCCCGCCCTCGCGAAGCGGATTCACAAGCTGCAAACGCGAGCTTTTATATCACCACCAACTCGCCATCTATCGCCCCGGCCTGATCCAGCGCCTGCAGGATGGCCATCACGTCGTCCGGCGTGGCGCCGGTGCGGTTGACGGTATCGATGATGGCGCGCAGGCTGGCGCCGGCCGGCCACTTGAACATGCGTCCCTGGCCTTGCTCCACCTGCACGCTGGAATTGGGCACCACCTTGGTGTCGCCGTTGCTGAACGGCCCGGGCTGGCTGACCTGGGACGACTCGGAGATCACCACGCGCAAGCTGCCGTGCGATACCGCAGCCGGCCGCACGGTGACGCCCTCGCTGATCACCACGGTGCCGGTGCGCGAATTGAACACCACTCGCGGAATCTCCTGGCCCACGTCCACATTGAGTTTTTCCAGCCGCGCGACGAAGGCCACGCGCTCGGTCGGGTCCTGCGGCGCCCGCACTTCTATGGTGGTGGCATTGCGGGTGCTGGCGATCTTGCCGTAGCTGCGGTTGATGGTTTTCACCACATTGGTGGCGGTTTCGAAGCTAGGGCGGCGCAGGCTGAGCCGCACCGAATCGCCCTGTTCGAAATCGCTGGGAATCTCGCGCTCTATGCTGGCGCCGTTGGGAATGCGGCCGGCGGTGGGCGTGTTGACGGTGACGCTGGAGCCGCTCTTGCCCTGCGCCGACAGGCCGCCGACCACCACGCTGCCCTGGGCCAGGGCGTACACCTCGCCGTTGGCCGCCTTCAGCTGCGTCAACAGCAAGGTGCCGCCGCGCAGGCTCTTGGCGTCGCCCAGCGACGACACCGTCACGTCTATGGTCTGGCCGCGGCTGTAGCCGGGCGGCAGACTGGCGCTGACCATCACCGCCGCCACGTTCTTGACGCGGGTGTCGGTCTTTTCCGGCATTTTCAAGCCGAACTGCTTCAGCATATTGGCCACGGACTGGCCGGAGAACTTCACCTGCGAGTTGTCGCCGGTGCCGTCCAGGCCCACCACGATGCCGTAGCCTATCAATTGGTTGTCGCGTATGCCTTCCACATTGACCAGTTGGCGCAGCGGCTGGGCGGCGGCGGCAAGCGACAACGCCGCCAGGCTGGCGGCGACGATCAGGCGCTTCAAAAGTGTCAATCTCATCGATAGCCCTAGAACGGCATCAGCGGACTGGTGAAGAACTTCATCAGCCAGCCGGGATTATTGGCGTCGGCCAGCGCGCCGCTGCCGGAATAGCCGATGCGGGCGTTGGCGATGCGCAGCGAGGACACGCGGTTGTCGGTGTCGATGTCCTCCACCCGCACATAGCCGGCCAGCTGCAAAGACTCCTCGCCCTGGTTCAGCGTCAGCTGCTTCTCGCCCTTGACCTGCAGCAGGCCATTCGGCAGCACCTTATGCACCACCACGGTCAGCGAGCCGGCCAGCGCGTTCTGCTGGGTGGAGGTGGACGAGCCGTTGAAATTGCGATTGGCGTCTATGCCCACCTGGGCGTTGAAGGTGGTGTTGCCGATCAGCGACGGGCCGATCTTGGCGCCGGATTGTTTGCCGAAAGTGGTGCCGGCCTGCTTGCTGGCCTGGGTGGTTTCTTCCAGCACCACGGTCAGGATGTCGCCGGGGCGGAAAGCGCGGTTATCCGAGATCAGCGACAGCGTGCCGCCTGCGGTGAACACGCCGCCGCCGCGCGGCGCCTCGGCGGACTGCCGCACCAGCTCGGGCAGCGGATCCGGCGGCGGCGGCGCCGGCTGGAACTGGGCGCAGCCGGCCAGCAGCAGCGCGGCGAGCGCAAATGGGCTGAGCCGGCTCATCGCACCGACTGGCCCAGTTGCTGCAGCATATTGTCGGCCGCGCTCAACACCTTGGTGTTCATTTCATAAGTGCGCTGCGCCGCGATCATGTCCACCATTTCCTCCACCACCTGCACATTGGAGCCTTCCAGGCTGCCCTGCTTCAGCTTGCCCAGCGCATCGGCGCCGGGGTTGCCGGTGGTGGCATTGCCGCTGGCGGCGGTTTCCTGGAACAGATTGTCGCCCAGCGCCAACAAGCCGGTAGGGTTGACGAAGTTGGCCAGCGTGATCTGGCCGACGTCGGTGGGCGTGGTGGCGCTGCCCTCGGTCACCGACACCACGCCGGTTTCGCTGATGGAAATCTTGGTGGCGGTGGCCGGAATCTTGATTTCCGGCTCCAGCGGCAGGCCCTGGGCGTTGACCACCAGGCCGTCCGCGTTCAGCTGCAGCTCGCCGGCGCGGGTGTAGCCGGTTTCGCCGTTGCTCATCTTCACCTGCAGAAAACCCTGGCCGACGATGGCCACGTCCAGCGTCTGGTTGGTGGTGGTCAGGTTGCCTTCGGTGAACACCTTCTGGCTGCCCACCAAGCGCGTGCCGTTGCCCAGCTGCACGCCGGACGGCGACAGATTGTTGTCGTCCACCTTGCTGCCTGGCTGGCGGTCCACTTGGTAGAACATGTCCTCGAACACCATGCGGTCGCGTTTGAAGCCTTTGGTGTTGACGTTGGCCAGGTTGTTGGCAATGGCGGTCAGGCGCGCGTCCTGCGCCTGGATGCCGGTTTTGCTGATCCACAGTGCCGGGTTCATCGAACTCTCCTATCAGCCGCGCAGCAGGCGGTTGCCCGCCTCGTTCATGTCGCTGGCGGCGTTGAACAGCTTCATTTGCATTTCGAAATTGCGGTTGAGCGTCATGGTGGCCACCATTTCCTCCACCGCGGACACATTGCTGCGTTCCAGATGGCCGCTTTGCACCGTGACGCTGTCGTCGGCCGGGAACGGCGCGCCCTGCCGCGGCACGATCAAGCCGTCGGCGCTCTTGGCCAGCTCGCGCGCATCGGGCTTGACCAGCTTCAGTTTGTCCACCGGCTGCATCTCGGCATCGCCGGGATTCAGCACCGACACGGTGCCGTCGGCGGCGACGCTGACCTTCAGATAGCCTTCCGGCAGGCGGATCGCCCCGCCGTCGCCCAGCACCGGATGGCCGTTGACGCTGAGCGTGCCGTCGGCGCCGGCCACCATGCCGCCGGCGCGGGTGTAGGCCTCGCTGCCGTCCGGCGCGGCGATGGCGAGGAAGCCATCGCCCTGCAGCGCCACGTCCAGATCGCGGCCGGTTTCCACCACCGTGCCGTTGCGGGTGTCCAGCGCGGTCGGCGCGTTCTGGCTCAGCAGCCGGGCGTCGTAGCCGTAGCCCGGCACCGCCTGGCTGACGGCGGTGTCGATGTCGGCGCGGAAGCCGCCGGTTTCGGCGTTGGCCAGATTGTTGGCATGAATTTGCTGCGATTTGAGCAAGCGGCCCGCGCCGCTCATCGCGGTGTAGATCAGCGCGTCCATCGCCTTACACCGCCTGCATCAGCGCCTGCATCACCTGGTTTTCGGTGGAGATCACCTTGGTGTTGGCCTGATAGTTGCGTTGCGCGGTCATCAGCGTCACCAGCTCCGAGGTGACGTCGACATTGGATTGCTCCAGCGAGCTGGTGGCCAGCTTGCCGGCCATGCTGCTGCCGGCGGTGGACAACAGGGCCGCGCCGGATTCGGCGGTTTCTTGCCAGCTGGTCTGCGACGAAGCGGCCAGCGCGTTCTCGTTGGCGAAATTGGCGATGGCCAGTTGCGCGATCACTTGCTTCTGGTCATTGCTGTAGCTGACGATCACCTCGCCGTGCTCGCCCAGGCTGACGCCGGTGCGCGCGCCAGGCGGATAGCCGGTGGCGGCGTTGCGGCTGGTGCTGGCCTCGCCGGCAAACTGGGTGGTGCCGCTGTAATCGACGGCCAGCTTCAGCGGCGAAGCGCTGGCCGGCGTGCCCAGGTCCAGTGCCACCGCGGCCGCCGGCTGGGTCAGCTTGCCGTTGCTGTCGAATTTGAGATCGGTGCTTGCCGTCAGGTCTTTGCCGTCCAGCGCGTAGTGCACGGTAACGGTGCTGTCCGAGCTCTTGCAGAAGTACTGGGTCAGATTGTGCTTGTTGCCCAGGGAGTCATAGACAGTGGACACGCTGGAGTGGTTGAAGCTCTGGGGCTTGCCTTTATCGAACGGGATGGTCTGCGTCGCCCAGCCGGCCGACATATTGCCGGTGTACTGCAGCGCGTCGCTGGCCTTGGCCGGAATATTGCCCGTGGGGATCTGGATGTCGCCCAGCGCCCCCAGCGCCGGACTGTCCGGCGAGCGGGCGAAACCCTGGATGCGTCCCTTGTTGGCGTCGATCAGATAGCCATCCTTGTCGGTATCGAAAATGCCGACGCGGCTGTAGCTGACCGTGCCGGCCGCGCTCTTGGAAACGAAGAAACCGCGGCCGTCGATGGCGGCGTCCAGCGCGCGGCCGGTATTCACCAGGCCGCCGTTGCGGCCGATGTTCTGGCTGTTGCCGCGGCTATCGACGCCCATGGCCTGGCTGCCTGCATAGGCGGAGGCGAAGGTCACGCGGCCGGACTTGAAGCCGTAAGTGGCGGAGTTGGCGATATTGTCGCTGATGCTGCCGAGCTGATCGTTGACGGCGTGGATGCCGGACAGGGCGATTTCGAAACTCATAGGACTCTCCGAACAGGACTTTAAGCGGAAGCGCCGGGCAGACCCAGCAGGGCGGAAACGGAGGACGACGGGAATTCCCCCAAGCCGGCCAGCGACAATACCGGTTCGCCGCCGTTGACCGGCAGGCGCACGCCGTTGACGTTGGCCTTCAGTTCCAGCAAGCCGGCGCTGCCGGAAGCGGTGGCCAGCTCCAGCTGATAATCGCCGGCCGCCAGGCCATGATCGGCCAGCTTGATCTGGAAGTCGCTGGCGCCGGCGGCGCGCTTGCCCAGCTCGATGCGGGTGCGCCGGCCGGCGGCGTCGGTCAGGATCAAAGTATTGGCCTCCTCCGCGCCGGACAGGGTCAAGCGGCCGGACAGGGCGGTCTGGCCGTCGCTGCGGAAGCGGTCGGTCTGCACCAGCACCGGCTTGCCCACCTGCGCGCCCAGCGCCAGTCCTTGCAGCTCGCGCAGCATGCCGCTCTGGCTTTGCAGCAGCTTGACCATGTCCTGAGTCGACTGCACTTGGTTCATCTGCGCCAACTGGCTGACGAACTGCGACGGATCGGCCGGGTCCAGCGGACTCTGGTTGCGGATCTGCGCCAGCAACAAGGTCATGAACATGTCCTGGGTATCATTCTTCTTGCCGGCGGCCGGCGCCACTTGCGGCGCGGCGGACGAGGCCTGGCCGCCCGGGGACTGTTGCGACGACTGCGTCTGATTCACGCTCATGCGTTGTCTCCCAGCTTCAGCAGGTCCTGCTGCATGGTTTTCACTCGCGCCAGCACTTCGACATTGGTCTGGAAGGCGCGGCTGGCGGACAGCATGTCGGTCATTTCTTCCACTGAGTTGACGTTGCTGTAGTAGACATTGCCGTCGGCGTCGGCCAGCGGATTGCCCGGCTCGTGGGCCTTGCGCACCGGCTCCGGGTTATGCACCACATCCAGCACCTGCACGCCGACGCCCTCGCCCATCATCTGGCTGGAGAACACCGGCTTGCGGCCGTGATAGGCCGCCTGCTCGTTGCCGGCAGCGGCATCGGCGTTGGCCAGGTTGCTGGCCACCGTATTCAGGCGCACCGTTTGCGCGGTCATCGCCGAGCCGGCAATGCGCGAGATATCGCGAAATGACATGGCCTATTGCCCCGCAATGACTTTGGCCAGCCCGTGCAGCTTCATATTGATGAAGGTGAGGCTGGTCTGGAATTCGGAAACGTTTTGGGAGAATTCGGCCTGTTCCACGCCCAGCTCGACGGTATTGCCGTCGCGGGACGGGTGATTGGGCAGCCGGTACAGCAGATCGCCGCCTTCATCCAGCGCCAATGGGGAGTCGGCGCCGGCCGATGCCAGCGCCGCCTTGAAATCGATATCGCGCGCCTGATAACCCGGGGTGTTTTCGTTGGCGATATTGGACGCCAACACCCGGGTCCGCTCCGCCCGCAGCCGCAAGGCCTCGGGATGGATGCTCAGGGCCTTGTCCAGATGTAAGCCCATTGCCTTGACCCTATCAGTTCACTACCATGTTCAAGCTATTCGCTACAAATAGCCCTTTAATTGGAAAGCGATACTAATAAGTGAATCCAGCATCGTATACGCAACAATTACCAAGCAATTCCGAATGGCAAAATTCACGACTCAAGCCTTGACGCTGCTCGCCCTCGTCATGCCTCAAACCATACCGGCCGCCGCAGGACCGGACGCCGCCATCCGGCAACAGGCGGAAGCCCGGATTAATCAGCGTCTGCAGGAGGCAGGACTGGAAGCCAGCGGCACGCAGTTGCAATTGCTGCCGCCGCGCGACATGCCCGCCTGCTCCGCGCCCTGGCAGGCAGAGGCAGCCGATACGCGCGCCTTCAGCCGCATGCGCTTCGCTCTGGCATGCCCGGGCATGGGCTGGCGCGGCACTGCCATCGTCCGCGCCGCGGTGTCCGCGCGCGTCGCCGTCGCCGCCCGCGACCTGCGCGCCGGCGAAATGCTGCAAGCGGAAGACATCGCCTGGGAAGAACGCCCGATTGCCGACCCAGCCGATCTGTTCGGCCCCGCCGCGCCGCCGCAAGGCCTGCAGGTCCGCTCGACGCTCAGCGCCGGCCAGCCGCTGCGACGCCGGCAACTGCAGGCGCCGCAACTGGTGAAACGCGGCGCCGGCCTGCGCATCGTAGCGCGGCAGGACGGCATCGAAGTGACCGTGGCCGGCGAGGCCCTGGCCAACGGCCGGCAGGGCGAGATCATCCCGGTGCGCAACCTCAGCAGCGGCAAGACCATCCGTGCCCGCGTCAGCGCGGACGGCGAGGTCGATCCGCTGGAGTGAGGCGCGCCGGAGCGCGACGCATCCAGCACTATGGCTTGTCAACCACACTGCAGGGGGCCAGATCGCGCGCAGATGCTCCCTTGCCCTGCCTGGGCGCGCTCCCAAGCGGCTTCAAGCGCCATCTTGGCATCGAACGCATGCCACCGGCCGGCCTCATGCCCTATCCCGTCTCCGTGATTAGCTAAGCGCAATCTTTCATTTCACATACCCGATTCGCATTGATACATTTTGCATATCAGATTATGTATTTTGTATCCAAAAATGCCTTCCATTACGCCGACCTCCTTCCCCGTTTTCCGCTGTCGCAGCCTGTCCGGCTAAAACCAAGACTCGCCGGACAGGCGCACCCGTATACCTCAAACCGATAACAAAGAAAGCCTCATCCATGATGAAACACACCCTGCTGCTGGCCGGGCTGGGCGCCGCTTTGCCTTTTTCCGCTCTCGCCGCCGACTCATCCGCGCCCGACAACACCCTGGAACGCGTCACCATCACCGGCAGCAATATCCGCGCCAGCGTCAAAGCCAAGGCCAATCCGGTCCAGGTGATCACCGCCGCCGACATCGCCAAAAGCGGCAAAGCCGACCTCCCGGACGTGCTGCGCTCGCTGGCGGTGAACAGCGGCAACAGCTTCAACGAACAAGTCACCGGCAGCTTCTCCGCCGGCACCGCCGGCGTTTCGCTGCGCGGCCTGGGCCAGCGCAACACGCTGGTGCTGGTCAATGGCAAGCGGGTTTCCAATTACGCCACCGCGCAGGAGTTGCAGGAAACCTTTGTCGACTTGAATGCGCTGCCGCTGAAAGCCGTCAAGCGCATCGAGATTCTGAAGGACGGCGCCTCGGCCATTTACGGATCGGACGCCATCGCAGGCGTGGTCAACATCATTCTTTACCCCGACTACCAGGGCGCCGAGGCCGGCGTGGAGTTCAGCCGCGACAGCAGCACCGGCCAGAACCAACAAAAGTTCAACCTGCTGGCCGGCAAGGGCGATCTGGAGCAAGACGGCTACAACGTCTGGTTCGCTTTCGATTCGCAAAAGCGCGGCCGCTTGGACCAGACCGACGTGTCCTGGCTGAAAGACAACGATTTTCGCGGCCTGCCCGGCGGCTCGCTGAACTGGGCGGTCACCAACTACTATGGATCGGATCCGACCAATCGCTTCCCCAAGGCCGTCGGCCCGCTGCAGGATACCGACTACTCGACCCTGAACCCGGCAAAGAGCGGCCGCGTCTGGGCCTACAACCCGGCGCAGTACACCACGCTGATGCCGGCCATCGAGCGCTATCACGCCGCCCTGCACGGCAGCTACAGGCTGAACGCCACAGCCGAGGCCTATGCCGAATTCCTGTACGGCGCCAGCCACGCCAGCGCCATCTTCGCCGGTCCGCTGCCGCTCACCAGCTCGCTGCGCGCCTGGGACGCCGCCGATCAGAAACTGGTGCCGATCAGCACCACGCTGCCGGTCGGCCATCCCGACAATCCCAACGCCGCGCCTACGCCGTTCAGCACCGTGCTGTTCGGGCAGGGCGAGCGCGACAAGACCGACAGCACCTCCTTCCGCCGCCTGCTGGCCGGCGTCAAGGGCAGCGGAGATAAATGGGATTGGGATGTCTCCGGCCTGTATTCCGACAGCCGGCTGCGCGAATACGCCTACAACTTCGTCAACCGCTACGCCTATGAAGCCCTGCTGCAGAACGGCGGCTACAGCTTCACCGATCCCTCGAAAAACAGCGAAGCGGTCAAGGACAGCCTGCGCATCAATACCTTGCGCCCGGCTTACTACCGGGTGATGAGCCTGGACGCCACCGCCAGCACCGAACTAGGCCGGCTGCCGGCGGGACCGATCGGCTTTGCCGCCGGCTACCAGCTGCGGCGCGAAGTCATGAACGCCGGCACCTCCTGGCAAGTGCTGAGCGGCACCGAGCTGCGTCCGGCGCTGGACCTGATCGACGGCTCGCGCCTGATCCAGGCGGCCTACTCGGAACTGAATGTGCCGCTGCTGAAGAACCTGTCGCTGAGCGCCGCCGCCCGCGCCGACCACTACAGCGATTTCGGCAACGCCTTCTCGCCCAAGCTGGGCCTGCGCTATCAGCCGCTGGAAAGCCTGACGCTGCGCGGCTCGGTGTCCAAAGGTTTTCGCGCGCCCTCGCTGCCGGAAATCACCCAGAGCACCGCAGTCAGCTACAGCAGCGCCCAGGACCCATTCGACCCGGTGACGCCAGGGCGTTCGGTATCGTTCACCCACCTGGTGGTGGCCAATCCGGCCATCAAGCCGGAGCGCTCGAACAACCTGAACCTGGGCTTTGTCTTTTCCCCGACCGCCAGCACAAGCATAGGCGTCGACTACTATCGCATCCGCCAAAAAGACGTCATCGGGCTGGAGGACCCCGAAACGTTGATCCGCAATCCGCAGGCCTATCCTGGCCAAGTGGTGCGCGACAGCCAGGGCCGCTTGCAATCGATCTCCCAGAAATTCATCAACCTGAGTTCGCAAAGCACTTCCGGCTTTGACCTCGAGCTGTCGCAAAGCTGGAAATTCGCGCCCGGCAAGCTTACGCTGGCCGCGCAATGGACCCGGCTGCTGTCGTTCAGCAAGCCGCTGCAGCAAAACAGCCCGCAGGTAGAAGGCGCCGGCAGCAATGTCCACGGCGCGCTGCCGCGCTGGAAGGGCCAGACCTCGGCCAACTGGGAGGCCCGCGACTGGAGCGGCACGCTGACCTGGTTCCATACCAATGGCTATACCCAGGCCACCCGCGACGACGACAATGATCAGGCCTGGGTCAAGGGTTCCGACACCTTCAACCTCAGCGCCAGCTACAAAGGCTTCAAACGGCTGACGCTGACCGCCGCGGTGGACAACCTGACCAATAAGCGCCCGCCATGGGATGCCCACAGCGGCGTCTACTTCGACTCCAGCCAATACGACCCTACCGGCCGCACTTTCATACTGGGCGCGCAATACAAGCTGGACTGACTCTCGTGCCCATTGGCCGTCCGGCCCGATCAGAAGCGCCCGCCCTAGCGGTAATGCCGTTCACTTAAGAGAAAAGCACCGTCTCCATGCATGGGAAACGGTGCTTTTTTTGTGGATTCCTGTGCTCTCAAGGCCAGAAAAGTCGCCCGAAAATCCTTAAGTGAACGGCATTACCGCCCTAGCGGGCGCTTTTGCCATGGCATGACGCATCATAACGATCCGTATTTCTACTAATATTGACTGTGCCGTCACGTCCCAATGCATCCCTCGCCGGTCCCTGCGCGAAGGTTGCATGGCTTTTCAAGGAGCACGCCATGTCATTTTTCAACCGCGGCCTCTCCCGCGAACTCGACGCCGTCCGCCTGGAGCTTGAGCAAGCCCGCAGCCGTCTCGCGGCCATCGATCGCTCTATGGCGGTGATCGAATTTGCAGCCGATGGCACTATCCGCCATGCCAATGAACACTTTCTGCGGGCGATGGGTTACCAGATGCAGGACATCGCCGGACAGCACCACCGCATTTTCTGCCCCCAGGCTTACGCGGCCAGCCCGGCTTATCGCGATTTCTGGCACAAGCTGGGACAGGGAGAATTCCAATCCGGCCGCGTGCGCAGACTGCGCAAGGACGGATCGGAAATCTGGCTGGAAGCCAATTACACGCCGATTCGCGATCAATCCGGGCGGGTTACCGGCGTGATCAAGGTGGCGATCGACATCACGGCCCAAGTGCGCGCGGAGCAGGACAGCTTGGCTTTGCGCCAGGCGATAGACCACTCGATGGCGCGCATCGAATTCGATCTGGACGGCAATATCCTCGACGCCAACGATAACTTTCTGAAGGTTTTCGGCTATTCTCGCGGCGAAGTGATAGGCAAACACCACCGCATGCTGTGCGAGGCAAGCTACGCCGCCAGTCCGGAATACGGCAAATTGTGGCAACAGCTTAGGCAGGGACACTTTATGGAGGGCCAGTTCCGCCGCCTGCGCAAGAACGGCGACACGGTGTGGCTTCAGGCCACCTACAATCCGGTGCTGGACCCGGACGGCCGTCCGGTGCGGGTGGTGAAGTTCGCCAGCGACATCAGCGAGCAGATGCTGCGGTTGCGGCAACAGGCCGAAAACGCGCAAAGCGCGGTAGAAGCCTCGCAGAACACCGAGCAACTGTCGATTCAAGGGACATCGGTGCTGGAACAGGCTGCCAGCGAAATCAACCGGGTGGCAGGCAGCGTGGAAACCTCGTCCAGCATTCTGGCCAAACTGGGCGACAGCTCCAGCCAGATCGGCAGCATCGTGGACACCATCAGCGACATCGCCGACCAGACCAACCTCTTGGCGCTGAACGCGGCGATAGAGGCGGCGCGCGCCGGCGAAATGGGCCGCGGCTTCGCCGTGGTGGCGGATGAGGTAAGAAAGCTGGCGGAACGCACCAGCCAGTCCACCGGGGAGATTTCCGGCATCGTCAAGAGCATTCAGGACGACTCGCGCTCGGCGATCGAGGCGATGCAACAGATGCAGACGCTGGCCGACAACAGCCTGCAGCTGGCCGACCAAGCGCGCGGCGCGATTCAGGAAATCCGCAGCGGCGCGCGCGATGTGGTGCAAGTCGTGCGCGAGGTGTCGGAACTGCTGCAGCAAAGCTGAGCCGGGCGCCGTCCGCCGGACGGCGCAAACCGGCATCACAAGCAGGTCTGCGGCTTAGTAGCCCAAGCCCATCGCCGCGCGCACCTCGCCCATGGTCTCGCGCGCCACCTTCTCGGCGCGGGCATTGCCGTCGGCCAGGATTTCCGTGACCAGCTTGGGATTGGCCAGGTATTTCTCGGCGCGCTCGAACATCGGCTGCTGCTCGCGCACGACGGCGTCGATCACCGGCTGCTTGCAATCCAGACAGCCGATGCCGGCGCTGGTACAGCCGGCCTTGACCCACTCCTTGGTTGCGCCGTCGCTGTACACCTCGTGCAGCTGCCACACCGGGCACTTGGACGGAGTGCCGGGATCGGTGCGGCGCACGCGCGCCGGATCGGTCGGCATGCCGCGGATCTTCTTGCTCACCGTCTCCGGCGCTTCGCGCATGGTGATGGTGTTGCCGTAAGACTTGGACATCTTCTGGCCGTCCAGGCCCGGCATTTTGGAGGCGGCGGTCAGCTTGGCCTCGCACTCGGACAGGATGCTCTTGCCCTTGTTTTCCAGCCAGCCATACAGACGCTCGCGGTCGGCGCTGCCCAGGTTCTGGCTGGCGGCCAGGATATCGCGCGCCTGCGCCAGGGCCTCCACCTCGCCGTCCTGCAGATAGCGGTTGCGCAACTGCTCGAACAGCTTGCCGGTCTTGCCGATTTTCTTGACGGCGGCGCGGGCCAGCTCTTCGAAATTGGGCTCGCGACCGAACATATGGTTGAAGCGGCGCGCCACTTCGCGCGTCAGCTCGATGTGCGGCACCTGGTCCTCGCCCACCGGCACCAGCCCGGCCTTGTACACCAGGATGTCCGCCGCCTGCAGCAGCGGGTAGCCGAGGAAGCCGTAGGTGGTCAGGTCCTTGTGGCTCAGCTTCTCTAGCTGGTCCTTGTAGGTGGGCACCCGCTCCAGCCAACCCAGGGGCGTCACCATGGACAGCGCCAGGTGCAGCTCGGCATGCTGCGGCACTTTGGACTGCACGAAGATGGTGGCGGTTTCCGGATCGACGCCGGAAGCCAGCCAGTCGATCACCATTTCGTTGATCGATTTGCCGATGATGGAAACGTCGTCGAAATTGGTCGTCAGCGCGTGCCAGTCGGCCACCATGAAGAAGCATTCGTGATGATGCTGCAGTTCCACCCAGTTCTTGATCACGCCATGGTAGTGACCAAGGTGCAGGCTGCCGGTGGGGCGCATGCCGGAAAGGATGCGGTTGGCGGACATATTATTGTGCTCTCGATTGGCCGCGGGAAAGCAAAAGCCGCCGGCACCATCCGGCGGCCTGGCCCGCGCAGGGTTCTAGAAAAACAGTTGCAGCAGATGATACATCAACTGGTAAAACGGTTGCAGAATGGTGCCCAGCAAACCGGTGGCGATCAGCAGCAACAGTATCCACATGCCGTAACGCTCGGTCTGGGAATACTTCCAGGCCGTGCCAGGCGGCAGCAGGCTCTCCACGATGCGGCCGCCGTCCAGCGGCAGAATCGGCAGCAGGTTGAGCAGCATCAGCGAGATATTGATGGCGATGCCGGCCTTGCTCATCAGCATCAAAGGCTCGGTGTAGGCATTGTCGGTATGCAGCGCCAGCTTCAGCAGCAGCGTCCAGCCTATGGTCATGGCGAAATTGGCGGCCGGCCCGGCTGCGGCCACCCAGCGGCTGTGCTGGCGCGGCTTGCGCAGCGCGCCGAAGTTCACCGGCACCGGCTTGGCCCAGCCGAACACGAAACCGCCCATCCACACCGTCAGCAGCGGCAGCAACACCGTGCCCACCGGGTCGATGTGTTTCAGCGGGTTCAGCGTCATCCGGCCCATCATATAAGCCGTGCTGTCGCCAAAACGGCGAGCCGCATACGCGTGCGCCGCCTCATGCATGGTGATCGCCAGCAGCACCGGCAAGGCATAAATGGCGACACGCTGCACCATCAGGTCGAGATCCATCCCCACTCCTTGTCTATCCGGCCGCGCGTGCGCGGCCTGTTCATTGGCTTAACGGCGCTCACAGCGCCGCGCCGACTATCAGCATTACGATGGCCTGCACTAGCGGCAACAGCACCTTGCCCAGAATGCCGCTGAACATCAACAGCAGCAGTATCCAGAAGCTGTAGCGCTCCACCTTGGAGAACTGCCATGCGGCGCGCGCCGGCAGCAAGGCCTGCGCAATGATGCCGCCCGGCAGCGGCGGTAGCGGGATCAAAGTGAAGATCATCAGCGCCACATTGACCTTGATGCCTATCAGCGCCATCAGTTGCAGCGGCTCGCCGAAGTAGACCGACAGATGGTCGGCTGCCAACGCCACGCCGGCCCACAGCAACGCCATCGCCAGATTGGCCAGCGGCGTCACTGCCGCCACCTTGGCCAGCGCGCTGCGCGGCTTGCGCATGGCGCCGGGATTGAATTGCAGCGACTTGGGCCAGCCCATGATGAAGCCGCCCATGGCCACGCCGGCCAACGGCAACGCGATGGAGCCGATGGGGTCAATGTGGGCCAGCGGGCTGAAGGTTCGGCGGCCGGTCATGTAGGCGGTGCGGTCGCCCAGATAATCCGCCATGAAAGCCTGGGCGCCGGCCGGAATGGTGATGGCGAACAGGATGGGAAGAATGGACACCGCCAGTTGTTGAATCAGGGACAGGGACTGCATGATTTCCTATTGCAATGGGGTTACAGACCAAACGGCGCCAGCGGACCCTTGCCCTGGCGCACCAGCTCCATGCCGTCGGTCATGTCGATCACGGTGGTCGGCTCGGTGCCGCACCAGCCGCCGTCTATCACCGCGTCCACCGCATGCTCCAGCCGCTCGCGGATTTCGTACGGATCGGACAGCGGTTCGGCGTCGCCGGGCAGCAGCAGCGTACAGGACAATATGGGTTCGCCCAGCTCTTCCAGCAAGGCCAGCGCCACTTTATGGTCCGGCACTCTCAGGCCTATGGTTGAGCGCTTGGGGTGCAGCGTGCGGCGCGGCACCTCGCGCGTGGCCTGCAGGATGAAGGTATAGCTGCCCGGGGTGGTGGACTTCAGCACGCGGAACTGGCCGTTGTCCACTTTGGCGTAATTGGCCAGTTCGGACAGATCGTGGCACACCAGCGTCATCATGCGCTGCTTGAGGTCCACGCCGCGAATATCAAGGATGCGCTCCAGCGCGGCCTTGTCGCCCAGCATGCAGCCCAGCGCGTAACAGGAGTCGGTGGGATAGACGATCACCCCGCCTTCGCGCAGGATCTTCACCGCCTCGCGGATCAGCCTGGCCTGCGGATTGTCGGGGTGAATGATAAAAAACTGAGCCATGTTTACCGTCGCTTCAAAGCCGTGTTTCAGTACGGCTGTTGCTATTGATCAGATAATCGCTCTGCACCAGCCCGCTGGCAAAAGCGCGAGTGGACTGATGTTGCAACGCCACCTCGCGCCCGAAGCTGCCAAACAGGGGAATGCCGCCGCCCAAAAGGATAGGCACCCGGCTGATGATGACGCGGTTCAACACCCTCGCCGCCAAAAAAGACGTGACCAAGCGTCCGCCATCAACATACACGCAGCGCGCCCCATCTGCTGCAAGCCTTGCCACCAGCTCAGCCGGCGCGTCAGCGCTCACCGTCACCTTGTCGCGCAGCGCCGCTGGCAAGTCAGCCTCGCTCAAGCTGGAGCTGGCCACCACGACTTTCACGCCAGGATATGGCCACTCGGCAAAGCCCATCACTTTGGCGAACGTGCCGCGCCCCATCACCAGCGCATCCACCGTCTCCATAAAAGCGCTATAGCCATAATCCTCGCCCTCAACGGCCACCTGGTTCAGCCACTCCAAGCCGCCATCTTCCCGAGCAATATAACCATCCAGACTGGTAGCCATATACGCTACGCAACAGACGTCACCATGAACGCTTTTCATATCATCCCTCTTGAGTTCCGGGGCTACGCCCGGATAACGCGCGCATCCAGCTCGCGCCAGATCGGCCGGCAGATAGGCGGCAAATCCTCGGTGTGGCCGACGTCGCGGCCACCCTCGCCCGGCGCGTGGAAATCGCTGCCGCTGCTGGCGAACAACTCGTGCCGGTCCGCGTGCAGCGCGAATTTGTGCATATCGTCCAGGCTATGGCTGCCGCTGGCCACTTCTATGCCCTGCCCGCCTGCGGCCTTGAAGTCCAGGATCAGCCGTTCGATCAGGGTGCGGCCCATGTCGTAGCGGCCGGGATGGGCGATGGCCGCCATGCCGCCGGCGCCGACGATCCAGCTGACGGCGTCTTCCAGGCTGGCCCATTCGTGGGCCACGTAGCCCGGCTTGCCCGGCGTCAGATACTTGCGAAACACGGTGCGCACGTCCTTGACCGCCCCGCAATCGACCAAGTGGCGAGCGAAGTGGGTGCGGCTGATCATTTCCGGATTGTCGCACCAGCGCATGGCACCCTCGAAACAACCGGCGATGCCGGCCGCGGCCAGCGAGTCAGCCATCTGCCGCGCCCGCTCCAGCCGCCCGTGGCGTATGCTTTGCAGTCCGGCTGCCAACGCGGCGTTTTCGGGATCGACGCCCAGCCCGACGATATGCACAGTATGGCGGCCCCAGCTCACCGAAATTTCGACGCCGTTCAAAAAGCCTATGCAATGCCTGGCCGCAGCCGCGGCGGCCTCGGCCAAGCCGCCGGTGCAATCGTGGTCGGTCAGCGCCAGCAGCGCCGGCTGGCGCAAGGCGGCGCGGTCTATCACCTCGGTCGGCGTCAGCGCGCCGTCCGAGGTGCGGGAATGGAAATGCAGGTCAATGCCGGCCATCGTATTCTCCTTCTCCCTGCGGTGCGGCCTGCCGCCGCTCCCAAGCCGCAAGCCGGACGCGGTATTCGCGCAGCGCCTGCTGATGCAGGTCCAGGATGCACGGCTCGCAGCCGCTGCCGCAGCACATGTCGTCGCTGACCTCGAACGGCGGCTCCGGCCTGATGTCAGCCGGGTCGATCATGTCAGGCGGCCTCGACCACGATGCTGAAGCCATCGCCGCTGACTTGCTGGCCGGCGCGGATCTTGCAGGTCTTGCGCAGCTCAACCTGCCCATCCACCCGCACATTGCCCTCGCCGATGAAATGTTTGGCGGCGCCGCCGGAATGGCAGACGTTGCAAGCCTTGAGCAGATCGCACAGCGCGATGTATTCGCTGGACAGCTTGAAGGTTTCTTTCATTTTTTCACACTCATTCTGGACAGGCTTGTGAGCGGCCTGTGGACAAGGCCGCCAAGCCCTTAATCTGTCTGATGTTTTTCTTGCCGCCCATTTTTTAGGCAGCCGCGCCGGGCTATCCACGCTCGCGGCGAACAATCTTGTGGAGGCGCTGTGGACAAGCGCGGCAAGCCGCTGTTTTTCCTGCCCGTTTCGCCCCTGATTATTTTTTAGGCAGCCAACAGGGCCAAGACCGACCGCAGCGCCCTCTCTAGCCGCGGCTCGCGCTCGCCGCGCAATTCCACGGCTTGGATGCCCTGCCGCGCCAGTTCCTGCCTGTGCAGCGCCAGCAGCCAGTCGCGCTGGGTGGGGTGGCTGCGCAATGGATCAGGCTGCCAGGGAATGTCCGGGCAGGCCAGCAGCGTCAAGTCGTAATCATGCGGCCGGTACAAGGCCAGCAGCGCCGCCGAAGCCGCGCCGTGGGCCACTTCCGCCCAGATCTTGCAGGTCAGCACCGTGGTGTCGCACAGCAGGATGCGGCTGCCAGCCGCCGCCGCGTCCTCCGCCGCCAGCTGGCCGGCGGCGATCGCCTCGATGTCGGCCGGCGTGGAGACATAGGGCTTATCGGCGTAATAGGCCCGGGAATATTCCTCCACCCAGGTCGCCGCCCACCCTAGCCCGCGCAAGCGGCGCGCCAGATCTTCCGCCAATGTGCTCTTGCCGCTGGACTCCGGGCCGACTATCGCCACCCGGATCGGCTTGTCGCCATATTGTTGCCGCATTGCCCTCGCATCCGCGCCAAGCCGCCGGCAGGACGCGCCGGCCATCGCTCGGCCAAGCCCGCCATTATACCGCGACGGCAAAGGCTTTCCGCGTTTTTAACAATAGACGGGGACAGCGCTGTGAGCCGGCTGTGGAAAACCCAGCCAAAGGCTTGATGGAATAAGACATTTGCCCACCCGTCTATTTTTTAATCAAGCGGGAACTTTTCCACCAGTTCAAGTGAAGCGTTGTGTGGACCCGCTGTGGATAGCTTGAGCAAGCCGATGAAATCCAAAGAAAAAATCTGATCGCCTATTTTTTAGGCAAATCCATCCCCCCGCCCCTCCAGAGAAATCCCCACCTACGGTACACAATCCTGCGCGCCGATTGTGGACAAACAGCGCAAGTGGCTGATTTTGCTTTACCCAGGCCGATCTGACTATTTTTTAGGCAGGCGGCAATGCAAGCCGCCGCTTCCATCTTCCGCGCCGGACGAGGCGCTTGCCCACATCTCCGGTGTAGAAAAATGTGGAAGCGTTGTGGACACGCTCGGCAAGTCATTGAATGCCAAGCATGAAAAAAGGCTGCCCGTTTTTTAGGCAGCCTGGCTTCGGCGCCCGACGCGCCCTACAGGGTGATCTCGCCACGCAAGGAGCAAGCCAGCGCCTCTCGCAGCGCCGCGGCGGACGGCGCCGCCGACAACAGCACATGCAGCTTGGCCAGCGCCGCCTCCGGCGTCAGATCTCCTCCCGGCAGCGCGCCGGCTCGCGCCAGCGGCTGGCTGGCGGCATAAGCGCCCACCTCCACCGCGCCCTTCACCACCTGGGTCAAGGTCAACACTGGGCAGCCGCGCGCCGTCATCGCCGCTATGCCGTCCAGCAGCGCGGGATCGGCGGGAGCGTTGCCGCTGCCGTAGCTCAGCACGATGGCGCCATCCAGCTCCCCGCTTTGCAAGGCGCGCCCGGCCCATGCGCTGCCATAGCCCGGCGTCAGCATCAGCGCGGCCAGCTTCAGTTCCTCATTGACCCGTTGCGGCCGCCATCCTCCATCCTGCTTGAGCCAGCGATCGCGTCGCCAATGGGCATGAATGGCGAACTCGGCCAGCGGCTCGGCATTGGGGCTGTTGAAGCCGTCAAAATGTTCAACGTCCAGCTTGCGGGCTCGGCAGCCGCGCAGCAGCAGGCGGTTGAAAGCGATGGCGACTTCATGCAGATCCGGCTGGCAAGCGGCCTCGAAAGCATCTGCCAGATTGGCCCAGCCATCGGAGCGCGGATGCACCAGCGGCAACTGGGCGCCGGTCAGCACCACCGGCTTGGCCAAGCCCTGCAGGGCGAAGGCAAGCACGCTGGCGGTATAGGCCATGGTGTCGGTGCCGTGGATCACGACGAAGCCGTCGTATTGCGCATAGCGCGAGACCAAGGCGTCGATGATCTCGTTCCATTGACGCGGGGTGATGGCGGACGAGTCGATCAGCTGCGCGAATTCAACGATGTCGAACTCCAGCCCGGGACGTTCGAAACGCCGCAGCAGGCGCGGCAGCAGACCCGGCACGGGCGCCAGGCCATCGGGGGTGTGGTCCATGCCTATGGTACCACCGGTGTAGAGCACCAGGATTCGGCTCATTGCATACTCCATCTGGCTTAATCTTGCCTGATGGTAGCGCAAGCCCTATCCGGCGTCACACCGGCTGCAGGCCGGACTCAGCGCAATGCGTCGTTGACTGCCTGATCAATGGCGCGCTGGGCCTGGTCGATGTGATGGACAATGTCGCGCTGCAGCGAGCGCAGATATGGATCATCCTCGCGATGGGTCGCGTCCTGGCGCGCCTTGGCCAGCAGTTCCTTGGCCTGGTGAAAGCGGTCTTCCGGCCGCCAGCGGGCATCCGGCGGCATGCGGTCGTAGATGTCCTTGCCATCGTCGATGGCCGCGTCGCGCATCTTGCGCATCGCCTTGTTTATCTCATCCACGGCATGGCGCTCGTCATCCATGACCTGCGGATAATCCGGCCTGGCCAACAGATCGCGCGCCTGGCGCAAATCGCTCATCGCGTGCAGATAGTACGGGTGCTCTTCCGGATGCCATTGGTGCTGCTGCCAGTTCCACGGATCTCCCTCGCGCCAGCCATCGGCCCAGGCGGGGGCGCTCAATATGGCGTTACCGGCGGCTGCAAAAGCCAGAACAGTGAACATTGCACGCAGTTTCATGCTTGTCTCCTCGAAATTATCCGATTTACCCAGCGCTTAGCGCAGGGCGTCCTTGATAGCCTGCTGCACGGCATGGTGGGCGCCGTCTATGTGATGAAGGATGCGATGCTGCAGATCGCGCACCCACGGATCGTCTTCCTGATGGCTGGCGTCGCGGCGGGCGGCATCCAGCAACTCCAGCGCCTTGTGGAAGCGGTCGGTGGGGCTCATGCGCGCGTCGGGCTGCTCATAGCGCCAGGGGTCTTTGCCATCCTCAATCGCGGCGCGCTGCATCTCGTTCAGCGCGGCATCGATCTCGCCTACCGCGCGGCGCTCGTCATCGGCTATCTGCGGATAATCCGGCCGCGCCAGATAAGCCCGCGCCTGACGCAAATCGCTCATCGCATGCAGGTAGTACGGGTGCTCCGCCGGCCGCCATTCTCGCGGCAAGTCCAGGCGCACCGATGCCGGCTGATACACCACCTGGGCGCGCGGCGGCGTGACCACGCAAGCGCCGAGGCTGGCGGCCGCCAGCATCAAGGCTATCCATTTGCAGCCCTGTTTCTTCCATTCCACCTTGCATCTCCTTGGAATCTGTCTTCTCGATGTTTCCGGAGTCCGAAGCAAACTCCCGCTGATCACAGCATGGCAGCGATCGCCTGCGCTTTCAGCGCGCTTTAGGTTTCGGCATGTAAGGGTTTGTAGCCGCCTCGCGTCGCAGTCATATTTGTTTTAAATAGAAATTTCTAAACAAGGTTTTTATATGAAATTCTGTTAAGAAATCGGCCCAATTCGCATGAACAGACTGTCCGAAAAAAGTAACAGACAGTTTGGAAAACTGTCATTTTCCGAAAGATATGAATTCAAAATTTGATTTTTGTTAAATGAACAAAATTCAAGTGATGATAAAAATTTATTCAAATTAAGTTAATTTCCTTATGTCATAATTATTTTCATTCAATCAATACTCGCCCCATGGGCAAACAAGTAAAGCATGGCGGGAAAGGAAGGGCGGCTCTCCCGACGCATGCAGATACAAACACGCCCGCCAAATCTTCCATTCAGCAAGGTGTTTCATGGCTCTAAAACGCAATCATGACATCCAGGCCCTGCAAGGCCAGACACTCACCATACACATCAACGAAGAAGCGGTTGTCGCCGCCCCTGGAGAAACCGTGCTGAGCGTGCTCAACGCTGTCGGCCTGCGCCGGCTCAGCCGCAATGACAATCAACAGATCGCCGGCTCCTATTGCGGAATGGGTGTCTGCCATTGCTGCCAGGTCCGCATAGACGGCCGCCACAAGCGCCGCGCCTGCCAGACCGTGGTCCGCCCCGGCATGAAGGTGGAAACCGCCAGCAACCGCTTCGATACGGAGGGTCTGCAATGAGCGCCAAACCCGTCATCGTAGGGGGCGGCCCGGCCGGCATGTCGGCCGCCATGGAGCTGGCGCGCCACGGCGTGGAGTGCGTGCTGCTGGACGAGGCCTCCCGCGTGGGCGGCGTGGTCTATCGCGGCCCGCTGCGGGAAGGCGTAGTGCTGGACTACCTGGGCGAGCGCTATCGCGAAAACATGCAGGCGCTGCACCGCGAATTCGAACAAGTCCGCGATCGCATCGACATCCGGCTGAACACCCGCGTCGTCGGCGGCGGAGAAGGCGAACTGTTCGCGCTGACGCCGGACGAACGAGTCGAGGCCGTCCCTTTTTCCCAGCTGCTGCTGGCCGCCGGCTGCCATGAGCGCAGCGTGCCCTTCCCCGGCTGGACCCTGCCGGGCGTGATCATGCTGGGCGGCCTGCAGCTTCAGATCAAGAGCGGCGTGGTCAAGCCGCTGGGACGCACCGTGCTGGTCGGCACCGGCCCACTGTTGCCGCTGGTGGCGTGCCAGCTGCACCGCGCCGGTGCCGCAGTGGCCGGCGTTTACGAAGCCAGCGCCTTCGGCCGGCTGGCCAAGGAAACGATCGCCCTGCTCAACCAGCCGCAGCTGTTCCTGGACGGCCTGAGCATGGTGGCCTACCTGAAGCGCCACGGCATCCCGCTGCACTACGGCTGGGGCGTGGTGGAAGCCCATGGCGATGCCGAGCTGAACGAAGTGACGGTCGCGCCCTATGACGCAGACTGGCGCGCCGACCTGACGCGCGCGCGCCGCTTCCCCGCGCAAACGCTGGCCGTCGGCTACGGCTTCATCCCGCGCACCCAGCTGACCCAGCAGATGGGCCTGGAGCACCGCTACGCCGACGACGGCTTCCTGAAGCCGGTCAACGACGAATGGCAGCGCAGCAGCCGCGGCGACATCCACCTGGCAGGCGACATCGGCGGCTTGCGCGGCGGCGAAGCGGCGATGATCAGCGGCCGCATCGCCGCGCTGTCCATGCTGCTGCAGCTGGGCAAGCTTGACGAACAACAGGCGCTGCGCCAACGCCAGGCGTGCCTGGACCAGATGGCGTCCATCCTGCGCTTCCGCAAGGGCATAGACAGCTTCACCCGACGCGGCCTTGGCCAATTGGCGCTGCCCACCCCCGACACTGTGATCTGCCGCTGCGAGCACGCCACCCGCCAGGACATCGACACCGCCCTGGAACAAGGCGTCAACGACCTGATCAGCCTGAAGATGCGCACCCGGGTCAGCATGGGCGACTGCCAGGGCAAGATGTGCGTCGGCTATTGCAGCGACCGCCTGCGCGAGCACACCGGCAAGCGCGACGTGGGCTGGATACGCCCGCGCTTCCCGCTGGACCCGCTGCCGTTCTCGGCCTTCTCCGCCATCGACGCCCAACAGACTGAAGAGATTTGACATGAGCAAGCAATACGACATCGTGATCGCCGGCGGCGGCGTGATCGGCGCCTCCTGCGCCTACCAGCTGTCCAAGAATCGCGACCTGAAGATCGCCCTGATCGACAGCAAGCGCCCCGGCAACGCGTCACGCGCCTCCGCCGGCGGCCTGTGGGCGATAGGCGAATCGGTAGGCCTGGGCTGCGGCGTGATCTTCTTCCGCATGACCTCGGCCAAGCGCAAGCGCGAGGCGGCCGGCGCGGCGGTGGCGGTGGACGCCAGCACGCCGCACATCCTGCCGCAGAGCTTCTTCGACTTCGCGCTGGCCTCCAACGCGCTGTACCCGGCCCTGCACCAGGAGCTGATGGCAAACCACGGCATGGACTTCAAGTTCGAGCGCACCGGGCTCAAGTACATCATTTACGATGAAGAAGACCAGCTGTACGCCGAGCACATCGCCGCCCAGATTCCGCATCTGGCCAGCCAGGTGAGCTGGCTGGACCGCGCCCAGCTGCGCGAGAGCGAACCCTACGTCAGCGGCGAGGCGCAAGGCGCGCTGGAATTCCTGTGCGACCATCAGGTCAGCCCGTTCCGCCTGACCGACGCCTACACCGAGGCGGCGCGGCAAAACGGCGTCGACGTGTTCTTCAACGTCAACGTCACCGGCGTCACCCGCCAGGGCAGCCGCGTGACCGGCGTGCGCACCGCCGAGGCCGGCGACTTCTCTTGCCACACCCTGATCAACGCCGGCGGCTCCTGGGCGGCCGAGCTGTCGCGCTGGGCCACTGGCCGCACCATCCCGGTCAAGCCGGTCAAGGGCCAGATCGTGCTGTCGGAGAAGATGCCCAAGCTCTTGCGCGGCTGCATCACCACCAGCGACTGCTACATCGCGCAGAAGGACAACGGCGAAATCCTGATCGGCAGCACCACCGAGGACAAGGGCTACGACACCGCCATCACCTATCCGGAAATCAACGGACTGGTGCAGGGCGCGATACGCTGCGTGCCGGAGCTCGCCAACGTCAACATCAAGCGCTGCTGGGCAGGCCTGCGCCCCGGCACGCCCGACGAGTTGCCTATCCTGGGGCCGGAAGACGGCATCCAAGGCTATCTGAACGCCTGCGGCCACTTCCGCACCGGCATCCTCACCTCGGCCATCACTGGCGTGCTGCTGAACGGCTTGGTTCGCGGCGAACCGCTGCCGCTGGACATCACACCCTTCCTGGCCGGCCGCTTCCCCAACCGCACCGAAAAAGAAATGGATTTCGCGCTGCACGCCTGATCAAGGCCCAGCCCACAGCCTGCGCCGCCAAGGTCTTTTGGCCTGGCGGCTTTCCTCCCACCGCCTTGTCATCTCCCCTTGAAACCAGTTTGTCATATTAATGACGTCGTTTTGTCATCAATCCCTCATACCATCGCATCAGTTTTTCGATAGATAGGCCACTGGCCGTGAAAGGGGACCAATGATGAAGAATAAGCTCGCTTACCTCGCCGTTGCCGGCGCGCTGGCCACGATTGCCAACGCCGCTCTGGCCGCCAACCTCGATGCCCTGGTCAAGGCCGCCAAGAAGGAAGGCGAACTGACCGTGATCGGCCTGCCCCACGACTGGTGCGGCTACGGCAACGTCATCGCCGGCTTCAAGGCCAAGTACGGCATCAAGGTCAACGAACTGAATCCGGACGCCGGCTCCGCCGACGAGCTGGAAGCCATCAAGGCCAACAAGAACAACAAGGGACCGCAAGCGCCGGACGTGATCGACGTCGGCCTGTCCTTCGGCCCGCAAGCCAAGGCCCAGGGCCTGCTGCAGCCGTACAAGGTATCCACCTGGAAAACCATCCCGGACAACGTCAAGGACAAGGACGGCTATTGGTACGGCGACTACTACGGCGTACTGACCTTCCAAGTCAACAAAGACCTGATCAGCAAAGCGCCGGCCGACTGGGCCGACCTATTGAAGCCGGAATACAAGAACGCCGTAGCCCTGGCCGGCGACCCGCGCGCCGCCAACCAGGCCATCCAGGGCGTGTTCGCCGCCGGCCTGTCCCAAGCCAAGGGCGATGTGGGCAAGTCCGCCGACGCCGGCCTGAAGTTCTTCTCGCAACTGAACAAGAACGGCAACTTCGTGCCGGTGATCGGCAAGGCCGCCTCGCTGGCCCAGGGCACCACCCCGATCATCGTGCGCTGGGACTACAACGCGCTGGCCGACCGCGACACGCTGAAGGGCAACCCCAAAATTGACGTGATCGTGCCGAAGACCGGCGTCGTGGCCGGCGTCTACGCTCAGGGCATCAGCGCCTACGCGCCGCACCCGAACGCTGCCAAGCTGTGGATGGAATACCTGTTCTCCGACGAAGGCCAAGTGGCCTGGCTGAAGGGCTACTGCCACCCGATCCGCTTCAACGATCTGACCGCCAAGAACAAGATTCCGGCCGATCTGATCAACAAGCTGCCGGACGCCGCCGCCTACAAGAAGGCCGTGTTCCCGACCATCGAGCAGCAAGAAGGCTACAAGGCCGGCATCACCAAGCAGTGGGACAGCGTAGTGGGCAGCAACGTCAAGTAAGCCGCTCCCTCGTCAGTCGCCAGGGCCGCCCAGGGCGGCCCTTTTACCTCGCTCGAGAAAAACAACGATGTCCGCATCCACCGAATCCATACCGACGCCCGTCGCCGGCGCAGCCGCCGGAGGCACCCGCGCCCCGCTGCTGTCCTGGCTGGGCGCCGCGCCCTTCCTGATCTTCGCGCTGCTGTTCCTGATCCTGCCCACCGGCATGCTGATGGTGGGCGCATTCCAGGACGCGCAGGGCCATTTCACGCTGAACAACATCGTCCGCCTGTTCGACGACAACATCCTCGGCGCCTACCAGATCAGCCTGCAGATCAGCGCCGCCTCGGCCATCCTGGGCACCTTGCTCGGTCTGCTGCTGGCGCTGGCCGCCATCCGCGGCGGCCTGCCCGCCTGGATCCGCCCGACGCTGACCACCTTCTCCGGCGTCGCGTCCAACTTCGCCGGCATTCCGCTGGCCTTCGCCTTCCTGTCCACGCTGGGCCGGATGGGCCTGGTGACGATGCTGCTGCGCAAGTATCTGGACGTCGACCTGTACGCCGGCGGCTTCTCCATCCTGAGCTTCGCCGGCCTGACCCTGACCTATCTGTACTTCCAGGTGCCGCTGATGGTGTTGATCATCGCCCCCGCTGTGGAAGGCCTGAAGGACGAATGGCGCGAGGCCTGCGAGAGCCTGGGCGGTTCCGGCCTCGCCTACTGGCGCCACATCGCGCTGCCGGTGCTGTGGCCCAGCCTGGTCGGCGCCGCGCTGCTCCTGTTCGCCAACGCTTTCGGCGCGGTGGCCACCGCCTACGCGCTGACCGGCAGCTCGCTGAATATCGTCACCATCCTGTTGTACGCGCAAATCCACGGCGACGTGCTGCACGACCAGAACCTGGGCTACGCGCTGGCGCTGGGCATGGTCCTGATCACCGGCAGCGCCAACGCCGGCTACATCTGGCTGCGCAAGCGCAGCCAAAGGGAGGCCGCATGAAACCTACCGCCACCTCGCGCCTGGGCGCCTGGCTCGCCATTCTTTTGGGCAGCGGCTACTTCCTGCTGCCGCTGATCGCCACCTTCGAGTTTAGCCTGAAGATGAGGCGCGAAGGCTACAGCCTGGAAGCCTATAAAGTCGTTCTGAGCGATCCCGGCTTCCAGGCCAGCTTCGGCTACTCCGCGCTGCTGGCGCTGCTGACTATTCTGGCCGGCATTGTGTTGGTAGTGCCCACCGCCTTCTGGATCCAGCTCAAGCTGCCCAGGCTGCGCCCGCTGATCGAGTTCATCACCCTGCTGCCGCTGGTGATCCCCGCCATCGTGCTGGTGTTCGGCTACCTGCGCCTCTACGGCAGCGGCGGCTGGCTGCCGTTCACCGGCAGCGAGCGCGGCACCGATCTGCTGCTGGTGTTCGGCTACGTGACGCTGGCCCTGCCCTATCTGTACCGCTCGGTGGACACCGGCCTGTCGGCGATAGACGTGCGCTCGCTGACCGAAGCGGCGCAAAGCCTGGGCAGCGGCTGGTTCGACATCCTCAGGCTGGTGATCTTCCCCAATCTGAAAACCGCCATCCTGTCCGGCGCCTTCCTGACCTTCGCCATCGTCATCGGCGAGTTCACCCTGGCCAGCCTGCTGGCGCGTCCGGCCTTCGGCCCCTACTTGCAGCTGATCGGCGCCAACCGCGCCTACGAACCGGCCGCACTGGCCATCATCGCCTTCCTGGTCACCTGGGCCGCGATGGGGCTGATGCAGGTGGTCAGCCGCAACCGCGCCGCGCTCGGCGCCGACGAACATTGAATTGGAAACGGAAAGCATCATGGCATTTCTGCACATCGACCATCTGAACAAGCGCTTCGGCCAGCAAGCCGTGGTCCACGATTTCAACATGCAGGTGGAGGCCGGCAAGTTCGTCACCTTCCTCGGCCCGTCCGGCTGCGGCAAAACCACGGTGCTGCGCATGATCGCCGGCTTCGAAACGCCCAGCGGCGGCAACATCCGCCTGGCCGGCGACGACATCACCCGCCAGTCGCCGCAAAAGCGAGGCATTGGCATGGTATTCCAGAGCTACGCCCTGTTCCCCAATATGAACGTGGCCGACAACATCGCCTTCGGCCTGAAGATGCAGAAGCGCTCGGCCGATGAAATCCGCCACAAGGTGGGCGAGGTGATCGCGCTGGTGGAGCTGAACGGCCGCGAGAAGCACTTCCCGCACCAGCTGTCCGGCGGCCAGCGCCAGCGCGTGGCCCTTGCCCGCGCCCTGGTGGTGGAGCCGCGCCTCCTGCTGCTGGACGAGCCGCTGTCCGCGCTCGACGCCCGCATCCGCAAGAACCTGCGCGAGCAGATCCGCGACATCCAGCGCCGCCTGGGCCTGACCACCGTCTTCGTCACCCACGATCAGGAAGAGGCGCTGACCATGTCGGACCGCATCTTCGTGATGAACCAGGGCAAGGTGGAGCAGGAAGGCGCGGCGGAGACCATCTACACCCAGCCGGCCACCGAATTCGTCGCCCGCTTCATGGGCAACTACAACCTGCTGACGGCGCAGCAGAGCCACGCGCTGCTGGGGATGGAGATCAGCGGCCATCTGGCCATCCGCCCGGAATCGGTCCAGCTGCTGAGCCACGACGATCCGACCGAAGGCGCCCTGCCAGCGGTGATCCGCCAGCACCAGCTGCTGGGCAACGTCATCCGTTATCAGGTGGAAGCCCACGGCGCGATGCTGCAAGTAGACCGGCTGAACCGCAACGCGGCCGATCTGCTGGCCGGCGGCACCCAGGTGCGGCTGAAGATCGCGCGCGACGACTTGCGCGAAGTGCGCTGAACGCCAGCCCGAGCGGCTCTACCGCTTGACCGCTACGGCCCCGCCTCTGCGGGGCCGTTTTGCTGCGCCGGCTCCGCCCCCTGCTGGAAATACTGCATCTGGCGCCGCAGGCTATCGGCCCGCATCGCCACCTCCTGCGCCGCCGCGGACAGTTCCTCGCTGGCGGCGGCGTTGTCCTGCGACAGCTGGTTCAGCCGCTGCATGGCCTGGTTGATGCCGCCCACCCGTTGCGCCTGCTGCGTGGCCTCGCAGGAAATGCCCTTCACCAGCTCCAGCGTCTTGAGGCTGGACTCCACGATATCGCTCAACTGCTGGCCGGCGCTCTCGGCCAGTTGCACGCTGCTGATCGCCACCTGGCCGATCTCCTGCGCCGCCGCCTGGCTGCGCTTGGCCAGCTTGCGCACCTCGTCCGCCACCACGGCGAAACCCTTGCCGTGCTCGCCGGCCCGCGCCGCCTCTATCGCCGCATTCAAGGCTAATAGATTGGTCTGGTAGGCGATGTCGTCGATGATGTCGGTGCGCTTGGCGATCTTGTGCATCGCCGCGATCGTCTGCTGCACCACCCGGTTGCCCTCCGCCGCCTGGACGCTGGCGGTATCGGCCATGCCGCCGGCGTGATTGGCGTCGTTAGCCATGCGGAACATGCAGCCGGCGATATCGTCCACCGAGGTGCTGGTGCCCTCCACATCGGCCGACGCTCGCGCCGCGCCCTGCGACAGCCCCTGCGACGCCGAATTCAGCTCGTCCGAAGCATTGGCCACCGCATCGGCATCTTCCTTGACCTGCATGATCACCCCGGACAGCCGCTGCCCCATCTGGCGGATGTGGGCGGCCAGGCTATGGGTATCGCCTTCGCGCAAGGGCAGGAAGAAATCCAGCCGTCCGGCCGACAGCTCGCGCATGCCCTGCGCCACCTCGTCCGGCTCCGCGCCCAGGGTGCGGATGATGTTGCGGCCCACCACCACCGCCAGCCCTACCGGCATCAACAGCAGCAGCAAACCCAAGAGCACCAGATAACTGCTCAGCCGCGCCGAACTGGCCTGTTGCTCCAGCAAGCGGCTGATCTGGGCCAGGATGGCCTTCTCCACCCCCATCAAGGCGTCCACCCGCCGGCTGGACACCTGGAACCACTCGTCCGGACGCAAGCTCTGCATGGCGCCGGCCCCGCGCGCCAGCACGGCGTCGCGCGCCGACTCGAACTGGCGCGAGCTGTCCATGGCCGCCTGCAGCACGGACTCGTCGCCGCCGTATTGGCGGTATTGCGCCCGGCACAGCTCCTCCTGCGACACGACCCCGCTGACCTGGCGGAAATTGGTGATGCTGAAGCTGCCCACCGTCAGCACCCCGGTGATCAGCCCGCGCGCGCGGCCGGTGTATTCCTTCTGGCAATTCAGCGCCGACCATTGCAACACCAAGGCCTGCACTTGCTGCGTGTTGGCGTGGAACAGCGCGACGATGCGGGACAGCTGCTCGATCATGTCGGAGTAGCGCAGAAATGCCGGATCGGGAGAGATATGGCGGGCATCGATGTCGCGCCGCAATTGCGCCAAGGCGTCCGGGCGCGGCACGGCGTTGTCGAGATAGGCGCGCAGTTCATCGGACATGTCGGCGCGCGGCTGCCGTTGCAGACGCTGCAGCACATCGTCCGCCGCCGCCCTGGCCTGGCTCAGCGGCGGGGGCAGCGGCTGATGCAGGTTCAGATAGCCATAGCTCAGCCCGCGCTCCGCCTGCAGGTCATGAATCAGATCGCCTGCCAGCGCGATGTTTTCCGCCAACGACTGATCCCGGTTCAACTCCCTCAACAGCTGGCGTTGATGCCAGGCATAGCCAAGCGTCGCCACGAACAGCGCCAGCACCAGCGGCGCAATCAACAGCACCAGTTTGTGGGCGACCTTGAGCCGCGCTCGCATAGCCATCCCTCCCACGGCAGAATGATTCACTATAGGAGTACCCAGGCATTGGTGTAAGCGAAAGCACTTAAAGCTTGCCCAAGTTGCTTTCCCGCGACCGATCAGGCTGGGAGATTTATCGGGCAAAACGCCTATCCATTCTCGACAACGCCGCATCGGTCCAGGGCAATCCGGCAACCCGCGCCAAACCGTGAAACCTCTGCGCGATGGCGTATGCTCCTGGCAACCGCAGTCGGTTCCTTATTTACGCAAGGCGGAATCCTGAACAGGCCGCGCATTGCGCCAGCGGGCCCAGGGGTTGTTGACGTTTGGGAGAGGTCGCGCCGGGATGCGTTTTGCGCCGAATCGAGGCGTTTCGCGCGCCGCATTTCATTCTCTGCCAGCGCGGAACAACGAAGAGTCGGCGCGAAAGGCGCCCGGCCCTGCGGGTTTGGCGAAGCTCAAACGCGATCCACTCACCAAACGTCAACAGCCCCTAACAGAAGACAGGATGGCATCAAGCTGGTAACATCGCCCGCTGTAGTCATTGGGGAGTAGCCATTCCCAGCGCCCCGCTGGGAAGACCACGTCAACAAACTTGAGACAGCTGTCTCATGGCGTGGTCAGCCGCTGCAGCAGCAGCGTGAGCCCGGCGAGACCTTTGGCCGCAATGCGCTTTGCCAGCCGGGCAAGCCGCGTTGCCGCGCCATTGGAATCTTGCTTGCCCGGCCGGACCGTTTCATGTTTCTCACTCTTGTCCTGTTTTTCCTGTCAGCCGTAGCGATCTATCTCGCCTGCGAATATTTCGTCAATGGCATTGAATGGGTTGGCCGCGGCATGAAGCTCGGCGCCACCGCTGTGGGCTCTGTGCTGGCGGCCTTCGGCACCGCGCTGCCGGAAAGCGCCGTCACCTTCATGGCCGTGGTGTTTGGAGACACGCCGGCGCATAAGGATCTTGGCGTAGGCGCCGCGATGGGCGGGCCGCTGGTTCTGGCCACCTTGGCCTACGCCGTGGTCGGTTTCGCCCTGCTGCTCAATCGCAAACGCCTGGCTCGGGGCTCGCATCGGGTGCGGGTCGACCATGCCCGGCTTAGCCGCGACCAGGCCGCATTTTTGGCGGTGTTCGTCGTCAAGGTGGCGCTCGGCCTGGCCGCCTTCGCCATCAAGACCTGGCTGGGCGTGCTGTTTCTCGCCGCTTACGCCATCTATGTCTGGCGCGAAATCCGCGATGCCGATACCGCGGCGGACGAGGATGCGCTGGAACCGCTGAAAATCCGCCCGCGCAACAGCCAGCCCTCGCTGGCCTGGGCCGGACTGCAAACCCTGCTGGCCTTGGCGGTCATCGGCTTCGCGTCGCATCTCTTCGTCGCCCAGCTCGAAGCCATCGGCACGCTGATGGGATGGTCGCCCCATCTGGTGGCGCTGCTGCTCAGCCCTGTGGCGACGGAGCTGCCGGAAACCATGAACGCGCTGATCTGGGTCCGCCAGGGCAAGGAGCGCTTGGCGCTGGCCAACATCTCCGGCGCGATGATGATCCAGGCCACCATCCCCAGCGCGCTGGGCATGTTCTTCACGCCCTGGCGCTTCGATGGCCCGTTGCTGGCCTCCGGCGTCATCACCTCGCTGGCTATCGCCTTCCTATGGCTGCTGTTCCGGCGCGGCGCAGTGGACAGCCGGGCGCTGATCGCCGTCAGCGGCCTGTATGGCGTATTCGTGGCCTTCGTCGTCGCCTGTAGCTAGCCGAAACCGATGCAGCGAATCGGCTACAAGGCATGCGGATCAATGTCCGCCACGCTGTCGAACACATAGTCCGGCTGATACGGAAACTGCTCCATCGATTCGCGGGTGGAGACGCCGGACAACACCAGCGCGGTGCACATGCCGGCCTCCAGGCCGCCGACGATGTCGGTATCCATGCGGTCGCCTATCATCACCGCCTCTTCCGGATGGACGCCCAGCTTGCGGGTGGCCAGCAGCATCATCAGGGAGTTGGGCTTGCCGACGATATAAGGCTTCTTGCCGGTGGCGGCCTCGATGGCGGCCAGCAGGGTGCCAGCGGCCGGCTCGTAGCCGCCCTCGATCGGGTCGATCATGTCCGGGTTGGTGCCGATGAACTTGGCGCCTTGGTCGATGAAGCGCACGGCTTTTTTGATCTGCTCGAAGCTGAAGGTTTGCGACTTGGCCACCACCACGTAGTCCGGGTGCGATTCGGAAATCGAGAAGCCCACGTTGTACAGCTCGTTGATCAGGCCGGCGCCGCCCACCACATAGGCAGTGGGCATGGCCTTGCGGGTCTGGCTCTTCAGGAACATCGCCGTCGCCATCGCGCTGGTGATGAAGTTGTCCTCGGTCAGCCCAATGATTCCCAAGCCTTCCAGCTTCAGCCGCAGATCCAGCGGCGTCTGCTCCGCATTGTTGGTTAGAAACAGGAAGGGGGTTTGGGTATCGATCAGGCGTTGGACAAACTCGCGCGCGCCGGGGATCAACTGCTTGCCCCGATAGATCACGCCATCCATGTCGGAAATGATGCTCTTGCTCATAGGTGGTTCCAGAACGCAGTGCCGATTGCGCGGGCACGATCGCGGGCCGCGGCTGGGTTGCGCGACCGGCACAGCATAGCACGATGGCGCGGCGGCTTTATTGCGCGGCCCACGATCTGCCGGGTGGGGCATGATCGCGGAGCGCGCATGTCCACGGCAGATTGGCGCGCTTCTTGTTTATGATAATGATATTTATTATAAGGAAAACGAAAAAATACGGAACAAAAGCGACTATCCTGGCTCAGACCTGTCTGGCTGACGCCCAAGCGGGCCGGCCAGACGGATGCCGCGCCCGTTCCTCAAAGACCGGCCGGCGCCCAACTCATCGAAAAGATGCAGTATCTCGTTCGGCGAGGCTCCTATGCAAACACAGGTCACTGATCTGACGACGTCGAGAGACGCCCAAGGTTAGGACAGGCTTTATCGGATTAAGGTTTAGCCCAAAGTGACTTCCCTGGCAGGATACGTTGCATAGTGCCAAAACCTAGACGCGGAGATCGCTTCCTGCACTCGCCTCCTGGTTGTCGCCCCCATTGAGAACTGTTTGCGGTTTAAACAGCTAAACGGGGAATTCCTACATGACTTACGTCGCAAGCCACATCCACGCCGC
>NZ_MKCR01000017.1 GCF_001855565.1 Chromobacterium amazonense | reverse complement strand
AGCCCCTAGCAGCATCGCAAATACGAAAGGAGGCGGCAATGTTTTGGCAGGCGGCTTGGATAGGCATCGCCATCGCGGCGCCGGTGGGACCGATAGGTTTGCTGTGCATCAGCCGCACCCTGCGCGGCGGTCCGCGGCTGGGGCTGGCCACCGGCCTGGGCGCGGCGAGCGCCGATGGTTTGTTCGCGCTCTCTGGCGCATGGGGAAGCGGTTTCGCCATGCAGCTCGCCGGAGCCTTGGCCCGGCCGCTGGGGTGGGCGGCTTGCCTGCTGCTGGCTTGGCTTGGCATCGCCACCTTGCGCCGGCCCGCCGCAGAAGGACGGGATGACGCGGAACGGCATCTGGGCAAGGCCTACCCAGCGCCTTGTTGCTAACGCTGGGCAACCCGATGACGATATTGTCTTTCGCCGCGGTCGCCGCCGCTTTGTCCGGCGGTTTGCGCCTTGACGCCGCGCGGCAACTGGAAATCGTGGCGGGCGTGTTTTGCGGTTCGGCCATGTGGTGGCTGCTGCTGTCCTATGGCGGCGGCGCGCTTTTGCTGAGGCTGGGGCCACGCGGCCGGCGCGGGTTGGACTTTGCCTGCGGCCTTGTCTTATTGGGCTTCGCCATCGGTTTGGCGCTGCGCATGGCGGGGCGAGGGCAATGAAAAAGCCCGGCCAGGCCGGGCTCCCAAAGCAGCGGGCGTCGATTACAACTTGAAGTGCCCCACCAGTTGCTCCAGTTCGCTGGATAGCTCGCGCAGGCGGCTGACGGCATCGCTGACTTCGCGCACGGTTTATTGCTTTGCGCCATGCCGCTGATGCGCTCCACATTCTGGGCGATTTCCTGGCTGGCGCTGGATTGCTGGCGGGTGGCCGTGGCGATGTCGACAATGCTGGCCACTAGCTGGCGATTGTAATTCTGCACTTCGCGCATGGCCTGATTGGCTTCTTCGGCGATGCCGACGCTGAGATCGACCTGCTGGCTGCTGTTCTGAACGTCCCCCACCGCCTGGCGCGTTTCGCTGCTGATCGCTTCGACGATGCGAGTGATCTGCACCGTGGCCTCGGCGGTGCGGCCGGCCAGGTTGCGCACTTCGTCCGCCACCACGGCGGAAGCCGCGGCCCATTTCACCGGCCCGCGCCGCTTCGATGGCCGCGTTCAGGGCCAGCAGATTGGTCTGGTCGGCGATGTCCTTGATCACGCCGACGATGGTGGTGACCTCATTGGAGCGGTTGCCCAGGCCGCTCATGCGGTCGGCCAGCGCGTGCATGGTGTCGGTCATGCGCTGGATTTCGCCGGTGACGCGGTTGACCTTGGCCACGCTCTGTTCGGTCAGTTCGCCGGTTTCGCGGGCGATGCTGCCGGCCTGCTGCGCGGTGTCGGCGATGTGCTGGGCGCCGACGGTGACCTGCTGCACGCTGGCGGCGCTGGCGGAGGCGGCATCGGATTGCTGGGTGGACGCGTCATGCACCTGATTGGCGGAATGGCTGAGCTGGCTAGCGGCGGCCGAAAACCTGGCGGCTTTGCTCCCGCACCTGGATGAACATGTCGCGCAGACTGTCCAGGAAGCGGTTGAAGGCATAGGCGGTGCGGCCGATCTCGTCGCGGTTGGCGATGGCGATGCGCGAGGTCAGATCGCCGCCGCCGTTGGCCAGTTGCTCCATGGTTTCCGCCAGTTTGATCAGCGGTTTGGTCAGCGTGCGGATCACCACGGTCAGCAACAGCAGGATCAGCGCCAGCGCCGCCACGCCAATGGCGATGGCCGCGAACATCGAGCGCCGGGCCTCGGCAGTGATGGCGGCGGTGGGAATGCTGATGCCGATGGACCAGAACTGGCCGGTTTCGCCGACGCGTATGGGGTGGAAGAAATGGGTGAATCCCCGTCCTCATAGACGAAGTCGCTGCCTTTTTTAATGTCGGGCAGGTGGGCGAACAGCGGATCTTCCTTGGCCACCGGCTTGCCCAACAGCTCGGCCTGGGGATTGACGACATAGATGCCGCCTTCGGACACGATGCGGACGAAGCCGGTTTCGCGCGGGTGGATGGGGCCAAAGCGTTTTTGCAGCTGGTCCAGGGCCAGGTCGGTGGCCGAAACGCCGCTCATCTTGCCGCTGGCGTCCTTCATGACCACGGCCAGGGAACTCTCCAGCACCTTTTTGCCTTGCACCTCGTAGGGGTAGGGCTCGGTGATGTGTCGCGTCCGCGTTGCTTGGGCACGTAGTAGAAATCGCCCCAACCCGGCTTTTCGTAATCCGGTTGATAGGCTTCAGGATGTTCCTTGTATTTGGGAAATTGCTTGACGCGGTCGCTGTCCACCATCACGTCCATCTGCGCCTTGCCCTGAGCATTGCGGGTAATGTAGGGCTGATAGCGGCCGGATGGGTCATGGCGCGGCCAGTCGAAGCGGAAAGCGTTGTCGTTGCCGTCGAAAGCGTTAGGCTCCCACAGCATCCATAGCCCGATGGATTGCGGCGCGTTGTCCAGCAATTGCATGATCATCGCGTCGGTCTGCTTGCGGTCCGGTTTGCCGGTGCGGCGTATGCCCTCGATGGCGCCGGCCAGGTGTTTGGGCAGTTGAAAGCCGCGGTCGAAATCGCTTTCGGCATCCTTGGCGTAGCTGGCGGCTTGCTCCGTTGCCAGCTGGTAACCGTTGTCGATGGCTTCGTTGTAATTGAGCTTGGCGATCAGCGTGATCATCACCGCGAACGCTACCGTGATGGCGGCTGCCGCGACCAGGATGATGCGGATGCCCAGGTGGCCCCATTTCTGCTGCGTCTGACTCATGACCATTACCTGCTAAACCATATGTTGTTCGGGGGCTGCGATGGGCTATAAGAGTGGCTAACAAAACTCCTGATGCGGCGTCGCGCCGACTTGCCGTACTCAAGTACTGCCTGCGTCGGCGCGCCTTGAATCAGCCGTGAAACTGATTTTTGTTAGCCGCTCTAAGGAAGGTCTGAACAAGTCTCCAATCTTCCCGTAAACTGACTCCCCTCAGTCAGATCCAGGACGCCAGCATGCGACAGCAGATGACCTTCACCGATCTCGAACTCGCCGCTAAGAAGAAGCGCACCCGCCGCGAAATCTTTCTGACAGAGATGGATCAGGTCATGCCTTGGGCGCAGCTCGAAGCCGTCATCGATCCAGTGTATCCCAAGCCTGGCAACGGTCGCCGCCCTACCCGTTGTCCGCCATGCTGCCGTCTACTGCCTGCAGCACTGGTACAGCCTGTCCGATCCCGCCATGGAAGAAAGCCTGTACGAGATCGCCTCCATGCGCCAGTTCGCCGGCCTCTCCCTGGACGCCGTCCCGGACGAAACCACCCTGCTGAACTTCCGCCATCTGCTGGAAAAGCACCAGCTGACCCACGCTCTGTTTACCGCCATCCACCAGCATCCTCGACAAAGGCTGATGTTGAAGCAAGGCACCATCGTCGATGCCACCCTGATCCACGCGCCCAGCTCCACCAAAAACGCTCAGGCGAGCGCGATCCGGACATGCATCAAACCAAGAAGGCAATCAGTGGTACTTCGGCATGAAGCCCATATCGGCGTCGACGCCCAGTCCGGCTTGGTGCATCACGTGGCCGCACCCCCGCAATGTGGCGGATGTCACGATGGTCGATCAGTTGTTGCACGGCGAGGAAATCGATGTGTTTGGCGACGCCGGCTTTGCTGGCGTGCACAAGCGAGCCGAACACAATCGCGAGCGGTGCGTTGGTGGATTGCGATGAGGCCCGGCCAGCGCAAAGCGCTGACCGATTCAGCCGACGACCGGCAGATCCAGCTGGGCGAAATGGTCAAAGCAAGATTCGGGCCAAAGTGGAGCATCCGTTTCGGGTCATCAAGCAGCAGTTTGGCTACCTGAAAAACACGCTACCGCGGTTTGAAGAAGAACACCGCGCAACTGATCGACGCTGTTGGGGCTGGCCAACATCTGGCTGGCGCGGAAAGGCCTTGCTGGCGGCGAGTTAAAAGGCCGGATGACCGGAAGCACCCGGTCATCCTCATGGCGGGCGATCTGGAATTGGTGGGTGAAATGCAACCGAAGCCCCGCGAGAAATTGCATTTCTGTTTGCGTGGCAGGTTGTTCAGACCTTCCCTAAGTAGTTCTTCTTATTTGGTTTAAATATACCGGTATCCGCTTTTATCGGCAATCCCTTTGGAGAAAAGCGGAAAGACGGTTAGGGAAGGTCCTGAACAACCTGCCACGCAAACAGAAATGCAATTTCTCGCGGGGCTTCGGTTGCATTACACCACCAATTCCAGATCGCCCGCCATGAGGATGACCGGTGCTTCCGGCATCCGGCCTTTTAACTCGCCGCCAGCAAGGCCTTTCGCGCCAGCCAGATGTTGGCCAGCCCAAACCAGCGTCATCAGTTGCGCGGTGTTCTTCTTCAAACCGCGGTAGCGTGTTTTCAGGTAGCCAAACTGCTGCTTGATGACCCGAAACGGATGCTCCACTTTGGCCCGATCTTGGCTTTGACCATTTCGCCCAGCTGGATCTGCCGGTCGTCGGCTGAATCGGTCAGCGCTTTGCGCTGGCCGGGCCTCATCGCAATCCACCAACGCACCGCTCGCGATTGGTGTTCGGCTCGGCTTGTGCACGCCAGCAAAGCCGGCGTCGCCAAACACATCGATTTCCTCGCCGGTGCAACAACTGATCGACCATCGTGACATCCGCCACATTGGCGGGGTGCCGGCCACGTGATGCACCAAGCCGGACTGGGGCGTCGACGCCCGATATGGGCCTTCATGCCGAAGTACCACTGATTGCCCTTCTTGGTCTGATGCATGTCCGGATCGCGGCTCGCCCTGAGCGTTTTGGTGGAGCTGGGCGCGTGGATCAGGGTGGCATCGACGATGGTGCCTTGCTTCAACATCAGCCCTTTGTCGCAGAGATGCTGGTGGATGGCGGTAAACAGAGCGTGGGTCAGCTGGTGCTTTTCCAGCAGATGGCGGAAGTTCAGCAGGGTGGTTTCGTCCGGGACGGCGTCCAGGGAGAGGCCGGCGAACTGGCGCATGGAGGCGATCTCGTACAGGCTTTCTTCCATGGCGGGATCGGACAGGCTGTACCAGTGCTGCAGGCAGTAGACGCGCAGCATGGCGGACAACGGGTAGGGGCGGCGACCGTTGCCAGGCTTGGGATACACTGGATCGATGGACGGCTTCGAGCTGCGCCCAAGGCATGACCTGATCCATCTCTGTCAGAAAGATTTCGCGGCGGGTGCGCTTCTTCTTAGCGGCGAGTTCGAGATCGGTGAAGGTCATCTGCTGTCGCATGCTGGCGTCCTGGATCTGACTGAGGGGGAGTCAGTTTACGGAAGATTGGAGACTTGTTCAGACCTTCCTTAGAGCGGCTAACAAAAATCAGTTTTCACGGCTGATTCAAGGCGCGCCGACGCAGGCAGTACTTGAGTACGGCAAGTCGGCGCGACGCCGCATCAGGAGTTTTGTTAGCCACTCTTATAGCCCATCGCAGCCCCGAACAACATATGGTTTAGCAGGTAATGGTCATGAGTCAGACGCAGCAGAAATGGGGCCACCTGGGCCATCCGCATCATCCTGGTCGCGGCAGCCGCCATCACGGTAGCGTTCGCGGTGATGATCACGCTGATCGCCAAGCTCAATTACAACGAAGCCATCGACAACGGTTACCAGCTGGCAACGGAGCAAGCCCCAGCTACGCCAAGGATGCCGAAAGCGATTTCGACCGCCGGCTTTCAACTGCCCAAACACCTGGCCGGCCGCCATCGAGGGCATACGCCGCACCGGCAAACCGGACCGCAAGCAGACCGACGCGATGATCATGCAATTGCTGGACAACGCGCCGCAATCCATCGGGCTATGGATGCTGTGGGAGCCTAACGCTTTCGACGGCAACGACAACGCTTTCCGCTTCGACTGGCCGCGCCATGACCATCCGCCGCTATCAGCCCTACATTACCCGCAATGCTCAGGGCAAGGCGCAGATGGACGTGATGGTGGACAGCGACCGCGTCAAGCAATTTCCCAAATACAAGGAACATCTGAAGCCTATCAACCGGATTACGAAAGCCGGGTTGGGGCGATTTCTACTACGTGCCAAGCAACGCGGACGCGACACCATCACCGAGCCCTACCCCTACGAGGTGCAAGGCAAAAAGGTGCTGGAGAGTTCCCTGGCCGTGGTCATGAAGGACGCCAGCGGCAAGATGAGCGGCGTTTCGGCCACCGACCTGGCCCTGGACCAGCTGCAAAACGCTTTGGCCCATCCACCCGCGCGAAACCGGCTTCGTCCGCATCGTGTCCGAAGGCGGCATCTATGTCGTCAATCCCAGGCCGAGCTGTTGGGCAAGCCGGTGGCCAAGGAAGATCCGCTGTTCGCCCACCTGCCCGACATTAAAAAAGGCAGCGACTTCGTCTATGAGGACGGGGATTCACCCATTTCTTCCACCCCATACGCGTCGGCGAAACCGGCCAGTTCTGGTCCATCGCATCAGCATTCCACCGCCGCATCACTGCCGAGGCCGGCGCTCGATGTTCGCGGCCATCGCCATTGGCGTGGCGGCGCTGGCGCTGATCCTGCTGTTGCTGACCGTGGTGATCCGCACGCTGACCAAACCGCTGATCAAACTGGCGGAAACCATGGAGCAACTGGCCAACGGCGGCGGCGATCTGACCTCGCGCATCGCCATCGCCAACCGCGACGAGATCGGCCGCACCGCCTATGCCTTCAACCGCTTCCTGGACAGTCTGCGCGACATGTTCATCCAGGTGCGGAGCAAAGCCGCCAGGTTTCGGCCGCCGCTAGCCAGCTCAGCCATTCCGCCAATCAGGTGCATGACGCGTCCACCCAGCAATCCGATGCCGCTCCGCCAGCGCGCCAGCGTGCAGCAGTCACCGTCGGCGCCCAGCACATCGCCGACACCGCGCAGCAGGCCGGCAGCATCGCCCGCGAAACCGGCGAACTGACGAACAGAGCGTGGCCAAGGTCAACCGCGTCACCGGCGAAATCCAGCGCATGACCGACACCATGCACGCGCTGGCCGACCGCATGAGCGGCCTGGGCAACCGCTCCAATGAGGTCACCACCATCGTCGGCGTGATCAAGGACATCGCCGACCAGACCAATCTGCTGGCCCTGAACGCGGCCATCGAAGCGGCGCGGGCCGGTGAAATGGGCCGCGGCTTCGCCGTGGTGGCGGACGAAGTGCGCAACCTGGCCGGCCGCACCGCCGAGGCCACGGTGCAGATCACTCGCATCGTCGAAGCGATCAGCAGCGAAACGCGCCAGGCGGTGGGGGACGTTCAGAACAGCAGCCAGCAGGTCGATCTCAGCGTCGGCATCGCCGAAGAACCAATCAGGCCATGCGCGAAGTGCAGAATTACAATCGCCAGCTAGTGCCAGCATTGTCGACATCGCCACGGCCACCCGCCAGCAATCCAGCGCCAGCCAGGAAATCGCCCAGAATGTGGAGCGCATCAGCGGCATGGCGCAAAGCAATAACAGACCGTGCGCGAAGTCAGCGATGCCGTCAGCCGCCTGCGCGAGCTATCCAGCGAACTGGAGCAACTGGTGGGCACTTCAAGTTGTAATCGACGCCCGCTGCTTTGGGAGCCCGGCCTGGCCGGCTTTTTCATGCCCTCGCCCCGCCATGCGCAGCGCCAAACCGATGCGAAGCCCAATAAGACAAGGCCGCAGGCAAAGTCCAACCCGCGCCGGCCGCGTGGCCCCAGCCTCAGCAAAGCGCGCCGCCGCCATAGGACAGCAGCAGCCACAATGGCCGAACCGCAAAACACGCCGCCACGATTTCCAGTTGCCGCGCGGCGTCAAGGCGCAAACCGCGGACAAACGGCGGCGACCGCGGCGAAAGACAATATCGTCATCGGGTTGCCCAGCGTTAGCAACAAGGCGCTGAGGTAGGCCTTGCCAGATGCCGTTCGCGTCATCCGTCCTTCTGCGGCGGGCCGGCGCAAGTGGCGATGCCAAGCCAAGCCAGCAGCAGGCAAGCGCCCACCCCAGCGGCCGGCCAAGGCTCCGGCGAGCTGCATGGCGAAACGCTTCCCCATGCGCCAGAGAGCGCGAACAAACCATCGGCGCTCGCCGCGCCAGGCCGGTGGCCAGCCCAGCCGCGGACCGCCGCGCAGGGTGCGGCTGATGCACAGCAAACCTATCGGTCCCACCGGCGCCGCGATGGCGATGCCTATCCAAGCCGCCTGCCAAAACATTGCCGCTCCTTTCGTATTTGCGATGCTGCTAGGGCTGTTGACGTTTGGGGCGTCGGCCGGGATGCGTTTTACGACGAATCGAGGCGTTTCGCGCGCCGCATTTCATTCTCTGCCAGCGCGGAACAACGAAGAGTCGGCGCGAAAAGCGCCCGGCCTGCGGGTTGGCGAAGCTCAAATGCGATCCACTCACCAAACGTCAACAGCCCCTAGTCTGCCTGCGCGGAGCGTGGCGGCCCATGAGGTTTTTTTCGGCCATCAACCATGCTAACCTTCAAAAACGTCATCAAAAGCGGGAAAGCGTTTACGAATGGAAGTCGATGCCAAATCCTGGGCGATATTGACCGCTCTGCAGGCCAACGCCCGGCAATCGCTGACCGAGCTGGCGCAGCGCGGTGGGCCTGTCGGTGCCGGCGGTGTCGGAACGGGTCAAGCGGCTGGAGGAAGCCGGCGTAATCCAGGGCTATCACGCGCGGGTGGCGCCGCTGCGCGCCGGTTACGCGCTGTCGGCGCTGGTGGGCATCACCGTGCCGCAGCCAGACAAGAAAACCCTGCTCGCGCGGCTGGAGGCCATGCCGGAGGTGATGGAATGCCACCATGTGACCGGCGTGGACTCCTACGTATTCAGGCTCTTGGCGCGCGACGTGTCCCATCTGGAAATGCTGGCGCAGCTGAACGACCTGGGCGAAACCCGCACCTCCATTCTGTCCACGCCGCTGGCAGAGCGGCCGGTGCGGCCGCCGCGCTGAGCGGCCTTAGCCTGCCTGGCGGCAGGCCTTGTCCGGCGCTTGGTATGCGCGGCTGACATCCAGCGGCGCGGCGTACGGCGAAGACCAGGTTTGGTCGTGCAAGGCGGCGATGCGTTGCGCCATCGCCTCGTTGCGCAGCACCACTTCCAGATTGCGCGATTTGTCCATATAGCCGCCGCTCCAGTTGCTGGTGCCCACCCAGGCGATCTTGCCGTCTATCGCCATGGTTTTGCTGTGGATGACGCGGGCGAACGGGATGCAGGTGCCATCGCGCGGAATGGCCACCACGCGAACCTCCATGCCGGGCAGCACCACCAGGCTCTTCAAGTAGTCCACGCCCGGCTTTTCCAGATTCCAGTCCGACACCATCAGCTTGACCTTGACGCCGCGCGCCAGCGCGCCGCGGATGGCGTTGTCGAACATCGGATAGTAACTGCGCGGCTTGCCGAAGCTGAGCGGCGCGTAATCCAGCAGCTGGATGCGCACCTCGCGCTTCGCCTCCGCCATCAGCCGCGGCAGCGCTTCTTCGGAATCGCCGACGCCGTCCGGATTGTAGGCGTTGGGGCTGGCCAGCAGCGCCGCGGGCTGCGACAAGTCAGCAGCTTGCTCCGCCGTCCGCAGCGGCTTGACCTTTCCGCCGGCGGCAAGCGTCGCCTGCGCCGCCCAATCCTGCTCGAAGATGGCCTGCATGCGGCCGGCCATCGCCGCGTCATCGACTTTGAGCCCGGTTTCATGGATATGCTGCAGCGAGCGCCAGTCGAAGTTCTGGCTGCCGACATAAGCGGACTGCCCGCACCACGATGAACTTGGCGTGGATGATGCCGTTGCCGGTCAGCTGGTTGTAGTCCAGCTGGCGGTATTCCAGATTGGGGATGCGCTTCAGCCGTTCTATGGTGGAGGCTTCGCTGGCGAACATGCCCTTCTTTTCCATCAGAAAGCGGATCTTCACGCCGCGGCGGCCGGCGGCGTCCAGATGATCGATCACCTGATCCAGCTTGCCGCCATCGTGCCCGGCCCATAGAACTGTTCCAAACAATTTCGCGCTTGGCAGCGTCGAACAAATGGCTCCACACCGTGGCCGGGTCGCGCAGATCGGGTGTATCCAGATGCGCATGTTGCGGCGCGGTATGCACCAGTTCGAAACCGGAAATGGAGAAATCGGCGCGGGCCAGCGAGGCTGCCATGGCCAGGGCCAGCGGCCACCAGCGTTTGGACATGAGGGCTTCCTTCGGAAAATCTCAGATCATGACATGGCCATGTTAAGCGAGTATGTACCCGACATGAAAAAAGGCTGCCCCCAAAGGCAGCCATCAAGACAGACCCGCTGCGGCCTGTTAACGAAGCGAAAGCAGCGCCAGCACCCGGTAGCGGCTGATGCCCAGCAGCGCCGGCACCAGTTGCTGCAGATGGTTGAAATCGGCGGTTTGGTTGAGCCGGGCATTGAAGTCGCTGACGAAACCGCTGGCCCAGCTTTGCTCTTCCGTGCGCGACAGCTGGCTGATCGATTGCCGGGCCTCGGCGATGGCGCCGTCAATCGCCGAATGCGTTTGCTGCAGCCGGGCGATGGCGCGCAGCACGTCCTGCAAGGCCAGGCGCACCTGGGCGTGATCGTCCGTCCGCCAGCGCGAGGCATCGATCGCAGGAGCCCTCGGCCTCCAGCGCCAGCGGCTGCGGCACGCCGCCTGGGAAACGCACACCCCCGCCGCGCACGGTCAGCGCGCCTTGCAGGCTGTCCCAGTCCCGCTCGCTGCAGCTGAGCCCAGCCGCCCATAGTCATCGAGTTCGCAACGCACGCCGGCCGGCCCCAAAGCCTGGTTCAAGCCGCGCAATGCCTCGTCTCGCCGGATGCCCTCGCCGACGCGCACCGCGGCGGGTGCCCCGCCGCCGACCGAAAAAACCAGCGTTTCCGGCTGGCCGGAGGTCAGGCTGTCCAAGTCCAGTCCGCGCGCGACGAAACGCTGCCGCGCCGGCGC
>NZ_MKCR01000016.1 GCF_001855565.1 Chromobacterium amazonense | reverse complement strand
GGTATAGTGCGGACAGTCCAGCAGACCATCCACAAATGAGTCTTCGTACGCCGATTGCGCATCGTTGAGCGCGCCCGGCAGCAAACGCACCACCGCGTCCGCCAGCACCATCGCCGGCAATTCGCCGCCAGACAGCACGTAGTCGCCGATGGAAATCTCCTCGTCGACTTGCGTGGCGATCAGCCGCTCGTCTATGCCCTCGTAGCGGCCGCACAACAGGATCAGGCCAGGCCGTTGCGACAACTCCACCGCCTTGGCGTGCGAGAGCCGCGCGCCCTGCGGCGACAGATACACCACATGGCTGCTCTCGGCGCCGGCTTCGCGCTGACGCGCGCGCGCGGCGGCAAGCGCCTGCTCCAGCGGTTCGATCTGCATCACCATGCCGGGACCGCCGCCATACGGCCGATCATCCACCCGACGATAGTTGTCGTGGGTGAAATCGCGCGGGTTCCAGGCATGGAACTGCCACAAGCCCAAGTCAAGCGCCCGCTGGCTGACGCCAAAGCGGGCGATCGAGTCGAACATCTCCGGGAACAGCGTTACCGCGTCGATCTGCATCAGTAATCCAGACCCCAGTCCACCAGGATGCGGCCTTCGGCCAGCAGCACCTCCAGCACGTATTGACCCACGAAGGGGATCAGCCTTTGGCCGTGCTCGCCCTTCACCACCAATACGTCGTTGGCGCCGGTTTCCATCAGCGTTTCCACCGTGCCCAGCGCCTCGCCCTGCTGGTTGACAACTGCCAGACCGATCAAATCGTTCCAGTAGTATTCGCCTTCGCCAGCCTCGGGTAGCTCGCTGCGCGGCACGGCAATCTGCATGCCCCGCAACGCTTCCGCTGCGTCGCGCTCGTCGACGCCTTCCAGCTTGGCCGCCAGGGCCTTGGGCTGAACAGCGCCGTTTTCGAATGCGTACGGCTTCCAGCTGCCGTTTTTGCCCAACCACCAGGTCGGGTAATCGAACAGGCTGTCAGCGTATTCGGTATCGGCATGGATTTTCACCCAGCCCTTGATACCGAAGGCGCCGCGCACAAAGCCCATTACTACGAGATCTTCGTCGCGCATGCGCCCAAATCCGTCTTGATGTTGGATAGCCGAATTAAGCGGCTACGACCTTCTGCTCTTTCAGCAGCTTGGCAACGGAGTCGGACAGCTGGGCGCCAACGCCTACCCAGTAGTTCAGACGGTCCATGGTGAAACGGACGCGTTCTTGCTTCTCGTTGGCTACCGGGTTGTAGAAGCCAACGCGCTCGATGAAGCGACCGTCACGACGGTTACGGGAATCGGTCACCACGATGTTGTAGAACGGACGGTTCTTGGCGCCGCCGCGTGCCAGACGAATCACTACCATTGTCGATTGTCCTTGAAAAAAACTGGATATAGAAAAGCCCACGATTTTAGGTCAGTTTTCCCTTATCTTGCAAGCGCTTAATGCAAGGCTGTGTCGGATAGGCCGCTCAGAGCGGCTTCAAGACCAGCGTCAGCGCCCTGTCTTCGGGGTGCGGCTCCACGCTAAACCCCAGTTTATGCATCAGTTTCAACATGCCCTTGTTGCCGGCCAGCACTTCGCCGCGCATCAGTTTCAGGCCCTGCTCGCGCGCCGCGTCGAACAAGGCCTGCATCAATAGATTGCCTATGCCGCGCCCCTGCCAGTCGTCGGCCACCTCCAGCGCGAACTCGCAGGCTTCGTTGTCCGGATCGGTGATGAAACGCGCCACCGCCAGCATCTCCTCCCCCGCCTCGCCTTCCCGCGTCATCGCCAGCGCCATTTCGCGGTCGTAATCAAGCTGGGTGAAGCGGACCAGCATGCTCTGCGACAGCTGCTTGATGCTGGAAAGGTAGCGGTTGTAGCGGCTTTCCTCGGACAGGTTGCGGACGAAAGCCTGCTGCATATCGGCGTCTTCCGGCCGCACTGGGCGGATCATCACCGGCGTGCCGTCACGCAGCTTGGCGCACACCACCATATGCGTGGGGTAAGGCATGATGGCCATATGGCCGTAGCGCTTGCGCTCTGCGCCTGCCGGCTGCACCACGATGCGGGCATCCAGCGCGATCACGCCCTTCTCGTCCGCCACCAGCGGGTTGATGTCCAGTTCGCGGATCTGCGGCAGCTCGCACACCATTTCCGACACTTGCAGCAAGACATGGCGCAGCTCGTCCACATCCACCGGCGGCAGGTTCTTGAACGGCCCCAGCAACTGGCCGATGCGGGTCTGGCTGATCATGTTGTCCACCAGATAATCGTTCAGCGGCGGCAGCGCCAAGGCCAGGTCGTGCATGACTTCCACCGCGATGCCGCCGGCGCCGAACGCCACCACCGGGCCGAAGGCGGCGTCGCGCGCCACCCCCACCATCAGCTCGCGGGCGAAGCGGCGCTTGCGCATGGGCTGCACCGACACCCCTTCGATGCGCGCGTCCGGCCGCGCCTGCCGGGTGCGGCTGATGATGCCGTCGAAAGCCGCGCGCAAGGTTGCCGCGTTGCTGATGTTCAGCTCCACGCCGCCCACATCGCTCTTATAGATGATGTCGGGCGAATCGATCTTCAGCACCACCGGATAGCCTATCGCCTCGGCCTGGCGCACCGCCTCGTCGGCTTTGCGCGCCAAGGTGGTGGGATTGACCGGGATATGGAAAGCCGCCAGCACCTGCTTGGACTCGCGCTCGGACAGGATTTCCCGCCCTTCGGCCAGCGCCGCGTCTATCACTTTGCGCGCCGCCGCCACGTCGGGATCGTCGCGCCGGCCTTCCAGCGGCCCCGGCGTCTGCAACAGCAGCTGCTGGTTGTGCTGATAAGCCGCCAGATGGCGGAACACCTCGATGCCGTATTCCGGCGCGCTGAAATGCGCGCACTTGGCCTTGGAGAACAGCTCGCGGCTTTCCGACACCTTGGCGTCCCCCAGCCAGGACAGGAACAGCGGCTTAGCGGTCTCGCGCTGCAGGCCTATCATCAGTTGCGCGGTGGTCAGGTGATCGGTGCCGGCCTGCGGCGTGAAGATCACCATCACGCCGTCCACGCCCGGATCATCGACACAGGCCTTCACCGCGGTGCGGAAGCGCATCGGACTGGCGTCGCCGATGATGTCCAGCGGATTGCCGTGCGACCAGTTGCGCGGCAGCACGCTGTCCAGCAGCTTCATGGTGCCCTCGCTCAGCTTGGCCAGCTCCACGCCGCAGTCCACGGCGCTGTCGGCCGCCAGCAGGCCCGGCCCGAAACCGTTGGTCACGATGGCCAGCCGCTTGCCGCCGACGCGGTAATTGGCCGCCAGCACCTTGGCGGCGGTGAACAATTGGGCGATCGACGACACGCGCAGCACACCGGCGCGCGCCAGCGCGGCGTCGAACACATCGCCGCTGGCCACCAGATTGCTGGCGTGGGTGCGGCCGCCGGCGTCGTTCTCGAAACGGCCGGACTTGATCACCACCACCGGCTTGGTGCGGGCGGCGGCGCGCAGCGCCGACATGAAGCGGCGGGCATCGTAGATGTGGTGAACATGCAACAGAATGCCTTGAGTGGCGTTGTCGGCCACCAGGTAGTCGAGGATCTCGCCGAATCCGACATCCAGCGCCCCGCCCAGCGACACCACGCTGGAAAAGCCGATCTCCTTGCTGTCCGCCCAGTCCAGCATCGCCGCGCACAGGGCGGACGACTCCGACACCAGCGCCAGATTGCCCGGACGCACCTTGCCGTTGTAATTGCTGGCGTTGAAGCCGGCCACCGGCCGCATCAGACCCAGCACATTCGGACCGAGCAGACGGATGCCGAAGTGGCGGGCGATGGACAGCGCCTCGTTGATCAGCTCCTGCTCCAGCTGTTCGCTGTCGGAAAACTCCTTGGCCAGCAACACGGCCTTGACGCCCTTCTTGCCGCAATCCTTGACGATGCCCGGCAGCGAGCGTATCGCCGTCGCCACCACAGCCAGGTCTATCGGCTCCTCGATCTGCCGCACCGAAGACACCGCGGGAATGCCGCCGACCACCTTGTGGTTCAGATTGACCGGAAACAGCTTGCCCTGAAAGGAGCCGGCCAGCAGATTGGCGAAGACCGCCTGGCCGATGGAGCCGGGACGATCGCTGGCTCCGACCACGGCGACAGTGCGCGGGGAAAACAGCGGGGTCAGATAATGTGGCCTCATGCGTGCGTGTCCTCGGAAACAATATCAATCAGTAGCGCCCTGCCGGCAGGCGTCGGCTGCACTGCAAGATTACGTGATCCATGCGAAATGCGCGCGACAGCAGCGGCTGCCGAAGCGGGAAGGAGGGACGGCGTAGCCGCCGTCACGCGGCGGCGCCCAGCCCTTCCCATCATGCAGAGCGAACCTGCGCGTCATATTGACCTCCGGCAAACCATGCACATGTGGGTAAGCTGGTCCGCACCGGTTGAATTTCGCCGCCGGCCATGCCGAGCTAGTGGCGCAGCCTTTACAATATTGCTAACCTTTACAGTTTCGCAATAAACGTATTTTGCGCCGCAGCACGCAACCGGCCGGGAAACCCTCGGCCAGGCAGGAGCCGACACACCATGACGAAACGCGTCGTCACACTCGCTCATTATTACACCCAACCGGAAATCCAGCAGATGGCCGACAAAGTGGGTGACAGCCTGGAACTGTCGCTGTACGCCAAGGAAGCCCAGGCCGACATCATCGTGTTCGCCGGCGTGCGTTTCATGGCCGAGACCGCGAAGATCCTGAACCCGGAAGCCACGGTGATCCTGCCGGACGCAGGCTCCACCTGTTCGCTGGTGACGCAAACCGACGTCGTCGAGCTGACCCAGTGGCGCAAGCGTTACCCGGACCATGTCCACGTCGCTTACATCAACTCCAGCGCCGAACACAAGGCGGTATCGGACTGGATCGTCACCAGCCGCAATGTCGACGACATCATCGCGCATCTGTATGCCGAAGGTAAAAAAGTCATCTTCTCGCCGGACCGCAATATGGGGGGCTACCTGAACGACCAGTACGGCTACGACATGCCGCTGTGGTCCGCCGTGTGCGAAGTGCACGACAAGTTCAACGAGGCCGCGCTGAACGAGGCCTTCGCCGCCGCGTCCGGCGACAAATACCTGATCGCCCACCCGGAAAGCCCGCTGCCGGTGCTGAAGAAGGCCGATTACGTCGGCTCCACCTCCGGCATGCTGAACTGGGTGAAAAACTACCAGGGCAATACCAAGGCGGTGATCTTCGTCGCCACCGAGGACGGCATCCTGTACAACATGGGGCTGGCCCGCCCGGATCTGGACCTGCGCCAGGCGCCGATCTACGCCGGCTGCCAGTGCAATTCCTGTCCTTACATGAAGATGAACAGCATCGAAGCGGTCAAGCGCGCCCAGCAAGGCGAAGGTCTGGTGATCGACTACCTGAGCGCCGAGCAGATGGACGCCGCGCGCGTGCCGATTGAGCGCATGCTGGAATTCAGCAAACGCTACTACGCCTGAGCCAGGCCGCACAACCCGCCCGAAGCGGGTTTTTTTACGGTCCGCCGCCGCCTCGCGGCACTATTCGCTGTCATGATGGCGGCGCTACAATCACGCGATGAATACGGAAAGACAGTATGAAGTTTCTGCTGAGCAACGATGACGGCTACGCCGCCCCAGGCCTCGCCATGCTGGCCCAAACGCTGAGGCGTTACGGCGAGGTGGTGGTCGTGGCGCCGGACCGCGACCGCAGCGGCGCCAGCAACTCGCTGACGCTGGACCGCCCCTTGACGGTGCGCTCGGCGGACAACGGCTTTTACTACGTCAACGGCACCCCCACCGACTGCGTGCATCTGGCGGTGACCGGACTGTTGGATTTCAAGCCGGACATGGTGTTCACCGGCATCAACCACGGCCCCAATATGGGCGACGACACGCTGTATTCCGGCACGGTGGCGGCCGCCACCGAAGGCTTCATGCTCGGCATCCCGTCCATCGCGGTTTCGCTGGCCGGCCATAGCGGCAGGCATTTCGCCACCGCCGGCAAAGTGGTGGAACAATTGGTAGAACGCTGCCTGGAACAGCCGTTCGCCCAGCCGGTGCTGCTGAATGTGAACGTGCCGGACACGCCGCCGGAACAACTCGGCGCGATGCAAGTCACCCGGCTGGGACGCCGCCACGCCGCGCAGCCGGTGATCAAATCTCAGAATCCTCGCGGCGAGACGATATACTGGGTAGGGCCGGTCGGCGCAGTGCAGGACGCCGGAGCCGGTACCGACTTCGGCTGCATTGCGGCGAATCAGCCCTCTGTGACGCCGCTGATGCTGGATCTGACCGCCTACGGGCAATTGGACAGGATTTCCACATGGCTTCACCGCTGACACAGAACAGCCAGGCTTACGGCATGCTTTCCGAGCGCACGCGCCGGCGCATGACCGACCGTCTGCGCCAGCATGGCATCGCCGATGAGCGAGTGCTGTCCGCCATGCATGAAGTGCCTCGCCATCTGTTCGTCGATCAGGCCCTGGCCACCCGCGCCTACGACGATGTGTCGCTGCCTATAGGCCACGGCCAGACCATCTCGCAGCCGCTGACGGTGGCGCGCATGACCGAACTGCTGATCCAGGGGCGCCCGCCCGGCAAGATCCTCGAGATCGGCACCGGCTGCGGCTACCAGACGGCGGTGCTCTTGAAGGCGGGCGCCGAAGTCTATTCAGTGGAACGACTGGGCACGATTCTGGACCAAGCAAGACGCAATCTGCGCGCCGCCAAGCTGGTTCACGCACGCTTAGTGCACGGCGACGGCAATGCCGGACTGGCCGAGGCCGCGCCCTTCGACGGCATCATCGTCACCGCCGCAGCGCGCGCGGTGCCGACCGCCCTGGTGGATCAGCTGGCCGACGGCGGCAGAATGGTGCTGCCGCTGGGAGACGGCGAGCAACATTTATGGCTGCTGGAGAAAACCGCGCAAGGTTTGCAAAAGACCAGGCTCGATTCAGTGAAATTTGTGCCCCTGCTCAATGGACGCAGTTAAAACTGCAAAAACGCAACACTATCACTGTCAGACAATCGAGCAAGACCCCAACTTAAACGCTTCTACACAAAAACATGCTAAAAATGCATTGCAGGTATGCCCATATATTAGCTGCGCTAGCCGCCACCGCATTAGCCGGCTGCAGCAGCATGGTACAGCAGGCGGCGCCGGTGGAATCCGCGGCGCCCTCGACGATAAGCAGCAACAAACCGGCCCCGGTGGCAGCCAACGCAAATCATGCGGCCAACACGGAAGCCATGCCCTACCGGGACGCAGGCAACCTGAATATGCAGCCTGTGGGCCAAGCGCCGGCAACGCCCGCGCCAGCCGCAGGCGAACAGACTTACGTGGTGAAGCCGGGCGACAATCTGTTCCGGATCTCGTTGAACCATGGCTTGAAGTATAAGGATGTCGCGGCCTGGAATAACCTGCCGGACACCGGCGTCAAGGTCGGCCAGGTGTTGCGGCTGACGCCGCCGGGCGGTGATGCAAGACCGGCGCCGGTTGCCACGGCGGCAGGGGCGCAGACTGCGCCAGTGGAATCCGCGGCGGCGGCCGGCGGCGCGGTCAAGACGTATCCGAAGGCGCTGAAGCTGCCTTACAGCGGCGAAGCGGCCAAGGACATCGCGGCTCAGAGCGAGGGCCGCGCTACAGCCAAAAACAACGCTCAGGCATCAAGCTCAACCCCTTCCCCCACCCCGGGGAAAAAGCAGGAAGCCAGCACGGCAGTTGCCGCCGCGCCGGCGCAGGAGGCCAGCGCCCCCGCGGCCAAGCAGGAAGAAGACGCGGTGGCATGGCTGTGGCCGACCGAGGGCAAGCTCATCAAGGGTTTCTCGGAAAGCAATAAAGGCATTGAAATCAGCGGGCGCATGGGCCAGCCGGTGCTCGCGGCAGGAGATGGCAAGGTGGTGTACAGCGGGACCGGGCTGCGCGGCTACGGCAAGCTGATCATCATCAAGCACAACAAGACTTTCCTGTCGGCTTACGCGCATAACAGCCAGCTGCTGGTCAAGGAGGGACAGTCTGTCAAAAAAGGGCAGAAGATTGCCGAAATGGGCAATACCGATGCCGACCAAGTCAAGCTGCACTTTGAGGTGCGCCGTTTCGGCAAGCCTGTGGATCCGATGCAGTATCTTGAACACAAGTCCTAGCGGGTAGGCTCTGCCCCCGCCGGGACCAGACAGCGACGGGGGTAGAGACATGAGCAACGAAATCGACATTCTGGACGAGAGCGAAATTCTCGACGAGGAAGCCGCCGAAGAAGGCGCAGCGGAAGCCGAAGCCGAGGAAAGCGCGGACAGCACCGCGGCCTTTGAAGACGTGGTCGCCGATGTCACCCAGATTTACCTGAACGACATCGGCAACAACGCGCTGCTGACCCCGCAAGAAGAGCTGGCGCTGGCGCGCCGCGTAGTCGCCGGGGAGTTTGAAGCGCGCCAGAAAATGATCGAGCACAATCTGCGCCTGGTGGTGAACATCGCCAAGCACTACATCAACCGCGGACTGGCGCTGCTGGATCTGATCGAGGAAGGCAATATCGGTTTGATGCACGCGCTGGAAAAGTTCGATCCGGAGCGCGGCTTCCGCTTCTCCACCTATGCCACCTGGTGGATACGCCAAAGCATAGAGCGGGCGATCATGAACCAATCGCGCACCATTCGGCTGCCGGTGCATGTGATCAAGGAACTGAACGTCTACCTGCGCGCCTCGCGCCACCTGGAAAGCCAGATCGGGCGCGAACCCACGCTGGACGAAATCGCCCATTTGGTCGGCAAACCGGTGGACGACGTGCGCAAGGTGATGAACCTGAACGAGCGCATGGCCTCGCTGGATGCGCCGCTGGACATCGACCCGATGCTGTCCATCGGCGAATCGATCCCGGACGAGCAGCATGAGGAGCCGGAGCTGCAGCTGCACAACAGCCAACTGGAAAGCTTCGTGCATGACTGGCTGGGCCAGTTGAACGAGAAGCAGCGCTTGGTGATCGAACGCCGCTACGGCTTGAACGGCTACGAGATCTGCACGCTGGAAGAGCTGGCCGCCTCGCTGAACCTGACCCGCGAGCGCGTGCGGCAGATCCAGATCGAAGGGCTGGAGCAACTGCGCCGCATCCTGCGCCGCAAGGGCATCTCTCGCGACTTCCTGCTCTAAACGCGGCAAACCTCGTTCATCGGCCCGGCCCCATGCCGGGCCTTGTCATTTCCAGCGGCGCGCCTGGCGCAACCAGCGCCGCTCCCGCCCCGCATCGGCCTGCTGCTGTCGATAGCGCAGCTCGACATACTCCTTCACCAAGCGCTGCAGACGGGCAAAATCCTCGCGCGGCAGGCCCTGGGCCGCCTTCAGCAGCTCAATCGGCCCAAGCGCGGGCGAGACTGCGACGCCGCGCTGCGCCACCCGCTGCCGCAGCCTCATCCATCCTTCGGCCAGCGGCGGCCGCCGCGGCCGTCTGCGCCACCACCAAGCCAAGGGCAATAGCGCCAGCGCCATGCCGATAATCAGGCCGCGCACCACGCTGCCGCCATCGACATGGTCTCCCAATCCCAGTCGCCGGAACAAACCGCGCTGCCGGGCGGCATCGTAACCGACCACCCATTGCTGCCAGGCGAAATCCGCCGCCTGCCATTGCTGCCGCCACCGGCGTAGCCATTGCGGCGGCAGCGCCGCGCCCGCGAAGTCCGCGCCGCGCAAAGCCGGCAAAGACTGTTCCGCCGCCTGCTCCAGCCGATTCGGAGAAACCACCGAGGTCGGGTCCACTCTCAGCCATTGCCTCTGATCCGCGAGCCAAACTTCCACCCAAGCGTGGGCGTCGGAGGAGCGCACCAGCCAGAAGCGGCCCAGCGGATTGTATTCCCCGCCCTGGTAACCGATGACCACCCGCGCCGGCATGCCGGCGGCGCGGGCAAGAAAGGCGAAGGCCGAGGCGTAATGCTCGCAAAACCCCTGCCGCGCGCCGAACAGAAACGCGTCCACCGGCTGCTCGCCCAGCAATGGCGGCTGCAAGGTGTAGCGGAAGGCCCCCAGCCGCAGATATTGCAACGCCTCCCGCATAAAGCCGCTTTCGCTGCCGCCGCGCTGCCGCAGTTGCCATGCCAGCGCGCGGCTTCTGGCGTTGCCAGGCGGCAGTTGCAAATAAAAGGCGCGTCTGCCGGCCGACAGCGGCTCCGTGACGCGCGCGTCGACCATGCTGACCAGCGGGTAACGCGCCAGATCGTCCTGGCTGCGATCCTGCCGCAGCAAGCCGCCGGACGCCAGATGACTGCCCGGCGCGGCGCCCAGCGGCATCTCCAAAGCCGGCAGACGTCCCTGATCGGCGCGCAGCGTCAGGCTGTAAGCCAACTCACGGCCGCCCGTGACCGCCAGCGGCGATACCCTCTCCTCGGCCGCTCGACGCCAGCGCCTGCCATCAAACGCGTCCAACAGCATGACCCGCCAGTACAGCTGATCCTGGCGCGGCGGCGGCCCATCGAACACCACGCTGAATGCCGGCTCGCGATTCAGAATCAGTTTGCTGATGCTCCCGGGCTCCATATCCTCGCCCAAGCCGCTGCTGGCGACAGGCTGTTGCCGCGGCATGCTCCACAACGGCTCCGGCAGGCGCGGCATCATCACGAACAGCACCAGCATGATGGGCAGCGACAACAGCAAGGCCTGCGCCGCGCTGCGCCAGCTGCCGCGCGGCAAGCCGCCCGCCAGCATGGCGGTGGCCCAGGTCAGCAACAGCAAGGCGGCCACCAGCCAAGCCGCCATCAGCGGCGACTGGTTGAACAGCAGCGGCATCGCCGCCAGGAAAAAACCCAGCGCTAACAGCACGCGCCAGTCGCGCGGCGTGGCGGTTTCATAGGCCTTGAACGCCGTCAGCAGCACCAGCAGCGCCACGCCGCCCTCGCGGCCGATCAAGGTGCCCAATTGCAGCCAAGCTCCGCCGATGGAAAGCATCAGCAGCGGCAACAGCAACCAGCGCGACGGCAAGCGCCCAGCGCGACGGGCTAGCCAGCCGCGCCCGAGCAAGGCCGCGCCGCCCAGGGCCATCAACCACAGCGGCAGAAACCATGCCAAGGGCAGCATGACCCAGGCCAATGCCAGCAGCGCCGGTCCATGGCGCATGGCCGGCCCCGCCCCGCTCATCCGCGGCTCCCGAACAAGGCCAGCGCGGCCAGCGCCAGATCGCGTTGCCGCGGCTGCGGACCGATCTCGGCATCGGGCAGGCACAGCCGGTAGTGCTGGTGTTGACGCTCGCACTGCTCCACCCGCCAGGCCATCCGCGACAATCTCCGCTCCGCGTCCAGCTCCTGGCCGTAATCGCTCCAGCGGATCAGCCGCAGCGCGCTGCCCGCCTCGCCGACGAAACGCTTGCTGGCCAAGGTGTCGCGCTGCGCCAGCACCTTCCAGGCGATCTGCCGCGGCGTATCGCCATGGCGGTAGGCGTCGAGGTGGGAGAAGTCGTCTCCACCTGGACGCGTATCGCCGCCCTCCCCGCCATCGCCTTCGCCGGCGCCGCGCGACGCATCGGGCAAAGGCGCCGGATAGACCAGCGCCCGCGCGTCCAGGCGCAACACGGCCAAGGCGCGGATCAAGCCGAATGGCGCGTCGCTTAGCACCACGCATGGCGGCAGCGCCAGCCAGCCGCGGCGGGTGGTCGGCACCTCCAGCGCCGCCTCTCCGCCATAGCCGTCGAACACGCAGGGAATCAGGGCATCGTCCCGGCCCAAGAGATGCAGCGACAGTTGCCGCGCCTGCGGCTGCGGACTGTCCAGCCGCAGGCGGAAACCGGCAGGGTCGCCGGCGAACACCGGCGCGCCGGCCTCGGCCGACACGACCAGGCCGGACAACTGGCGATAGGCCATCAGCACCGCCACCAGCGCCAGACCCACAATCCAGAACGCCAGGGCATAGGCCAGGCTGACCTGGTAATTCAGCGCGCCCACCCACACCGCCAGCGCCACCGTCAGCAACAGCAAGCCAAAACGGGTAGGCAGCAGGTATATCCGGCGCTGCGTCAGTTCGCAGCGATCCTGCAGCGGCAGCCGCGCCAGCCACCAATGCCGCAAGCGATCACGGAATGGCGACATGGGCGAGCAGCCGCTCCAGTTCCTGGCCGACGTCCACGCCGGACGCCGACTGCAGCCGGTGCGCCGCCACCGGCAGAAAGATCGCCTTGACGTCCTCCGGCAGCAGATGATCGCGCCCGGACAGCAAGGCCCAGCCGCGGGCTGCGGCCACCAGGGCCTGCCCGGCGCGCGGACTCAGCCCGGTGACGAACAGGCCGGGACGCCGCGTGGCTTCCAGCAGCGCCAGCAGATAATCGGCCAGGGCCGGCGCCACCGTCACGGCGGCGGCCTGCTGCTGCAGCGCCTGCAGCTCGCCCGGCGAAATCACCGCCTGGAATCGCGCCAGCAGGTCGCGCCTGTCCTCGCCCATCAGCAGCGCGCGCTCGGCCTCGCGCGGCGGATAGCCCAACGAGATCCGCATCAGGAAGCGGTCCAGCTGCGATTCCGGCAAGGGAAACGTCCCCATCTGCTCGCCGGGATTCTGCGTGGCGATGACGAAAAACGGCGACGGCAGCGCATGGGTCTCGCCGTCTATCGACACCTGGCGCTCCTCCATCGCCTCCAACAGCGCCGACTGCACCTTGGGCGAGGCGCGGTTGATCTCGTCTGCCAGCAGCACCTGGGTGAACACCGGCCCTTTGTGCAGCTCGAAGCGCCCGCCGTCGCGCTGATAGATGCTGACGCCCAGGATATCGGCCGGCAGCAGGTCGCTGGTGAACTGCACCCGGCGGTAATCCAGGCCCAGCACGGCGGCCAGGCCGTGCGCCAGCGTGGTCTTGCCGACGCCGGGGACATCGTCGATCAACAGATGGCCGCGCGCGATCAGGCAAGCGAAGGCCAGCCGGATCGGCTGCGGCTTGCCCAGGATAAGCGTGTTCAGTTGCCGGTAGGCAAGGGAGAGAGATTGCATTTGACCCCGGTTGCGCGCAGTATTTATCAAAATCACATAATCGCCATCCATTGTAAGCGCGTAGGGAGCGTACGTGTTCAACTGGCTGAAAAACCGCCTGCAGCGCAACGGCCTGACGGCCTACATCACTCATCCCGACTGCCTGCTGCACAATATGGGGGTGGGCCACCCGGAATGCCCGGAGCGGCTGACGGCTATCCGCGACCAGCTGATGGCCTCTCAGATTTTCGACACCCTGCAGGAAGTCGAAGCGCCGGAAGCCACCTATGAACAGCTGGCGCGCGTCCACCCGCCGCGCTACGTCGAATACCTGGAAGCCTGCGCGCCCAGCGTCGGCACCTTCCGCATGGACCCGGACACCGCGATGTCGCCCGGCACGCTGAAGGCGGCCCACCGCGCGGCCGGCGCCGTGATCAAGGCGGTGGAGCTGGTGGCCGAGGACAAGGCGCCCAACGCCTTCTGCGCCATCCGCCCGCCCGGCCACCATGCCGAGAGCGACAAGGCGATGGGCTTCTGCTTCTTCAACAACATCGCCGTCGGCGTCGCCCACGCGCTGGCGCAGTACAAGTTCGAGCGGGTGGCGGTGGTGGATTTCGACGTCCACCACGGCAACGGCACCGAGGAAATCCTGCACGACGATCCGCGCGTGCTGATGGTCTCCATCTTCCAGCACCCGTTCTACCCCTATTGCGGCGACAAGCCGCAAGGTCCGAACATGCACAACGTGCCGCTGAAAGCGGGCAGCGGGGGGCGCGAATTCCGCGAGGCGGTGGAAAACGTCTGGCTGCCGCTGCTGCACGACTTCCAGCCGCAAATGCTGTTCATTTCCGCCGGCTTCGACGCCCACCGCGAAGACGACATGGGTTCGCTGGGCCTGACCGAGGCCGACTACGAATGGGTGACGCGCCATCTGCTGCAGATCGCCGACCAATACTGCGCCGGCCGCATCGTATCGGTGCTGGAAGGCGGCTACGACCTGTCGGCGCTGGGCCGCAGCGTCGCCGCCCATATCCGCGTGCTGTCCGATGGTTGAACGCCAATCTCACTGACAAAGGACTGCAATGAAGCGCTGGTTCCGCAATAATCGAGGCTTTCTCGTTTTCGTGCTGGTATTCGGCCTGTTCCGCACCGCGGTGGCGGACTGGAACCCGATCCCGTCCGGCTCGATGCGCCCCACCGTGCTGGAAGGCGACCTGGTGCTGGTCAACCGGCTGGCCTACGACCTGAAGCTGCCCTTGAGCAACGTCATCCTGCATCGCACCGGCGAACCTCAGCGCGGCGACATCGTCACCTTCGCATCGCCCAAGGACGGCACGCGGCTGATCAAGCGTTTGGTCGCCGTGCCCGGCGATGTGGTGGAAATGCGCAATGAGGAATTGATCATCAACGGCCGCACCGCCCATTACCAACCGCTGCAGCAGCTGACGGAGACAGTTGCCGCCAATGTGGCGCTGCCTGCGCTGCGTTTGCAAGAAAGCGGCGCGCTGCCGCCTCACCGCGTGCAATGGCTGGCCGGCGTCAACGCCCGCAACAGCTTTGGTCCAATCACGATCCCGCCGGGGCAGTACATGATGCTGGGCGACAACCGCGACGACAGCGCGGACTCGCGCTACTTCGGCCTGGTGCCGCGCAATCTGCTGATCGGGCGCGCCGTCGGCGTCATCGCCTCCGCCGACATCACCGGCAACTGGATGCCGCGCTGGGAGCGTTTCGCCAGCGATTTCCACTGATCCCCATCGCCAAACAAAAAGCCGTCCCATCCGGGACGGCTTTTTGTTTGGCGAAAATCAGGCGTCAGCCGGCGTCGCTCTTGCCGCCTATCTTGTCTTCCTGGCCGGTCATCAACTTGATCAGGTTCGACTTGTGGCGGTGGATCACCACGATGGCGATGATGATGCAGGTGCCGAAGAACACGCTCTGCGGCCCGAGGATGAAGTAGGCGTAAACCGGAACCAGCACGCAGGCGACCAAGGCGGAAAGCGAGGAAATCTTCACCACGAAGGCCATGAACAGCCAGGTGGCGATCGCCGCCAGCGCCAGCGGCAGGCTGATGCCGAACAGAATGCCTACCGCGGTAGCCACGCCCTTGCCGCCTTTGAAACCGAAGAACACCGGCCACATGTGGCCGAACAGCACGGCCAGCGCGCACATGGCGATGCCCTGCTCGCCCAGGCCGTAGCGCGGCCCGAGCCAGGCGGCCAGCGCCACCGCCACCCAACCCTTGGCGCCGTCGCCGAGCAGCGTCAGCGCCGCCGCCAGCTTCTTGCCGCTGCGCAGCACATTGGTGGCGCCGGGGTTGCCGGAGCCGTAGCTGCGCGGGTCGGCCATGCCCATCGCCTTGCTGACGATCACGGCGAAAGACAGCGAACCGATCAGATAGGCCGCCAGGACAAATGCAAATGCGGTCGTGGTCATGGTGGTGGTGTGTCCGTTAGATTAGAATAGGAGGTTTCGGATTTTACGGTATCGGGCGCCAAAGCCCAACCTCCTAGGACTGATGGACATCATATTCCTGCGCGAAGTGCGCGCCGACACCGTGATCGGCGTGTACGACTGGGAGCGCACCGCCGCCCAGACCATTGAAATCGACCTGGAAATCGGCATTCCCAGCGACACGCCCTGCCACAGCGACAATATTGGCGACACCATACACTACGGCGTCGTGGTGGAACGTTTGCGCCAATCGCTGGAGGAACAGCACTTCCTGCTGCTGGAGGCCCTGGCCGAGCATATCGCCAAAATGGTGCGCGAGGAGTTCGGCGCGCCGTGGGTCAGGGTAGCGGTGACCAAGCTGGGCATCCTGCCCGGCGTCAAACGGGTAGGCGTGCAGATAGAACGCGGCCACCGGCCGCGCTGAGGAGGGATCAGTCGGTATTGAAGCGCAGCTTCAGGCCGACGTCCTTATTGTGCATCTTGACGGTAAGATGGGTGCGCTTGCCCAGGTTCACATTGGGCACCAGCCGCAATGTATGGCCGTCCGCATCCTGCTCCAGCCGCACCGGACCCAGCTGCAGCCCCTGCGGCGTCAAATCCTGCTTCTGCACGGCCGCATCGCGCGGCGAAGCGCACATCATGGCCTGCGGCAGGCAAGACGCGATGGCGGCGCCGCACTGCAGCCAGACCGCGAGCGAGAATGACAGACGATGCCACATGGCCGAACCCTCACCATGATTTCTTCTATCATGGACCAAGCCGAGCAATCGTCAAGAAGTGTTAACAAATTAACCAAAGCGCTTATTTCACCGCTGCTTCGCATGACAAAAGTCAACCGCGCCTAGCGGTTCCGCATGAAATCGGCAGTGTTGTAAAACGCCTCCAGCAACTTGTCCTTCAGCCCATCCTCCACCACCAGTTCGCTCACCGCCTGCCGCATGCACAGCATCCACTGGTCGCGCGCCGCCTCGTCGACGGCAAAGGGCATGTGGCGCATGCGCAGGCGCGGATGGCCAAAAGCCTCCATGTACAGAGACGGGCCGCCCAGCCAGCCGGACAAAAACATGAACAGCTTCTGGCGCGAACCGGACAAGTCGGCCGGATGCATGTCGCGCAGCGGCTTGGCCGCCGGCTCGCTGTCCATGATGTCGTAGAATCGGTCCGCCAGCCAGCGCACCACGCCTTCGCCGCCCAACAACTGGTACGGCGTCATTTCCTGTACTTCGCTCATGCTTGCTCCAGATGCCGGCGCAATGCGCCAGCGGTTTTTCACACGCCGCGGAAGGCAAAATCCAATTGCGGTTTGCGGCCGCTGATGATTTCCGCCAGCGCCCGCCCCGAACCGGCGCCTTCGGTCCAGCCCAGCGTGCCGTGGCCAGTATTCAGATACAGCTTGCCGATGCCGCTCTTACCGATCAGCGGCACATTGCCCGGCGTGGCCGGCCGCAGACCGGTCCAGAAACGCGCGGCATCCCAGTCGCAGGCGTCGGGAAACAGGGCCTGCCCTCGCCGCAGCAAGGCGGCGCAGCGGGCCGGATGGAGATGGGACGAATAGCCGGACAATTCAGCCGTGCCGGCGATGCGCAGCTCGTCGCCCAGCCGGCTGAATACGAGCTTATGCGCTTCGTCGGTAATGCTGACCATGGGCGCGGCCACCAGGCTCCTCACCGGCACCGTCGCCGAGTATCCCTTGGCCGGATAAATGGGCAGGCGCAAACCCAGCGGCGCGGTCAATAGCGGAGAATGGCTGCCCAGCGCCAACACATAGGCATCGGCCGTCACCCGTTGGTAACTGCCGTCCGGCCCCGTCACCGACACCGCGCTGACCGCGCCGGCCGTCGCCTCCAAGGCATTGATCCGGGTATTGTAGCGGAACTCCACGCCCAAGCCGGCAGCCGCTTCGGCCAGTCCGCGCGTGAACAGATGGACATCGCCGGATTCGTCGTCCGGGCACCAACTGGCGCCGGCCAGTTGCGGCAGCGCCGGCGCCAAGGCCGGCTCCAACGCCAACAGCTGATCGGGCGCCAGAATCCGTTTATCCACCCCCAGCCGCCGCATCCTGGCAGCGGCGCGCTCGGCCAGGGCCAGCTGGCCGGCCGTGTAATGCAGGGTCAGAATGCCGCGCGACAGGCGGCGGTAGGCGATGCCGGTTTCCTCGCGCAGCTGGCGCATCGCATCGCGGCTATACAGCCCCAAGGCCACCATTTGCCGCGTGTTGCCGTGATCGCGCCCGGGCAGGCACTCCAGCAGGAAATCGGCGATCCAGCGCCATTGCGCCGGCTCCAGCCGGGGCCGGAATAGCAGGGGCGCGTCGTCGCGCCACAGCCAGCGCAGCACCTGCCACGGCGCGCGCGGATTGGCCCACGGCTCGGACTGGCTGACCGACAACTGGCCGCCATTGGCGAAGCTGGTCTCGCGCGCCGCGCCGCATGCCCGCTCCAGCACCACCACTTCATGGCCCATTCTGGCCAGGAACCAGGCGGTGGACACGCCCACCACGCCGGCCCCAAGTACTGCCACACGCATTCCGCCTCCATCAGACAAGACAACGGGCAAGACGCGCTTGCCCGTTATGGCGGAATGTTAAAGCCAAATGCGCGCGGCGGCGACTATTTTGTCGGACAAACCGCCTATTTCTTGGCGTGCTCGTACACGGTCTTGCCGCGCAGATGGAAATAATCGGACGCGAAATAGAAATTTTCCGAGTGGCCGACGAAGAGCAGGCCGTCCGGCTTCAACAGCGGGGCGAAGCGCTTGAGCACGCCGAACTGGGTATCGCGGTCGAAATAGATCATCACATTGCGGCAGAAAATGGCGTCGAACTGCTTGCGCACGCTCCAGTTTCCCTCCACCAGATTCAGCCGCTGGAAGGTGATCATATTGCGCAGCGCCTGCTTGGCCTGGTAACTACCGTCCGGCAGCTTGTCGAAATACTTGACCGCATGGCCGGCCGGCAGCCGGGCGATCTTGTCTGCCGAATAAATGCCGGTGCGCCCGGTTTCCAGCACGCTGGTATCCAGGTCGGTGGCGAGCACGGTGATGTTAGGCCGGGATACGCCAGGAAAGGCCTCCAGCGCGGTGATCGCCAGCGAGTACGGCTCCTCGCCGGTGGAGGCCGCCGCGCACCAGATGGACAACTCGCCGCCGGCCGCCGCCCGTTTCTTCAGATGCTCCGACAGGATGGGGAAATGGTGCTCCTCGCGGAAGAAGAAGGTCAGGTTGGTGGTCAGCGCGTTGACGAACTGCTCGAACTCGCGCTTGCCGCCTATCGACTCCAGAAAATCGACGTAGGCGGCAAAGCCAGGCAGCTTCAGCTCGCGGATGCGGCGCACCAGCCGGCCGTACACCATGTCTTTTTTGGATGGATTGAGCGCAATCCCCGCTTCCTTGTAGATCAGCTTGCGGATGCGTTCGAAATCGGCGTCAGTGAAAGTGAACTCTCGGTTGAATTCTATCTTGGGCAATACCACTGGCGGCAGTTTGTTCATGTCGTGGATTCCACAGCAAAAAGGCCCGGGCAAGTGCCCGAGCCTGGTTCTCACCTTCGCTCAGTATCACACCGAGAACGAAGAACCACAACCGCAAGTGGTGGTGGCGTTGGGATTGCGGATCACAAACTGCGAACCTTCCAGGCTTTCCTGGTAGTCGATCTCGGCGCCGACCAGGTATTGGTAGCTCATCGGGTCCACCAGGAAAGTCACGCCCTGGCGCTCGATGGCGGTATCGTCCTCGTTGGCGATCTCGTCGAACGTGAAACCGTACTGGAAGCCGGAACAGCCGCCACCGGTCACGAAGACGCGCAGCTTCAGGTCGGGATTGCCCTCTTCCGCGATCAAGTCCAGCACCTTGGTGCAGGCGCTGTCGGTGAAGTTGATCGGGCTCGGCATTTCGGTAGCAGCTTCTGTCATGTGTAACCTCGCATTTCAATCGGGCCGGTCGCGGCCATTCACCCACTATTTTAGTCGGATATCGGGGCGGATGGCGAGTATTCAAGCCCCTAGGGGCTGTTGACGTTTGGTGAGTGGATCGCGTTTGAGCCGATTTGGCCCGGAAGCAAGGCGCGCAGTCCGACGCATAGTCATTCTATGCAAGGACTGGGCAACGCGGCTTCCGGACCAAAGCGGCCAAACCCGAAGGGCCGGGCGCCTTTCGCGCCGACTCTTCGTTGTTACGCGCTGGCAGAGAATGCTATGCGGCGCGCGAAACGCCTCGATTCGGCGCAAAATGCATCCCGGCGCGACCTCTCCCCAAACGTCAACAGCCCCTGGCACGATTGTCGTAGGGAGGAAGCCCGGCCGTGCCGGGCGTTCCGCCGCGCCCAATCGACGATGAGGCTTGATCGGCGAGGGGCGGATCGCTCCTTTGGGGCCCCCGCCCTACGCCCATCAGGGCAGCAAGGGCACCACATCCAGGCCGTCGGTTTCCGGCAGGCCGAACATCAGATTCATGTTCTGCACCGCCTGGCCGGCTGCGCCCTTGACCAGATTGTCTATCACCGACAACACCACCACGGTGTCGCCGCCTTGCGGCTTGTGCACGGCGATGCGGCACAGGTTGGCGCCGCGCACCGAACGCGTTTCCGGATGGCTGCCGGCCGGCAGCACGTCGACGAAGCCTTCGCCGGCGTAACGGCGCTCGAACAGCTGCTGCAGATCGACATCCTTGGTCAGCCGCGCGTACAGTGTGGCGTGGATGCCGCGTATCATCGGCGTCAGGTGCGGCACAAAAGTCAGGCCGACCTGCTTGCCGCCGATATGGGACAGACCCTGGCGGATTTCCGGCAGGTGACGGTGGCCGGCCACGCCATAGGCCTTGAAGGAATCGCCGGCCTCTGCCAGCAGCGCCCCGATCTCGCCCTTGCGGCCGGCGCCGGATACGCCGGACTTGCAGTCGGCGATCAAGCTGCCGGCGTCGACCACGCCCGCCTCGATCAAGGGCAGGAAGCCCAGTTGCACCGCGGTCGGGTAGCAGCCCGGGTTGGCCACCAGCCGCGCGCTGCGGATCGCCTCGCGGTTGACTTCCGGCAGGCCGTACACGGCGTCGGCCACCAGACGCGGCGCGGCATGCTTGACGCCGTACCACTTCTCCCACTCGTAGACGTCTTTGATGCGGAAGTCCGCCGCCAAGTCTATCACCCGCACGCCGGCCTCCAGCAAAGCCGTCGCTTCCTGCATGGCAATGCCGTTGGGCGTGGCGAAAAAAACAACATCGCAATCCTGCAGCCTGGCCTCATCCGGCGTGGTGAACGCCAAGTCGATGCGACCGCGCAGGCTGGGGAACATCTCGTCGACGCGGATGCCGGCATCCTTGCGCGAGGTCACTGCCGTTACCCGGGCCTGCGGATGCTTGGCCAGCAAGCGCAACAATTCCACCCCGGTGTAACCGGTTCCTCCGACGATCCCAACCTTGATCATGGCCAGCCCTTTATATAAAAAAATGTCGCAAAGGCGACAGTTTAGGCAGAGCAGGCCGCCACGGCAACACATACAGAAAAGAAAAAACCGCCGGGCCAAGGCCGGGCGGTTTTTTTCCGTGCAGAACCGAGCGATTAACGCTTGGAGAACTGCTTGGCGCGACGTGCTTTGCGCAGGCCGACCTTCTTACGCTCAACTTCACGAGCGTCGCGGGTAACGTAACCAGCGGCGGACAGGGAAGCCTTCAGAGCGGCGTCGAAGTCGATCAGGGCGCGGGTGATGCCGTGGCGGATTGCGCCGGCCTGGCCGGTTTCACCACCGCCAACCACGTTTACCTTGATGTCGAAGGATTCGAGGTTTTCGGTCAGGACCAGCGGCTGGCGGATGACCATGCGACCAGTTTCGCGGGCAAAATACTCGTCAACCGGCTTGCCGTTAACGATGATCTGGCCGGAACCTTTTTGCATGAACACGCGAGCGACGGAGCTCTTGCGACGGCCGGTGCCGTAGTAGTATTTACCGTTCATTGTTATGCCTTAAAATCAGATTTCCAGCACTTTGGGCTGTTGGGCGGAGTGCGGATGCTCGGAACCAGAGTACACCTTGAGCTTCTTGATCATGGCGTAACCCAGCGGACCCTTCGGCAACATGCCTTTGACGGCTTTCTCCAGAACGCGTTCCGGGAACTGGTTTTGCAGTTCGGTGAAAGTGCGTTCGTAGATACCGCCCGGGTAGCCGGAGTGACGGTAGTACTTCTTGTCTTGGGCCTTGGTACCGGTCACGCGCAGTTTTTCGACGTTCACCACAACGATGAAGTCGCCGGTATCTACGTGCGGAGTGAATTCCGGCTTGTGTTTGCCACGCAGGCGGCGGGCGATTTCGGCAGCCAGGCGACCCAGCACCTTATCGGCGGCGTCGACCACGTACCACTCGCGCTTTACCTCATGCGGCTTGGCAGAAAAGGTCTTCATGGAACTCTTCCATCGTAATTCTTGAAAGTTACGGATTTTAGAGCAATGGCCGGGTAGCTGTCAAACCCTTGTGACACAACAGATTTCCGGAGGGCGGGAAACTGTGCGACGCGTGGTAAATATGGTCAAAAAAAAAGCGCAACGCTGCTGCGTGTTGCGCCAAGTTCCACCTTTGAGAAGGAGGATGGAGGAGACAACACCAGAGCGCCACAGTGCGTAACGCCCTGATGCAATACCGATTATCAGTATCCCACCGGAATTAGGCAAGTAATTTTTGTGCACTGCACGATAAATCATGTGCGCCAATGAGACACCCTTGCCACAGCAAGGCGAAACGGGCGCACTCGGCGCCCGTTTCATCGGCAAATCAGCGATTTACAGCTTGATCGCCGCGTCCAGCGCCACTTCCATCATGTCGCGGAAAGAAGTCTGGCGCTCTTCCGCGCTGGTGGCTTCGCCAGTCGGGATGATGTCCGACACGGTCAGGATGCCAGCCGCGCGCGCGCCGTACTGGGCCGCCACGGCGTAGATGCCGGCCAGCTCCATCTCGATCACATTGACCTGCATCTTGGAGAGCACGTCCAGCATGTTCGGCTGCACGCCGTAGAACAGATCGGCGGAGAACACATTGCCGACGGTCACTTTCTTGCCCTGCTCCGCCGCGGTGTCCACCAGGGTGCGCAGCAGGGTGTAGTCGGCGATGGCAGCGTAGTCGTGGTCGTTGAAGCGCATGCGGTTCACCTTGCTGTCGGTGGACGCGCCCATGGCGATGAACAGCTCGCGCAGCTTGATATTGGGCGTCACCGCGCCGCAGGAGCCGATGCGGATGATGTTCTTGACGCCGTAGTCCTTGATCAGCTCCGTGGTGTAGATGCTGGCGGACGGGATGCCCATGCCGTGCGCCATCACCGACAGGCGCTTGCCCTTGTAGCTGCCGGTGTAGCCGAACACATTGCGCACATTGGTCACCTGCTCCGCGCCTTCCAGGAAGGTTTCGGCGATCATCTTGGCGCGCAGCGGATCGCCCGGCATCAGTACGGTTTCGGCGAAGGCGCCATCCTTGGCGTTGATATGCGGGGTAGCCATTGAAAGTCTCCTCTAAGCGATATGCAATAGTCTGGCGGCAGCCCGTGATCCGGGCCGCTCAAATGCGTTGAACGGGCCGCCAGGCGGCCCGCAGGGTAGGACTCAGTCCAGGAAGGACGTGCCGTAATCCATGGCAGGCAGGCCAAGATGGCTGGCCACGCTCTGACCGATGTCGGCGAAGGTGGTTCGCTCGCCCACGCTGCCCGGCTTCACCGACTTGCCGTAGCACAGCACCGGAATGTGCTCGCGGGTGTGGTCGGTGCCCGGCCAGGTGGGATCGCAGCCATGATCGGCCGACAGGATCAGGATATCGTCGTCGCCCAGCGCCGCCATCACCTCGGGTAGGCGCGCGTCGAACTCCTCCAGCGCCGCGGCGTAGCCGGCGGTGTTGCGGCGATGGCCGTAGCTGGAGTCGAAATCGACGAAGTTGGCCATGATGATGGCCGGCTTGCCCCGATGCTGATGCATGGCGGTCAGCGTGGCGTCCCACAGCTGGTCAAAGCTGGTGGCCTTGTGCTTGTGGGTGATGCCGACGTGGGCGTAGATGTCGGCGATCTTGCCGATGGACACCACGTCGCCGCCGGCGTCGGCCAGCTTCTTCAACACCGTGGCCGCCGGCGGCTCCACCGCCAGGTCCTTGCGGTTGCCGGTGCGGGCGAACTTGCCCTTGCCCTCGCCGATGAACGGACGGGCGATCACGCGGCCGATATTGTACGGCTCCAGCAGCTCGCGGGTGATCTTGCACAGCTCGTACAGCCGGTCCAGGCCAAAGGTCTCTTCATGGCAGGCGATCTGGAACACCGAGTCGGCCGAGGTGTAAAAGATCGGCTTGCCGGTTTGCATGTGCTCCTCGCCCAGACGGTCCAGAATCTCGGTGCCGGAGGCGTGGCAATTGCCCAGATAGCCCGGCAGGCCGGCCTTCTCGACGATGGCGTCCAGCAGTTCCTGCGGGAAACTGTTGTCGTGGGCCGAGAAATAGCCCCAGTCGAACAGCACCGGCACACCGGCGATTTCCCAGTGGCCGGACGGGGTGTCCTTGCCGCTGGAGATTTCGCGGGCGTAGCCGTAGGCTGCCAGCGGCACGGCCGGGTCCATCCCTTCCGGGAAGTAGCCGGACGACAGCTGGCAGGCGTGGCCCAGGCCCATCTTGGACAAATTGGGCAGCCTCAGCGGGCCGCTGCGGCCCACGTCGGCGCGGCCGGCGGCCGCCTCCATGGCGATGTGGCCGAGCGTGTTGCTGCCGGCGTCGCCAAACTTGTCGGCGTCCGCCGCGGCGCCGATGCCCAGCGAATCGAGAATAATGATGATTGCGCGTTTCATGCTGCCTCCCTGGCCTTATTCGCCACGGATGATCTGGTAAACCTGCGGCAGCGTGGCCGGCGCGATTTCATCGATGCGGATGGCTGCCCTGACCCGACGCGCCGCGTCTTCGAAGCTCGCCTCGTCGGCGGCGTGGATCATCATCAGCGGGGTGTCCTTGCTGATATTTTGGCCCAGTTCGACGAACTGCGACAGTCCTACGCGGAAATCCAGCTCGTCGCTGGCCAGACGGCGGCCTCCGCCCAGCGCGCAAACGGCCATGCCGATGCCGCGGGTATCCATCGCACCGACGAAACCGCCCTTATCGGCGAATACCGGGCGCACGATGGGCGCCGGCGCCAGATGGCGGTCGTAGTTTTCCAGGAAGTCGGCCGGGCCGCCCAGCGCGGTCACCATGCGGCCGAAGATCTCGGCGGCGCGGCCGGAATCCAGCGCGGCTTGCAGCTTGGCGCGCGCGTCGGCCTCGTCGCTGGCCAGCTTGCCGCCGATCAGCATCTGCGCGCACAGCGCCATGGTTACTTCATGCAGGCGCGGGTTGCGCTCGTCGCCCTTCAGATAGCGTACGGCCTCGCGGGTTTCGATGCTGTTGCCGGCGGTGGAAGCTAGCGGCTGGCTCATCTCGGTGATCAGCGCGGTGGTGGCCACGCCGGCGCCGTTGCCCACCTTGACGATGCGTTCGGCCAGTTCGATGGACTTCTGCATGGTCGGCATGAAGGCGCCGCTGCCGGCCTTGACGTCCATCACCAGCACGTCCAGGCCCGCCGCCAGCTTCTTGGACAGGATGGACGCGGTGATCAGGGCGATGGATTCGACGGTGGCGGTGACGTCGCGGGTGGCGTAGAAGCGGCGGTCGGCCGGGGCCAAGTCGGAAGTCTGGCCGATGATGGCCACGCCCACGTCCTTCACCACCTTGCGGAACAGCTCCGGATCGGGGAAGGGGTTATAGCCCGGCACCGCCGACAGCTTGTCCAGCGTGCCGCCGGTGTGGCCCAGGCCGCGGCCGGAAATCATGGGCACGAAGCCGCCGCAGGCGGCGACCATGGGTCCGAGCATCAGCGACACCACGTCGCCCACGCCGCCAGTGGAGTGCTTGTCCACGACGGGGCCGGGCAGGTTCAGATCTTTCCAGTGCATGCGGCGGCCGGAGTCGCGCATGGCCAGCGCCAAGTGGACGTTCTCTTCCAGCTCCATGCCGTTGAAGTAGATGGCCATCGCCAGCGCGGCGATCTGGCTGTCCGCCACGCTGTTGTCGGTGATGCCGGCAACGAATTGTTGAATGTCTTGCTGCGACAGCATCACGCCGTCGCGTTTTTTGCGAATGATTTCCTGCGGCAAAAACATGGCATTCTCCCTGCCTGATACCCACTGCGCTGCAGAATGAAACGGCAATGGGCGATGCGGCCGGGAAATCGCCCGGCCAGAGTTGCGGTAACCCCGCGAATTCCTAAATGATCAGTAGCCGCTGCTCGGCTTGGCGACGCCGCCGGCGATCTCGATCTGCAGATTGGCCAGCAGGCTGGACGCGCCGAAGCGGAAATGGGCCGCGTTGACCCAGGCGTCGCCCAGCAGGCCGCCGGCCAGGTCCAGGTACTGCTTGGCTTCGGCCGCGCTCTTCACGCCGCCGGCGGCCTTGAAGCCGCACTTGCCGCCCTGCTCCTTGATAACGTTCAGCATCACGCCCGCCGCTTCCAGCGTGGCGTTGACCGGCACCTTGCCGGTAGAGGTCTTGATGAAGTCGGCGCCGGCGCGGATGGAAATCTCGCTGGCGGCGCGGATCAGCGCCGGGTCGTTCAGCTCGCCGCTTTCGATGATGACTTTCAGCAGCTTGTCGCCGCAGGCCTCTTTGCAGGCCTTGACCAGCTCGAAGCCGATGTCGCGGTTGCCGGCCATCAGCGCGCGGTACGGAAACACCACGTCCACTTCGTCGGCGCCGTAGGCGATGGCGGCGCGGGTCTCGGCGACGGCGATGGCGACGTCGTCATTGCCGTGCGGGAAGTTGGTGACGGTGGCCACCAGCACTTCCGGGCAGCCGGCTTCGCGCAGCGTTTTCTTGGCGATGGGCACGAAGCGCGGGAATACGCATACCGCGGCGACGGTGCCGTCCTGGCTCTTGGCCTTCTGGCACAGCGCGATCACCTTGGCGTCGGTATCGTCGTCGTTGAGGGTGGTCAGGTCCATCAGGGACAGCGCGCGGCGCGCGGCTTCAATCAATGCAGACATGGTCATTCTCTCTAGGATGGCATCGCTCGGTCCCGACGCGTATCCGCCAACATGACGGCGTTTTGTCCGAGCCACTGGATGCGATTATGAAAATTTCTTCACGTGAAAGCAAATCGCGAATCGCGCGGACTTGCTTAAACGCAAACCGTCGGTATTACCGATAGCATCGCCAAAAAAACCAAACCGGCTGAAACCCGCGCCACGCGGACGTTTCAGCCGGCCCCTGTATTGCTTGTCTTATACCCGCCGCGCTTCCTGCACGCCGGACAACTCCATCAAACGCGACAACACGCGGCTGATGTCCTGCACCTGCCTCACCTCCACCGTCAGCCGCAGCCGGCTGCGATGGTCGCGCGCCAGCGTATTGACGCCGATCAGGTTCAGCTTCTCGCGCGACAGCACGTCGGACAGATCGCGCAGCAGGCCGGGCCGGTCCATCGAGATCACCTCGATGTCTATCGGGAACAAGCTGTTTTTCTGATCGCCCCACTCCGCCGCGATCAAACGCTCCGGCACTTCCTGCGACAGCTTTTTCAGCGTGATGCAGCTGCTGCGGTGGATGGAGATGCCGCGGCCCTTGGTCACAAAGCCCATCACCTGGTCGGGCGGCGCCGGCTTGCAGCACTTGGCCAACACCGTCATCAGATTGTCCACGCCCTCGATCAGCACGCCGCCAGCGTCATGGCCGCCCTTGCTGGCCTTGACCAGGCTTTCCGGCAACACCTCAACCGCCGGCGGCGGGGCAAAGCTGGTGATGGCGTTGCTGACGGCGCGTATCGTCAGTTCGCCGTGGCCCAGCGCGCCATAGACTTCGTCGAGCTTGTCGTAGCCTAGCTTTTCCGCCAGTTGCTGCAGATTCGGCTGAATGTGCGGACGCCGAGCCAGTTCGCGCTCGAACAGCGCCTTGCCGGTCTCGCGCACGGTGTCGGCGTTTTGCAGCCGGATGTACTGACGGATCTTGGAGATGGCGCGATGGCTCTTCACCCAGCCGTCGTGCAGCCAGTTGACCGACGGGCCGCCTTCCTTGGCCGCCAGGATCTCCACGCGCTGGCCGTTCTGCAGCGGCGTGGACAGCGGCACGATCTGCCCTTCCACCTTGGCGCCGCGGCAGCGGTTGCCCAGGCCGGAATGGATGGCGTAGGCGAAGTCGATCGGCGTCGCGCCCTGCGGCAGCGCCAGCACCTTGCCTTGCGGCGTCAGCACATAGATGGTGTCGGCGAACAGCTCGGTCTTGAACGCCTCGGCCAGGCCTTCGCGGTCGGACATTTCCTCGCGCCAATCCAGCAGCTGGCGCAGCCAGGAGATTTTCTCCTCGTAAGCCGCGTCGCCTTTGCCGCCCTCCTTGTAACGCCAGTGCGCGGCCACGCCGAACTCGGCGTGTTCGTGCATCTCGAAGGTGCGGATCTGCACCTCCAGGGCCTTGTCCTCGGGGCCGATCACCGCGGTGTGCAGGCTGCGGTAGTTATTGGCCTTGGGATGGGAGATGTAGTCGTCGAACTCGCCGCGTATCGGCTGCCACATGCCGTGAATGATGCCGAGCGCGGTATAGCAGTCCGGCAGCTTGTCCACCAGGATGCGCACCGCGCGGATGTCGTAAAGCTCGGAGAAATCTAGCTTTTTCTTCTTCATCTTCTTCCAGATGGAATAGATGTGCTTGGGGCGGCCGGCCACTTCGGCCTTGACGCCGGCCTTGCTCAATTCTTCGCGCAGGACGTTGAGCACGCGCTCGATATAGTCGATGCGCTCCAGCCGCCGCTCGTCCAATAGCTTGGCGATCTTCTTGTAGGTGTCCGGCTCGGTGTGCCTGAGGCCCAGGTCCTCCAGTTCCCACTTGATCTGCCATACGCCCAGCCGGTTGGCCAGGGGCGCGAACAGCTCCAGCGTCTCGCCGGCGATGCGGCGGCGCACCGCCTCATCGGCCACATTGGCCAGGTAATGCATGGTTTGCGTGCGCCAGGCCAGCTTGATCAGCACCACGCGGATGTCGGCCACCATCGCCAGCAGCATCTTGCGCATGGTCTCGGCCTGGCGCGCGCAGTCCTCCGGCGTGGCCATCTTGTCGATGCGGGCGAATTCGGTGATGCGGCGCACGCCGCCGACGCCGTCCACCAGCATGGCCACGGTGGGATTGAAGGTTTCCGTCAGCCACTGCTGCCAGTCAGGGTGGTAATCCGGCGCGGAGAACAGCAGCGTCGCCGCGATGGCGTCCGGCAACAGGTGCAGGTCGGCGACGATGGCCGCGGCGGCCACCGCATGGCTGAACAGGTCTTCGCCGGTGGAGGGAACGGTCTTGCCGGCATACATCTGACGCGCCGCCTCGAAGGCGCGGGCCAGCAGGGCGCCGTCCTCCGCGGGATAAGCGGCGGACAAGCGCTCCAGCCAGCGCGCCGGATCGGCGGCGTCGGCCAAGGTGTCGGCAACGGTGCGGACTACGGAAACCATATCTGTCTATCTGGACGGACCTGCCGTCTTAGCCACGGCCGGACGAACCCGGCCATCGGATTTGCCACATGGGCGGGAAGCGCCCCGCCCCCTTTAAACTTGCGCGAGCCTCAACAGCAAGCGGCGAACCGGCGCCGGCACCCCGGCATCCGCCGCCTGATCGATATCCAGCCACTGGCCATCGGCTTCGGCGACGCCCAAGGGTTTGAGCTGGTCGATGCGGACCGGCTGCGGCGTGATGATCAGGCGAAAATGCGTAAACACATGCTCCAGCTCCGGCCAGGCGGGCAGCATATCGCCCTCGCCCGCAGCGCGCAGCCAGTCTTCGATTTCGAAGGTGGTGGCGAACTCCGGCAAAGACAACAGTCCGCCCCAAATGCCTGTAGGCGGACGGCGCCGCAGCCATACCTGATTGCCGCGCCGCGCCAGCAACATCACGGTTTGCCGGGTGGGCACGGTTTTCTTGGGCCGCGGCGTCGGCAGCTCGCCGGCACGCCCCTCGCGCGCCGCCACGCAGCCATCTAGCATGGGGCAGACTGCGCAGGCCGGCTTGCCGCGGCTGCATACCGTGGCGCCAAGATCCATCAGGCCCTGCACATACGGACCGATGTCGTCGGCGTCGCGCGGCAGTATCTGCTCCGCCAGCGCCCACATCCGCTTCTCCACCGTCTTTTCGCCGGGGAAGCCCTCCACGCCGAAACAACGGGCCAGCACCCGCTTGACGTTGCCGTCCAGTATGGTTTCGCGGCGGCCGAAAGCGAAGGCGGCAATCGCGGCGGCGGTGGATCGCCCCACGCCCGGCAGCCGCTCCAGCTGTTCGCGCTCGGCCGGGAAGACGCCGCCGAATTCGTCCATCACCATTCGCGCCGCCTTGTGCAGATTGCGCGCACGGCTGTAATAACCCAAACCGCTCCATTGCGCCAGCACGTCGTCCACCGGCGCGGCCGCCAAGGCCGACACATCCGGGAAACGAGCCAGGAAACGCGGGTAGTAGTCGAGCACGCTCTTCACCTGCGTCTGCTGCAGCATGATCTCTGACAGCCATACGCGGTAGGGGTCGCTAACCTGCCAGGGCAGATCGTGGCGGCCGTGCCGCCGCTGCCAGGCCACCAGTCGGGGGGCGAAACTGCTGTGCAACATCGCGATCCAGTATCCAATCGAACCAGTTATGGTAACGGAAAGCCGCAGCGTCACCAAGCAGGCGGAGGCCAAATGCGGTAAAATTAAAAGATTACTTATATTAGTTGTTCAATTCGAGGTCGTTTCAATGTCCAGTTTCCGCTCCCGCCAGCGCGCCAGCCAGCGCCGCGATCAAACCAGCCGCGAACGCGCGGCCAACTCGCCGGCAGGCGGAAACCAGCCGCCGCGGGATGGCGAGAAGCCGCCGCGCGCGCCGTACTCCGGCCCGCGCCCCGGCGCGGCCAAGCCGGACTGGCAGCCGCGTCAGGACGACCGCCGCTTCGACAAACGCGGACCGCGCCCGGAACAAGGACAAGACAAGCGTTTCGACCGCCCGGCCGCCAAGCCTGACTGGCAGCCGCGCCAGGACGACCGCCGCTTCGACAAGCGCCCGCTGGAAGCCGGCCAGGAGCGCCGCTACGACCGCGACCGCGGTCCGTCCAGCCGCAAACCGCTGCCGGAAGGCGCGGAACGCGCGCAGGACTTCCGCCGCGACGGCCCCGCTCACGACAAGCGCTACAGCCGCGACCGCGGCCCGTCCGGCCGCAAGCCGCTGCACACCGAAGACGCGCCGCCGCGCCCATTCAAGCCGCGCGCCGAGGGCGAAACGCATCATGCCAAATGGCAAGACCGCGCCCCGCGCGAAGACCGCGCGCCGCGCGACGAAAACGCCCCGCGCAAGCTGTTCTCCAGGCGCGAGGACGGCGAGCGCGACAACCGCTTCCGCCGCGACGACAAACCGCAATGGCAGGACCGCGCCCCGCGCCAAGACCGTCCGCAGCGCGACGAAAACGCCCCGCGCAAGCTGTTCTCCAAGCGCGAGGACGGCGAGCGCGACAACCGCTTCCGCCGCGACGACAAGCCGCAATGGCAGGACCGCGCGCCGCGCCAAGACCGTCCGCCGCGCGATGAGAACGCCCCGCGCAAGCTGTTCTCCAAGCGCGAGGACGGCGAGCGCGACAACCGCTTCCGCCGCGACGACAAGCCGCAGTGGCAGGACCGCGCGCCGCGCCAAGACCGTCCGTCGCGCGACGAAAACGCCCCGCGCAAGCTGTTTTCCAAGGCGGGAGAAGAGGCCCGCGACAACCGCTTCCGCGACGAAGCGCGCGGCCTGCAGCCGCTGAAGGACAGCCACCGCCTGGACAACCCGCAACGCCGCTTCGAGCAGCGCTCGTTTGACCGCCAGCAAGAGCAGGAGCAGGCGCCGCGCATCGAACGCAGCATCACCGGCCGCCTGGACAGCCGATTGTCGCTGTTCGCGCCTTGTCCGCGCGGCCTGGAGCAGGTGCTGGCCGATGAGCTGCTGGCGCTGGGCGCCGGCGACATCGCGCCCGCCGACGGCGGCGTGGCCTTTGCCGGCGACGCGCGCCTGATGATGGCGGCCAACCTGCATTGCCGCACCGCCAGCCGCATCCTGCTGCGCCTGGCCCACGGCGGCTATCACGCCGAGCAAGACATCTACCGGCTGGCGATGAGCGTGGACTGGCCACGCTGGTTCGAGGTGTCGCGCACCATCAAGCTGAAGGCGGACGGCATCGCCGCCCGCGTCAAGAGCCTGGACTACATCGCGCTGACAGTGAAGGACGCCATCTGCGACCGCTTCCGCCAGGCGCAGCTGGGTCGCCCCAGCGTGGACACCCGCAATCCGGATGTCCGCGTCAATGTCTTCCTGACCGCCGATACCGCCACCGTTTACCTGGACACCAGCGGCGAGCCGCTGTTCAAGCGCGGCTGGCGCGAGGAAACCGGCGAGGCGCCGCTGCGCGAAAACCTGGCCGCCGGCATTCTGCTGCTGGCCGGCTATGACGGCAGCCAGGCGCTGCTGGATCCGCTATGCGGCAGCGGCACCTTCCTGGTGGAGGCCGCCGACATCGCGCTGAAACGCGCGCCGGGCCGGAATCGCCGCTTCGGATTCGAGGCGCTGTCGAGCTTCGATTCCGCGTCATGGGAAATACTGCAGCTGGACGCGCGCAAGGCAGAGCTGCCCGCGGCATCGTTGCCCATCCGCGGCTCCGACCGTTCGCAAGCCATGGTCAACATCGCCCGCGCCAATCTGGAACGCGCCGGCCTGGCCGACCTGGTGGAAGTGAAGGCGGCCGACGTGACGGACACCCGTCCGCACGCCGAACACGGCCTGATCGTCGCCAACCCGCCCTATGGCGTGCGGCTGGAAGAACAGGATCAGCTAGCTACCTGGTATCCGGAACTCGGCGACTGGCTGAAGGCCCACTTCGCCGGCTGGACCGCCTGCCTGTTCAGCGGCGACTTGCGCCTGGGCAAGCTGATCCGCCTGGCGCCGAAGCGCCGCACCCCGCTGTTCAACGGCTCGCTGCAATGCCGCCTGTTCGTGATCAATATGGTGGAAGGCAGCGCGCGCAAGCAGAAGGACGGCGAAGAAGCCGCCGACGTTGAAAGCGGCGGCGACGGGCAGTAAGCCACAACCGTTTCAGCCACGAAAAACACGAAAAACACGAAACAACAGGCACTCCGCCGATATTTCTTCGTGCCGTTTCGTGGGTTTCGTGGCGCGAATCACGATGCCGAGCGCCGCAGCACAGCACAGCACCATCTTTTTACTACGAGACGCACGAAACAACAGGCACTCCGCCGATATTTCTTCGCGCCGTTTCGTGGGTTTCGTGGCGCGAATCACGACGCCGAGCGCCGCAGCATAGCACCGTCTTTTTACTACGAGACGCACGAAAAACACGAAACAACAGGCACTTCGCCGATATTTTTTCGTGTCGTTTCGTGGATTTCGTGGCAAATAATGAAGTTGGACAAATCATGTGCCGCCGCTCGCCGGAACCCCATCGGCATGCGATAATCGCCGGTTGCTCCACCCACCTGGCAATACCCATGCAAACGTCTTTCCTGTCCGCCACCATCCTGCTGATCCTGATCACCGACCCGCTGGGCAACATCCCGCTGTTCATTGCCGCGTTGAAGCAGGTGAAGCCCGAGCGCCGCAAGCGCGTGGTCTACCGCGAATGCCTGATCGCCTTCCTAGTGCTGACCATCTTCATGCTGTTCGGCCGCAACTTCCTGGACCTGATGCACCTGACCGACGAATCCATGCGCATCGCCGGCGGCGTGATTCTGTTCCTGATCGCCATCAAGATGATCTTCCCCGGCGAGGGCAGCGTGTTCGGCGGCGACAAGATGAGCGGCGAACCCTTCATCGTGCCCATCGCCATCCCGCTGATCGCCGGTCCGTCGGCCATGGCCACCGTGCTTCTGCTGTCCACCCGCGAACCGGGCCGCATGCTGGAGTGGATGGGCGCGCTGACCATCTGCATGCTGGTCACCACCGTGGTCTTCCTGTTCTCCAGCCGTCTGCAGAAGCTGCTGGGCGAACAGGCCATCACCGCGCTGGAGCGACTGATGGGCCTGGTGCTGACCGCCATCTCCGTCGAGATGCTGCTCAGCGGTTTCGCGTCTTATTGGAAGCAGCTGCACTGAGTCTCCTAAAAACTTCCAATAGCCACGGAAACACACGGAAGAACACGGACAGAACCAACTAAAAAGGCCGGCTCGTTTTGTCTACTCCGCCCTTAATGCTCTTCTACCTTTCTTCCGTGTGTTTCCGTGGCCAAAATCATCCCGAACATCAGGGTTATCCCCGATAGGGATATCGCCTATGCCCCTGGCTGACGACAGTTGTTAGCATCGCATGCAAATGGACCAAGAAGAGTCCGCATCAGAAGCAACCAACGCCAGTCGGGAGAACCATGCAAACCAAGACCCCATTCTTTTCGCGCCTCTATGTGCAGGTGCTGATCGCCATCGCGCTGGGCGTCACGCTCGGCGCCGTCGCGCCGGACCTCGGCGCCAAAATGAAACCGCTGGGCGACGCCTTCATCAAGTTGATCAAGATGATGATCGCGCCCATCATCTTCGCCACCGTCGTCGTCGGCATCGCCAAGATGGGCGATATGAAGGAAGTGGGACGCGTCGGCGTCAAGGCGCTGTTTTACTTCGAAGCCGTCACCACCCTGGCGCTGGTGATCGGCCTGATCGTGGTCAACCTGCTGCAGCCCGGCGCCGGCCTCAATATCGACCCGCACACCCTGCACGCCAAGGACATCGCCAAGTACACCGCCGGCGCCAAGGAAATGAACACCGTCGATTTCCTGCTGCACATCATCCCGGATACCGTAGTCGGCGCCTTCGCCAGCGGCGAGATCCTGCAGGTGCTGACCTTCTCGGTGCTGCTGGGCCTGGCGCTGACCAAGATGGGCGACAACGGCAAGACCATCGTCCACATCCTGGACGAGTTCTCGCACGCGCTGTTCGGCGTGATCAATATGCTGATGAAGCTGGCTCCGATCGGCGCCTTCGGCGCAATGGCTTTCACCATAGGCAAATACGGCATCGGTTCGCTGAAGCAGCTGGGTTTCTTGATGGCCTGCGTGTATCTGACCTGCTTCGCCTTCGTCTTCATCGTGCTGGGCGCCATCGCCCGCTTCTCCGGCTTCAGCCTGTGGCGCTTCCTGGTCTACATCAAGGAAGAAATCCTACTGGTGCTGGGCACGTCTTCGTCCGAATCCGCGCTGCCGGGCATCATGAAGAAGCTGGAAAACCTGGGTTGCGCCAAGCCGGTGGTGGGCATGGTGGTGCCCACCGGCTACTCGTTCAACCTGGACGGCACTTCCATCTATCTGACCATGGCGGCGATCTTCATCGCCCAGGCCACCAATGTGAACCTGACGCTGGGCGAGGAGCTGGCCATCATCGGCGTGCTGTTGCTGACCTCCAAGGGCGCGGCGGCGGTGACCGGCGGCGGCTTCATCACCCTGGCCGCCACACTGGCGACGCTGGGCGGCAAGCTGCCGGTGGAAGGCCTGGCGCTGCTGATCGGCATCGACCGCTTCATGTCCGAGGCGCGCGCCATCACCAATCTGATCGGCAACGGCGTCGCCACCGTAGTGATCGCCAAGTGGGAAAAAGCGCTGGACGTGGAGCAAATGAACCGCGTCCTGGCCGGCGACCAGCCGTCCGAGCCGCCGCCGCAACCGCGCGAGCAGCCGGTGCCGCAACTGAGCTAAACGCAACACACCCACCCCCGCCCAGGCGGGGGTTTTCGTTGGCATTAGAATCAATGCTTGATTTTGCCCCTACCGCGTCCACGATGAAAACTGAGGAGGGGTCACATCATGACTGATTTCTGGCTGCAATACGGCGACGAGATGCTGCCGGTGATAGGCGACTTTCCCAGAGTCGGCGACTATTTGCCGAGTTTCATGCTGGTGGATGACCAAAAGCGCGACGCGGCGCTGGAAAGCTACCTTGGCCCCAAGGTCATCGTCACGCTGCTGTCTGTGGACGAGGAAGAGCACGGCGGCATCTTGCTGCTGCGCGAAACGCGCCGCTGGCTCGATCGATGGCCGCACCTGAAGCTGATCGTCATCACCGTGGACTCGCCTTCCTCGCTGGCCCGGGCTCGCCACGAGCACGGCCTACCCCACACCACGCTGCTGTCCACGCTGCGCGGACGCGACTTCCACAAACGCTACGGCGTGCTGATCACGGAATTTCCGCTGAGCGGCTACACCGCGCCTGCCATCATTCTGGCCGACGCCAACAATGTGGCGCACTACACCGAACGGCTGGTCGATACCCGCGCCATGTTCGACTTCGACACCATCGACACCCTGCTGCAACAGGGCGAACAGCAGGCCCTAGAGGCCGAGCGCGCCGCCGAGGAGGCCCGGCAACAGCAATTGGCCGAGCGCGAGCTGGGCACCGAACGGCTGGTTGAAAAAGCGCGCGAGATCGAGAAATTCACACCCAAAACCGGCTTCGGCAACCGTTGAATATTCGATAAAAAAACCGCCCGTTACTGGGCGGTCTCTCATTCACCGATGGATTGCCGTGAGCCTCAGCTGTTCAGTTCCTTGGCCAGGTACAGCCAGGTTTCCACCACGGTGTCCGGGTTCAGCGACACGGTTTCGATGCCCTCTTCCACCAGCCACTTGGCGAAGTCCGGATGGTCGGACGGGCCTTGGCCGCAAATGCCCACATACTTGCCCAGCTTGCGGCAAGCCTGGATCGACATGTGCAGCATCGCCTTCACCGCCTCGTTGCGCTCGTCGAAAGTGCTGGCGATCGGGCCGCCGGAATCACGGTCCACGCCCAGCGTCAGCTGGGTCATGTCGTTGGAGCCGATGGAGAAGCCGTCGAAGTGCTGCAGGAACTTCTCCGCCAGCACGGCGTTGGTCGGCAGCTCGCACATCATGATCAGGCGCAGGCCGTTTTCGCCGCGCTTCAGGCCGTTTTCGGCCAGGATCTCGACTACCTTCTCGGCTTCGGCCAGCGTGCGGACGAACGGGATCATCACTTCCACGTTGGTCAGGCCCATCACGTCGCGCACCTTCTTGATGGCGCGGCATTCCAGCTCGAAACAGTCGCGGAACGACTCGGCCACGTAGCGGGCGGCGCCGCGGAAGCCGATCATCGGGTTTTCTTCGTGCGGTTCGTACAGCTGGCCGCCGATCAGGTTGGCGTACTCGTTGGACTTGAAGTCCGACATGCGCACGATGACCTTCTTCGGATAGAAGGCCGCGGCCAGCGTGGACACGCCCTCGGCGATCTTGTCGACGTAGAAGTCCACCGGGCTGGCATAGCCGGCGATGCGGTCGGAAATGGTTTCCTTCAGCTCCGGGCTCAGCTTGTCGAACTCCAGCAGCGCTTTCGGGTGGATGCCGATCTGGCGGTTGATGACGAATTCCATCCGCGCCAGGCCCACGCCTTCGTTCGGCAGTTGGGCGAAGTCAAACGCCAGCTCCGGGTTGCCGACGTTCATCATGATCTTGACCGGCGACTTGGGCATCTTGTCCAGTTCCAGGTCGATCACTTCCACGTCCAGCAGGCCGTCGTAGATGTTGCCGGTGTCGCCTTCAGCGCAGGACACAGTGACCTGCATACCTTCCTTCAGCACCTGGGTGGCGTCGCCGCAGCCCACCACGGCCGGAATGCCCAGCTCGCGCGCGATGATGGCGGCGTGGCAGGTGCGGCCGCCGCGGTTGGTCACGATGGCCGCGGCGCGCTTCATCACCGGTTCCCAATCGGGGTCGGTCATGTCGGTCACCAGCACGTCGCCCGGCTTGACGCGGTCCATCTCGGACGCATCCTTGATGGTGCGCACCACGCCCTGGCCGATCTTCTGGCCGATGGCGCGGCCTTCGCACAGGATTTCGGACTTGCTGTTCAGGCGGTAGCGGCGCAGGGTGTCCTTGCGGTCTTCCTGCGATTTGACGGTTTCCGGACGCGCTTGCAGGATGTACAGCTTGCCGTCCACGCCGTCGCGGCCCCACTCGATGTCCATCGGGCGGCCGTAGTGTTTTTCGATGATCAGCGCGTACTGGGCCAGCTCGGCCACTTCAGCGTCGCTGATGGAGAACTGCTTGCGCAGCGCCGGCTCCACATCTACGGTCTTGACCGAGCGGCCGGCTTGCGACGCGTCGGTGAATTCCATCTTGATCAGCTTGGAACCCATGGTCTTGCGCAGCACGGCCGGACGGCCGGCCTTCAGGGTCGGCTTGTGCACGTAGAACTCGTCCGGGTTCACGGCGCCCTGCACCACGGTCTCGCCCAGGCCGTAGGAAGCGGTGATGAACACCACGTCCTCGAAGCCGGATTCGGTGTCGATGGTGAACATCACGCCGGCCGCGCCCTTGTCGGAACGCACCATGCGCTGCACGCCGGCGGACAGGGCCACCACGTCGTGGGCGAAGCCCTTGTGCACGCGGTAGGAGATGGCGCGGTCGTTGTACAGGGAAGCGAAAACGTGCTTCATCGCATCCTTGACATTGTCAAGGCCGCGGATATTCAGGAAGGTTTCTTGCTGGCCTGCGAACGAGGCATCGGGGAGGTCTTCGGCGGTGGCGGAGGAACGGACGGCGACGGAAATGTCGGCGCCACCGGCATCGGCCACCATCTTGTCCCAGGCTTCCTTGATGTCGGCATCCAGCTTGGCTGGGAACGGCGTATCGATAATCCATTGACGGATTTCTTTGCCGATGCGAGCCAGCTCGCTTACGTCTTCAATGTCCAGCTTGGCCAAAGCGGCATTGATCTTGTCCGCCAGGCCATTATGCTGAAGGAAATCGCGGTAGGCTTGCGCGGTCGTCGCGAAACCGCCGGGAACGCGCACGCCGGAACCGGCCAGCTGACTGATCATTTCACCAAGGGAGGCGTTCTTGCCGCCTACCTCTTCCACATCGGTCATGCGCAGTTTCTCGAACCAGATGACGTAGTTCTCTGCCATCACTTCACTTCCTGTGTTGGGATTGGGACGATGCGCCGCATTCTAGCCGAATTACGCGCCGATTGCGTAGCAACTTTTGCAGTGCACAAGATTTTTTGCGACAGACGGAATGTCAAATCCAGAAGAATCAACAAGTTGCAGAAGTCAAAGCTGGTCAAAGTAAGAAAATGTCATGTAATGTTGTGATTACATGAAGAAAATGAATCTCTGCCAAACCGATACCACCAGCCCTTGCGCCGGTATACACTTTGCGCAGACAAACCCATAGCAAGCAAGGTCTTCCATGCCGCACCACCGCTCCGCCTTCTTCATCTCCGACCGCACCGGCATCACCGCCGAATCGCTGGGCCATACGCTATTGACCCAGTTCGACAGCCTGGACTTCCAGCGCGAAACCGTGCCCTTCGTCGACACCGTGGAAAAAGCGCAAACGCTGGCCGAGCGCATCAGCGCCGTGGCCGAGCGCGATCATCTGCGCCCGCTGGTCTTCACCAGCATCGTCAATCCGGAAGTGCGCGAGGCGCTGCGGCTCAGCAACGTGATCCTGATCGACTTCTTCGAGACTTTCATCGGCCACCTGGAGCTGGAGCTGGGCCAGAAAGCCTCGCTGACGGTGGGCAAGGCGCACGGCATGATCAACGAGGAGAAATACGATCACCGGATCGAAGCGGTGAACTTCTCGCTGAACCACGACGACGGCGTGAAGCTGAAAGACCTGGATGAGGCCGATGTCATCCTGATCGGCGTCTCCCGCTCCGGCAAGACGCCTACCTGCCTGTACCTGGCGCTGCAGTACGGCATACGCGCCGCCAACTATCCGCTGACGCCGGAAGACCTGGACAGCCCCACCTTGCCCAAGATCCTGCTGCCGTTCAAAGACAAGATGTTCGGACTCACCATCGATCCGAACCGTCTGCACCACATCCGCTCCGAACGCCGCCCCGACTCCAAGTACGCCAGCATGGATAACTGCCGGCGCGAAGTGAACGAGGCGGAATCGATGTTCCGCCATCACGGCGTGCCCTTCATCAGCACCACGCACAAGTCGATCGAGGAAATCGCCTCCACCATCATGCACAAGGCGGCGCTGGGCAGGAAGTTCTAAGAACGTGTTCACGATCTTTGGCTTTTAGACCTGATTTGTGAAAAACAAACACGTTTTCGATGCACCCACATCCCTTCAAGCCTGCCGTCTGGTGGCAGGCCCGAGGTCTTAAGCGGCTGCATGTTCGAGCGATTTGACGTCAGCAAATCGCGAGTTCAGCCGCGCTTCGGGCCTGACGGGAACCGACGGGAAGCCGCAGGCCAGGCTTGCAGGGTGGCCTTTAGGGGTGGAGGGGATATTTGGCCAAGCAAATATCCCCTCCCTGCCGCCGGCAGCCCTGCAATGAAAACGGCAATCCGCGCGGCGGATTCAATCGTGAACAAGTCTCAAGCGCCACTAGCCCCCGGTCCGCTTGGTCTTGAATCCCAGCTTGAGCAATTCGGCGATCACCGTCTCCACGTGATCGCCCTGTATCTCCAGCACGCCCTCCTTCACGGTGCCGCCGCTGCCGCAACGCGTCCGCAGCTGCTTGCCCAGCTTGGCCAAGGCCTCGCCGGCCAGCGGCACGCTCTTCACCACCGTCACCGCCTTGCCGCCCCTGCCCTTGGTCTCGCGCGAGACCCTTGCAATGCCATCGCCTGCGGGCACGGTCGGCTGGCCGCATTGACACTGGTCTATGGGCTGCCGGCAAGCGGGGCACATCCGGCCATGCTCGGTCGAGTACACCAGCCCGCCGCTCTGTTTTGCTTTCATCATCAGCGCTCTCCTGCAAAGACGCCATGGTCGCGTCAAAACCGCATCAGAACAAGCATAGAAAGCGGTCGCTCCGCGTCCCGCTGCTTTGATTTTGATGCCAAGCATGTTCGGATTAAGCCAACCCAACAAAATTCATAAAAACTCATAAAACACAAATAACATTGTCAATATGTAAAATTTGTGAAAATTACCGAACAAAAGCAATTGTTCGCTCTCAAACCATCAACCCTACTTGAGAGCGCTTGCATGAACATCCCCGACTTCAACCTGCCCCCGATCCAGCTGATCCGGCCTTGGCCGCAACAGCTAGCCGGCGTGCAATCCAGCCGGGGGAGCAGCGCCGAGCCGCAGCATGAGTTCGCAGAGATGCTGTACCGCAGCGTGCTGCAGAACCCAGCGCATACCCTGCCGGCGCTCGCGCCAGCCTTCCTGCCGCCTGCCGTGCTGAGCCAGCCGCAAACCCGCTCCTCGCGCCCGTCTCCGTCGCAGGCCCGCTCCGCCGCGCGCGCCTATTCGCCCTCATCCCGGCCGACTGTCGGCACTCTGCTGCAAACCGAGGCTTGACGGCGCGGCCGCAGCCATGGTTTGATGATTGCATGAATACCGCATCCGCATTCGCAATCCGATTTTGGTGGTGGCGCCTCTTCTAGGCGGCACCGGCGAACGCGCACGCAAAACCCGGAGGCTGCCGACAAGGCGCACCGGGTTTGTTTTTTTGGCCTCACCTCCCCCAGTCCACCCTGCCGGCATCCTCCCCGAACCTCACGGAGAGCGATATGAATCTGGACACCATCACCAAGCAAGACATCATCCTGACCGGCGACCGCACCACCGGCCAGCTGCACCTGGGCCATTATGTGGGCTCGCTGCGCAACCGCGTCATCCTGCAGGATCGTTGCGCCCAATTCCTGCTGCTGGCCGACGCCCAGGCGCTGACCGACAATATGGGCAACTACCTGAAGGTGCGCGACAACGTGCTGCAGGTGGCGCTGGACTACCTGGCCGTGGGCATCGACCCGGCCAAGAGCACCATCTTCATCCAGAGCCTGGTGCCGGAACTGACCGAACTGGCGTCCTATTACCTGAATCTGGTGACGGTGGCGCGGCTGGAGCGCAACCCCACCATCAAGGACGAGATCAAGCAGCGCGGCTACGAGCGCGACATCCCGGCCGGCTTCCTGACTTATCCGGCCGCCCAGGCCGCCGACATCACCGCCTTCAAGGCCACCATCGTGCCGGTGGGCGACGATCAGATCCCGATGATAGAGCAGACCAACGAAATCGTGCGCCGCTTCAACGCCAGCGTGGAACAAACGGTGCTGGTGGAGGCAAAGGCCGTGGTGCCGGAAGTCGGTTCGCGCCTGCCAGGCATAGACGGCAAGGCCAAGATGTCCAAATCGCTGGGCAACACCCTGACGCTGTCCGCCAGCCCGGACGAAATCCGCCAGGCGGTGAAAATGATGTACACCGACCCGAATCATCTGCGCGTGGCCGATCCCGGCCAAGTGGAAGGCAATGTCGTCTTCACCTATCTGGACGCCTTCCACCCGGACCAGGAGCTGGTGCAGGGCCTCAAAGCGCATTACCAGCGCGGCGGCCTGGGCGACACCGTCATCAAAAAGCACCTGGAAGACTGCCTGCAGGAGATGCTGGCCCCGATACGCGCCCGCCGCGAGCGCTATGCGCAAGACCCGGCCGCCGTGCTGGACATGCTCAAAACCGGCACTCGCCGCGCCCGCGACGTGGCGGCGCGCACGCTGGCCGAAGTGAAGGCGGCGATGGGCCTCAACTACTACTGATCCCAGGCCAACGCGGCTGAGCGCGTCCATTAGGTGCGGCCAGCTACACCGCTAACGCAAAATTCGTTGAAGCAAACCGTCCCCATCCATACAATTGGCATTTCCAGAACGGGTAGTCTCCATGATACGCATTGCCCTGGTTGGCGATTACCGCGCCGACGTCCCCGCCCATCAGGCCATTCCCCAAGCGCTGCAACTGGCGGCACAAAGCCTGGATTTGCCTGTCGATGCACAATGGCTGGCCACCGTCAGCCTGACCGCAACCGAGCAGTTGGCATGCTTTGACGGCATCTGGTGCGTACCGGCCAGCCCTTACCGCAACATGGAAGGTGCGCTACTGGCGATACGCCACGCCCGCGAACGAAATCTTCCTTTTCTCGGCACTTGCGGCGGCTTTCAACACGCCGTGATCGAATACGCCCGCAACGCGCTGGGCTGGGCTGATGCAGAACACGCTGAAACCGCTCCCGATGCGGCACGCGCAGTCCTCTCACCGCTGGCTTGCTCGCTGGTAGAAGTGAAAGACAAAGTGGCACTATCGCCGGGCAGCCGCCTGGCGCGCATTTATGAACAAGCGGTGATAGAAGAAGGCTACCGCTGCCGCTACGGTATCAACCCGGCTTTTGCCGCCGAGCTGGCCAGCGGCCCGCTGCGCTCCGCCGCGCATGACCAAAACGGCGAAATCCGAGCGCTTGAGCTGGACAACCATCCGTTTTTCATCGCCACGCTGTTCCAGCCGGAACGGCAAGCCCTGCAAGGCACATGCCCGCCGCTGGCCGCCGCCTTTGTCGCCGCCTGTTGCCAAAACCAGATGCAGCCAAGGAAAACCCTATGAAAATCGCCACTCTCGCAGCCATGCTATTGGCCAGCCTAACCTCCCTCGTCCACGCCGAAGAAGTGGGCGAGGTGTCCACTACCTTCAAGCTGCTCAGCCCCAACGACAAGGTCATCGTCGAAGCGTTTGACGATCCCGGCGTGCAGGGCGTGGCCTGCTATGTGTCGCGCGCCAAGACCGGCGGCTATCAGGGCGCGCTGGGCCTGGCCAAGGACCCGTCCCGCTTTTCCGTCGCCTGCCGCCAGGTTGGCCCCATCCGCTTCAGCCAGCCGCTGCCGCCGCAAGAGCAGGTATTCAAGGAGAGCGCGTCCTTCGTGTTCAAGCATGTGCGGGTGGTGCGCATGGTGGACGCCAAACGCAATGTGCTGACGTATCTGACTTACTCTGACAAGCTGGTGGATGGCAGCCCGGACAACGCCATCACCGCCGTGGCCGTGCTCGACCAGAAAATCCCATTGAAAAAGTGATCAGCCCAAGTTATTGATAGTCATGATCTTTTTAAACATGATGACCATCATGCAATGGGCAATTCCGCCCGCCAGCCATCAAAACCGACTTCCACGCCCGGCGGGCATTGCGCGCCAAGCGCCTGGTATTCCAGCTTGTGCGTCATATGGATCAGCACGGTGCGGCGGGCGCCGATGCGGGCCGCCCACTCCAATGACTGGGCCACGCACAGGTGGGACGGATAGGGATCGGCATTGAGACAATCCAGAAACAGCAGCTCCAGCCCCTCCAGCAGCGGCAGGCTGCTATCCGGAATGTGCGACAGATCGGTCAGCCAGGCCATATTGCCGATGCGCCAGCCCAGACAGGGCCAGCTGCCATGCGGCAGCGGAATCGGCGTCAACGCCACGCCCTGGTGCTGAACGGGTCCGTTCACGGTCTCCGGCAACAGCACCGGCTTGTCCCACATCTTGGACGGCGCTTGCAGCGCATAGCCAAAACGCTCGCGGATATTGGCCATGGTGAACATTGCCATACAGCGAGATCGGCCCCTTCTTCAGGTAGCAAAAGGCGCGCAGATCATCGATGCCGTTCAGGTGGTCAGCGTGCGGGTGGGTGTACAGCACCGCATCCAGCCTGTCCAAGCCTTCGCGCAGCGCCTGCAGGCGCAGGTCTGGTCCGGTATCAATCAGAAAACCCAGTTCGCCGACGCGCACATAGGCGCTGGCGCGGGTGCGCTTGTTGCGCGGATCGGTCGAAACACAGGTTTCGCAGCGGCAGCCTATGGCCGGCGTGCCGGAGCTGGAACCGCAACCAAGTATGGTGACTTCTAGCTTATCCACAGCGTCCCTTGTCGTTCATTGGCACAATGGCGGCCGCACCGCCGGCACCACCGTAGACCCACCCTCGCACGCCACCTGGCCCGCGGGACCGATATTGCAGCTGCCGTTAGGCGCGGCCGCGCAATGCGGGGCGCCATCCGGCCCCAGCAGGCAAAGGCCCGGGCCGGCATAGAAACTGCCATTGGCGAAGATGGCGCCGCCCCCGGGATACGGCGAACAAAACAGATTGCCGAACGAATCCACCACGCAGGCGCCGGCGCTGCAATAAGCCTGTCCCTGGTGCAGCACCGCCTGCCCGCCCGGCGGCGCGCAAAAGCTGCGCCCGGCCAGATTGACGCAATTGGCCAAAGCCGGCGCGGCGGCCAGCATGCCGGTCAGACACAAGGCGACAAGCCGCATGGCAGCCTCCGTTTCAGCGCGCCGCCTTGGCGAACAGGCGGAAGAAATTGTCCGTGGTGGCCTGGGCCACCTGTTCGAACGGTATGCCGCGCAGCTGGGCGATGAATTCGGCCACATGCCGCACATAGGCCGGCTCGTTGGTTTTGCCGCGGAACGGCACCGGCGCCAGATACGGCGAGTCGGTTTCGATCAGCATCCGCTCCAGCGGCACTTTCTGCGCCACTTCCTGCACCTGTTTGGCGTTCTTGAACGTCACCACGCCGGAGAAGGAGATGTAGAAGCCCAGCGCCAGCGCGGCCTCGGCCACTTCCCAGGTCTCAGTGAAACAATGCATCACGCCGCCGCATTGCTCGGCATGCTCTTCCTGCATGATGCGTATGGTGTCGGCGGCCGATTCGCGGGTATGGATCACCAAGGGCAGCTGCATGCGCTTGGCGGCGCGGATATGGGTGCGGAAGCGCTCGTGCTGCCATTCCAGATCGCCCTTGCACCAGTGGTAGTCGAGGCCGGTTTCGCCTATGCCCACCACGCGTGGATGGGCAGCCAGCCGCACCAGCTCTTCCTCAGAATACTCCGCGGCCTCGGGATCGTCGGGATGCACGCCGACGGTGGCGTACAGATTGGGATGCGCTTCGGCCAGCGCCAGCACCTGCGGGTACTTGGGACGGCTCACGCCTATCACCAGCGCGTGAGTGACCTGGTTCTGGCGCATATTGGCCAGCACGTCGGGCAAGCGCTCGGCCAGGTCGGGGAAATTGATGTGGCAGTGGGAGTCGATCAGCATGGCGGATGGTGAATCTGTCTAACAGACTACAGCATACCATGCCGGCGGACCGCCTTGCCGCGCGGCCGCGTTACATCGTGTGCGTGGGGCGGCTGGAATTGAGCACGCCGCCCAGCAGCGTCTCGATCTTGTCCTTGGCTTGCTTGCCGGCGTCGCCGGAAACGAATTCCACGCCCACGCCCTGCACCCGGCTGTTGTTGGCGCCGCTGGGCGTGATCCACACCACTTTGGCCTGCACTGCGATGCGTTGCGGATCATCCATCAGCGTGAGCAACAGGAACACTTCCTCGCCCAGCTGCATTTCCTTGCTGGTGGGGATGAAAATGCCGCCATTGCGGACGAAGGGCATATAGGCGGCGAACAGCGCGCTGCGCTCCTTGATGTGCAGCGACAGCACGCCAGGGCGATTGGGGTTGGTCAGATCCGGCCGGGAATTCGCGGCGTCCATAGCGGGGCTTGCCCTCTCCGTCTTTAACCGGCCTTGGCGCCGGCGAAGATCTTCAGATAGTCCATCAGCACCGCCTCCAGCTGCAGGCGGTTATTCAGCGTATGTTGCGCAAACGGCGCCAGCTCGGTCAAGCCTCTTTGGCAGGCCATCAGCTGCGTCGCGTCGCAGCGCGCCGCCAGCGCGGACAGGGCGCGCTCCTGATCGGGATAATAACGGAGCCGGCCGGCCAGGCACAGCGCGGCCAGGTCGTGCAGCCATTTCTGCAGCCAGGACAAGGGCTGCAGCAGCGACAATTGCTTGTTCTTGTCCACCAGCTCGGCCAGTTGCAGCATGCCGGCGAAGCTGGGCTGCCCCAGGCCGCGGACGAACTGGGCGCGCAGCGCCGCCAAATCCGGATCATGATCGAACAGCGGCGCGCCGCCGTTGTGCGCCAGCTCCACCTCGGCGTTGGCAATGCCCTGCTCCCTCAGCCAGGCCAGCGCGGCAGCCTCGGCCGGGCGCGTCAGCGCAAACTGGCGGCAGCGGCTGCGGATGGTGGGCAGCAAGCGTTGCGGCGCGTGCGACACCATCAGGAACAGCACCGCTTCCGGCGGCTCCTCCAGGATTTTCAGCAAGGCGTTGGCGGCGGCCAGGTTCAGGTTCTCCGCCGGCTCCACCAGGATCACGCGCCGTCCGGCGCGATGGGCGGTCAGGTGGGCGAAATCAATCACCTCGCGCACCGCCTCGATCTTGATCTGCGGCAGCTTCCGCGTGGTCTTGGCCTCCTTGCCGTCCTCCTCATCGTCCGAGAACGGCGACAGGCGGCGAAAATCCGGATGGGTGCCGCTGGCGAACCAGCGGCAGGCCTGGCACTGGCCGCAAGGCTGATGGTCCGCGCCGGGGTTTTCGCACAGCAGGGACTGGGCCAGATGCTCGGCGAAGGCCAGCTTGCCGATGCCCGCGCCGCCGGTCAGCAGCCAGGCGCCGGGCATCCGTTCGCGCTCGGCGTTCAGCCGCTGCCAGTCTTCGCTCTGCCACGGATACAGCATCAGCCGCGCTCCAGCAGGTTTTGCAGATGGCCGGCGATATCGGCCTGGATCTCGGCGATGCCGCGGCTGGAATCCAGCACCGCGAAGCGCCGCGGCTCGCTATCCGCCCGGCGCAGATAGGCCTCGCGCACGCGCTGATGGAAATCGGCGGCTTCCTGTTCGAAGCGGTCCAGCTGGCGGCTGCCGGCCATGCGTCCGGCGGCCACTTCCAGCGGCAGGTCGAACAGCAAGGTCAAATCCGGCTGCAAGCCGCGCTGCACCCAGTCCTCTAGAACGCCGATGCGTTCGAACGATACGCCGCGGCCGCCGCCCTGGAAGGCGTAAGTGGAATCGGTGAACCGGTCCGACACCAGCCAGCGCCCGCTGCCCAGCGCCGGCTCGATCACATCGGCGATGTGCTGCTGGCGCGCGGCGAAGGCCAACAGCGCCTCGGCATCCAGCGAGACGCGGGTTTCCGGCGCCAGCAGCAGCTCGCGGATTTTTTCGCCCAGCGGCGTGCCGCCGGGTTCGCGCGTGAACACCGCGTCGATGGCATGGCCATCCAGCCAATCGCGGATGAAGGCCAGATGGGTGCTCTTGCCTGCGCCGTCTATGCCCTCAAGCGTGATGAATCGGCCGCGCGGGGCCTGCTGCTGACTGCTCATTGCTTGCCTTTCTTCAGGATGTACTTGCGCACCGCCTGGTTGTGCTCTTCCAGGGTGCTGGAAAACTGCGAACTGCCGTCGCCGCGGGCGACGAAATACAGCGCGGTGGACTCCGCCGGCTGCGCGGCGGCATACAGCGCGGCCCGGCTCGGCAACGAAATCGGCGTCGGCGTCAGGCCGGCGCGGGTATAGGTATTGTACGGGGTATCGCGGCGCAGGTCCGCCTTGCCGATATTGCCCTGGTATCGGTCGCCCATGCCATAGATCACCGAGGGGTCGGTCTGCAGCCGCATGCCCAGCTTCAGCCGGTTGACGAAGACCGATGCCACCATGGGCCGATCCAGCTCGTTGGCGGTTTCCTTTTCGATCAGGCTGGCCATGATCAGCATCTCGTACGGCGTGCGGTAGGGCAGATTCGGCTTGCGCGATTCCCAGGCCGCAGCCAGTTGCTGCTGCATTTTCTCGAACGACAGGCGATACAGGTCCATATCGGACGCGCCCGGCGTGAACAGATAGGTGCTGGGGAAGAACAAGCCCTCCGGGTCCGCGCCCGGCAGGCCCAGCTTGCTCATCAATTCGGCGTCGCTGAGCTTCTGCGCGTCATGGCTCAAGTCCGGGCTCCGGTCTATCGCCTGGCGGAACTGGCGGAAGGTCCAGCCTTCAATCGTGGTCAGGCTGGCCTCGTCCGGCCGCCCTTCGCGCAGCCTCTGCAACACGTCCAGCAGCGATTGCGGCCCCTGGAAACGATAGAGGCCCGCCTTGATCTTGCGGTCCGAGCCTGACAAGCGCGCCAGCGCCACCAGCAGCTGCGGACTGCGGACTGCGCCATCCTCGCCCAGCGTGCGGGCGATCTGCTTCATGGTGCGGTTAGGCCCGACCAGCAAGCGGTAGCCGGCATCCGGCAGCGATACCGGCATCAGCGCGGTCCAGCCCAGCCAGCCGATGGCGCACAACAGGAGCAACAACAGAATGCCGGGTAATCTTTTCATAAGGCTCAGCAACGATGATCGGTTTCACAGCCGTCCAGGCGGCAAAGGCGGAATCATACCAGCAAGCAGCCCTGTCCGACATGACAGGCCCATCGCGCCGGAGTTCTCATAGTTTGTCCCACATCAACAGCAAACGCCGCGGTTTTGCCTATTTTCCAGCTGCAAGCATGCCGTTTCGGCAGGCGCCGCCGCGTCGCTATCACGACCGGCCATCTTAACCACTGCGAGCACGGCCCGAAATGAAACCTTTCTTCAATCTAGGATGCGCGCTGGTCGCCTGGAACGAATTACGCAGGGTCAGCCGGACCCGCGGCCGCCCGGAAGGCGCCACGCCGCTGCCATTCCAGCAAGGACGGGACAAACGGCAATTCATCTGCCACGAAACCGCGCCGCGGCTGGCCAGCTACGGCTCGCTGCTGCTGGAGCCGATCTGGCTGCTGAACCATAACGTCAACGGCCGCTGGCAATTGACTGCCACCGCGCTGGGCAACGGGCTGAACCTGCGGCTGCAGACGCTGCTGCGCGCCTGGCTGCCGGAGATGCCGTTGGCCCCGGAGGCCGGGCCGGGCGTCATGCGGATGCGCCTCGCGGTGCGCGGCTATCTGGTCGACATCGGCGCGCCGCCGCCCTTCCTGCGCCCGCCACGCGCCATCGACGCCCGCTCGCCTTTGCTGAGCGGCATCGCGCCCTATCTGGAACAAGTGGCCAGCGTGGTTCAGCTGTCCGATGCGCAAAGCGGAGAACTGCTGGGCGGCGGCGTCAATCTGCTCGACGTCCGGCTGCCGCCGGAGCCATCGCAAGCCGGTAGCTGGCAGGCCTTGCTGGCCTGCGACTGGCCGCGCTTGCTGCAAGCGGGCGAAAGCGCCTTGGCCGCTGGCTAGCATGCGCTGCTTGGCGGCATAATGACAGGCAGCTCAACAGAAACCTTGGAATCCGCCATGCCGCGCCTTCGCCTCGCCGTGCTTTGCCTGTTCCTGTCCCCCATCGTCCTGGCCGATACGGTCACGGTGGCGGTGGCCAGCAATTTCCAGCAAACGCTGGACAAGATCGCCGTCGCCTTCAAAGCCGCCACCGGCCATGACATCAAGGCCAGCGCCGGCGCCTCCGGCAAGCTGGCGGCGCAGATTCGCCAAGGCGCGCCGTTCGACGTGTTTCTGTCCGCCGACGACGAGCGGCCGACCGAGCTGGCCAAAGCCGGCGTAGGCCTGCCATCCAGCCAATTCACCTATGCCTATGGCCAGCTGGCGCTGTGGAGCAAGCAGCGCGACGACGCCGGCGAGGCCGCGCTGCGCCGCGGCGACTTCAACAAGCTGGCGGTGGCCAACCCAAGCACCGCCCCATATGGCCGCGCCGCGATGGAAACCTTGGCCGCGCTGAAGCTGGACGCCGCCGTCAAGCCCAAGCTGCTGACCGGGGACAATATCGGCCAGACCATGCAGTTCGCCCAGGTCGGC
>NZ_MKCR01000015.1 GCF_001855565.1 Chromobacterium amazonense | reverse complement strand
GGGCGGCGCCACCGGCATGATAGGCGACCCGAGCTTCAAAGCCACCGAGCGTAAATTGAACACCCCGGATGTCATTGAAAGCTGGGTGGAGAAGATCCGCAAGCAGGTCGAGCCCTTCCTCAGCTTCGAAGGCGACAATGCGGCCCTGATGGCCAACAATTACGACTGGTTCGGCAAAATGAACGCGCTCGAGTTCCTGCGCGACATCGGCAAGCACTTCTCTGTCAACGCGATGATCAAGAAGGAGGCGGTGCAGCAGCGGATCAACCGCGACGACCAGGGCATCTCCTACACCGAGTTCTCCTACAGCCTGCTGCAGGGTTATGATTTCGCCGAGCTGAACCAGCGGCTGGGCTGCAAGCTGCAGATCGGCGGTTCCGACCAGTGGGGCAATATCACCGCCGGCACGGATCTGACCCGCCGCCTGAACCAGACTCAGGTATTCGGCTTGACCATGCCGCTGGTGACCAAGGCCGACGGCACCAAGTTCGGCAAGACCGAATCCGGCACCATCTGGCTGGACGCCAAGAAGACCTCGCCTTACGCCTTCTACCAGTTCTGGCTGTCCACCGCCGACGCCGACGTGTACAAATTCCTGCGCTACTTTTCTTTCCTGTCGGTGGACGAAATCGCCGCCATCGAAGAGGCCGACAAGACCCGCGAAGGCAAGCCGGAAGGCCAACGCATCCTGGCCGAGCAAGTCACCGAGCTGGTGCACGGCAAGGCGGCGCTGGAAGCGGCCCAACGAATCACGCAAAGCCTGTTCAGCAACGACCTGTCCAGCCTGACCGCCGAGGACTTCGCCCAACTGGCGCAAGATGGCCTGCCGACCATCCAGCTGGACAAGAGCGCCAACGGCCTGATCGACGCGCTGGCGGCCGGCGGCCTGGCCAAGTCCAAGAGCGAGGCGCGCACCTTCATCCAGAGCGGCGCGGTCAGCGTCAACGGCATCAAGGTGGACAGCCTGGAGCACGCCATCGGCGACAATGAACGCCTGTTCGGCCAATACTCGCTGCTCAAGCGCGGCAAGAAGCTGTACGCGCTGGTGGACTGGCAATAAGCCCCTTCTGCCAGCGGAAAACGCGAAGCCCGTCTCATGGACGGGCTTTTTGACGCCTGCCAGCCGAGTTCAAGCCACGCTGAAAGCTTCTCCCGTGGCGAAAAAAGCGCCGCCGGCGATGTAATGCAAGCTGCGCTGCGAAGCGTCGGCGTCTTCAAAATGCCAATGCCCGGCGCGGAACACCGCGTCGTCGGCCTGCGCCGCCACCACTTCGCCGATGAACAAGTCGTAGCGCTGCTGATTATGCGGCTCCGGCACCACCTTGCACTCCAGATAGGCGATGCAGCCCGCCACCCGCGGCGCCGCCACGCGTTGCGCTGGCAACGCCGCCAAACCGCTGGCGGCGAATTTATCATCATCGCGGCCGGTCTCGCTGCCGACCTGCACCACCTGCGCCGCCTGGGCACTGCACGGAATATTGAGTATGAACTCGCCGCTTTGCTCGATCAGCTCGCGGCTATAGGTGGACTTGTCTATCACCACCAGCACCTTGGGCGGATCGAAGTCCAGCGGCATGGCCCAAGCGGCCGCCATCACATTGCGCCGCCCGCCTGCCGCGCTGCTCACAAGCACGGTGGGGCCATGATTCAGCAGCCGGTAGGCCTTGGCCAATTCAACATCCGCCAGCATCGTCGTCTCCGTTTGGGCAAAGAAACGATTCTAGCAGCAATGATCAATGCGCAGCGGCCGAGCCGAGATGGCACATCCGGCTCTGCAAGCCATGGTCGCGGGCCAGGATGTCCTCGAACAGCTTGCTGCGCGCGGCGATATGGTAATTGAAGCGCCAGTCGCGCATCAGATCCACGCCCAGCTCGAAATACTCGGGATCCAGCCGGCACAGACGGCGCAAATCAAACGGCCGTCCCAATTGCAACCCCACCGCCAACTCCACTAATACGGCTACCTGCTCCGGGTCTACCTTACGCTCAAGCATTTGTCTTATTCTTTTTGCCGCGTTCACTGCCATTCCAAAAATAAAGATGACATAAAAAAGTAGCATGAAATAAATATTTCAGTAACTGACATTTAGTGATGTCGATATAAAAAAAGGCCCGGGCGGAACGCGCGGGCCTGTTTGCTATCATGCTCAAGCATCAAGACAGAGGAGATGTCATCGTGATGACACTGCTGTTATAGGCGACAGCTTGCTGCACTGCAAGATGATCGATATCAGAAAATATACATTGCCCCGCTTCCCTGTGGATTGCTGCTGCCGGCAAACCCGATGAACACGCTTCGCCCATAGAAGAAAGGCAGGCCCCAATCAAAATAACCGGCAAACGTTCCAGTCATCGGCGCCGCCAGGCTGGGGAAGGCGGCATAGTTGCTGCTGTTGAGAATGGACGCATTGATCAGCTTGAAGTTGATCGTGCTGCTGCTGCCATTGCTGGCCGACACTTGCGCGCTCAGACTCTGCGTCTGCGGCGACGAAACATTGGGGCAATACCATGTCGACCCGCCTACCGAGCAGGTGGCAACGCTGCCATCGTTGGGGAAGTAAAGAATGTTCGACCCGCTATCCAAGAAGCCGGGATAGCTCTGGCCATTGTAAACCGTGGTGATGGTGAAACCATCGCTGGACACCGGATAAGCCTTGGCCGTGCTGGGGATGGCATTGTTCGATTGCGTAGCGATGCCGAAGGTCAGCGTGCCCTGCGCGGATGGCGCGCCATAGTTGTCTATGCTAGGCAGTTGCAATAAAACGCCATTGTTGTCGCCGGAGAAGGCCGTCACCGGATTGGTCACCTCCTGCGCCAGCGGCACCGCGCCCTGCTGGCAGGTCTGCCCGCTGCACAGATAATAAAGGCCGTTGCTGCTGACAACGGAGCAATTGCTGCAATCTTTTGAGCTCAAGCCCACGCCAAGAATGCCCTTGGCGCCCAATGCCGCCAAGCTGCTTTCATTGCTGCCGGTCGACGAACAGGCCGCCGGCACGGGATAAGGCAAGGCGCCATCGGCGATCACCTGGATCGGCAGGGCGCTAGCTGTCTTTCCTGCAATCTTCACATCGGCAGCACTGACCGCGCCCCAGGTGAAGCCGTCAGCGAACTGGGCGCACTCCATCACCTGCCGGCTCCCGACAGACTGAGTGGGCAGCGCATTTTGCAGCGCCGAAGCCAACACGCGCAGCCCGCTGGAGCCCGTATCGACCAGAACATGGTCTATTGCCGTGCAGGTATTGGTTCTAGGGACGCAAACATTGACCGTCACGTAAGGCAGATTCAACTGCCCCGTCGCGCCGACAGGACCGGAGTCGACAATCATGGCGACGCTGTTGGACGTGGTGCTGCCGCTACTGCCTCCATTGGAGAAGGAGCCGGCATCGCCGCCGCCTCCTCCGCAACCGCTCAGCGACAGGGCAAGGGAAAACAGGCTGACCAGAAGTCTTTTCATGTTCGCTCCCTTTATTTCAATTGATCCGGCGTCACCCCTGCCGGCAATAAGGTGGAGTCATAGGCAAAGCCGTTGAAGGCGCCCATCCGGCCATAAGAATGGACCACAAAACTGCCTACCTGCCCTCTCAGCACATTGCGGCCACTGCGATTATTCCGCTGTGCCTGTTGAAAGGCCGGAAAGTAGTCTCCCAGCAGCGACTGCAAATCAGGATGGGTCTGGCCGCTCCAGGCCACGGCAAACACTGTTCCACCCAGGGAAACATACTGTCGGATCTGCCGTCCGGAGGCATCCAGGCTGTCTTGAACGGCGTAGGCGCCGCCTATGGCGGCGGGACGGGTCGCCAGCAATTTATGCCCGGCGGCAGACGCCGCAGCCGCGTCGAACTTCTGCCCCAAAGCGGCATGCGCGCCCGGCGCCAGCAGTGCCAAGAGAAAAACGAACAAGCAGGGTCTTTTCATTTTCCACCTCTCAGTTATCTGTTTTATCCTGAGCCACGCCGACAAAGCCCGCACTACACATTGAGCATACTAGAAATGCAAACGGCAATCTTGTTAAAAAAAAAGCGGGAGGCTTAAGCCCCCCGCATCCCCTCGTTCAGTCTTCCGCGATTCACGGCCGACCGCACAGCTGCCACATCAACAGAATCAATATGTCATCTCGTCGTGCCGGGTTTCCACCCAGCGCCCGGCGCCCAACGACAACATCAGCAATGCCACCCGCTCATGCACGATCACCGTGTGGGTATTGCCGGAAAACTGCATATAACGGCGCAGGTCTTCCCGCACCTTGCGCGAGCCCGTGACGTCGATGATGATGTCCACCCGGCTGCCCTGCTCGGCGATCTCGATGAAATTGTCGGTCACCGGCACGCCTCTTTCCTTGGCCAGCAATACGCCGGGCAACTGCAGGTCCAGATCCGCCACGCCCACCATCTCGACAAATGGCGCATCCAGCAGCTGCTTCAGCAACGGCGTGCCGGTTTCGCCCACGCCCACCATGCCGATTCTGAACTTTTGCATAAGCACCCCGCCTCTCCATTTATGACTTACAAATAACCAGCATCACTGTAGAGCAAACATGGCGAAACGGAGTTGAGGCAAGTCAAGTCCGGCGCGATGCGGATGCAAATGAAATGGCCCGGCTTGCGCCGGGCCATGATAGGAAAATGCTTGCGGGACTCAATGCAGATTCTGCTGCGACAAAAAGCGCAGATACCCCAGACCTTCCAGCCAGAATCCACCATCGGCCAAGGGGGTGGCGTCGGTCAGGTCGGCAACGGTCAGCACCAGCTCCTGGCCGTCCAGATTCGCCTCCAGCACCACGTCGTCGTCGTCGGAGAACTCTTCCGATACCGAATGGAAGTCCGGCTTGACGAATTGATTGTTGACCTGGATGTAGTCGGACTCATTCAGCAAACGCAGGATGTTCATGATGACCTCCTTGTGATGCGGTGAGGGGAACAAGGTCAAACAGACAGTTGCACTGCGCAAGCCCCGTACCTGATGGCGGCACTGTCAAACTGCCATCACACCGAAAACCTGCATCTACAGCCAACCACGTTCGGCGAACGATTCCGCGTGCCCGCCGGTTACCACGAAATGATCCAGTAACCTGATATCGACCAGTTCCAAAGCGCGCTTGAGCGTATCGGTCAATATTCTATCCGCATTTGAAGGCTCACTGACGCCGGAAGGATGATTGTGCGCCACGATCAGCGCCGCCGCATTGTGCTGCAAAGCCCGCCGCAGCACTTCCCGCGGATATACCCTGGTCTCGGTCAATGTTCCCTTGAATACTTCTTCGACTTCAATCAAACGGTTTTGTGCCGACAAAAATATCACAACAAATGTTTCGACGTCGCGCCGCCCTATGCTCAAACGCAGATAATCCCTCACCTGCCGCGGGCTGGACAGCGCATCGCCCAGCCGCATCGGCTCGGACAAGGCCCGCCGCGCCAACTCCATGCACGCCAACTCCATGCACGCCATCAGCTGCGCGTACTTGGCCTCGCCCAGGCCGGGCTTGGCCTTGAATTGCTCCAGACTGGCGCCCAGCAAACTGGTCAAGGAGCCGAACTCCTGCAGCAGCGACCTGGCCAATTCCACCGCATTGATGCCCTTGACGCCGGTGCGCAGGAAAATGGCCAGCAACTCGGAATCGTTCAGAGTGGCGGCTCCTTGCCGCAATAATTTCTCGCGCGGCCGCTCCGCTTCCGGCCAATGGGCGATCGACATGGCGCATCCCTCTTCTGGCTATAGCATTGTTTGTGTCATCAGGCCAACAAGATAGCAACAAGCAATGACATTAACATGCCATCATTAGACCAGGCCAGAGCCACGTGGTGGACTAAATCCGCTAAAATGGCCAGTTTACGGCTTCGAAGAACCCAACGATGACCGCCAAACGCATTCTCCTCGGCATCAGCGGCGGCATAGCCGCCTACAAGTCCGCCGAGCTGACCCGGCTGCTGGTCAAGGCAGGCCACCAAGTGGAAGTGGTGATGACCGAATCGGCCACCCGCTTCGTCACCCCCGCCACCTTCCAGGCCCTGTCCGGCCACACTGTCTACACCGATCTGTGGGACTCGCGCCCCAGCAACGCCATGGCGCATATCGAATTATCGCGCCGCGCCGATGTGTTCCTGATCGCGCCCGCCACCGCCAACCTGCTGTTCAAGCTGGCGCATGGCGGCTGCGACGATCTGATCTCCACCCTGGCGGCGGCGCGCACCTGCCCGCTGATCGCGGCACCGGCGATGAACCTGCAGATGTGGCAAAACCCGCCCAACCAGCGCAATATCGCCCAGCTGGAAGCGGACGGCGTGACCGTGTTCGGCCCCGGCAACGGCGCCCAGGCCTGCGGAGAAACCGGCGATGGCCGCATGCTGGAGCCGCATCAGATCGTCGAGCTGCTGCGCGGCTTCTTCGCCGACAAACTGCTGGCCGGCAAGAAAGTGCTGCTGACCGCCGGCCCGACTTACGAAGCGATAGACGCGGTGCGCGGCATCACCAATATCAGCTCCGGCAAAATGGGTTACGCGTTGGCGCGCGCCTGCCGCGACGCCGGCGCCGAGGTGACGCTGGTTTCCGGCCCAACCGGCATGGCGGCGCCGATGAATGTGCGCCGCCTGGACGTCCAGAGCGCCGCCGAGATGCAGCAGGCGGTGCTGGCCGAAGTGGGCCGCAGCGACGTGTTCATTTCCGTGGCGGCGGTGGCCGACTACCGGGTGAAAAACCGCAGCGAGCACAAGATCAAGAAAGGCGCCGGCACGCCCGCCATAGAACTGGAAGAGAATCCGGATATCCTGGCCACCGTCGCCAGCCTGCCGGCCGCGCCGTTCTGCGTCGGCTTCGCCGCCGAAAGCCAGAACCTGCTGGAATTCGCAGAGGCCAAGCGCAAGCGCAAGAAACTGCCCATGCTGGTGGCCAACCTCGCCCAGCAGGCGATGGGGGCCGACGACAACCAAGTGGTATTGCTGGACGACGCCGGCCAGCATCCATTGCCCGCCATGCCCAAGGATGACGTGGCCGCCGCCATCGTCCGCCACCTGGCCGCCTTGCTGGCCAAACGCTGAAGAATCAACCATCGGGCGGCTTACCGGCCGCCCCGCATCACAAGGAAACACCATGCAAGCCGTTATCGACGTCAAGATCCTGGACGCGCGCCTGCGCGACAACCTGCCCGCCTACGCCACCTCCGGCTCGGCCGGCTTGGATCTGCGCGCCGCCACCGAAGAGACCATGACCATCCAGCCGGGCGAAACCAAGCTGATCCCCACCGGCATCGCCATCCACCTGAACGATCCGGGCCTGGCCGCCATGCTGCTGCCGCGCTCCGGCCTGGGCCACAAGCACGGCATCGTGCTGGGCAATCTGGTGGGCCTGATCGATTCCGATTACCAGGGCCAGGTTTTCGTCTCGGTCTGGAATCGCGGCCAGGAGCCGTTCCGCCTGGAGCCGCTGGAACGCATCGCCCAGATGGTCATCGTGCCGGTGGTGCAGGTGGGCTTCAATATCGTCGACGACTTCGACGCCTCCGACCGCGGCGCCGGCGGCTTCGGCAGCACCGGCCACGGCTGATTCAGCCCATTCTGAAAATAAAAACCCGGCGCGGGCAGATGCCTGCGCCGGGTTTCTTTTTGCCGACAATCAGGGCAAAACGTTGATGCGATTCAGCTTGGGCACCGCCACCAGCGGCGTGGACTGCAAGTAGCGCTGCATCACATCCACATCCACGCCGCCCACGACGCGGTCGGTGCCCTGCGCCAGCACGGTGAAGCCATCGCCGCCGCCGCCGATGAAGTTGTTGACCTGCACCGTGTAGCGAGCCTTGGGATCAATCGGCACGCCATTGATGGTGATGCTCTTGATGTCCACCTTGCTGCCCACCGGCGCCGACTTGCTCCAGCTGTAGCTGAAACCGGACGAAACCTGCAACATCTTGCCCCTGGCCGGATCGCTCCACTGCTGCTCCAGCAACTGATCGATCTGCTCGCCGGTCAGCTTCATCGTCAGCATGGTGTTGCCGAACGGCTGCACGGTGTAGATCTGCTTGTAGCTGACATTGCCATTGGCGTCCGGGACCAGATCGGCGCGGATGCCGCCCGGATTCATGAAAGCCACCACGGCGCCTTGATCCTTTTTGCCAGCCGCTAGCTGAGAATCGGCAATCACGTCTCCCAAGGTCGTTTCGCCGGCGGCGTTGGCATTGCGAGTCAGGCTGCCACCCAGCTTGCCCACAATGCGCCCTGCCTGATCCGCAGACTTGATCAGATAAAAGCGCACCAAGTCGGTGATATTGGCCAGCGGCTTGATGTCCTGCGTCACCGGACGGTTCACGGCCTGGATCGAGCCGGGGACAAAGGTTTTGCTCGCCGGGTCCAGCTTGAAGTCGATCTCGGTGAACAGCTGGCCGTAATTCTTGGCGCTGGTCACGCGGCGGCCATCGATTTCGCAGTTATAGGCCTGATGCGTGTGGCCAGTCACCACCAGCCCCACCGTCTTGTCCAGCTTCTTGACGATATCGACGATGGGGCCGGAAATGCCCTTGCAATCGTCGAAGGTGCCGGTCTGATAGCCGCCTTCATGCACCACCACGACCGCCGCCGCCACGCCCTGCGCTTTCAGCTTGGGAATCAGCGCATTGACGGTGTCAGCTTCGTCCTTGAAGCTCAACCCCTGGATGCCGGTGGGCGAGACGATGTCAGGCGTGCCTTTCAGCGTCATGCCGATGAAGGCCACCGGGATATTGCCGTATTTCTTGATTTCATAGGCCGGGAACAGGGTGCCGCCATCCGGCTTCTGCACATTGGCCGCCAGGAACTTGAACTTGGCGCCGGCAAAACTGCCGCCATTCTGGCAGGTGGTATCGCCCGCGCCGGGCTTGCAGCCGCCATTCTGCATGCGCAGCAACTCGTCTTGGCCGTCATCGAACTCATGATTGCCCACGGCGTTGATATCCAGACCCAGCAAATTCATCGCTTCGATGGTGGGTTCGTCATGGAACATGCCGGACACCAAGGGGCTGGCGCCGATCAGATCGCCAGCCGACACGACTACCGTATTGGGCGATTTGTCGCGCAGCTGCTTGACCCAGGCCGCCAGGTAATCGACGCCGCCGGCGGGCGTCTTGGCCGTCTTGCTCGGATCTTTCGGGTCTGGCAGCGCCAAGGTGCCGGGGGATTCCAGATTGCCGTGGAAATCGTTGATGGCGACCATCTTGACGGCCACCGGCGCCGCGGCCGGCAACTGTTCATTATTGCTTGCGCCAGGGCGTCCGCTCACGGAGGAAGAGGAATCGGACATGCATCCGCCCAGCGCCAAAGCCAGGCTCAGGCACAGGGTTGTCGGAATCAATTTCATTGCCATGCTCCATTGTGTTTGTTGTGATCCGGCGCGCGCCGCTGCCACGGACATGCGCCAGGCCGTCAACATACACAATCGGCATGAAATTTAAATCAGGAACGGCCAAACAATGGCATGAAATTCCATATTTTTGCAAAAATACCAAAAGAAAACGCCGCGAGACTCGCTCGCGGCGTTTGGCCGCATCCCGGCTCAAGCCGGGATGGAACGGGGAAGCGTCAAGCCAGCAGGTGGTTGTTCAGCTCGCGCATGCCGGCGGACAACATCGCCAGATCCAGCGCACTGAACGACTGCAGCTCGGCGAACATCTGGCCACACACTTCCACGGCAGCCTGGCGCTTGACCAGCCACTGCTCGGCGAAGCCAGCCGCCGCGGCGCTATCCTGCAGCGCCTGACGAGCCAGATCGCGGTGCACGCGGTACAGGTCGTCGCGCAGCGCCGAGCGGGCCAGCGACTGCCAGCGATTGTCGCGCGGCAGGCTGGTGATGGCGTCGCGCAGCCAGTCCAGCTGCAGCGCGCGGCCCAGCTGGAAGTAGTTGGCCGCCACCTGCTCCAGCGCCAGCTTGCTGCCGTCGCTGATTTCGATGATGTCCATCAGCGGCACGGCGTATTCCAGACGCGCCAGCACCTGCTGCAGCGATTGCGGCAGCTTGGCGTGGGCGATCCGGGCCTCCAGCTCGGCCACGCCGGCGTACTGCGCGGACGGCACCAGCTTGGGCAACTGGGCCAGCAGGCCTTGCACCTTGGCGGCGTACTGCTCGATCACCGCGTTGACGGAACCGAACGGACGCTTGTTGCGCAGCAGCCAGCGCGTCGCGCGCTCCACCAGCGTGCGCACCAGCACCATCAGCTGCATCTGCTGATCGGCCGGCACCTTGTTGTCCAGCGCCTCGATCTGGCCCCACAGGCTTTCGGCGTCGAACACGCGGTTGGCGATCCACCAGGCGCGGGCGATGTCGGCCGCGGAGAACGGCGACTCCTCCTGCAGGCGGAACACGAAGGTGGTGCCCATGCGGTTGATGATCTGGTTGGCCAGCTGGTTGGAGATGATCTCGCGGCGCAGCTGATGCTGTTCCATCTGCTTGCCGAAGCGCTGCTGCAGCGGTTTCGGGAAGTAGTTGACCAGCACCGGCAGGAAGTCGCGATCGTCCGGCAGATCGGTAGCCAGGATGGCCTGATCCAGCGAAATCTTGCTATAGGCCAGCAGCACCGCGATCTCCGGGACGGTCAGGCCCTGGCGGGCCAGACGGCGTTCGTTGATTTGGGTTTCCGTCGGCAGGTATTCGATCTCGCGGTTCAGTTCGCCGGTCTTCTCCATGTGCGTGATCATGCGGGCATGGGTGGACAGCATGGAAGCCGCTTCCAGACGCTTGATCGCCAGCACCTGGGTTTGCAGGATGTTGTTGCGCAACACCAGATGGCCCACTTCCTCGGTCATCTCGGCCAACAACTCATTGCGCTGCTTCAGCGTCATGTCGCCGGCCTGCATCACCGCGCCCAGCAGAATCTTGATGTTGACCTCGTGGTCGGAGCAATCGACGCCGGCCGAGTTGTCGATGGCGTCGGTAGCGATGCGGCCGCCGGCCAGCGCGAACTCCACACGGCCCAGCTGGGTGCACGTCAGATTGCCGCCTTCGGCCACCACGCGCGCCTGCAGCTGGTTGCCGTTGACGCGCACCGGATCATTGGCGCGGTCGCGGGCGTCGGCGTGGCTCTGGCTGGAGGCCTTGATGTAGGTGCCGATGCCGCCGTTGTACAGGAGATCGATCTTGGCCTTGAGGATCTCGTGGATCAGCTCGTTCGGCGCCATGTGGTCCTTGTCGGTTTCCAGCCACGCCTTCACTTCCGGCGACAGCGGGATGGACTTGGCGCTGCGCTCGAAGATGCCGCCGCCCTTGGAGATCAGCTCGCGGTTGTAATCGGCCCAGCTGGAACGCGGCAGATTGAACAGGCGAGCGCGCTCGGCGAAGCTCTTCTTCGCGTCGGGCGTCGGGTCCAGGAAGATGTGCAGGTGGTTGAACGCCGCCTTCAGGCAGATGTGCTCGGACAGCAGCATGCCGTTGCCGAACACGTCGCCGGCCATGTCGCCGATGCCGATCACGGTGAAGTCCTGCTCCTGGGTGTTGACGCCCAGATGGCGGAAGTGGCGCTTCACCGACTCCCAGGCGCCGCGGGCGGTGATGCCCATGCCCTTGTGGTCGTAGCCGGCGGAGCCGCCGGAGGCGAAGGCGTCGCCCAGCCAGAAGCCGTAGGATTCGGAAATGCCGTTGGCGATGTCGGAGAAGGTCGCCGTGCCCTTGTCGGCCGCCACCACCAGGTACGGATCGTCCGGATCCAGGCGGCGCACGTCCTTCGGCGGCACGATCTGGCCAGTCACCAGATTGTCCGTCACGTCCAACAGCGCGGAGATGAAGATCTTGTAGCAGGCGATGCCCTCGGCCAGGAAGGCCTCGCGCTCGCTCGGCGCCGGCAGCTGCTTGCCGACGAAACCGCCCTTGGAGCCCATCGGCACGATCACCGAGTTCTTCACCATCTGCGCCTTGACCAGGCCCAGCACCTCGGTGCGGAAGTCTTCCATGCGGTCGGACCAGCGCAGGCCGCCGCGCGCGACCTTGGAGCCGCGCAGGTGCACGCCTTCGACGCGCGGGCTGTACACCCAGATTTCAAACAGCGGACGCGGCTGCGGCAGGAACGGGATCTGGTTGGACTCCAGCTTGAACGAGATGTAGGACTTGAAGTGGCCGTCTTCCGCCTTCTGCCAGAAGTTGGTGCGGCGGGTGGCCAGGATCACGGCCAGGAAGCCGTTGAGGATGCGGTCTTCGTCCAGATTGGCCACGGCGTCCAGCATGCCGCGCACGGCGGCCAACAACAGCTCGGCCTTTTCGTCTTCGAAGTTCACCGGGTCCAGGCGAGCGTAGAACAGCTCCACCAGGCTGCGGGTGATGGCCGGGTAATTGGCCACGCACTGCTCGATATAAGCTTGGCTGAAGGTCAGGCCGCCCTGGCGCAGATACTTGGCCAGCGCGCGGATCAGGGAGATTTCGCGCCAATCCAGGCCGGCCACCAGCGCCAGGCGGTTGAAGCCGTCGTTTTCGCAGCGCTTGGCGAACACTTGGGACAGCAGCTCCTGGAAGTCGTGCTGCACCTGGTCCTGCGCCATCTGCTCGCCGAAGCCGCCGACATCGAGGCCGAAGTCGCTGATCCACACCTGGCTGCCATCGACGCGCTTGACGCAGTACGGATGCTCGTCGCGCACCTTGACGCCCATATTTTCCAGAATCGGCAGGCTGGCGGACAGGCCCAGCGGCTCGCTTTCGCGGAACAGCTTCAAATTGAAGGCCGCGCCGGTGCGGTGGAAGGGGCGGTACAGCTTCATGGCCAGCGGCTGCTCAGGGTTCAGCGCCTCCAGTTGCTGGATGTCCAACACGGCGTTGCGCACCGCGAATTCCTCTCGGTAGGCAACCGGGAAACCTTCCTTGTAGCGATTGAACAAGCCGTTGCCGCGCTCTTCGCCGTAGGCCTCCACCAGTTGCTGATGCAGCTCCTCCACCCAGCCGCGCACCAGGCGCGCGATTTCGGCTTCGATATCGCCCTCATGGAATTCCGGCAGCTTGGGCGCATTGGTGCGGATGATGTAGTGAACGCGGGCCAGGGTGCCGTCGCCGATCTGCACGCTGAACTCGGCGCTGGCGCCGTCGAAGGCGTTCATCAGCACTTTTTCGATCTTCAGCCGCACTTCGGTGCTGAAGCTGTCGCGCGGGACATACACCAGGCAGCTGACATAGCGATGGTAGCGGTCGGCGCGCACGAACAGGCGCACGCGCGGGCGTTCCTGCAGGCTGACGATGCCCTCGGCAATCGGACCGAGCACTTCGGCCGGAATTTCGAACAATTCGTCGCGCGGGTAGCTTTCCAGCACGAAGCCGAGCGTCTTGGACTTGTAGCTGTCATCGACGAAGTCGCAGCTCTTGACCACGCTGGCCACCTTCTGGCGCAGGATGGGCACGTCCTTCGGCGACGTCTGATAGGCGCTGGCGGTGTAAAGGCCGAGGAAGCGGCGCTCGCCAATCACTTCGCCCTTGTCGTTGAAGCGCTTGATGCCGACGAAGTCGACATAGGCCGGACGGTGGATGATGGAGCGGGTTTGCGATTTGTTCAGGATGATCAGCTGCGGCAGGTGCGCCAGTTCGCGCAATTCCTGCGGCAGCTGTTCGAAGCTGGCGGAATACTCTTTGTCGCCCTGATCCTGCAGGATGCCCAGGCCGGAGTCCTTGACGATGCGCAGGCTGTCCTTGCCGTCGCGCTTGACCAGGTCATAGTCGCAATAACCCATGAACAGGAAATTGCGCTCGGCCATCCACTCCAGGAAAGCCACGGCCTCTTTGGCTTCGGCGGCGCGTTCGCCCTTCAGCTTAGACAAGTCCTTGCTGATGCCGGCGAGCGTTTCGCGCATCTTGGGTTCATCGCGCACCACCAGGCGGATGTCGGCCAGCACGCGCTTCAGCTCGGCTTCCAGCTTGGCCAGCAGCGCGGCGTCGCTGATGCGGTCGATCTGCACGTGGATGAACGACTCCAACGGCAGACTGCGGTCTTCGGTGCGCTTGACGGCGCTCATCACGCCGCTCTTGTCGCGGGCCACCGACAGCACCGGATGCACCAACAGGTGCAGATTGAGGTTATAGCGCGACAGCAGCATGGTGATCGAGTCGATCAGGAACGGCATGTCGTCGTTCACCACTTCGATCACCGTGTGGGTGCTTTGCCAGCCGTCGCGTTCGAAATCGGGGTTGTAGATGCGGCACTTGACCTGGCCGGCAGAGCGTTTGCCGGCGAACTCGTAATGCGCCATTGCGGCACCGAACAGGTCGAGCGAGGAGAACTGCCGCAGGTCGGCGTGTTCAGTCTCTTCGAAGTAGCTCGGGAAGAAGGCGGCGAGTTGTTGGGTCTCCTGGGAAGAAAGCTTGCTCTCGGCTACAGCCTGGATATCTGCGATCAGGCTGGCCAGTTCAGTCTTGTTGGTAAGCGACATTTAGCTTCTCTTGTTGTGAGCAGGGAGGTTGTCGGGGCATTGTAGATAGCGGCACCCATACCGGATTTCCTGAATGCGACATCGGCTTACATAAAACGCGCAAGCCGTATTCCGCCGGCAACAACACGGGGGCATAAGCAGGCCGGAAATCCAGGCCATACATTACAGCAAAGCGACGGCCAGTTACACAAAGACCATCGCACCGCGCATTGTAGCCAATCAGGCAAAACATTCATAACCCATTGATTTTTATGATATTTCCATTTTTCAGGAAAAGTAAGGTAGAATGTGCGCACTTGCTTATGGGTATTGACCAATTCCGCCACTTGTTGTTCACAAGCGCGGCAGATAAAGGCCAGCCAGCAAGACAAGACGACCCGGATCGGAACAATAACGTCGGCTCCGCTGCGGGGTTTACAAGCCAGTCGTCGCGCAGGCGCCTGCCGACGGCCAAAATAAGAGAAGTAGAAGCAACATCATGAAAAAAGCCCTGATTGCAAGCGCCAGCTTCGCCCTGATCGCCTCCCTGTCCGCCCAGGCGGAAACCGTCCGCTTCGGCATCGACCTCAACTACCCGCCTTTCTCCAAGCAAGGCGCCGACGGCAAGCCGCAGGGCTTCGACATCGACATGGCCTACGCGCTCTGCAAGCAAATGAAAGTCACCTGCCAGATCGTGCCGCAAGACTGGGACGGCCTGATCCCGGCGCTGAACGCCAACAAGTTCGACGCCATCATCTCCTCGATGCAGATCACCCCGGAACGCCAAAAGGCCGTGGACTTCACCGGCAAGTACTACAACATCGCCAGCCGCCTGGTGGCCAAGGATGGCACCAAGGTAGACGCCTCCAGCTTCAAGGGCAAGAAGATCGGCGTGCTGCGCGCCTCCACCCAGGAAAAATTCGCCAAGGACTTCTGGGGCAAGAACGGCGCCACCATCGTGCCGTACGCCAAGTCGCCTGAATCGTTCCTGGACCTGAAGTCCGGCCGCGTCGACGCCGTGTTCGTGGACGGCGCCGTGGGCGAGGGCGAATTCCTGAAGACGCCGCAAGGCAAGGGCTATGCCTTCGTCGGCCCGAACTACTCCGACGTCAAGTACTTCGGCCTGGGCGCCGGCATTGCCGTGAAGAAGGGCAACAAGGCTCTGCTCGACCGTCTGAACAAGGCCATTGAGGCCGTGCGCAAGGACGGCAGCTACAAGAAGGTTGAGGAAAAGTACTTCAGCTTCGACGTCTACGGCGGCTAATCCCCGCTCCCAGGCAGGCGCGCCCCGCGCGCCTGCTCCCGCAATCCCCTCTTCTGAGATTGCCCATGTTTTTGCAAGGTTACCTTCCCAGCATTCTGGAAGGCACGGCGCTGACGCTGAAGCTCGCCGGCTCCGCGCTGGCCGTTTCCATCGCGCTCGGCCTGATCGGCGCGCTGTTCAAATCCACCTCGTCGCGAGCCTTGACGCTGCTGGCCGAATGCTATTCCACCGTGGTGCGCGGCATTCCCGATCTGGTGTGGATGTTCCTGCTGTTTTTCGGCGCGCAGATGGCGCTCAATGACATCTGCGGCCGTTTCGGCTGGCAGGCGCCCAATATTGACCCGTTCATCGCCGGCGTCGCCACTCTGGGCTTCATTTTCGGCGCTTACATGACCGAAACCTTCCGCGGCGCGATGATGGCGGTGCACAAGGGCCAGATGGAAGCCGGCCTGGCTTACGGCATGTCCCCGCTGCGCGTGTTCTTCCGCATCCAGCTGCCGCAGATGGTGCGCTACGCCCTGCCCAGCTTCTCCAACAACTGGCTGGTGCTGGTCAAATCCACCGCCCTGGTATCCGTCATCGGCCTCAATGACGTGATGTACCGGGCCGATGCCGCCAAATCGGCCACCCAGCAGCCGTTCGACGTCTATATCGTCGTCGGCGCGTTGTTCCTCTGCATTACCGGCGTGTCCAATCTGCTCTTGCACTGGACTGAAAAACGCTACTCGATGGGCACCAAGGAGAGCGGGCTGTGATCGATCCGAAACTGATTATCGAACGCTTGCCGGAATTCTTCGGCGCGCACGACGGCGGCCCCATGCTGTCGTCAACCGACGGCCTGATCATGACGCTGCAGTTGCTGGGCCTGTCGCTGCTATTGGGTCTGATGCTGGCCATCCCGCTGGCCGTGGCGCGCACGGCCAAGAACCGCGCGCTGTCCGGCGCCGTCTGGCTGTTTGGCTACGTATTCCGCGGCACGCCGCTGTTGGTGCAGCTGTTCATCATCTACTACGGCTTGGCGCAGTTCGACTGGATACGCGACAGCTGGGCCTGGCAATACCTGCAAAACGCCTATGTCTGCGCTATCCTGGCCTTCACGCTGAACACCGCGGCCTATACCACGGAGATCATCGCCGGTCAGATCCGCAATACCCACTGGGGAGAAATCGAAGCCGCACGCTCGGTCGGCATGAGCCAATGGCTGATGCTGCGGCGCATTGTGCTGCCGTCGGCGCTGCGCCGCGCGCTGCCGGCCTACAGCAACGAAGTGATCATGATGCTGCAGAGCACCGCCATCGCCGGCCTGGTGACGCTGGCCGACCTGACTGGCGTGGCGCGCCGCATCTACAGCGAAAGCTATATGCCGTTCGAGCCGTTTTTCACCGCCGCCGTGATCTACCTGGCGCTGACCTTTGCCCTGGTCTGGCTGATGAAGCGCGCGGAGCGGCGCTATCTGGCTTTTCTGGGACCGAGAAAGCAATAAGCCGCTGGTGACAATTGCTGCCCGGCATTTGAAATAAATCGTACAATGCAGGCAAGACAAGCCGCCATGCCAGGCTCCCTGACATGGCGGCATTTTTGCCAACCTTACCTGCCGCTCAGACATGGCTCACACGCCTCAAACCGCCAAACCGTTGCGCTTCGGCTTCTTGCTGCTTCCCCACGCCTCGATGGCTGATTTCGCCAGCGCCTCCGAGGTGCTCAACCACGCCAATCTGCTCGCGGAGAAAAAGCTTTACGAAACCCTGCTGCTATCGCTGGACGGCGGGCAAGTGCAGCTTTCCAACGGCATCAAGCTGGCGGTGGACCTGCCGTTGTCGTACGCGCCGAAACTGGACTATCTGGTGATCCTGGCCGACGAGATCGGCAGCGATTTCGCGTTGGAGGAACTGAGCAAGGGCATGTCCAGCATCAACGCCGACAAGATGACGCTGGCCGGCATCGGCTGCGGCAGTTATTGGCTGGCGCGGGCAGGCCTCCTGGCCGGACAGCGCGCCACGATACACTGGCGCGAAATCGCCCGGCTGACTGAAGAGTTTCCCGATGTGATCGTGACGTCCAATCTGTACGAAAGCGAGGGACGCTGTCTCAGCTGCGCCGGCGGGGCCGCTACCTTTGATTTCATGCTGGACCTGGTTGGCAGGCAACAGGGGCACGAGTTCATCGCCCAATTGTCCGAGCTGTTCAGCATGGAACGCATCCGGCCCGGCAACGAACGCCAGCGCATTCCGCTGGCCACCCGCATCGGCGGCAGCCAGCCCAAGCTGACCGAGGCGGTTAGCCTGATGGAAGCCAATATCGAGGAACCGCTGTCCACGGACGACATCGCCTACTATGTCGGCGTCTCCCGACGCCAGTTGGAGCGGCTGTTCAAACAATACCTGGGCACCGTGCCGTCCAAATACTATCTGGAATTGCGTTTGAGCCGGGCGCGTCAATTGCTGCTGCAAACCAGCAAGTCCATCGTGCAGATCGGGCTGGCTTGCGGCTTCTCCAGCGGACCGCACTTCTCCAGCACCTATCGCAACCATTTCAACATCACGCCGCGCGAAGAGCGCGCGCAACGCACTCAGATAGGCAACCGCGCTAGCTGAGCTGGCGCTCGGCCTGCAAAGCCAAGGGCAGCTCGATGCGGAAGCAGGCGCCGCTGGCCGGAATGTTTTCCGCCGAGATCAAGCCGCCGTATTGCTCGACTATGGTCTGGCAGATCGACAAGCCCAAGCCCATGCCATGCGGCTTGGTGGAGAAAAACGGGTGGAACAGCACTTCCAGCAAGTCCGGCGTAATGCCGCGCCCGGTATCCCGCACCTCCAGAATGCCCTTTTTGCCTTCCCGGCGGGTGTGGACGATGACATGGCGTTTCAAGGCCGGCTCGTCTTTCAAGGCATCCATGGCATTGGACAGCAGGTTCAACACCACCTGCTCCAGCTGGATGCTGTCCGCCATCACCGGAATCGAATAGCCCGATAGCAGCTGGACCACTTCAATGCCGCGCTCGCGAAGATCATACTCCGCCAGGAACATGCAGTTGCCCACTACTTGATTGATATCGATCAGCCGCGTTTCGATGGCCCGCTTGCTGACCAGCGCGCGCAGCCGCTTGATGATTTCTCCGGCGCGCCCGGCCTGCGCCACCGCCAGCTTCAAGGCGGAATTGACTTGCGGCGGCGCATCCTCCACCCCATCCAGCAATTGGATGGCGGCTTGGCAATAGTTGGAGATAGCCGTCAATGGTTGATTCAGCTCATGGGCGATGCCGGACGCCATCTCGCCCATGGTATGCAGGCGCGCCACGTGCGACAGCTTTTCCAGGTGCTCCTTGACGCGGGTTTCGCTGGCCTCCAGCGCTGCCGCGGTCCTTTGCCGCAGCGGCCCCATATCGCGCAGCGCGCACACCACGCCTATCTGCACCCCGTCCCGCGACATCAACGGCGCGATGCCGCCCTCCACCGAATGCACTTTGCCGCGTGCCGTGGTCAGCTGCATGCGCTCCGCCAGCTCTACTGCCTGCCCGGTACGGAAGCACTCGCTGATGGGATCCTCGGAAAACTCCGCGGCCAACTCGCCCATCAAGCGGAATACTTCATGACATGGCAGGCCAAGCACCTCATCGGCAGGCATCTCCACCAGTTGCAGGGCCATGGGATTAGCCATCTCGATCCGACGATCCTGCCGCAGAATCACCACACCATCGTGTATGGCATTCAAGGTCACGGACGCGCGCTCGCTCTGCAGGAACAGCTCCTCATCGGCCTGGCTGCGCTCTCGGCGCAAGGCGACGCGCTGGGAATAAATCAGCGCCGCAGCGGACAACAGCAAGGCAATGAAAACCTCTCTGAGCAACAGCGGCAACAACGCCAGATCATTGAGGCGAATATCCTGCTCGACGCCCAGAACAAAAGGCTGCGCTTCGCTGTTCAGCGGCAAACGCAGCGTCAAGCGCGTTATCTTGGGCCACCAATCATGATCCCCATCCCTATGCAAGCGCTGGTACAGCGGCTCGCCCCCCGCGCGGCCATCCCGCGGCAACAAGGACAAGTCCAAGCCGGCAGGCAAGGCTTGGTCTTCAGGCAACTGCAGCAGCCGGTCGCAAAACACCACCAAGGCCACCACGCCTGCAAGATCGCGGCCGCGGCCCTGACGCGCCTCCCCGGCCGACTCTCGATACAGCGATTGCATCAGCAGATAGGCTCGCCCGCCGCCGTCATATAATTCGAATGGACGTGACGAAACCTTCTGCCCGCTTGTCACCGCCCGTTTCAACTCGGCGGAAAAATGCGGATCGCCCAGCATGTCATAACCGTAGACCGGGCTGAAGGCCGGCAGATCCGGCTCGATCATGGATACGATCAACGCCTGGGGCCTGACCGGAGCGGGCTGCCAATTGCGCTTACCTCCCGCGCCGTAGTCGCGGATGTAAAAAGTTTCCCCAAACCGTTCCTCCATACTGCGCAGAAACATAGGGCGCGCTTCTTGCGTGACATTCTGCAGGAACTGGATGGCGTACAACTGCTGATAGCGCGGCAACATTTCCCGCGCAAAGGCGCTGAGCGCAGGCGCGTCCAACTGCTCATGAGAAATGAGAAGAGCATTGATCGCGGACAGCACGGACTCGTTCTGGTCAAGCCTGCGCGCGACACCCGCATAAGCTTGATGAGCCGCTTGCTCGAAACCGTCCTGCAGACGGCGGTACTCCCCGCCCCCCCACTGGGCCAATACCCACAAACTGCTGAGCAACCAGAGCGCGCCAAACAGAAGCCACTCGCGACCTTTGAATTTACTCAAGACCCGCCCCGAATTCATATGACATCATGAATGATATGCTTTGCATAAAACATTCGCCGGGCATTTTCACAAAAAGACGCCATATTCGCAACGCAAGTCAAACTGACAACGCTGGCAACCACTTCCTGAGTCAGACTCGCATCAATAGCAAAGCCCCGCCGGGGTCTGGTCGGGGCGGGTGTCGCGCATTCGGCGCGCGCAAAGCGCAAAGCCCAGCTCGTGTGAGCTGGGCTTTGTCGTATGGGGCGTCTGGCGGTGTCCTACTTTCACATGGCGAATGCCACACTATCATCGGCGCTAAGGCGTTTCACGATCCTGTTCGGGATGGGAAGGCGTGGGACCACCTCGCTAAGGCCACCAGACATAAACTGTACAAACTGCAAGAAGCCTGAACCAGAGTCGCTCTCTGATTCTGAATATTCGGTATTTGATGTTCTTCGCACATCCACTCTCGTCACTTAGCCTCGCTAAGCCACTCAAATGATAGGATCAAGCCTCACGAGCAATTAGTATCGGTTAGCTTCACGCCTCACAGCGCTTCCACACCCGACCTATCAACGTCCTGGTCTCGAACGACTCTTCAGGGAGGTCAAGCCTCCAGGGAAGTCTCATCTTCAGGCAAGTTTCCCGCTTAGATGCTTTCAGCGGTTATCTCTTCCGCACTTAGCTACCCGGCGATGCGACTGGCGTCACAACCGGTACACCAGAGGTGCGTCCACTCCGGTCCTCTCGTACTAGGAGCAGCCCCCGTCAAACTTCCAACGCCCACTGCAGATAGGGACCAAACTGTCTCACGACGTTTTGAACCCAGCTCACGTACCACTTTAAATGGCGAACAGCCATACCCTTGGGACCGGCTACAGCCCCAGGATGTGATGAGCCGACATCGAGGTGCCAAACACCGCCGTCGATGTGAACTCTTGGGCGGTATCAGCCTGTTATCCCCGGAGTACCTTTTATCCGTTGAGCGATGGCCCTTCCATTCAGAACCACCGGATCACTATGTCCTGCTTTCGCACCTGCTCGACTTGTCGGTCTCGCAGTTAAGCTACCTTTTGCCATTGCACTATCAGCACGATTTCCGACCGTACCTAGGTAACCTTCGAACTCCTCCGTTACACTTTGGGAGGAGACCGCCCCAGTCAAACTGCCTACCATGCACTGTCCCCAATCCGGATCACGGACCAAGGTTAGAACCTCAAAGGAGTCAGGGTGGTATTTCAAGGTCGGCTCCACCAGAACTAGCGTCCTGGCTTCTTAGCCTCCCACCTATCCTACACAAACCACTTCAAAGTCCAATGCAAAGCTACAGTAAAGGTTCACGGGGTCTTTCCGTCTAGCAGCGGGGAGATTGCATCTTCACAAACACTTCAACTTCGCTGAGTCTCAGGAGGAGACAGTGTGGCCATCGTTACGCCATTCGTGCGGGTCGGAACTTACCCGACAAGGAATTTCGCTACCTTAGGACCGTTATAGTTACGGCCGCCGTTTACCGGGGCTTCGATCAAGAGCTTGCACCCCATCACTTAACCTTCCGGCACCGGGCAGGCGTCACACCGTATACGTCCACTTTCGTGTTGGCACAGTGCTGTGTTTTTGTTAAACAGTCGCAGCCACCGATTCTCTGCGACCTCTCAAAGCTTCGAACGCGAAGTCCTACACTCTAAGAGGC
>NZ_MKCR01000014.1 GCF_001855565.1 Chromobacterium amazonense | reverse complement strand
GCGCGGCCGAATACCAATAATCGCGCTGCATCACGCCGTCTTCTTCCGCCACCACCGCCGCCGACAGGCTGTGCCGGCTGCTGCGGAAGCCGCCGCGGAAGCCATGGCTGTTGGCATAAACGAACTGGCTGGCCTGCACCGAAACGCTGGCGCCTTCGGAGTTGCGGATGCGCGCGTCCACGGCGCGCGCGCTGTCCTCGCAGCGGCGGGCCAACTCGATGGCCTGCTCCACCGGCAGCTGCCAAGGGTGGTACAGGTCCAGGTCGGGCAGATCGTCAGCCAAAAGCTGCGGATCGGCCAGGCCGGCGCAGTCGTCCTCGGCGGTGTAGCGGGCGATGTCCAGCGCGGCGCGCACGGTATCGGACAGCGCCGGATCGGAAAAATCCGAGGTGCTGGCATGGCCCTTCTTCTGCCCCAGGTAAACCGTGACGCTGACGCCCTTGTCCTGGTTGTATTCGATGGTTTCCACCTCGGACAAGCGCACGCTCACGGTCTGGCCGATACCTTCTGAAACGTCAGCCTCGGCGGCGCTGGCGCCCAGCTGGCGCGCCAGCTCGAGCACGCGGTCGGCGATGCCGTTCAAGACGTCGGGACTGAAACTGAATGTTTTGTCTGCCATAGTATCTTTCGGAACAGTGGAAACGGCCGGCGGCCTTTTCCGGTATCATACCAGCCTTGAAAACCGAGTGAGACCTAGCAACAATGACCGACTACCAGAACGACGACGATGGTTTCGTCAGCAAGTCCCAGCGCAAGCGCGATATGGACGCGCTGCAGGACCTGGGCCGCGAGCTGGTCGAGCTGTCCAAAGACACGCTGAAGAAGATGCAGCTGCCGGAGGATCTGCTCACCGCCGTACTGGACTATAAACGCTTTACCGCCAATGGCGCGCTGCGCCGCCAGATGCAGTACATCGGCAAGCTGATGCGCGACGTCGATCCGGAGCCGATCCGCGAATACCTGAAAATCCTCAAGGGCGAATCGTCAGAGCACATCGCCTGGCAGCACCTGCTGGAGCGCTGGCGCGAAAAACTGATGGCTGATGACAAGGCGCTGTCCGACTTCCTGGCCGCCTTCCCGGAAGGCGATCCGCAGCAGCTGCGCACGCTGATGCGCAACGCGCGCAAGGAACTGCAGGAAAACAAGGCTCCCAAGGCCTACCGCCAGCTGTACCAGGAAATCAAGGCGCTGATTCCGGAGCCGGGCAAGCCGCGGCTGTGGCAAAAGGATGAGGACGAAGAATAATGCTGAAGATTGGCCTGGTTTCCATTTCCGACCGCGCAAGCCAGGGTGTCTACGAAGACAAGGGCCTGCCGGCGCTTCAAGACTGGCTGGCCCGGGCCCTCGCCACCCCGTTTGCAACCGTCACCCGGCTGATACCTGACGAGCAGCCCGGCATCGAGGCCGCGCTGAAGGCGCTGGTCGACGACGAGGGTTGCCAGCTGGTGCTGACCACCGGCGGCACCGGTCCGGCGCCGCGCGACGTCACCCCTGACGCCACGCTGGCGGTAGCCGACCGCGTGATGCCGGGCTTTGGCGAGCAGATGCGCCAGATCAGCCTGAAATTTGTCCCCACCGCCATCCTGTCGCGGCAGGTGGGCGTGATCCGCAAACAAAGCCTGATCCTGAATCTGCCGGGCCAGCCCAAGGCCATCCAGGAAACGCTGGAAGGCCTGCGCGGCGCCGACGGCAAGGTGGAGGTGCCCGGCATCTTCGCCGCCGTGCCCTACTGCCTTGACCTGATAGGCGCGCCGCATATCGAAACCCACGAGTCGGTGGTCAAAGCCTTCCGTCCCAAGTCCGCCGTCAAGCCGGCGCCATGAACTACCGCGCGCCATCGTGGCTGCGCGGCGGCCACGCCCAAACCATCTGGCCCGCAGTGGCCGTCAAGCTGGCCCCGCCGCGCTACCGGCGCGAGCTATGGGACACCCCGGACGGCGCGCGCATCGCGCTGGACTTTGTCGACGGCCAGCCCGGCGCGCCGCTGGTGGTGCTGTTCCATGGTCTGGAGGGCAGCAGCGCCAGCCATTACGCCAAGGCGCTGATGCACGCGGTGGCCGCGCGCGGCTGGCACGGCGTGGTATCGCATTTCCGCGGCTGCGGCGGCGTGGACAATCCTCTGCCGCGCGCCTACCACGCCGGCGACGCGGCGGAAATCCGCTGGATTCTGCATCGGCTGTCCCGCCGCTTCGCCGCCTTGGCGGCGGTGGGCGTATCGTTAGGCGGCAGCATGCTGCTCAACTATCTGGCCGAAGAAGGCGAGGCCGCGCTGCCGCAGGCCGCAGCCGCCGTCTCCGCCCCGCTGGACCTGGTGGCCGCCAGCACCCGGCTGGACAAAGGGCTTGGCAAGCTACTGTATACCCGGATGTTTCTGGACACGCTGAAGCCCAAAGCCATGGCATCGCTGCAGCGCCATCCGGGCCTGTTCGACGACGTCCGGCTGCGCCGCGCCCGCACCTTCATCGAATTCGACGATCTGGTCACCGCCCCGCTGCACGGCTTCGGCACAGCGCTGAACTATTGGACGCAGGCCAGCAGCAAGCCCAAGCTGAAACACATCGCCCGTCCTACGCTGGTGCTGAACGCGCGCAACGATCCGTTTCTGCCGGAAAGCGCCCTGCCCGACCCCTCGCAGGTTTCGCCCAGCGTAACGCTGGACTTTCCCGACGACGGCGGCCATGTCGGCTTCGCCACCGGCCCCTTCCCCGGCCGCATCGACTGGCTGCCGCAGCGGGTGCTCGCTTTTGTCGAGCCGCATCTGCAGAACAGCACCGACTAAAAGCCACAGCGATTGACGCTGCCATCGCATTGATGGCAAGTTGAGGCGCCTTCACGCTGCCAGACCTTGAAAGGAAAACCGATGCTACGCTCTGCCTTGCTCTGCTTCTCTTTGGCGCTGCTGTCCGGCTGCGCCACCATGGCCGACAGGCTGCGCGGCTCGCTCACGCCCCCGCCCGGCCAGGCCTATGCCGTCGTTTCGCTGGCGGGCAGGGCCTTCAATCCCGATAGCGCCACCCTGGGCCTGACGGTCAGCAATGCCCAAGGCCGCGAAGCGGCGCAGGATATCGCCAGCCTGACCACAGACACGGTATTCGGCGAGGAAGGCATGTCGCCGGCGGAGGGCAAGCTGGTGCTGCTTACCTTGCCGCCGGGCGACTATAGCCTGTCCAGCGTCTGGGCGCACTGGGTGGAGGACGGCGTCTTCGGCGCGGACATGAAGATCAAGCAGTTCAAACTGAACGCGCCCTTCCATCTGGAGCCGAACGAAACCGTTTATCTGGGCGAGGTGTGGGTGGACATGTCCTTCCTGCCTGAAGTGGCGCTGCGCGACGAGCGCAAGCGGGATTTCGGCCACATGCGCCGGGTATGGAAAGTCGAAGATCTCAGCGCCGTTCAGATACAGCCGCTGAGCCAGGCCCAGCCGGCGCGGCCCTGATCCGGCTCAGGGCTTGTACCACAAGCGATAGAGATAGGTCGGCTTGATCGCCGATGCGGCGGCCGGCGCCGGCTCCAGCACCTGGTATGCCGACTGCCGCGTGTCGCGCGGCAAGGGGTCCACGTAAGGCGGGCCGTCGAGTTTGCGCAAGGCCGCCACGCGCGGCTGGTTGGTCTTGTCGCCGCGATGCGTCACCACCGCCACCTCATTGCTGGCCAGCCGGACGAAGCTGCCCGGCGGATACACTCCCAGCTCCTTCACCAGCAGCGAAACGTGCTGCGACGGAAACCGGCCTAGCTCGCCGCGGAACAGGCTGCCCAGCACCTGCGCCGGCAGTTGCGGCTGCGGCTGATGCACGCAGGCGCACACCAAGTCCACCATCTGCAGCAATAAAGCGTCCGCCTCGATCTCGTCGCCAGCCAATCCCTGCGGATAGCCCTCGCCGTCCTGCCGTTCGTGATGCTGCACCACCAGCCTGTGCCAATGCTCGTCCTCCACGCCGGCCTCCCGCAGCAGGGCCGAGGCCAGCACGGGATGGGCGAACATCGCCTCCTGCTGCGGCAGATCCAGCGCCTCTTTCTGCGTCGCCAGCTGATTGAGCAAGCCGGTAATCGCCAGGTTCATGCTCAGCGCCGCGCCCAGCAGGGGCCTCAGCTCTTCGTCGGACAGGCCCAGCCGCAGCCCCAGCACCGCCAGGATGGCCGCGACATGCACACTATGCGCGCTGCCTATATCCTGAAACGGCAGCAAAAAAACGCTGGCCAGCACGCCATCGGGGTGGCGCCGGCTCAGCGCGATGAGATTGTCCGCCATGTCCATGAGGCTGGCCGATAGATCCCGCACCGCCAGCCCGTGCAACAACACGCCTTCAGCCCGACGTTGAAGAAAAGCCATTTCCTGCAACGGATTGGCGCTGCTGCGCAGCTGCTGGGCGTCCTTTTCCCGCTGCGCGGCGCGCTCCAGCCGTTCCCGCTCCAAGCGAGCGGCCACTTCTTCGCTGTCGCCATGCCCCATCCGGCCCAGCCGGTCGCGCTGGGCATCCGTCAAAACGTAATGGCCTTTCTTCAACAACAACACGCCATTCTTGGCGTAGATATCCACTGGCACTTGTTGGCCTTGACGCACGAAGTTGCGCGGCAGTTTTACCTTTGGCGACGAATCCGTCATATTTCACTTGCTTTGGTTACGCCGGAACCGCTCCAGCTTGCTTGTCCTGCACAGGCGCAGCCTGGCCCGATACTAGCCAGAAAAATCTCGATAGAAGGTGTCGTAAGCTGATCTTAAAGCCAGCACTAGCATTTATGCAGTTTTTACCTGCTTCATGCAAGCCACCTCAACACAGGAGCGCATTCATGACCCAGCACCATGCCACGCTCAATCGCAGGCGCTTCCTCACGGGCGCCGGCAGCCTCGGCTTCGCCCTGGCAGTGCAGCCGGTAGCGGCGAGCGCCATTCTAACCGACAGCCAGTCGCTTCAAACCGGCATCCCCGCCATCGACACCGGCAGCGGCGCCATGCCCGGCTACTACGCCAAGCCGGAAAACGCCGCAGGCCCCTTGCCGCTGGTCATCGTGATTCAGGAAATCTTCGGCGTGCACGCCCATATCCAGGACCTATGCCGTCGCCTGGCCAAGCAAGGCTACTTCGCCGTCGCGCCGGAACTCTACTTCCGCCACGGCAATCCGGCCGAGGTTGCCGATATCGACACCTTGATGCGCGATGTGGTCAGCAAAGTGCCGGACAACGAGGTGCAGAACGATCTGGACGCCACCTGGCGCTGGGCCGGTGCCCACGGCGCCGACCTGCGGCGCGCGGCGGCGACAGGCTTCTGCTGGGGCGGACGCCAAACCTGGCTGTACGCCGCGCACAACCGCCAGCTCAAGGCCGCCGCCGCTTGGTACGGCAAACTGGAAGGCCCCGTCACGGCCAATACGCCGCGCCATCCATTGGATATAGCGGCGCAGCTGGAGGTGCCGGTGCTGGGCTTGTATGGCGGACAGGACCAGAGCATCCCGCAGGCCTCGGTGGACAAAATGCAAACGGCGCTGAAGCAAGCCGGCAAGAACAGCGAGATCGTGGTCTATCCCGATGCCGGGCATGGCTTCAACGCCGACTACCGCCCCAGCTATCATGCCCGGGACGCCGCGGATGGCTGGCGCAAGATGCTGGACTGGTTCGCCCGCCACGGCGCAGGCTGAACAGCGATCAGCGTCCGCCAACCATGGTGCGCATTTCCAGCCGGTTGCGCACCACCTGGTTCAGCAGCTGCATCCACAGCGGGTGGAACTGACGCTCGGACGCGTTCAGCTCGGCCACGCCGCGCAAGATGGAGCGGCGCGGCCCCTGCTGCGCATGCTTCAGCGTGACCGACTCAAAGGCATCCACCAGCGCCAGCAAGCAAGCGCCATCGCAGATTTCCTCGCCCTTCAGCCCATCCGGGTAGCCGCTGCCGTCTTGCGACTCATGATGTTGCAGCACCATTTGGGCGGCCTCCTCCCATCCCTGCATGCGCGCCAGCAAGCCGCCCGCCCAGCCAGGATGGGACGCCATCTGCCGCCGGTCGTCCAGACTCAGCCGGCCCGCTTTGAGCCAAAGCGACTCCGGCAACAGCAGCATGCCGATATCGTGCATATAAACGGCGGCGGCCACTTGCTCCATGCTCAACGGCTTTTCCGCCAGCCGGTTGATTTCCAGCGCCAGCGTCAGGTTGCGCTCGGTGCGCCCGGCGAATTCCGGCACCCGCTGCTCAAACTGCATCGCCAATGAACGGAAGAACTGCAAATCGGCAAACAAATGGCCGCCCAAACCGCTGGCCACCACGCTGGGAGTCGGCATAGGCGGCGCCGCCGGCCCCATCATGCGCGCCACCAGCTTGGCGCAGGCCAGCGGCAGCTCGGCAGCGCTGGCCTCGGCCAGCTTATCCAGCGAAGGCAATAGCGATCTGAGAAGGCTGTCGTCAGGCAGCAAGCCATTGGCCATATCGTCCAGCAGCATCACCACCCGGTCCGTGACCAGCAACAGCACATCTCCCACTGCATCCTGATAATGCAGCTCATTCTGCCGGATACGGTCCAGCAGGGTTTCCAGCGCATGGACGTAAGGCTCGATAAAGTGCACCTGGCACAAGCTGGCATCGCCCTTGATGCTGTGCAAAATGCGGAACAACTGGGCAACTTTTTCCGAATCGCGGCTGCCATCGCCCAGCTGGCAAACCAGCTGTTCCAATTGCGGCGCGTAATCGGACACCGCGTCGCGGAAATCCTGAAACGCGATGGGATCGATAATCTCCGGCACTTCCGGCTGCATGGCCATAAGCTTTCTCTCCGACACTCTCCATCTATCCAGTATATGCAACTGGCGTCGCCGCGCATGTTCTACCTGATTCAAACATTGCGGTTGTCGCAAACATACAGGAAATGTAAATGTCCTGACCAATGGTATTAAAGATTCGTAAAAACAGACGGCTCCTGCAGAAAACGCTTGCCATGGACGGAAACTAGAGGCACTATGCCTCCCGCAGGATGCTCAAGTTGTGGATGTGTAGTTGTCGTAGTGGCATAGGCCGTACCTCAGTCGCCATTTCCCTTGATCTTCGTGCCTTTTTATTCAACTGCTCGTTTTGAGGAATTAACAAAATGGCAACCGGTACCGTTAAGTGGTTCAACGACTCCAAAGGTTTTGGCTTTATCACCCCGGATGAAGGCGGCGACGACGTTTTCGCTCACTTCTCCCAAATCAACGCGAAGGGCTTCCGCACTCTGGCTGAAAACCAACGCGTGAGCTTCGACATCGTCGATGGCCCGAAGGGCAAGCAAGCCTCCAACATCCAGCCGGTGTAATCTCCTTAGCGAGATCATCGACCAGATGAGAAAACCCGGATTCGTCCGGGTTTTTTGCATTTTCAGCCCCCGCCACAGGAGCCATCCATGTCCGACAACCATGAAACCGTGATCGCCGCCACCCGCGACTGGGTGGAAAAAGCCGTGATCGGCCTCAATCTGTGCCCCTTCGCCAAATCGGTGTATGTCAAAAACCAGGTGCGCATCCAGGTCAGCGAAGCAAGCGACGTCCGCCAACTGGCGGAAGAGTTGGCCGCCGAACTGAAGCTGCTGGCCGACACCGATCCGCAGGAAATCGACACCACGCTGCTGGTTCATCCCGGCGTGCTGCAACGATTTCTCGATTTCAACGAATTCCTCGATATCGCCGACGCGATGGTGGCCGAGCTGAATCTGGAAGGCGAAATCCAAGTAGCCAGCTTTCATCCCAAATTCCAGTTTGAAGGCACCGGAATCAACGATATCGAAAACTATACCAACCGCTCGCCGTACCCGACGCTGCACTTGATCCGCGAAGCCAGCATAGACCGCGGGGTGGAAGCGTTTCCGGAAGCCGAAGCGATCTACGAGCGCAATATCGAGACCCTGCAAACGCTGGGCCTGGCCGGCTGGAAAGCGCTGTTCGCATCCAAGCCAGAGCAGAAGTAATCCCTGCCAATAAAAACGCAGCCCGCAGGCTAATGCCGTTCACTTAAGGATTTTCGGGCGACTTTTCTGGCCTTGAGAGCACAGGAATCCACAAAAAAAGCACCGTTTCCCATGCATGGAGACGGTGCTTTTCTCTTAAGTGAACGGCATTAGCCCGCAGGCTGCGTTTTTATTTACGGGCAGGAAGCTCAATTCGGATAACGGCCCTGCTTGTCGACATAGAAGGCGCGAATCTTAGGCATGTCCGCCTCGATATCGCCGCTGGGGGTGAACATCGGACCAAAGCCGCCTTCCTTGCGCCCGTAATCCAGATACGCCAGCGCGATCGGCACGCCGGCGCCTACCGCGATATGGTAAAAACCGGTCTTCCATTCGTTCACCGACTTGCGGGTGCCCTCGGGCGGAATCGCCAGCACCAGCTGCTCGCTGCGCTGGAACACCTCCACCATTTGCTGCACCAGCGAATTACTCTGATGCCGCATCACCGGCACGCCGCCCAACCAACGCATCACCGGCCCCATCGGCCCTTTGAACAGGGTATGCTTGCCCATCCAGTAGATCTTGGCGCGGGAAGCGAAACATAGCCCCAGCGTAATCGGAAAATCCCAATTGCTGGTGTGCGGCGCGCCTACCATCACGTACTTGTCCAGCCTGGGGAATTCGCCCTGCAATTTCCAGCCGCTCAGTTTGAGCAGCGCGATGGACAAGCAGCGGAACAAGTCGCGGATGACGGGGGTATCGAAAATGGTGAAATGCATGGCAACCCTGAGCAAAGGCGCCGCCCAGCGCGCTGGAAGACCGCGCGTCGCGCCGCCCCCAGCGCGGGAGCAGCCGCCTGACACGTGGAAAGGGCTGAATGTACTTGATGGAACATTTTCAGTAAAGCATGCAAGCGGCGAAGCCGATATGGCTTTGCAGCGATGACAATCTCATTCCCGGCGCGCTATCCATGATTATTTAGAATTATCGATAAATATTGATACGATCCATAACAATCAGTAACACACATGCTGGAACCGACGACGCATCCTGCTGCCCAAACGGTATAGGCCCCACAAACAGGATTCACACAATGAACAAACACGCCACCCCGACCCGACTGACCCTGACCGCCAGCGCCCTGATCGCCCTCAGCCTGCTTTCCGGCTGCGCCAATATGACCCACCGCCAGAAAAACACCGCCATCGGGGCGACTGCCGGCGCCGTGCTGGGCTCGGTTCTGACTGGAGGCGGCACCGTCGGCACGCTGGGCGGCGCAGCCATAGGCGGCGTCATCGGCCACCAGAGCCGCTGATCCGGCCAAAACCCCATGAGCCAGCGCCCGCTGGCTCTTTTGTTTTATTGCGGACGCACATATCATCGGAATGAAATCCACACCGGGCCATATCATGAGCCAAACCATGAACTGGGAGAGTCTGCTCTCCACCCGCCGTTTCAAACTCATCCAGGGCGAAGTCAAGGAAACCCATACGCCGGCCACCCAGGAAGGCGGCTCCGGCCTACGCACGGATTTCCACATCGATCACGACCGCGTAGTGTTCTCCAGCGCCTTTCGCCGCCTGGGCCGCAAAACCCAGGTTCACCCCCTTGCTCGGCACGACCATACCCACAACCGGCTGACCCACAGCGTAGAGGTGGCCAGCGTCGGCCGCAGCCTGGGCAACCGCGTGGGCGTGATGCTGGACCATGCCGGCCAGCTGCCGGCCGGCTACACGCCGCACGATATCGGCGCGGTAGTGCAAGTGGCCTGCCTGGCGCACGACATCGGCAACCCGCCGTTTGGCCACACCGGCGAAGACGCCCTGCGCGACTGGTTCCGCGCCGACCGCAACGCCCATTGGCTGCATGGGCTCAGTCCGGCGGAAATCCGCGACGTGCAAACCTACGAAGGCAATGCCCACGGCCTGCGCATGCTGGCCTCATTGGAAATGTACACCGGCGAAGGCGGCATGCGGCTCACCGCCGCCGCGCTGGGCACGCTAATCAAATATCCGTGGACTGCCGACGCGCAACCGGCCTATGAACGCGACAAGTTCAATATCTACCGCACCGAACTACCCTACTTCGAACGGGTGGCGGCGGAACTGGGCCTGCTGCGCCACGGCCCGCTGCAATGGAGCCGCCATCCGCTGTCCTATCTGATGGAAGCGGCCGACGACATCTGCTACGCCATTCTGGACCTGGAAGACGCCGTGGAAATCGGCATTCTGGATTTCCATGAGTTCGAAAAACTGTTCTCGGGATTCTCCGACCATGAACGCGTCTGGGGCATGCACGACATCAGCCAGAAATGCGGCACGCTGCGCGGCGTGGCGATAGGCCGCTGCGTGACCGAGGTGGCGGAAAAATTCATGCTGCACCAGCGCTCTTTGCTGAATGGAGAATTCCCGGCCAAGGATCTCATCAACCTGTGCGATCCAGCGGTGCAGGACGCGCTGCTGCAAGCCAAGGAACTGGCCAGCACCAAGGTCTACCGCCACCGCACCAAGCTGGTCACGGAACTGGCTTCCTATCCCTGCATCGCCACCATTCTCGACGCGCTGGTGCCGGCAGTGCACGCCTTTATCCGCCAGGACGGCAAGGGGCTGACCCCGCGCGAGCACTTGGCGATGGGGCTGCTGGACCGCCATATTCAAAGCAACGACAGCCTGTATCAGGGCTATATGAAGGTGCTGGACTTTGTCGGCGCCATGACCGATAACTACGCCGCCAATATGGCGCGCGAACTGTCCGGCGTCGGCATCCTGTAAACACACAGCGAAAGGCGACAATGCCCCTGCCCGTCACCCGCTTCTGCCTGGTTCGCCACGGCGAAACCGACTGGAACCGTGAATACCGGCTGCAAGGCCACACCGACATCCCGCTCAACGCCACCGGCCTGGCGCAAGCCGATCAACTGGCCCTAGCCTTCCGCGCCGCCTCGTCATTCCAGGCCCTATACGTCAGCGACCTCACGCGGACCCGCCAGACAGCCGAGCCGCTGCAGGCCAAGCTGCGGTTGGCCGCCCACTACACCCCGCAACTGCGGGAGCGCCATATGGGCGCGCTGCAGGGCCTGACCTACGCCGAAGCCGCAGAGCGCATTCCCCATGTCTACCAGCGCCATCAGACGCGCGATCCGGACTACGATCTGGAGGGCGGCGAAAGCCTGCGCCGCTTCAGCGCGCGCATACTGGAAAGCCTGGCCGACATCGCCAGCCGTCATCCCGGCCAGGAGGTGCTGATCGTCACCCACGGCGGCGTGCTGGACATCATCTACCGCGCCGCCACCGCCAAGCCGCTGGCCGACAAGCGCGACTTCCCCATTCCCAATGCCGCATTGAATTGGCTGGACTACGGCAACGGCGGCTGGGACTTGAGGCGCTGGGCGGACGAATCGCACCTGAGCGGCGCGCTGGACGAAATTCAGTAAGAAACACGACCCGCTAGCGACAAACAAGCAAGAGACGGGTCCGCGCCCGGCCAGACATACACACCCAAGGAACGATGCCATGACCATGCACAAGACCGACGCCGAATGGCGCGCCCAACTGACCCCGGAACAATATCGCGTCGCCCGCGAGGCAGGCACCGAACGGCCTTTCAGCGGCGAGCACTACTTCCACAATAAACACGGCGACTACTTCTGCGTCTGCTGCGGCACCCTGCTGTTCCACAGCGATGCCAAGTTCGACGCCGGCTGCGGCTGGCCCAGCTTCTACGCAGAAGCCGCCGGCGCCAATATCCGGCGCATCACCGACACCTCGCACGGCATGGTGCGCGTGGAAGTGCGCTGTTCCCATTGCGACGCCCACCTGGGCCACGTTTTCCCGGACGGCCCGGAACCCACCGGAGAACGCTACTGCATCAATTCCGTGTGCATGACGTTCAAGGAAACCAAGTAATCGTGTTGTAGGTTTTCAAAGTTACTGCACACTCTTTGCACACAGTTGAAATTGCACCAAAATGGGGCGTAGCAATTACATGCTATGCCCTTTGTTATTTCAACTCAACAAATGGGTACGGCGCTGTTGCACAAACCCTCCCCCAGCGCGGCTTGGTAAGATAGTGGCATGACCAAGCCCCCTCCGAAACGCTACCGAACCACCAACTGGAAAGCCTACAACCGAGCCCTGATCCAGCGCGGCTCCCTGTCCGTCTGGCTGGACACAAGCATGTCATGGCGGGCAACTCCTCGGGGCAAGCGTGGACGGACGCAGACCTATAGCGATACCGCTATTCAATTCTGCCTGACCATTAAGAACCTGTTTGGACTAGCGTTGCGGCAGACCATCGGCTTCATCCAAAGCCTGATCCAGTTGGCGGGTCTGGACTGGAGCGTCCCAGATTACAGCACGCTATCCAGGCGGCAGCAGACGCTGCAGGTCAAAATTCCCTACCAGAAAAGCTCAGGCGCGCTGCATCTGCTGGTCGATAGCACCGGCATCAAAATGCTGGGCGAAGGTGAATGGAAAACCAAGAAACATGGCGCGGAATATCGCCGGCAATGGCGTAAGGTGCATCTGGGCATCGATGCGGAAACCCTGCAAATCCGCGCCATCGAGGTAACCGACAACCGCCAGAGCGATGCGCAAATGCGACCTTCGCTATTGACGCAAATCCCGGCTGATGAGCCGATAGGCTGCGTGAGCGGCGATGGGGCTTTTGATACCAAGGCGTGCCATGAGGCGATTGCCGCGCGGGGCGCGATCGGGTGCATTCCGAGCCGCAAGAATGCGAGACCGTGGAAAGGAAGTGTGCTGGGAGTGCTGGCGCGGAATGAGATTCTGCGGACCACCAAGCGACTAGGCCGGGCGATCTGGAAGCGTTGGAGCGGCTACCATCGCCGCAGCTTGGTGGAAACCAAGATGTATTGCTTTAAACGGCTAGGCGAGAGGGTGATGGCCCGGCGTTTCGATGGTCAAGTGGCAGAGCTGCAAGTACGTGCTGCCATCTTGAACCGCTTCAGCATGCTGGGCCGGCCGTGCACGGTGCCGGTGGCGTAAATCCGTTTGGGGAAAGGGGAAACTCGCCCTGTTCAGGATTTGTGCAACAGCGCCGATTCAGCCCGCGGTGAATGCCAATGTCGGGGAAGTGAACGTTCAGCGACAGGGTCCGGCCTTCGGCCTTTTCCGGCAGCAGGCGCACCGCCAGATAGTCGAACAGCATGTCCGGGGTCATCTCCCGTATGGTGTCCGGCGAGCTGGACTTGGTCGCCGAACCGGTAGGGAGTCCTTTGCGCAGTTCGCTGGCGCCCTGCAGATAAATGGAGCGCCACGGACCGGATTCCGCCTGGTAACCGAGTTGTTCGTAGGCATCCGCCAGCAATTCCTTGGCCGGCTGGTTTTTCGGGTTGGCGAACACGACATGCTTCAGCACTTCGGCCACCCAGCGGTAATCGCCCTTTTGATAGGATGCGGCGGCTTTTTCCAGCACGGCGTCTTCGCCACCCATGTATTGAACGTACTTGGGCGCGATCATTTCCGGCGGTTCGTTGTTCAGACTGGAGGGGTTGCCGTCGTACCAGCCCATATAGCGCTGATATACCGCGCGACTGTTATGGCGCAACGTGCCGTAGTAGCCGCGGTTAGGCCAAAAATTGCTCAAGGACGGCGGCAGTTTGATGGTTTCGGAAATTTCCTCGCCCGTCATCCCCTGGTTCAACATCCGCACCGACTGGTCGTGAATGTATTTGTACAAGTCGCGCTGCTTCTTCAGACCGTCCACGATGCTGGCGTTGCCCCAGCTGGGCCAGTGGTGGCTCTGGAAACGAACCTGCACTTGGTCGCCCCAGGTCTCGATGGTGGTGTTCAGCCCGTCCGACCATTTGATCGGGTCGCGCACCTCCGCCCCGCGCAAGGTCAGCAGATTGTGCATGGTGTTGGTGACGTTTTCCGCCATCCACAAGGCCTTGAACTGGGGAAACCAAGTATTCATCTCTGCCGGCGCCTCGGTTCCAGGCGTGAGCTGGAATACCATTTTCACGCCGTCGATCTCCATTTCTTCGATGCTCTGCTTGATCTCATGCGTCGGCAGCAACAGGCTCACCTGTCCGGACGAGATGGTCTGGCCCAGCCCCGCATTGACGCTGCCGCGTTCGCCGCGCTCCAGCATCGCGCCGTACATGTAGACGGCGCGCCGGCTCATCGCGTTGCCGGCGATCACGTTCTCCTTGATCGCGTGCTCGGAAAAATGTTCGGGGGCGATGATGGGCACCTTGCCTGACAGAACATCCGCTTCGCTCACCATGCCGCGCACCCCGCCGTAGTGGTCGGCGTGCGGGTGGCTATACACCACGGCCACGACAGGGCGCTCTCCGAGCGTTTTGTTGATGAAGTCCAGAGCGGCTTTACCGGTTTCCTGAGATAGCAAGGTATCAAATACGATCCAGCCGGTTTTGCCTTCGATGAACGTCGCGTTAGAGAGATCAAAGCCTCGTATCTGGTAGATATGGTCCGCGACCTTGTACAGGCCATACTCCATGTTCAGCTGTGCATTGCGCCACAGGCTGGGGTTGACAGTATCCGGCGCGGATTTATTGCTGGAAATGAAGCGCTTGTAGCTTTCCATGTCCCATACCACATTGCCTTTTTCGTCCTTGATTTGCATGAAGTCTGGACGTGCGATGAATCCCCGGCGAGCGTCGGCGAAGTCTCGCGTGTCATGAAATGGCAGCTCCGCCAACACTTTGCGGTTGGCCTCGACGGTGAATTCAGTCGCTGGCTTGGGCATAACGTCCGCCACGGCCACTCCCATCATGCTGATGGAGAGAAGGGCCAAGCATACTTGCTTCCTTTTTTTCATTGCATCACTTTCAAAACAATCGCTTAGGAAAGCGATGTTAACGATGGCGGCTGCGACTATCGATAGCGGCAGCCATATGCAATGGTTTGGAAAAACTTAACAATCCCTAGGGGCTGTTGACATTTGGTGGGCGGTGGCGCCAGGATGCGTTTTGCAACGAATCGAGGCGTTTCGCGGCCGCATAGTCATTCTCAGCCAGCGCGGAACAACGAAGAGTCGGCGCGAATGGCGCCCGGCCCCGCGGGGAAATTCTCGGCATCGTTATCGCAGGACTCTCTCGTGTGACAATCCTGAGTGGCTACGGCTGTCGACGCAGTGCAGGATTTTTCACATAGTCTGCCTACACCTACGCAAAAGCCATTTGCATTAAAAAACGCCGAAAACAGGATGAATACGCGCATATTCAAGAACAACACCACGGCGCTGCCGCTCAAGCGCTGCTCCGCTTGCGACGGGACGATGAGCTGGCATGCAAATGAGCGCGCCTGCCGGGATGCTGTCCAGCCTTGCTCCGAGCGCTGCAGGCGCGTGAAAGACAGAGCCTGATGACTACATTGCGGCTGATACTGGGCGACCAGCTCAATCCCTGCCATAGCTGGTTCGCCTCGACCGATCCCGACGTAGTGCATGTGATGATGGAGATCCGCCAGGAAACCGATTACGTGCGCCACCACGCGCAAAAAATCCTGGCCATCTTCGCGGCGATGCGCGACTTCGCCGCCCAGTTGAAAGCGCAAGGCCACCGCGTGCGCTATGTCGCCATCGATGACGCCAGCAACCGCCAGTCGCTGACCGGCAATCTGGACGCGCTGATCGCCCATTACCGCGCGGCGGCGGTGGAGTACCAGGCCCCGGACGAGTGGCGACTGGACCGCCAGCTGGCGGAATGGGCGGCCAGCCTGCCCATTCCCTGCCGCATGGCGGACAGCGAGCACTTCTACACCGCGCGCGGCGAGGCGGCGGCGTTCTTCGGCGCGCGGCGGCAATGGCGGCAGGAGGCCCTATATCGTCACCTGCGGCGCAAGCACGGCATTTTGATGGACGAAAACGGCGAGCCCGCCGGCGGGCGCTGGAATTTCGACGGGGACAACCGCCAGCGCTGGCCCGGCGAGCCGCCAGAGCCAATAGACCCGCGGCCGGCTCATGATCACAGCCAGCTGTGGCAAACCATTGTCGACTCCGGGGTGGACAGCTTCGGCCAGCCGCAGGCGGACGCGCTCTGCTGGCCGCTCAACCGCGCCGAAGCGCTGGCGCAGCTGCGCGCCTTCGTCGAATACGCGCTGCCGCATTTCGGCGCCTACCAGGACGCGATGCACACACGCGGGCGGCGGCTGTTCCATTCGCTGCTGTCATTCGCCTTGAATGCGAAAATGCTGAACCCGCGCGAAGCGGTGGACGCCGCCGTCGCCGCCTGGCGCTCGGGCCGCGCGCCGCTGGCCGCGGTGGAAGGCTTCGCGCGGCAGATTCTGGGCTGGCGCGAGTACGTGCGCGGCGTGTACTGGGCCAAAATGCCCGACTACCGCGACAGCAACGCGCTGGCGCACAGCCTGCCGCTGCCGCGCTGGTTCTGGGATGGCGACACCGGCATGCGCTGCCTCGCGCACGCCATCGGCCAATCGCTGCAAGACGCCTACGCCCACCATATCCAGCGGCTGATGGTGATAGGCAATTTCGGCCTGATCGCCGGCCTGTCGCCGCAGGCGCTGCACGAATGGTATCTGGGGGTCTACATCGACGCCTTCGAATGGGTGGAGCTGCCCAACACGCTGGGCATGAGCCAGTTCGCAGACGGCGGCCTGCTGGGCAGCAAACCTTACGCCGGCAGCGCGGCTTATATCGGCCGCATGAGCGACTACTGCGCGGGTTGCCGCTACCAGCCCAAACAGCGCGTCGGCACAGACGCCTGCCCTTTCAATGCCTTGTACTGGGACTTTTTCCAGCGCCACCGCCCGCGGCTGGCCGCCAATCCTCGGCTGGCCTTGGTCTACCGCCAGCTCGACAAGCTGCCGGAGGCCGAACGCGCCGCCATCGCCGCGCGCGCCGCCGCGCTGCAAGCCAATCTCAACGCGCTCTGAAAAACCATGCGGCAAAGCGCTGTTCGCCTTTACTCTCCCGCCCTTGGCCGGCTGCAGCATCGCGCCGCCGCACGCCATCGTCCCAGCTTTAGTTTTCCGCAAGCTGGCGGCCAGGCGCGCGGGTACGAAATTGCCGCCTGAATCATCTCCGCTGCCGACGCGGCCTGCCGGCTCAGCGCCACGCTGGCCAATGGCTGCGGGGATGGAAGTCCATATCGGGGCTTCACGGCAATACATGCGCTTGCCTCTCGGCGGCAATGTTTTTATCGTTCAAGCATGTCTTCGCATCCATCGTCATGGAGTGTCGCCATGGAATTGTTCGATACCTTGTCCGCCCAAATCCGCCATATGCGGCTGCCCTTGTTTGCGGTCAGCCTCAGCGCCGTCCCCTTTCCTGACACGCCGCTACTGCTGATGCTGCATTGGCACGGTTTCCGCCAGTCCGAAACGGGCCATGCGGAAGCGAACAAAACGACCTTCCGGCAAGTGCCGGCCTCGGCCTTGCAACTGACACGCCGTTGGAACACGCTATCGCTGGTGGAGGAAGAGATTCTGGACGCGGCCTGGCAGCTGGGCGCGTGGAGCCTGTTGCGCGACGAGCACCGCGGCTGCAACACCATGGGCGCCGCCGCCGGCGAGGAACTGGCCTGCCGCCAGGCTTTCGGGAATTTGCCGCCTATCGACGGCCAGGAAAGCATCGTGGCCGAGGCGCCCGACAGCCCGGAGCTGATGCGGCTGGCGGCTCGCCGCGGCTATGTTTCCTGGCAATTTCGGCCGGTGCATGGCGGGGTGTGGCGCGAGCTGGCCGAAGACGACACCCTGAGCGCGGAAGGCCTGCGCCAGCCTCCCTGCCCGCTCGCGCCGCGCGCCTGCCGCGGCGGCAAGGCGGCCCGGACCGAATACCGTTTCGGCCGCATCGAACGCATCATTCTTTAGCCGGATTTTTTCTGAAAAAAACCTCTTGAAAACTTTTTGGCCCGCCCTTACTTGGTGATTCGTCAGCCACCCAGGCTGCATTTAACCGGCAAGCGCGGGCCTTGTCGCCGCTGCGGCCAGCCGGTCTCACTTACCGTTTCCCATGATCTGAATCGCACAGGAGATTGATATGCAAATCCGTCCTCTGCACGACCGGATTATCGTCAAGCGGGTCGAAAAGGTCCGCCAGACTGCCTCCGGCATCGTCATTCCCGATAGCGCCGCCGAAAAACCCGAGCAAGGCGAAGTGCTGGCGGTCGGCCCCGGCAAGCGCCTGCAGGACGGCACCTTGCTGCCGATGCAAGTCAAAGTGGGCGATCTGGTGCTGTTCGGCAAATACGGCGGCCAGACCGTCAAGCTGGACGACCAGGAATATCTGGTGCTGCGCGAGGAAGACGTCTTCGGCGTGATCGAAGGCGCATCCGAGTCCGGCCGCAAGGCTGCCTGATTTCCCCCATTCATCACAGGAGTTAAACCATGGCTGCGAAAGAAGTCCGCTTCCACGACAACGCCCGTGAACGCATCGTCAACGGCGTCAATGTGCTGGCTAACGCGGTAAAAGTCACCCTGGGCCCGAAAGGCCGCAACGTGCTGCTGGCGCGCAGCTTCGGCGCGCCGCACATCACCAAGGACGGCGTGTCGGTCGCCAAGGAAATCGAACTGAAAGACCCGTTCGAAAACATGGGCGCGCAGATGGTGAAGGAAGTGGCGTCCAAGACCGCCGATGTGGCGGGCGACGGCACCACCACCGCCACCCTGCTGGCCCAGGCCATCGTGCAGGAGGGCATGAAGTACGTGGCCTCCGGCATGAACCCGATGGACCTGAAGCGCGGCATCGACAAAGCCGTCCATGCCGTGGTGAAGGAGCTGCAAACCCTGTCCAAGCCAGTGACCAACAGCAAGGAAACCGCCCAGGTGGCCGCGCTGTCCGCCAACTCCGACGAGGCCATCGGCAAGATCATCGCCGACGCCATGGATAAGGTAGGCAAAGAAGGCGTGATCACCGTTGAAGACGGCAAGTCCTTGGACAACGAGCTGGCCGTCGTCGAAGGCATGCAGTTCGACCGCGGCTACCTGTCGCCGTATTTCATCACCGATCCGGAAAAACAGACTGCCGTGCTGGAAGACCCGCTGGTGCTGCTCTACGACAAGAAGATCAGCAATATCCGCGACCTCTTGCCGGTGCTGGAGCAAGTGGCCAAGGCCGGCAAGCCGCTGCTGATCGTCGCTGAGGACGTAGAGGGCGAAGCGCTGGCCACCCTGGTGGTGAACAGCATGCGCGGCATCCTGAAGGTGGCCGCCGTCAAGGCGCCGGGCTTCGGCGACCGCCGCAAGGCCATGCTGGAAGACATCGCCATCCTCACCGGCGGCACCGTCATCGCCGAGGAAACCGGCCTCACGCTGGAAAAAGCCGGCCTGGCCGAGCTGGGCAGCGCCAAGCGCGTGGAAATCGGCAAGGAAAACACCACCATCATCGACGGAGCCGGCGACAAGGCCAAGATCGACGCGCGCGTGCAAGCCATCCGCGCCCAGATCGACGCGGCCACCAGCGACTATGACCGCGAGAAGCTGCAGGAGCGCGTGGCCAAGCTGTCCGGCGGCGTGGCGGTGATCCGCATCGGCGCCGCCACCGAAGTGGAAATGAAAGAGAAGAAAGACCGCGTGGACGACGCCTTGCACGCCACCCGCGCCGCAGTGGAAGAAGGCATCGTGGCCGGCGGCGGCGTGGCCCTGCTGCGCGCCCGCGCCCACGTGGGCGAGCTGAAAGGCGACAACGCCGACCAGGACGCCGGCATCCAGATCGTGCTGCGCGCGCTGGAAGCGCCGCTGCGCGCCATCGCCGCCAATGCCGGCGACGAGCCGTCGGTCATCGTCAACAAGGTGCTGGAGGGCAAGGGCAGCCATGGCTACAACGCCGCCAGCGGCCAGTTCGGCGATCTGGTGGAAATGGGCGTGATCGACCCGACCAAGGTGACGCGCACCGCGCTGCAAAACGCCGCCTCCATCGCCAGCCTGATCCTGACCACCGACGCCACCGTGGCCGAAGCGGCGCAGGACAGCAAGGCCAAAGCCCCGGCGGAGCTGGATTACTGATCCGCCAGTCTGGTCCTCTTTCATCATTGGCCCGCGCCCAGGCGCGGGCTTTTTTTCGCCAGCAAAAAATGCGGCTATAAGGTAGACAACGGAAGTTTTCACTCACGCGGCACCATTCAGACGGAGCGTCCGCCATGCCTTGCGCTGCCCTCTCCAGTGGGCCTCTCCTGCCCTGCCTGATAGCCCTTTTAGCCAACGCCGCGCTCGCCGCGGAGCCGGTCAAGAACTGGTTCCATGACCCCTTCTTTCAGGTGCGCAATCGCGTGCCCGGCTGCCCGATGCCGCTTGGCCCATTCGGCACGGAAGAGGACATGAAGGCCCAGGCGCATTCGCGGGTGGAGCGCGGCACCAGTTGCTGGCGGGCCGGACAGTGCAAGAAGCCCAATGCCTATCTGTACGATGCCGACATCGCCAAGGATCTGCAGCGCCGCTTTGCCAAGACCCGCCGCTTCGCCGATGCCAGCTTGTGGATCACGGTACAACGGCGCTTTGTTTATGTGGAAGGCTGCACCCGCAACAAGCAGGCCGCCTCCGGCATTGACGCCTTTGTCAGGCAAACGCCGGATGTGCAGCTGGTGGTGACGAATACCATCATTGGAACAGGCATACCCAACTATCCGGTGATGCCTGCGAAATAGCGCCCTCCCCTTTGCCTGCGGAATCCTCACTGCGCAGCCCAGCCGGCAGCCGCAAAAAAAGGCGCGAAACTCGCGCCTTTTTACCTGCCATCAAACCGGATTACACCAGCACGGCATGCCGTCTGCGGGTGCGGCCGGAATGCAGATAACCGGCGATATAGTCCTGAGAAACTTCGCCGCAATAGCGGCCGGCCTCGTCCACAACCGGCATCCAGGTCAGATTGTGCTCATACAGGCGCGACAGCACGAAGCGCAGGTTCTCGCCCGCGCCGGCCATCGCCTCGATCCGGTTGAGCTTGTCGCGGCAACTGCCGCCGCCGGCCTTGGCATCGCGCCGCCTGACGAAGCCCAGCGGCTGTCCCGCCGCGTCCACCACGGTCAGATGCATCAAGTCGCCATCGTCCATCATGCCGTAGGCAGCGGACAGCGGCGTGTCCAGCGTGGCCGTCAACGTCTCCTGCAGATCGGCCACCTCGCCGGCCTGCACCAAGAGCAGGCGCTTCAAGATGCGGTCATGGCCGACGAAGCTGGCGACAAAGTCATCGGCCGGGCGCGCCAGCACTTCGTCCGCCCCGGCGCACTGCACCATCCGCCCCTGGCGGAACACCGCGACGCGGTCGCCCAGCTTGATCGCCTCGTCGATATCGTGGCTGACCAGCATCACCGTCTTGCCCAACTGGCGCTGCATCTGCAGGAATTCGTTCTGGATCTGCTCGCGGTTGATCGGATCCACCGCGCCGAACGGTTCATCCATCAGCAGCACCGGCGCGTCGGCCGCCAGCGCACGGATTACGCCGATGCGCTGCTGCTGGCCGCCGGACATCTCGCGCGGGTAGCGCTGCAGGAAACGGTCCGGGTCCAGCGCCACCATGCGCATCAGCTCGCGGGCGCGCTCGCGGCAGCGCTTCTTGTCCCAACCCAGCATGCGCGGCACCACCATGATGTTTTCCTCGATGGTCATATTCGGGAACAGGCCGATCTGCTGGATCACGTAGCCGATATGCCGGCGCAGCGTCACGGTATCGATTCCGGCCGTATCCTCGCCGGCGATCAGCACCTTGCCGGAAGTCGGTTCGATCAGGCGGTTGATCATCTTCATGGTGGTGGTCTTGCCGCAGCCGGACGGGCCAAGCAGCACGCAGATTTCGCCTTCCGCCACCTTCAGGCTGACATTATCCACGGCCTGCACCAGCTGGCCGTTCTTTTGAGTAAATTGCTTGCAGAGATTTTGCAGTTCTATCATCAGCGAATTCCTTTCGGTGTCAGCGCGCGCTGGGCGCGCAACAGCAGCCAATCCATGGCGATGGCCAGCAGGCTGACGGCGAGCGCGCCGGCGATCAGCTTGCGGATGTCGCTCTGGCTGATGCCGTGCAGGATCAGGGTGCCGAGGCCGCCGGCGCCGACGATGGCGGCGATCGCCATCACGCCGATGTTCAGCACCACCGCGGTGCGGATGCCGGCGAAAATCACTGGCACCGCCAACGGCAGCTCTACCCAGCGCAGCCGCTGCCAGAAGGTCAGGCCGATGCCGCGCCCCGCTTCGCGCACGCCGGGATCCACCTGCGTCAGCGCGGTGTGGGTATTGCGCACGATGGGCAGCAGCGAATACAGAAAGGCGGCGGTAATGGCCGGCACCGCGCCTATGCCATGGCCGATCAGCGAAAACAGCGGGATCATCAGGCCGAACAGCGCGATGGCCGGAATGGTCAACAGCAGAGTGGCCAGGCTCAGCACCGCGCCGGCCAGCGCGGGGAAACGCACGATCGCCACGCCCAGCGGCACGCCCAGCAGCACAGCCAGCCCAACGGCGATGCCGACCAGCGACAGGTGCTGCTGCGCCAGCGCACCGATATACGGCAGATTGCCCAGGATATAGCGGCCGGTTTCCAGGACCGTCTCCATCATGCGCCCTCCTTCAGCAGCTGGTGGCTGCGCAGAAACTCGGCGGCCACGTCCTTGACCGGGCGGTGCCGGATATCCACCTCGGCGTTCATCGCCGACATCGTGTCGTTGTCCAGCACGGCGGCCAGCCGGTTCAACTCATCCGCCAACCCGGGATGGCGCTCCAGCGCCTCCTTGCGCACCACGGGCACGGCGGCGTAAGGCGGGAAAAAGCCCAAGTCATCCTGCAGCACCAGCAGGTCGAAACCAATAATGCGGCCATCGGTGGTGTAAACCAGGCCGGCATCGACAAAGCCATCGCGGATGGCGTTGTAAACCAGGCCGGCATCCATCTGCCGGATCTGCGGCCGGCTCAACTCCATACCGTACAACTGCTGCAGAGGCTTCAGGCCGTCCGGGCGGCCGGCAAACTCCATGTCGAAGCCCAGCTGCCAGCGCTGATCGCTGCCGTTGCGCTGGTTGACCGCGCGCGCCAGATCGGACAGCGTGCGCACGCCCTCGGCTTCGGCGCGGCTGCGTTTCATCGCCAGCGCATAGGTGTTGTTGAGCGCGGCCGGATTCAACCAGACCAGCCCCTTCGCTTCGTCCAGCCGCTTGACGGTGGCGTAAGCCTCCTCATTGCTCATTTTTTGCTGAATGCCGTGATGGACGATCAGCGCGGTGCCGGTGTACTCCCATACCAGGTCGAGCTGCCCATGCTCTTGCGCATTGCGCATGATCACGGAAGCCAAATCCTGCTTTTGGGTAATCTCGTAGCCCTTGCTGCGCAGATACTGCGCGGTCAGCTCGGACAACAGATGCTGCTCGGTGAAGTTCTTGCTGCCCAACACCAAGCCCGCCGCGGCCGGCGCGGAAAACAGGGTCAGAGCGGCAATGGCCAGGCCAATGCCGGCCAGCACATTGCGCAGAGACGCAATCAATTTCATAAGGAATCCTCCATGCCTAGGGGCTGTTGACGTTTGCTGAGTAGTCGCGCCGGAGCGCATTTCACGGCGAATCGAGGCGTTTCGCGCGCCGCATAGTCATTCTCTGCCAGCGCGGAACAACGAAGAGTCGGCGCGAAAGGCGCCCGGCCCTGCGGGTTTGGCCGCTTTGGGCCGGAAGCCGCGTTGCCCAGCCCTTGCATAGAATGACTATGCGTCGGACTGTGCGCCTCGCTTCCGGACCAAATCGGCTCAAACGCGATCCACTCACCAAACGTCAACAGCCCCTTGCCCACCAAGGCGGGCTGTTGCCGACACACCGCTCAGGCGATGCCGCGCGCGGCGGCCAGGCGGCCGGCCGCGGCCACCAGCTGGTCCAGCGCCAGCGCGATCAGCGCGGTGCCGCCGGCGCCCAGCAACAAGGCGGTGTGGTTATTGAGGTAGATGCCGGGAAAGATCAGCTCGCCGTAACTGCTGGCGCCGATCAGGAAGGCCAGCGGCGCGGTGCCGACATTCAGCGCCAGCGCCACCCGCACGCCGGACAGGATGACCGGCAAGGCATTGGGCAACTCCACTTTCCACAGCCGCTGCCGCGGCGTCATGCCCAGGGCGTCGGCAGCCTCGAGCATGGACGGCGGCAAGCCGGCCAGGCCGGCATAGGTGTTGCGCACGACGGGCAACAACGAGGCAAGGAACAAGGCGACGATGGCCGGCGCGTCGCCGATGCCCACCGCCACCATGGCCAAAGCCAATACCGCCATCGGCGGCAGGGTATTGCCGACATTGAAGACCTGCATCCAGGACTCCGCGCGGCAGCGCAAGCGCGGCCGGCTCAACAGAACGCCGCAGGGCAGGCCCATCGCCAGCACCAGCGCCATCGACACGCCAACCAAATAGAGATGCTGCCGGCCCAGATAGACCAGATCTTCTCGATATTCCGCCCACACGGCCGGGCCAAGGCCGTAATACAACCCAGCCGCCGCCAGGGCGGCCAAGGTCAGCCAAAACATGCTGCGCTTGCCAAACGCTCTTTTGTGCATCTGCGTCCTCCTTGGCGGATAGCGACGGACAAACCGTCTGCGATCCGCTGTAATGATCGCGACAACCAGAGAGCTGCCAGTAGATTTTCAAGACACCCGGCGAAACCGGATATGGAATGCGTATAACGCGGGAGCGGGCGCTTGCCCGACAATTGAGTGGCGCATGACGCGCCGGCGAATTTTCAAATACTATAACACCTCGCCAATAAACATGCAAATTATCTAATATTCAGAAACACCATTAGAATATTGATGTTTAAGGATTGGCAAGGAAAAAACTGTAAACATTCATCCATTTGTACTTTTAAGCGCAACCTTAGTCCGGCCGGACAAAATAGCCAGCCCCACCCTCGCCCAGGACGGCAGAACCGGATACCGCCCCGACCAAAAACCAGATAAGGCAATGATTTTGCATACATAAACACTCCGCTCTGGACAAGCAGCGCCCCACCCTGCCCAGCCAGACCCGCTTCCCATCACAAATCTCGCCAAGAGCATGAAATTTTTGGGGATTGTCTTTGGCTGAATATCACCCCGCAGCGCGTAGGCCATTTCTCCCTAGGCCTTGCGCGCTTACGCTCATACGAGATTGCGGCATCGCAGCACGCTGACTGAGCTGCCCATCCCAAAAGGGGACTGACAAGATCGTCAACCGGCGCGCTGCAAATCGTCCGCCGTATCGATATCCAGCAAGACGCCGGGATCATCCAGATCCAGCCGCAAGGCCTGGCTCCAGTCCAGCGCGTCGCGCGCGCCGATATCGCCGCCCAGGTCCAGCAAACCGGGCAGGCAGGCCGCGGGCAGGCCGCGCGGATGGCCTGGACTGCCGTCGTGGCACGGCAGCACCAGCCGGCCTTGCCACAAGGCCGCCGCCACCTGGCTCACGGTATGAGGCCGGACGTTAGGCATGTCGCCCAAGCCCAGCACCACGCCGCGGCAATCCGGCAAGGACAGCGCCCACGCCACGCCGCAAGCCAGCGAGTGGCCCATGCCCGAACGGTTCAGCGCGCAAGGCAAGGGCCGCAGCCCCATCTGCTGGCATAAAGCCAGGCCAAACGCATCATCCTCCGGCAATACCAGCCCTATCTCGCTTAGCTGGCCGATGAAAGCGCCGACGCTGGCCTCCAGCAGCGAGCGGCCATCCGGCAGCAAGGCCTGGCGCTTGTCCGATCCAAAACGGCTGCCGCTGCCGGCCGCCAACACCAACCCGGCTATCATGCCCGGCACGCCTGCGGCACCTCGGTGGCCGCCGCGCGCTGCAAGGCGCTGCGGCTGGCGACCAGATCCGCCGCGATGGATACCGCGATCTCGGCCGGCGTGCGCGAGCCTATCGCCAGCCCGACCGGACCATGCAGCCTGTCCAGTTGCTCAGGCGTCAGGCCGAAATGCTCGGCCAGGCGGGCCTTGCGCTTCAGCGTGGTGGTGGCCGACCCCAGCGCGCCGACATACTGGCACGGCAGCTTCAACGCCTCCATCAGCGCCAGGTCGTCCAGTTTGGGATCATGCGTCACCGCCACCACCGCGGCGTATCGGTCGCAAGCGAAGGCCAGCACCAGATCGTCCGGCATCTCGGACGACAGCGGCACATCGGGCAAAGGCCAGTCCTGACGGTATTCCTCGCGCGGCTCGCACACCGTCACCGCGTAGTCCAGCGTGACAGCGATCTGCGCCAGATAACGGCCCAACTCCGACGCGCCTATGATCAGCAAACGCCAGCGCGCGCCGTGCCGCACGCTGAAGCCCGTCTCGTCCTCGGCGAATGCCGCGTCCGGCCCCGATTCGGCCAAGCTGGCCGAGCCGTCGCCGTAACGGACATGGCGCCACAACGGGCGCCGCGCGCGCGCCGCCTGCAGCAGGGCCTCCAGCTGCGCGGCGTCCGGCGCGCACTCCACCGCCACCCGCAGGCTGTTGCCGCAGGGCAGGCGATAGCGCTGGCGCTCCTCCACGCTGACGCCGAAGCTGCGCACCCGCACCGCCGGACCGCCATCGAAGAAACCTCCGCCGGCGATCTCGCGCCGCAGGTCGTCCTCGACGCAACCGCCGGACACCGAGCCGAAAATCGCGCCGTCGTCGCGGATCAGCGCCATCGATCCCGGCGGCCTTGGACTCGCGCCATAGGTGCCCAGCACCGTCAGCAAGGCGGCGCGCCGGCCGCTTTCCAGCCAGGCCAAGGCCTGAGCCAGCACTTCCTCTTCGTTGCCGCGCATCGCCGCCTCACTTCGGGCAATAAGCGCCGTTGCCGGCCCAACGCCGCACCGCGTCGTGAAAATCCGCCTGCGACAACGGCGGCAGCGTGCGGTTGCCACCGGGATGCCAAGCCCATTGCACCAGCGGATCGGCTGTCATGTGCGCCGCCAGCGCCGCCGCATCGCGGTTGCCGTTGGCTTGCTTGTCCACCAGTTTGCGGCACATCTGGCCGGCGCTGAGCCCTTCCCAGCCCATGCTCAGCGGCGCCAGATGCCAATTGGGCGCGCCCGGCACCAGGCCGTCGACGGAGTTGGCCGCCTGGTGGCAGGCGAAGCACATCAGCGTTGGCGCGCCCATATTGTCCGCGCCGCGCTGAATCAATTGCGCATGCGGATGGCGGTCGTCGCCCTGGCGCGGAAAATTGGTGACGGTGTGGCAGTTCAGGCAGCGCGGCGACTGCAGCACCTTGGCCATCTCGCCGAAGGCCTGGCGCGAGGCCGCGGAATCGTCGGCGGCCGATGCGGCAAACGGCAGCCAGGCCGCCAGCGCGAGGAGTCGGAATACAGTGTTCATGCCCATCTCCTCACACCGCTACGTAGCCGTGCCGGCTCAAGGGCAGCGCGCGCAGGCGCTTGCCGCTGGCGGCGTGAATGGCGTTGGCCAGCGCAGCCGCCGTCGGCGCGCCGCCGGGCTCGCCGGTGCCGCCGGGAGCCTCTTCGCTGGCGAGAATGGATACGTCCACCTTGGGCGCCTGGAACATCCTGACCAGCGGATAGCTATCGAAATTCTTCTGCTCCACCGCGCCGTCCTTGAACGTGATTTCCCCAAACAAGGCCGCGGACAGCGCGAACACGATGCCGCCCTGCATCTGCGCCGCCACCTGATCCGGATTGATCACCACGCCGCAATCGACCGCGCACCACACATGCTCCACCTTCAACTGCTTGCCCTTGACCGACACCTCCACCACTTGGCCGATATAGGAGCCGAAAGACGGGTGGACGGCGACGCCCAGGCCATGCCCCTTGGGCAGCTTGCGTCCCCAGCCGGCCATGCGGGCGGCCTCGCGCAGCACGCCCTGCTCGCGCGGCGCGCCCGATAGCAGCGCCAGCCGGTAGGCCACCGGATCCTGCCGCGCCAGCAAGGCCAGCTCATCGATGAAACATTCTTTGGAGAACGCGCTGTGCGAGTGGCCGACGGAGCGCCACCACAGCACCGGCAAGGCGGACTTGGGGGTATGCAGGTCCAGCTGCAGCGCCGGCACGGCATAGGCCATGCCCACCGTGCCCTCAACCGACGTCGCGTCTATGCCGTCCTTGACCAGGGCGGATTCGAACGGCGTGCCGGCGATGATGGACTGGCCGACGCCGGTCTGCAGCCAGGCCACCGGCTTGCCGCGGGCATCGATGCCGCCGCGCACCCTGTCCAGCCACATCGGCCGGTAGTACGCCCCCGCCAGATCGTCGTCGCGGGTCCACACCAGCTTGATCGGCACGTCCTGGCCGTGGCGCTTGGCCACCTCCACCGCCTCGCGCAGCCAGTCCGAACCCACCGGCACGGCTCGCCGGCCAAAGCCGCCGCCCAGCAGCGTGGTATGCAGCGTGGCTTGCTCCGGTTTCAGCCCAGCCATGCCGGCGGCGAGGCCGGCGTCTATGGTCTGCGACTGGGTGCCGCTCCAGATTTCGATGCCGTCCGGTTTCAGCCAGACCACGCAATTGAGCGGCTCCATCGGCGAGTGCGCCAGATACGGCACCTCGTACCAGGCATCCAGCTTCTTCGCCGCGCCTTTCAGCGCCGCCTCGGCATCGCCGGCGCGGCGGTACACCTGGCCGGGACGCGCCGCCAGCGCGCGATATTCGTCGCGCAATGTGGTGGAATCCAGCCCGCCATTGGGGCCGGGCTCCCACTCCGCCTGCAGCAGGTCGCGCGCCTTCTTGGCTGGCCAGAAACCGTCGGCGAGCACCGCCACGCCATTGCTGACGGCGAACACCGCCTTGACGCCGGGCACGGCCCGCGCCGCGTCGGCGTTGAAATGCTTGGGTTTGCCGCCATAGCTCGGGCAACGCAGGATCAAGGCGGTCAGCATGCCGGGCAGCCGCACATCGATGGCGAACTGCGCGCGGCCGTCCAGCTTTTCCGGGCCATCCAGCCTGTGCACGCGGGTGCCCAGCAGCTTCCAGCGATGGCGCGGCTTCAGGGCTATGGTGTCCGGCACCGGCAGCTTGGCGGCGGCCTCGCTCAGTTCGCCGAAGCCCAGGCTAGCCGCGTTGGCGTTGTTGAACACCCGGCCGTTTTCGGCGCGGCATTGCGTCGCCGGCACGCGCCAGCGCTGCGCGGCGGCGGCAATCAGCATGTCGCGCGCGGCGGCGCCTATCTTGCGGTACTGGTCATAGCTGCTGATGGTGCTGGTGCTGCCGCCGGTCAGCTGGATATGGAATACCGTGTGGCCATAGATGGCGCCCAGCGGCGCCGAGACCACTTTCACCCGGTTCCAGTCGCACTCCAGCTCCTCGGCGATCAGCATCGCCAGCGAGGTGTAGATGCCCTGCCCCATTTCCGACTTATTGCTGACGATGGTGACGCTGCCGTCGCGTTCGATGCGGATGAAGGCATTCGGCGACGGGATGGCCGGCGCGGCCTCGGCGGCCTGGGCGAAGCGGCCGCTTTCCTGCAGCGCAAAGCTCAGGCACAACAGCCCGCCGGCGGCGCCGGTTTTCAGAAAGGCGCGCCGGGACAAACGGGTAGTGGTCATCGCGGTTCTCCTACAGCAGCTTGGCGGCGGCATGAATGGCCGCGCGGATGCGCGGATAGGTGCCGCAGCGGCACAGATTGCCGCTCATCGCCTGATCGATATCCTGATCCGAGGGATGCGGGTTGGCGCTGAGCAGCGCGGTGGCCGCCAGCACCTGCCCGCTCTGGCAATAGCCGCACTGCACCACGTCCAGCTCCTGCCAAGCCTGCTTGACCGCTTTGGCCACCTTGTCGTCATTGCCCTCTACGGTGGTCAGGCTGTCGTCGGCCGCCAGCGTGGACAGCGGCGTCACGCAGGCGCGGATCGGCAGCCCGTTTTTCAGCACCGTACAGGCGCCGCACAAGGCAGCGCCGCAGCCGAACTTGGCGCCGGTCAGCCCCAGCTCATCGCGCAGCGCCCACAAAAGCGGCGTGTCCGGGCTGGAGTGGACCTCCACCTGTTTGCCATTAATGGTTAGCTTCATTCTGTCCTCCCGTGCGCAAGCCGTATGCGTAGCGGAGCCATCGCCGCGGCTATCCATGCCGGCCGTTGAATCACTATAGATAGAAAGTCTCGGCTAGCAGACAAACTCCGACACAAACAGGGTCAGAAGCGGGTTTTGACACTGAGCGACAGCGTGCTGCGGTCCTGCAGCAGGTTGTAATCCCCGCCTCCGGTCCGGACATAGCGCAGATCGAGCCAGCTGTCTTTGCTCCATGCCAGGCCAAGCCCCAGCGCCGCCGTGCGGCGGCCGGCGGAAAACTGCCCATCGTCGGAATACCCCACCGCATCAAAGGCGTAGGACAGATACGGCTGCCACTCCCAGCTGCCGGGGAAGGGCCGAAAGCGGTTCTGGTACTTCAGGCGCCAGCCCCAGGCGGTGGGCGTGGCAAAGCCTTTCAGCGCGCAAGTGTCGGCGTCGCTGGAACAGGCGGGATAGGCTTCGCTCGGCGCCATGCCTAAACCCATGCGGCCATAGCGCATCACCGACGGATCAGGCAGACCGCTGACCCGGCGCAATGCGAATTGTCCCTCCAGCGTGGCCTGCCGACCCAGAGAAGGTGGCAAGGGCTGACGCGCGCTGGCCAGCCATTGCGATACGCGGAACTCGTCGTAGCCGCGCAGAACCGCGCCAGCGGGCAAATGGTTCAAGTGGGCCAAGGGGCCGATCCCCGCCAGCGTGCCATTCAGAAAATCCGCTCCGTTCCAGATCAGCGCGCGGTTCGGTTGCAGGCTGTATTCCAGATAGAGCCTGCGGCCGCGCTCGTCTTCCTGGGCCAAGTTGACCGCCCATAGCCGGCGGTGGGGCAGGAAAGCGTCCCGATAGTCCCCGGCCGGCGCTAGCGGCACGCGCTCGCCGCCCGGCCCCGGCGCGGTCAACACCGCGCCCGAACCGGTTTTCACGACTTGCGCCAAAGGGCTGCGGCTGGTGAAATCGGCGTAAAACAGACCCAGCGCGCCCAGTCGCGGCAGCTGGTAATGCCAGCCCACGCCGTATTCGCCCGCGCTTGGCCTCAGATCGTCGGCGCGCGGCAGGTAATCCAGGCGATTGGCAATCGACTGCGCGTCCGTGGTCTGCACCTGCTTTTTGTTCAGCAGCGTCAGCAGGCCGCCGTTCAGCGTCAGCTTGTCGCAACCGGGCTGGATGTAGTCGTTGATGGAGTAGAAGGTGCCGCAGCCTGGGTAACCGTTGGCGCGGAAGGCGAACTGGTAAAACCCATCCACGCTGAGCCGGCTGCTGGCCTGCCATTGACCGTATAAGGCCGGCGCCGGCACATTGACGGACTCGCCTGGCGAAGCGGCGCGGAACTGGGCTGCGTAATCCCAGGCGTTTATCTGCTGCAATCCGCCGGCGTACACCGTGGGCGTCGCCCAGGGAATGACCTGCTGCCCCAGCCGCCAGCGCAGCGGCCGCTGCGCCAGGTCGACGCTGCCGAAGACATAAGCGTCGCTTGCCACTGCGTTGCCGAAGCGGCTCAAGGCGGCGAAACCGGCGTCGCTGAGCCGCCCCGGGACATAGCCGTTGGCCACATTTCCATGCGGCACCGTTGCGTCGGCCAAGACCTGGTCGTACCAGCCCTTTACGCTCAGCTGCGCGCCATGGTCGCCGCTGGCTAGGCGCAGTTGCAGATAGCCGTCCACGCTGCGCGACACGGTATCGCCCCTGCCGTAATTGAGGTCGCCGTCATTGCGGGCCGCCATGCCGGCGCCGCTGATCAGCTTGGCGGAAGGGCGGTCGGCGCGCCAGATATTGCCCACGCCGAACGCGCCCTGCCACTTCGCCATCCATCCCCCTGCGAGGGAGTGCTCCACGCCGTCGCCAAGGCTGCTGGCACGGTCTCCGAACACGATCTCTCCGGCCAGGCAGGCCGACGCCGATCCCAGCGCCAGGCCCGCCGGCACCACCCACCGCCACGCTCGCACGCGCCCGTCTCCCGTTCAAGCATCCGTCTCAGGATAGCCCATGCGGCGGCGGAGAAACGGGCGTCAGCGGATCAACCGCCGCGCGCCAGGCAGCGCTGGTAACGGCCGTCCACCCGGCGCGCGAACCACTCGGTGGTGAGCTTGCGGGTGAACTTGGGACTGACCAGCACGATCTGCGGAATGATTTCGCGCGGCGCTTTGGAGCCAGCCAGCGCGAACACCTTCTGGTAAAGCGGCGTCTGGGCGAAGCCGGACAGTTTTTCCAGCTTCAGGTCGCGCAGCATCTCGGCATCGCTCATGCCGATTTTTCCAGCGATGGACTGCAGCGCGCGCTGGGTATCGCTGACCTCGCCGGACAGATCGCGGTTCATCTTGTTGTTGTACAGCATGATGTCGCCATCCAGCGCCAGCTTGCGGCCCGACAGCCTGGCCACCGCCTGCTGGAAAGCGGCGTTGCGGCTGGCGTAGCGGCCGGCGTTGAAATCGGCGAAACGGTAGACCATGTCATGGTAAGGCGCCGGGTATTGCAACAGGATGGCCGTGCCGAAGTAGACGCTGCCGCGACGGGTGAACACCTCATCGCGCAGGTTGGTATACGGGTAGGGATACGGCCAGGCGCGGACGTGGGTTTCGGCGAAGGCCACGCTGACCTGCATCGGGCCGCCGTCGCGGATGGGATTCTTGTGCTCGAAGATGGTCTGGCCAAACGGCAGCTCGCGCACCATGTCTTCGTACAGCGCGTTCATCTCGCGCTTGGTGCGCAAGGCGTCCACGCGCTGCTTGAAGGTGCGCCCGTCCGGAGAGGTCTTGCTCATCGCCGCGTCCACCACGAACTGCGGAATCAGATATTTCTGCCGGCGCTGCTCGATCTCGCCCCAGACGATCTTGGACAGATTGGGCACCACCGGGTCCGGGCTGAAGCCGGACTCCTGCTCCGCCACCGCCAGCACCGCGCAGAAGAACTGCGGCGTGTACGGGATTTTCAGATGGCTGAACGCGCCCATGATGTCGTTGGTCCAGCCTTTGCGGTCCGGGATGCCGGGCGGCAGCAAACGGTCCAGCAAGGCGCGGCCCTGGCTTTCGGCGATGGCCGGCGGCGGCTGCACCGGTTTGACCACAGGTCTGGGCGCAACGGGGGCGGCAACCGGCGCGGAGGCCGCTGGCGGCGGCAGCTCAACCGCCGGAGCGGAGGCCGGCTCGATAGGCGCCGCGACGGGCGCGGATTCGGTGGGAGACTTGGGCGGCGTGGCGCAGGCGGCGACGAGCAAACTGCCAGCCAACAGGGTCAGACGGGCTTTCAACGGCATCTCGCAAACGGTGAAAAGCGGCAGTTTAGCCCAATGGGGGAACGATTGGCATGGCCGCGATCAATGTAGGTTGAAGTGGGCCATGGTCCCATCCTTGCGCATGGCGCTGATGGCCTGATTGATGCTGGTAAGCGTCGCGTTGTCCATCTTCTGGTTGCAGGCGAAAGAGACATCCAGGGTATCCAGCACCCAAACCACCCGCGGCGGCGCCATGCCCATGCTGCGCGACAGCGACTGTAGACCTATGTCAAGCATTGCCCACAAGTCCAACCGTCCCAAGCCAAGTTTTTCCAGGCCATGCTGATAATCCGCGCTCTCGTCTAGCGGCACGCCCATCTGCTTCAGCCGTTCCGCCACCATGGTGCCTCGCGCAGCCCCCACACGCAGCGTCTTGAGCTGCTCCGTGCTACGCACGATCAGCGGGTTGTCATGTCTGGCCAGCATGACCATGCGGATCTGCATCATCGGCGCGCTCCATTTGTAGCGCGCCGACATTTCGGCCAGATGCACCACCGGCATGCAAGTGTCTTCTTGCTGCTCCACCAACAGGCGCGTTCGTGCCTGCGGATAAAAAGCAAGATGCATTTCGACGCCGGAACGGCGGCTGATTTCATGCAGGATATCCACGGCGACGCCGCGAGGCTCGCCGCCCGCGGTGGCTGGCTCCGACACCCCTGGCATGGGTGAAAACAGCATCTGCACCTGCTGCGCCCGCGCCTGGCACGCCACCACCAGGCACAGTGCCCACGCAGCTATTCTCCATATAGCCATTGTCGCTCCCGTCGCCGGTACTGACTCAACCATAGCAAAACGGGAGGCTCGCGCCTCCCGTCTGTTGCCTTGGACTTCTAGCCTGGGATCAGAAACCGCTGATCAGAATCCAGCCTATCAAGGCCGGCGCCAGCGCCATGCAGAAACCGCGCATCGCCGTCATCGCGCGCGGCGAGCAAACCGCGGACAGCTCGTCGCGCACCGCCGGCCAGACCTTCCAGCCGACGAACAGCGCCAGTAGCAGCTCGCCCAGCGGCATCAGCAGCTTGGAGGTGACGAAATCCAGCAGATCGAAGAAATTCATCCCGAACAGCTGGTAATCACCCCATACGCCCAGCGACAGCGAAGCCGGAATGCCCAGCAGGAAGGTGGCTGCCGCCATGCCGCAAGCGGCGGCACGGCGCGACAGACCCATTTCATCGATGGCGAAGCTGGTGATGACTTCCAGCAGCGACACCGACGAGGTCAGCGCCGCCAGCAGCAACAGGCAGAAGAACATCACGGCGAACAGCTGGCCCAGCGGCAGGTGGGCAAACACCGCCGGCATGGTGATGAAAGTGAGGCCAGGGCCGGCCGACGGATCGAAACCGAAGGCGAACACAGCCGGCAACACCATCAAGCCCGCCAGGAAGCAGGTGGCCACCGTTAGCAGGATCACCCACAGCGCGGACCCCACCAGATTGGACTCGCGGCCGACATAAGAGCCGTAGGTGATCATGATGCCCAGGCCCAGCGACAAGGAGAAAAAGGCCAGGCCCAGCGCATCCATCAGCATCGCGCCGCTGAGCTTGGAAAAGTCCGGCGCCACGAAATAGGCCAAGCCATCCATCGCCCCCGGCAAGGTCAGACCGCGGACGATCAGCAGCAGCATCAGGGCGAACAGCGCCGGCATCAGAAACTTGGACAGCTTCTCGATGCCCTGTTGCACCCCGCCCACCACCACGGCCAGCGTCAGCAGCGCGAAACCCGCGTGATAGGCCAGCGGCAGCGACGGGTGGCTGATGAAGCCGCCGAAGATGTCGCCCAGCGCCTTGGCGTCGGAGGTCAGAATGCTGCCGTCCAGCGATTTGCCGATGTAGGCGATGGTCCAACCGCCGACTACGCTGTAGAACGACAGAATCAGGAAGCACACCAGCACGCCCATATAGCCGATCACCGGCCAGAAGCCGCCGGCCAGCTTGCGGAAGGAGCCGACTGCGCCGGCGTTGGCGGCGCGTCCCAACGCCATCTCCGACAGCATCAGCACCAGGCCCAGCGTCAGGCAAATGCCCAGGTAAACGAACAGAAACGCGCCGCCGCCATTGGTGGCGGCCACATAAGGGAACTTCCAGATGGCGCCCAGCCCGATGGCCGAGCCGGCCGCCGCGAGTATGAAACCGAGGCGCGAGCCCCATTGAGATCTAGCCATGTTTGAATCTTCTTTGTCGTATTGCTGTTATTGAAGGTGCTTGCCATGCCTGCATGGGCCGGCGAAAACCTCGCGCGGGGAGCAGACATGGCGGCCGCCGCGCAAGGCGGACGGCGGGGTCTTCCGGCAGCGGCCCCATTGAGGCTGCCGCGGAAAGGGATGACCGGACGCGCTGCGCCATCCCGCGCGCCGATGCGGCGGCGGACAAGGCGCTGGCAGGTCCAGTCCGGGAGAGGGAATCGTTGGTTGAACGACACTACTGCTGCGCCGGGGGTGGTGGCGCCGCGCAGTCCTCTAGATGTATCCTGGATACGTTTCAAAATGTAACAACGATTGCGGACAGTTTCTACTGTTTCGCCAGCCGACCCTGCAAATTACCCGGCCAGCATGCCGATGCGGGCGTCGACAACACATTGCGTCCGTGAAATCGCCGCTTTCAGCGAATAAACTAAGTAGAAGAACTTAGCCCGCGACGGCGTCATCCGGCGCGCGGCTATGACACGCCTGTTTGCCACGGATGGGGGAACAGCCATGACCGCTTTGCAGACGCTGCAGCCCCTGATCGACACGGTGCAGGGTTGCCTGGTGCTGTCCTCGCCGGACGATGGCCGCATCGTTTCCGCCAACCAGCTGGCCAGCATCCTGCTGGCTTGCCCGCACGACGAGTTGCTGGACCGCTCGATGTACGACTTCCTGCCCCACCCCGCCGACGCCGACGCCATCCGCCAGGACTTGGACGCGCACAGCATGATCTACAACCGCGGCATGCAGCTGCGCACGGTCAACGGCCGCCACTTCGACGTCCAGCTCTCGGTGCGCAAGGTCAGCCTGAACGATGCCGCGATGCTGGTGTTCAGCTTCTCCGACCGCACCGAGGCCAAGGTGATGAGCCAGTTGCTGGACTATGAGCGCCAGCTGGTGCAGCGCTCGCTGAATATCGTCAAGACGCTGAAAGAGGAAGGCAGCCAGAGCCAGGACGAAGACAGGCTGACCGGCGTGGCCGGCATGCACCGGATGATGGCCGCCGCCCATGCCGAAACCAGCCGCGTGCTGCGTTACGGCGGCACGCTGTCCATCCTGGCGCTGGTGTTGGTCAACGCCCCGGACATGGTGCCAAGGGAGGACGACGGCTCGGCCTACAATCATCTGCTGCGGCTGGCCGCCAGCCTGTGCCTGCAAAGCATACGCGACAGCGACCTGGTGGCGCGCCGCGACGACAATGCCTTGATCATCCTGCTGCCCAGCACCGACATGAACGGCGCCAGCGAACTGGCGCGCCGGCTGATCACCTCGCTGCGCCAGCTGACCTTTCTGTATCAAGGCGAGGAACACCAGGCGGCGGCCTGCGTCGGGCTCAGCGAGCTGCGGCCGGACGAGGCCGGCCCCAAGCCCATGCTGGAGCGGCTGGAATATGCGCTGCAAAAAGCGCAGGAAGGCGGCGCCAACTACATCATCCGCCTGCCTTGATCCGTTTCGTCAGCGAAAATGAAAAACGCCGATGATCGATCATCGGCGTTTCTGTTGCGTTCGGGCGGACCCGGTCAGGCCAGCTTATCCAGCAGCTTCTGGTGAATGCCGCCGAAACCGCCATTGCTCATCACCAGCACATGGTCGCCTGGCTTGGCCTCGGCGACGATGGCGCGGAGCAGCGCGTCAAAGTCAGTGAAGGTCTGCGCCTTGTCGCCTATGGGCTGCAAGGCCTCGCCGGGGTTCCAGTTCAGCCCCGCCGCCGAGCAGAACACCCGGTCGGCCAGCGCCAGCGAACCCGGCAGCGCGTCCTTCATCGTGCCCAGCTTCATGGTGTTGGAGCGCGGCTCCAGCACCGCCAGGATGCGCGCCGCCCCAACCTTGCGGCGCAGGCCTTCCAGCGTGGTGGCGATGGCCGTCGGGTGATGGGCGAAATCATCGTAGACGGTGACGCCGCCCGCCACGCCCTTCACTTCCATCCGGCGCTTGACGTTGGCGAAACGGGACAAGGCATCGATGGCGTCCTTGACCGCCACCCCGGCATGGCGCGCGGCGGCGATGGCGGCGACGGCATTCAGGCGGTTGTGCTCGCCCAGCAGCGCCCAGCGCACCGTGCCTTGCAGCTTGCCTTCCAACCATACGTCGAAACCGCCATCGTCATGCAAAGCGCCCAGCTGCCAGCCGGCGTCCACGCCGAAGCGCTCCGTCGGCGTCCAACAGCCGCGCGCCAGCACGCGGTCCAGATTGGCCTCTCGGCCGTTGCTGACGATGCGGCCGTTGCCGGGAATGGTGCGCACCAGATGGTGGAACTGGGTCTCGATGGCGGCCAGATCGGCGAAGATGTCGGCGTGATCGAATTCCAGATTGTTCAGGATGGCGGTGCGCGGACGGTAATGGACGAACTTGGAGCGCTTGTCGAAGAAAGCGGTGTCGTACTCGTCTGCCTCGATCACGAAGAAGGGGCTGACGCTGGCAGGGTCCAGCGCCGGCTTGCCCGGCAATCGCGCCGACACGCCGAAGTTTTCCGGGATGCCGCCGATCAGAAAGCCCGGCGCCAGGCCGGCGTCTTCCAATATCCAGGCCAGCATGGAGCTGGTGGTGGTCTTGCCGTGGGTGCCGGCCACCGCCAGCACCCATTTGTCGCGCAGCACATTCTCCGCCAGCCACTGCGGGCCGGAGATATACGGCAGGCCGCGGTTGAGGATTTCCTCCATCAAGGGCTTGCCGCGCGTCACCACATTGCCGATCACGTACACGTCCGGGTTCAGATCCACCTGTTCCGCGCCGAAGCCCTGCACCAGCTCGATGCCCATCGCCTCCAGCTGGGTGCTCATCGGCGGGTAGACATTGGCGTCGCAGCCGGTGACCTTGTGGCCGGCCTGTTTGGCGATGGCGGCGATGCCGCCCATGAAGGTACCGCAGATACCCAGGATGTGGATGTGCATATCGGTTCAGCAGGGAAAACGTCGAAAGCGCAAGGATACCGGAAAGCACGGCGCCGCGTCACCGCCGTCCGGGGCTGCCGCTCAAGCGCGCCCGCACCGTCCACCCTTGCGCCAGGACAAAGTGGCGCCGCGGGATAGCCCGCTAAACTGTTCACATCCAAACCAAAATCCAGCCCATGCTTGTCGAACTATCCTTGGTGCTATCGCTGCTGCAGCAGATGTGCGTCTATCTGGTGATCGCCTATCTGCTGTCCAAAACGCCTCTGTTCATGCCGCTGACCCAGGTGACCCTGCGGCTGCCGCATCGGCTGGCCTGTTATGTGGTGTTCTCGATGTTCTGCATCATGGGCACTTACTTTGGCCTGCACATCGACGATTCCATCGCCAACACTCGGGCCATCGGCGCGGTGTTGGGCGGCATGCTGGGCGGCCCCTGGGTGGGGCTGGCGGTGGGCTTTACCGGCGGCCTGCACCGCTACTCGTTGGGCGGCCTCACCGCCGGGGCCTGCATGGTCTCCACCATGGTGGAAGGGCTGCTGGGCGGGCTGGTGCATCTGTATCTGGTGAGAAAGGGCAAACGGGCCAAACTGTTCGACCCGCTGGTGGTGGCGCTGACCGCCCTGGCCGCCGAAGTGTGCCAGATGGCCATCCTGCTGGCGCTGGTGCGGCCGTTTCATGCGGCCGAGCACCTGGTGGAAAGCATCGCCCTGCCGATGATGATCGCCAACACGCTGGGCGCCGGCATGTTCATGCGCATCTTGCTGGACCGCCGCGCGCTGGCCACGCAATATTCCACTGCCTTCTCCAGCAAGGCGCTGCAAATCGCCGCCCGCGCCGAGGGCGTTCTGCGCCAGGGCTTCAACCGCGAGAACAGCATGACCGTCGCCCGCATCCTGTACGAGGAGTTGGGCGTCGGCGCCGTGGCCATCACCGACCGCGAACATCTGCTCGCCTTCATCGGCATAGGTTCGGACCATCACAAACCCGGCACCGCCATCACCTCGCCGCACACCCACCGCGCCATCGAACACAATCAGGTGGTGTACGCCGACGGCGAGGAGGTGCCTTACCGCTGTTCACTGCATCCGCAGTGCAAGCTGGCGTCGTCGCTGGTGATTCCGCTGCGCGGCGAGGACGAACGGGTGATCGGCACCATCAAGCTGTACGAGCCGCGCAACAAGCTGATCTCCCACATCAATCTGACCCTGGGCGAAGGCATCGCCCGCCTACTGTCCAGCCAGATCCTGCAAGGCCGCTACGACCAGCAGAAACAGCTGCTGGCGCAGACCGAGATCAAGCTGCTGCACGCCCAGGTCAATCCGCACTTCCTGTTCAACGCGCTGAACACGCTGTCGGCGGTGATCCGCCGCAACCCGGAGCACGCGCGCCAGTTGGTGCAATATCTGTCCACCTTCTTCCGCAAAAACCTGAAACGCCCCAGCGAGGTGGCGACGCTGGCGGACGAGATCGAGCATGTCAGCGCCTATCTGCACATCGAAGAGGCGCGCTTCGCCGGGCGGCTGCATGTGGATATCGAGTTGGCGGAGGACGCCCGCCAGGTCCAGCTGCCGGCCTTCTCGCTGCAACCCATCGTGGAAAATGCCATCAAGCACGGCACCTCGCAGCTATTGGAACCCGGCCGCATCCGCATTGGCGCGCGCTGCGCCGACGGCGCGCTGCGGGTGACGGTGGAGGACAACGCCGGCCTGTACGCGCCGGCCGGGCCCAGCGACGGCATGGGCATGTCATTGGTGGACCGCCGCATCCGCGCCCGCCACGGCCCCGGCTACGGCGTAACGGTGGAATGCCAGCCGGAAGCCTATACCCGCGTCACCTTGACCGTGCCCTGCCCTTGCCCCGGAGAACTGCCATGCTGAAGACCCTGCTGGTGGACGATGAACCGCTGGCGCGCGACGAACTGCGCCAGCTCCTGGCCGCGCACGCCGGCTTCGACATCGTCGGCGAATGCGGCAACGCCATCGAAGCCATCGCCTTCATCCACCGCCAGCAGCCCGACGTGGTGTTTCTGGACATCCAGATGCCGCGCGTCAGCGGCCTGGAAATGCTGGCCATGCTGGACCCGGACAAGATGCCGCGCGTGGTGTTCGTCACCGCCTTCGACGACTACGCCATCCAGGCTTTCGAGGAACATGCCTTCGATTACCTGCTGAAACCGGTGGACCCCGAGCGGCTGGCCAAGACCATAGGCCGGCTGCAACGCGAGGCCGCGCCGCGCGCGCTGGACGGCCTGCCGCTGGCGCCGCTGGAGCTGGTGCCCTGCCACGGCGTCAACCGCATCGCCCTGCTCAGGCTGGACGAAGTGGAGTTCGTGTCCTCGCGCGTCAGCGGGGTGTTCGTGCAGGCCGCCGATGGACGCGAACACTTCACCGAGTTGACCTTGCGCACCTTCGAGGAGCGCAGCGTCCTGTTCCGCTGCCATCGCCAGCACCTGGTCAATCTGCGCGCCATCCGCGAAATCCGCCTCGGCGACAATGGCGTGGCCGATATCGTCACCCTAGGCGGCCGCACGCTGCCGGTCAGCCGCCGCTTCCTCAAGCCGCTGAAGGAGGCCTTGGGGATTCCCGGCTGAAAGGCAGCGCCGCTGCTCGCCCCCGGTTTCCCGCCGCTCGCGCCGCCAGGCTGCCGCTGACGCAGCCGGCGCCCCAGGCTCTTTCTTTAAAGGCGTAAGGTGAAGCCACGATTTCACTGGAGCCACCATCATGGATCACGCATTGACTTTTGTGATCGGCAGCCTGTGCATTCTTGCGATCTGCTACCGCCTGTACGGGGTATTCTTCACGCGCAAGGTGCTGGGCGTCGACGACAGCGCTGTCACCCCTTCCCATGAGCTGAAAGACGGCAAGGACTACGTGCCCACCAGCAAGTGGGTGGCCTTCGGCGGCCACTTCGCCGCCATCGCCGCCGCCGGCCCGCTGGTCGGCCCGGTGCTGGCAGCCCAGTACGGCTATCTGCCCAGCATGATCTGGCTGTTGATAGGCTGCGTCATCGGCGGCGCGGTGCACGACACAGTGGTGCTGTTCGCGTCGATGAAGCACCACGGCAAGTCCTTGTCCGAAGTGGCCAAGGCCGAGCTCGGCCCGCTGGCCGGCTGGTGCACCGGCCTGGCCATGCTGTTCATCATCACCATCACCATGGCCGGCCTGTCCATGGTGGTGGTGCACGCGCTGGAGCGCAACCCGTGGGGCGCTTTCGCCGTGTTCATGACCATCCCCATCGCCATAGCCGTCGGCCTGTGGGAGCGCGTCACCGGAAGCATGAAGAATGCCAGCTATGTGGGCATCGCCGCCATCATGGCCTGCGTGTTCGCCGGCCCTTACATCCAGCACACTGCGCTGGGCGAATGGCTGTCGCTGAAGGCATCCACCGTGTCGTTGCTGCTGCCTATCTATGCCTTCTTCGCTACCGCGCTGCCGGTATGGATGCTGCTGACCCCGCGCGCCTGTCTGTCCAGCTTCATGAAGATAGGCGTGTTCGGCCTGTTGGTGGTCGGCGTGGTGTTCATCAACCCGCAAATCCAGTTCCCGGCGGTGACGCAGTTCATCCACGGCGGCGGCCCGGTGCTGTCCGGCCCGGTATGGCCCTTCATCTCCATCACCATCGCCTGCGGCGCGATCTCCGGATTCCACGCCTTCATCGGCTCCGGCACCACGCCCAAGCAGATCGACAAGTGGAGCGACATCCTGCCGGTGGGCTTCGGCGCCATGCTGGCCGAATGCGTGGTGGGCGTGATGGCCTTGATCGCCGCCACCGCCTTGCATCCGGCTGATTACTTCGCCATCAACTCCGCGCCGGCCGTGTTCCACACCCTGAGCATGGACGTGGTGAATCTGCCCAAGCTGTCCGAGGAAATCGGCCTCGATCTGTACGGCCGCACCGGCGGCGCCGTGACGCTGGCGGTGGGCATGGCGGACATCTTCACCCGCATCCCGTGGTTCAGCAATCTGGCGTCCTATTTCTTCCAGTTCATGGTGATGTTCGAGGCCGTGTTCATCCTCACCGCCATCGATTCCGGCACCCGCGTCGCCCGTTACCTGATCCAGGACTTCGTCGGCGACCTGTGGGCGCCGCTGAAGCGCACCGACTGGATGCCCGGCGCCATCGGCGCCTCCGTCGTGGCCTGCGTGATGTGGGGATACCTGCTGAACTCCGGGGACATCAACTCGGTATGGGCGCTGTTCGGCGTGTCCAACCAGCTGATGGCCTCCATCGGCCTGATCATCGGCGCCACCATCATCCTGCGCCTGTCGCACAAGCGCAGCTATATGATGACCTGCCTGGTGCCGCTGGCCTACCTGTACGTCACCGTCAACTACGCCGGCTACTGGATGGTCAAAAACGTGTACCTGAACCCGGCCGCCAAGGGCTACAACCTGTTCAATGCCGGCATCTCCATCGTGATGCTGGTCCTGGGCCTGGTGATTCTGATCTCCGCCTGCCGCCGCTGGAAACAGCTGCTGAGCCGTCCGGCTCCGCAGCCGGAACTGAAGCCGGCTTTGTCTGAAGCCTGATTCAGATCAGCCAGCAAAAAGCCCGTCGCGATCGCGACGGGCTTTTTGTTTGGCACTGGCTGGCGGATCTAGAAGAACACCACCGTCAGCAGCACGAAGCACGGCAGCAGCACCGCGCCGGACCACATCATGTAGCCGAAGAAGCCGGGCATCTTGACGTGGCGGTGCTCGGCGATGGCTTTGACCATGAAGTTGGGCGCATTGCCGATATAGGTCATCGCGCCCATGAACACCGCGCCCATCGAAATGGCCAGCAGCGTATCGGCCAGCGGGCCCATCATGGTGGCGGCGTCGCCGGATGCCAGATTGAAGAACACCAGATAGGTCGGCGCATTGTCCAGGAAGCTGGACAGGATGCCGGTCATCCAGAAGTACATGATCTCCAGCGGCTGGCTTTCCGGCCCGGACACCGCGTGCACCAGGCTGGCCAACTGGCCGTGCTCGCCGGCGCGCAGGATGGCGATCACCGGCGCGATGGTGATGAAAATCCCGGCAAACAGCTTGCCCACTTCCAGAATCGGCAGCCAATTGAACTCGTTGCCGGCGCGCACTTGTTTGGGGGTGATCCACAAGGAGGCGAAGGCCAGCAGCACCAGGATTCCGTCGCGCAGCAGGTTTTGCAGCTCCAGATGCGCGCCCGGCAGGTGCAGGGTGATGCCGGGCTTCCACAGGCCGGACATCAGCACGGCGCCCACTACCCCGGCCAGCAGCCAGAAGTTGCGCTTGCCGTAGAGCTTGAGCGGCTTGTCATGGCTGGTGTCCACCGGCTTCAGCGTGCCCTCCGCCGCTTCCTTGGCGTACATGTGCCGATCCAGGAAGTAGAAGATCGTCAGCAGCAGCGCGGACAGCAAAGCCACCGGCGCCAGCATGTGCAGGAAGGTCCAGCCAAAGGTCACGCCCTTCAGGAAGCCCAGGAACAGCGGCGGATCGCCCAACGGCGTCAGGCCGCCGCCGACATTGGCCACTAGGAAGATGAAGAACACCACGACGTGCACATTGCGCTTGCGGCCCTCGTTGGCGCGCAAGAGCGGGCGGATCAGCAGCATCGCCGCGCCGGTGGTGCCCATGATGGAAGCCAGCACGGTGCCGATGGCCAGGATGGCGGTATTCAGCTTGGGGGAGCCGTGCAGGGAGCCCCACACCAGAATGCCGCCGGACACGGTGTACAGCGCGAACAGCAGCACGATGAAGGGAATGTATTCGGTGAACAGCGCGTGCAGCACCAGCTCGCCGGTTTGCCCCAGGCCGAACATCACGGCGAACGGCAGCAGGAACAAGGCGGTCCAGCCGGCTGTGATCTTGCCGAAATGATGGTGCCACACGCCGGGCGCCAACATAGGAAACAGGGCGATGGACAGCAGGATGCCGGCGAACGGCACGGCCCAACCCAGGCTCAGCGAGGCGCCATCCAGATCCGCTGCCTGGGCGACGGCGGGCAACAGCATGGCGCCCGCCAGGGTAATCAGTTTATTTTTCATCAGTCCTTCCCGCGGGCATGGCCCGTAGATAAAAACGCAGCGCGAAGCTGCCAGAGCATTCCCGGTTGTGCTTGTCGGCGCAGGCCGGGCTTCCGGGTGCCGGCCTGTGCGTATCGCAAGTCCTGCCAAACGCGCGAAAACATGGAGTCGCGGACAAAAATCCGAGGCAAAACGCGCCGCCTGAGGCCGCATACGCAAGTACGGCCAGGCGGCGCAAGGATTTTTGTCAGCCGCGCTTAGCGGCTACCCTTCTGGATGAACTCGATCTTGTAACCGTCCGGGTCCTCGATGAAGGCAATCACGGTGGTGCCGTGCTTCATCGGGCCGGCCTCGCGGGTGACTTTGCCGCCCTTGGCACGCGCCATGTCGCAGGCGGCATAGGCATCTTCCACTTCGATGGCGATGTGGCCGTAGCCGTTGCCCAGCTCGTAGGATTCGGTGTCCCAGTTATGGGTCAGCTCCAGCACGGTGTGATCGGCCTCGTCGCCATAGCCGACGAAGGCCAGCGTGAAACGGCCCTCCGGAAAATCGGAACGGCGCAGCAGTTTCATGCCGAGTACTTCCTGATAGAACGATATCGAACGTTCAAGGTTCCCGACGCGCAACATGGTGTGAAGCATTCTCATGACAAAATCCTCAAAATCAGCCAAAGGCAAACAACTCGCCGCCATGCTGGCGCAACCAGCGGCGAGACTCGCGCCAGCCTGGATAAAGACGCTCGGTCTCCGCCCAGAACGCCGGCGAGTGATTCATGTGTTCCAGATGAGCCAGTTCGTGGGCGATGACGTAATCGACCACGGCCAACGGGGCCTGCGCCAGCCGCCAATTCAGGCGGATGCCGCCTTCCGCGCTGCAGCTGCCCCAGCGCGTGCGCGCGGAAGACAGCTGCAATCGGCTCGGTTTGCGGCGGCAACGCGCCGCCAGCAGGGAGAGGCGGCCGGGAAACAGCAGCGCCGCCTCGCGTTTCAGATATTTGGCCAACACGGCCTTCAGCGCCTCGGCGTCGCCCTCGGCCACGCCGGCCACCAACAGGACGTCGCCGTCGCGCCGCACCGTCTTGCGGACGCCGCCGACCAGGCGCAAGCCCAGCGCCTCGCCCAGCAGCGTCAGCCGGCTCAGATCCTCGCTCTTGGCCAGCTGGCCGCGCTGGCGCAGCACATGGCCGACGATCCAGTCGTGGCGCTGCCGCAACACCTGATGCAGACGCTCCTGGCTGACACCGGGCGCGGCGATCAGCTCGACCACGCCGTCGCGCACCCGTATGCCTATGCTCTGACGCGTCCGCCGCGTCAGCAGCACCGGCACGTCGCCGTCAGGCAGAGGCAGGCGATGCCAGACGCTGGCGTTTTTCATCGGGATCGGCAAACGGACCTACGCCGCCGATTTCGCGCTGGCGGGCTTCGATCCAGGCTTCGGCTTCGGCCATCATGGATTCTGGGCCGACGCTTTCGGACGGACGGATGGCGGGGCCCACCACCACGGTGACCTCGCCCGGATATTTCAGAAAAGCGTTGCGTGGCCAGAATTCGCCGGCGTTATGGGCCACCGGCACCATGGGCATGTCAAACTGCTTGGCCATGCGCGCCGCGCCCAGCTTGTACTTGCCGATGCGGCCCGGCTTGGTGCGGGTGCCCTCCGGGAACACGGTGATCCAAAAGCCGTGGCGCTTGCGCTCCAGCCCCTGCTCCAGCAGGCGCTGATTGGCGCGGGAGCGGTCCGAGCGGTTGATCATGATCGGGTTCATCAACACCAGGCCCCAGCCGAACAGCGGTATCCAGGCCAGCTCGCGCTTGGCCACATACACCTGCCACGGGAAGATTTTCTGCAGCGCCAGCGTTTCCCAGCCCGATTGATGCTTGGCGCAGATCACCGACGGCTCCGTCGGGATGTTTTCTCTCCCCAACACCTTGTATTTCAGGCCGATGACGTGCTCCAGCATCCACAGCAAGGTCATCGCCCAGCTGACGCCGAATACGTGGCGCTTGCGGCGCGGCAGCGGCGCGGCCAGCAGCAGCAGACAGAAAAACAGCGGCGTAATGGCGATGAGCACCAGCCAGTACACCAGATTGCGTATCAAAAGACTGATCATGCTTGCGGTATCTGCCTCAATGATGATTGATCAAATGCTCGGCGGCATCGTACAAGTCGTTGAACACCAGAGTGTTTTCCGGCAGCTTGCCGGCCGCCAGCGTCTTGACGCCCTTGCCGGTCTTCACCAGCATGGGCTGCCCGCCGACCGCGGCGATCGCTTCCAGATCGCGCAGGCTGTCGCCGATCAGCGGCAAGCCTTCCAGCTTGACGTTGAAGCGCTCGGCGATCTCCAGCACCATGCCCGGCAGCGGCTTGCGGCATTCGCAGCCATGGTCCGCCGCGTGCGGACAGAACACCACTGCGTCGATGCGGCCGCCCGCCTGTCCCACCAGACGGTGCATTTTCTCGTGCATGGCGTTCAAGGCGTGCATGTCGAACAGGCCGCGGCCGATGCCCGACTGGTTGGTGGCCACCACCACGCGCCAGCCCGACTGGGTCAGATTGGCGATGGCTTCCAGGCTATGCTCGATCGGCACCCACTCCACGCTGTTCTTGACGAAATCGTCGCGATCCTGATTGATCACGCCGTCCCGGTCCAGAATGACTAGCTTCACGCTTTCTCCAATGAGTAGGGCGGAAGCCCCGCTGGGGCGTTCCGCCGTTTGCATGCTTTCCGACTGGCGGCTTGGCGGAACGCCCGGCATGGCCGGGCTTCCGCCCTACGCTTACTCCGCCAGCAGCGAGATGTCCGCCACGCGGTTGAACAAGGCGGCCAGGCGAGCCAGCAGCGCGATGCGGTTGGCGCGGACCTGGACGTCCTCGGCCATCACCATCACGCCGTCGAAGAAGGCGTCCACCGGGGCTTTCAGGCTGGACAGCTGCGCCAGCGCGCCGGCGAAGTCGTGGGCGGCGAACTTGGCTTCCACCGCCGGGGCCAGATCCTGCACCGCGGCGTAGAGCGCCTGTTCGGCGGCTTCCTGCAGCAGGGCGGGATTGACCTCGCCAATGCCGCCTTCGGCCTTCTTCAGGATGTTGTTGACGCGCTTGTTGGCGGCTGCCAGCGCGGCCGCTTCCGGGAGCGCCTTGAACTGCGCCACGGCCGCCAGCACGGCGCGCACTTCGTGGATGCGGCTCGGGGCCAGCGCCAGCACGGCGTCGATCTCGTCGCCCTTGTAATCGGCGGCCAGGAAGTTCTTCAGGCGGTCCATCATGAAGCCGAACACCTCGTCGGCCACCGTGGCGGACAGCTTGCCATCCGGGAACGCGCCGGCCACGATGGACAGCAGTTGCTTCAGGTCCAGATCGGCTTCCAAAGCCATGCGCACCACGCCCAGCGCGGCGCGGCGCAGCGCGAACGGGTCCTTGTCGCCGGTCGGGATCAGGCCTATGCCCCAGATGCCGACGATGGTCTCCAGCTTGTCCGCCAGCGCCACGGCGGTGGCGATCTTGCCTGCCGGCAGCGTGTCGCCGGCGAAACGCGGGTGGTAATGCCCCTCGATGGCGGCCGCCACCTCGGCGTGTTCGCCGTCGTGCTGGGCATAGTACATGCCCATGATGCCCTGCAGCTCCGGGAACTCGCCGACCATGTCGGTCACCAGGTCAGCCTTGGCCAGGTAGGCCGCGCGCGCGGCCAGCGCGGTGTCGGCGCCCAGTTCATGGGCGATGGCGCCGGCGATGCTCTGCAAGCGCTCCACACGTTCCAGCTGGGTGCCGATCTTGTTGTGATACACCACGTTGGCCAGACGCGGCAGGCGGCTGTCCAGGCGATGCTTCTTGTCCTGCTCGAAGAAGAACTTGGCGTCGGACAGGCGGGCGCGCAGCACGCGCTCGTTGCCGCCGACCACGAAAGACGGGTCTTGCGGCGCGATATTGGACACCAGCAGGAAGCGGTTCATCAGCTTGCCGCTCTGGTCCAGCAGCGGGAAATACTTCTGGTTTTGCTGCATGGTCAGGATCAGGCACTCCTGCGGCACTTGCAGGAACTCGGCCTCGAAACCGGCCTCCAGCACCACCGGCCATTCCACCAGCGCCGTCACCTCATCGAACAGCGCGTCCGGCGCGGCAATGGTGGCGCCAAGCCGGGCGGCGGCCTCGGCCAGCTTGTGGCCGATCAGCTCGCGGCGGGCGGCGAAGCTGGCGATGACCTTGCCCGCTTCATGCAGGGTGCGCGCGTAATCGTCGGCGTGGGCGACCGCCACCTCGCCTTGCGACAGGAAGCGGTGGCCGCGGGTGGCGTTGCCGCTCTTGAGGCCCAGCACTTCGCCGGCGATGACCTTGTCGCCATGCAGCATGATCAGGCCATGCGCCGGACGGACGAATTGCACGTCGGAATCGCCCCAGCGCATCAGCTTGGGCGCCGGCAGCTTCTTCAGCGCCAGCGCCACCACGTCGGCCAGCACGGCGGACAGCGCTTCGCCGGTCTTGGTGCTGGCGTAGGCGTACACGTCCTGCTTGCCGTTGTTGACGATGGACAGTTGGGACACTTCCACGCCGCAGGAGCGGGCGAAGCCGGCCAGGGCCGGCGTCGGCTGGCCATCCTTCATGCCGGCGGCCACGGCCGGGCCCTGGCGCGTGATGTGCTGGTCCGGCTGCACGGCCAGCACGCCGGGCAGCTGCACGGCCAGACGGCGCGGCGAGGCGTACACCACGGCCTCGGCATCGGCGGCGGCGAACTGCATCTTCTTCAGTTCTTCGGTGATGGTCTGGGCGAAACTCGCGGCCAGACGCGGCAGGGCCTTGGGCGGCAGCTCCTCGGTCAGGAGTTCGATCAGCAGGGTTGCGTTCATTCTCTTCGGTTTCAATTATTGGGAGGCATTTCCGGCCGCGTCGCAGATCACCTTCATCATGGCGTGGGCGACCGAATCCTCGTTCACCGGCTGCCACTTCCAGGCATAGCGCGGCACCGGGAACATCGTGGAAAACAGGTGCTTGTTGTTTTGGTCAAAATACTCTGAACCGACAAACACATACTGGTACTGCTTGCAATCGGCGTAGCCAGTGGTGCGGCGGATGTAGAAATAGAGCTTGTACGGCTTTTCGTAGTGCTGCTTGGCAAAGCGCTCCTGGTTGATGAAATGCACCAGTCCGTCCTTGCCCAGCCACAACGCATTTCCATCTATCGCCAGCTGCAGCTGGCCGCCGTCCCGGTACACCACCCAGTCGGCCGCTTGCTCGGCCCAGGCCGGCAAGCTCGCCAGCAGCAACATCGCGGCACACGCTCTCATCATCCTCTCCTATCGGTCAGGCTGGACTTGCCAGCCTTAACAGCATAGGCGATGGCCGCATCGCAAAACGGTCAATCCTTTCGGCACATCGGGAAGCCCAGGGCCTCCCGCGCATCGTAATACGCCTGCGCCACGCCGCGCGACAGGTTGCGGATGCGGCCGATGTAGGCGGCGCGCTCGGTCACGGAGATGGAGCCGCGCGCATCCAGCAGGTTGAAGGTGTGGCCCGCCTTCAGGATCATTTCATACGCCGGCAGCGGCAGGCTGGCGTCCAGCAGCTTTTTCGCCTCGGCTTCGTAATCGTTGAACTGGCGGAATAGCAGCTCGACATTGCTGTGCTCGAAAGCGTACTTGGACTGCTCCACCTCGTTCTGATAGAACACATTGCCGTAGGTCACCGGCTGGCCGTCCGGCAGATGGGTCCAGATCAGGTCGTAGACGTTTTCCACGCCCTGCAGATACATGGCCAGGCGCTCCAGGCCATAAGTGATCTCGCCCAGCACCGGCTTGCAATCGAGGCCGCCCACTTGCTGGAAATAGGTGAACTGCGTCACTTCCATGCCGTTCAGCCACACTTCCCAGCCCAGGCCCCAGGCCCCCAGCGTCGGGTTTTCCCAGTCGTCCTCGACAAAGCGGATGTCCTGCACCGTCGGGTCCAGGCCCAGTTCCTGCAGCGAGCCCAGGTACAGCTCCTGGATGTTGGACGGAGACGGCTTGAGCACCACCTGGAACTGGTGGTGCTGGAACAAGCGGTTAGGGTTCTCGCCGTAGCGGCCGTCCTTGGGGCGGCGGCTGGGCTGCACGTAGGCGGCGTTCCAGGGCTCAGGACCCAGCGCGCGCAGGAAGGTGGCGGTGTGCGAGGTGCCGGCGCCCACTTCGGTATCGTAAGGCTGCAGCAGCGCGCAGCCCTGGCGGTTCCAGTAGTGCTGGAGCTTGAGGATGATTTCCTGGAAGGTAAGCATAAACGTGTCGATGGAAAATTTGACAAATAAACGTCGATTCTACCGCCTGCCGCCGCTCACGCAAAGCCGGAACGGCCAAAGCCGCCCAAGCGGTCCGCCAGCCGCCGCCCCTTGCGCAGGCAATCGGCCAGCGAAACCCCGTCGAGCCAGTTCACGCACAGATGCAGGCCCTGCCCCGCCAGCGGCTGCGCCAGGCGCCGCACGCGCCCCTGCAGCGCCGTGCCCTGAGGCAAAGCCTCCTGCCAGCGGGTAATCCGCTGCGACAGCGGCGCGGCGCGCAAACCGAACAACTCGTCAAGCTCGGCATTGACCCGAGACAACAAATCTTCGTCGCTCAAACGCAGCAAGTCGGGACGACGACGCCCGCCGATGAAACAGGTCAAGAGCCGCTTATCGTCTTGGCAGACATGCGGGTAGCTGGCGCTGACCGAGAGATAACCCAGCGTCAAGGCGTCCTCGCCATGCGGGTGCAGCGCGCCGCCGCCGGGCAAGGGACTGGCCAAGGCATCGGCATCCAGCAAGGTAGACACCACCGCCAGCGGCGCATAGGGAATGCGCCGACAGGCATCGGCCAATGCCGGCGCCAGCGGGTGCAGCAGCATGGCGGCCTGGGAGGCCGGCAAAGCCAGCACCACCTGCTCCGCATAAGTCCAGCCGGAACTAGTGCGCAGGCGCCAGCCGGCCCCCTCCCGCCTCAGCGCGGTCACCGCGGTGTTCAAACGGACATCGAGATCCCGCGCCAACTGGCGCGGCAATTGCTGCAAGCCGCCGCGCAGGGTGCAGCCGCGGCGGCGGCCCAAGCGGCGGTTCATCCGCATCAAGCCGCCTAAGAAGGGCCCGCGGCATTGCGCCGCCTCGGCCAGATCCGGCAGGGTTTCCTCCAGCCGCAGCTCGCGCGGATCGCCGGCGAAAATGCCGCCCACCATGGGATCCATCACCCGCGACAGCACCTCGCGGCCAAAGCGCGAATCGCAAAAGGCGGCGACGCTATCCAAGCCGGCCGTCTCCTCGCCCGACCTGAGCATGCCGGCTACGACCTGCCATTTGGCGCGCCAGCTCAGCAAATCGCCGCCCAGCAGCTGCAATGGGCCGGCAGGCAGCCGCCGATAGCGGCCATTGAGCAGGACATAGCGCTGCCGGCCGTCGCGATGCGGCCACACCGGCTCCAGCCCCAGCGACGGCAGCCATTGCAACAGCTCCTCATCCGCCAGCAGGGTATGCGGCCCCGCTTCGCATAGCGCCTCTCCCTGCTCCGTCCTGACCTTGCCGCCGACCCTGTCGGCGGCCTCGAACACGCTTACCGCCGCCCCCTGGCGCTGCAACCACCAGGCACACGACAAGCCGGACACCCCGGCGCCTATCACCGCAATCATCAGCCTCTCCTTCACCAGGATATTTATTAGCTTCTGATTATCCAGCTAGCGGTCCGGCGCTAGTTGATGGCGGTCAAGCCGAGGGCTTTGCCATGAGCCTGCTCGCCAAGTCCTTGCGTGCCAGAAAACAAAAAGGCCGCCCGGAAAACGGGCGGCCTTACTGAAGGCGCAGGCTAGAATTTACTGCCAGTCCAAAATCACCTTGCCGCTCTGGCCGGACAGCATGGCGGCGAAGCCTTGCTCGAAGTCATCAACCTTGAAGTGGTGGGTGATGATGGGGCGGATGTCCAGGCCGGACTGGATCAGCGCCACCATCTTGTACCAGGTCTCGAACATCTCGCGGCCGTAGATGCCCTTGATTTCCAGGCCCTTGAAGATCACCTGGTTCCAGTCGATGGCGGTATTGGACGGCGGAATGCCCAACAGCGCCACCTTGCCGCCGTGGTTCATCGTCTCCAGCATCTGGCGGAAGGCCTGCGGATTGCCGGACATTTCCAGGCCCACGTCGAAGCCCTCAGTCATGTGCAGCTCCTGCATCACCGCCTTCAGGTCTTCCTTGGCGACATTGACCGCGCGGGTGGCGCCCATCTTCTTGGCCAGCTCCAGGCGGTAATCGTTGACGTCGGTGATCACGACATGGCGCGCGCCGACATGCTTGGCGATGGCCACCGCCATGATGCCAATTGGGCCGGCGCCGGTGATCAGCACGTCCTCGCCCACCAGGTTGAACGACAGCGCGGTGTGCACGGCGTTGCCGAACGGGTCGAAGATGGAGGCCAAGTCGTCGGAGATGTCGTCCGGAATCGGGAAGGCGTTGAAGGCCGGAATCACCAGGTATTCGGCGAACGCGCCTTCGCGGTTGACGCCGACGCCGGTGGTGTTGCGACACAAGTGGCGGCGGCCGGCACGGCAATTGCGGCAATAGCCGCAGGTGATATGGCCTTCGCCGGACACGCGCTGGCCGATCTTAAAGCCCTGCACTTCCGAACCCATGCCGGCGACGACGCCGACGTACTCATGGCCGACGTGCATCGGCACCGGGATAGTCTTCTGCGACCACTCGTCCCAGTTCCAGATATGGATGTCGGTGCCGCAGATCGCGGTCTTGGTGATCTTGATCAACAGATCGTTGTGGCCGACTTCCGGCATCGGAACATCGGTCATGGTCAGGCCGGGCGCGGCCTGCAGTTTGGCTAGTGCTTTCATGGAAACCTCATCCTTGCCGCGGCATGTTGCGACAATATTTTTAGCCACGGAAACACTCGGAAGAACACGGAAAGGCTGCCGCCCCTTGAAAAACGCCAAAGAGACCCATCCCTCGGTTTTATTCCGTGCCTTTCCGTGTGGTTCCGTGGCTCATTCCTGACTTAAATCACACCCAGTTCGCGGCCCACCTTGGTGAACGCGGCCACCGCTTTCAGCACTTGCTCTTCGCTGTGCGCGGCGGACATCTGGGTGCGAATGCGCGCCTTGCCCTTGGGCACCACAGGATAGGAGAAGCCGATCACGTACACGCCTTCGGCCAGCAGCTTGGCGGCCATTTCGCCGGCTAGGCGGGCATCGCCCAGCATCACCGGGATGATGGGGTGCTGGCCCGGCACCAGGGTGAAGCCGGCGGCGGACATTTCCTTGCGGAACAGCTCGGCGTTGCGGCGCACCTTGGCGCGCAGCTCGGCGCCTTCGCCGCTCTTCAGGATGTTCAACACTTCCACGCTGGCGGCGGCGATGGCCGGGGCCAGCGTGTTGGAGAACAGATACGGACGCGAGCGCTGGCGCAGCAGGTCCACAATCGGCTGGCGCGCGGCCACATAACCGCCGGACGCGCCGCCCAGCGCCTTGCCCAGCGTGCCGGTATATATGTCCACGCGCTCGGCCACGCCGCACAGCTCAGGCGTGCCGGCGCCGGTTTCGCCGATGAAGCCGACGGCATGGGAGTCGTCCACCATCACGATGGCGCTGTGGCGGTCGGCCACTTCGCACAGGCCCTTCAGGTTGGCGATGATGCCGTCCATCGAGAACACGCCGTCGGTGACGATCAACTTAAAGCGCGCGCCGGCTTCCTCGGCGGCGATCAGTTGCGCCTCCAGATCGGCCATGTCGTTGTTCTTGTAGCGGAAACGCTTGGCCTTGGACAGGCGCACGCCGTCAATGATGGAGGCGTGGTTCAGCTCGTCGGAGATCACCGCGTCCTCTTCGCTCAGCAGCGTTTCGAACACGCCGCCGTTGGCGTCGAAACAGCTGGAGTAAAGAATGGTGTCGTCGGTGCCCAGGAATTCGGAAATGGATTTTTCCAGATGCTTGTGGATGGTTTGCGTGCCGCAGATGAAACGCACCGAGGCGCAACCGTAGCCGTAATGGTCCATGCCGGTCTTGGCGGCCAGCACCAGGCGCTTGTCGTCGGCCAGGCCCAGGTAGTTGTTGGCGCAGAAGTTCAGCACCTGCTCGCCGCCGGCCAGCGCGATGTCGGAACTTTGCGGCGTTGCGATCACGCGTTCCGGTTTTTCATAACCATCGGCTTTGATTTGGGCCAGCGTGGCTTGCAGATGGGCCAGGTAAGTATGATTCATGACAATCCTTTGCATAGGCCGGAGACGGGAATCGAACCCGCGTCCGAAGGCACCGCGCCCCGCCCGCGGCGGCGCGCCACGAAAACTGTAGCCATTCTAGCCCAGCGCACTCATCGCCAGCAGTGACAGTTATCAGTGTTTTGGCGGGACTCTGTCACCTTCCCGCAACTTTTCCGCTTCGCCAGCCGGCGCATCTTCTTCATCATCCCAAGCCAGCGGCGCCACGCCGGGCGGCAGCTGGATCGGCGGTTCGCGCTTGGCCAACCTGGCCAGCACGCCAACCACCGTGATGGCCGGCGCGGCGATGATCACAACCCAGAACCAGGTGGAATGCAGCAGGTCCATGATGCCCTCCCTCAAAAAAAAACGCCCCCAGCCCCATTCCGGGCAGGGGGCGCGGCTCATCGTTTCATTTTAGCGCTGTCGCAGCAGGCGCGCGGCATCCATCGCGAAATAGGTCAGAATGCCATCGGCGCCGGCGCGCTTGAACGCCAGCAGGCTTTCCATCATGCACTTTTCCTCGTTCAGCCAGCCGTTCTGGAACGCCGCCTTCAGCATGGCGTATTCACCCGACACCTGATAAGCGAAGGTGGGCACGCGGAAAGTGTCCTTGACGCGGCGGATCACATCGAGATACGGCATGCCCGGCTTGATCATGACCATGTCGGCGCCCTCTTCCAAGTCCTGCGCCACTTCCTGGATGGCCTCTTCGATATTGGCCGGGTCCATCTGGTAACTGTTCTTGTCGGCCTTGCCCAGATTGGCCGACGAGCCCAGCGCGTCGCGGAACGGGCCGTAGAAGCCGGACGAATACTTAGCGGAATAGGCCAGTATCTTGGTGTGGATATAGCCTTCTTCCTCGAAAGCCTCGCGGATGGCGCCGATGCGGCCGTCCATCATGTCAGACGGGCCGAACACATCGACGCCGGCCTCGGCATGGCACAGGCCCTGCTTGACCAGGATTTCCGTAGTCTCATCGTTCAGCACATAGCCGTTGGCGTCGATCACGCCGTCCTGGCCATGAATGGTGTACGGGTCCAAGGCGCCGTCGGTCATCACCCCCAGCTCCGGGAAGCGTTTCTTCAACTCGCGCACCACGCGCGGCACCAGGCCTTCCGGGTTATAGGCCTCGCTGCCCTCATTGTCCTTGGAGCCGGTGATAACAGGGAACAAGGACAGCATCGGAATGCCCAGCTCCAGCGCCTCTTCCGCCACAAACAACAGCTTGTCCAGCGTCAGCCGCGGCGCGCCCGGCATGGACGGCACGTCCACCACCAGGTTGCTGCCTTCCATCACGAACACCGGGTAGATCAGATCGTTGGCGGTCAGCACGTTCTCTCGCATCAGGCGGCGGCTGAATTCATCCTTGCGCATGCGGCGCATGCGGGTGGCGGGAAAATAACGATTAGCAAAAATCATGTCGACAATACCCCCAAAAAGACAACGGCAATTGTACGCCCATTCCCCACTCGCAGACAGCATGGCTAAGACATGAGCCGACTTGGCGCAAGAATTGAGTTTTACTCATCACCCTATTCTGCAACCCCAGGAAAACGTATGAACTTCAAAGCCTGCGGCCAGGGCATTGGAAAAAATGTCACAGCTGCTTTCAATGAATATTGAAATGAATTTTCACTCATATTTCATAAATATGATAAAAGACTACAAAAAAGGAAAAATACCATTATTAAGCCAATGATTTACATAAGATTCCAAAATGAATCGATACCAACACGTAAAATTTCAATTGCATAAATTGCGCAACGCCATCGGCTGTTAATTTGTATTTCTTGACAACAATTTAGACACAGTTAAAACTGGCCCTCCCAACGACGGCGGAATAAAAACCACATCGCCGACAAACGGCCGACACGGCTGATGACAACAAAGGGCTTTAGAGAAACATGAAGAAAACTATTATCTTTGCGGCCATTGCCGCAGCCATCCCTGCACTCGCGCAAGCTGACGTCAACCTGTACGGATCGCTGCGCGCCGGCGTTTCCGTCACCAAGAACAGCACCAACAACTACAATTCCACCTTCGGCGTGGATGACTTTGGCAGCCGCATCGGCTTCAAGGGCAGCGAGGACCTGGGCAACGGCCTGAAGACCATCTGGCAGGTGGAAACCGGTTTCGCCATGGACGGCATGGCTGGGAAGGGCACCGCCTCCGGCACTTTCGCCAACCGCGAAAGCTATGTCGGCCTTGATGGCGCTTACGGCAAGTTGCGAGTCGGCTACCTGAGCGACGTGCTGGCCGACTCGGAAGCCACCGACAACCTGTACGGCCCGCGCCGCGACAGCATGGGCACCAACTTCCCGCTGTACGAAGCCACCGATCTGTTCTCCTACGGCGACGCCCGCTTCAAGAACAGCATCCGTTACGACTCCCCGACCTGGAACGGCTTCAACGCCACGCTGCAGTACGGCGCAGGCGAAAACCAGGCCGCCGGCCAGATGAAGCAGGGCGAACAGTATGGCCTGCGCCTGGCTTACCAGAATTCCGGCTTCTTCGGCGCCTGGGCTTACGCAGGGGTGCTGAACACCAAGGGCGGCAGCAACAGCGCCACCAACCGCCTGGAAGGCGGCTACAGCGCCAACAACCTGTACTTGGCCGCCAGCTACCAGTGGCTGACCACCTATGGCGACGCTAGCACACTCGGCCTCACTCCAGCTCCCGTAGCGGGAGGCAATAAAGTAGAAAATACCACCTGGGCCCTGAACGCCGCCTACACCATCGGCAACTTCAAGCCGTCCATCGTGTACTCCAAGCGCGGCGACGCCAAGATAGACGGCACGCGCTACAGCCTGGGCGCCAGCCAGTGGGCCGCCGCGGTGGATTACACCTTGAGCAAGAACACCCTGGTGCAAGTCGGTTACGGCGAACGCAAGGACAATAAGGATGCGCAGACCGTAAACAAATTGGGTCAAGAGAAGTCCACGCTGGCCTGGGCCATGATGAAGCACAACTTCTAAGCGAAGTCATCCCGGTTTTAGAATGTGCAGACAGCCACCTCAGGGTGGCTGTTTTGCTTGGCGCCATATCATTAAAAAAAGCCAGCCCATAGTGGGCTGGCTTTGGCTTTAGCCGCGCGGCGCTTATTCGAAGAAATCGCGCAGCTTGTCCATGAAGGACTTGGAGCGCGGATTGTGGGTGGCCACATCGCCCTGGCTGATCGCCTCGAACTCGCGCAGCAACTCCTTCTGCCGCTCGGTCAGCTTGACCGGCGTCTCCACGATCACATGGCAATGCAGATCGCCGTACTCGGTGCCGCGCACGGCTTTCACGCCCTTGCCGCGCAGGCGGTAGACGCGGCCGCTCTGGGTTTCCGCGGCGATCTTGACCTTGGCCATGCCGTCCAGCGTCGGAATCTCCACTTCGCCGCCCAGCGCCGCGGTGGCGAAGGAGATCGGCATTTCGCAGTGCAGATCCATGCCGTCGCGTTGGAATACCGCGTGCTGCTTGATGTGGGTCACCACATACAGATCGCCCGCCGGGCCGCCATTCTGGCCCGGTTCGCCCTCGCCGCCCAGGCGGATGCGGTCGCCCTCGTCCACCCCGGCCGGAATCTTCACGTTCAGCGTCTTGGTGGTCTTCTTCTGGCCGGCGCCGTGGCAGCTGGTGCACGGATCAGTGATCTGCTTGCCGCTGCCGTGGCAGGTCGGGCAGGTCTGCTGGATGGAGAAGAAGCCCTGGCTCATCCGCACCTGGCCATGCCCCCCGCAAGTGGAGCAGGTCTTGGGCTGCGTTCCCGGCTTGGCGCCGGTGCCGTTGCAGGTGGCGCAGGACTCGTGCGACGGGATGCGGATCTGCTTCTCGCAGCCGCGCGCCGCCTCTTCCAGCGTGATCTCCATGTTGTAGCGCAGGTCGGCGCCGCGGTAGACGTTGGAACGCCCGCCGCCGCGCTGGCCGCCGCCGAAGATGTCGCTGAAGATGTCGGCGAAATCGCCGAAGCCGCCAAACCCGCCGCCTCCGCCGCCCATGCCGGCTTGCGGATCGACGCCGGCGTGGCCGAACTGGTCATAGGCGCCGCGCTTCTGGCTATCGGACAGGATCTCGTAGGCCTCCTTGACCTCCTTGAACTTGTCCTCGGCCTCTTTGCTGTCCGGATTGCGGTCCGGGTGGTACTTCATCGCCAGCTTGCGATATGCCTTCTTGATGTCGTCTTCCGACGCATCGCGGTTGACCCCCAGCACATCGTAATAATCTTTTTTCGACATTGTCTTTCACTCTCTGGTCGGCCCGGCCATGCGCGGCCAAACCCTGTCGTCTCGATACGGCAAAGGCACAGAGGCCGGTGGAGATGCCTCCCCCATTCCCTGTGCCTCGATCAGCGTGATTCGACGATTACTTCTTGTCTTTCACTTCTTCGAACTCGGCGTCGACCACATTGCCGTCGTCCTTCTTGCCGGCTTCGGCCTGCTCGGCGCCGCCTTGGGCGCCGGCTTCGGCCTGAGCCTGGGCGTACATGATCTCGCCCAGCTTCTGGCTGGCCTTGGCCAGTTCTTCGGACTTGGCTTCGATGGCGTCCTTGTCGTCGCCCTTCACCACTTCCTCGGCTTCCTTCAGCGCGGACTCGATCTTGGCCTTTTCATCGGCGCCGATCTTGTCGCCGTGCTCGCCCAGCGATTTCTTGATGCTGTGGATCAGGCCTTCGGCGTGGTTGCGCGCGGTCACCAGCTCATGCAGCTTCTTGTCTTCCTCGGCGTTGGCCTCGGCGTCCTTCACCATGCGCTCGATCTCGGCCTCGGACAGGCCGGAAGACGCCTGGATGGTGATGTTGGCCTGCTTGCCGGTGGCCTTGTCCTTGGCGGACACGTGCAGAATGCCGTTGGCGTCGATGTTGAACTCCACCTCGATCTGCGGGATGCCGCGCGGCGCCGGCGGGATGTCGCCCAGATTGAACTGGCCCAGCGACTTGTTGGCGGCGGCCTTCTCGCGCTCGCCCTGCAGCACGTGGATGGTCACCGCGGTTTGATTGTCGTCGGCGGTGGAGAACACTTGCGACGCCTTGGTCGGAATCGTGGTGTTCTTCTGGATCAGCTTGGTCATCACGCCGCCCAAGGTTTCAATGCCCAGCGACAGCGGGGTCACGTCCAGCAGCAGCACGTCCTTGCGGTCGCCGGACAGCACGGAACCCTGAATGGCTGCGCCCACCGCCACGGCTTCGTCCGGGTTCACGTCCTTGCGCGGCTCCTTGCCGAAGAACTCCTTCACCGCATCCTGCACCTTCGGCATGCGGGTCTGGCCGCCGACCAGGATCACGTCGGTGATGTCGGACAGCGACACGCCGGCGTCCTTCAGGGCCACGCGGCACGGCTCGATGGAGCGGGTGATCAGGTCGTCAACCAGGCTTTCGAACTTGGCGCGGGTGATCTTCATGGCCAAGTGCTTCGGACCGGTGGCGTCCATGGTGATGTACGGCAGGTTCACTTCGGTCTGGGTGGCGCTGGACAGCTCGATCTTGGCCTTTTCAGCGGCTTCCTTCAGACGTTGCAGCGCCATCACGTCCTGCTTCAGGTCGACGCCTTGTTCCTTCTTGAACTCGGTCACGATGTAGTCGATCAGGCGCTGGTCGAAGTCTTCGCCGCCCAGGAAGGTGTCGCCGTTGGTCGACAGCACTTCGAACTGGTGCTCGCCGTCCACGTCGGCGATTTCAATGATGGACACGTCGAAGGTGCCGCCGCCCAGGTCGTACACCGCGATCTTGCGGTCGCCTTCCTGTTTGGCCAGGCCGAAGGCCAGCGCGGCCGCGGTCGGCTCGTTGATGATGCGCTTGACTTCCAGGCCGGCGATGCGGCCGGCGTCCTTGGTGGCCTGGCGCTGGCTGTCGTTGAAGTAGGCCGGCACGGTGATCACGGCTTCGGTCACTTCCTCGCCCAGGTAGTCTTCAGCGGCCTTCTTCATCTTGCGCAGCACTTCGGCGGAGATTTGCGGCGGCGCCAGTTCCTGGTCGCGCACCTTGACCCAGGCGTCGCCGTTCTTGGCCTTCATGATTTCGAAAGGCATCAGGTCGATGTCTTTCTGCACTTCCTTGTCTTCGAAGCGGCGGCCGATCAGACGCTTGGCGGCGTAGATGGTGTTCTTCGGATTGGTGACCGCCTGGCGCTTGGCCGGCGCGCCCACCAGGATCTCGCCGTCTTCGACGTAGGCGATGATGGACGGGGTGGTGCGGTTGCCTTCGGCGTTCTCGATCACCTTCGGGTTGCCGCCCTCGATCACTGCTACGCAGGAGTTGGTGGTGCCCAGGTCGATACCGATGATTTTACCCATGATTCAATTCCTTTCTTCGATCCGTTTCGGCTTCGGCTGCGTCACTCGCGATAGCCGGAACCTGTTGTCTCAATAAATATTGGCTATGCCGATCTTTTCAAGAGGCCGGCATGCGCCTTTTTTATGCTTTGGCCTTGGCCACCACCACCATGGCCGGACGCAGCACGCGGTCAGCCAGCAGATAGCCCTTCTGCATCACGCGCAGCACAGTGTTCGGTTCGGCGTCGGACTCTTCCGCGCTCATGGCCTGATGCTGGTGCGGGTCCAGCTTGTCGCCCACCTTGGGCGCGATGTCCTTGATCTGGGCCTTGTCGAAGGCGGACACCAGCTGCTTCAGCGTCATGTCCACGCCCATCTTCAAGGTGTCGATCTGCCCGCTCTGGTCCAGCAGCGCCATTTCCAGATAGTCTTTCACCGTCACCAACTCTGCCGCGAATTTGCCAATGGCGTATTTGTGCGCGGCCGCCACTTCGTCCTGGGCGCGGCGGCGCTGGTTTTCCAGCTCGGCGCGGGCGCGCAGCAGGGTGTCGTTCAGCTCGGCGATTTCGGCTTCCAGCCCGGCGATATGCTGCTCGGGGGTCTGCTCCAGCTCGGTATGCGCCTCATGCGCAGCATCGGTCACTTCGTTTTCTACGGCTTCTGCCGCCGGATTCTGATTTTCTTGCATGACGTTTCCTTGGAATTGCACCGGCTAAATTGATGTCCAGACCAAAGGTAGGGCCTTTTGCAGCGATTTCAAGCCCTAGCCGACGCATCTGATCGCGAAGATGGAAAACGAAGATACGCAAATTTCAACCGCCGATTTTTCGCATTGGCAACATTTCTGGCCGATGAAGATTCGTTTTTGTGAATGGCTTGTTAGCTTATGAAAACACAAGAATTTTATCTGTGCTGCACCGCACACAAGAGATTTTTTTTGTGCTTATAATGGCCCCACACCAAGGAAGAAACCGTTGCGGACGGCGCAAAATCGCCGATGCACGCGGACCAGAAAATCATGCCGATCCGGCCTGGTTTGACAAAAATCCGGAACACCGGATGCGCTTAAACGCTATTTGAGGATGCCGGGTCCGCCCGGCGAGCAGAGAAACGTATCGAGAAGGGTTCTAACATGACGACTCGCGAACAACGCATTGCAGCCATCCAAAAAGACTGGGACGAAAACCCGCGCTGGAAGGGCATCAAGCGTGGCTATACCGCCGCCGACGTCGAACGCCTGCGCGGCTCGCTGCACGTGGAACACACGCTGGCCCGCCACGGCGCGGAAAAGCTGTGGAAACTGGTCAACACCGAGCCTTACATCAACTGTCTGGGCGCGCTGACCGGCGGCCAGGCGATGCAGCAGGTGAAGGCCGGCGTCAAAGCCATCTATCTGTCCGGCTGGCAAGTCGCCGCCGACAACAACGAATACTCGGCCATGTATCCGGACCAGTCGCTGTATCCGGTGGATTCCGTGCCCAAGGTGGTGGAACGCATCAACAACGCCTTCACCCGCGCCGACGAAATCCAGCATGCCAAGGGCCTGGAAAAAGGCGACAAGGGCTATGTCGACTACTTCGCGCCCATCGTCGCCGATGCGGAAGCCGGCTTCGGCGGCGTCCTGAACGCCTATGAGCTGATGAAGTCCATGATCCGCGCCGGCGCCGCCGGCGTGCACTTCGAGGACCAGCTGGCCTCGGTGAAGAAATGCGGCCACATGGGCGGCAAGGTGCTGGTGCCGACGCAGGAAGCGATCCAGAAGCTGATCGCCGCCCGCCTGGCGGCCGACGTCTACGGCGTGCCCACCCTGGTGATCGCCCGCACCGACGCAGAGGCGGCCGACCTCTTGACCAGCGACGTCGATCCCAACGACGAGCCGTTCCTGACCGGCGAGCGCACCGCCGAAGGCTTCTACAAGACCAAAAAAGGCTTGGAGCAAGCCATCAGCCGCGCCGTGGCCTATGCCGACTACGCCGACCTGGTATGGTGCGAAACCGGCACCCCGGACCTGGAGTTCGCCCGCAAGTTCGCGGAAGCGGTCCATGCCAAGCATCCGGGCAAACTGCTGGCCTACAACTGCTCGCCGTCGTTCAACTGGAAGAAGAACCTGGACGACGCCACCATCGCCAAGTTCCAGCGCGAGCTGGGCGCCATGGGCTACAAGTACCAGTTCATCACCCTGGCCGGCATCCACAGCATGTGGTTCAACATGTACGACCTGGCGCAGGACTACGTGGCGCGCGGCATGTCCGCCTACGTGGAGAAAGTGCAGGAGCCGGAATTCGCCGCGCGCGACCGCGGCTACACCTTCGTATCCCACCAGCAGGAAGTGGGCACCGGCTACTTCGACGACGTGACCACCGTCATCCAGGGCGGTGCCTCCAGCGTCACCGCGCTGACCGGCTCCACCGAAGAAGAGCAGTTCCACTAAGCCGTCACAAGCGGCAAGCAAACGCCCGCATACCCTGCGGGCAGTGCCGCCCCGCCACTCGGCCGGGCGGCATTTTCGCGTCATTGACCTGGAGCAGCCTATGGATTTCGCCACCACCGATCTTTGCGACGCTTTCGAAAATGAAGTTCGTGTTTTGGACCCGATTTTCCAGTCATACGGCGGCCATGCCCGTTTCCACGGCCGGATCGTCACTTTGAAGCTGTTCGAGGACAACAGCCTAGTGCGCGCCACGCTGGGCGAAGATGGGCGCGGCAAAGTGCTGGTGGTGGACGGGGGCGGCTCGCGCCGCTGCGCGCTGCTGGGCGACCAGTTGGGGGAGCTGGCGGTGAAAAATGGCTGGGCCGGACTGGTGATAGACGGCTGCGTCCGCGACAGCGCGGCGCTAGGCAAGTTGCCGCTGGGGGTGAAAGCGCTGGCGACGCACCCGCGCAAATCGGTGAAGCTAAGCAGCGGCCAGAAGGATCTGCCAATACGCGTGGCAGGCTGCGAACTACATCCAGGCGACTGGCTGTACGCCGACGAGGACGGCGTGATCGTCAGCGCGCGGGAACTGGCTACAGGCTAGCCGCCGCTGCGCTGATGCACGGGCAAGGCGCTCTGCGCGCTGGCGGTGCCCCACTCCACCCTTTGCTCCCACCAGGTATGGTGCTCCGGCACCAAGGCCTCCGGGCTGTCCAGCGACGCAGCGGTGACGTCGATCTCCTCCGGATCGGACTCGTGAAAATAAGTCAGCGTGGAGCCGCAGTGCGGGCAAAAGCCGCGCGACACTGCCGCGGAAGAGTGGTATTGCACCGGCTTTTCGCCGCGCCACTCCAGTTCGTGCACCCGCACCGTGAACCAGGTGACAAAAGCCGCGCCGCTGGCGCGGCGGCAGCTGCGGCAATGGCAATGCGTCACATGGTAGGGCATGCCGCGTAATCGGTATCTGACCGCACCGCATAAACAGCCTCCGGTCAATCCCACCACCATGTCGCCCCCCCCTCTTCCCGCGCTCATTCGTTGCGATTGCGCCGGCCAGCGGCCGGCCTAGAGCCTATCGGCCTCTCCAGCCGGCGCCGGCAGAAAAGGATCGATAAGAGAACCTTACGCTTTCACTATGCCGCAGCCATGCTGCAAGTGCAAAAAAATTGCGCCGTCCAGCTGCCGGGACGGCGCATTGCAGCCTGGACGCGTCACATTTTCGTCAAAAAACCTCCGACTCAAAGTCATGAATGGCATGCGCGGCCAGGTTGAACATCTCCGAAGCCTTGATTTCGTCGCGCGGCAAACCCAGATCGCCAGCCTGATAGGCCATGGCCAGGGTTTGCAGCGCGGCGGGCATTTCCAGCTTGGCGGAGCGCTCGTACCAGTCTAGCGCCCGCTTGGCGTCGGCCGGGACGCCTATCCCTTCCTGATAGGCGATGCCCAGCTGGAACATCGCCTCGGCGCTGCCGTGGGCGGCGGCCTGCTCGAACCATTGCTTCGCCGCCATCACGTCGCCCGCATCCTTGGCGCGCAGTCCCAGGACGCAGGCGGCGTCCGCCTGCTGTCTTTCCGCCGCGACGTGCAGCCAGTGATTGGACTGGGCGCGGCTAGGTTTCACGCCCAAGCCTTTGGCGTACAATTTAGCCAGCCGGAACGCAGCCAAGCCGTCGCCCCACTCCGCGGCGCGCTGAAACCACGGCGCGGCCTGAGACCAGGCTTGCGGCGTGCCGCTCGCTGCGTACGCCTCGGCCAGGCTGCGCGCCGCAGCCGGGTCATGCTGGTTTGCCCAATGATTGAGCCGAGCCCAGGCGGCGCCGTCGCTGGCGTATATCGCCTGCTGCTTGGCCGCGTCCAGCTCCGCCTGGCTAGGGCGTCCCGCGCACCCGCACAGCGCTAGGCAGAACGCCGCCGCCGCGATCCATATTATCTTCTGCATATGCGTGACGGGGACGGCGCAAGCCGCCCCCTCTCCGTGCCTTACTTGCTCAGGTCCAGCAGATAATCGCCGGTGCCGTCGCCGTTGTCGCTTCCGCCGCTCAAGCCTTTCAGACCGGCCAATTGCGCCAGCGGCAATTGGCCCGCGATGCTCCTGAAACGCACCGGCGCCGCCGTGCTGACCTTGACGAAGCTCCACGGCTGCGTCGAGCCATACTGGGTGCGCGTCAAATTGCCGTTGGCCTTGATGTAGGCGATCAACACATCGCGGTTGGCGTCCGGGGACTGGATGATGGTCTTGGTGCCGTCAATGCCGGGGAAATTGCCGCCGCCGCTGGCGCGGTAATTGTTGGTGGCCACCACGAACTGCTGGGCAGGATCGACCGGCGCGCCGTTATAGCTCAGCCCGACGATGCGGCTGCCCACCGGCTTGGTCACGTCGATCTGATACTGCACGCCGTACATGACGTCAAAATTGAACACCTGGAAGTTGGGGTTGATCAGGTCCTGCGTGGCCGCCGCCGTCGGGTCGATAGTGTTGAACATCTGCGCCGATCGCTCCAGCCAGTTTTTCAGGTCTGCGCCAGTCACTTTCACCGCTTGCACCGTGTTCGGGTACAGATACAGGTCGGCCGCGTTATTGATGGCGATCGATCCCTGCTTCACATCGGTGAAATCGCTGGAGCCGTTGCGTCCGGCCTTGAACGGCGCCGATACCGACAACACCGGCAGCGAGGCGTGTTGCGGCAGGTTGGCCTTGATGTACTTAGACACATAATCCTGCTGCGCCATGTTGACGACTTGGATCGCGCTGACATCCCCCAGCAAGGCGAAGTAGGTATTCATTTCGAAATCGGTGCTGCCGACCGGCGTCTTAACGTAGTTGATGGTGCCTTGATGCTCGGCGGCGACCAGTTGTCCCACATTCGGATCGGCCGGCACATATGTTCCATCGGCATTCTTGATCGAACGGGTTTCCACCGCGCTCTTGTCGTTCTGCACCACCCATTTGCCGCCGGTGAACTTCAGCGTCAGGTGGATCAGGCCCAAGCGATTGCCCCAGTTGCCGCCCATCACGGTGGGCACGCCGTTGACCAGACCCTTGGTATTGTCCACGCCCTGCATATTGTTGAACTGCGAGCTGGCGGAACCGGGATTGGGGAAGATGTCGTGCGAGTGGCCGATCAGCAGCGCGTCGATGCCGGTCTTGGTCAAGTGCCAGCTGCCGTTTTCCATGGTCGGGCTGTAGCTGGACGGGTCTAGGCCGCCGTGCGACAGCGCCACCACCAGATCGGCCCCTTGCTGGCGCATTTTCGGGATGTAGGTATTGGCGGTTTCCAGCAGGCCAGCGGTAATGACCTTGCCCTGCAGGTTCTTCTTGTCCCAATCCATGATGGTGGGCGGGGTGAAGCCGATCACGCCGATATTCAACGGCACCTGGATGCTGGAGCCATCCGGCGCCGTGCCGGTGAAGGTTCGTTTCAACAGCGTATAGGGCTGGAAGATCGGCTTGCCGTCGGCCAGATTATTCACATTCGCCAGCACTTGCGGATAGGACGGCGCGCCGCATCCGGCAGGCTTGCCGATATCCGCCATGCGAAAATCGGTATTCGTCACCTGCGACAAAAATGGCAGGCCGTAATTGAATTCATGGTTGCCGATGGTGCCGGCATCGTACTTCAGGTAATTCATCACCTTATGCACGGCCAGCGTGCTGGCGCACTTCACCGGATTGACCACTGCCTGATAATCGCCCAACGCGGTTCCTTGAATCAAATCGCCGTCGTCCAGCAGCAGGTTATTTGGATATTGGGCACGTGCCTGTTGAATCAGCGTGGCCGCGCGCTCCAGGCCAAATGAGGGATTCGCGGCCAGCTTGTAATAATCATAGCTGAGCAAATTCTGATGAATATCAGTCGTTTCCAGCAAAGTCACATCGACCTTGCTGCCCTCTGCCGGCTGATTGTTGGGCGTGCTGGAACAGCCAGCCAATACTGTCAGCGCAATTGCTGACAGCGCAAGATGCTTCATCGTCATCACAGTGCCTTTCTTTATTATGCGGCATAAAGCGCCGTCGGCATTTTATTCTCGTTCAAGCGTTTGAAATATAATACAAAATGAATTTTGCATTACCAAAAGGTTAAATCGTGAAAAATACCAAATCGCACTGTGCGATTGACTGACAATTACTGCCGATTCCCGTGATCGGCGAAGCTATATCAAAAAAAATGCCGCCCATTGGGCGGCATGTATTCGATATAAACGGCTGCGTATTTAAGCCGGCTGCGTCGGCGTCGCGCCTTTAATTTCAGTAAGCTGGTTATTGCCGTCGACAAACACCAGCTTAGGCGAATGGTTTTTCAGCTCGGCGTCTTCGTATTGCGCGAAGGAGGCGATGATCAGCAGATCGCCCGGCGCGGCGCGGCGAGCGGCCGAGCCATTGACCGAGATCACGCCGGAGCCGCGCTCCGCCTTGATCGCGTAGGTGGCGAAACGCTCGCCGTTGGTGACGTTCCAGATCTGCACTTCTTCGTATTCGAGAATGTCCGCCGCTTCCAGCAGATTCTCGTCGATGGCGCAGGAGCCGATGTAATGCAGCTCGGCATGCGTGGTGGTCACCCGATGAAGCTTGGACTTGAGCATATTGCGTTGCATGACAGCTTTCCTTCTTGTTCCGGATTCAGCGGAACACTTCGATATTGTCGATCAGACGGGTCTTGCCCAGGCGCGCGGCGGCCAACACCACCAGGCGCTTCTCGCCGGCATGGGCGATTTCCAGCGTGTCGGCCTGGCGCACTTCCACATAATCCACTACCCAGCCGGCGGCGCTCAGATCGTCGCGGGCAGTCTTTTCCAGCGCGGCGTAGTCATGGCTGCCGGCCAGCAGTCCGTCGCGGATGGCGCACAGATTGCGATACAGGCGCGGCGCTTCGGCGCGCTCCTCGGCGGACAGATAGCCGTTGCGCGAGGACAAGGCCAGGCCGTCGTCGGCGCGGCCGGTATCGACCGGCACGATGGCGATCGGCGAGTTCAGATCGTCCACCATGGCCTGGATCACATGCAGCTGCTGGTAGTCCTTCTTGCCGAAACAGGCAACGTCCGGCTGCACGATATTGAACAGCTTGGTCACCACCGTGGCCACGCCGCGGAAGTGCCCCGGGCGGAAAGCGCCGCACAGCTCGTTCTGGATATGCGGCGGCTCCACGTTGAAATCCTGCTTGACGCGCGGATACAGTTCGCGCTCGTCCGGGAAGAACAGCGCGTCCACGCCGGCGGCGCGCAGTTTCTCGCAATCGGATTCAAAGGTGCGCGGATACGCGTCGAAATCCTCGCCCTGGCCGAACTGCAGCCGGTTGACGAAGATGCTGACCACGACTTTGTCGGCTTGCTCGCGCGCGGCCTTGACCAGTTTCAAATGCCCTTCGTGCAGATTGCCCATGGTGGGCACAAAGGCCAGCTTGCCGGCCTGTTTGCGCCAGGCGCGCATGTCGGCCACGCTACGGATGATTTCCATCGCTTATTGTCTCCCGGGCTCAGTAGGTATGCTCAGCGGACGGGAAGGTCTTGTCCTTCACCGCCTTGATATAGGCTTGGACAGCGCCCTGGATGCTGCCCGCCTCTTCCATGAAGTTCTTGACGAACTTCGCCTTCTTGCCCGGATACACGCCCAGCATGTCATGCAGCACCAGCACCTGGCCGGAAGTATCCACGCCGGCGCCGATGCCTATGGTCGGCACATTGACGGATTCGGTGATTTCCTTGGCCAGCGCGGCCGGCACGCACTCCATCACGATCAGGCTGGCGCCGGCCTCGGCCAGCGCCTTGGCGTCATTGAGGACACGCTGGCCATCATCGCCTCGGCCCTGCACTCGGTAGCCGCCGAAGGCGTTGACGAACTGCGGGGTCAGGCCGATGTGGGAGCACACCGGCACGCCGCGCTCCACCAGGAAGCGGGTGGTTTCGACCATATAGGCGCCGCCTTCCAGCTTCACCATATGCGCGCCGGCCTGCAGCAGGCGCGCCGCGTGGGCGAAGGCTTGCTGCGGACTTTGCTGATAGGCGCCGAAAGTCATGTCGCCCAGGATCAGCGCATTCTTGGCGCCGCGCGCCACGCAGCGGATGTGATAGGCCATCTCGTCCTCGCTGACCGGCAGCGTGGAATCGATGCCCTGCATCACCGGGCCGAGCGAATCGCCAACCAGCAGAATTTCCACGCCGGCCTCGTCCAGCAGGCTGGCGAAGCTGGCGTCGTAGCAGGTCAGCATGGTGATTTTCTGGCCTTCAGCCGCCAGCTTGTGCAAGGTATTGACGGTTATTTTCATTTCTCGACTTCCTCGTGTTCCATCGCGGCGCCGCGCGGGACGAACCCGGTCAGACGCTCTTGTTGAAATAACTGCGCTGGCCGCGCATTTCCGCAATGCAGCGGATCAATAACTCGAAGTCCTCGTCGCCGTCCACCAGATTCAGATGATCGGTGTTGACGATCAGCAGCGGCGCGGCCTCGTACTGATGGAAAAATTCGTTATAACCGGCGTGGACGCGCTTGAGGTAGCCCTCGGGGAAGTTCACCTCGTAGTCGATGGCGCGCGCCGCCACGCGCTGCAGCAGCGTCTCCTCGGACGCCTGCAGATAAATCACCAGATCCGGCACCGGATATTCCGGCAGCGCCAGCCTGGCCAGGCGGCGATACAGCGCCAGCTCATGTTCGTCCAGGTTCATCCGCGCGAACAGATCGTCTTTTTCGAACAGGAAGTCCGACACCAGCGGCGCGGCCATCAAGTCGCCTTGCAGCATGTCGCGCGCGATGTCGGCGCGCTGCGTCAGGAAGCTCAGCTGGGTGGACAGCGCATGGGCCGGCATATTGCGGTAAAAGCGCGGCAAAAACGGATTGGCGGCAGGATCTTCCGCCTTCAGCTGCACGCCCCAGTAGGCGGACAGCCGCTTGGCCAGCGAGGACTTGCCGGAGCCTATCGGCCCCTCCACCACCACATATCGCAGTTGACTCATGTTTTTCCTGTTCTTGAGCGGGTTCAGCCAGCCTCGTCCAGCTTTTCAATGCCCTGGCCGCTCAAGGCGGCGGCCAGGGCGGAAACATCGCCCACGCCGGACAGAATCTCGCCGGATGCGATCTCGGCCAGCGGCACCATCACGAAGGCGCGGTCGCGCATGCGAGGATGCGGCAGCGTCAGGCTTGCATCGGAGGAAACCACGCCATCGTAGTACAGCAGGTCAAGGTCCAGCACCCTGGGCGCATTGCGAAAACTGCGCTGGCGGCCGAAGCGCTGTTCGATGGCGAACAGCGCCTCCAGCAAATCAGCCGGCGACAGCTGGGTATCCAGCGCCGCCACGGCATTGATGAAATCGGGTTGGTCCGCATAGCCGACCGGCGCGGTGCGGTACAGCGAAGAGTGGCGCAACAAGGCGCTGCCGGGCAAATGGCCGAGGGCCGCGAGCGCGGCCCTCACCTGCTGGTCCGGCTGCTCCAGGTTGCTGCCCAGAGCGACATAGGCCAGCGTCACTCTGCTCCCCCCTCGCTGGCGCCCTCGCTGCGCCGGCGGCCGCCGCTGCGGCGGCGGCGGCGCTTCTTGGCCGGCTCTTCGCCGCCGCTTTCCTTGGCCTCGGCGATCAGACGCTCGCACTCTGCGCCGTCGGCGCGCTGGAAGCGTTCCCACCATTCCACTAGCTCGCGCGGCACTTCTCCGGCTTCGCTGCGCAGTGCAAGGAAGTCATAGGCGGCGCGGAAGCGCGGCTGCTCCAGGAAGCGATAAGGCCGGCTGCCGGTGCGGTTGTCGAAGCGCGCCTGCAAGGTCCAGATTTCGCGCATGGTGACGCTGAAACGGCGCGGGATGGCAAAGTCGTTGTCCTGTTCCGCCTCGATGTCGGCGATGGCGGACATCAGCGCCGGCAAGCTCTTCTCGCCCGCCGCGATGCGCTTTTGCCAGCCCTGGTTCACCTGGCGCCACAGCAAGGTGGCCAGCAGGAAGCCGACGGAGATGGGTTTGTCGGCGCGCAACCGCGCATCGGTGCTGTCCAGGCTCAGGCGCAGGAAAGGATCGTCGCCGGCCTTGTCGTCCATCACCGCGTCCAGCAGAGGGAACACGCCGCGCGCCAGGCCTTCCTCGCGCAGCTTCTTCAGGCAGGCATAGGCATGGCCGGACATCAGCAACTTCAGCAGTTCGTCGAACAGTCGGGCCGGCGGCTCCTTCTTCAGCAGATGGGCGTGGGCGCGGATGGGCTTCTTGGTGGCGTCGTCGATCTCGAAACCCAGCTTGGCTGCCAGGCGCACCGCGCGCAGCATGCGCACAGGATCTTCCTGATAGCGGCGCGCCGGCTGGCCTATCATGACCAGTTTCTTGGCGTGCAGATCCTTGACGCCGTGGTGGTAGTCGATGACGGTTTCGTCGGACGGATCATAGAACAGCGCGTTGACGGTGAAGTCGCGGCGGTGCGCGTCTTCTTCCTGGCTGCCGAAACTGTTGTCGGCCATGATGCGGCCGGTTTCATTGGTATCGTCGACGCTGCCGCCGCGGAAGGTGGTCACCTCTATGGTTTCCGGCCCCATCATCACATGGACGATGCGGAAGCGGCGGCCGATGATGCGTGAGCGGCGGAACAGGTGATGCACCTGCTCCGGCGTGGCGTTGGTCGCCACGTCGAAATCCTTGGGCGACACGCCCAGCATCAGGTCGCGCACCGCGCCGCCCACCACGTAGGCGGAGTAGCCCGCCTCTTGCAGGCGGCTGGTCACGCGCAGGGCGGCGGAACTCAACTGGTCGCGGCGGATGCCGTGCTGCGGCAGCGGATAGACGCGGAGCTTGCCGCGGCGCTTGGCCATGCCGGCCGGCAATTCCAGAACTTTTCGGATTAGCTTGCGGATCATGTGGAAGATTGTGACTTGGAATGCTGGATTCGCAAGAATTAGGATTCAAGGCCGCGATTATAGCCCGAATCTTTACGGAAAATACACATCGCCCCCGCCCCCTCGCGCAACTTGTTCCGGAACCGGCTGTCCCGGCGGTCTTTTCATTATGGTTCAGCCAGATAGCCGGCCAGGCAAGTTTGCAAATGCTCGCGCAGCGCCACCACCGCCGGCGACAGCATCAAGCGGTGCGGCGTCACCAGATACAGCGGCGCCGGCTCCGTGAGACAATCCGGCAACAAGGCCTGCAAAGCGCCCGAACGCAAGTCCGCCAGCACGTCCAATCTGGACTTGTAAGCGATGCCGCGCCCCGCCGCCGCCCAGCGCCGCACGATCTCGCCGTCGTCGCTCATCCAACGTCCGCTCACCGCCACCATCTGCCGCTCGCCATCGCGCTCGAAACTCCAGCGCTCGTGCACCGCCTCGCCCAGCACCAGGCGCAGACAATGGTGTCCGCGCAAATCCTGCGGCGCATGCGGCGCGCCGTGCCGGGCCAGGTAGTCCGGCGACGCGCACAACACGCGGCGGTTGTCCGGCGCCAGCGGCAGGGCCACCAGGCTGGAGTCATCCGGCACGCCGTAACGCACCGCCACATCCACTGGCTGGCGGTACAGATCCGCCACCCGGTCGCTGACGCGCAGCTGCAGGCTGAGGCCCGGATGCCGCGCCAGAAAATCATCCAGCCACGGCCTCAGCAGATTGCGCCCCAGGTCGGACGGCATGGACAGGGACAGGCTGCCGGCCAGCGCCTGCCTGTCCTGCGCCAATGCCAGGCTGCCCGCCTGCACCGCATCCAGCGCGGCGCGGGCGTGAATCAGATAACGCTCGCCGGCCAGCGTCAGCCTCAGGCTGCGGGTGGAGCGGGCCAACAGTTGCGCCCCGACTTCCGCCTCCAGCCGTTTCAGCGCGGCGCTGGCCACGGCCGGGCTCAGGTCCAGCTGGCGCGCCGCCGCCGACAAGCTGCCAAGATCCGCCGCGCGGATGAAAACCTGCAAATCGTCCAATCGGATCATTTTATCAATTTTATTTTGAAACTGATTCCCATAATAGCTGGATTTTCCCCAAATCAAATAGCAATACCATGCGGTCACTGATTCTCGTCACCGCAACAAAGGAAATGCCATGAAAGCCATCGCCTATTACCAGAACCTGCCGATCGACCACACCGAAGCCTTGCTGGACGTCGAACTGCCCGAGCCCATCATCGGCGAACACGACCTGCTGGTCGAAGTGAAGGCCATCTCGGTCAACCCGGTGGATGTGAAAGTCCGCGCCAATATGGCGCCGGCAGCCGGCCAGCCCCGCGTGCTGGGCTGGGACGCCGCCGGCGTGGTACGCGCCGTCGGCAGCAAGGTCAGCCTGTTCCAGCCGGGCGACCGCGTCTGGTACGCCGGCGCCTTGCAGCGCCCCGGCGCCAACAGCGAGCTGCACGCGGTGGACGAGCGCATCGTCGGCAAGATGCCGGACAGCCTGGACTTCGAAACCGCCGCCGCCCTGCCGCTGACCGCCATCACCGCCTGGGAGCTGCTGTTCGACCGTCTGCAAGTGCTGGCCAATGGCCAACCGGCCGGCAAGAAGCTGCTGATCGTCGGCGCCGCCGGCGGCGTCGGCTCCATCCTGGTCCAACTGGCGCGCCAACTGACCGGCCTCACCGTGATCGGCACCGCCTCGCGCCCGGAAACCAAGGCCTGGGTCAAGGAGCTGGGCGCCCACCATGTCATCGACCACCGCCAGCCGCTGAGCCAGGAACTGAAGCGCATCGGCATCGAGCACGTCGATTACGTGGCCAGCCTGAACCAGACCGAGCAGCACTTCGCCGAGATCGTCGAATCGCTGGCGCCGCAGGGCAAGCTCGCGCTGATCGACGATCCCGTCGCGCTGGACGTCCGCGCGCTAAAGGCGAAGAGCCTCTCGCTGCACTGGGAGTTCATGTACACCCGCTCGATGTTCGCCACCGACGACCAAATCGCCCAGCACACGCTGCTGACCGAACTGGCCCGCCTGGTGGACGCCGGCATCGTGAAAAGCACGGTGGCCGAACGCTTCGGCGCCATCAATGCCGCCAACCTGAAACGCGCCCACGCCCTGCTGGAAAGCAACACCGCCAAGGGCAAGATCGTGCTGTCGGGTTTCTAGCCCCATCGCATCGACGTCATCGGCCGCCCGGCGCGGCCTTTTCATCGAGCAGAAAGCGAACATGCGAACCCATCTAACCCTGATCACCATAGACCTATCCTTCCACGCAGCCAGCGCCGGCGTGGTGGCCGCCGTCTTGCAAAAACACGGCGTCAGCGTCAGCGAATGGCGCGTGCCGCACGAACGCGCCTTCGAGCTGTTGGCCAGCGGCCAGGGCGACCTGCTTTGCAGCGCCTGGCTGCCCGGCAGCCACGGCGCCTACCTGGCGCCCATCGAGCATGAAGTGGAAAAACTGACCGTGCTGTACACCCCCTACGCCCTGTGGGGCGTGCCAGACTACGTGCCGCCTGAGGCCGTCTCCACGCTGGCGGACCTGCGAAAAACCGAAGTCGCGGCGCGCATGGTCAAGATCATCCAGGGCATCAATCCCGGCGCCGGCATCAGCCGCTTCTCGCTGGAGATCATGGCGCGCTACAGGCTGGAACAGGCCGGTTACACCTTCCGGCACGGCAACCTGGACGACTGCGTCGCCGCCTTCGAACAGGCGGTCGCCCGCCGCGACTGGACCGTGGTGCCGCTGTGGCAGCCGCAGTTTCTGCATTGGTCCCACCGCATCCGCGAACTGGCCGACCCGGAAGGCCTGCTGCGCGGCCGCGATGAAGCCACGCTGTTGATACGCAAGGATGCGCTGGCCAGGCTGCCGCAGGCCGCCGCGGCCGAGCTGCGCGGCCTGCGGCTGGGCAATCAAGCCCTGACCTATCTGGATCACCTGGTCGCGCGCCAGGGCCTTGACCCGCTGGCCGCGGCCAGCAGGCTGCCGGCCTGACGCCATCTCCCCCCGCCGCAACCGCAACATTCAACAAAACGACATTTCCATACCCCTACCCTCAACCCAGTAGACATGCGGCGCAAATCCATAGAGCATAGCAACTTCATCCCCTGACCCGCCCCGCGCACCGCCGCAGGGGAAGACATTCAGGAAGCCGACGCCGGGCACGCCCGGCGAGTCGGCTTTCCGCACATCCAGGAGCATGCCGTGCATTCCAAACCGCATCCAAACCGCTACCGTCCGCCGCTGCGGCAAGCCGTCGTCGGGCTGGCCGTGGCGCTGGCCCTGGCGGGCTGCGCTGTCGGGCCCGATTTCAAGACGCCCGTCCTGCCCAAGGCCGCAGACGCGCCGTATACCGAAACCGCCCTGCCAACCGAAACCGTCAACGCCCATGGCGACCACGTCGGCCCAGCCGGCGTCGGCCAACGCCTGGTGAACGGGCAGGACCTGCCGGCCGAGTGGTGGAAGCTGTTCCGCTCCGAACCGCTGGACCAACTGATCCGCGCCGCGCTGGAGCACAATCCGACGCTGGACGCCGCCCAGGCCGCGCTGCGCCAGGCGCAGGAAAACTACAACGCCGCGGCCGGTGCCACCTACTATCCGAGCGTCAACGCGCAGCTGGGCGGCGGCCGCCAGCGCGCCATCCTCAGCGGATCGACGCCCAACGAATTCAACGTCTACAGCGGCACCATAGGCGTGTCCTACACCCTGGACCTGTTCGGCGGCGAACGCCGACAGCTGGAAAGCCTGATGGCGGCCGCGGACTACCAGCGCTTCCAGACCGAGGCGGCCTATCAGACGCTGATCGGCAACGTGGTCACCACCGCGGTGCAGGAAGCGGCGCTGCGCGGCCAACTGGAAGCCACCCGCGAGTTGCTGAAGGCCCAGGAGACGCAGCTGCGCATTGCCGAGAAACAAGTCGAGCTGGGCGCGCATCCGCGCGCGGCGGCGCTGACCCAGGGCACGCTGGTGGCGCAAACCCGCGCCCAATTGCCGCCGCTGGAAAAGGCGCTGGCGCAAACCCGCCACCAGTTGGCCGTGCTGGCCGGACGCTTCCCCGGCGAGGGCGGCCTGCCCGAGTTCCATCTCGACACGCTGCGCCTGCCGACCGAGCTGCCCGTTTCCCTGCCGTCCGAATTGGCGCGCCAGCGGCCGGACATCCGCGCCAGCGAAGCCCTGCTGCATCAGGCCTCCGCGCAAGTCGGCGTCGCCACAGCCAACCAGTATCCGCAGATCACCCTGAGCGGCAATTACGGCACCCAGCACACGGTGCTGCCTGCCATGGACATCGGCAACACGCTGTGGGGCGTCACCGCCGGCCTGACCCAGCCGCTGTTCAACGGCGGCGCGCTCAGCGCCAAGCGCCGCGCCGCCGAGGCGGCCTACCAGCAGGCCGAGGCGCAATACCGCGCCACGGTCCTGAAGGCCTTCCAGAATGTGGCCGACAGCCTGCGCGCCATCGATGCCGACGCGCTGGCGCTGAAAGCGCAGACCGACGCCGAAGCCAAGGCGCGCGAATCGCTGGAGGTGAACACCCGGCAATACAAGCTAGGCGGCATCAGCTACCTGGCGCTGCTGGATGCGCAACGCAGCTATCAGCAGGCGCGCATCGGCCTGATCCAGGCCCAGGCGGCGCGTTACGCCGACACCGCCGCACTGTTCCTGGCGCTGGGCGGCGGCTGGTGGAACCACCCGGCGGCCGCCGGGCAGGCAAGCGGCTGAGCAGCAAGACAAGGCTCGCGCCGCGGCGCGGGAACACGGAATCCGAATCGCCATTGAAAGAAGAAGACAAATCATGACCAAGCGAATGTTGATCATGTTGGGCGGCGTAGCGCTGCTGATTGTGGTGCTGGGCGTGGGCTTTTTCCTGCACATCCAGAAGCTGATCGCCAGCTCGCCCAAACCGGGCCCGCAGACGGTATCCACCACCGTAGCCAAGACCGCGGAATGGCAGCCGCAGCTCAGCTCCGTCGGCACCCTCACCGCCGTGCACGGTGTGGACATCAGCAGCGAAGTGGCCGGCCAGGTGCGCAGCCTGCACTTCAAGTCCGGCCAGGACGTCAAGGCCGGCGACGTGCTGGTGCAATTGAACGCCGACTCCGACCAGGCGCAGCTGCGCTCCTTGCAGGCCGCCGCCGAACTGGCCGCCACCACGCTGAAGCGCGACCGCGCCCAGCTGGCGATCGAAGGCGTCAGCCAGGCGCAAGTGGACGCCGACATGGCCGACTTGAAGAGCAAGACCGCGCTGGTGGCGCAACAAGCCGCGCTGGTGGCCAAGAAAACCATACGCGCGCCGTTCTCCGGCCGCCTGGGCATCACCACCGTCAATCCGGGGCAATACCTGAATCCGGGCGACAAGATCGTCACGCTGCAAACCATCGACCCGGTGTATGTCGACTTCAACCTGCCGCAACGCCAGATCGGCAAGGTGCGCGTGGGCCAGCCGGTCAAGGTCAAGAGCGACGCCTTTGGCGATGAAGTCTTCCATGGCAAGATCAACGCCATCAACCCAAAGATCGATCCCGCCACGCGCAATGTTCAGATCGAGGCCACCATCGCCAACCCCAAGCACAAGCTGCTGCCTGGCATGTTCGCCAACACCACCATCGAAGTGGGCAGCAAGCAAAAGCACCTGACGCTGCCGCAGACCGCCATTACCTATAACCCGTACGGCTCTACCGTGTTCATCGTCAAACAGGGCAAAAACGGCCTAGAAGCCCAACAAGCCTTCGTCACCACCGGCGATACCCGCGGCGATCAGGTGGCGATCACCGCCGGTCTGAAGGAAGGCCAGGAAGTGGTCACCAGCGGCCAGCTGAAGCTGAAGACCGGCACACCGGTCACCGTCAACAACTCGGTGCAGCCGGCCAACAGCCCGAACCCGACGCCGCAAGAACACTGAGGCTCGCCATGAACTTTACCGATATCTTCATCAAGCGGCCGGTGCTGGCCACCACGGTCAGCCTGCTGATCGTGGTGCTCGGCCTGCGCTCGCTGTTCGGCCTGCCGATCAACCAATACCCGCAAACGCAAAACGCGGTGGTGACCATCTCCACCGCCTATTACGGCGCGGATGCCAAGACGGTGGCGGGCTTCATTACCCAGCCGCTGGAATCGGCCATCGCCCAGGCGCAGGGCATTGATTACCTTTCTTCCACCAGCTCCAGCGGGGTATCCACCATCACTGCCACGCTGCGGCTGAACTACGACGCCAACCG
>NZ_MKCR01000013.1 GCF_001855565.1 Chromobacterium amazonense | reverse complement strand
GCCCACCGCGTAGCCTGCCATCGACAGCATGCTCATGCTGGCGGAAATCGTGCCGCGCCCGGCCTTGTCGCAGGACATCAGCGCAAAGCGGTACAGCACGCCGAAGGCCATGCCCTCGCCGAAGGCCATCAGGCTCATGCCGGCCACCATCCAATATTGCGGAACGGACGAGAACGCCACGCCGGCCGCCATCAGCGCCAACCCGCCGACGATGGGCCACATGCCCACCAGCGCGGAGCGGCCCAGCGGCCAGCGGTCGGCGATCACGGCCAAGGCCAGGTTGCCGGCGATCAGGCCGCCGAACACCGGAATCTGCATCAGGCCGTACTCTACGGTGCTCATGCCCAGATCGCGCACCAGCAGCACCGGGGACAGCGCGATCCAGCCCATCAGCGGCAGCGCCAGCAGCGGAATGCACAGCGCGGACAGCACAAAGCGGCCATGACTGAACACTTTCATATAGTCGCGGCCCATGCGCGACAGCGGCAGCTTTTCATGGCTGGGCTGGACGGTTTCCGGCATGCGGAAAAACAGGCCAAGCAAAGCCAGCAGCGACAGCGCCGCGATGAACAGGAAGCCGCTGCGCCACGGCGCCAACTCGATCAAGGCCGCGCCGGCCAGCGGGCCGACCAGCGGCGCGATCAGCGCCACATTGGCCATCAGCGCCGTCACGCGCACGGCGGCGGTTTCCTCGAACGACTCCTGCAGCGAGGCATAGCCGACGGCATTGATGAAGCACAGGCCTATGCCCTGCAGCAGGCGCAGCGCGATGAAGGCTTCGATGGAGCTGACCAGATAAGTGGCCAGGCACATCACGGTGAAGTAGGCCACGCCGAACAGCAGCACCGGACGGCGGCCGATGCGGTCGGATAGCGGGCCGGTCAGCCAGGCCAGCAACGCGCCGCCGGCCAAGAAGGCAGTCATCGAGGCCGGCGCCCAGGAGGCGTCCACCAGAAATTCGCGCGTGACGGAGAGCATGGCCGGCTGCACCATATCGTTGCAGATGTAGACGGCGAATTCGAACAGGACCAGGGCCAGCGGGAACAGCAGGTTGGACCAAGTGAGTTTGGCGTGTTTGGACTGCATAAAGCGGGAAATGCCTTTCTTTGACAAAGAACAGGGCCCGCGGCCTGACGGGGCCGAGCCTTGAAGGCGCTAGCACCGCGCCGGGAAAACCGATCATTTTACGCCAGCAGCCGGTTTATATCAAAAAAAACTGATAGACATCAGCCGCTTCCGAGCGGCATCCTTCGGTTTCGCCCTCTGACAAACGAGGCGCTCAGGCGCGATACCCCGCGCACGACGCCGCAATCCGGCGTAAAATAGGCGCAACCATTCATCGCGTACCCAGCATGTTCTCCAAACTCACCCGGCTATTCGGCGGCCAAGCCGACGCGGCCAAGCAGAACGAAACCATGGCACAGCTCGAAACTCAGATCCTGGAAACCCTGAAGCCCTTGCTCGACGCCAGCACCGGCAAGAGCTATATCGCGGCCAAGAATGTCAAAAACCTGCAATGCGGCGACGCCGAAATCAGCCTGGACGTGGTGCTGGGCTACCCGGCCAAGAGCCAGTTCGACTTGATCCGCCAGCAGTTTGAACAGGCGCTGGCGCCGCTGGCGGCGGGCCGCGCCGTCACAGTCAAGGTCTCCAGCCAGATTGTCAGCCACTCCGCCCAGCGCGGCGTGCCGCTGCTGCCTGGCGTGAAAAACGTGATCGCCGTCGCCTCCGGCAAGGGCGGCGTCGGCAAGTCCACCACCGCTGCCAACCTGGCGCTGGCGCTGTCCGCCGAGGGCGCGCGCGTCGGCCTCTTGGACGCCGACATCTACGGCCCGTCGCAACCGTTGATGATGGGCCTGCAGGGCCAAAAGCCGGAAGCGGCGGACGGCAAGCTGATCCCGCTGTCCAATCACGGCGTGCAAACCATGTCCATCGGCTATCTGGTGGACCCGGACCAAGCCATGGTATGGCGCGGCCCGATGGTCAGCCAGGCGCTGCAGCAGCTGCTGAACGACACCCGCTGGGACGATCTGGACTATCTGGTCATCGACATGCCGCCGGGCACCGGCGACATCCAACTTACGCTGTCGCAGAAAGTGCCGGTCACCGGCGCGTTGATCGTCACCACGCCGCAGGACATCGCCCTGCTGGACGCGCGCAAGGGCGTCACCATGTTCCAGAAGGTCGGCGTGCCGATTCTGGGCCTGGTGGAAAACATGGCCATCCACATCTGCTCCAACTGCGGGCACGCAGAGCACATTTTCGGCGAAGGCGGCGCCGCGAAAATGGCGCAGGACTTCGGCGTGGAGCTCTTGGGCTCGCTGCCGCTGGACCTGGCCATCCGCTTGGCCGCGGACGAAGGCAAGCCCAGCGTGGCGGCCGACCCTGACGGCAAGCCGGCCGAGCTGTACCGCGCCATCGCCCGCCGCGTGGCGGTGAAGGTGGGCGAAAAGGCGCAGGACTTCTCCGGCAAATTCCCCAAGATCGTCATCCAGAACAACTGAGCGGCAAAATGATTGCGATGTACGATTCCGGCCTGGGCGGGCTGTCGGTATGGCGCGCGGTGCGCGCCGCCCTGCCCGGCTGGCCGATCACCTATCTGGCCGACCAGGCCTATTGCCCTTACGGCTCGCGCAGCCGCGAAGAAATCATAGACCGCGCGCTGACCGTGGGCCGCTACCTGATCAGCCAGGGCGCCACCCTCCTGGTGGTGGCCTGCAATACCGCCACCACCGCCGCCATCACCGCCCTGCGCGAGGAGTTCACGCTGCCCATCGTCGGCATAGAACCGGCGATCAAACCGGCGGCGGCGATGAGCCGCACCGGCCGCATCGCCGTGCTGGCCACTGAATACACGCTGGCCAGCGACCGCGTCAAAACGCTGCTGGACGCGCACGCCGGCGACGTGGACGTGCTGCGCCGCGCCGGCCACGGCTGGGTGGAGCAAGTCGAAGCCGGCGAGCTGTCCGGCGAACGCACCCGCGCGCTGGTGCGCCGCGTGGTGGAGCCGCTGATGAGCGAAAACATCGACCACATCGCCCTGGGCTGCACCCACTATCCTTTCCTCGCGCCGCTGATACGCGAAGTCACCGGCGACGCGATCCGGCTGTACGATCCGGCCGAGGCCATCGCACGCCGCGTGGCGGACCTGATCCAGCAACACGGCTTCGACAGCCAGGCCGATGGCTACTATCGCTTCATCACCACGGCGGAAGACGCTGGCGAGATGGCCTTGCGCCTGCCGCAGCTGATAAGCCAGCCCTTCCCGGTGGAGTCCGTGCCGCTGGCCTGATTGAGTTCTGCCCAAGCTGCGGGCAGCAAGCTAGAATCATGCCGTTTCCCTTCGCCACCGGACAAAATCGTGAAAACCACCTCTCTATTGCTCTTGCTGGCGGCCCTCAGCCTGCCGGCGCTCGCCCAGCCGTCCTGCGCGGACGCCGCCGCCCAGGCCAATCGCCAAAGCGGCAACAAGCTCGATACGGCGGAACTCAGCGACGCCCTGCTCAGCCTGAACCGCGACGGCCGCCTGCCGGACAAGTTCGTCACCAAGCGCCAGGCCCAAGACGCTGGCTGGAAGGCCGGACGCAGCCTGTGGAGCGTGCCGGCGCTGAAGGGCAAGTCCATCGGCGGCGACCGCTTCGGCAATTACGAAAAGCGGCTGCCGGCCGGCAAGTGGCAGGAGGCCGACCTGAACTATAAAGGAGGCAAGCGCGGCGCCTACCGCCTGGTATTCAGCAAGCAAGGCCTGCGCTATGTCAGCGTCGATCACTACAACAACTTCATCGAGGTGGCGCCATGCCGCTAACCGTGTGCGAACTGCATCACATCCGCAGCCTGGATCAATTGTTCGACGAACTCAGCCGGCAACTGAAGCTGCCCAGCCATTTCGGCCGCAATCTGGACGCCCTGTACGACAGCCTGGCCAATGACGTGGCCGGACCGTTCGAGTTGGTTTGGCGCGATACCGCCGAGGCGCGAAAAGCCTTAGGCGCCGATATCTACGCCACCATCCTGGAAATCCTGGAAACCGTGGCGGAAGAACGCGGGGACATTACCCTGGACATTCACCACTGAACGTCGGCGATGTTGTCGACACACTACATGGGCAGCTGGCGCTGCCCTTTTTATTGCGCAAAACGAGGCCAAAAAAACCAAAATTCATTTTCAGGCAAGCCGCAAAAATCATAAGGCATTAAAAGCGCAAACCACATTCGAATGTGAAAAGCAATTACTGAAATCCTGCCAAGACAAGCTCCAGCTAACGCACTATAATCGTCTCCCTTCGGCCGGCCCCGCCTGTCTGACAAAACAGGCGTCACCCCCACCGTCCGGGCTAAAACAATAAAACAACCGGCCGAACATGGCTTGGCAAGCCTACCCTCCGGCGCGCATTCGTAACTACCCCGCCACACGAATGTCATGTTACGAAAACGCTACGCTCGTTTTGAATCGTCTCAAACAGGCAGGAACAACTCAATGAAGTCAAAAAAACTCACGGCCTTGATCCTGGTCGGGATGCTGCTGGGCATCCTGGTAGGCTATCTCTTCCGTCAGCATGCCGGCGATGACGCCGCCGCGATCAAATCCTTCGTCGACGGCATGTCCATCCTCACCGATATCTTCCTGCGGCTGATCAAGATGATCATCGCCCCGCTGGTGATTTCCACGCTGGTGGTCGGCATCGCCAAAATGGGCGACGCCAAATCGGTGGGCCGCATCGGCGGCAAAACCATGGGCTGGTTCATCGGCGCCTCGCTGGTATCGCTGACCCTGGGCCTGATCATGGTCAACATCCTGAAGCCGGGCGTGGCGCTGAACCTGCCGCTGCCGGACCTGCACGCCGACTCCGGGATCAAGGCCGGCGCCCTTTCGCTGAAGGACTTCGTCACCCACGCCATTCCCAAGAGCGTGTTCGAGGCGATGGCCAACAACGAAATCCTGCAGATCGTGATCTTCTCGGTGTTCTTCGGCAGCGCGATGGCCGCGCTGGGCGATCGCGCCAAGGCGCTGATCGACGTGATCGACGTCGTCGCCCACGTCATGCTGAAGGTCACCAGCTACGTGATGAACTTCGCCCCGCTGGCAGTGTTCGGCGCCATTGCCGCCACCGTCGCCAAGGAAGGCCTGTCCATCCTCGGCACCTACGGCAAGTTCATGGCCCAGTTCTATTTCTCCATCGGCATCCTGTGGGCGCTGCTGATCGCCGTCGGCGTGCTGATCGTCGGCCCGCGCCTGTTGCACCTGATGGGCATGATCAAGGAGCCGCTGCTGCTGTCGTTCACCACCGCCAGCTCCGAAGCCGCGTATCCGAAGACCCTGGAACAGCTGGAGCGCTTCGGCGTGTCCAACAAGATCGCCAGCTTCGTGCTGCCGATGGGCTACTCGTTCAACCTGGACGGCTCGATGATGTACTGCACCTTCGCGGTGATCTTCATCGCCCAGGCTTATGGCATCGACCTGACGCTGGCGCAGGAAATCTCCATGCTGCTGATCCTGATGCTGACGTCCAAGGGCATGGCCGGCGTGCCGCGCGCCTCGCTGGTGGTGATCGCCGCCACGCTGGCGCAGTTCAATATCCCGGAAGCGGGCCTCTTGCTGCTGCTGGGCATCGACCACTTCCTGGACATGGGCCGCTCCGCCACCAACGTGGTGGGCAACTCCATCGCCACCGCAGTGGTGGCCAAGTGGGAAGGCGAGTTGAAGCGCCACTAGGCCCGCTTTGCGCTTAGCGACGCCGCCGCCAAGGCGGCCATGCCGTTCACTTCCTGGAGTGAACGGTATTTTTTATGGCTGAAAGATGGATTGCGCCGGCGTTTGCCGGCATAGGCAGAAGCCTAACGCACCACTTGGAATGGCAGTTGATAAGCATCCTTGCCGTGGCGGACTTCCACCAGCCAGGCGCGGCTGCCGCTGACGCACATCGGCAGCGTCACCGTCGCCTTCCAATCGGCGCCGTCGCGGACGAAGGTATAGCGGTTGAATCCCATGTCCATGTCCGGCATGGTGAAGTCCGCCGTCGGCGGCGTGGCCGCCGCCGCGTCCCGCAGCCTGACCACAAACGGCTTGCCATGCTCCGGCGCGCTGTCGAAGCGCAAACCGCCTCCGCCCGGCAGGGCGCAGCTGCCGCGCGAGGGATCGCAAGATAAACGCTGCGCCGCCTGCGCCGCCGGCTTGTGGTTCAAATACCAGAAAATCAGGCCAGCCTTGATGGCGCCGAACGCAATCAGCGCCACACCCAGAATCAGCAGCTTGCGCTGCCTGGCCGTCATCGCCACGCTCCCCGCATCAAGGCCACGCCATGCGCGCCCTGCTGTCGCGCCGCCTCCAGATCGCCCAGCGACAGACCGCCCAAGGCATACACCGGCAGCGGCACCTCGCCCGCCAAACAGGCGGCGAAACCATCCCAACCCAGCGGCGCCTGGCCCGGATGGCTGGCGGTAGCCGCCACATGGCCCAGCAGGGCGTAGTCGAGGCCCAGCTCACCGGCCTTGGCCAGATCGTCGCGATTGTGCAGCGACGCTCCCACCCAACTGAAATCCGGCCTCGCGCGCAAGCCATGCAAGCGCGCGCCGTTCAGATGCACGCCGTCCACCGGCCAATCCGCGCACCAGGCCGGATCGGCATTGACCACCAGCCGGCCGCCATAGCCATGGACGATGACGGCGGCGCGGGCGACGAAGTCCGCCAGCTCATCGCGGCCCATCTGCGGCTCGCGCACCTGCACCCAGCCCCAGCGCTTTGCCTCAAGTCCAGCCAGTTGCGCCTCCACGCCCATCTCATGCGCGCAGGTGATGGCGTAAGCATCCGGCAACTGCAGCGATTTCAGGATGGGTCCATTGGCCGGCAGCATCGGCGCCACCGTCAGTTGTCCCGGCGTCTGCCAGGCGAAGGCCTGCTCCTCGCGCGGCTGCGGCTCGCCTGTCCAACTCCAAATGCGGAAGAAACGCAGGTAGACCGAGGCGTGTTCGTAATGGTGGATCTTGGTCAGCCATGGCGTGGCGGACGTGACCTCGATGCCCATCTCCTCGGCAAACTCCCGCCGCAACGCCTCGAAATGCCCCTCGCCCGGCTCCACCTTGCCGCCGGGAAACTCCCAGTAGCCGGCGTAGAGCTTGCCCTCTGGGCGGCTGCCCAGCATGAAACTGCCGTCCGGCCGCATCAGCGCGCCGGCCACCACATCGATTGTCTGATTGCTCATGCGATTTTTGCCTTGATTGCGCAGGCCGCCACCTTAGCAGCTTGGGTGATTGGCTGCCAGCATATGGATCAAGACCCCTCAGGCGGCTGCGGCTTGATGCAGGGTGGATAACGCACCGGTCCCATCATCGGCACAAAGTGCTGCAGATACTCGCAAATCGGCTGCAAGCCGATAGCCTTGCGCCGCTCGTCCAGACGCTCGGGATCTTCAACCGGCAGCAGCAGGGAAACACCGCCGTCGACTTGCATCGCCTGGCTGCCATAGCGCTGCGGCTTGCCCTGCTGCAATTGCACCCTGTCCTCGTACATGGCTAGTCGCTTGGCCGCCAAATCGCCGCGCGCAACCGACTGGCGCAGATAAGGCAAGTATTTCAGCCGATATTCAATCGGCTCCTGATCCGCATGCTGCAACACAAACCAGGCCACATCCAGCACTGGTTTTTCCACATTCGGCGTCTGCGGCCATCCACAACGAGCCACCAGCTCATCCAGCCAGCGCCGGTTGGCGGCGTCGTCCCGGTTTTGTTTTTCCCAGATGGCGGCGACGCGGGCAGGGTCGGCTTGCAGCCCCATCTTCATCGCCTCGGCTTCCAACTGTTCCAATGTTTTTCTGCCCGTCTGGTCGCGATCCAGAATCTGGTGAAATTCCTCATTGATGCGTGGCCAATCGCATCCGGCCCAGGCCGCCAGCGGGCAGCACACGGCAGCGGCCAGCAAAAGTCCTCTCATCATTTTCATGCCTTCTCTCCAAAACATGAATAATGACATTTAATTATTTTCCAGACTATTTTTTTCCCACTCGCTTCGCCAGCCTCTCGCTGCCCGCCCAGTGGCAAGCGAACTGCCAGGCCACGCGGCCGGAGCGGCTGCCTCGCGTCAGGCTCCACTGCAAGGCCGCGCGTTCGGCCTTGTTGCCGTATTTCAGGCCAAAATGCCCCAGCCACGACTTGACCGCCGCCAGATACGCATCCTGGTCAAACGGATAGAAGGACAGCCACAGGCCGAAGCGGTCGGATAGCGAGACTTTCTCTTCTATCGCCTCGCCGGGATGGATCTCGCCATCCTTGAGCCAGCCCTCGCGGTTTGCGCTCATCGCCTCCGGCAGCAGATGGCGGCGGTTGGAGGTGGCGTACACCAGCAGATTGTCGCAACGCCGCGCCAGGCCGCCGTCCAGCGCGCTCTTCAAGGCCTTGTAGCCGGCATCGCCTTGCTCGAAGGACAGGTCGTCGCAATACAGGATGAAGCGTTCCGGCCGCCCAGCCAGCAGCTCCACCAGCTGCGGCAGATCGGCCAGATGCTCGCGGTCGATTTCGATCAGCCGCAAGCCTTGCTTGCCGAACAGCGGCAGCAAGGACTTCACCAACGACGACTTGCCGGTGCCGCGCGCGCCGGTCAACAGCGCATTATTGGCCGGCAAGCCGGCGACGAACTGGCGGGTGTTGGCCAGCAGCTGCTCGCGCTGCGCGTCGACGCTGGCCAACTGCTCCACCGCCACCGTATGCGGCTCATGCACCGCCTCCAGCCAACCGGCCAGCCCCTGGCGGTGCCAGCGGAAAGCCCAGGCGCTCCAGTCCGGCTCGCGCCGCGGCGGCGGCAGCATCGGCTCCAGCCTGGCCAGCACCGCCTCGGCGCGGCGCAGAAAATCCTGAAAAGCATCCATTTCGACATCCCCGTAGGGCGGGCAGGCCCTTGGGCCTTGCCCGCATCAACCATGATGGCGGCGGCGCGACGCCATAGCCACTCGCCTGGCCATCTAAAAGCAAAAACGCGGGCAAGGCCTGTGGCCTGCCCGCCCTACGCTTTACAAACGGCCAGAAAAGTCAATCGCGCAGCGAGATCACCGGCCAGCCATGCTCCTCGGCATAGGCCTTGAGCTTGTCGTCAGCATCCACCGCCACCGGGTGGTCCACCAGCTTCATCAGCGGCAGATCGTTGTGCGAGTCGCTGTAGAAGAAGCTTTCGCCATAGCTGTCCCAGCTCTCGCCGCGCTCGGCCAGCCACTGCTCGATGCGGGTGATCTTGCCTTCCTTGAAGCTCAGCACGCCGGTCGGCCGGCCGGTGAAGTTGCCGGCCGCGTCTTCTTCCAGCTCGATGGCGATCAGGTGCTCCACGCCCAGCTCGCGGGCGATAGGCCCGGTGATGAAGCGGTTGGTCGCGGTGATGATGACGATCTGGTCGCCCTCGGCGCGGTGGGCGGCCAAGCGCTCGCGCGCCTTGTTCGGGATCAGCGGCTTGATGTGGTTTTCCAGATAGTCGGCGTGCAGCTCGTCCAGCTGCGGCCGCGAAAAGCGGGTCAGCGGCGCCAGGATGAACGCCAGGTACTCGTTCATGTCCAGCGTGCCGTTCTGGTATTGGCGGTAGAAGTAGCTGTTGCGCTCGTCGTACTCGGCGGCGTCCAGAATGCCGCGCTTGATCAGGAAGCGCGGCCATTCGAAGTCGGAGTCGCCGGCGATCAGGGTATGGTCGAGGTCGAACAGGGCAAGCCTGCGTTTGGCGGTGGAAGTGGTCATGATTCCGGGGTAGCGGTTTGCAAAACGTTTTTCACCAGCGGCACCGTGATCGGGCGCCGCAGCGCCAGCGAGTAGCGGTCCAGCATGTCTATCATCGCGATCAGGCTGGTCAGGTCGCGCCGCCAATGGGTAAGCAGATAACGGTAGACGTCGTCCGGAATCGACAGCTGCCGGTTGGCGGCGTGGCTGCGCAGGGCCGCCAGCTTGTCGTCGTCGGACAAGGCCTTCACTTCCAGCACCAGGCCCCAGCCGAGGCGAGTGCGCAGATCGTCGCGCACCGACAGCGCCAGCGGCGGCTTGCGCCCGGCCATCAGCAGGCGGCCCTCGCCCCCCTCCTTCAAGGAGTTGTAGAAGGAGAACAGCATGATCTGGTCGTCCGGCGCCAGGTCGTCCACATGGTCCACGGCGATGAAGCTGGCCTCGCGCGCGAAATCCGGCAGATGGTCGCCCTTGCCGTCCAGATAGATGGCGGCGCGCCCCAGCCGCTCGGCATGGGCGATCCAGGCCTGCAACAGATGCGTTTTGCCGCAACCTGGCTCGCCCCATAAATAGATGAAGCGTTCGCCTTCGGTGGCGGTCAGGGCGGTGATCACCTCGCGGTTGCGCTCGGCCAGGAAATTGTCGAAGGCCGGCAGCGGCGTAGGCGTGAGATCGAGTACGAGCTGGTCCAAGTTTACGGTGCGGCGTTGCGTGCTGACATCAATAAGCACGATTTTACGACGATACGGCCCATCGGTGGAACCGCCATTTTATCCGGCAAAATTCATGACAAATTCAAATCGGGCGAATCCGTCCACCTTGCTGTCTGTTTGCCAGCCTTTTTGCCATTTTTCAGTTAAAATACAGTGCTTTCGCACCGGCGAAAGCTTGATGTAAAAATATTTCAAGTTTGCAGAAAGCGAGATTATCTTGAATACCACGTCCCTCAGTTACCGTGATGCCGGCGTTGACATCGACGCAGGCGACGCGCTGGTCGAAAACATCAAGCCTTTTGCCAAGCGCACCATGCGCCCGGAGGTACTCGGCGGCATCGGCGGTTTCGGCGCACTGGTGGAAATCTCCAAGAAGTATAAAGAGCCGGTGCTGGTTTCCGGCACCGACGGCGTGGGCACCAAGCTCAAGCTGGCTTTCGATTGGAACCGCCACGACACCGTGGGCATCGACCTGGTGGCGATGAGCGTCAACGACATCCTGGTGCAGGGCGCCGAACCGCTGTTCTTCCTTGACTATTTCGCCTGCGGCAAGCTGGACGTGGCGCAGGCCACCGAGGTGATCAAGGGCATCGCCGCCGGCTGCGAACAGGCCGGCTGCGCGCTGACCGGCGGCGAAACCGCCGAAATGCCGGGCATGTACCCGGCCGGCGAATACGACCTGGCCGGTTTCGCCGTCGGCGTGGTGGAAAAGAGCAAGGTGATTTCCGGCCGCGACATCGCGCCCGGCGACGTGGTGCTGGGCCTGGCCTCCAACGGCGTGCACTCCAACGGCTACAGCCTGGTGCGCAAGATCATCGACCGCGCTCAGCCGGATCTCGACGCGCCGTTCGAAGACGGCAAGACGCTGCGCGACGCCGTGATCGCCCCGACCCGCATCTACGTCAAGCCGCTGCTCAAGCTGATGGAGGCGCTGCCGGTCAAGGGCATGGCCCACATCACCGGCGGCGGCATCACCGAGAACACCCCGCGCGTGCTGCCGGAAAACACCGTGGCGCAGATCGACGCCGCCAGCTGGCCGCTGCCCAAGCTGTTCCAGTGGCTGCAGCGCGAAGGCAATGTGGACATCCAGGAGATGTACCGCACCTTCAACTGCGGCATCGGCATGGTGGTGGTGGTGGCGCCGCAGCACGCCGAACAGGCGATGGCGCTGCTGCGCGAAGCCGGCGAAACCGTGTACCGCATCGGCCAGGTGCGCACCCGCGTCGGCGACGAGCACCAGACCCAGATCGCCTAAGGCTTAGCCACAAGCAGCCTTTTGCGCGCCGCTGGCCCCGCCGGCGGCGCTTGTCATTTGGCGGATGCCCAACCGAACACCGACACCCAACGGCATATGAAAAACATCGTCATCCTGATTTCCGGCCGCGGCTCCAATATGCAGGCCATCGTCAACGCCGCCATTCCCGGCGCCCGCGTGGCGGCGGTGATCGCCAACCGCCCCGACGCCGCCGGCCTGGCCTGGGCCGCCGAGCGCGGCATCGCCGCCGTGGCGCTGGACCACAAAGCCTACCCCAGCCGCGAAGCCTTCGACGCCGCGCTGGCCGAAGCCATCGACGCCCACGCGCCCGATCTGGTGGTGCTGGCCGGCTTCATGCGCATCCTGACTGCAGGCTTCACCCGCCGCTACGAAGGCCGCATGCTGAACATCCATCCCTCGCTGCTGCCGGCCTTTCCCGGCCTGCACACCCATGAGCGCGCGCTGGAAATGGGCTGCAAACTGGCCGGATGCACGGTACACTTCGTCACTGCCGAGCTGGACCACGGCCCCATCGTGTCGCAGGGCGTCGTCAACGTGCTGGACGACGACACCCCGGACAGCCTGGCCGCCCGCGTGCTGAAGCTGGAACACCAGCTGTACCCGGAAGCGGTGCGTCGCTTCGTCGCCGGCGACATCGCCATCGAAGGCGGCAAGGTGGCCAGCGGCCCGAGCGCCGCCGCCAGCCTGTTATCGCCCGCACCCAATGCCAAGATCTAAATGACTCGTTTCCGCCTGCTGCTGATCGCCCTGGTCCTGTCCCTGCTGCTGCATCTGATGCTGCTAGGCTCGGACTTGCTGCCCGCGCTCAGCCTGCAGCCGGAGGAAACGCCGAAGCTGGAAAAAATTGACATCAAGATGCAGGCGATGCAGCTGGACACGCCGGCGCCGCTGAAACCAAGCCATGCCGGCGTCCAACTGCGTCCCTCGGCATCCAAAATGCCGCCCAAGCCGGTAGAGAAGCCCGCGCCGAAACGGCGCAAGAAAACCCAGGCCTCGCAAGCGGCCGAGGAAACTGCGGAGGCCTCCGCGCCGGCCCAGGAAACCCTGGTTGCGCAAGCCAGCTCGGAGCCGGTTGCCGAACTGCCGCCAGCCGAGCATCCCGCCCGCCACCAGGCGGCGAGCGAGCCGGCAAGGCAGCCGGCGCGCGCGGCGCAGTCCGACACCTCGCCCACCGCCGGCTTCATCCATCCCGATACCGCGATGCGCAAATTCCCGGTGGCGGCGCGGATCCGCTACCAGGGCTTCTGGGGCCAGGCGATGGTGGGATTTGGCGATCTGGAATGGCTGCAAGGCGATGGCCGCTACCAGCTGGACATCTCAGTCAATCCTTTCATCGGTCCCAAGCTGCGCTATCTTTCACAAGGGCAGATAGACAGCCACGGCCTGCGGCCGGACACCCTGCAGGCTTTCCGCGGCGGCCAGCTGAAAGACAGCGCGCGCTTTGACTACGACGCCGGGCTGCTGCGCTACGGCGACAGCGCGGGCAAGCAACTGGCGCTGAAAAACGGCGCGCAGGACGCGTTCAGCCTGGCCTTCCAGCTGGCGCTGAAGGGCGGCGATCTGGGCCGCGCGCCGATCCAGATCACGACGGCGAAGAAAGTTTACGAATATCCGATGGCGCCTGCCGGCGCCTTCGATTACGACACTGGCGACGGCAAGATGCGCGTCATCGTGTTCAGGGCGGAGGGTGACGGCGACGTCACCGAGTTCTGGCTGGCGCCGGATTTCGCCAATCTGCCGGTGCGCATCCTGCGCGCCGACAAAGACAAACGGATCGAGCTTAAAGCGATCCGCATAGAAGTGAACGGCAAGCGGCAGTGGGAACTGCCGCCGCAACCGACGATACGGAACAAGAATGCACATTAGCCATAGCCAACTGAAACACCTGGAAACCGTCATCGGCCAGATGACCCGCTTCGACCGCCCGGCGGACGCCGTGCTGTCCGCGTACTTCCGCGAGCACAACAAACTCGGCAGCGCCGACCGCCATCTGATCGCCGAAACGGCCTTCGGCGCCTTGCGCCGACTGATCCAGCTGCGCGCGCTGATCGCGCCGGAAAAAGCCACGCCGCGCCGCCTGGCGCTGGTGGCCCTGATGAAGTTCAACAAGCTCAACGTCAAGGAATTGTCCGAAGCCACCAGCGCCGGCGAGCGCGAATGGCTGGGCACGGTCAAGGGCAAGGCGCTGGAAGACAGCCTGGAAATCCGCGCCGAGCTGCCGCAATGGGTGATCGAACGCCTGGGCGAACAGGAACCGGCGGCTGTGGAAGCCTTGGGCCAAGGCCTGATGGCCATGGCCCCGCTGGACCTGCGCGTCAACACGCTGAAAATGAAACGCGAGGAACTGCTGGACCGCCTCAACGCCGAAGGCATCCACTGCGAAGCCACGCCTTATTCGCCCATCGGCATCCGCCTCAAGGACAAGCCGGCGCTGTCCAAACACGAACTGTTCAAATCCGGCGCGTTTGAAGTGCAGGATGAAGGCAGCCAGCTGCTGGGCCTGATCACCGGCGCGCGCCGAGGCGAGATGGTGGTGGACTTCTGCGCCGGCGCCGGCGGCAAAACGCTGCTTTTGGGCGCGCAGATGTCATCCAGCGGCCGCCTGTACGCGTTTGATGTATCAGAGAAGCGTCTTGCCAACTTCAAGCCGCGCCAGGCCCGCTCCGGCCTGTCCAATGTGCATCCGCAACTGCTGGCACACGAAAACGACGCCAAGGTGAAGCGCCTGGCCGGCAAAGCCGACCGCGTGCTGGTGGACGCGCCCTGCTCCGGCCTGGGCACGCTGCGCCGCAATCCGGACCTGAAATTCCGCCAAAGCCCGGACAGCGTGGCCGAGCTGAACGCCAAGCAGACCTCCATCCTCGCCTCCGCCTCGCGGCTGGTGAAGGAAGGCGGCCGCCTGGTCTACGCCACCTGCAGCCTGCTGCCGCAGGAAAACCAGGCCATCGTCGAGGCCTTCCTGGCCGAGCATGCGGATTTCAGCCTGGTGAAGATGGATGATGTGCTGGCGGAACAGAAAATCCCGCTGCAATGCGGCGACTACCTGGAGCTGAAACCGCATTTGCATAATACCGACGGCTTCTTCGCCGCCGTGCTGCAGCGCGCGCCAGCCCATGCTTGACGCCGCCATGCGGGTAGTTGGCCAGACTTCGGCGCGAGAAAACAAGCTCGCAAGCGCGACCGCTTAGGAGTATATTAGCGGTTTGTGATTAAAACCCGGCAGCCGCCGGGTTTGCTTTATGCCTGGAGCCGCCATCCGATGCAGGATTATCTTCCACGCCGCACCAAACGGCAGCAGATGCACCGTCGTCTGCGTTATCTTTACCTGTCCGCCGCGCAGTGGCGGCGCCAGGTGCCGGTGTGGATCGCGGCCATCCTGATCGGCCTGGTGGCCTATGTCTTCGCCCTCGGCAGCCACCTGTCGCATGACCTGTTCTTCAAAGCTTACGACGCCTCGCCGTATTGGAGCCTGCTGATCACCCCGGCAGGGCTGGCGCTGGCGATCTGGGTCATGCACCGCTTCTTTCCCGGCTCGGCCGGCGGCGGCATCCCGCAGTCCATCGCGGCGCTGGAGCCGGGCATGGAAAAATTGCGCGAATACTGCTTCACGCTGCGCGCGGCCTTCGGCAAAGTGGTGCTGACCTTGCTGGGCATCAGCTCCGGCGCGACATTCGGCTACGAAGGCCCCATCGTCCAGGTGGGCGCGGCGATCAAGTATTCCTTGAACCGCAAGGCGGCGCAGCGCCATGAAGGCGCCGCGCGCAGCTTCATCCTGGCCGGCGGCGCCGCCGGCGTGGCGGCCGCCTTCAACGCGCCGCTGGCCGGCATCATGTTCGCCATCGAGGAGATGGGCCGCATTTTCGACATGCGCGCCGGGTCCACCATCCTGCTGTCGGTGATTGTCGCCGGCCTCACCACCTTCGCCATCAACGGCAATTACAGTTATTTCGGCATTGTCCATGTGGCGATGGAAAGCAAGCAGGCCTGGCTGGCGGTGCCGCTATGCGGCGTGCTGGGCGGCGTCATCGGCGGCCTGGCCTGTCGCGTGCTGTTGGCGCTGTCGCAGCGCCTGCCCGGGCCGCTGCATGGCTGGCGCGCCAAGCAACCGATCCTGTTCGCCGCCGGCTGCGGCCTGGCGCTGGCCGTCATCGGCATCGCCAGCCACGGCAGCACCTTCGGCACCGGCTACTTCCGCGCCCGCGACATCATCGAAGGCCACGGCGCCGGACTGCAGGATTACGGCGTGCTGAAGCTGATCTCCATGTTCATCAGCCATATCAGCGCGGTGCCGGGCGGCATGTTCGCGCCGTCGCTGGCCGTCGGCGCCGGTTTCGGCCTGAACATATCGCAGCTGCTGCCCTTTTTGCCCCAAGCCATGGTGGTGCTGCTGGGCATGGTGGGTTTCTTCGCCGGCATGACGCGGGCGCCGATGACGGGTTTCGTCATCGTGATGGAGATGACCGATAGTTCCGATATGCTGATTCCGCTGATGGCCACCGCGCTGCTGGCGGCGTCGGTGTCGCGGCTGCTGACGCGGCGCGCGCTGTACGAAGGCCAGGTGCGGTTGTTCCTGCCGCAGTGGCATGCCAAGGCTGGGCAAATTGACCAGCCACCGGCCCGCACGTAGAATAACTGATTGAAAAGATCGGGTATTTCCGGCGGCTCCTGACCGCCCCCAAGCAAGGATTGCAAAACATGTCGATTCAACAAGATATCCAGCAGACCGTCACCGACAACCCGGTGGTGCTGTTCATGAAGGGCTCCGCCCAGTTTCCGCAGTGCGGCTTCTCCTCGCGCGCGGTGCAGATCCTGAAAGCCTGTGGCGTGGACAACTTCCTGACCGTGGACGTGCTGCGCGACCCGGACATCCGCCAGGGTATCAAGGACTACTCCAACTGGCCGACCATCCCGCAGCTGTACGTCAAGGGCGAATTCATCGGCGGTTCGGACATCATGTACGAGATGTACCAGAACGGCGAGCTGCAGGAATTGCTGAAAGACCTGTAAACACCTCAAGCCCAGCCCCGCGCTGGGCTTTTTTTGCCGCCGGAACGATAGCCGGAATGGCCACGCTAGCGGCACTTTTGTCCACATGGAGATTTTCGTGGTGGATTTTCCACGCCGGGACGCGTTAGAATACCGCCCCATACCACCCATCGGCAGCCTTGCGGCTGCCGCTGTCATATGTAGATGAAAGCTGTTTGCCGCCCCCGGCAAGCAGCTTTTTGCCAAGGTAGGGAGCCGAAATTGAATATCACCATCGTTGATCATCCGCTGGTTCAGCACAAGCTGGGCCTGCTGCGCGAAGCCGACACCAGCACCATGAAGTTCCGCCAGCTGACCCAGGAACTGGCTCGGCTGCTCGCCTATGAAGCCACCCGCGATTTCGAGCTGGAAAGCGTCACCATAGACGGCTGGTGCGGCAAGATAGACGTCAAGCAGATCAAGGGCAAGAAAGTCACCGTGGTGCCGATCCTGCGCGCCGGCATCGGCATGCTGGACGGCGTGCTGGATCTGGTGCCGTCGGCCAAGATCAGCGTGGTGGGCCTGGCCCGCAATGAAGAAACGCTGGAGCCAGTGTCCTACTTTGAAAAATTCGTCGGCAATCTGGACGAACGCATCGCCCTGATCATCGACCCGATGCTGGCCACAGGCGGCTCGCTGGTCGCCACCATCGACCTGCTCAAGCGCAATGGCTGCAAACACATCAAGGCCGTGGTGATGGTGGCCGCGCCGGAAGGCGTGAAGATCGTCAACGACGCTCACCCGGACGTGCAGATCTACGCCGCCTCGCTCGACAGCCACCTGAACGAGCACGGCTACATCATTCCGGGCCTGGGCGACGCCGGCGACAAGATCTTCGGCACCAAGCAAGCCTGATCGCCATGCCATTTCCCCAGCCGCCCGTTGCCTCCGCAGCCGGCGGCTTTTTTGCAAGCCGACAGGGATGAAGACCATGGACCGCTACGCCGCAATCGATGCCGATTTCCTGCTTCGCTTTCCAGGCGGCTTTCAAGACCCGGACTGGATCGCCCTGGCGCGCAGGCACAAAAGCTACGCCAAGGCCGAGGCGCTGTGCCAGCGCGAGCTGACCCGCGGCAAGCTGGACGCGGCGCTAGAGAGCGGCAAGCTGGCCGACGCCACCCAGGCCTGCCGCCAGATCATCTCGCTGGCCACCACGGTCAGCACTTTCGAGAAGATCGCCTTCCGCAACTTCATGGACAACCGCGACCTGAATCAGCCCTTCATCCAGGCCTTGCGCAATACGCTGCACGATTTCGGCCCCGCCAGCTTCGCCGCCTACGTGGACGTCCTGGCGATGGCACGGACGGATCCCAAGGCCAACGCCGCCAAATGGCCCATCGTCAGCTGCTTCCTGGCCTGCTTCGATCCGCAGCGCCACGTCTGCATCAAGCCGACCACGGTGAAGAAAGTGGCGGCGCGGCTGGGCGTGGACATCCACTACCAGTCCAGGCCGAACTATGAATGCTACGAGGCGGTGCGGCGGATGGTGCTGGATTTCCGCAGCCGCAGCGCAGTGGCGGCGGATGTGGACAACACGCTGGCCCAGGCGGTGATGTATTGCACCGTCTGAGCGTTTCAAAATCACAAAACGACAATAAGGAAGAATGATGCTTCAACAACTCAAGCTGGCGGTGTCCGGCGCCCAGATCCTGTTCGTCGCCTTCGGCGCGCTGGTGCTGGTGCCGCTGCTCACCGGCCTGAATCCGGCCATGGCCCTGCTCGGCGCCGGCATCGGCACCTTGCTGTTCCAGGCCTGCACCGGCCGCCAGGTGCCGATCTTCCTCGGCTCCTCTTTCGCCTTCATCGGCCCCATCATTTACTCCATGCACACCTGGGGACCGGGTGCGACCATGTTCGGCCTGTTCGCCGCCGGCTTCATGTACTTCGTGTTCGCCGCCATCGTGCGCTGGCGCGGCATGGCGCTGGTCAACAAGCTGCTGCCGCCGGTGGTGATCGGCCCGGTGATCATGATCATCGGCCTGTCGGTCGCCACCGCCGCTTCCGGCATGGCCATGGGCCAGGCCGGCGGCAAGCAGGTGCTGCCGTACGAGACTTCGCTGCTGCTGGCCGCCATTTCGCTGGCCACCACCATCGTCGTCTCCATCTACGCCCGCGGCATGTTCAAGCTGGTGCCTATCCTGGCCGGCGTCACCGTCGGCTACATCGCCGCCGGCTTCATGGGCGCGGTGGACTTCGCCAAGCTGGCCGCCGCGCCGTGGTTCGCCATGCCCACCTTCCACAGCCCGGAAGTCAACTGGGCCGCGGCCGCCTTCATGCTGCCGGTGGCCATCGCCCCGGCCATCGAGCACATCGGCGGCGTGATGGCCATCGGCGGCGTGACCGGCAAGGACTACACCAAGACGCCGGGCCTGCACCGCACGCTGGCCGGCGACGGCCTGGGCGTGTGCGTGGCCGGCCTGATCGGCGGCCCGCCGGTGACCACCTACGCCGAAGTGACCGGCGCGGTGATGATCACCCGCAATTTCAACCCGGCGACCATGACCTGGGCCGCCCTCTTCGCCATCTGCATGGCCTTCTTCGGCAAATTCAACGCGCTGCTGCAATCGATCCCGATGCCGGTGATGGGCGGCATCATGGTGCTGCTGTTCGGCACCATCGCCTCCATCGGCCTGAAGACGCTGATCGAAGCCAAGATGGACCTGATGGAGCCGCGCAATCTGGTGATCATCTCGGTGGTGCTGACCGCCGGCATCGGCGGCCTGACGCTGAAGCTGGGCGACTTCACCCTGGCCGGCGTGGGCCTGTGCTCCTTGCTGGCCATCATTCTGAACCTGATTCTGCCGCGCCAAGCCGCTGCGCATGACGGCATCGTCGAGGGGCAGGACATATAAGCAAGTAAATATCTGATTTTCAGAATCATTTACAACTATTCCATGTCAAACGACATGACGCGATCTACACTGTCAATCAGCGCCGCGGCTACACGGTGGCCGCGGCGCCGTTGACCGGAGCCAAACTGCTGCCCAACCAAGCATCACCTGCCCACAGCGGCTTGACACGGCCGGATTCCACTCAAGCAATAAGGAAAAAGCCATGTTGAAAACCCTCTTCATCAGCGCGCTCACCCTGCTCATGCTATCCGGCCAAGCCATGGCCGGCAGCGAAGGACTCTCCAATATGTGGGCGATGCGCGGCAGGATGAATGCCCAGTTGCACGGCCAAGCGGCGCCGATGATCCCGCAAGTCAACTCCATGGCTTCCAATAGCTGAGCCATGCCCGGACGCCTGCCCCATCCATGGCGGGCGTCGATTTCCACTCGGCACGGCCCAGCTCCAGAGCAAACTCAGCAGCCTTATACGCGCAGTTCGCCCTTCGCCACCGCCCGCTCCAGCCGCTGGATGAACCACTGCAAGGCGCGCCCCGGCTGCTCCTGCTTCCAGGCGAAGCACATTGGCGGGAAGCTGCCGTTTTCCTCCTCCGCCTTCTCCACCAGTTGGCCGCTGTCCAGATAAGCCTGCACATGGGAGCGCGGCAGATGGCCGCTGCCCAGGCCGGCCAGAATGGCCTGCAGCTTGGCCTGGCTGCCATGCACCGTCAATACCGGCTGCCCTTCCAGCAAACCGCCGGTGCGGGCCGGCAAGCGGCGCGAGGTGTCGCCAACGGCCACCGCGCGGTGGCGTCGCAGCACATGCGGCGGCACCGGCTCCGACACACGGGCCAGGGGATGATCCTTCGCCACCACCAGGACAAAGTCGTAGTCGCCGATATTGCGGGTGAAATAGTCGCCCGGCGGCGGCTGATTCGGCGCGCCTATCACCAGATCGGCGCGATCGTCGTACAGCGCGTCCCAGATGCCGCCAAAACTCTCGCGGATGAAATACAAGCGGGTAGCCGATTCCAACTTATCGAAGTCCGCGATGGCCGGCAGCAGGTTCGAGAAATCGACCAGATCGCCCACCACGATGCGCAAGGTATCCTCCCAGCCCTGCGCCTGCTTGCTGACGCGCAACTCCAGTTGCCGCGCCGCGTCCAACAGATGGCGTCCGTCTTTCAGCAGCCGCTCGCCGGCCGGCGTCAGCCTGGCGCGATGCCCGCTGCGGTCGTAGATGGCCACGCCCAGGCCCTGCTCCAGCTTCTGCACGGTATAGGTCAAGGCCGACGGCACCTTGAACAAGGCCTCCGCAGCCGCGGCGAAACTGCCGTGCTGTTCGATCGCATCCAGCACCTGCAACGCTTCCAATGTCAGTTTCATCTAGCCACTTCATTCAATAATTTTGACAGCCTGCTTCGATTCTTTCCGATTTTATCGCAGACAACTTGACCATAGAATGAATTCCGTCAAGAGCACACCAGCAAAACCACAGAATCAGCATCAGTAATTTTGATGCATAACCGTTTGCTGGACACACATCAAAAAGGAAACCACCATGCTGAAGCAAACCGCCATCGCCGCCCTGTCCCTGATCCTGCTGTCCGGCGCCGCCGTAGCCGGCAGCGACGGCTACGACAATATGAAAACCATGCGAGACCGCATGAACGGCCAAACTGCGCAGACCAGCCAAGTCCAGGCTCCGGCGCAAAAGTAAGCGCCTGTTTGAGACAAGAAAAGCCGCGCGCTCCATGAGGAACGCGCGGCTTTTTATTGTTTCACCCCGCTTAAGCTGACAGCGTGCTCCGGTACAGGCACTCGCACGCCAAACTATTTCGGTCCAAGCGATACACCGACAAGCTCTCAACCCTTGCACTTGATGCAGGCGCTTCCGCCCTCATCAACAAGCCGTGCTCCACCTCGCCCAAAGGCGGGCCATTGCGCACGGTGCAGTGCGGCTCGTAGGTAAAAGCGGAAGTCCGCCAAGGCAGACCAGACACCGCCAAAGCCTGGTGCAAACGATCAAAAGGCTGCCTATCCCAGGGCGGCAGATAGTATATGCCAGTCCCCGCGAAGCGATGGACAGACCCCAGGCGCAAGTCGAAGGGATGGTGCCAAGCGCACAGCGCGTCCACCACCTGCGCGATGCTCTCCAGCGACGTATCGGCCGGCATAGGCCCCAGGCCGGACGAACCCGCCAGCGTGATTTCCACCGGCAGCCGCGCGCTGCGCGGACAAACCGCATCACGCAGGGCCTGCACTTGCTCTTTCAAGGGCGTTGGCACATCCAGCACCAGATAAATCACCCGAGACTCAAGCATGGCTCACTCTCGCCATCAGCAACGTGTCCCAATACTCGCCCTCGCGCAGCGAATGGGCTCGCAGCCTGGCCTCGGTCTCGAAGCCGAACTTGCGATACAGCGCGATGGCGGCGGCGTTGTCCGGATACACGCCCAGCTCGATGCGCTGCAGGCCCAGCCAGTTGTCAGCCAAATCCAGCATCGCCGCCATCAAGGCGCTGCCTACGCCCTTGCCTTGCCATTCCCGGCGCACCGCAATGCCCAAGCCAGCGCCATGGCTTTGCCGCGTCCCCTCCAGACGCCACAAGCCGCCATGGCCCAACAGCTTGCCGGCCGCATCCACGCATACCAACTGATAACGGCCCTCGCCCAGCAGGCGCTGAATGTTCTTCTGCCAATGGCTCAGCGAGGGGTGCGGCATCTGCAGCGTGTTGCGCACCACGCTGGCGTCCGCCATCAGCTCGCGCAAAGCGGGCGCGTCGTCCAGCTCGGCATGGCGAATTCGATAGTCGCTCATAAACCGCCCTCCCACAACCGCGCCATCGCCAGCACGTCGTGATAGGCACCGTCTCGCAGGGCGTAGGCACGCAGCCTGGCTTCAGGTTCGAAGCCAAAGCGGCGGTACAATGCCTGTGCGCGCGCGTTGTCGGCGAACACCGTCAGTTCGATGCGGCGCAAACCCAGCCAGTTATCAGCCAGCGCTATCGCCTCTTGCATCAGCAGCTTGCCTATGCCTTGTCCCTGCCAGTTTGCCGCCACGCCTATGCCCAGCTCCGCCGCGCCCGCCAGCCTGGGCTTGTCATGGGGCGACAGCATAACGGAGCCAGCCAATTCGCCCGTCGCCGATACCGCCAGCAATTCGACGCGGCTCGCATCGCGCTTGGCCATGCGCTGCCGCCGAGCGTGCAAACAGGGAAAGGGCAAACCCAGCATGGTGCCGAAGGTGCGGACATCGCTCATCATTGCATGGATCGCCTCGGCATCTTCCACTTCGGCATGACGTATGGTGATGCCATTCATGATTCCGCCCTCCTCGGCCAGTGCAGCCGCGACATCGCCAGCACGTCCTCCAGCTTGCCGGCGCGCAGCGTTTCGCGCTTGAGCCTCCCTTCGTACTCGAAGCCGAATTTTTCGTACAGCGCGATGGCGGGCGCGTTGTCATGCACCACTTTCAGCTCGATGCGGATCAGCCCCAGCCAGTTGTCGGCCAGATCCAGCACCGCCCGCATCAGGGCCGAGCCCACGCCCCTGCCCTGCCAGTCCTGGTCCACCAGCATGAACAGGCTGGCGGCGTGACGGGTGCGCGCCCGATCGTTGCCGATCAGGCCGCCCCAGCCCACCACGTCGCCCGCCTCGTTGCAGGCAACCAGCGCATGCACATGCGCCGGCTGTTCCAATAGCTGCTTTTCCGTGGCGGATAGCGGCTGGTAAGGCAGCTGCAAGGTGCCGGGGTAGACGCCGGGCTGGGTCTTGATGCGGTGGATGGCGGCCGCGTCGGAAGGCTCGCTGGCGCGGATGGAATAGGAATGGGCTTGGGACATGGTGGTCTCCTGAGTTGATGGGCATTGGCGGGATCGCCGCCAGGCCCGGCAGACCATCATGCCAAATAACTATTGTGCATTGCAATATAATTTTTATGCGGACAAGAACCTTCCCGGCGTCTGGCCAAAGCAGCGGCGGAAGGCGACGATGAAGGCGCTGCTGCCGGCATACCCCAGCTCCAGCGCGCAGTAACTGACGGATCGCCCCTCCGCCAGCAGCGCCTGCGCCCGCAACATGCGCAGCCGCTCGCGCCACTCGGCCACGCCCATGCCGGTTTCGGCGCGAAAGTGGCGGATCAGGCTGCGGCGCGACATGCCGATATGCTCGGCCCAGCGCTGCAAATCCCAGTCCAGCGCTGGGTCGGCCTGCAAAGCCTGCGCCAATTTGCGCAGCGCCGGATGGCGCGGCCAGGCCAGCGCCGCCGGATAGGGCGCGGCACAGGCCAGTTCGTCCGCCAGCACGCCAAGCAAGCGGCGGGCCGCTTCATCGCCCGCCTGCCGCGGCCAATCGGCCAAACGCTGGAAGAGGCCTTGCAACAGCGGTGTAGCCTGCCATACCCGCAAACCGGATGGCGCAGCTGGCAGCCACGTCATCTCCAACTGCAGGCTCCAGCCGCGCAAGGCGCCGTGGTAATGCGCGCCATGAGGCATGCCCGGCGGAATCCAGCCGACGCAGTCCGCAGCCAGCAGGATGCGTTCCGTTTCCGCCTCCAATTCCAGCGCGCCCTCGCGCACCCAGGTCAGCTGTCCGGCAGCGTGGGCATGGCGCTCGGTATGGTCGCCGACGCCATGCCGCAACTCGGTCATGCTCAGTCCGGACAGAATGGCTGGCTCCATATTGGCTCTTTTTGAATAGATATTGGCACTATATTTAAAGCAGGCCATTCGCGCCAGCGCGATACTAAGGGCTCATTTCCCCCCAGGAGCTCGACATGGACCGCATCGCACACACCGAAGAACTTTCCTCGATCAACCACAAAATCGTCGCCGACGGCGAAACGCTGCCTGCGGTGAAACTGCGCGACGGCAGCCTGGTGCAAACCGGCACCGTGGCGGCCATGCTGGTCAATCTTGCGGCCTATAACCAGGGCGAGCGTGGCGAGGTGGAACATCAATTGGCGCTGGCGGTACCCACCTTGCTCAAAGTGGGCCTGTTCGATCTGTTCCCGCCGGAGGAGTGGATGCGCGGCGACAATCCCGGGCGCCGCCTGATAGGAAAGCTAGCGCGCGACTGGCTGAACGAACAGGCCGTCAAGGCATAAATGCATTCACCAGCCGCCGCCGTCCACAGCGGGCGGCTTTGGCGTTAAGCTGTCGCTTCAAATCGACTGGAGTGGATCATGCTGATGCAAAAACAGAACGCCGGCCTGCTGGTGGTGGACATCCAGGACAAGCTGCTGCCGGCGGTGCACGATGCGGACGGACTATTGGCGCGCAGCCGCTGGCTGATTGCCGTGGCGCGCGACCACGGTCTGCCCATCGTGTTTTCCGAGCAATACCCGCGCGGCCTGGGCGGCACGCTGGCGACGCTGCGCGAAGCCGCGCCGCAAGCGCAGGTAGTGGATAAGCTGCACTTTTCCTGCGTGGCGGCAGAGTGCCTGCCGCCCACACTGATGGAAAGGCAGCAGATCATCGTATGCGGCATGGAAGCCCATGTTTGCGTGCTGCAGACGGTGTTGCAGTTGCTGGCTATCGGCAAGCAAGTGTTCGTGGTGGCCGATGCCGTCTCCAGCCGAAAACCGTCCGACATCGAGCTGGCGGTTGGCCGGATGCGCGCCGCCGGCGCCGTGATCGTCAGCCGGGAAATGGTGCTGTTCGAACTGCTGGAACAATCCGGCAGCGAGCATTTCAAGCAGATGAGCCAACGCTATCTGGTGGGCGAGCAGCCCTGAAAATGAATCGGGGTTGTCGAAGCTTACCTCTTCGACAACCCCGTCCAATGGCGGCTTTGCCGCTCTCATCCTCCCCTTTGCAGACCGGCGCGCGGACCTTGCGGTCCTGCTCACTAGCTTGCCCAATACCTAGCAAACAGCGTGCCAGCTTTTGCATGCTCAAAATCGCGGTTTTGACGGACGCATCACGCCATCTCACGACAAACAAGCACCTGAATGGTGCAAAGATTCATGACATGGCACCAAAATGAAACAGAAATTAATATTTCCTGTCAGATAACTGATACGTCTGCACTGGAACTGTCATCTTTCGCCCTTATCCTAAACAGGGAAAGCAAAGCGCACATAACAAGGAGAATGCCCATGACTTCGTTCCAGGATCTGCTGCCAACGCTGCCCGCCACCGACGGCATCGACGCCATCGTATTGCTCAGTCTGGAAGGCGAGGCGCTGCACCGGCTGGAAAACCGCCCCGGCACGGCGGGCTCCCTGCGCGTCTACCACGCGTTGGTGAAGCGCCACGGCCATATCGACCGCAAGGCGGCGCGCGAAGGACTGGAATTGTTCGCCGAGCATACCGCCGCCGCGCGCAGCCAACCCGGCAGCCATCCCAATATCGACCGCCTGCTGGCCATTGCCGAGCAAGGCGCGCCGGGACTGCGCGCCCGCGTGGTGCTGAAAGCCGAAGACTGAATCAACGCAGCGCCATCAGCGCAAAACCCGCCGCGATCGACACCGTGGTGCTGACCAATCCCGGCACGATGAAGCTGTGGTTGAATACCCAGCGGCCGATGCGCGTGGTGCCGGTGTAATCCATTTCCACCGCCGCGATCAGGCTGGGATAGCTCGGCAGCACATACACGCCCACCACCGCCGGATAGATGGCGATCAGCACCGGCGCGGCGATGCCCAGCGACACCCCCAGCGGCATCATCACCTTGGTGGTGGCGCCCTGGCTGAACAGAATCACCGCCATGGTGAACACCGCGAAGGCGAACAGCCAGGGGGCGGCTTCGATGATGCTGACGATATTGTGCTTGAACAGCGGCAGATTGCCCTGGATGAAGGTATCGCTCATCCAGGCCACGCCCAGGATGGTCACCGCCGCCACCGCGCCGGAGCGGAACATGCTGCCGGACACCATGGCCTGCAAATCGGCCTTGCACAGCAGCACCGCCAGCGCGGAGTAAGTCAGCATGCACATCTGGATCACATCCACCATCGCCACCGGCTCCAGCCCTTTGGCGCCGGGCCAGGCCGGGCGCAGCTGCGGCATGGCGGCCAGCAATACGATCAGCGCGACGGTCAGCAGGAAGCCGTACACCGACCAGGCCGCGCCGCGCGGCAGGTCGGCCGCATCGGCGCTTTGCGGCCGCGCGATCATGCCGGCCGCCAGCCGTTGCCGGTACACCGAATCATCGGCCAGCTCGCAGCCATAGCGCAGCATCGCCAGGCCGCCGGCCAAGGCCCCCAGCAGCGTCGCCGGTATGCTGATCATGACGATGTCGGTCAGGACAACGCCATGCGGCGCCAGCACCGTGGCCAGCGCCACGGTGGCGGCCGACACCGGGCAGGCGACAATGGCGTTCTGCGAGGCCACGGTCAGCCCGGCCAGCGGCCGCTCCGGGCGGATGCCGGTCTTCTCCGCCACCTCCACCACGATGGGCATCAGCGCCAAGGCGATGAAGCCGGTGCCGGCGAGAAAAGTGGACAGCCAGCCCACCAGCGGCGCCAGCAGCACGATATGGCGCGGATTGCGCCTGAGGAAGCGCGCCGCCACCTCCACCATGTAGTCCAGCCCCCTGGCCGACTGCAGCGCCGCCGACGCGGTGATGACCGAGATGATGATCAGAATGACGTCTATCGGCGCGTGCCCCGGCTTGAGGCCAAAGACGAAAGTCAGGATGAACAGGCCGGCGCCGCCGGTCACCCCCAGGCCGATGCCGCCCATCCGCACGCCAAGGAAAATCGCTCCGAGCACGACTAGCAGTTGCAGGTAAACCATAGTGCCGCTCCCCTTATCACAGAACCCGATTGTCGCAAGATAAACGGAACGGCGGCTTGTCCAGGATCAGGGCTGGCTTATATGCCGCTACAAGGCGCGCGCCATCGCGATCTCGCAACCGGCGCCATGGCCTGTCGCGCCCCAATGCGCCGGCAGCCGGACAAAGCCCTCGGCCTCATACAGGCAAACCGCCTCGGCCAGCGCCGCCGTGGTTTCCAGATAGCACTGGCGATAACCCAGCGCCCTGGCCTTGGCCAACAGCTGCCGCAGCAGGCGCCGGCCCAAGCCGCGCCGGCGCAGCGCGGCGTCGAAGTACATTTTCTGGAGTTCACACACGCCTTTTTCTCCGCCGGCCAGCGGCGCGATGCCGCCGCCGCCCAGCAGCCGGCCATCCGGGCCGACAATCACCAGATAGCGCGAATCGACACGGTTATACACGGAAAACAGCGCGTCCAGCTGCGGATCCATGAAGCCGCACCCTTGGCCCAGCCCGTACTCCGACGACACCTGCCGAATCAGCGCCGCCAGCGCGCCATTGTCCGCCGCCGCCAGCGACCGGATGACATAGCCCTGCTGCCTGCCGGCATGCTGCAGGGCGCGCCGGTACAGCCGCAACCCCTCTTCCAGCCTTGCCCGCTCCGCCTCGTCCAGCTGCAGCAGCACCCGCGCCATGTCGGCATCCATCGCCGCATGCAGCCGCCTCAGCCAGTCGCGGCCGGCATCGGTCAAGCCAGCCAGCTTGCTGCGGCCATCGGCCGGGCAATCGCGCCAGGCGATCAGGCCGCGCTCCGCCAAGCGCTGCAGCGGCCGGCTGCTATTGGACTTGTCCACGCGCAGCCGGTCCGCCAGCTGCTGATTGCTGGCCGGCCCGGCCTCCAGCTCGATCAGCAGATGCGCCTCCACCGGACTCAGCTCGACGTCGCCGCAACGTCCGGCCAGCATGCCCAGCTCCCTGACGATATCGCGCGACAGGCCGCGCAATTGACGCTCATCCATGGCTCACCCCTAATAGTTGCATAACGCAACCATAAAGGCATTTGGTTGCATTACGCAACCAAATTTTCCATGAACGTGAAAAAGCCCGCCGAAGCGGGCTTTTCGCTAAGCTTCCTGAAACAGGAATTAAGCTTCGCCGACCACAACCACCTTGATCGGAGCAACCACGTCGTGGTGCAGGGCGATCTCGATGTCGTATTCGCCGATGGCCTTGAACGGGCCGTTCGGCAGGCGAACTTCGTGACGCTTGATTTCGACGCCGAAAGCGGTAACCGCTTCAGCAACGTCGACGTTGGTCACGGAGCCGAACAGACGACCGTCCACACCGGCCTTCTGGGCGATGGTGATCACGGCTTCGTTCAGCTTCTCGGCGCGTACCTTGGCGTCGGCCAGGATAGCGGCTTGCTTGGCTTCCAGATCGGCGCGACGAGCTTCGAACTCTTTCAGGTTCGATTCGGTAGCGCGCTTGGCTTTGCCTTGCGGGATCAGGAAGTTACGGGCAAAGCCGTTCTTCACATTCACCACATCACCCAGTTGACCCAGGTTGGCAACTTTTTCGAGCAGAATGATTTGCATCTCTTAAGTTCCTTTCCCGGTCTTAGTGCTGGTCGGTGTACGGCAGGAAGGCCAGGAAGCGAGCACGCTTGATAGCGGTGGTCAGCTGACGCTGGTAGCGGGCCTTGGTGCCGGTGATGCGAGCCGGGATGATTTTGCCGTTTTCGGCGATGAAATCCTTCAGGAGATCAACGGACTTGTAGTCGATTTCCTTGATGCCTTCTGCCGTGAAGCGGCAGAACTTCTTGCGCTTGAAGAGTTGACGAGCCATTTTGACTAACCTTTTACAAATTCAACATATTCGATATTGAGTACCAACCGCGGATTGCGCAGACTGCGCTGACCCAGGAATCCAGTGACATTCATCACCTGCCCCGCCAGCTTCCCGGCATGTTTCCGGGCGTCTTCGCCTATCCATACGGCCTGTATATCGCAGGCCACATCACGCTCGAAGCCCCCGGCGCTTTGCCGGGATTGATGCTTGAGCCACATTTCCAGCACCGGCAAGCCGGCGGGCGTGTATCTCAGCGCATCTTCGCGCTCAACCGTGACGGTCAGTAGCAGACGATTCTGCAAGACCGCTACCTCTGCCTATCAGGCAGAAGCTTCAGTCTCGGCGGCCGGCTGGGCGTCCAGCAGGTTCTTCGCCTTTTCGTCCTTCATCATCGGGGACGCGTCGGTGATGGCGCGATCCAGCTTGATGCTGAGGTGACGCAGAACGGCGTCGTTGAACTTGAAGGCGTGCTCGATCTCGGCCAGGGTTTCCGACTGGCACTCAACGTTCATCAGAACGTAGTGAGCTTTGTGCAGCTTTTGGATCGGGTAAGCCAGTTGACGGCGGCCCCAGTCTTCCAGACGGTGGATCTTGCCTTCAGCGGCCAGAACCATGCCCTTGTAGCGCTCGATCATGGCCGGAACCTGTTCGGACTGGTCCGGGTGCACGATGAACACGATTTCGTAGTGACGCATGCGAACTCCTTTTGGCTATTCGTAGCCTTTTGCCATGCGGTTGCAAAAGGCAAGGTAGTAAACCGCAGCATTCTACGCACTTTGCTGCAGCTAGGCAAACATCAGTCGGTGGATTTTACGGATATGGGCTCGTCCGGCGCCGTGGCCGATGCGGATTTACAACTTTTTGCTGCGGCTGATATCCGTCACCACGCCGTTTTTCACGGTGACCGTGGTGGTGTAAGGCAACTGGTCGTTAGCCAGCCAGGTGAGGACGCGCGTACTGTCCACCGTCACCGTGCCATTGCCGCTCAAGCTTTTAGTCTGCGGGCCGTCGCTGGCGTAATCCGGCGCGCCGGCCTTGGATATCAGCTCGGCCTCCTGCATGCCGTTGTGCAGCCGGATATAAGTGGCAAACGGAATCGGCGCGGCCTGGGCGGCGCCGGCCAGCAGAACGGCCAGCCATAACAGTTTTTTCATTCTTCCCTCCCGCCTCAGCGGATTTTTTTCACCACGTCGATCAGCTCGGTCACCATGCCGGTGGCGTCGCCCTGCTGCATGGCGCGCGAGACGCAGCCCTTCATGTGGTTTTCCAGCAACTGCAGCGCCACCGCGTCCAGCGCGGACTTCACCGCCGCCACCTGGGTCAGCACGTCCACGCAGTAGCGATCCGATTCGATCATGCCGCTGATGCCGCGCACCTGTCCCTCTATCCGCGCCAGTCGCTTCAACAAGGCGGCCTTGCCCGGCTGCACCACCGTGCGTTCGGCAGGCGCGCGTTCGTGGCAGCAATCGTCTTTTGTATGGTTGGAGTCGGTCATCGTCGATCCCGATCAGTCAATGCGGCATTATCGCCGATTCTCATGCCGCCCGGCATCAGGCGCGCGCATCGAGCACACCCATCATGCCGGCATCCTCGTGCTCCAGGATATGGCAGTGAAACATCCTCGGCCCAGGCAATTCCTGGCGGAAGCGCAGCCTCACCTTCTGCTCCGGCGGCACGTTGACGACGTCGCGCCAGGCCAGATACGGCTCCTTTTTCCAGCCCTGGCCATCGTGCCGCTCGGTCACCTGGAACTGGGTGCCATGCAGGTGGAAGGGATGATCCATATCGGCCTGGTTATCAATCTCCCATTCTTCCACCTGGCCCACCTTGCCGATGAAATCCACGCGGTCCATGTCAAAGGTCTGGCCATTGATCAGGAACATGGCCGCCGGATTCGCCATATCCTCGCTGAACACCACGCGCCGCCTGACGGTTGGTTTGGGCAAAGCCGCCACCTTGCCGAGGCGGCGCGGCAACGCGGCGGTGGCCACGGCCGCGCCCGCCTCGATGCCCACCAGCGGCAAGGCCTTGTCCTGCTCCGGCCCCATCATCTTGCCGCGGGCGTACGGCAATGCCAGCAATCCGGATGGCTTGTCCGGCGCGAAACGGCCGGTCACCGCCAGCTCCACCCGCGCGCCGGGCGGCAGCAATACATATTCCATGCGTCGCGGCCGTTCGATCAGGCCGCCATCGGTGCCGACCAGCCAGACTTCATGCGCCGGCAGCGCCAGTTTCAGCACCCGCGCGCTGGTGGCGTTCCACACCCGCCAGCGCTGGCGCTCGCCCATGCCCAGCGTCAGCCTGGGCTGCCATGCGCCGTTGACCAGCACGAACTGCCCTTCGCGGCCATCCATTCGGTCCGCTTCGCTATTGGCGGCGATCTGCCCATCGTCATCCAGCTTCAGATCGGACAATACCAGCCAGCGCTCCGGCAGGTGGGCCAAAGGATCGTTGCGGCTTCTCACCACGAACACCCCCGCCAGGCCGCGATACACCTGCTCCGCGGTATAGCCATGCGGATGCGGATGGTACCAATAGGTGCCGGCGCTGCCTTGCGGCAGCGTGAAACGGTATTCGCGCGCCTGCCCCGGCTGCACCGCGTCATGCGGATTGCCATCCTGGTCGGCCGGAATCGGCAGGCCGTGCCAATGCACCGTGGTCGGCTGGGGCAAGCGGTTTTCGAAGCGCAGCGCCAGCGCCTCGCCTTCGAACAACTCGATGGCCGGGCCCGGCACGCTGTCGTTATAGGCCCAGAACGCCGTGGGCTTCCCTCCCGGCAGCAAGGGCAGATTCAGCGGCGCAGCGGTCAAACACCCGTGCAAGACGCCGTCCTTGCGCTCCAACGGCAAACGCAGCCCCTCCGGCAGCGCGCCGCCGCGCGGCATGCCCAGGGCCTGGACGCCAGGCATGACAGCCTCTGCCTGCTCCCCGCCATGCGCCGCCCCGGCCGTATCGGCCCGCGCGGAGCGGATCATCCATGGCGCCAGCGCCAGCGCGGCGCCCCATTGCATCAACCGACGTCGTTGCATCATTCGCTCCCTTTGATACCCCACATAGGTATATTCAAGATAGAACACCAACACGGCCAGCGGTTCCGCGCCATGGGCGCGCGGGCATAAAAAAACGGCAAGCCCAGGCTTGCCGTTTAGTGAAATCTGTTCGCTTACTTGGCGACGTGCGGCGTCAGCAGTTGCAGCAACTGGGCCAGAACTTTCGGACTGCCGGCCACGATGTCGCCGGACTCCAGCCAACCTTGTTCGCCGGTGAAGTCGGTGACGATGCCGCCCGCCTCTTGCACGATCAGGCTGCCGGCCGCGATGTCCCATGGCTTCAGGTTCAGCTCGAAGAAGCCCTCGACGCGGCCGCAGGCCACATTGCACAGATCCAGCGAAGCGGCGCCTTCGCGGCGCACGCCGGCGGTTTTGGCTATCACGTCCTTCAGCATGCCTAGGTACTGGTCGAGATAGCTCTGATCGGCCACCGGGAAACCGGTGGAAATCACGCACTCGTTCATCATGAAACGCTTGGACACGCGGATGCGGCGATCGTTGAGGAAGGCGCCCACGCCGCGCGAGGCGGTGAACAGATCGTTGCGGCTAGGGTCATAGACCACGGCCTGCTGGATCTGGCCCTTGTGCGCCAGCGCGATGGAAATGCCGTACTGCTGATGGCCGTGCAGGAAATTGGTGGTGCCGTCGATCGGGTCGATGATCCATTCGTATTCAGAAGAACCCACGCCTTTGGCGCCGGACTCTTCTGCTAGAATCGCGTGCTTCGGATAAGCTTCGAGAATAGTTTGGATGATCGCTTCTTCGGCAGCGCGATCCACCTCGGTCACAAAGTCATTGTGCTTTTTCTTCTCTACGCGGATGGTATCGAGATTAAGCGACGCGCGCTGGATAACACTGCCAGCGCGGCGAGCGGCTTTAACCGCGACATTGAGCATCGGATGCATTGACGGCCTCTACACTTGAACAATGGGCGGATGCCCGTCTATGACGCGACACCCGCCGGTAACAATCTGGGTTAAGGAACAAAAAAACCCGACGCGTGGGCGCGGGCTTTTGGTATTTGCCCGCTATTTTAATGTGAAAACGCCAATGAATAAACCCCAAGTACCTGATTTTCTGAAAAACATCCGCGTGGTGCTGGCCAGGCCCAACCATCCGGGCAATATCGGATCGGCCGCCCGCGCGATGAAAACCATGGGTTTGAGCCGGCTCTACCTGGTGGAGCCGAAGGTATTTCCCAGCGATGAGGCCAACACTCTGGCCTCCGGCGCAGTCGACCTGCTGGAGCGCGCCACCGTGGTATCGTCGCTGGCCGAAGCGCTGGCCGACGTCACCGTGGCCTGCGCGCTGACCAGCCGCCGCCGCGAACTGACCACCCCGTTGTCCACGCCGCGCCAGACCACCCCGGAACTGATCGCCCGCGCCCGCGACGGCGAGCAGGTGGCGCTGGTGTTCGGCAACGAAACCTTCGGCCTGTCGATCGAGGAAGTGGAGCAATGCAACCGGCTGGTCACCATCCCCGGCAACCCCGACTATTTCTCGCTGAACCTGGCGATGGCGGTGCAGGTGATGACTTACGAGCTGTTCAGCCACACTGGCGTGGACGTCGAATACCTGCGCGCCGACGGCGAAACCGCCACCCAGGGCGAGGTGGACGGCATGTGCGGACATCTGGAGCAGGCAATGGGCGAAATCGGCTACTTCGAACGCCGCAACGGCGAACGGCTGATGCGCCGGATGCGCACCATGTTCCATCGCGCCGGCCTGCTGCGCGAGGAAATCGACATCCTGCGCGGCTTCTACAAACAAGTGCAGCGCGTCGCCGGCAAAGCCTCCGGCCATGGCGACTGAGCCAGCCTTCGATCTGCCTTACGCGCACCCGGCGGTGCGCGACCTGGCCTTCCTGCTGACCTCCCCTTCTCCGTGGCGCTGCGGCGCCGACCTGCCGCCATCCTGCTTGCTGGGACCAGACGGCGCGGCGCTGCTGCGCGCGCTGGACCAAAACCCGGCGCCGCTGCTGGCCTGGCTGGCGGCCCGCCCCAGCAAACGGCTGGGCCACTATGCCGAAAGACTGTTTTCCTTCTGGTTCCGCCACGCGCCGCACATCCGCCTTGCCGCGGAAAACCTGACTGTCTGCAACGAGGAAGGGCGCACACTGGGCGAATTCGACTTCCTGCTTTGGCAGGATGGCGAGCCTTGGCATCTGGAAATCACCAGCAAGTTCTACCTGCAGCTGGGCGCGGGCCCGGACGGGCTGATCGGCCCCGGCCTGCGCGACGCCTGGCGTTTGAAAGCCGGCAAACTCGCCACCCAGCTGGAACTGAGCCGCCACCCGGCCGCCGCCACCCGCTTGCCGGACGGCTTTGCCGGCTGCCGCGTCGGCGCGCGCCTGACTGGCTGGTTCTTCTACCCGGCGGACCCGCCGCCATCGGCGCCGCTGGCCGCGGATCAGTTGCGCGGCTGGCACGCCCCCTTGGCGCTGCCCTGGCCGAGACGCCATGCCGACTCGCGCTGGGCTTGGCTGCCGCGCTTGTCATGGCTGGCGCCGGCCAAAGTGGACGCGGCTGACGCGCATGAGGAAGGCGAGCTGCGCGCGCGGCTGCAGCCCCATCCGACGCCGCAATTGGTGGCGGAACTGCAAGCGGCGGCGGACGGCAGCTGGCGCGAAGTGGCGCGCGGCTTCGTCACGCCGGCCGGATGGCCCGATCCAGACCGTCTGGCCGAGTTGCAAGCCCGCATCGCCGCCTTGCCGGCGCAATGACAGGCTTTTGCCACGCGATGCCAGTACCTGCATGCCCGCGCGCAAAAAAGCCCGCGGCCTTGCGGCGGCGGGCTTGGTCCAAATCAGGTGCGATCAGCGCGCGGCGACCAGTTTGATCTCGACCTTCCACGCCGGATTGGCCAGCTTGGCCTCCACCGTGGCGCGGGCGGGCACATGGCCGGCCGGCACCCAGGCGTCCCAGGCGGCGTTCATCGCGTCGTAATCGGCCAGGCTGGCCAGGAAGATGGTGACGTCGACGATCTTGGTCTTGTCCGAATCCAGTTCCGCCAGCAGGGCGTCGATCTGAGCCAGCACATTCTCGGTCTGGGCGCGCGCGTCGGCCTCGGTGTTTTCCGGCACTTGGCCAGCCAGAAAGATCAGGCCATTGCTGACCACGGCCTCGGCCAGGCGGGCGCCCTGCTTGTGACGGTAGATGCTCATATCGTTCTCCATATGCGGTGGGTTATCGCCGTCGATTCTAGCGGCAAAGCGCTCAGCTGTCCCGCTGGGCCTGCGCCAGATCGGCGATCAGCGCCGCCTCGCCCTCCACGCCCACCGACAGCCGGATCAGGTTGTCGTGGATGCCCAGCGCGGCGCGGCGCTCAGCCGGAATCGACGCGTGCGTCATCGCGGCCGGCAGGCAGACCAGGCTCTCGACGCCGCCCAGGCTTTCCGCCAGCGTGAACAGTTTCAGCCGCGACAGGAAGACTTTCACATCGCCCTTCAAATAGAACGACACGATGCCGCCGTAACCTTGCATCTGACTGCGCGCCAGCTCATGCTGCGGATGGCTCTCCAGCCCCGGATACAGCACCTGCTCCACCCACGGCTGCGCCTCCAGCCAGCGCGCGATGGCCAGCGCATTGCGGTTGTGCTGCTCCACGCGCAGCGCCAGCGTGCGCAAGCCGCGCAGCACCAGGAAGCTGGGAAAGGCGTCCAGAATGGCGCCGACGGCGTTGTGCAGGAAGGCCAGTTGCTCGGCCAGCTCGGGCTTGTCGCGGCTGACCACCGCTACGCCGGCCACCACGTCGGAATGGCCGTTCAGATACTTGGTGGCGGAATGGACGACGATGTCGAAGCCGAAGTCCAGCGGCCGCTGGTTGACCGGCGAGGCGAAGGTATTGTCGACCACGCCGATCAGCCCATGGCTGCGCGCGATGGCGGCAACCGCGGCCAGATCCACCAGCTGGTTCAGCGGATTGGACGGCGTTTCCACCCATATCATCTTGGTATTCGGGCGGATGGCGGCCTGCAGCGCGGCGCTGTCGGCGGAAGCCACGTAGGTCACCTCCAGATTGGCGCTGAGCTTGCGCACCTTCTCGAACAGACGATAGGTTCCGCCGTACAGGTCGTTGACCGCGATCAGGTGGCTGCCGGCCGGCAGCAGCTCCAGCACGGTGGAAATGGCGGCGAGGCCGGAACCGAAAGCGTAGCCGCGCAGGCCGCCTTCCAGCTCCGCCACGGCGCGCTCCAGCGCCTCGCGCGTCGGGTTCTGCGAACGCGAGTATTCATAGCCGGTGTGCTCGCCCGGCGCGCTCTGGCGATAGGTGGAGGTGGCGTAGATGGGCGGCATCACCGCGCCGAAAGCGTCTTCATGGGCGCCGGCGGTCACGGCCAGAGTGTGGAAATCGGTCATGTTTTCAATCCTCTCTCAAAATCATGCGCCCCGGCGCAATCGGCCAGGGCGGGAAATCGGCTTAAGCGGCGCGCGGCTGGCGGCGCCAGAACGACAGCAGGTCGGCCTGGGTGATCAACCCCAGGTAGCGGCCCTTGTCGACGATCAACGCGATGTGGCCGTCGTTGAACACCTGCAGCAGATCCTGCAAGGAGGCCTGCGGCGACAGCGTGCGCACATGGCTGCTCATCGCCGTGGCCACGGTCTGGCGGAAGTTTTCCGGCTCGCCGTGCACCGACAGCAGCAAGTCCCATTCGTCCAGCACGCCGACTACCTTGTCGTCATCCAACACCGGCATCTGCGACACATCGTGCAGGCGCATGCGCTGGTAGGCGACGTTGAGCGGCTCGTCCGGATGGCAAGACACCGTGCTGCCGTCCTGGTGGCGGCGGACGATCAGATCGGTCAGGCCGCCCAGCTCGGGCAGGCGCAACATGCCCTGGTCCACCAGCCAGTCGCGGTTGTACATCTTGGACAGGTACTTGTTGCCGCTGTCGCACACCAGCGTCACCACCCGCTTGGGCTCGGTTTGCTCGCGGCAATAGCGCAAGGCCGCCGCCAGCAAGGCCCCGGACGAGGAGCCGGCCAGGATGCCCTCGGCTCGCAGCAGCCGCTGCGCGGTGTCGAAGCTTTCCTGATCGCTGACGCGGAAGGCGCGCTTCACCATCGACAGATCGGTCTGCGGCGGGATGAAGTCTTCGCCTATGCCTTCGATCAGCCAGCTGCCGGCCTGGCCGTAGCTGCCGGTTTCGACATAGTCCGCCAGCACCGAACCCACCGGATCGGCCAGCACGAAGGCGGTATCGGGAGAGCGGGCGCGGAAGAAGCGGGTCAGGCCGGTCAGCGTGCCGCTGGAGCCGACCCCGACCACCACCGCGTCCACCTTGCCGTCCAACTGGCGCCAGATTTCCGGGCCGGTCGTGGTTTCGTGCGCCAGCGGGTTGGCCGGATTGTTGAATTGGTCGATGTAGTAGGCGCCGGGCGTTTCGCTGGCGATGCGCGCCGCCAGGTCCTGGTAATACTCCGGATGGCCCTTGCCGACGTCGGAGCGGGTCAGCACCACCTGGGCGCCCAGCGCCTGCAGATGCAGAATCTTCTCCCGGCTCATTTTGTCCGGCACCACCAGCGTCAGCGGGTAGCCCTTCTGCGCGGCCACCAGCGCGAGGCCCAGGCCGGTATTGCCGGCGGTGGCCTCGATGATGGCCCCGCCCGGTTTCAACTTGCCGTCCCGCTCGGCGGCCTCGATCATGGTCAAGGCGATCCGATCCTTGATCGAGCCGCCCGGGTTCTGGCTTTCCAGCTTCAGGTACAACTCGCAGGGGCCGGTATCCAGATGGCTTACCTTCACCAGCGGGGTATTGCCGATCAGCGACAAAACCGACATATCTTTCATCTCAATACTCCAGGCTATTTTGAAATTACTTTTAGTAATTTTTAGTTATATAAAAAGCAAAAAATTTTCTACTTCTTCGCCATCTTGCTACCCAGGTATAGCAAGGCTTTACACCACCGCGCTGGCTTGCATGAAACTGTAGAAAAACACCAGCTCCGGGTCGCTGCGCAGTTGACGCAGTTCGCGCGTCATTTCGTCGACCAGTTGCGCGTCCACACGGCCCGATTCGATCAGTTGATCCGCCGCCGACAGCAGCAGCTCGGTCCAATAGTCCAGCACCAACTGGCGGCGGTGCGGCTCGCGGCTGTCCAGATGCCAGGTCTTGACCCGCGTTTCGACATCGCGGAAACCCAGCCGCAGCAGCATATTGCCCAGCTTGGCGCCGACGAAGGGATCGCCGCCGACTGCCAGCTGATGGTCGTTGAAGGCCAGCCAGTATTGCTGCAGCCGCGCCGAATACGGCGCCATGAAGAAAGTGGCGTTCATCGCCTCGGTGGCGTACAAGCGGGCGCCAGGCTTGAGCACGCGCCGCGCTTCGGCCAATACCCGCTCCGGCGCATGCACGTGCTCCAGAATCCAGCACAGAAAAGCGCCGTCGAAGCTGGCCGGGGCGAAATCCATGTCTTCCGCGTCCATGTGCAGCAACGTGGCGCGTTCCTGGTACGGACTCCCCTGCAGCCTTTGCCGCGCCACCGCCAGCTGGCGTTGGCTGAAGTCGATGCCGGTTATGTTCAGGTCCGGAAAGCGGCGCAGCAGGATTTCCGTTTGCGCGCCGACTCCGCAACCGACCTCCAGCAGCCGGCCGCCGCCGGAAAAGTCGACGTCGCGGTACACCATGGACTCGAAAAATCGGGCCTGGCGCACCAGTCGCGCCTGTTCAGTGGCGGAAAAGCCATGGATGTACGGCTGATCCTGCGGCGCTTCCGCCAGTTGCAATGCACTCATCGATGACCTCGCTCGGATAAGCAACAGGCTCACATTATATTTCCATAAGCTATTTAGAAAACAAATTTTATTGGAAATTTGAATATAAAAAAAAACTCTAACCGCGCGCCGCGCAAGAAAAAACCCGCATCGGCTCGATGCGGGTTTGATCGTGGCGACCGCTGGGATCAGGCCAACGCGGTCTGCCTCAGGTTCTGCGAGAAACGCTGCAGCGCGGCGATGCCGGAGGCCTCGGCGCGGCTGCACCAGTCCTGCAACTCCTGCAGCAATTGTTCGCGGCTCAGGCTGGAGCGCTCCCACAGACGCGTCAGCTCCTGCCGCATCGTGTAGATGGTGGCCAATACCTGGCTTTGCTCCAGAATCTTGGCCAGTTGCGCGCGCTCGGCTTCCGGAATGTCCTTCTCGTCCTGTTTCAGCCATACCTTCATCTTGCGCTTCAAGTTGACCTGAGGCAGCTCAGGCAGGCTCAGCTTGGCCAGCTCCGCGCGGTATTCCGCCTTCAGCTCGCGCGCGTAGCGGGAGGCGATGGCGTAGCGGTTGGCGATGATGGCCTGCAGATGCTCCAGATCCAGCTGCGGCCGCGACGGATCCCGCGCCAGCTGCGGCGCCACCTTACGCACCGTGGCCAGCTTCAGGCTCGCCAGGATGCGGATGTACATCCAGCCGATGTCGAACTCGTACCACTTGTACGACAGCTTGGCCGAGGTGCCGAAGGTGTGGTGGTTGTTGTGCAGCTCTTCGCCGCCGACCAGGATGCCCCAAGGCACCAGATTGGTGGACGCGTCTTCGTTCTCGAAATTGCGATAGCCCCAGAAGTGGCCCAGGCCATTGATGACGCCGGCGGCCCAGAACGGGATCCATACCATCTGCACCGCCCAGATGGTCAGACCCAGCGGCCCGAACAGGATCAGGTCGATGATCAGCATCAGCACGATGCCCTTGGCGTTGTGGCGGCTGTAGACGTTGCGCTCCAGCCAGTCGTCCGGCGTGCCGTGGCCGAACTTGTCCATGATGGACTGGTCCTTGCAGGCGGCGCGGTACAGCTCGGCGCCTTCCCACAGCACTTTCTTGATGCCCAGCACCTGCGGGCTGTGCGGATCTTCCTGCGTCTCGCAGCGGGCATGATGCTTGCGGTGGATGGCCGCCCATTGCTTGGTGACCATGCCGGTAGTGAGCCACAGCCAGAAACGGAAAAAATGGCTGGCGACGGGATGCAGATCCAATGCGCGGTGCGCCTGGTGGCGATGCAGGAAAATGGTGACGGAGGCAATGGTGATGTGGGTCAGGATCAGGGCGGCAACGATATAGCCCCACCACGGAAGGTCCAGCAGACCGTTGAGCCAGTTCATGTCTTCAATCAATCCAATTACTTAGAGGTAAAGCTCTATTCTATAACACAGCCGACGCCGCTGTCAGAGCGTTTTTCCCGCATGCACCGCCGAAAACACCATGCAAACCGCTGTTGGTGTACCATAGAGCCTCATTTCACCCTAGTTCAGAAAAATACTAGTGTTGCCAAAACGTCAGCTGATCATTGCCGGCGCCGCCATCGGCGGCCTGTTTGTCCTGTACGCGGGTTCCAGCTATTGGGCCGGCGTCAAGGCCGAAGACACCTTGCAGGAGCAATACCGGATGCTTGCCGGTGTGCCGCTGTTCAAGGTCAAATCGCACAGTTACGAACGCGGCTGGTTCTCGTCCTCCGAGACCACCGAACTGGTGTTCAACCGCCATCTGTCCGGCCCTTACGAAAACATGCTGCCGGATAATATGAAGCCGTTGCTGAACGCCACGATCAAGTTCACCAACCATATCCAGCATGGTCCGCTGCCAGGCTTGGGTTCGTTCGACTTCCGCCCGGGGCGCGCGCTGGTGCGCACCGAGTTCGCGATGAGCGACGCCACCCGCAAGACGCTGAAGACCTTCTTCGGCGACAAGGAGCCGATCACCATCGTCAACCGCATCGGCTTTGGCGGCGGCGGCCTGCTTGACGTCAGCGTGCCGGCCTTCGACTACGAAGAAGCGCTGTCCGGCGTGAAAATGAAGTGGAAGGGCTTCGACCTCAAGGTCGACTATTCGCACAACTACCAGGACTACAAAACCGAGGCGCTGTCGCCGGGCTTCCTGCTGGAAGCGTCCAGCAAGGGCGGCGTGTCGTTCGACGGCGTGCATTACGCCTCCGACATGCGCTTGGGCGGCACCGGCGTCAAGCTGGGCACCAGCGAGCTGACCATAGGCAATGTGCAGCTGACCTCGCACGAAAGCGTGCCCTACAGCATCAAGCTCAACGAGCTGATCTACCTGATGACGCGCGTCCGCGTCGGCGAGTTCGTCAACCCGTCCGGCGAGTTCAAGCCGTCGTCGGTGGTGTTGAAGAATTTCAGCTACCAGATCGTCACCAGCGAGCAGGACGACTTCGTCAATACGCGCGGCAAGGTCAACTTTGCCGAGCTGAACATCAGCGACCATCGCTACGGCCCGCTGCGCCTCGACGTGTCGGCCAACCACCTGCACGGCCCGACGCTGGTCAAGCTGGACAAGGCGATCAGCGCGATTCCGTTTGAAGGCGTGGACCCGGCGGTGCTGCGCAAGCAATACGTCGACACCATCAAGAAGAACGCGGTGCCGCTCTTGGAAAACAATCCCAAGCTGCTGATCAACGAGTTCTACCTGAAAATGCCGACCGGCGAAGCCAAGCTGCAAGGCAGCCTGGGCATCAACGGGCTGACCCCGGCGGACCTGAACGACATCACGCTGCTGGCCAAGCGCATCGAGGCGGAAGCCAAGCTGAGCCTGCCGCGGCAGACCCTGGAAGACCTGGTGCTGACCCAGGCCCGCAATCTGTTCACGGTGGACCACACGGCGGAAGAGCAGCCGAATATGAAGGAAGTGGAAGACCTGGCGCGCAGCCTGCTGGACAGCCAGTTGTCGCAATGGAAGAACGACGGCTACCTGGTGGAGGACAAGGGGCAGATCTCCACCGATCTGAGCTACAACGCGCAGGGCCTGACCATCCTTCAGAAGAAAGTGCCGCTGCCCTGGCAGGATGAGCCTGCCGACGCTTCGGCGCCGGCGGCCGAGACCAAGGTCAAAAACTAAGGGCGCCATCCATGCAAAAGGGGCTGTCTCGCGACAGCCCCTTTTTTTCACCTCTACGCGCAATCGGTCAGGAGGCGTCTTCCATCTGGCTTTGCAGGTAGTTCTGCAAACCTACCTTCTCGATCAGGCCGAGCTGGGTCTCCAGCCAGTCCACATGCTCTTCCTCGCTTTCCAGGATGTCCTCCAGCAGATCGCGGCTGACGTAGTCCTGAGAGGTCTCACAGTAGGCGATGGCTTCGCGCAGCAGCGGCAAGGCATCCATCTCCAGCTTCAGGTCGCACTCCAGCATTTCCTTGGGATTCTCGCCGATATGCAACTTGCCCAGATCCTGCAGATTCGGCAGCCCTTCCAGAAACAGCACGCGCTCGATCAGCTTGTCGGCGTGCTTCATCTCGTCGATGGATTCTTCGTATTCGTGCTCGTTGAGTTTCTTCAGGCCCCAGTTCTTGTACATGCGGGCGTGCAGAAAATATTGATTGATGGCGGTGAGTTCGTTCTTGAGAATCTGGTTCAGGTATTTGATGACCTTCTTGTCGCCTTGCATGTCCTATCCTCCTGGGAAATCATCCAGGCATTATGGCACAGCAAGGCTTCATCTCAAGGCGCGATAGCGGCATGGCCGGCGAGAAATGCCGGCGGCGGGAGGAAATCAGGCGGCGTTGCGGGCCACCGAGCAGGAGGACAGCTCGGCCTGGGCGTCCTTGCGGATCTGATTGGCCATGCAAGCGCACTTGCCGCAATCGGAAGCGATGCCGAGCTCGCGGCGCAGGTCGCACATGCGCGTGGCGCCGCCATGCACCGCTTGGCGGATCTGGCTGTCAGTCACGGCGTTGCACAGGCAGACGTACATGGAAGCCCCCTCTGGCTTACAATCAATCAAGAATAGTTATCATCATCATAGAGACAAACAAGAATGATTGTCAATCACAACGATAGAGAATGGAAACCAAATACAACAGTCGCCGCCGTCATTGAGCGCGATGGGCGTTTTTTGATGGTCGAGGAGGAAACCGCGGACGGGCTGCGCCTCAATCAGCCGGCCGGTCATCTGGAGCGCGGCGAAACCCTGCGGCAGGCCGTCATCCGCGAAACGCGCGAAGAAAGCGGCTGGCATTTCACCCCGCGCGGCTTGGTCGGCGTTTACCTGGCGGACCGCGCCGGCAGCGACATCACCTATCTGCGCTTCGCCTTCGCCGGCGATGCCGCCGCGCCCGAAGGCGCCATCGCGCTGGATGAGGGCATCGTCGCCGTGCACTGGCTGACGCGCGAGGAGATCGCCGCCCAGTCCCAGCGGCTGCGCAGCCCGGTGGTGATGCAATGCATCGACGACTATCTTAATGGCATACTGCATCCGCTGGACCTGATACGCGACCTGCGCTGAGACCCTACCGGATACCGCCTATGATCAAAGCCCTGCTGGCCCTATTGCTCTTCTTCGCCCTGCCCCAGGCCTTCGCCGATGCGCTAAACATCTGTTATCATTACCGATGTTCCAGGCACGCCTCCTTCGAACTGTCCGCAGAGGAGCGTGATTGGCTGGCGGCGCGGCTATCCCAAGCCGATACGGCTCAAAACGAGCGCGAGGCGGTAGCAGACGCGGTTCAGGCCCTGTACTTCATCGCCGCGCGCGATATGCCGATCTGGCAGGACAAGGGCGGCAATTTCCATGACGGCCCGGCCGAAGGCCGGATGGATTGCGTGGACCACAGCAGCAACGTCACAACCTTTCTACGCTACCTGGATAGCCAGGGCTGGTTGAAATTCCACCATGCGGCGCCACCTGAATGGCGCGCGCCGTGGATACTGGATCTGCATTACACCGGCGTGCTGCACGACAACGCCGCCAATCAGGACTGGGCGGTGGACACTTGGTTCAAGGATTTCGGGGAACCGCCCGTGGTGGTTCCCCTTTCAGTTTGGATGACGGGTTACGAGCCGCCGGCCGTACCCGAGCCTGTCAAACAGGCAAGCAACAGCAAGGAAGGAAGCACCCCGTGACGGGTAAGAAACGCATCGTCGTCGGCATGTCCGGCGGCGTGGATTCGTCGGTAACGGCCTGGCTCTTGAAGCAGCAGGGCCATGAAGTGATCGGCGTGTTCATGCAAAACTGGGAAGACGACAACGACGACGAATACTGCTCCATCAAGCAGGACGCGCTGGACGCCATGAGCGTGGCCGACATCGTCGGCATCGACATGGAAATCGTCAATTTCGCCAAGGAATACAAGGACCGCGTCTTCTCGTACTTCCTGAAGGAATACTCGGCCGGCCGCACGCCGAATCCGGACGTGCTGTGCAATGCCGAGATCAAGTTCAAGGCCTTCCTCGACTACGCGATGGAACTCGGCGCCGACTGCATCGCCACCGGCCACTACGCGCGCAAGATGGAACAGGACGGCGTCCATTACCTGATGAAGGCGGTGGACCACACCAAGGACCAGAGCTACTTCCTGTACCGCTTGCAGCAGCATCAGCTGGCGAAAGCCATCTTCCCGCTGGGCGACATCAAGAAGACCGAAGTGCGCCAGCTGGCGGAGCAAGCCGGCCTGCCCACCGCCGCCAAGAAGGACTCCACCGGCATCTGCTTCATCGGCGAGCGGCCGTTCCGCGAGTTCCTGCAGCGCTATCTGCCCACCTCGCCCGGCCAGATGGTGACGCCGGACGGCAAGGTCGTGGGCGAGCACATCGGCCTGATGTACTACACGCTGGGCCAGCGCAAGGGTTTGACGATCGGCGGCAGCAAGGACGGCAACGGCGAGCCGTGGTTCGTCGCCGGCAAGGACATCCCGGGCAACAAGCTGATCGTGGTGCAAGGCCACGACCACCCGCTGCTGCTGAAGCCTGCGCTGTCCATGGCCGACCTGAGCTGGACGCTGCCGGACGCGCCGGCGCCAGGCGACTACAGCGCCAAGAACCGCTATCGCATGGCCGACGCCGCCTGCTCGCTGTCGCCCATCGTCGACGGCCAGGCCAGCCTGACCTTCCAGGAAAAGCAATGGGCCGTCACCCCAGGCCAATCCGCTGTGCTGTACCACGGCGACATATGTCTGGGCGGCGGCATCATCCAGTAATCCCTGGCGGCAGCCATCATCCGCGGGCATGAAAAAGGCAGGTCAATGACCTGCCTTTCGCTTTTCCATCGAGCCGGAATCAGTGGCCGTTGGCGTGGGAACAGCCGGAGATCAGGTTCTTCAGATCGTCCACTTTCACCAGCTGGATATGCTTGTGATCGACGGCGATCCAGCCCTGCTGCTGGAACTTGGACAGCGTGCGGCTGACAGTCTCCAGCTTCAGGCCGAGGAAGCTGCCGATCTCCTCGCGGCTCATGCGCAGGATGAAGTCGTTGGCGGCGAAGCCGCGGGTGGACAGACGCTGCGACAGGTTCAGCAGGAAGGCGGCAATGCGCTCCTCCGCCTTCATATTGCCCAGCAGCAGCATGACGTTCTGGTCGCGCACGATTTCGCGGCTCATCAGCCGGTAGAAATGGTGCTGCAGGCTGGGGATGTCACGGCTCAGCGTCTCCATGCGGCCAAACGGCAGCTCGCACACCTCGCTGTCCTCCAGCGCGATGGCGTCGCAGCTGTGGTTGCCGGTGGAAATGCCGTCCAGGCCCATCAGCTCGCCGGACATCTGGAAACCGGTGACTTGTTCGCGGCCGTCCTGGCTGGCGACGCAGGTTTTGAAGAAGCCGGTGCGCACGGCGAACAGCGACTTGAAAGACTCGCCGCTATGGAACAGGTACTCGCCTCGCTTCAGACGGCGACTCTGCCGAATCACCGTATCGAGCTGGCTCATCTCCTCGCGGTTGAGGCCAACCGGGAGGCACAGCTCGCGCAAACTACAGCTGGAGCAAGAGACTTTCAAACTATGCAGGGGTATGTGATTGTGTTCTGACATGCTGTATGGGCTGCAAGCCGGTAAAGGTTGACCCTTATCAATACTGAGTTCACGGGTTTTCCGCAAATTTACCAGTACACCAGAAGTTTTTCCATCAGAAAACGACATGAAAACCACCCATCCTTATTCTCCCGCTCATTTTGAGTTTGATCGCGAGCTGATCGAACGACTGGATGGCTCAGGGCCGCGGTACACATCGTACCCGACCGCGGATCGCTTTACATCCAATTTTTCCGAAAGCGACTATCTGCTCCGCTTGAAACAGCGCCGCATCGGCGCCAACCGCAAGCCCTTGTCGCTTTACGTACACATACCGTTTTGCAACACGGTCTGTTTCTACTGCGCTTGCAACAAGATCATCACCAAGGACAAAAGCAAGGCCGACATCTATCTGGACTATCTGGAGAAAGAAATCCGCCTGGTGGCCGAGCAGCTCGGCTGCCGTGAAAAAGTCATCCAGCTTCACTTTGGCGGCGGCACGCCCACCTTCCTGTCCGATGCCCAGCTTGAGCGATTGATGGGCATGCTTTCCACTCATTTTGAATTCATGTCAGATGGAGAATATTCCATAGAGATCGATCCGCGCAAGGTTTCGCGCGAAACGATGCGAAAACTGGCGCAATATGGCTTCAATCGCATCAGCGTCGGCGTGCAGGACTTCGAACCGGCCGTGCAGAAGGCGGTCAACCGCGTTCAAAGCGAAGAGGAAACCCGCGCCGTGATCGACGCCGGGCGCGCGGCCGGCATCCAGTCGGTCAGCCTGGACCTGATCTATGGCCTGCCGCTGCAAACGCGCGAATCGATGCTGCGCACCCTGGAAACCGCGCTGGCGCTCGACCCGGACCGGCTGGCGCTGTACAACTACGCCCACCTGCCGACGGTATTCATGCCGCAGCGCCGCATCCATGAGGCCGACCTGCCGCCTGCCGGCGTCAAGCTGGACATCCTGCAAGACGCGGTGAAGATGCTGACCAATGTCGGCTATGTGTTCATCGGCATGGATCATTTCGCCAAACCGGACGACGAGTTGGCCGTCGCCTTGCGCCAGGGCCGGCTGCAACGCAACTTCCAGGGCTATTCCACCCACGCCGACTGCGACATGCTCGGCTTCGGCGTGTCATCCATAGGCAAGATCGGCGCCTGTTACACGCAGAACGACAAGACGCTGGAAGGCTATTACGCCGCGCTGGATCAGAAAAAGCTGCCGGTGGTGCGCGGCCTGACGCTGGACAACGACGACGTGCTGCGCCGCACCATCATCCAGGGCCTGATGTGCCGCTTCTCGCTGTCAGTGGAGGCCATCGAGGAAATCTACGGCATCAATTTCGCCCAATACTTCACCGAAGAAATGCCGCAGATTCGGGTTTTCCAGCAGCAGGGCCTGCTGTCCTTCGACGGCGACTTCCTGATGGTGGAGCCCAAGGGCCGTTTCCTGATCCGCAATATCGCGATGATCTTTGACCGTCATCTGCGCGAACGGCAGACCCACGCCCGTTATTCCAAAACCATCTGATCTATCCCCCTCGCGCCTCTGGCGCGAGATTTCATGCCTGCGCGCCTTGCCCGGACACAAGCGGCAAGGCGCGCGCAGCCGGCCCCATCCAGTCGCCTCCTCTTCCACGGTCAGCGCCGCCCGATACTGTTTCCCGCGCGATAGCGGCACGTCTGTCAATCACTATGATTTAGACTTGTATTAAGCAATTCCACTTATACAGTTGAAGGGTAGAGAACTTCATTCCGCCACGTATTGCCCGCCGGCCTCCTGCGCGGGCAATACGAAAGGAGTATCGCCATGACCACCCCCATCGTCCGGCTGATGCAAGTCCTCAGCTATCCCAAGCGTTTTGCCGTCATCGGACTACTGTTCGCCTTCGCGCTGCTCTACTTGGTCTACGCCCTGTATCGAACCAATCAGGACAACATCGAGTCGACCAAAAAGGAAAAAATCGGCGTCGTCTATATGCAACCGCTAACCGCCTGCCTTGCCGCCGCGCAGCTGCAGCAAGAACTGGCGGTGCGCGCGGCGCTGGGCGACAGCCAGGCCCGCAGCAGCCTGAGCGATGCGACTCAGCAACTGCAGACCAAATGGCAGGCCTTGAAAACGGTCAACGATCAGATTGGCGGCACGCTGAACAGCGACAGCGCCTGGAAAGACACGCTTGCCGGCTGGAACGCTTTGCAGGCCGCCGGCAATGCTGCGCCTGCGCAGCAGATTGCCGCCTACGCCGCCTTCAACGACAAGCTGAACAACCTGATCGGCGCCATCAGCGACAATTCCAACCTGACGCTGGACCCGGACATCGATACCTATTATCTGATGGATGCCTCAACCTCCAAGCTGCCCACCTTGCTGATCCACCTGGGCGAAGCGCATGCCGTCGCCGCGCTGGCGGAGGCCAATCATCCGCTGGAACCCGGACAGCGGGACAGGCTGGTCGAACTGCGCCCGCTGATCGGAGAAGCCAGCGACGGCCTGGTCAGCGACGTCAGCAAGGCCTTCGCCTACAACGCAGGACTGAAAGCCGATCTTGCGCCCATGGGCGACAAGCTGGCCACCATCCTGAAACACCAAGGCCAGGGCATAGACGACGCCGTCGCCGGCAAGACCGGCGCCAGCGGGCTGAAGATCGCCGGCCATACCGCCGAAAACGTCCAGGCCATCTCGGCCTACATCTCCAACGGGCTGGCTAGGCTGAACGATCTATTGCAAGCCCGGATAGACCGCACCGCCCTGCAGCGCGACACCTATATCGGCATCAGCTTCGCCGCCATGCTGCTGGCCATCTTCCTGTTCCAGCAACTGTATCTGTCGATCACGCTGCAACTGGGCGGCGAGCCATTCTACGTGCAGGAAGTCGTCGAGCAGATCGCCTCCGGCCGGCTGGATACCCGCATCCAGTTGCGCGACAAGGACGAATCCAGCCTGCTCGCCACCATCCGCAGCATGCGCAATCAGTTGCGGGAAACCGTATCCCAACTGATCTCCACCGCCAATGAAGTCAACGGCGCTGCATCCCTGATGGCGCAGAGCGCGCAAAGCATCACCTCCAGCAGCTGCCAGCAAAACGAAGCCGCCGCCAACATGGCTGCCGCGATAGAGCAGCTAAGCACCAGTTTGTCGGTTTGCGCGGAACAATCGGAACAAGCGGATCGGCTCTCTACCGACGCCGTCCAAGAGTCCGGCGAGGGAGACAAGGTGATCGCCGCCACCTGCAGCAGCATGGACGGCATTGTGCGCGACGTGTCCACGGTGTCGGACACGATAGGCGAGCTGGGGAAACAGTCCGAATCCATCGTCGGGATCGTCGATGTGATCCGCGACGTGGCGGAGCAGACCAATCTATTGGCGCTGAATGCGGCGATCGAAGCAGCGCGAGCCGGCGAAATGGGACGCGGCTTTGCCGTGGTGGCGGACGAGGTGCGCAAGCTGGCCGAACGCACCGCGCTGTCCACCACCGAAATCAGCAACATCGTCAGCCAGATCCAGAGCACTGCGCAACGCGGCACGCAGAGCATGCAGGTGGGCATGCGCTCCATCATGGACGGCCAGCAGCGCGCGCGCGCGGCCGGCAACAGCATGAATGAAATACGTCTCCGCATCACCGACGTGCTGGCCAGCATCCATCAGATCACCGATTCGCTGCGCGAACAGAGCCACGCCAGCCAGACGCTGGCACTGAATGTGGAGCAGGTCTCAAAGATGTCCGAGCAGAACACGATGGCGGTCAAGGCCAGCGCCGAATCGAAAAGCCGGCGGGCTTTGGCTTACCAGATGCCCTTCTCCACCTTGTCGGCCAACTCGGGATAGCGGTCCGCCTTGAATTCCGGCACCGCCACGCCGGCCTTCAACTGGCGCTGGTAATCGCCGAGCACGATGAAGAAATAGCGCGACAACAGCAGGATGGCCGCCAGATTGATCAGCGCCATCAGGCCCATCGCCAGGTCGGCCATGTCCCACACCAGCGGCAAGCTAGCCAGCGCGCCGAACAGCACCATCGCCAGCACCAGAAAGCGGAAGGCCAGCAGGCCGCGCTTGCTATTGAGAATGAACTCGACATTGCCTTCGGCGTAGGCGTAATTGCCCAGGATGGACGTGAAAGCGAACAAAAACATCGCCACCGCCAGGAACGACACGCCGACCGGACCGAATTGCGATTCGATGGCCTTCTGGGTCAGCGCCACGCCGCTCAGGCCCTGGTCATGCACGCCGGACAGCAGAATGATGGCGGAGGTGGCGGTGCAGATCACCATGGTATCGATGAACACGCCGAACATCTGGATCGCGCCCTGGCTGGCCGGATGGCGCGACGCCGCCGTGGCCGCGGCATTGGGCGCCGAACCCATGCCCGCCTCATTGGAGAACAAGCCGCGCTTGATGCCCTGCATCATCGCCTGGCTCACCGCGTAACCGGCCGCGCCGCCGGCCGCTTGCTCCAGGCCCAGCGCGCTCTTGACGATGAGCACCACCAGACCGGGCAGTTCCGCCGCATGGATGGCCAGCACGTAGAAGGCCATCGCCAGGTAAATCAGCGCCATCACCGGCACCAGCCATTCGGCCACCCGCGCCACGGAACGGATGCCGCCGAAGATGATGGGCGCGGTCATCGCCGTCAGCGCCACCCCGACGAACAGCGGATGCCAGCCCCAGGCGCCGGTTGTGGCGGCGACGATGGAGTTGGCCTGCACCGCGTTGAACACCAGGCCGAAGGCCAGGATCAGGCACAGCGCGAACGCCACGCCCAGCCAGCGCTGGCCCAGGCCTCTCTGGATGTAGTAGGCCGGGCCGCCGCGGAAGGTTTCGTCATGGTGATTGGTCTTGAACAGCTGCGCCAGCGTCGATTCGACGAAGGCGCTGGACATGCCGAGCAAGGCGGTCAGCCACATCCAGAACACCGCGCCCGGCCCGCCGACGGCGATGGCGATGGCCACGCCGGCTATATTGCCGGTGCCCACGCGGCTGGCCAGCCCGGTGGCGAAGGCCTGGAACGGCGAAATATCGTTCTTGCTGCGGTGGCCGCCGCGGCCGCCCGTCATCTCCTGCCAACCGCGCCGGAACAGGCGCAGCTGCAACAGGCCGGAACGCAATGTGAAATACAGGCCGACCGCGATCAACAGCGCGATCAGTATCTTGCCCCACAACACATCGTTGACGGCATTGATCAGTGAATGAAACAACTCCATGGTTCTCCTTGGCGTTCTGAGCGTAAACCTTCCCGCAGCGGCAGTATGCGTCGCCGCGGGAATGGAAGGTTGGATGAATCCCGATCTGGCGCCGGGATAAGCACCTTGAGAACAGAAAGCAGATTCGGCGTCAGCCCCTGCCGATTGGCTTGCCGCAGCGCTGGCGGCAAAGTGGGCGAATCTAGCAAAAGACCTGGACAAATGGCAATAAAACAATTTTACATGCCGACATGCGCTGAATTCATTGCAACGGCAAATCGCTATATAAGAAGCGGCAAGGCCATTGCCACGTGGAGACGGCATGACGCGACATGCGATTGGCAAGGTGAAACCATCCTACAACAGCCATAGGGCCACGCCTGATCTGCATGGGCTTTTGCCAATCATTTTCAAGCAGATCAATTATTCAGCCTGAAGTAGATAAATGCTAATCTGAAAATGCGCGCGTGGCGGGCAATCGGAGCGGCAAGCAGCATGAAAGCGATAGGCTATTGGGTATTGGCGCTGTGGAGCCTCGCCTGTCTGGCGGGCGAACCGCCGTGGCGACTGGTCGCCGACGCCAGCTTCGAACCGTACAGCTACCAGGGACGGGACGGCAGCAGCGCGCAGGGGCTGGACGTGGAGCTGGTGAGCGCGGTGATGCGGGAAACCGGCACGCCGTTCCGCATCAGCCTGCTGCCCTGGGAGAGAGTCAAGCTGCAACTGGCGCAGAAGGAAGCCGTCGCCGGCTTCGTCTTCACCGGCACCGCCGAGCGCCGCGCCCAATATGAGCTGGTGGGGCCGCTGCGCACCGGACAAACCGTGTTCATCACGCTGGCGCAAAGCCGTCTTCGCTACTGGCGCGACCTTAGCGATCTCAAGCCCTATCTGATAGGCCAAGTGCACGGTTACAGCTACGAAACCGACTTCGACAAGGCGGACCTCGAACGCGACCAGCACGCCACCACGCCGCGCCAGCTGGTGTCGATGCTGCTGGCGGGACGGGTGGACGTGATCGTCGGCGACAAGACGCAGCTGCTGTACTTCATCCAGCAGCTGCAGGCGGAAAACCAGGTGCGGGTGCTGTCCAAGCCCTTGGTGGAAATGCCGCGCTACGTGGCCTTCGCCAAGGGCGACCCGCGCGCGCGGCAGTTCGAGGCCGCGCTGAGGAAATTACAGCAGAATGGCCAGCTGCAAGCCATCCAGCAACGCTGGTCGCCCTGAACGGCGCTAGCCGCGCGCCGGCAGCAGGTCCAGCCTGTCGGTGCACAAGCTGTCCACGCCCCAGGCCAGCAGCCGCTCGGCGTCAGCCGTATCGTTCACCGTGTAGCACAGCAGCTGGTAGCCGGCTTGCTTGATGTCGCCCGCCAGCGCCTCGGTCAGCGCATGGTGGTCGCAGTGCAGCGCCACGCAGTCCAGCTCGCGCAAAATCTCGCACCAGTTTGCCGGGATCTCCTCGCACAGGAAGGCGCGCGGCAGCACCGGCTCAGCCGCCTGGGCCGCGCGCAGCGCCTCGATCTCGAACGAGGACAACAAGGGCGGCACTGCCGCGCCGGCCCACAGCCGCGCCGCCTCTTGCGCCACCAGCCGGCCGGTTTCCTCGAAGCGGCCCGGACACGGCTTGATCTCGATGTTCAGCAGCATGTCCTGGCCGCGGCAGTAAGCCGCCACATTGGCCAGCGTCGGCAGCGCCTCGCCCGCGAACGCCGCCCCCTTCCAGCCGCCGGCGTCCAGCATCGACAGCTCGGCCATGGTTTTGAGCTTGGCCTCGCCCTGGCCGTTGCTGGTGCGGTCCACAGTGTCGTCGTGCAGCAGGAAGCAGACGTTGTCGGCCGACAGCTTCACGTCGCACTCCGCCGCGCGGTAGCCGTAGCGGATGCCCTCGCGGAAGCCGGCCAGGGTATTCTCCGGCGCCAGCGTGCCGCCGCCGCGGTGGGCGACGAGCTCAGGATACGGCCAGGACTGCTTCAGGTGCTGCGACATACTCGATTCTCCGTTGTGTTTGGGCGTCAAACAGGTGCAGCGCCTCCGGCCGCACCGTCAGTTCCAGCCGGCTGCCCGGCTGAGGCCGCTGGCCGTGGGCCAGCCGCGCCACCGCGTTTTGCCCGGCCATCAAGCCGTAGACGTAATTATCGGCGCCCAGCATCTCTATGCTGTCCACCCGCAGGCTCAGACTCAAGCCCGGCTCGCCGCCCAGGCGCAGGTGTTCGGGCCGGATGCCGACGCGCAACTTGCGTCCCGCCAGCTCACTCCTGGCCTGCGGCAAGGTCAAGGCCGAGCCATCGCCCAGCAGCAGGCGCTCGCCGCGCGGGTCGGCCTCGGCGTCCAGCAGGTTCATGCCCGGCGAGCCGATAAAGCTGGCGACAAAAGTGGAAGCCGGCCGGTCGTAGATCTCATCCGGCGCGCCGATCTGCTCGATATGGCCCTTGTTCAACACGATGACGCGGTCGGCCAGCGTCATCGCCTCCACCTGATCGTGGGTGACATACAGGCTGGTGGTGGACAGACGGCGGTGCAGTTGCTGGATCTCCAGCCGCATCTGGCCGCGCAGCTTGGCGTCCAGATTGGACAGCGGCTCGTCGAACAGGAACACCGCCGGCTCGCGCACGATGGCGCGGCCCATCGCAACGCGCTGGCGCTGGCCGCCGGACAGCTCGCGCGGCTTGCGTTCGAGCAGCGCCTCCAGCTCCAGCACCTTGGCCACGGCCAGCACCCGCTCCATGATGGCGGTCTTGGCCATGCCCTTGAGCTTGAGCGCGTAGCCCATGTTCTGCGCCACCGTCATGTGCGGATACAGGGCGTAGTTCTGGAACACCATGGCGATGTCGCGGTCCTTGGGCTCCAGCGGGTTGACCAGCCGCTCGCCGATGCGGATCTCGCCGTCCTCGGTGCTCTCCAGCCCGGCCACCATCCGCAGCAGCGTGGATTTGCCGCAGCCGGACGGGCCGACGATGACCACGAACTCGCCGTCGGCGATCTCCACCGAAATCTCTTCCAGCACCCGGCGCTCGGCGCCGGGATAGCGCTTGGCGATATTCTTCAGACTCAGTTTTGCCATTTGGCGCTCTTTCTCATTTCTCGTTGTCCACCAGGCCCTTGACGAACCAGCGCTGCATGCCGACCACCACCAGCAACGGCGGCAGCAGGGTCAAGAGCGCGGACGCCATCACCAGGTGCCACTGCACCGCGCCCTCGCCCAGCATGCCCTTGATCGCGATCACCGAGGTGGACATCGCCGGATCATGGGTGACCAAGAGCGGCCACAGATACTGGTTCCAGCCGTAGATGAAAGTAATGACGAACAAGGCCGCGATATTGGTGCGCGACAAGGGCAGCACCACGTCGATCATGAAACGGATCGGCCCCGCGCCGTCCACCCGGGCCGCCTCCATCAGCTCCTTCGGCAGCGTCATGAAGAACTGCCGCAGCAGGAAGGTGGCAGTGGCGGACGCGATCAAGGGCAGCGTCAGGCCGGTGTAGCTGTTGATCAGCCCCATCTGGGTCACCACTTCCACGGTCAGAAAAATCCGCACTTCCACCGGCAGCATCAGCGTGGCGAAGATCAGCGCGAAGCCGGTTTTTCTGAACGGAAACCGGAAATAGACGATGGCATAGGCCGACAGGAAGGAGATGAAAATCTTGCCGACGGCGATCAAGAGCGCCATCACCAGGCTGTTCCACAACGTGCGCGCCAGCGGCACCGCCAGGCCGCCGCTGCCGCTCCACAGCACGGTGGAGAGGTTGGTCCACAACTGGCCGCCGGGCAGCAGCGACAGCGGCACCCGCGTCACCTGATCGGCGCTCTGGCTGGCCGCGGCGAACATCAGATACAAGGGGAAGGCCACCACCAGCGCGCCTGCGATCAACATCGCGTGGCAGAACAGGTCCAGCCCTTTGCGGTTTTCCACCATCAGTACTGCACCTTTCTTTCCACGTAACGGAACTGGATCAGCGTCAGAATGCCGACCACGATCATCAGCACCACCGACTGCGCGGCCGAGCTGCCCAGATCCAGGCCCTTGAAGCCTTCCAGATATACCTTGAGGATCATGGTCTCGGTCGACTTGCCCGGCCCGCCGCCGGTGGCCGCGTCGATCACCGCGAAGGTATCGAAGAAGGCGTACACCAGGTTGACCACCAGCAGGAAAAAGCTGGTCGGCGACAGCAGCGGGAACACCAGGTCGCGGAAGCGGCGCAAGGGACCGGCGCCGTCTATCGCGGCGGCCTCGATCAGCGACGCCGGTATCGCCTGCAGGCCGGCGTAGAAAAACAGGAAGTTGTAGCTGATCTGCTTCCAGGCCGAGGCCAGCACCACCAAGAGCAGCGCCTGGCCGCCGTTGAGCGCGTGGTTCCACTCGTAGCCGGCCTCGCGCAGCAGATAGCTGATCCAGCCCAGGCTGGGGTTGAACAGGAACAGCCACAGCACGGCCACGACGGAAGGCGCGATGGCGTAAGGCGCGATCAACACCGTCTGGTAGACGCGCTTGCCGCGGACGATCTGATTGGCCATCACCGCCAGGATCAGCGCGCTGCCGGTGCCCAGCAGCGTCACCAAGGCGCTGAACAGCAGCGTGGTCTGGATGGTGCCGAGGTACAGCGGGTCATGGAACAGCTGGCTGAAATTGGCCAGGCCGACAAACTGGCTGTCCAGCCCGAACGGGTCCTGCATATGCGCCGATTGCCACAGCGCCTCCAGCGCCGGCCACAGGAAAAACACCAGCGTGATAGCCAGCTGCGGCGCCAGGAGCGCCAAGCCCAGCCAGCGGTTGGGGAAATATGTACGGTTTTGCATGAGGACACCAGGACACAGCGGACAGCCATCAGGCTGCCCGCTCATGGAACGGGAAATCAGCCTGCGGTCTTCTCGAAGCGGCGCAATAGCTCATTGCCGCGCAGCACCGCGTTGTCCAGCGCGTCCTTGGCGCTCTTCTTGCCCGTCCACACCTCCTCCAGCTCCTCGTCCACCACGCTGCGGATCTGCGGCATATAACCCAGGCGCAGGCCGCGGGTGTAAGACTTGGGCGGCTTGTTCTGCATTTGCTTGGTGGCGATGTCCGCGCCCGGATTCTGCTCGTAGAAGCCCTGCTTGCGGGACAGATCGTAAGCTGCGGTCACCACCGGCAGGTAGCCGGTGTCCTGGTGCCATTTGGCCATCACCTCCGGCGCAGTCAGCAGCTTGAAGAACTTGGCCACGCCCTTGTATTCGGCCGGGGATTTGCCGGCCATCACCCACAGGCTGGCGCCGCCGATCAAGGCGTTTTGCGGCGCGCCCTTCACCGCCGGATCGTACGGCATCATGCCCATGCCGAAGGCGAACTTGGCGTTTTTGCGGATATTGGCCAGGGAGCCGGAACTGCCGGTCATGATGCCGCATTCGCCGCTGTAGAACTTCAGCGTGGCCTCGTCCTTGCGGCCGGCGTAGCTGAAAGTGCCGTCCTTGGCCATCTTGGCCAGCATCTCGATATGCTTGACCTGGGTCGGGCCGTTGAACTGCAGCGTGGCTCCGGCGCCGCCAAAGCCATTATCCTGGCTGGCGACCGGCAGATTGTGCCAGGCGCTGTAGTTCTCCAGCTGCACCCAGCCTTGCCAGCCGGTGCTGTAGCCGCAACGCATGCCGGAGGCTTTCAACTTGGCGGCTGCTGCAGCCAGTTCCGGCCAGGTTTTAGGCGGCGCGTCCGGCAGGCCGGCCTTCTTGAAGGCATCCTTGTTGTAGTACAGCACCGGGGTGGAACTATTGAACGGCAAGGACAGCAGATGGCCGGTCTTGGCGTCGCTGTAATAGCTGGCCACTGCCGGAATGAAGGCTTTCTCGTCCAGCTTCTCGCCGGCGTCGGCCATCACCTGGTAAACCGGCTTGATGGCTTTCTTAGCCTGGATCATGGTGGCGGTGCCCACCTCGAACACCTGCACGATGGCCGGCGCGTTGCCGCTGCGGTAGGCGGCGATGGCGGCGGCCAGCGATTCGTCGTACTGCCCCTTGTACACCGGCACCACCTTGTAATCCTTCTGGCTGGCGTTGAACTGGGCGGCGATGGCGTTAACGCGGTCGCCCAGCGCGCCATCCATGGAGTGCCAGAACTGGATTTCGGTGGCGGCTTGGGCCGAAACAGACAGCGTCAGCAGCAGGGGGGCCAGCGCGCCGGCGCGGCGGGACAGAGCAAACTTCATCGTGATCTCCAGATGTCGTGGGCGGGCATGTCGTCAAGCGGCGGATTGTGGCCGGACAAAATGACAATATCGTTACAGTAATATGTCATCAGAATTTCAACAAGCGCCCATTTACAAATTTGCTCATGCCATCCATGCAAAAAGGGCACGCAAGGCGTGCCCTTTTACAAACGCGTCCGCGCGCTTTTACTGGTAACTCAGCTTATCGGCCTTGCCCCAGAACACCCGGTAAGCAAAAGCGGTGTAGCCGATGATGCATGGCAGCACCACCACAGCGCCCCACAGAATCACCCACAGCGCCTCCGGATCGGCCGCCGCTTGCCAGATTGTCATCCGCCCGATCACCATCTGCGGGAACACGCTATAAGCCAGGCCCCAGAACGACAACAGCACGATGCCGACGCTGGCGGCAAACGGCAGCCAGCAGAAGCTGTCGTTGCCGGCGGCTTGGCGCCGCGCCAGCCTGGGCAGGCTGAGCCACAGCAGGATGAACAGCGCCAGCGAGCCCAGCGGCAAAGGCAGCAACAACAGGAACTGCGGCAGCGCGAACCATTTGGCGGCGATGCCAGGATTGGCCAGCGGCGTCACCACCGATACCGCCAGCACGGCCAAGCCAGCGCCGTACAGCGCGTATTCCGCCCAAACGATCGCCTTGGCCTGCAGCTTGCCGTGCGTCTTCATCACCAGCCAGCAGGCGCCCAACAAAGCGTAGGCCAACGCCAGCCCCGCGCCGACCACCAGAGCGAACAGCCAGGCGGTAGCGCCCTCGGCAAAGCCGGTCAGGAAACGGCCCAGCATCACGCCCTGCGCCAGCGCGGCCAGCAGAGAGCCGCCGGCAAAGGCCGCGTTCCACCACGGCTTGTGCGGGTCCTGCGCCTTGACGCGGAAGTCGAAGGCCACGCCGCGCAGAATCAACCCCACCAGCATGGCCAGCACCGGCAGATACAAGGCGCCGAACACCACGCCGTGCGCTACGGGAAACGCCACCAGCAACAGGCCCGCGCCCAGCACCAGCCAGGTTTCGTTGGCGTCCCAGAACGGGCCGATCGAGCCCACCATCACATCCTTCTCGTCATCGGTCGCCAGCGGCAGCAGAATGCCGACGCCCAGGTCGAAGCCGTCCAGAATCACGTACACCAGCATCGCCAACGCCATCAGTCCGGCGAAGATCGCCGGCAGGTAGAATGCCTCGCTCATGCCAGTTTCTCCTTCAGTTGCGGTTCGTGCGCCAGCTCATGCGCGCCGGCCTTGCGCGCCAGGTAAAAAAGCACCGAGATATAAGCGGTCAGCAGCAGCGCGTACAAGGCCAGATACGTGCTCAGCGACGTGAACAGCATCGGCGCCGTCGCATGCCCGGCCGCCTGGGCGGTGGTCAGCACGCCCGTCACCAGCCATGGCTGGCGCCCTATCTCGGTGACAAACCATCCGGCCAGGGTGGCGATCCAGCCGGCAAACGTCATGCCCACCAGCACCCGCGCCAATGCCTGCGGCAGCTCGCCCCGCTTCTTCAGCTGCCAGGCGGCCAGCCAGGACACCAGCAGCATCAGCATGCCCATGCCCACCATCACGCGGAAACTCCAGAACACCTTGGCCACCGGCGGATGATGCTCGAACTCATTCAAGCCCTTGATCTCGCCGCCCCAGGTGTGGGTCAGGATCAGACTGCCCAGCTGCGGCACGCCTAGCGCATAGTCGTTGCTGCGGGTTTCGGCATTCGGCAGCGCAAACAAGAGCAGCGGCACATCCTTCTCGGTGTGCCAGATGCCTTCGATCGCCGCCAGCTTGGCCGGCTGGTGCTTCAGCGTGTTCAAACCGGACATGTCGCCCACGAACATTTGCAAGGGAATCAGCAACGCCGCCAGGAACACGCCGCTCTTCAAGGCCACCATGACGCCGCGGCCGCGCTCGCCGCGCAGGTAGCGGTAGGCGGACAGGCCGGCGATCAGGAACGCCACGGTCAGGCCGGAAGCCAGCAGCATATGGGTCAGCTGGTACGGCAAGGTCGGGTTGAAGATCACCTCCAGCCAGCTGACGACATGGGCGCGGCCGTCGCGCATCACGAAGCCGGTGGGCGTCTGCATCCAGGAGTTCAGCGCCAGAATCCAGAACGCCGACACGGTATTGCCGAAGGCCACCAGGAAGGTGGCCAAGGTGTGCACGCCCTCGGACACCTTGCTGCGCCCGAACAGCATGATGCCGAGGAAGCCCGCCTCCAGGAAAAACGCCGTCAGGATTTCATAGGCCAGCAACGGGCCGGCGATATTGCCCACCGTCTGCATATAACCCGGCCAGTTGGTGCCGAACTGGAAACTCATCGTCACGCCGGACACCACGCCCAGCGCGAAGGACAGCGCGAAGATCTTCACCCAGAAGCCGTAGGCGTCCATCCAGCCCTGGTCGCCGGTCTGGCGGAAGCGCATCTTGAAGAACAGCAGCACCCAGGCCATCGCGATGTTGATGGTGGGAAACAGGATGTGAAAACTGATATTGGTGGCGAACTGGATGCGCGCCAGCGTGACGGGATCGAGCTCCATGGCTTACTCCTTTTCTTCTTCGCGGTGGCCGAGCCGCGACAGCGATTGCGTGAACTGCAGCACTTTCTGCACCTGGGAGCCCAGCTTCATCAATCGCTGCAGCGTCTCCACGTCCATGTGCTGGATATCGGAAAACCAGGTGGTGACCAGCTCGATCAGCTGGTACATCTCTTTCATTCTTTCCTGCGCGTGCCGCTCCGCCTCGCTGGCCGGGCTGTCCATGATGGCGCCGCGCAGCATGGTCAGCGTCGGCTCCACCTCGCGCTTCTTGCGCTCCTCCGCCAGGGTCTTGAAGATCTGCCACACGTCTTCCGGCGTGGAGAAATACTCGCGGCGGTCGCTGGGGAAGTGCTGCAGCTTGACCAAACGCCACGACTGCAGCTCTTTCAAGCCCATGCTGACATTGGAGCGGGAACAGCCTATCGCCTCGCCGATCTCATCGGCGTTGAGCGGTTTTTCCGATACGTACAGCAAGGCGTAGATCTGGCCGACGGTGCGATTGATGCCCCAGCGGCTGCCCATCTCGCCAAAGTGCAACACGAACGATTGCACCAAAGGGGGGAGGTTCATGATTTTTCCAATTTTCAGTAATTTCTGAAAGTTTGATATCGATCATAGGTTGTCCAGTGGGATAGAGTCAAGACACAGACTGACCTTGCTCGGCGCGACAGACCGTCTTGCCGCAGTTTCGCGCTCAGCGCCATGGCATGAAAAAAGCCTCCGGGAAACCCCGGAGGCTGTTGAGCTTGGCCTGGATGGCCGCGATGACTTGGCGCGTGATAAAACGGCGTAGGCCAGGCTACATGCCCGGCATCAGCCGCTTGTCCACCCAGCTTAGGCCAGCACAGCGGCGATGGCCGCGTTGAAGGTGGCGCTCGGACGCATCACGGCGCTGCACTTGGCGGCATCCGGCAGATAATAGCCGCCGATGTCGGCCGGCTTGCCCTGCACTGCCTTCAGTTCGGCCAGGATCTTCTGCTCGCTGTCGGCCAGTTGCTTGGCGATGGGCGCGAAACGGGCTTGCAGCTCCTTGTCGTCGGACTGCGCGGCCAGCGCCTGGGCCCAGTACATGGACAGGTAGAACTGGCTGCCGCGATTGTCCAGCTCGCCGGTGCGGCGCGACGGGGATTTGTTCTCGTCCAGCAGCTTGCCGGTGGCGGCGTCCAGCGTCTTAGCCAGGATCTTGGCTTTTTCATTGCCGGTCTTGATGCCCAGTTCTTCCAGGCTGACCGCCAGCGCCAGGAACTCGCCCAGGCTGTCCCAACGCAGGTGGTTCTCTTCCAGCAGTTGCTGAACATGCTTGGGCGCGGAGCCGCCGGCGCCGGTTTCGTACATGCCGCCGCCGGCCATCAGCGGCACGATGGACAGCATCTTGGCAGAGGTGCCCAGCTCCATGATGGGGAACAGGTCCGTCAGGTAGTCGCGCAGGATGTTGCCGGTGACCGAGATGGTATCCAGGCCGCGCGCCACGCGCTCCAGCGTGTAACGCATCGCGCGCACTTGCGACATGATGTGGATGTCCAGGCCCGTGGTGTCGTAATCCTTCAGGTAGGCCTGCACCTTCTTGATCAGCTCGTTTTCATGCGGACGGTACGGATCCAGCCAGAACACGGCCGGCATGCCGGAGTTGCGGGCGCGGGTGACGGCCAGCTTGACCCAATCGCGGATCGGCGCGTCCTTGACCTGGCACATGCGCCAGATGTCGCCCTGCTCGACGTTCTGCGACAGCAGCACTTCGCCGGTGGCCAGATCGACGATGTTGGCGATGCCGTCCTCCTGGATTTCAAAGGTCTTGTCGTGCGAGCCGTATTCTTCCGCCTTCTGCGCCATCAGGCCGACGTTGGGCACGGTGCCCATGGTGCGCGGATCGAAGTTGCCGTGCCATTTGCAGAAGTTGATCATCTCCTGGTAGATGCGGGCGAAAGTCGATTCCGGCATCACGGCCTTGCAGTCGTAAGGCTTGCCGTCGGCGCCCCACATCTTGCCGCCGGCGCGGATCATCGCCGGCATGGAGGCGTCGACGATGATGTCGTTCGGAGAGTGGAAGTTAGTGATGCCCTTGGCCGAGTCCACCATGGCCAGGCGCGGACGGTGCTCCTGGCAAGCGTGCAGGTCGCGGATGATTTCTTCGCGCTTGGAAGCCGGCAGGGTCTCGATCTTCTCGTACAGCGTAGCCATGCCGTTGTTGACGTTGACGCCCAGTTCCTCGAACAGCTTGCCGTGCTTCTCGAATGCGTCCTTGTAGTAAATCTTGACGCAATGGCCGAACACGATGGGATGGGACACCTTCATCATGGTGGCCTTCACGTGCAGGGAGAACAGGATGCCGGCCTCGCGGCAGTCTTCCATCTCGCGCTCGTAGAAGTCGCACAGCGCCTTCTTGCTCATGAACATCGAGTCGATGATCTCGCCGGCTTGCAGCGCCACCTTGGGTTTCAGCACGATGGCCTGGCCGCTCTTGGTCACCAGCTCCATCTTGACGTCGCGCGCCTTGTCCAGCGTCATCGACTTTTCGCCGTGGTAGAAATCGCCGTGGTGCATGTGGGAAACGTGAGTCTGCGACCACTGCTTCCATTCGCCCATCGAATGCGGATGCTTCTTGGCGTAGTTTTTCACCGCCAACGGCGCGCGGCGGTCGGAGTTGCCTTCGCGCAGCACCGGGTTCACCGCCGAGCCTAGACACTTGGCATAGCGGTCGCGGATCGCCTTTTCTGCGTCTGTCGTCGGGTTTTCCGGGTAGTCGGGAATGTTATAGCCCTTGGACTGCAGCTCCTTGACGCAGGCGATCAACTGGGCCACGGAGGCGCTGATATTGGGGAGCTTGATGATGTTGGTGTCCGGGTGCTGGGTCAGCTTGCCCAGCTCGGCCAAGGTGTTCGGCACTTTCTGTTCGTCGGTCAGATGGTCGGGGAACTCCGCCAGCACGCGAGCGGCCACGGAGATGTCGGCGGTTTCCACCTGGATGCCGGCGGAAGCGGCAAAAGCCTGGACCACAGGCAGGAAGGCGCTGGTGGCCAGCGCCGGCGCTTCGTCAGTCAGGGTGTAGATGATTTTCGATTGTTCTGCTGGCATTACTCTATCTCCATGTTGATCTTGTGACGACAGAACGATTGCGCGAAGAGGTCATGGCTCGGACGGCATTCCGGGGAAGGCCGGAGATCTTGGCTGGGCGGACGCGGGCGTCACGCCGCTCTTTGGCAATTTTCAAAAGCGAATTATACCCCTTCTCATCGTCTTGGTTGGCGACGCAACTGAAACTTTTATGCCTGATAATTGGCCCGATGACGTTCGGATGCGAATAAAACGCTTGTTCGAACACCAGTTTAGCCGCCGGCCCCCAAACGCGACATACGATATCGCTCACGCGGTGGCCAGGCCTTGCTATCATTCGCCTACTTTATTTCGCCGTGTTTTCCGCATGCCCCAGCTGATTCTGCTCAACAAACCCTATGGCGTGATCTGCCAGTTTTCCGACCATCCCACGCATCCGACGCTGAAGTCCTGCGTCCCCCTGCCCGGCGTCTACCCAGCAGGCCGGCTGGACACCGACAGCGAAGGCCTCCTGCTGTTGACCGGCGATGGCACGCTGCAGCACCGCATCGCCGATCCGCGCTGGAAGCTGCCCAAGACCTATTGGGTGCAGGTGGAGGGAGAACCCAAGGAAGAACAGCTGGAGATGTTGCGCGCGGGCGTAGACCTGGGCGATTTCGTCACCCGGCCGGCCCAGGTGCGCCGCATCGAGACGCCGGAGCTGTGGCCGCGCAATCCGCCGGTGCGCTTTCGCAAGACCGTGCCGGACTGCTGGCTGGAAATCATCATCAGCGAAGGCAAGAACCGCCAGGTGCGGCGCATGACGGCCAAGGCGGGCCTGCCCACGCTGCGCTTGGTGCGAGTGGCGATCGGCCCGTGGCGGCTGGACGGCCTGCAGCCCAGCGAGATGCGCCAGCTGGAGGTAAGCCTGCAAGACTTGCCGCGGTCAGGCGCTGCCGGCCGCAAGCCTGGTGCGCGAGCGTCGGACCGCTCGCAGCCGCCGGCTGCCAAAGGCGGCAAGGGCCCGACTTTCCGATTTGCCCGCAACCGGAAAGACTAACGCCAGCTCCCTCCCGGCCATAGTCCCGCTCGCTCAGCGCCTTACCCGGATGAAAGTTCTCCGCTCGGTTTGAATGCGCGGAGCTGAAAAGCAAAGCGGGAAAGCCTTGGCTTCCCCGCGGGGTGGAGGCGCATGACGGCGCCGATTTGGGGTCACGGATGGTTTGCCTTATTGGCTATTATGATCCTCGAAATAAGCGATCGGGCCGGCGCTGGTCAGGCCGATATGGAAGCTGGAGCTTTCCGGAAACAACTCGCCTGCGCTTTCCGCCGCGCGGACGAATTCGAACAGCACCTCGACTTCCTTGAACTTACGGGCCAGGATCAGATTGCCCTTCAACCAGTTTTGGATTTCGGCTTCATGCGGATGCGTATTTTCCATCTCAAGCTGGAAACCATCGCCGCTGATCAGACTGATGGCGGGCGGCATGCTGATGTCGAACTGGTTCAGCTCCTTTTGCGCCAGCTCCGCGAAGCTGGACAATTCGTGGTTCGCCTTTTCCCGGATCTCGGACAGGGCGATGGACCCGTCGTCTGCCAGCTTGCCAAGCAGTTGGCTGATGCTGGGTGCGGCGGAGGCGGTCTCAAGCGACATCATGTTACTCCTCTGTTGGACGTTACCATTTAGTAATAATAGGTAAAGATTCCGACAGTAGCTGATCAATAGGCCAGTTTTTTCAGTTCGAACAAAATTTCCAGCGCTTGCCTGGGGCTGAACTCATTCGGATCCAGCTCTGCCAGCCGCTCCAGCGCCGGATGCGGCTCGGGCTCCGCCGCAGGCGCCGGGGCGGCGAACAGGTCCGGCTGCACCCGTGCCGCCGACTGGTTCTCCAGCTCGGCCAGGTGGCGGCGCGCGTCGCGTATCACCTTGCCCGGCACGCCGGCCAGCTGCGCCACAGCCAGGCCATAGCTCTGGCTGGCCGGGCCATCCTCCACATGGTGCAGGAACACGATGCGGTCCTTATGCTCCACCGCCGACAGATGCACATTGGCTACCGCCGGGTATTCGCCAGCCAGCGAGGTCAGTTCGAAATAATGGGTGGCGAACAAGGTGTAGGCGCGGTTCTTTTCGATCAACGCGCGGGCGATGGCCCAGGCCAGCGCCAGGCCGTCGAAGGTGGACGTCCCGCGGCCGACCTCGTCCATCAGCACCAGAGAATGCTCGCTGGCGTTGTTGAGAATGTTGGCGGTTTCGGTCATTTCCACCATGAAGGTGGAGCGGCCGCCGGCCAAGTCGTCCGACGCGCCGATGCGGGTGAAGATGCGGTCGATCGGGCCGACCACGGCGCTGTCGGCCGGCACGAAGCTGCCGACGTGGGCCAGCAGCGTGATCAGCGCGTTTTGCCGCATATAGGTGGACTTACCGCCCATGTTCGGGCCGGTGATCAGCAACAGCTTGCGCTCGGCCGACAGCTTGGTGTCGTTGGCGATGAAGCGTTCGACTTCCGCTTCCACCACCGGGTGGCGGCCGGCGACGATCTCCAGCCGCGGCTCGGCGACAAACTGCGGCTCGGCGTAGTTGCCGATGGCGGCGCGTTGGGCGAAGGCGGACAGCACGTCCAGCGCCGCTACCGCCTGGGCGATCAGCTTCAATTCGGCGATGTGCGGCGCCAGCTGGTCCAGCAGCGCCTCGTACAGCTGCTTTTCCAGCGCCAGCGCCCGGTCCTGCGCGGTCAGCGCCTTGTCCTCGAATTCCTTCAGCTCCGGCGTGATGTAGCGCTCGGCGTTCTTCAGCGTCTGGCGGCGGCGATAGTCGTCCGGCACCTTGTCCGATTGGGCCTTGGACACCTCGATGTAGAAGCCGTGCACGCGGTTGAATTCGACTTTCAGCGTGGTGATGCCGGTGCGCTCCTTCTCGCGGGCTTCCAGCTTGAGCAGGAAGTCTCCGCAGTCGGTCTGGATCGCCCGCAATTCGTCCAGCACCGGGCTGAAGCCGTTGTTGATGACGCCGCCGTCGCGCAGGAAAGTGGCCGGCTCCGGCAGGATGGCGGCGGCCAGCATCTTTTGCACCGGCGATTCGGTCGGCAGCACGCCGGCCAGCTCGCGCAACAATTCGGAATCCAGCGAGGCCGCCAGCGCCTTGACGCCAGCCAGCGCCTTCAGCGAGTCGCGCAATGCCGACAAATCGCGCGGCCGCGCCGAGCGCAGCGCCACACGGGCGGTGATGCGCTCGATGTCGGAAACCTGGTCCAACTCGGCGTGCACGTCCTGATGCCGCGCCAGCAGCGCGCGCACCGCGCCGTGGCGGCGCGCCAGCTTGCGGTGGTTGCGCATCGGATGATGCAGCCAGTGGCCGAGCAGGCGGCTGCCCATGCTGGTGGCGCAGGTATCGAGCAAGGAAGCGAGCGTCGGCGAGGCCTCGCCGCGTATGGTTTCGGTCAACTCCAGATTGCGGCGGGTGGCGGCATCCATGCGGATCAGCTCGCCGGCATCTTCCACCGACAGCGCGGAGATGTGGGCCGGGTTCACGCCCTGGGTGGACTTCACGTATTCCAGCAAGGCGCCGGCGGCGCCGACGGCCACCGGCAGCGTGTCCGCGCCGAAGCCGGCCAGATCGCGGGTGCCGAAGTGGCGGGTCAGCGCCAGCTTGGACGATTCGATGTCAAACTGCCAAGGCGGCAGCTTCTTCCTGGGGATGGCGATCTGCTCGAACGCCGCGAGGCCGGTGTCGTCGGGAATCACCAGCTCAGCCGGTTTCAGCCGTTCCAGCTCGCTGGCCAAGTCCTCGACGCCAGCCTGCATCACCTTGAACTCGCCGCTGGCGAGAGACAGCCAGGCCAGGCCCAGCACGCCCTTGACCATGTTGACCGCCAGCACCAGGTTGTCGCGCTTGTCGTCCAAGAGCGCGGCGTCGGTCAGCGTGCCCGGCGTGACGATGCGCACCACTTTGCGTTCCACTGGCCCTTTGGACAGGGCCGGATCGCCGATCTGCTCGGCGATGGCCACCGACTCGCCCATCTTCACCAGCCGCGCCAGATAGCCCTCGGCGGCATGGTAGGGAATGCCGGCCATCTTGATCGGCGTGCCGGCGCTGGCGCCGCGCGCGGTCAGGGTGATGTCCAGCAGCCGCGAAGCCTTTTCCGCATCCTCGTAGAACAGCTCGTAGAAGTCGCCCATGCGGTAGAACAGCAGCTTGTCCGCGTGTTCGCGCTTCAGGGCTAGATATTGCTGCATCATCGGGGTGTGCTGGGGCGTGCTCATCGGGTGTCTGGCTCTGCTCTTGGTCGGTCTGGATAAATGCGCGACGCCCCGGAAAGGCGGGGCGTCGAAGTTGGCGACATTTTAGCGCGCGGCGGCGGGGGTGTCAGCCTGGGCGGCTTGCGGCACAATGATTCCACAACCATAAGGAGAAAAGCCATGTCCCGCCTGTCGCCGCAGCAAGTCTTGCGCCGCCTGTTCGATGTCGCCGTCGCCAGCGTCAAGCCGGAACGGCTGCTGGATCACCTGCCGCCTCCGCCTGCGGGCCGTACGGTGGTGATCGGCGCCGGCAAGGCCGCCGCCGCGATGGCGCGCGTGCTGGAACAGGCCTGGCCTGGCCCGTTGTCCGGCGTGGTGGTGACGCGCTATGGCCATGCGGTGCCCACTTCGCGCATCACGGTGCTGGAGGCGTCCCATCCGGTGCCTGACGCGGCCGCTTGCATCGCCGCCCAGCGGGTTCTGGACGCGGTGCGCGGGCTGAGCTCGGACGATCTGGTGATCTGCCTGCTGTCCGGCGGCGGTTCGGCGTTGCTGTCGCTGCCGGCCGAAGGCATCAGCCTGGAAGACAAACAGCAGGTCAACCGGCAGTTGCTGGCCTGCGGCGCGGGCATCGACGAAATCAACGCCGTGCGCAAGCACCTGTCGGCCATCAAGGGCGGGCGGCTGGCGCTGGCCTGCGCGCCAGCGCGGCTGGTGACTTTGGCGATTTCCGATGTGGTGGGCGACGATCCGGCCGTGATCGCGTCGGGACCGACGGTGGCGGATCCCAGCACTTATGCCGACGCGCGCGCCGTAGTCGCCAAATACGGCCTGAGTTTGCCGCCGGCGGCGCAAGCTCTGTTGGACGCGGAACCCGACGAGACGCCCAAGCCGGGCGACACGCGACTGGCCCATGCCGAATACTGGCTGATCGCCGCTCCGCAAATCGCCTTGCGGGCGGCGGAGGCCGAAGCGCGGCGGCTCGGTTACGACGTGTTGTTGCTGGGCGACAGCATAGAGGGCGAGGCGCGCGAGGTGGCGAAAGTCCATGCCGGCATCGCTCGTCAGATCGCGGCGCATGATCTGCCGGTAGCGCGGCCCGCCCTCATCCTGTCCGGCGGCGAGACTACGGTGACGTTGAAAGGCCAGGGCCGCGGCGGCCGCAACGGCGAGTTCCTGCTCGCCCTCGCCGTGGCGCTTAACGGTCTGCCCGGCGCCTACGCTCTGGCGGCGGACACCGATGGCATAGACGGCAGCGAGGATAATGCCGGCGCGCTGATCGCGCCAGATACGCTGGCCCGCGCCCTTGCGCTAGGCCTCAAGGCCGAAGACTGCCTGGCGGATCATGAAAGCTATGGTTTTTTCTCCGCGCTGGGCGATTTGCTCCTTACCGGGCCGACACACACCAATGTCAATGATTTCAGAGCGATCTTGCTGTGCTAGGCGGACATAGGGCAGGGAAGACGGCGACGGAGGCAGGACCGACGTCCCCAGTATTTCCCCGCCAAGCATCAGACGCCATGCTCGCAGGGATTGCAGAAAACAAAAAAGCCCTGATTGCTCAGGGCTTTGATGCGTTCTACTGGCGGAGAGGGAGGGATTCGAACCCTCGGTACGCTTGCACGTACGCCTGATTTCGAGTCAGGTACATTCGACCACTCTGCCACCTCTCCAGCGGTCAGTCGAGATGCGCATTATGGTTTGAAGCGGTTTTCCTGTCAATACCCGGTTGCAGCTTATTGCGGGCAAACCCCACCCTACTTGGCCTGCCTAGTCGACGCGCCAATCTCGAGCCAGTTGCCGCGCCGCGGCCAGCGCCCTCTCCTTGGCTGCATCCCGGCGCTTGCCGCCCCGCCAGGCCATCACCACCCTCCAGCGCCCCAGCTCCGGTTCGGCCAGATCCAATTCGTGGAGCAGTCCCTGCGCCAGCTCTTCCCGGACCGCCAACCTGGGTACGAACGCCACGTAGCCATGCCACAAGGCCAGGTCGCGCGCCGCCGTCGCCGGCTGCAGCAGATGGATCGGGCTGTTGGACTGACGCAGCGGCCGCAAGCGCCTCACCAAGTCCTCCGTCGCATCTCCCCAGCGCTGCGGCGCCAAGGGATGAGCGGCAAGCTCGCGCAAGGAAAGGCCGCGCTCGCCCGCCAAAGGATGCGTAGCGCAGACCACGGCCACAATCGGCGACTCGCCCAGCGCTTCCTGCGCTATGCCGGAAACCGCAGGCCGTTGCAGCACGAATCCAATGTCCAGCGTTCCCGCCAACAGCTGTTGCAGAATTTGCGGCGAATGGTCGGTATCGCAACGGATTTCCAACGGCGCGTCCGCCAGTTTGCGCAATAGCGGGCCGAATATCACTCCGGCCAGCGAAGGCAGGCAAGCCAGCCTCAATTTGGGCAGGCCCTGCCCCACGCCTAACTGCTCCCGCCCATCGGCCAACGCCTCCAACGCAACGCGCGCGGCAGGCAAAAAGGCCAGGCAAGCCGCTGGCGGTTCCGCGCCGCGACGATGGCGGCTGAACAGGCGGGTTCCCAGCGATGCCTCCAGCTGCGCGATGCGCTGGCTGACCTGCGGCTGCGTCCAGCCATGCTTTGCCGCGGTCTGGCTGAAACTGCCCAGCTCCGCCGCGTCGAGCAGCAATTGCAGATCGCTCAAGACAATAGCCATAACCAAAATCCATACCAAACATCACCAGATAACGTCTTCCATGATATCTAAATAATCAAGACAATGACATTTCATTCTTATGGAGACGCCCCCCCATGCGCTATCTCGAAACCGAAAGACTCATTTTGCGCGCCGTGACAACAGAAGATACCCAAGCTTTGTTCGACATCTACGGCGACCCGGCCACCAATCTCTACAACCCCAATGGCCCCTACCCTAGCCTGGAATATGCCCGACAACGAATGGCCAGCTGGCTGGAGGGCTGGGCAGCGGATGGCATCGGACAGTGGGCTGTAGAAAAAAGAGAGGAGCCGGGCCATGTGATCGGCTTTGGTGGACTATCCTATAAGGACTACGGCGGCGAAATGCGCTTGAATCTGGGCTACCGTTTCGCCACTTCGGCCTGGGGCTGTGGCTATGCCAGCGAAACGGCGCGCGCGGCTAAAGCGTTTGCGTTCGACGAAGGGAAGCGAGAGGCGATTTACGGCATGGTGCGGCCAAACAACCTGCAATCGATCCGCGTGTTGGCCAAGCAGGGTTTTCAACAGGTTGGGCAGCTGTCGGATGTCCCCGGCAACCCGCCGTCGCTGGTCTTTATGCTGAGCCGGGACGACTACGCCAGAGAAAGCGGAAAATGAAAAACCCGCCGGGGCGGGCTTTTTGGAATACGACTGTCAGCTCGCCGCGCGGCGAGACTGGCCCAGAACCTGATTATGCGTTCTGGATATTAGACGCTTGCTTACCTTTCGGACCGGACACCACTTCAAAGCTTACGCGTTGACCCTCTTTCAGAGTCTTGAAGCCTTGCATGTTGATGGCCGAGAAGTGAGCGAACAGATCCTCGCCGCCTTCATCCGGAGTAATAAAGCCGAAGCCTTTTGCGTCATTGAACCACTTCACGGTACCAAATGCCATTTAACTTCCTTGCAAAAAAAAGGCTGGTGAAGCCGACCAACTTAGAGCTTAATAGAGTGACAGAACTTGCTGGATCGCAAAATGCCAAACAGTTAAGCCAAGCACCAGCTGCATTTCTACGCAACCCGGGCGACGACGTCAAGTGATAGCGGTCTTACGGCCCCCCTTGAAAAAAAGTCAGGGGGAACCAAAATTGAAGTAAGGCACCGTTTCCATGAAAGTCGACATGTCCACCTCGGTCAAAGACGATGCCCAGCTTGAGGCGTCACGGGTTAGGGAAAACCCTCCCCCGATGTATAAGGTGTTGTTATTGAACGATGATTTTACCCCGATGGACTTCGTGGTGCAGGTTCTCCAGCAGTTCTTCCACATGAACAGAGAGAAGGCCACGCAAATCATGCTGCAAGTCCACACGCAAGGTCACGGCGTGTGTGGCGTTTATACCAAAGACGTGGCTGCAACGAAGGTCGAGCAGGTGTTGCAATATGCGAAAGCGCATCAGCATCCGCTTCAGTGCGTAATGGAGGAAAACTGATGATTGCCCAGGAGCTTGAAGTAAGCCTGCACATGGCGTTCATGGACGCACGGCGCAAGCGCCACGAGTTCATCAGCGTGGAGCATCTGCTGCTCGCGATGACCGACAATCCGTCGGCCGCAGAGGTGTTGCGAGCCTGCGGGGCGAATATCGACCAACTCAAAAAGCAACTGTCCGACTTCATCGACGAGCACACGCCCACCGTGCCCGGCGAAACCGAGGTCGAGACGCAACCCACCCTCGGCTTCCAGCGGGTGATTCAACGCGCCATCCTGCACGTGCAGTCGTCGGGCAAGAAAGAAGTGTCCGGCGCCAACATCCTGGTCGCCATCTTTGGCGAAAAGGATTCGCACGCGGTGTATTACCTGCACCAGCAGGGCATCTCGCGCCTGGATGTCGTCAACTTCATCTCCCATGGCATCACCAAGCAGCGGTCGCAGCAGCAGCCGCAGGAGCCGCGCGACAATAGCAACAGCGACGCGGACAGCGAGGAGCAGGCCACCGGTCCGGGTGGGGCGCTGGAGAACTACACCCAGAACCTCAACCAGATGGCACGCGACGGCAAGATCGATCCCTTGATCGGCCGCGAGCAGGAGCTGGAGCGCACGGTGCAGATCCTGTGCCGCCGCCGCAAGAACAACCCGCTCTTGGTCGGCGAGGCCGGCGTCGGCAAAACCGCCATCGCCGAAGGCCTGGCGCGCCGCATCGTCAACGGCGAAGTGCCGGAGATTTTGTCCAAGTCCACCGTTTACGCGCTGGACATGGGCGCTCTGCTCGCCGGCACCAAGTACCGCGGCGATTTCGAACAACGGCTGAAGGCCGTCATCAAGCAGTTGACCGATGACACCAACGCCATCCTGTTCATCGACGAGATCCACACCCTGATCGGCGCCGGCGCGGCCTCCGGCGGCACGCTGGACGCCTCCAACCTGCTGAAGCCGGCGCTGTCCAACGGCAGCCTGCGTTGTATAGGCGCGACCACGTACAACGAGTACCGCGGCATCTTCGAGAAGGACAACGCGCTGTCGCGCCGTTTCCAGAAGATAGACGTGACCGAGCCTACCGTGCAGCAGACGGTGGAAATCCTGAAGGGGTTGAAATCCCGCTTCGAGGCCCACCACGGCGTCAAGTACACGCAATCGGCGCTGTCCACCGCGGCGGAGCTGTCGGCGCGCTACATCAATGACCGCCACCTGCCGGACAAAGCCATTGATGTGATCGACGAAGCCGGCGCGGCGCAGAAGATTCTGCCGAAGTCGAAGCAGAAGAAGGTCATCAATAAATCGGAAATCGAGGAGATCGTCGCCAAGATCGCCCGCATTCCGCCGAAGACCGTCTCCAGCGACGACAAGAACGTGCTGAAGAACCTGGAGCGCGACCTGAAGAACGTGGTGTTCGGCCAGGAGAAGGCGATCGAGGGCCTCGCCAGCGCGATCAAGATGACCCGCTCCGGCCTGGGCAATCCGCAGAAGCCCATCGGCTCCTTCCTGTTCTCCGGGCCCACCGGCGTCGGCAAGACCGAACTGGCGCGCCAGCTGGCCTACATCCTCGGCGTCGAGCTGATCCGCTTCGACATGTCCGAGTACATGGAGCGCCACGCGGTTTCCCGCCTGATCGGCGCGCCTCCGGGCTATGTCGGTTTCGAACAGGGCGGCCAACTGACGGAAGCCATCAACAAGCATCCGTACGCCGTGCTGCTGCTGGACGAGATCGAAAAAGCCCATCCGGACATCTACAACGTGCTCTTGCAGGTGATGGACCATGGCACGCTGACCGACAACAACGGCCGCAAAGCGGACTTCCGCAACGTGGTACTGATCATGACCACCAACGCGGGCGCGGAATCGCTGTCCAAGCCGTCGCTGGGCTTCACCCAGACCAAGGCCGCGGGCGACGAGATGGGCGACATCAAGAAGATGTTCAGCCCAGAGTTCCGCAACCGCCTGGACGCCATCATCCCGTTCGGCATGCTGGACGAGCAGATCATCCTGCAGGTGGTGGACAAGTTCCTGATGCAGCTGGAGCAGCAACTGTCGGAGAAGCATGTCGACATCCACTTCACCGACGATCTGCGCCGCTACCTGGCGAAGAACGGCTTCGATCCGCTGATGGGCGCGCGTCCGATGGCGCGCCTGATTCAGGACACGCTGCGCAAGGCGCTGGCGGACGAGTTGCTGTTCGGCCGTCTGGTAGCCGGCGGCGAGGTGACGGTGACGGTCATCGACGGCAAGGTGGAGCTGCAGTTCGACCAGGACGCCCTGGCCGCCGCCGAACCGGCCTGATGCCAGCCTGCCCTTTCAAGCAAACGCCCGCGCATGCGGGCGTTTTTGTTTGGCGCTTGCCCGGCATCACCCGCGCGGATGATGGCGCGCATGCAGTTGCTTCAGCCGCTCCCGCGCCACATGGGTATAGATCTGGGTGGTGGAGATGTCGGCGTGGCCCAGCAGCAGCTGCACCACGCGCAGGTCGGCACCGTGATTGACCAGGTGGGTGGCGAAGGCATGGCGCAGCACGTGCGGGCTGACCTTGGACAGGCCCTGGCGGCCGGCGTACTGGGTGATCAGATGCCAGGCCATCTGCCGCGTCATCCCGGCCTTGCGCTGGGTGACGAACACCGCGTCGCAGGGATGGCCGGCCAGCAGCAGCGGCCGCGCCTGTTTCAAGTAGCGCAGCAGCCAGTCCTGCGCGATTTCGCCCAAGGGCACCAGCCGTTCCTTGCTGCCCTTGCCCATGGTTTTGACCACGCCGTCCAGCAGATTCAGCTGGTTCAGCGTCAAGCCCACCAGTTCGGACACCCGCAGGCCGCTGGCGTACAGCACCTCCAGCATGGCGCGGTCGCGGAGGCCCAGCGGCGTCGCCACATCCGGCGCGGCCAGCAAGGCCTCGACATCGACTTCGGACAGGGATTTGGGCAAGCGCTGGCCCTGCTTGGGCGAGGCCAGATTGGCGCTGGGATCATCCTGCCGTTGGCCGCTTTGCAGCAGGTATTGGTAATAACGGCGCAAGGCCGAAGTCAACCGGGCGCGGGTGGCCGGCTTCTCGCTGCCCGCGCCGATCAGCATCGCCCGCTCCAGCTCGTCCCGCCCGGCCCGTTCCAACGACGCGCCCACCTCCGCCAGCCGGGAGGCCAGCTTGGACAGGTCGCGGCGATAGGCCGCCAAAGTGTTGTTGGATAGCCCGTCGGCCAGCCATAACTGGTCGAGAAAGGCGTCGATGCTGTCCTTATCCGAGCTCATGCCGCAGCAGCCATCGCTTGATGTCCAGCGTTTCGTCGCCGGTGGATTGGTTGAAGCCCCCAAGGCCCGCGCTGGCCACCACGCGGTGGCACGGCACGATGATAGGGATGGGATTGCGGCCGCAAGCGCCGCCGACAGCGCGCGGCGATGAGGCCAGCGCTTGGGAGAGGTCGAGGTAACGGCGGGTCTCGCCGCACGGAATGGCTGCAATCCGCTCCCATACCCGCAACTGATAGGGCGTGCCGTGCAAGCGGTAAGGCACAGTGAAGGCGTGGCGCGCATCGGCGTAATAGGCGTCCAGCTGCCTGGCCACTTCGGCCGCCAAACTCCCCGCAGCCGGCGGCAGCAAAGCCGCATCCGCCGGCAGGAAACGCAGTTCGACCAGCGCGCCGTCGCGGCAGGCCATGCCCAGCCGTCCAAATGGCGCGGCGATCACGGCGCGGTATTCCATCGCATCCCCCCTGAAACGAAAAAAGCGCAAGGCCAGGCCTTGCGCTTTGATGATAGCGGCGGTCGCCGACAGGATTAACCCTGCTTGCGAGCCGGCAGCTTTTCCTTGATGCGAGCGGACTTGCCGGTGCGGCCGCGCAGGTAGTACAGCTTGGCGCGACGAACGTCACCGCGACGCTTCACTTCAACGGAAGCCACCAGCGGGGAGTAGGTTTGGAAGGTACGCTCAACGCCTTCGCCGGCGGAGATCTTGCGCACGGTGAACGCGCTGTTCAGACCGCGGTTACGCTTGGCGATGACCACGCCTTCGTAAGCCTGCAGACGCTCGCGGTTGCCTTCCTTTACCTTCACCTGAACCACTACGGTGTCGCCCGGGGCGAATTCCGGCAGGGTCTTGCCCAGGCGTGCGATTTCTTCTTGCTCGAGTTTTTGGATCAGATCCATGATTTACTCCGATTTGTTCTGGACATCTTGTTCCTGCTGGTACTCCGCCAGCAGCCGAGATTCCTGTTTTGTCAAAATACGGTCTTTCAGCAGTTCGGGCCGACGT
>NZ_MKCR01000012.1 GCF_001855565.1 Chromobacterium amazonense | reverse complement strand
AGGTTAGAACCTCAAAGGGGTCAGGGTGGTATTTCAAGGTCGGCTCCACCAGAACTAGCGTCCTGGCTTCTTAGCCTCCCACCTATCCTACACAAACCACTTCAAAGTCCAATGCAAAGCTACAGTAAAGGTTCACGGGGGTCTTTCCGTCTAGCAGCGGGGGAGATTGCATCTTCACAACACTTCAACTTCGCTGAGTCCTCAGGAGGAGACAGTGTGGCCATCGTTACGCCATTCGTGCGGGTCGGAACTTACCCGACAAGGAATTTCGCTACCTTAGGACCGTTATAGTTACGGCCGCCGTTTACCGGGGCTTCGATCAAGAGCTTGCACCCCATCACTTAACCTTCCGGCACCGGGCAGGCGTCACACCGTATACGTCCACTTTCGTGTTGGCACAGTGCTGTGTTTTGTTAAACAGTCGCAGCCACCGATTCTCTGCGACCTCTCAAAGCTTCGAACGCGAAGTCCTACACTCTAAGAGGCATACCTTCTCCCGAAGTTACGGTATCAATTTGCCGAGTTCCTTCTCCTGAGTTCTCTCAAGCGCCTTAGAATTCTCATCCTGCCCACCTGTGTCGGTTTGCGGTACGGTTCTTGTGTAGCTGAAGCTTAGTGGCTTTTCCTGGAAGCGTGGTATCAGTCACTTCAGGTCCGTAGACCCTCGTCATCACGTCTCGGCCTTAAGGGGCGGCGGATTTGCCTACCACCCCCAGCCTACCGGCTTAAACAGACTATTCCAACAGTCTGATGACCTAACCTTCTCCGTCCCCACATCGCACTACACAAAAGTACGGGAATTTTAACCCGTTTCCCATCGACTACGCTTTTCAGCCTCGCCTTAGGGGCCGACTCACCCTACGCCGATGAACGTTGCGTAGGAAACCTTGGGCTTTCGGCGAGCGGGCTTTTCACCCGCTTTATCGCTACTCATGTCAGCATTCGCACTTCTGATATCTCCAGCATCCCTTACGAGACACCTTCACAGACCTACAGAACGCTCCCCTACCACGCATCGGCTTCCCTTAGCCTGCTTGTTTCCCTCATGGCCTGGCGACCATTGGGGTGGGCTTTGTCATCGCTTCGCGATGACAAGCTTGCAACAAGCTAAGGTGAAGCCGACGCATCCGCAGCTTCGGTTATCAGTTTGAGCCCCGTTACATCTTCCGCGCAGGACGACTCGACCAGTGAGCTATTACGCTTTCTTTAAATGATGGCTGCTTCTAAGCCAACATCCTGGCTGTCTAGGCCTTCCCACTTCGTTTACCACTTAACTGATCATTTGGGACCTTAGCTGGCGGTCTGGGTTGTTTCCCTCTTGACGATGGACGTTAGCACCCACCGTCTGTCTCCCATGCTCGCACTTTCCGGTATTCAGAGTTTGCCATGGTTTGGTAAATCGCAATGACCCCCTAGCCATAACAGTGCTTTACCCCCGGAAGTGATACATGAGGCACTACCTAAATAGTTTTCGGGGAGAACCAGCTATCTCCGAGTTTGTTTAGCCTTTCACCCCTATCCACAGCTCATCCCCTAGTTTTGCAACACTAGTGGGTTCGGACCTCCAGTGCGTGTTACCGCACCTTCATCCTGGCCATGGATAGATCACTCGGTTTCGGGTCTACGCCCAGCAACTAAAGCGCCCTATTCGGACTCGGTTTCCCTACGCCTCCCCTATTCGGTTAAGCTCGCTACTGAACGTAAGTCGCTGACCCATTATACAAAAGGTACGCAGTCACGGAACACGTCCGCTCCCACTGTTTGTATGCATCCGGTTTCAGGTTCTATTTCACTCCCCTCCCGGGGTTCTTTTCGCCTTTCCCTCACGGTACTGGTTCACTATCGGTCGATCACGAGTATTTAGCCTTGGAGGATGGTCCCCCCATCTTCAGACAGGATTTCGCGTGTCCCGCCCTACTTCTCGTATGCTTAGTACCAAGAATGCGTTTTCGTGTACGGGGCTATCACCCACTATGGCGGTCCTTTCCATAACCTTCCACTAACGCAATCTCTATCACATACAGGCTGTTCCGCGTTCGCTCGCCACTACTTACGGAATCTCGGTTGATTTCTTTTCCTTCAGCTACTTAGATGTTTCAGTTCGCTGAGTTCGCCTCCTCAGACCTATGTATTCAGTCTGGGATGACCCCTAAGGGCCGGGTTTCCCCATTCGGATATCGCGGGATCAAAGCTCTATTGCCAGCTCCCCCGCGCTTTTCGCAGGCTTACACGTCCTTCATCGCCTGTGATCGCCAAGGCATCCACCAGATGCACTTAGTCGCTTGACCCTATCATTTCAGTAACCTAGATCACTAAAACAACAAGTGTGTTTGTGCGACGACTGCACCGCCCCTTTTGAGTTGGCGACGCAGCCTTAGATACAATCAAATACCCAAGATGACGATTTGTCCGCGTAAAGAGTTAACTCTACGCTTTCATTTCGCCGTCTTATATATTCGGCTTCTTCAGTTTGTTAAAGATCGGGCGTTTTACAACGCAAACAGAATCAAACTTCTCAATTCGATTTTGTTTGCGGTGTGGTGGAGGATGACGGGATCGAACCGACGACCCCCTGCTTGCAAAGCAGGTGCTCTCCCAACTGAGCTAATCCCCCTCTTTTTGGGTGATGCTGCGTTGCTCAGTCGCTCATGTGCATAAGCACATGTCGCTCCCTCGCGCCTTGCCTGACCCAAAAAATACTGGTGGGTCTGGTAGGACTCGAACCTACGACCCCTGCGTTATCAACACAGTGCTCTAACCAGCTGAGCTACAAACCCAGTAGTCGCTTCATACCACATCCTTTTCGATCAAAATCAAGCAGATCCAGGCGAAAGCTGACGACGTGTACATCCAGTACACGAGGAGGCTTTCAACGCAGAGCTGCGCAGATTTTCATCGAAAATGCCCTTAACTTGAATAACCGATAGGCTGTAAGTACTTGACGATCGCCTTCTCTAGAAAGGAGGTGATCCAGCCGCAGGTTCCCCTACGGCTACCTTGTTACGACTTCACCCCAGTCATGAATCCCACCGTGGTAAGCGGCCTCCTTGCGGTTAGCCTACCCACTTCTGGTGAAACTCACTCCCATGGTGTGACGGGCGGTGTGTACAAGACCCGGGAACGTATTCACCGCAGCATGCTGATCTGCGATTACTAGCGATTCCGACTTCACGCACTCGAGTTGCAGAGTGCGATCCGGACTACGATCGGTTTTATGAGATTGGCTCCACCTCGCGGCTTCGCGACCCTCTGTACCGACCATTGTATGACGTGTGAAGCCCTGCTCATAAGGGCCATGAGGACTTGACGTCATCCCCACCTTCCTCCGGTTTGTCACCGGCAGTCTCATTAGAGTGCCCAACTTAATGATGGCAACTAATGACAAGGGTTGCGCTCGTTGCGGGACTTAACCCAACATCTCACGACACGAGCTGACGACAGCCATGCAGCACCTGTGTTACGGCTCCCTTTCGGGCACCAAGATATCTCTACCAAGTTCCGTACATGTCAAGAGCAGGTAAGGTTTTTCGCGTTGCATCGAATTAATCCACATCATCCACCGCTTGTGCGGGTCCCCGTCAATTCCTTTGAGTTTTAACCTTGCGGCCGTACTCCCCAGGCGGTCAACTTCACGCGTTAGCTACGCTACCAAGGATTCAAACCCCCAACAGCTAGTTGACATCGTTTAGGGCGTGGACTACCAGGGTATCTAATCCTGTTTGCTCCCCACGCTTTCGTGCATGAGCGTCAGTGTCATCCCAGGGGGCTGCCTTCGCCATCGGTATTCCTCCGCATCTCTACGCATTTCACTGCTACACGCGGAATTCTACCCCCCTCTGACGCACTCTAGTCGTGCAGTCTCCAATGCCGTTCCCAGGTTGAGCCCGGGGCTTTCACATCAGACTTGCACAACCGCCTGCGCACGCTTTACGCCCAGTAATTCCGATTAACGCTTGCACCCTACGTATTACCGCGGCTGCTGGCACGTAGTTAGCCGGTGCTTATTCTTCCGGTACTGTCATCCCCGCCAGGTATTAACCAGCGGGATTTCCTCCCGAACAAAAGTCCTTTACAACCCGAAGGCCTTCTTCAGACACGCGGCATGGCTGGATCAGGCTTGCGCCCATTGTCCAAAATTCCCCACTGCTGCCTCCCGTAGGAGTCTGGGCCGTGTCTCAGTCCCAGTGTGGCGGATCATCCTCTCAGACCCGCTACTGATCGTCGCCTTGGTGAGCTCTTACCTCACCAACTAGCTAATCAGACATCGGCTGCTCGTATAACGCGAGGCCTTTCGGTCCCCCGCTTTCCCCCTCAGGGCGTATGCGGTATTAATCCGGCTTTCGCCGAGCTATCCCCCATTACACGGTACATTCCGATGCATTACTCACCCGTTCGCCACTCGCCACCAGGAGCAAGCTCCCGTGCTGCCGTTCGACTTGCATGTGTAAAGCATGCCGCCAGCGTTCAATCTGAGCCAGGATCAAACTCTTCAGTTCAATCTCATAGCAAATTTTCTGGCACGCAAGTTCAAAGAAATAACTGGTATTTCCTATCTCTTGCAGTGCAAGTTTTTGGCTTTCGCCAAGCACTTACACCTATCGGTTATTCGTTCTGTTAAAGAGCTGTGCTGGTCGCTGCGACCGCCGCCTGAACCTGTTTCGTTCGGCTTGTTTCGTTCGCTGCGTCAGCTGAGTGAGGCGAACTATACGCCCGCCCCCGAACCTCGTCAACACCTTTTGCGAGAAAAATTGAAAGATTTTCGACAAAAGACAGCAAGTGACTGATATGTAACAAAACTATAATCTGAAGATGGGGGTGACAGGCTTGCACTGGCTGTTATTCCGCTACGCGTGGATAATCTGCATCCCCTCCAACTTTCTGCATGCAGTCCAAACGTGAGCCACAAAACCTGGATTTTCGACCTAGACGACACCCTGCATCACGCCAGCGGCGGCATCTTCGACCACATCAACAAGCTGATGACTGAATACATGATGCGTCACCTCGGCGTGGGCGAAGAGGAAGCGTGCGCGCTGCGCTCGCGTTATTGGGCGCAGTACGGCGCCACCATGCACGGCCTGACCACGCATCACGGCATTGACCCGCAGCAATTCTTGATAGATACCCACCCGGTGGAGGTGCTGGCTCAGTGGCTGCAGTTTGAAGACCGCCTGGCGGAAAACCTGACCGCCCTGCCCGGCCGCAAGATCATTCTGTCGAATGGGCCGCAACACTATGTGGAAGGCATCCTGCAGCGGATGAAGATTCAGCATCACTTTGCATCCATCTATGGCGTGGATCAGCTGAACTATGTGCCCAAACCGCACCTCGGCGCGTTTCAGACGGTACTGGCGCGCGAGGGGCTGAACCCGGCGCATTGCATCATGGTGGAAGATTCGCTACCGAATCTGCTGACGGCCAAGGAGCTGGGCATGACGACGATCTGGGTCAGCCATGAACCGCGCAAGCCGGCCCATGTCGACCACCGCATCGAGAAGATCAGCCAGCTGCTGCGGCTGCATCTGAATTGAAGATATCTATATAAAGAAAAAGCCAGCCCCGATGAGCTGGCTTTTTTATATCCGCTTCCGCTTACTTCAGCTTGATCTCGGACCACACCTTGTTCAGTTCGCGGCGATCCTTGGAATTCAGATCGTGCAGCTGCTGCAGACGCGGCAGGTCGGTCGCGGTCGGGAAGATCGCCGGGATTTTGGTCAGCTCGGTCTTGACGAACTTGCCGGCGGCGACGTTCGGGTTGCCGTTGCCCATTTCATTGGTCAGACCCGCGGCGTTCTTGCCGTCCAGCATGAAGTTGATGAACTTGTAGGCCAGGTCCTTGCGCGGGGCATCTTTCAGCACCACGAAATTATCCAGCGACAAGGTGTTGCCTTCCTTCTGCAGGCTGAAGTTCAGCGCGAAGTTGCGCTTGGCCTTCTTGGCATCCTGCTGAGCCTGGAACATATCGTTGGAGTAGCCGAAAGCGACATAGATATTGCCGACGGTCAGCTCCTTGATATAGGACTGGTTGTTGAAGGCAGCCCAGTACGGCTTGGCTTTCAGGATCACGTCGCGGGCGGCTTTCCAGTCGGCCGGATTGGTGGAATTGGCCGGCTTGCCCAGGTACATCAGCGCGGCGGCGATCAGTTCGCGCTGCGAATCCAGCACGGTGATCTTGCCTTTGATCTTGGAAAGCAGCGTCGGATCGAAGATCAGCGCCCAAGTATTGACCTTATCCTGCAAGCCGAGCTGCTTCAGCTTGGTCTCGTTGTAGCCGATCAGCGTGGTGGTGAAGGCGTACGGCGCGGAGTACTTGTTGCCCTGATCGAAGAAGCTGTTCAGGTAACCCGGGTTCAGGTTCTTGAAGTTGGGCAACTGCGCCTTGTCCAGCGGCTGCGCCTTGCCCTGCTTGATCAGCGCGTCAACAGCGAAGCCGGTCGGCACCACGATGTCGTAGCCCTTGGCGCCGGCGGCCAGCTTGGCCAGCAGCTCTTCGTTGTCGCCGTAGTAGTCCTGCACCAGCTTGCACTTGCAGTAGGCCTCGAAGTTCTTGGCCGCGGTTTCGGACAGATAGTTGTTCCAGTTGTACAGATGCAGCTCATCGGCGGCAAATGCTTGGGTCGACGCTGCCAGCGCCAGCATTGCGAGAATCTTCTTCATATTGTTTCCTTTGTATGGCACAACATTGGTACTGCGAACATCAGGCGGCGCCTGCTCGGCGCCGCCCAGATCCGACAGGAACGAAGCGCGGACAGCGCCCCGCCCGATTCTTCAGCTATTGGCGCGCAGAGCGCTGGGCGACACTCTGGTCGCGATGACGATCAAAGCCAATGTCAGCAGCATCAGCAAGCTCGATACCGCGTTGACTTCCGGCGTGACCGCGATCTTGATCATCGAGTAGATCTCCAGCGGCAGCATGCTGGCGCCAGCGCCGGCGGTGAAGAAGGTGATCACGAAATCGTCGATGGACAAGGTAAACGCCATCAGCGCGCCGGCGATGATGCCCGGCTTGATCACCGGCAGCGTGATCAAACGGAAAGCCTGAAACGGCGTGGCACCCAGGTCGCGCGCCGCTTCCACCAGGCTGTCGTCCATGCCTTGCATCCGCGCCCGCACCACGATGGCGACGAAGCCGATGCAGAACGCGATGTGCGACAGCAGGATGGTGATGAAGCCCAGCTCCAGGATGCCGATCAGCTGGTTGACGATGACGAAGAAGATCACCAGCGACACGCCCATCAGCAATTCGGGGATCGCGATCGGCGTCAGCACCAGGAAGGGCAGCAGCTTGAGCTTGTAGCGATGCAGCGCGATGCCGGCCAGCGTGCCCAGAATGGTGGCGAAAAAGCTGGCGAGAATGCCGATGACCAGCGAGTTGGCGGCGGCGGTCAGCATCTTCTCGTTATGGAACAGCTTGTCGTACCACTTGAGCGTGAAGCCCACCCATTCGGCGTTCAGACGCGAATCGTTGAACGAGTACAGCACCACGATGATCAGCGGCAGGTACAGGAACAGATAGGTCAGGATGGCCGAAGCCCACAGCCACTTCGATTGTTTCTTAGCCACGCGCCTTCCCCTTTCTGGCCACCACGGCCCCCAGCACGGCGATCAGCAATACGCCGCCGGTCAGCATGATCGACAGCACCGAGCCAAACGGCCAGTCGCGGGTGTCGAGAATCTGCTGCTTGATCAGGTTGCCTATCATGATGGACTCGGTGCCGCCCAGGATGTCCGGAATCGCAAACATGCCCAGCGCCGGAATGAACACCAGCGCCGAACCGGCGAATACGCCGGGCAGGCTCAACGGCCAGGTCACGCGCCAGAAGCGCTGCCAGGCGTTGGCGCCCAGATCCTGCGCCGCGTCCAGCAGCGCCATATCGTGTTTTTCCAGATTGGCGTACAGCGGCAGCACCATGAAGGGCAGATGCACGTACACCAGGCCGACGATCACGGCAAAGGAAGTGAACAGCAAGCGCACCGGCTCAAAGCCCAGCGCCACCAATACCGTGTTCAGCGCCTTGGTGAAAGCCGACTGCGGCCCCAGGATGATCATCCAGGCGTAGATGCGGATCAGGAAGTTGGACCAGAACGGCAGGATCACCAAGAGCAGCAGCAGGTCGCGGTACTTCTTGCCGGAGCGGGCGATCAGCCAGGCCAGCGGATAAGCCATCACCAGGCACACCACCGTGGTGATGGCGGCATAACCGGCCGACTTGATGAACAGCTCGACGTACAGCGGCTCTTCCACCAGCCTATGGAAGTTGTCCAATGTCAGCTGCCACACACGGTGGCCATCTTCGATCAGGTACAGCGGCGCCAGGCCGCCGTAATCGCCGGGCTGGCGGAACGCCGCCACCAGCATGATCAGCGACGGGATCAGGAAAAACAATACCAAGTACAGCAAGGGGGGCCAGGACAGCGCCCACTTGCCGAATCGATCACGCGTGGCCATGGCTTACTCCGTCAGGAAGCTGCCGGCGTCGAAGCGCCAGGCGATTTCGACGACATCGCCGTCATCGAAGAACTTGGCGATGCCAGGGATGTTGTTGGCCTGCATCGCCTCCACCCGCACACCGTCGGCCACCTCCACCACATAGAGGGTGACGTCGCCCAGGTACAGGCAATCGTGAACGCGGCCCTTGAAATGGACTTCGTCCGGCGATGCGGCCAGTTCCTTGTCCAGCCTCACTTTTTCCGGCCGCAGCGCCAGCCAGCCCATCTGGCCTTCCTTCACGCCCGGCACCGCCTGGCATTTCACATCGCCGCAACCCTTGATGGCGACGGTCATCGCGTCGCCATGCAGCGCCTTGACTGTGCCGTCCAGCACATTGCACTGGCCGAGGAAATCGGCGACGAAACGGTTCTTCGGATAGCTGTACAGCTTCTCCGGCACGTCCAGCTGCTCCACCTTGCCGTGGCTCATCACCGCGATGCGGTGGCTCAAGGCCAGTGCCTCGCCCTGATCGTGGGTGACGTAGACGAAAGTAATGCCGACTTCCTTCTGCAGATTGATCAGCTCAATCTGCATTTCCTCACGCAGCTTGGCGTCCAGCGCCGACAGCGGCTCATCCAGCAGCAACAGCCGCGGACGGTCCACCAGGGCGCGGGCGATGGCCACGCGTTGGCGCTGGCCGCCGGACATTTCGTGCGGGTAGCGGTTGCCGAACTGGCTCAGGCGCACGTCGGCCAGCAGCTTGTCCACCTGCGATTCGATCTTGGCCTTGTCCCACTTGGCCATTTTCAACGGAAAGGCGATGTTCTCGCGCACCGTCATATGGGGGAACAGCGCATAGCTCTGGAACACCGTGTGCACCGGGCGCTTCTCCGGCACGACCTGCGACATGTCCTGGCCATCCAGCAGGATCTGGCCGTCGTCCGGCTGTTCGAAACCGGCCAGCATGCGCAGCAAAGTGGTCTTGCCGCAGCCAGAGGGTCCAAGCAGGGTGAAGAATTCGCCCGCCTCTACCGACAGGCTGACATCGTTGACTGCCGTGTAGTCGCCGAAGCGCTTGACCACGTTTTTGATTTCAAGGAGAGCCATGAATCTTCCCCACCACGAAAAAAGGGCGCCATTTTAACAAAAATCTCCCCGCCGGGGCGGGAGAAATCCCCAGTAAATTCAAGACCTCAGCGCATTTCCCCACCTTGGCGAACCGACATGACAAGCCAATGGGATAAGTTGCTCTTTTCAATGAAAAAAAACTGGTAAAGATTATCCGTAACCGCGATGAATCCGTTGAAAAATCATCGCGCTGGATTGATGTTTTTTGACAACAATTTTGTCCAAAGCCGCCCTCGAAGCGACCGCATCCGGATGAAGTCTAACCAGTGTCGAGCCAAATGTCGCAAGGATCTCCAGCTTTTCGCCAGATATCGCCTCCAGCCCCTCATAGCGAGGGACAGCGTGCGAATCAGAAAATTCACCAGGGGAACGAATGACAGCGGGTGGCGCCTTGCAGCTAAGCGCCAGATGGCAAAAGAATGAAAAATGGCGAAGATCGCCGCTTGCAAAACAAAAAGGACGCCTCCCGGCGTCCTTCATCGTCCCGACTACTATCTATCAGAACTTGGTGCCGATACCGATACCGAACACCCACGGATCAACATGCAGGGTACCCAACTTGGCGCCGCCCAGTTGATCAGCGCTTACGTCCGTTTTCACCCACAGCTTCTTCACGTCCACATTGAAGAACCAGTTCTTGTTGATGGCGATATCCGCGCCCGCTTGCAGCGCCGGGCCGAAGCTATTCTTATCCACACTCAGATTGGTCACGCCTGCGACGCTGAGACCGGAGTTGTAGAAGTTGGTGTAGTTCAAGCCTGCGCCGACATACGGACGGAAGGTGGCCTCCGGCGCGAAGTGGTATTGCAGAGTCAGCGTCGGCGGCAATACAGATACTTTACCAACATCACCAAACTTATTAGTTGTGATCTTGTGGCGCGAGGTGCCCAGGATCAGCTCCGCACCGATGTTGTTGGTGATCATGTAAGTGAAGTCCAGCTCGGGAACCGTAGCATTCTTGGCATCGACACTCAACCCGGGCACTGCACCCGAATTGTCCCAACTAGTAGCCGGATCAACATTGATCACGCGGAAGCGGGCCAGGATGTCGCCCTGAGCGGCAAATGCGCTGGCGGAAAGCATGCCGATCATGGCGGCAAATGCGAGCTTCTTCATTTTATCTTCTCCAATGGTCAAGAAAATCAGGCCTGACGCTGGCCGCCTTTGCCAGTAAAATAGCCAGTCAACCGAGCGCGACGTCCGAAGCTAGATTATCCAAGCGCCCCTACTCCAACTTTGCGCCAGATCATGAAACAGTCATGAAATATGCCGATCTGCGGGAATTCACCGCACAACTCCAGCAACAACAACAGCTCAAGCGCATCCAGACGCCGGTGTCCACCTATCTGGAAATGACCGAAATCGGCGACCGCGTACTGAAGGCAGGCGGCCCGGCGCTGCTATTCGAACAGCCGGTCAAGGACGGCCGCCGCTACGGCTTCCCGGTGCTGGCCAATCTATTCGGCACGCCGGAGCGCGTGGCCATGGGCATGGGCGCGTCCGACACCATGCAGCTGCGGGAAATCGGCAAAACGCTGGCCTACCTGAAGGAGCCGGAGCCGCCCAAGGGCCTGAAAGACGCCTGGGACAAGCTGCCGCTATTGAAGCAGGTGCTGTCGATGGCGCCGAAAGAAGTGAAAAAGGCGCCGTGCCAGGAAATCGTCTGGGAAGGCGAAGCCGTCGATCTGGAAAAACTGCCGATCCAGCACTGCTGGCCCGGCGACGTCGCGCCGCTGATCACCTGGGGCCTGACCGTCACCCGCGGGCCGAATAAGAAGCGGCAGAACCTTGGCATCTACCGCCAGCAGGTGATAGGCAAGAACCGCGTCATCATGCGCTGGCTGGCGCACCGCGGCGGCGCGCTGGATTACCGCGAGTTCCGCCAGCAAAACCCGGATGCGCCCTATCCGGTGGCGGTGGTGCTGGGCTGCGACCCGGCGACGATACTCGGGGCGGTGACGCCGGTGCCGGACACGCTGTCGGAATACCAGTTCGCCGGCCTCTTGCGCGGCAGCCGCACCGAGCTGGCCAAGTGCATAGGGTCGGACCTACAAGTGCCGGCGCGGGCGGAAATCGTGCTGGAAGGCCATATTCACCCCAATGACATGGCGCTGGAAGGCCCGTATGGCGACCACACCGGCTACTACAACGAGCAGGACAGCTTCCCGGTGCTGACCATAGACCGCATCACGATGCGAGAAAATGCGATCTATCACAGCACCTACACCGGCAAGCCGCCGGACGAGCCCGCCATCCTGGGCGTGGCGCTGAACGAGGTGTTCGTGCCGATTCTGCACAAGCAGTTTCCGGAAATCGTGGATTTCTACCTGCCGCCGGAAGGCTGCAGCTACCGCATGGCGGTGATCAGCATCAAGAAGCAATACCCCGGCCACGCCAAGCGGGTGATGATGGGTTGCTGGAGCTTCCTGCGCCAGTTCATGTACACCAAATTCATCGTGGTGGTGGACGACGACGTCAACACCCGCGACTGGAAGGAAGTGATCTGGGCGATCACCACGCGCATGGACCCGGTGCGCGACACCACGCTGATCGAGAACACACCCATCGACTATCTGGACTTCGCCAGCCCGATCTCCGGCCTGGGCGGCAAAATGGGGCTGGACGCCACCAACAAGCTGCCGGGAGAAACCCACCGCGAATGGGGCACGCCCATCGTGATGGACCCGGCCGTCAAGCAGCGTGTGGACGCGATCTGGAGCGAACTGGGGCTGTAAGGCCGCCCAGATGAAATCAAAGCCAGGCAGCCGTCTGGCTTTTTTCATGGCCCGCGCTCAAGCCGATAACCGTGTCACTCTGGCCAGCCAGGCCACTGCCGGACCATCGACTCGCAGCGTGATGGCTTCCCGCTCCAACAGCAGCAGGCAGCCGCCCGGCAGCGTCCGCCCCTCCGCTTGCCACTGGCCTTGCTGCAGATACAGCAGAACCAAGTCATCGGCAAAGAGCGTCCAGGTCTCGGCCATTTCCCATGCCATGCGCTTCAGATCGCCCTGTCCCCAATCGCGCGCCAGCATCAAATTGCAGTCGCGCAGCGGCCCGCCAAGCAGACGGCACGCCACGCCAAGCTCGCCTTCGAACGCCGCCACCTGACCCAGTTGGTCCAATGTCAGCGAGCGGCCATCGGCCAGATTCAGCGCCATGCCCTCGCCCTCCAGCAAACCCAGCTGCCGGTCTACGCCAGGGAAAAATGAAAATGGACCGCCTTGCGCCACGTCGGCGATGGAAAACCGCAAGGCGAACGCCTCGGGCCGCTGCGGATGCGGCAGGCGGAACAGCTGCAGCGTGCGGCCGCCGCCATTGGCCCACGGCATGGCTTGAAAATCGTCTATGGTGTAAATCTGCAATCTGGCCCCCTGCTGGTTGGGTCGCTGCTATGGCATGATCTGTCCGAACCATCTTAACCGGAAGGTTCGTCAAAACCTGTTATGATCGCCCGATTTGAAGAATAAGGATTTACCATGGCTTCTATCCGCAACGCCAATTCCGCCCAACGTCTGAAACGCCTGAACGCCCGCCAACGCAAGAAAATGCGCGTGGGCGAATTCCGCGAGCTGGGTTTCCATCTGGTGGCCGAACTGCACGAAGGCGTGGATGCCGACGCGCTGCTGGATGGCTGGCTGACCCGCGTGGATGAGGCCGGCATCAGCTTCGGCGGCCATTTCGACGGCAAGGGCAAGCTGGAAGGCGTAGCCTTCCCGGTGAGCGAGCGCAAGATCGACGATGCGCTGCGCGGCGAACTGACCCGCTGGCTGCAGGCTCGCGCCGAAGTGAAAACGCTGGAAGCCAGCGAACTGATCGATCTGTGGCACACCGCTTGAGCGGCATCCGCCGCCCGTGAAAAAGCCGGCTCATGCCGGTAATGCCGTTCACTTAAGGATTTTCGGGCGACTTTTCTGGCCTTGAGAGCACAGGAATCCACAAAAAAAGCACCGTTTCCCATGCACGGAGACGGTGCTTTTCTCTTAAGTGAACGGCATTAGGCTCATGCCGGCTTTTTTCTTGCCTCTGGGCTGGCATCCCAGCTTATCCACAGCCCAAGCCGGAATGCAAACTTATCCACAAACCATCAGGATAACTGGCGGAATACCCGATAACCCACATATAGCCAAGTCTCGCGCGCCAAGAAGCGCGACCAGCTGGACACAGTGCGGAAGCGGCTGGATTGCGTCGGCGCGGGATAGGCTCTCAGTCCCAGGTCGCTGGCCATCAGCACCGCGCGGCGCATGTGCAGCGGATCGCTGACCAGCAGATAGGAGCGGATGCCAAACTGGTGGCCCAGGTCTTTGGCATTGGACAGGTTCTGCCAGGTCGTGCGCGATTGATTCTCCACCAGCATGGCCGTCATCGGCACGCCCTGGCGCGCGGCGAACTCGCGGCCCACGTCCGCCTCGGCAGGATAACCCGGCTCCGGCGTGCCGCCGGTGAACACGATCCAGCGCACCTTGCCGCTCTGATACAACTTCACCGCGTGGTTGATCCGCTCGCGAAACACAGGGGACGGCTTATTGCCCCAGGCGGCGGCGCCCAGCACCAGCGCGGCGTCGGCGCCGGACGACTCTTCATCGTTGCCGTAATCGACGATGCTCCAGGCCACCCAGGCGAAGCCGAGCACCACCATCAGCACCGCCAGCAGGAAGCCTTTCATCATCAAGCGCAAATAAAGCATCGGCAATACAGGGGCAGGGGAAAGATGATCGATTGTAACCCCAATTGAACGGCATGGTCAGCGCGAACAGGCGCTTACTGCTCAAGTTCCCAAATGGCGGCCTGCAAACTTTCCATACGGGTGGCCAAAGCCGCCTGCGCGTCCTGCAGCGCCTTGTTGTAGATCTCGCGCCCTAATTCCGCCGCCAGGAAGTCGAGCAGGAAGCGCGCCTCGAAACCACCGACCTCCACGCCAAGCTGGTCAGCCATATAGCGCTGCAAGCGCGGCGCCAACTGCTGCAATTGCGATTCGCCCAATTGATAGGGGTTAGCCAAGGCATTCTCCGGTCAAATGGGGGATTATCCGACAGCAGCGGCCGACTGGCGAGGCGGGAGTCAGCCGCGCGCCAATTCCCGCCCCATATCCACCACCCCATCCTGGCAGGCCTGCTGACAACGCGACAGGCAATGCTGCCAAGCTAGATTGGCGTCTTCATGCGGCAGCAGATGCCCACAGGCCTGGCGCCATAATTCGAAACGCGCCGGGCAACTGTCGTAATACAGCGAGATGCCATCGGCGCAGCCGCGCCGCGAAATACGCGCCAGCTTGTCCGGCAGCGGCGCCGGGCTCAGGCACACCCGGGCCCCGTGAAACAGGCTGGAACGCCAGTATTGCTGCTGGCACTTGCCCTGCTCCAGCAGGCAGGACCAAAGCTTGAGCGGGAATTCCAGGCTCCACCATAGCAGATTGCGCATCTCCTACCTCCGTATTGTGCACTGCACAATAACCGTTATAAGGCCCTCTGCCACAGGACGCAAATTCGAGTGGGGTGTGACGCAAAAAAACCGGCGCACCAGGCGCCGGGAATCACGAGTCAAACAAAGGAGGAAACGGTTTTTACAGCGTCACCCAGCGCGGCTGGGTCAGCGTGTCGGGTTGCAGGATGTCGTCCAGCTGTTCGCGCGTCAGCAGGCCGTGCGCCAGCACCACGTCGGCCACGCTGCTGCCGTTGGCATGGGCCTCCGCGGCGACTCGGGTGGCGGCTTCGTAGCCGATCACCGGGTTCAGCGCCGTCACCAGGCCGATGGAGTTTTCCACGCTCTGGCGCAGACGCTCGCGGTTGGCGGTGATGCCCTTGACGCAGTGCTCGGTCAGCGTGTCGCAGGCGTTGGCCAGGTGGCCGGCGCTGCGGAACAGGCTGTAGGCAATCACCGGCTCGAAGGCGTTCAGCTGCAGCTGGCCGGCTTCGGCCGCCATGGTGATGGTCATGTCGTTGCCGATGACTTCATACGCCACCTGGCTCACCACTTCCGGAATCACCGGATTGACCTTGCCCGGCATGATGGACGAACCGGCCTGGCGCGCCGGCAGATTGATTTCGCCGAAGCCGGCGCGCGGGCCGGACGACAGCAGGCGCAGGTCGTTGCAGGTCTTGGACAGCTTGACGGCCACGCGCTTGAGCACGCCGGACAGCTGGACGAAGGCGCCGCAATCCTGGGTGGCTTCGATCAGGTTCGGCGCGGTGATCAGCTTGCAGCCCACCAGCTCCGACAGGTGCAGGCACACCAGCTTGGCGTAATCCGGGTGAGCGGTGATGCCGGTGCCGATGGCGGTGGCGCCAAGGTTGATCTCCAGCATCAGGGCGCTGGCTTCCTTCAGGCGCTGCTCGTCCTCGCCCAGCATCACGGCGTAGGTCTGGAATTCCTGGCCCAGGGTCATCGGCACCGCGTCCTGCAGCTGGGTGCGCCCCATCTTCAGGATATCCTTGAACTCCTCGGCCTTGTCTTCAAAAGCCTTGCGCAGCACTTCCATGCGCGACACCAGCTTCAGCACGCCCCAGAAGGCGGCCAGACGCAAGGCTGTCGGATACACGTCATTAGTGCTCTGGCACAGGTTGACGTGCTCATTTGGGTGCAGATATTGGTACTCGCCCTTGGCGTGGCCCAGCAGCTCCAGCGCGCGGTTGGCGATGACCTCGTTGGCGTTCATATTGGTGGAAGTGCCCGCCCCGCCCTGGATCACGTCGACGACGAACTGGTCGTGCAGCTTGCCGGCGCGGATCTCCTCGCAGGCATCGACGATGGCCTGGGCCAGCTTGGGCTCCAGTATGCCGAGATCGCGGTTGGCCTGGGCGGCAGCCTGCTTGATGCAGGCCAGCGCGCGGATCAGGTCGCCGTAGCTGCCTATGGTCTGGCCGGTGATCGGGAAATTCTCGATGGCGCGCAGGGTGTGCACGCCCCAATAGGCGGCGGCCGGCACATCGCGGTTGCCGAGCAGGTCATGTTCGATGCGGGTGGTCATCTGCGTTCTCCTCAGGGCGGCCGTCATGCGCGGCCTGGAATGCCTCGCACTGTATGCCCACACGACATAGTTGGCCAATTCCGAATGCAGATGAGGTCATGCAGGAAATGCATAACCTTGCCCAAGCCTGATCCAGCCAGGCCTAGCGCAAGTAGAGGCTCATACTGTCGGATAGCGCGCGCTGAGATAATCCCACAACGCCTCCTGTTCCGGCTTGGCGCGCCTACGGTCGCAATACAGCTGGACTTCCATTTCCACGCTCCATTCATCGCCGCCGGCCACCGTCAGCAGGCCGGCCGCGCACTCGGCGGCCACCGAGCTTTCCGGCAGGAAAGCCAGGCCATGGCCGGCCAAGGCCATCTGCTTCAGTCCCTCGGCCATATCGGTCTCGTAGCGCAAGGACAGGTGCGCCGGCTGCGGCCCGCTGACCAGCAGCAAATCGCTCATCAAACGGAAATAGGCGTTGCTGGCATAGCCCAGAAAAGGCAGCGGCGCGTCCGGCCGCCCCGGCAGGGCATACACGGGCGCGCCGTCCGCGGCGATGGAGTACGGCCGCAAGCGCTCCACGCCCAGCCGCAGCCCGCCATAGCGCGCGTCATGCAGCTCGACCGGCTGCTTGGGATGGTGGTAGCACATCAGGAAGTCGCTGCCGCCTTCGACAAAAGCCAGCACTGCGTCGTGCACGTTGCTGGCCTGCAGGCGGCAAGACAGCTGGCCGAAGCCGTCCTCGACCGCGGTCAGCCACTTGGGAAAATACGAGAACGACAGCGTGTGCGGCACCGCGAACTCCAGCGTGCCCTGCGGCAAGGGCTGCAAGCCGCGCAGCATGGTGCGGGTGGTATTCAGCTGAGCCAATAGCGGCACCGCCTGTTCGCGCAGCAGCTTGCCGGCGGCGGTGAGCTTGGTCGGATAGGTGGTGCGGTCGATCAGGTCCGCGCCCAGCCAGCTCTCCAGCGCGCGGATGCGCCGGGAGAAAGCCGGCTGCGTCAGATGGCGCAGTTCGGCGGAACGGGTGAAGCTGCCGGTATCGGCCAATACCAAAAAATCTTCCAGCCAGCGGGTTTCCATCGCTCAAGGTCCAGATTGCGGATGCCAGATGGTACACCGCCAGGGCACTTTGCGGCGCGCGCGCACTCTACCATGAGTCCCGCCGCCGCAATGTCACCAGCCATGCACCAAACGCAAACAACAATGCCATCAACATGGCAAAGGTCCGCATTTAGTTTACAGATATGAGCTCGCTTACCGTTCCCCGCCCTTCGCCGCTGCCACGACGGCCGCTGGCCATCGCCGCAAGCCTGCTGTTGCATGCGCTGGCGCTGTTCGCCTTGAAAGCCGCGCAACAGCCGCCAACTGCCGCGCCGCCGCCGCTGCGGGTCAGCATGGTGCCCATCACTTTGCCGCCGCCTGCCCCGCCATCAAGGAGCGCGGCGGCGAAGCCGGCCCCCGCCGCGCGATCGCCACGCCCGGCCCATGCCGCAGCCGTTGAAATGGCCGCCCGGCCGGCGCGGCAGGGAAAAGCCACCGCCAGCGCCGCACACGCGGAACCGCGCGTCACGATCGAGGGGCTGCGCCAGCAGATGCGGCAGCTGGAACCTGCAAACGCTAACGCCAAACCGCTGCGCGAAGATCCGGAAAAAGCCCGGCTGGCGCGCGATATCAATCGCGCCGAGCGCGCCGACTGCGCCAAGGCCTATGCCAACCTGGGCTTGCTCGCCGCCCCCATGCTGCTGAAAGACGCCTTCGATAAAGACAACGGCTGCAAGTGGTAGCTTGCAGCCGTTGATTTCAGGATAGGAAGCGATCAGCCCTGCAGCGTGACCCAGTCCTGCGTCGCCTCCGCGGCCTGGAATTCATGCACCGCCTCCTGCATCAGGGCGAAGGCCTGCCGGGCGTCCAGCCGCTGGCAAGCGTCTTGCAGACGCGCCAGCAAGGACGCCATTTCGGCTTCGGACAGATGGTATTCCTGGGCGCGCATGATGCGGGCGTGGTCGGTCGGCAACACGTTGTCGCCGATCAGCAATTCTTCGTACAGCTTCTCGCCCGGACGCAGGCCGGTGACGCGGATGGCGATATCGCCGTCCGGCTGGCTTTCGTCCTTCACCTCCAGGCCGGACAGGTGGATCATGCGCCGCGCCAAGTCGATGATCTTGACCGGCTCGCCCATGTCCAGCACGAACACGTCGCCGCCGTCGCCCATGGCGCCGGCCTGGATCACCAGCTGCGCCGCCTCGGGGATGGTCATGAAGTAGCGGGTGATGTCGGCGTGCGTCAGCGTGATCGGACCGCCGGCCTTGATCTGGCGGCGGAACAGCGGCACCACGGAGCCGGAGCTGCCCAGCACGTTGCCGAAGCGCACCATCACGAAGCGGGTGCGGCTGCCGCGGGCGTGGCGGGTCTGAAGCGTCAGCTCGGCCAGGCGCTTGGTGGCCCCCATCACATTGGTGGGACGCACCGCCTTATCCGTGGAGATCAGCACGAAGGTATCGACGCCGCAGTCCTCCGCCGCGCGGGCGGTGGTGTCGGTGCCGAAGGCGTTGTTGACGATGCCGGCGATGGGATTGTGCTCCACCATCGGCACGTGCTTGTAAGCCGCGGCGTGATACACCGTCTCCACCTTGAAGGCCCGCATCACTTGGGTCAGCCGATCATAATCCGTCACCGAACCCAAGATAGGCGTGCGCGGAATCCTGGGCGCGATCTGCGCCAGCTCCTGATCGATGCTGTACAGAGCGAACTCGGACAGCTCGAACAACACGATGCGCGACGGGCGGTTCTTGACGATCTGCCGCGCCAGCTCCGACCCGATGGAGCCGCCTGCGCCGGTCACCATCACCACCTTGTCGCGGATGTTGCGCGCCAGCAGCTCGGCCTTGGGCGGCACCGGATCGCGGCCCAGCAGGTCCTCGATCTCGACTTCCTTCAACTCCTCCACCCGCGCCTCGCCCGAGACCAGATCGGCCATGCCGGGCAGCCGCTTGATCGGCACGCGCAGTTTTTCCAGCGATTCCAGAATCTCGCGCTGTCGGCCGCGGCCGACAGAGGGCATAGCCAGCAGAATGCACTTGGCCTGGGTGTCCTTGACCAGCGCCGGCAGCTCGTCCGGCGCGTGCACCGCCACGCCGCGGTAAGTGCGGCGATGCAAGTCCGGGTTGTCGTCGACAAAGGCCATGGGCCGGTATTCTCGCCCGGCCTGCAAGGCCAGCATCAGCTGCAGACCGGCCTGGCCCGCGCCGTAGATGATGACCGGATCGCGCGGGGCCTCGGTGGCGTCGATGCGCCGCACCAGGCCGCGCAGCAGGAAGCGGCTGCCGCCGATATAAGCCATGGCGAACACCCAGAAGATGATCACTGAGGTGCGCGGCATGGCCCAGATGTGGAACATCTGGATCACGCCCTGCAGCACCAGTACGGACAAAGTCACGCCGCTGAACACGGTGTAGATGATCTTGTCGTCCAGATAGCGCAGCACGGCCCGATACAGGCCGAGCTTGATGAAGATGGGAATCGCCCACAAGGGCGGCACGATGAAAACCCACAAATGCGCGTTGAGCTTAGGGTCCCAATAGCCGCCCAGGCGCAGGAACACGGCGCTCCACAGCGCCAGCGGCAACAACAGCGCGTCCATCAGCGCCAGCATCGCCATCTTGTTGTGGCGGGAGAAGGCAAGCAGTTTTTCAAACATGGTCATTCTTTCGTATCCGGCAACCATTGGTACAACGCATCCGGACAACGTTCCTCGTTATCTTGGCCATCGCTCAGGCGCAACAGCGTGAAACCATGCGCCTCATAGAAACGACGCGCCCCGGCATTGGCCTGAAACACGAACAAGCGGCAGGCCTGTTTCGACCGCGACAATACCTGCCCCAGCAGGACGCGGCCTATGCCGCTTCCCTGCTGGCCAGGCGCGACATACAGCTGGTCCAGCCAGAGCATGCCGTCTTGCATGGAGCAGGCGGCAAAGCCTGCGATCTGGCCATTGCGCTCGGCCAGCCAGACCTGGCTGGTTTGCAACAACGCATCGGCAAACCAGCTGCGCACCGACGCCTCATCATGCGCCAGCGGCGCATAAGGCATTTCCCGGCGACCGGCCAAGTAGATGGCGGCCAGCGCATCCGCGTCGGCAAGCCGGCCCTCGCGGATAGACAGCGTCATCGGGTCACGATCTTCATCAGGGTGGCGACAATGATGCGGACATCCTCGAACAAGCTGTGCGTCTCGGCATAGCGCACGTAGTAACCGAGCTTTTCCGGCAACACCTGTTCGATATAGGCGCGTTCCGGATCGTCGGCGCGGCCCAGTATCTCGTTTTCATCGATCATGCGGATCGACGCCCAATCGGTGATGCCCGGACGCACCGACAGCACGATGCCCTTCACATCCTCCGGATAGTGCGCCACGTATTTGGGCACCTCCGGACGCGGGCCGACCAGGCTCATGTCGCCGAACAGCACGTCGATCAATTGCGGCAGCTCGTCCAGCTTGGTCTTGCGCAGGATGCGGCCGGCTCCGGTGACGCGGCTATCCGCGCCCACGGTCAGCTGGCCGTGGCGTTCGGTATCCACCTGCATGGTGCGGAATTTGTGGATGCGGAACAGCATTCCGCCGCGCCCCACCCTCACTTGGCGGAAGAACACCGGCCCCGGCGAATCCAGCTTCACCCACAAGGCGACAGCCAGCAGGGGCAGCGCCAGCAACGCCAGGCCCAGGCCGGAAGCCGCGATGTCGAACAGCCGCTTGATCAGCCGCGAGCCGTGGCGGCGCGGCCGGCAGCAAGGCGGCAACAGCTCGCCGCCCTCTTTTCCCAGCCGCTGGCTCATGCGCCCAGAATCTCGCGCACGGCGGCGATGACGCGGGTTTGGTCATCGTCCGTCATCTTGGTGTACAGCGGCAGCGTCACTTCGGCCTCGAACGCCGCGTCCGCCACCGGGAACTGCTCGCGCGTCAGCTGGTAGCCGTCGCGCCATACCGGCTGGCGGTGCAGCGGTATGAAGTGCACCGAGCAGCCTATGCCCTTCTCCGCCATCTTGGCGATGAAGTCGTCGCGCGAAATGCCGGCTTCCGGCTTGAGGCGCACCGGGTACAGGTGCCAGGCGTGGTTACTGCCCTCGTCCTTGGCGCGCGCCGGCAGGATCAGCGGCAGATCGGCCAGCTCGCGGTCGAAGCGCTGGGCCATGACTTCGCGCTTTTCATAGAAGCCGCGGATTTTCTTCAGCTGGTGAATGCCCATCGCCGCGGCGGTGTCCGGCATATTGTACTTGTAGCCCGGCGCCACCACCTCGTAGAACCAAGCTGGGGTCTTGGACACGTAGCGGTCGAAGGCATCGCGGCTGATGCCGTGCAGGCGCATCACTTTGCAGCGGGCGATGATGTCCTTGTGCTTGGACACCACCATGCCGCCTTCGCCGGTGGTCATGGTCTTGTTGGCGTAGAAGCTGAATACCGTCACGTCCGAATCCAGCGTGCCGACCAGTTTGCCCTTGTAGTAGGTGGGCATGGCGTGGGCGGCGTCTTCCACCACTTTCAAGCCATGCTCGCGGGCGATGGCGATGATTTCGTCCATGTCGCAGGCCAGGCCGGCGAAGTGCACCGGCACGATGGCGCGGGTCTTATCGGTGATCGCGGCGCGGATCGCGTCCGGGCGGATGTTGAAGGTGGCGGCATCCACGTCCACGCACACCGGGTGCGCGCCCAGGTAGCGCACCACCTCGGCAGTGGCGGTGAAGGTGTAGGAAGGCACGATCACTTCGTCGCCTTCCTTGATGCCGATCGCCTCCAGCGCCAGGTGCAGTCCGGCGGTGGCGGAGTTGACCGCGATCGCTTCGACGCCGTCACCCAGGAAGGCGGCGAAATCGGCTTCGAACTGCTTGGTCTTGGGGCCGGTGGTGACCCAGCCGGAACGCAGCGCGTCGACCACTTCGTTGATCTCTTCCTCGCCGATATCCGGCAAGGCGAACGGCAGGAACTTTGTTTCGCTCATTGTTTTCTCTTTCGTCTTTGCGCGGCCGCAACCGACCGCCGTCCATGTCCATCGCCGCGCGCCTCGCGCGCGGCCTGCAAAATCTTGCGTATGGCGGAAGCCCCAAAGGGGTGTTCCGCCATTCCATTTATCTCTTGCAACGGCAGAGGCGGAACGCCCGCGCAGCGGGCTTCCGCCCTACGCCAAAATCACAGTTTCACCGCCGCCAGAAAGCGTCGCGCCAGCACCGCGTAATCGTGGTTGGCCAGCACATAGGCCTTGCCCGCCGCGCCCATCGCCTCGCGCTCGGCCAGCGGCAGCACCGCCATGCGCTTGACCGCGTCTGCGATCACGGCCGGATCTTCCACGCCGATGCTGATGCCGGCGCCGGCATCGCGCACCATGTCATTGCCGGCTTCCACCGAGTGGATCACCGGTTTGCCCGCCATCATGTAGTCGAACAGCTTGTTCGGGTTGATGCCGAAGCGGTAGATAGGCAGCTTGCGCCAGCCTATATACAGCGCGTCGCACTCGGCCAGGAAGGCCGGCACGCTGCGCTTGCCGATGGACGGCAGGAACAGCACATTGTTCAGCTTCAGCTCGGCGGCGCGGGCCACCAAGGCTGGTTTGTCCGGGCCGTCGCCCACCAGAGCGAAAGTCACCGGCGCGTCCTGCATCAGCGCCGCCGCTTCCAGCAGATAATCCAGCGCATTGGCCAGGCCATGGCCGCCGGCGTAGCCGACGACGAAGCGGCCATGGGCCTTCAGTTCGGCCAGCCGCATGCGGTGCTCGGCCGGCAAGGCCTGGGCTTCGCCCTGCCATTCGGCCACGTCCACGCCGTTGGGAATCACCACGTATTTTTCCGGCGCCATGCCATGCGCCATCATGTAGTCCTTGGCGCAAGGCAGCATGGACACTACGGTGTCCGCGCGCTTGTAGCCGAAGTCCTCGGCCCATTGCAGCAGGCGGATGAAGGGGTGCTTCGGCGACATGCCACCCACTTCCACCGGCGTCAGCGGCCACAAGTCATGCACCTCGTACACCAGCCGCGCGCCGGTCTTGCCGGCAATCCACGCCGCCGGGATGGTGTCCAGCGGATAGGTGGACGAGGCGATCACCACGTCCGGCTTCCATTGCTTCAGATAGCGGCCGGACAGGCCCATCACCTTGCCGAGGAAGCTGAAAATGTTCAGCACCCGGCCCACGCCGTTGCCCTCGTAAGGACGCGTCTTGCACCAGGTGTAGCGGATGCCGTCGATGTCCTCGTCGCGGTACTTGCCGTCCACCTGGGGATGGGTCTGGCGCAGGTGCGACACGTCGGCCGCCAGCATGTTCACTTCATGCCCGGCTTTCACCCACTCCCGCGCCAGGTAGTAGGGGCGGAATTCCATGCCGTGGCGCGGGCTGCCGGCGTAGTGATTGATATACAGTATTTTCATCTTGTAATTAGCCACGGAACAACAGGGACAAAACTCAAGTCCGGCTTGAACTGCAGCTGTCCAGACTTCAACAGCGATGCTTCCGTGTCTTTCCGTGTGCTTCCGTGGCTAAATCATCCTTTAGTTTTTACAAGGACGCATACAGCGCCACCAGCTTCTCGGCTTCCGCCGCCCAGCTGTATTTGCTCAGCACCGCCCGCTTACCGGACTCGCCCAGCTGGCGCATGCGTTCTTCGTCGCCCAGCAGTTCGTTGATGGCGGCGGCGATGGCGGCGGCGTCCTGCGGATCGACCAGCACGCCGCAGCCGGCGTCGGCTACGATCTCGCGCCACACCGGGAAGTCGCTGGCGATCACCGGCATGCCGGCGGCCATGTACTCGAACAATTTGATCGGCAGCGCATCCACGTAATTGGGCGTCGGAAACAGCGTCACCAGGCCGATCTTGCTCTTGGCCAATACCTCGGCCACGCCTTTGCGGTCCAGCACGCCCAGGTCGTTGACGCGCGCCCAGCCCGGCTCAGCCTGCACCTTGGCGCGGAGATCGCTCTCGCTCCATGGGCCGGCCAGATTGAGCCGGGTAGACGTGTCGGGCAAGGCGGCGACAATCGGCTCGATGCCGCGGATGCGGCTGATGCCGCCGATATAGCACACCTCGTTGCGGCGGCTCTCCCACGGCGTGTCGCGCACCAGCTCTTCCAGGATCGGGAAGTTGCACACGTCCAGCGCCTTGGCGCCCAGCTTTTCGAAGCGCTTGCGGATATGCGGGGTGGAGGTGACGATGGCGTCGAAGCGGCGCGCCGCCCAGTCTTCCAGCGTCTCGAAGCCGCCGGACACCAGCGGGCGCACCGCGCCCGGTATCCAGTGCTTGGCCAGGATCTGCCGCGGCACATCCTCGTGCACATCGTACACCACCTTGATGCCGGCCTGCTTCAGGCGCACGCCAGCGGGAATCAGCTCCGGATCGTGAAAGTGGACTACGTCCGGCCGCAGTCTCAGCGCCGCCTGGTAGACGCGCTTGACGGTGCCGGTCATCCGCGAGAAACGGCCGCCGGTCTTGGGGCCGACATCGTGGATGCGCACGCCGTTGCGGATTTCCTCGCCCTGGCCGTCGGCGACGATCAGCGTCACCTCATGGCCGGCCGCCGCCAGCGAACTGCACTCTTTGACGAAGATGCGGATGTCGTGACGCGGGTGGGCGGAGGTCAGATGGGCGATTTTCATTGCAGTTTCAAACCTTTATTTGTTGCTTGGGTAGGGGCTATTGACGCTTGGTGGGCGGTCGCGCCGGGATGCGTTTTGCACCGAATCGAGGCGTTTCGCGCGCTGCATTTCATTCTCTACCAGCGCGGAACAACGCAGAGTCGGCGCGAAAACGCCCGGCCCTGCGGGTTTGGCGAAGCTCAAACGCGATCCACTCACCAAACGTCAACAGCCCCTAGCCCAAACAAACCAAACCCTTTGAGCCACGAAGCCCACGAACCATACGAAAGCGCGCCAAACATTCGATTGAACCTGCGTCAATTCGGGTTCTGGATGCTGGCTAGTGGTTTCGTGTCCTTTCGTGTTTTTCGTGGCGATAAATTAAACCAGCTCTCGATACAATGCGGCGAAGCCGGCCATATTGGCCCGATGCAGCGCCTTGGCCGCCACCAGGCCGCGATTGGTCGCCGCCAGGCTTTGCAAGGCGTCGTCGTCGGTGGCCTTGTCCATGGCGCGGATCAGTTCCGGCCCCAGCCTGCCCACGTCCTCGGCGATGGCGCCGTTGAGGCCGTCTATCACCCATTCGCCGTTGGCCGGCAGATTGGACAACAGCGGCAGGCAGCCATGGCCCATCGCTTCCAGCAGGCTGATGCTGGTGGCGTCGGAGCGCGGCACGCTGACGAAAACGCGCGAGTCGGCGTAAAGCCGGCCCAGCGTCGCGCTATCGACAAAGCCCGTGAATTCCACGCGCTTGAGGCCCAGCGCCGCCGCCAGTTGTTTCAGACCATCCGTTTCGCTGCCGCTGGCGGCGACCACCAGACTCCAGTCCCCGAAGCGGCCGCTGCTTTCCACCTCGGCCCAGCCCTTGAGGATGGCGTCTATGCGGTACAGCGGCTTGTGCAGCCGGCAGGACAGCACCTGTTTCTTTTTGGCGTCGATGACGGGCGCGGGCGGCAAGGCGTCGATGCCGTAATTGAGCAGCGATATCCGGCAATCGCCGGCCAGTTCGCGGATTTTCGCCGCCATGTACAGCGAGTCCGAAGTGATGGCCGCCGCGGCTTGCAGATTGCCGCGCACCATGGCCCGCATCAGCCGGTTCTGGTTCGGCAGCAGCAGCACATCGGACCCCCAGGCCGTCAGCAACATCGGAATGCTCGAGCCTCGCAGCGCGCGGCGCGCGTGCCAGGCCACGCTGTTGGCCTGGTGGACATGAACCACATCGGGCTTCACCTCGGCGATCCAGGCCTTGAGCCGCCCCGCGGAAGACCAGGCCTTCAGGCTGAAGTCCACGCGCAGCTCGCCCTTCAGATTGGCCGGCCGCTTGTCGGCGGGAACCTCTCCGTTGCAGGCCAGGTACAACTCGCCCACATGCGGCGCGATGCCGGACAGGAAGCGCCAAGTGTGAATCGAGGCCGAACCCACCACCAGCAGGCGGGCGATGCGATCAGTCATGGGCCCAAGCCTCGTACAGCGGATGCAAGTCTGGATGCTGCGCCAGCCATTCGGCGTCGGTATCGCGGGTATCGCCGACCACCCGCGCCGGATTGCCGGCCAGGATGGCGAAGTCGGGATAGTCTCCGGCCTGCACGAAGCTATAGGCCGACACGATGCTGCCCTTGCCCAAGATAACGCCCGGCATCAACACCGAATGCGGGCCGATGAAGCTGTATTTGCCGAGCTTGGTCGGCTTCTTCAGGTAACCCGCATGATTGCCGCGGTCCAAGTATTCGCGGCCGTACAGCCGGATCGCCACATGGCTGGAGTGCGTCAGCAGGGACACATAGTTGGTGATCTGACAGCCCTCGCCTATGTGCAGGCCGCCGGAGGAGTCGATCAGGTTGAAATGGCCGATATAGACGTTGTCCTCGACCATCAGCTTGTCGATATGTTCGATCCGCGTCATATTGGAGACGCGGGTACGCTTGAGAAACACGCCATCGCCGCGACGGAAGCCATACACCATGCGCGGCCGGATCCAGGCGGACAGCCGGAAACGGATGCGGCTGAAAAGTCCGTGCAAAGTCATCGCGCTGCCTTATAAAGCCAGATGAAATAAGCAATGAAATAGCCGGCCATCACCACCGAGACCAGCTGGAAAGTCGCCACCGCATCCTGCCAGATATGGAAGCCCAACCATAACGATCCCAGGAACAGCACGGCCTGCACCAGGGACAAGAAAAACGCGAAACGTTGCCGATTGATCACCGGCGGCACCATGCCCAGCGGCGAGGCGACGAAATGAAACAGAATGAACAGCGACATGGCCTCGGCGTAGCGTCCGGCCTCGCTCCAGTTGGCGCCGAACACCAGCGAGAACAAAGGCTCGCCGAAAATCTGGATCACCAGGAAGGGGAACATCGCCATGCCGAACAGGGTCAGCATCATCTTGCGCAGGATGGGCCGCAAAGGTTGGCCCAGATTGCGCGCCTCGGCCAGCTCCTTGTACGCGACCTGCGCCACCGCCTGGCCGATGAAGGCCGCCGGCAGTTTCAGCACGCGCATCATCAAGCCATACATGCCGACAGCGGAGGTGCCAGCCAGCACGGTCAACACCACCAGGGTGGCCGAATCCAGCAAAGCCGTGCTCAAGGCATGCGGCGCATTGATCTTGGGAAACTCGATATAGGCAAGCGCGGCGCTGCGCATGTCCTGGCGATTGACGTCGCGGCGCCAGGCGAACTTGGCCTTGAGGTCAGCCCAAGCCTGCGCCAGCAGCGAACCCAGCTGGCCGGCCAACTGGCCCAGAATCAGGCCGCCTGCGCCGGCGCCCAGCCAACCAGCCAGCACTTGGGTGCCGGCCATGCCGAACGATTGCGCCATGCGGCCATTGGCATTGGCCTGGTAGCGCCGGTGGCGGTTGTTCCAGTTGGTCCACGCCTGCATCAGCCCGGCCAGCAGCACCGACAACGGCAGCAAGGCCAGCCACGACTCCAGCGCCGGCGCGCCCAGATGGGAGGCGATATGCGAATGCCCGCCCAGCAACACCACCAGCGCGATCAGCAGCGACAAGGCGCCTGCGCACAGAATGGACAAACCCATCAGATTGCAGGCTCGCTTGTCGTCGGCCGGCAATACGATGGCCATTTCGTAACGCGCGGTGGCCAATACCGCCAGCGTAGACATCCACGATACATACACCGTTTGGATGCCCACCTCGTGCGGATCATACAACCGGGTGATCAGCGGCGATACCAGCAAGGGCACGATCTGGGCCACCGCCGCGCCAGTCACCAGGGTGACGACGTGGCGGACAAAGCCGGTTTTGGGCACACGCAGCGACGACAAGGTCAACATGCTCCTCAGCCCAGCGCCTTCTTCACCGCGACCACGATAGCGTCTTGCGCCTCTTCCGTCAGGAAGGGGTGCATCGGCAGGCTCATCACGCGCTTGCCGGCGGCTTCGGCGTGCGGGAAGCTGCCTTCGCCCAAGCCCAGGTGGGCGAAGGCCGGTTGCAGGTGCAGCGGAATCGGGTAGTGCACAGCGGTCGGCACGCCCAGCTCCTTGAGCTTGGCCTGAACCTCGTCGCGATGATCGACCTCGATGGTGTACTGCGCGTAGACGTGGGTATTGCCCGGCTGGATCACCGGCACGCGGGCCACATCCTGCAGCAGCGCGCTGTAGCGGGCGCCGATGCGCTCGCGGGCGGCCACCTCGTCCGGGAAGCTCGGCAGCTTGGCCAGCAGCACCGCGGCCTGGATGGTATCCAGGCGGCCGTTCAGGCCGATGATTGGGTGATGGTAGCGGCGGTCCTGGCCATGGACGCGGATTTCGCGAATCTTCTTGGCCAGGGCGTCGTCGCTGGTGAATACCGCGCCGCCGTCGCCATAGCAACCCAGCGGCTTGCTGGGAAAGAAGCTGGTGCAGCCGATGGTGGAGAGGTTGCCGGACTTCTTGCCGTGCTGGCTGGCGCCGAAGCTTTGCGCGCCGTCCTCGATCACCGGGATGCCGTGCTTGGCGGCGATGGCGTTGATGGCATCAAAGTCCGCGGCCTGGCCATACAGGCTGACCGGCATAATGGCGCGGGTACGCGGCGTGATCGCCGCTTCCAGCAGGTTCGGGTCCAGGTTGTAGCTGACCGGATCGATGTCGACGAATACCGGCTTGGCGCCCAATAGGGCGATCATCTCGCCAGTGGCGATGAAGGTGAACGGGGTGGTGATCACTTCGTCGCCGGGGCCGATGCCCAATGCCATCATCGAGATCAGCAGCGCCTTGGTGCCGTCGCACACGCCGATGGCGTGCTTGGCGCCGGTATAGGCGGCCAATTGCTCCTCCAATTCCTTCACCTCCGGCCCCATGATGTACTGGCCATGGTCCAGCACTGCGTGGATGCGGGCGTCGATGTCGGCTTTCAGATGCTGGTATTGCGCTTTCAGATCAATGAACTGGATGGACATGTTTCAAGCTTCCATTTGCCACGAAATCCACTAAAAGCACGAAAATAAGCGCGGAACTTCCAAATTGCGCACCTGCGCGTCCGATCTACTATTTTTTGTGTCGTTTCGTGGGGTTCGTGGCTAAAAAATCAAACCGGCGTGCAATGATTGCCGCCGACCTCGTAATGAATGCCGCAAGTCGGACACGGGTGGGTGCCGATATCGTTGGACAGCCGCTCGCCGCAGGCGCACATCCAGCCGATGCGCTTGGCGGGCGCGCCCACCATCAGCGCGTAGGCCGGCACGTCGCGCGTCACTACCGCGCCCGCGCCGATGAAGGCGTACTCGCCGACGGTATGGCCGCAGACTATGGTGGCGTTGGCGCCGATCGACGCGCCTTTTTTCACCACAGTGCGGCGGTACTCGTTCTTGCGATTGACGTGGCTGCGCGGATTGTTAACGTTGGTGAACACCATGGACGGGCCGCAGAACACGTCATCCTCCAGCGTCACCGCGTCGTAGATCGACACGTTGTTCTGCACCTTGACGTTGTCGCCGATCAGCACGTCGTTGCCGACGAACACGTTCTGCCCAAACGAGCAGCCCTTGCCGATCTTGGCACCGCCGCAGATATGCACCCAGTGCCAGACGCGGGTGCCTTCGCCGATGGTCGCGCCTTCATCGACGATGGCGCTGGGATGGATGGTGTAGTTCATTTCTAAAAACCCTTCATTGGCCACGAAAACCACAAAAAACACGAACGAAACTACAAAACTACACGAATGATTTCCGCTTTCGGGTATGCAAAATTCACCAGCAATCCAACCCGGATTCCGGTCGCCTTCAGGTAATTAAGCACCTGCGCCCGGTGAACATCGCCAACTTTGGATTGCGCTTTCAACTCCAATAAAACGCGGTCCTCCACAATCAGATCGGCACAATACTCGCCAACCTCTTCGCCTTTGTAGCAGATCGTCAAAGGACATTGCGCCTGGACGGCCAAACCTTGCTTTTTCAACTCGTAGAACAAGGCCCGCTCGTATACCTTTTCCAGAAATCCATGCCCCAACTCACGGTAAACCTCAAACACACAACCTTGTATCCGATAACAAAGTTCCTGTTCGAGCATGCTTTCGTGTTCTTTCGTGGTTTTCGTGGCCAAACGATAATCAGTAATCCAGCGGCAGGCTGACGCGGCGGCCGTCGCGGGCGGACAGATACATCGCGATCAGCAGCTCCAGCGACTTCAAGCCCTCGCGGCCGTCGGTTTCCGGCGTGGCTTCGCCGCGCATGGTCTTGATCACGTTGTCGTAGTACAGCGGGTGGCCGAAGCCATACACGCTGGTCGTCGCGTAGCTGGCGTTCTTGATCTCGTCGTCCATGGCATGCGGCTCGGCGAATTCCCAGTGCTGGATTTCATTGACGGCCACGCCGCCGACGCGCACCGAACCCTTTTCGCCCAGGATGGTGATGCTGCCTTCCAGATTCTTCGGGTAGGTCAGCATGGTGACGTTCATGCTGCCCAGCGCGCCTGAGCGCCACTTGACGCTGACGGTGCCGGTGTCTTCCACCTCGATATTGCGCGCCAAGGTGGCGGTGTAGGCCTGCACGCTCTCCACCGGGCCGATCAGCCAATCCAGCAGGTCGACATAGTGGCTGGCCTGGTTCATGAAGGCGCCGCCGTCGAACTCCCAGGTGCCGCGCCAGCCGGCCGCGTCGTAATACTCTTGCGGACGAGTCCAGAACACATTGACGTTGACCATATAGATGCGGCCGAAGCGCTTTTCCGTCATCGCGCGCTTCAACAACTGCAGCGTGTCGTTGCGGCGGTTCTGCTTGACCACGAACAGGTATTTCTTCGCCTTGTCCGCCGCCTTGACCATTTCCAGGCCGTCCTCCCAGCGGGTGGCCATCGGCTTCTCGGTCATCACATGGAAGCCCGCCTCGGAACACTCGATGCTCTGCGTCGGATGCAGGCCGGACGGCGTGGTCAGGATGACGATGTCGGCGTTGGTTTTGGCCAGCATATCAGTCAGGCTGGCATGGCCGCGGGCGCCGGTGCGCTCGACGGCGGCTTTCAGCGCGGCCGGATCGATATCGCAAACATCCACCAACTCGGCGCGGTCAGCATGCTTTTCCAGCGCGCCGAAATGGTTGTTGGCGATGCGGCCGCAGCCCACCAGGGCGAAGCGGATCTTGCGGTCGGTGATCGGGGGAAGGTGCAGGGTTTGCATATTACGCGATACCTTTATGCGCCACGAAGCCCACTACAAAACACAAAAACCGCCCCGCTTCCGGGTTTGCTTTCGTGGATTTCGTGGGTTTCGTGGGTTTCGTGGGTTTCGTGGCAAAAAAAATCAAGCCTTGACGATATTGTCGGCCGGCTGCAGGTACTTGCCGCGGCTATCGACGATCAGCTGGGCCTTGGACTTGATCAGCTCGTAATCGAACTTGTCGTGGTCGGTGGCCAGCAGCACACAGTCGTAGCTGGCGATGGATTCGGCGGTCAGCGCCACGCTGGACAGCTCGAAGTGGTGCTCGCGCATTTTCGGGAACACCGGTACGTGGGGGTCGCTGTACGCCACTTCCGCGCCCAGGTCGCGCAGTTTTTCCATCAGGAACACCGACGGGCTTTCGCGCATGTCGTCGACGTTCTTCTTGTAGGCGATGCCCAGCACCAATACCTTGCTGCCGTTGATGGCCTTTTTGCGGGTATTCAGCGCGGCGGCCACCTTGCTCACCACCCAGTCCGGCATATTGCTGTTCACTTCGCCGGCAAGCTCGATGAAACGGGTATTCACGCCGTATTCGCGCGCCTTCCAGGTCAGGTAGAACGGGTCGATCGGGATGCAGTGACCGCCCAGGCCCGGTCCCGGATAGTAGGGCACGAAGCCGAAGGGCTTGGTGGCCGCGGCGCGGATCACTTCGTGAATGTCGATGCCCATCTTGTCGGCGACGATCTTCATCTCGTTGACCAGGCCGATGTTGACCGCGCGGTGGATGTTTTCCAGCAGCTTGGTCATTTCCGCGGCGCGGGTCGACGACACCGGCACTACCTTGTCGATCACCGCGCTGTACAGCGCGACGCCGATTTCCTGGCAGGCCTCGCTGTAGCCGCCGCACACCTTGGGAATGGTGCGGGTGGTGAAGTTGGGGTTGCCCGGATCTTCGCGCTCCGGCGAGAACACCAGGAAGGCGTTCTCGCCCACCTTGAAGCCGCGCGATTCCATGCGCGGCAGCAGTTCTTCGTCGGTGGTCCCCGGATAGGTGGTGGATTCCAGCGACACCAGATGGCCTTCTCGCAGATAGGGCACCAGGCTGTCCATGGTGTCCAGCACGAAGCTCAGATCCGGCTCGCGGTATTTGTTCAGCGGCGTCGGCACGCACAGGATCAGGGTGTCGGCTTCACCGGCGCGGGAGAAGTCGGTGGTGGCTTCGAAACCGCGGGTCAGGGCGGTGGCGATGCTGTCGGCGGAGATGTGCTCGATATAGCTCTTGCCGGCCATCAAGGCATCGACCTTGCTCTGGTCGATGTCGAAGCCCAGCACTTTGTAGCCGACTTCGGCGAAACGCAGCATCAACGGCAGGCCGACATAGCCCAGCCCCACGATGCCGATCACAGCGGATTTGTCCGCGATACGATTGAGCAGTTGCTGCTTGATCACGATGAATGTCCCAACAGGATGTAAAAGCTTGAGCGGCGGACGCCCGTCCACCGCCCGGTCATTCGGTACTGACTGTAGTGTCCCGCCACGTCTGACCCGGGCTCGCGGCCCGAAACCGGCGCGCAACGCGCATGCAGCTTGGCATTATACGCCGCGCCTCACCGGCTTTTGGGTAAGCAAACGTAACCGATCCGCCGATTTTGCGGCGGATTTGTCCTGGCTCAGATCAACAAATGGCCGGCGGTCTGCTGGTTGGTCTGCTTCAGGCGGTTGACGAATTCGCCAAACTCCAAGCCAAAGCGGCCTTCCAGTTCGTCAGCGCGTTTCTTCAGCGCCTCCCACTGCGTCAGCGTCGGGCTCTGGCGAAAAGCCATGACCGCGACGTTGCCGTGGGTGGCCGCAGGCAGTTCGATCACCCTGCCTTCGAAAACGTTCAATAAGCGTTCAATGAAACTCTGGTAGCGCTTGTCGCCGCTCCACCAATTGGTGACGAATACGCCCTTCGGGCTCAGCGCGCGCTTGCAGTCTTCGAAAAAGTCCTCTGTGGTCAGCGCGTCGACGATCTGCAAGCCGTCGAAGCCGTCCACCAGAATGGCATCGGTGGAGCCGCGGAAGATCTTCACGTAGTCCGCGCCGTCAGCCTCGACGATCTCGAAGAAATCGCCCTCCTCCGGCAGCTGGAAAAACGCGCGCGCCACCGCGATCACCTGCGGATTGATGTCCACCGCCACGCTGACCGCGTCCGGCAGATATTCATCGATGAAGCGGGCGAACGAGCCGCCGCCCAGGCCGATCTGCAGAATGTGCTGCGGATTGTCGTTCCACAGCAAAAAGCCCATCATCGCCCGGCTGTAGCTGAGCACCAGATCGGCCGGATCGTCCAGGTCCATCGAACTCTGGATGGTTTCCGAGCCCAGATGCAGCGAGCGGATATTGCCCTCTTCCGAGATTTCCACTTCCGGCATTTCCTCCACCGCGGCGCGCACGCGGCGGCGGAACGGATGCAAAGCCCTACGCGCCACAGCTGTCTTCCTTGGGACGGGAGTCGAGGATGCTGATGGTGCGCTTGGCCGGCTGCGCCTCCGCCACATCATCCTCATGCGGCGCCGGATCACGGAACTCTTCCTTGTCGAAGGCGGTGTCGCCATCGGCGAACGGCGCGTCGCCGGTCTTCAAACCGACAAAGTCGAACAGCGTCGGATCGGCCAGATGCGACGGGACAACGTTTTGCAGCGCGCGGAACATGCTCTCCACGCGGCCGGGGAAACGCTTGTCCCAGTCGTTGACCATCTCCTTCACCACCTGGCGCTGCAGATTGGGCTGCGAGCCGCACAGATTGCACGGAATGATCGGGAACGCTTTCCAATCGGCGTAGCGGATGATGTCCTTTTCGCGGCAATAGGCCAGCGGGCGGATCACCATGTGGCGGCCGTCGTCGGACACCAGCTTGGGCGGCATCGCCTTCATCTTGCCGCCGTAGAACATGTTCAGGAACAGCGTGTGCAGGATGTCGTCTCGATGGTGGCCCAGCGCGATCTTGGTGGCGCCCAATTCGTCGGCGACGCGGTACAGGATGCCGCGGCGCAGGCGCGAGCACAGGCTGCAGGTGGTCTTGCCTTCCGGCACCAGCCGCTTGACGATGGAGTAGGTGTCTTCCTCGACGATGCGGTACTCCACGCCGATGGACTCCAGATACTGCGGCAGCACGTGCTCGGGGAAACCCGGCTGCTTTTGGTCCAGATTGACCGCGACGATGGAGAAGTGGATAGGCGCGGACTTCTGCAAGCCCAGCAGGATATCCAGCAAGGTATAGCTGTCCTTGCCGCCGGACAGGCAGACCATCACCCGGTCGCCTTCTTCGATCATATTGAAATCATTGATGGCGTCACCGACATGGTGACGCAGGCGCTTGGCCAGCTTGTTGCCTTCAAACGCGGCCTTCTTGGCTTTGTCGTCGAGCACGGCGTTCTGTTCGGACATCGGGATGCGGCTAAGAAATTGAAAAACAGGCGATTTTACCGTTTTCCGCCGCCAAAATCCATGGCGGCGAAAAACCGTTACAGCACGATGCTGCGTCCGCCATCCACCGCCAGGATCTGCCCGGTGACATAGCCAGCGTCCAGCAGCAGGAAAGCCACCGCGCGGGCGATGTCTTCCGGCACGCCGGTGCGTTGCAGCGGAATGGTGGCTTCTATCCTGGCGCGCGCCTCCGGGCTGAACGATGCCTCATCCTCCGGCCACAGATTGACGCCGGGCGCCACGCCGTTGACACGCACCGCAGGCGCCAGCTCGATCGCCAAGCTGCGGATCAGCTGGGCATGACCGGCCTTGGCCAGGTTGTACACCACATGGCGCGCCATCGGCCGGTCGACATGGATGTCGGCGATGCCGACGATGGCGCCGCGGCGGCGCGTCAGTTCCGGCGCCAGCGCCTGGCTCAGGAACAAGGGCGCTTTCAGATTGCTGCCCATCAGGTCGTGCCAGGCGGCTTCGTCGATCTGGCCCACTTCGGTCGGGAAAAAACTGGATGCGTTGTTCACCAAGCCATCCAACCGGCCGAACGCCGCCACCGCCGCCTCGGCCAAAGCCGGCAGCTCCGCCGTGTCCAGCAAATCAGCCTGGACCAGCTTCGCGCTATCGGGACGGGTAGCGTTCAATTCCGCCGCCAGCGTCTCGGCCTCGGCGCGCGAGCCGCGGTAATGCAGCACCAGCCGCAAGCCGCGGCCATGCAGCAAACGGGCGATGCCCGCCCCCACCCGCCGCGCGCCGCCGGTAATCAGGACCACACGCTCATCTTGTTGTTGCTTTGTCAGCATTGCTTCCTCATTTCGAATTGCCCCTTCACGGGAACGGCGCTTTGCACCACAATCGCGCCACATTGTAGCAGGACGAAAACCATGACCACCCTACCCGCCGCCAGCCCCGAGGCGCTGGCCGTCAGCCAGGCCCTGTGCGGCCGCATCCGCGAAGCGATAGCCCAAGCGGGCGGCTGGATACCGTTTTCGCATTATATGGAATTGGCGCTGTACGCGCCCGGCATGGGTTACTACGCCGCCGGCAGCCGCAAGCTCGGCGCAGACGGCGATTTCATCACCGCGCCGGAGCTGACGCCGCTGTTTGGGCAGTGCCTGGCGCGCCAGCTGGCCGAACTGCTGCCGCAAACGGCCGGCGCGATCTACGAATTCGGCGCCGGCACCGGCAAGCTGGCCATCGACCTGCTGGCCGAGCTGGAAACGCTGGGCTGTTTGCCGCAGAAATACGTGATCCTGGACCTGTCGCCGGACCTGATAGACCGCCAGCGCGACAATATCCGCGCCGCGCTGCCGCACTTGGCGGATCGCGTCGAATGGGCCAGCCGGCTGCCGGACGCCATCGACGGCATCGTCATCGGCAATGAATTGCTGGACGCCATGCCGTGCGAGATGGTGTTCCGCGACGAAAACCGCCAGCTGCGCCAACGCGGGGTGACCGTGCGCGACGGCGCTTTCGCCTATGAAGACCGCGACTTCGCCGATGCCCGGCTGGCCGAACTGGCCGCGCAGCTGGTGCCGGACATCCCGCGCTACGAAACCGAAATCAGCCTGGCCAACCGCGGCTTCATCGCCAGCCTGGCCGGCGCGCTGAAGCGCGGCGCCGTCCTGATGATAGACTACGGCCATGCGGCGTCCGAGTACTATCACCCGGAACGCAGCATGGGCACGCTGCTGGGCCACTACCGCCACCACACGGTGCAGGATCCGTTCTACCTGCCCGGCCTGATGGACCTGACCTGCCACGTCGACTTCACCGCCGTCGCGCAGAGCGGCATAGACGCGGGACTGGACCTGATAGGCTACGCCAGCCAGGCGCAGTTCCTGCTCAACTGCGGCCTGACCGAGCTGCTGCAGCAATGGGACGCCAATGATGTCAAAACCTATCTGCCGGTGGCCAAGGCCGCGCAGCGGCTGCTGTCGCCGCAGGAGATGGGCGAAACCTTCAAGGCGATAGGCTTCGGCAAAGGCGTATCGATAGACTGGCTGGGCTTCGCCCGCGGCGACCGCTGCTACACGCTGTGATTTTTTCGGAAGCGGGCTTGACAGTCCTTTAGCCGCTGCGTATAGTTCGCGTCTCGGTGCAAGCGCATCGAAATTGTGGCGAATTAGCTCAGTCGGTTAGAGCGACGGAATCATAATCCGCAGGTCCGGGGTTCGAGTCCCTGATTCGCCACCACAGTTTGACGGGAAAACGCGCAAGCGGGTTCTCACGGCGAATTAGCTCAGTCGGTTAGAGCGACGGAATCATAATCCGCAGGTCCGGGGTTCGAGTCCCTGATTCGCCACCAAATACGCAAGGGGTCAGCGCAAGCTGGCCCCTTTGCTTTTGCGGCTTACTCCGGAAACGCGCGGCGCAGCAAAGCGGCCACATCCATCCGCCTGGCGTCCAGCGCCCCCAGCACCGGCCCCCAGCAAGCATCGGCGATGCGGCTGACGATGAAGCCGTCAGCCACATGCGGCGGGGCATAGGCGCGCAACAGGCAGCCTTGAACCGTCAGAACCAGAGACTGGGCCAAGCGCCGGCCCTGGATTTCCAGCTCCTCCGCCGGCCAGGCCGACAAATCGCGCAAATCCGCCAGCGCCGTGCGCAAGTCCGCATCGTCCCCCGCCAGCATCCGCAACTCGCCAAGCAGCCGCTGCCACGCTTCCGGCTCGCGATGGATGGACTTCATCATGTCCAGGCACATCACATTGCCGGAGCCTTCCCAGATCGAGTTGACCGGCGCTTCGCGGTACAGCCGCGCCATCGGTCCGGCATCGACATAGCCGTTGCCGCCGAACACCTCCATCGCCTCGCCGCATACCTCGACCGCGCGCTTGCATACCCAGAACTTGGCGGCCGGCAACACGATGCGCTTCCACGCCGCCTCATCGCGCTCGAAGGCCTGGGCCAGCCGCGCCGCCAGCCACAAGGCCGCCTCACTTTCCAGCGCCAGCTCCGTCAGCACCGCGCGCATCAAGGGCTGCTCCGCCAGCCGCCTGCCGAAAGCCATTCGCTGGCGGGCATAGGCCAGCGCCTGCACCACGCCCTGCCGCATCAAGGCGGCGCTGCCGATGACGCAATTGAGCCGGGTGTAAGTGGCCATCTCGATGATGGTGGGAATGCCGCGGCCGGCCTCGCCGATCAGCACGCCCCAGGCGTCCTGGAACTCGACTTCGCTGCTGGAGTTGCTGCGGTTGCCCACCTTGTCCTTCAGCCGCTGCACCGCCACCGCGTTGCGGCTGCCGTCGGGCCGCCAGCGCGGCACGTAGAAGCAGGACGGCGCGCCATCCGGCGTTTTGGCCACCACCAGATGGGCGTCGCTCATCGGCGCGGAAAAGAACCACTTGTGCCCGCGCAGCAGATATTCGCCGCCGCGCCCGCCCAGCCCGACCGGCGAGGCCTGGGTGGCATTGGCGCGCACATCGGAACCGCCCTGCTTTTCGGTCATGCCCATGCCTATCCAGGCGGAAGCTTTCTCTTCCAGTGGCACGTCGCGGCTGTCATGGCCATAGCTGAACAGCTTGCTGCCGAGCTGAGACCACAGCACCGGCTCCCGTTGCAGCAGCGGTATGGCGGCCTCGGTCATGGTGGCCGGACACAATGTTCCGGCCTCGACTTGGCCATGCAGATAAAAGCCCGCCAGAAAGGCTGCCCAACGGCCGTTGCGCTCGCTATCGAATGGCAGAGACACCATTCCCTGGCTGCGATACAGCGCCAGCAGCTCGTGCCAAGCCGGATGGAAGTGGACCTGGTCGATGCGCCGCCCGCGGCTATCGAAGGCGGCGAGCTGCGGCGGGTAGCGGTTGGCCAGCTCCGCCTGCTCAAACGTCTCCGCCCGGCCCAGCTGAGCGCCATATCCCAACAGCCATGGTTCGGCCCAGCCGCCGCCGGTTCGCGCCAGCACCTCGCGCAGGGCGTTGTCGCTGGCAAAAAGGTTGTAGTCGCGTAACTCGTCGTATTGGTTGCTTACCTGATGGGTCTGCCAACTCATGCGCCGCTCCAAAAGAAAGCGCCGCCGGCGGCGGCGCCCAAATGAACGTGTTGCCTGATGGTTTCAGCATAGTGGATGCGGCCGAGCGGCACAGCCGGCCCAAAGCCCATCAGCGCAGCGGCAGGTAGACGTCGGTCTGCAGCAGATGCTCCGGCGTGTCGCTGGCCAGGTTCAGATAATGGAAGTACACCGGGAAGTCGCGCGGGGTCTCGCCGCTGCCCGGCAACCATTCGCGGTATAGATACCACACGCTGTCGCCTATCTTGTGGTGCGAGCCCTGGTGGCGCACCACCGCGCAGCGTCCGCCGGGGATTCGCTTGCCCACCACGCCCTGCGCATTGGCCGGCGGCGGCGCGTCGATGCTGCCGCAGATGTCGAAGCGGAACTTCTCCGGTTCGGTGGTTTCCGGATTATCGTAGGCGATGCCGTAGGTCTGGCTGCTGGCCACCGGCGACAAGCCGCTCTCCTTGCGCCATTCGATGAAGCGCAGCGCGCTGTCGTTGACTTTCTCAGGCGGCCCCACGTGCTCCAGCGCCGCCACCATGACGGGCTCGACCATGACGATTCTGACTTCCATGCTGCTCATCCTTTCGCTAACGGGAGGCGTCATCCGCGCATGCCAGCCGGACCAGTCCGGACAGCGGCGAAACTCGCTGGGCGACTGGCCCAGCATCTGTCTGAAAGCGCGGGAAAACGACTCGGGATTGTCGAAACCGCAGTCCAGCGCGATGTCGGTGATCTTGGCCCCAGGCTGGAACACCAGCCAGTACGACGCCCGGCGCAGCCTTTGCGCCAGAATGTAGCGGGCCACGCTCACGCCCAGATAGGCTGAAAACTGGCGGTGAAAATGAAAGACGGAAAAATGGGCCACTCGACTCAGCCGCTCCACCTCCAGCGGCTGGTCGAGGTGTCTCGCGATGTAGTTCAACACCTTGCCGAAGCGCCGCGCGTTGCGGTCCGTCTTGTCCATGTCCGTCCTCCATGGCCGCCACTATGCCGCAGCGCGCGGCAGTCTTCTTGACCTGGCTTGCTATGTCGGCCATGCCGGCTCCGGCGGAACGTCACACGCCCAACCGCCCCTCGCGCTGCAATCGCGCGGCCAATTGCAGGAAGGCGCGCGCCGCCGGCGTGGCTTCGCTCTCGCTCAGCACGGCCAGCCCGACGCGGCGCGTCACCGGCGGGGACAAAGGCAGGCTGACATAACCGGCAGGATACGGCACCTTGGGCAGCGCCATTTCGGCCACCAGCGTCACCGCCTCGCCGCTGGCGACGATTTCCAGCGTGCTCAGCAGTTGGGCGCAGCGGTAGCGGATATTCGGCCGCAGCCGCGCCGCCTGGAACAGATGGCTGACCAGCTCTGCGGAGCCGGCCTCGGTCAACACGAAGGGATCGCCGCAAAGCTCGGCCAGCGTCAAGGCGGATTTACCAGCCAGGGCGTGATGGGCCGGCAGCACCGCCACCATCTGGTCCTCCAGCAGCGCGCAGGTATCGAAGCGCGGCTCCGGCAGCACCACGAAGCCAATGTCTATCCGCCTGTCCTGCAGCCACTGCAGCACCAGACGGTCCGGCCCCTCGTCGATATGAATTTCGATGCCGGGATACTGCGCGCGGTAGTGGGCCAGAATGGCCGGCAGCAGCCGCATCGAGGAGGTGGGGCCAAACGAGCCGATGCGCAGCGTGCCCTGGCGCATGCCGCGCGCGTCGGCGGCCTCCTGCCGCACCGTCTCCGCCAGGCCCAGCATGCCGCGCATCCGCGGCAGCAGCTGGCGGCCGATGTCGCTCAACTCCACCCGGCCCTGCCGGCGCTGCAACAATTCGACATCGAGCTCGCGCTCCAACTGGCGGATGGCGTGCGACACCGCGGATTGCGAGATGCGCAGCCGCGCCGCGGCGGCGGTGAATCCTTGCAGCTCGGCCACCAGCGAGAAGATTTGCAGCTGGGTCAGCGTCATGCCTGCGCCCCAGATCATGAGTAAATGCTCATTTTACCATGACTCGCATTCGGCATAAAAATATGCGATTAGCAGCAGAACGATCACAACTAAAAGCATGCCGGCGCGGCTATGCCCGCCCGGACACGGCCATGCCGTCATGCCCGTCACGGAGCCGGACACCATGAATGCATCCTCTTTCGCCGCCACCGACGGCGCTTCGACGCTGTGGCCTGAGATCAACGGCCGCTTCCTGTCGCTGCGGGGCATCCCGGACAGCCTGCAGCCGCTAGACCGCAGCCAGGCCGTCTACCGACAGATTCTGGTCGGTTTCGACGCCGTCACTTCCTGCGAGTTGAAGGATCTATACAAGTTCACCCTCTGTCTGCAGCGGCTGGACAAGGACGAAACCCAGCGTCCAGAGCTGCGCCAGTTGGTGGCGGCTTTCCAGGCGTGGGTCCGCTTTGACTACGCCGCGGCGCGGCGGCACTTCAGCCAGCATCTGCGGCAATATCCCACCGACGTGGTCGCGCTGTTCTGCGCCCATATGTTCGACTTCTGCACCAGCCAGACGCCGGAGCTGATGTCGGACCTGGCGCTGTTCGATGAGCATATCGACGCCAGCCACCCGCTTTACTCCTATTACCTGGGCATCAAGGCCTTCGTCCATGTCGAGGCAGGGCAGCCGCAACCGGCGCTGAGGCTGGGGCTGGAATCGCTGCGGCATTGCCCGGACAACATCTACGGCATCCACGCCGTGGCCCACGCGCTGCATGAGCGCGAATGCTGGCAGGAACTGTGCATCTTCCTGGAGCAATGCCGCGCGCAGTGGATAGACAATGCCGGCATGCGCATGCACGTCTACTGGCATCTGGCCATCGCCTACGAAAAGAGCGAGCAGGCCGAACGCTCGGTCGAAACCTTTCATGAGATGTACGCGCTTAAGGACAGCCTGTTCGCCAAGCAGGACCTGGACGCCGTCGCCTTCCTGTGGCGCTACCGGCTGCGCCACCCGGAGGACCGCCGTTTCGACAAGGAATGGCGCAAGTTGGCGGGCCTGTGGAGCGGCAGCATCGGCTCCTCGATGTCCTATTTCCACCGACTGCACGCCGCGCTGGCCTTCGCCGCCAGCGAGCAGCCGTTTCTGATCGAAAAGCTGATCGCCGAAAGCGACGGTTTCGGCCTGGACGCAGCCACCCATCAAACTGGCATCGCCGTGCTGCAAGCCATCCTGGACTTCGCCCATGGCCGCTACGACGACTGCCTGAGGCGGCTGCGCGGTCAGCAATCCCGCTGGGACGTGCTGGGCGGCAGCCGCGCCCAGCGCGAGCTGCTGCCGCTGACGCTGCAGGCCTGCGAACAACGCGGCGGCGCCGCCCGCGCCACGGGTGCCGCCCTCCATGCCTGACCGCCACGCCTCGCCACGCCTCTATCTGCAACTGGCCCTGGTATCAGTGATCTGGGGCGGCACTTTCATCGCCGGCCGCCTGCTGGCCGGCAGCATGCCGCCGTTGCTGGCCGCCAGCCTGCGCTTCGGCATCGCCAGCCTGACGCTGCTGGCTTTCCTGGCCGCCACGCGCACACCGCTGGTCCGGCCCGACAGCCGGCAGGCGCCGCGGCTGCTGCTGTTGGGCTTCTTCGGCATCTTCGGCTACAACCTGTGCTTCTTCTACGGCCTGCAACACGTCAGCGCCGCCCGCGCCTCGCTGATCGTCGCGCTGAATCCCGCGATGATCGCGCTGGCGTCTTTCATCCTGCTGAAAGAAGCGCTGCCGCCAGTCAAGCTCTCCGGCGTGGCGCTATGCCTGGCCGGCGCCGGGCTGGTCATCATCGGCAAGAACGGCAACGCCTTGGCCGGGGGGTGGGCCGGCGATCTGCTGATCCTGGGCTGCGTGGCCAGCTGGGTGGTGTACAGCGTCGCCTCGCGCGGCCTGTCGCGCAGCCTGGGGCCATTGCAGACCGTCACCTGGTCCATCCTGCTCGGCACCGCCATGCTGTGGGCGGCCACTTGGGCGCAGGGCGCCGCCGATCTGGCCGCCATCGCCCGGCTGAGCCCGGCGCAGTGGGCCGGGCTGCTGTATCTGGGCGCGCTCGGTTCGGCGCTGGCCTATATCTGGTACTACGACGGCATCAAGCAGATAGGCCCCACCCGCTCCGGCGCCTTCATCGCCCTCAATCCGCTGACAGCGGTGCTGCTGGGCGCCGCGCTGCTGGGCGAGCGCTTGACGCCCGCCATGGCGGCCGGCGGCGCGCTGGCCATCGCCGGCATCGTGCTGTGCAATCTGGCCATCGGGCCTGCCTGGCGAAAAACTGCGCCGCCTGTCCGCCAAACCTGAGTTTGTCAGCCGGACGCCGCAGGCGGATAATCGCCGTCCGTTTGAAAGGATGTGAACAATGGACGAGACGAAGGTGCGCCTGTCCAAGCGCATGGTGGAACTGGGCCTATGCTCGAGGCGCGAGGCTGACGCCTGCATCGAGCAAGGCTTGGTGAAAGTGGACGGCGCGGTTGTCACCACTCTGGGCGCGCGCGTGCTGCCGGAGCAGCAAATCACGCTGGCCGGGATGCCGCAGTCGCTGGCGAGGCTGCCGGTGACCCTGTTGCTGAACCGCGCAGCCGGCGACACCGCGCCGCCGGCGCAGCGCTTGGGGCCGGACAGCCGCTCGCCGCAGGACGCGTCGGAGCAAGTCTGGCTGGCGCGCCACCGTCAACACCTGACCGCTATCGGAGCAGTCGATGAGCAGTGCCACGGTCTGGTCGTACTGACCCAGGACAAGAAGCTGCCGCGCCATTTGGCCGAATGTGAAATGGAATTCCTGTTGCACGTGGAGCGCGCACCCGCCGCGGAAGAGTTGAAACAGCGCGTCGCGGCCATCCGCCTGGACGGCAGGCCCTTGCGGCAATGCAAGATCAGCCGCCAAAGCGACCATCAACTGCGCTGCGCCGTCTATTCGCCGCGCGCCGGCTTCTTCGATGAAATCAGCCGCCAGCTCGGCGTCCGCCTGCAAGGCGCGCGCTGCATCCGCGTCGGCCGCCTCGCCTTGTCCGGCCTGCAGCCGGGAGAATGGCGCTACCTGCAGCCCTTCGAGCGCTTTTAGTTCGCAAGCCGCTCGGATGCGGTCGCGCCGGCCCGCATGACGTTGAATTAATATAAGCAAATTTATCGGAACTAGCCTTCTGATATACCGTCTTTATATTATTCAGTCTTTCACGCGGAACTTTGCCCATGCATCACGACACCCCCCTGATCACCACCATCGTCGGCGGCCTGGTGTTTGCCTTCGCGCTTGGCGCCTTGGCCTTGCGTCTGCGCCTGCCGCCGCTGGTGGGATATCTCACGGCCGGCATTCTGGTCGGCCCGTTCACGCCCGGCTTCCAGGCCGATACCGTGCTGGCACCGGAACTGGCGGAACTGGGGGTCATTCTGCTGATGTTCGGCGTAGGCCAGCATTTCTCGATCAAGGATCTGCTGGCGGTCAAGGCCATCGCCGTGCCGGGCGCGCTGGCGCAAATCGCCTTTGCCACGCTGCTGGGCATGGGGCTGTCGCATTTCCTCGGCTGGCCTCCGGGCGAAGGGCTGGTATTCGGCCTGGCGTTGTCAGTGGCCAGCACAGTGGTCTTGTTGCGCTCGCTGGAGGAAAACGGCTGGCTGGAGAGCGGGGACGGCAAGATCGCCGTCGGCTGGCTGGTGGTGGAAGACCTGGTGATGGTGATCACACTGGTGCTGCTGCCAGCCTTCGCCGGCATGCTGAACGGCGGCCAGGTCGCGCTGTCCTGGTCGCAGCTCGGCTGGACGCTGGCCATCACCATGGCCAAGGTGGCGGCTTTCGTCGCGCTGATGCTGCTGGTGGGGCGCCGCTTCATTCCGTGGATGCTGGAGCAGATCGTCCACACCGGCAACCGCGAGCTGTTCCGACTCGGCGTGCTGGCCACGGCCCTGGGCGTGGCCTACGGCGCCACCCAGCTGTTCCAGATATCCTTCGCGCTGGGCGCCTTCTTCGCCGGCATGGTGCTGGCCGAATCGCCGTTCAGCCATCGGGCCGCCGAGGAGTCGCTGCCGCTGCGCGAGGCCTTCGCCGTGCTGTTCTTCGTCTCGGTCGGCATGCTGCTGGACCCGGAGGTGCTGCTGAACGATACCGGCGTGCTGCTGGCGACGGTCTTCATCATCGTCATCGGCAAGTCGGCGATGGCCTACGGCATCGTGCGGCTGTTCCGCCGCAGCCACCACACCAGCCTGCGCATCGCCGCCAGCCTGTCGCAGATCGGCGAATTCTCGTTCATTCTGGCCGGCCTCGGCATCTCGCTGGGCTTGCTCAGCGCGCGGGGCCAGGCGCTGATCCTGGCCGGAGCCATCGTCTCCATCCTGCTCAACCCGATGATGTTCGCGCTGGCCGAGCGCTATGCCGCCAGATCGATGGCCAAAGCCTGAACACTCAAAAAACAATTGAACGGCGCAGCCGCCGGCTATGGTAGAATCGCGCGCAACATGTTCAATTTGCTATGAAAAAACTCATCGCCGCCTTCTGCCTGCTGTGCCTGGCCCTGCCGGTTTCGGCCGGGCGCCTGCTGCCCGACAATCTGGTTGTCGGCACGCTGGGCGCAATGGACGAAACCGGCATCGATTTCGTCCGCGACGACCGCACGCTGCTGCAGCGGCTGGGCGCGCTGATCGCCGGTGAGCCCAGCCATTTCGCGCTGGCGCCTGGCGTGCGCATCCTTGATGACCACAACCGCTTCCTGCTGAGCGGGCATTTGAACAATCTGAACGGCCGCACCGTCGGTGTGACCTTCGATCAGCAAGGCAACATCAACCGCATCTGGGTGCTGGGCGATGACGAAATCGAGGCGCTGAAACAGCGCCAGGCCCAGACCGCCCCCTGAAACCGAACACAGCTGGAAACCCGAGTAGCAATGAAGAAGGTATACATCAAGACCTTCGGCTGCCAGATGAACGAGTACGATTCCGACAAGATGGCGGACGTGCTGGGCAGCGCCGAAGGCATGGTCAAGACGGACAATCCGGAAGAAGCCGACGTCATCCTGTTCAACACCTGTAGCGTGCGCGAAAAGGCGCAGGAAAAAGTGTTCTCCGACCTCGGCCGCATCCGCCCGCTGAAGGAAGCCAACCCGAATCTGATCATCGGCGTGGGCGGCTGCGTGGCCAGCCAGGAAGGCGAAGCCATTGTCAAGCGCGCGCCGTATGTGGATGTGGTGTTCGGCCCGCAAACGCTGCACCGCCTGCCGGATTTGATCCAAAGCCGCCAGCAAAGCGGCCGCTCGCAGGTGGACATCTCCTTCCCCGAGATCGAAAAGTTCGACCACATCCCGCCAGCCAAGGTGGATGGCGGCGCGGCCTTCGTCTCCATCATGGAAGGCTGTTCCAAATACTGCTCCTTCTGCGTGGTGCCCTACACCCGCGGCGAGGAGGTGTCGCGTCCGTTCGAGGATGTGCTGACCGAGATCGCCGGCCTGGCCGCCCAGGGCGTGAAGGAAATCACCCTTCTGGGCCAGAACGTCAACGCTTATCGCGGCATGATGAGCGACGGCGAGATCGCCGACTTCGCCCTGCTCTTGGAATACGTGCACGAAGTGCCGGGCGTGGAGCGCATCCGCTTCACCACCAGCCACCCGCGCGAGTTCTCCCAGCGCATCATCGATTGCTACGCCAAGCTGCCCAAGCTGGTCTCCCACCTGCACCTGCCGGTGCAAAGCGGCTCCGACCGCGTGCTGATGGCGATGAAGCGCGGCTACACCGGCCTGGAATACAAGTCCATCATCCGCAAGTTGCGCGCCATCCGCCCCGACCTATGCCTGAGCTCGGACTTCATCGTCGGCTTCCCCGGCGAAACGGAAGCCGACTTCGAACAGACGCTGAAACTGGTGCGCGATTGCGAATTCGACTTCAGCTTCGTCTTCATCTACAGCCCGCGCCCCGGCACCCCGGCGTCCAATCTGCCGGACGACACGCCGCATGCCGAGAAAGTGCGTCGCCTGGAGGCGCTGAACGAGGTCATCGAGGCCAAGGGCTTCGCCATCAACCAGTCCATGGTCGGCACCGTGCAGCGCGTGCTGGTGGAAAATGTGTCGAAGCGGGATGCCGCCATGCTGGCGGCGCGCACCGCGAACAACCGCGTGGTCAACTTCGCCGGCCACCCGCGCCTCTTGGGCCAGATGATAGACGTCAAGATCACCGCCGCCTTCCCGCATTCGCTGGCCGGCGAGGTGGTGACCAGCGAAAGCGTCTGACCGTGCGCTGGCTCGGCTTGCTAGGCAACGCAGATTGCGTGGCGTATGCTGGGCCGGTTTCCCGCACGGAGGATGAAGCATGTTCATCGTTTCGCTGACCTATACCGCCCCCTTGTCCGACGTGGACGCCATGCTGCCAGCCCATGCGGCTTGGCTGCAGCAAGCTTACGCCGACGGCCTGTTCCTGGCCTCCGGCCGCAAAGTGCCGCGCGACGGCGGCGTGATCCTGGCGCGCGGCGAACGCGCCGCGCTGGAAGCCCGCTTGGCACAGGACCCGTTCGCCAAGGGCGGCGTGGCGCGTTACGACATCATCGAGTTTGCGCCGAGCATGGTCGCCCCCGGCCTGGAAAGCCTGCAGCAAGCATGAAGGCAAGCGGCATCAAGGCCCTGTTGCTGGACCTGGACGACACCCTGTTCGACGACAGCCATGCCACCACGCAGGCCTTTGCCGCCTTCATCGCGCCGCACGCCGCCCGCTTCGCCGAATCCGAAACCAAGCTGCTGCGCCGCTGGCGCGCCTGCGTCGATCGCCACTGGCGGCGTTTCGAAAGCGGCGAGCTGACGATAGAACAGCAGCGCCATGAACGGCTGCGCGATTTTCTCGGCCTGCCGCAGCTGGCGGAAGACGAGGCCGCGCGGCTGTTTCAGCCTTACATGGACGCCTATCGCCGCCATCGCCGCCTCACGCCCGGCGCGGCCGGCTTTCTCGACGCCACCCGCCGCCTGACGCGCATCATCGTCAGCAACGGCGGCGCCGAACAACAGCGCGACAAGCTGGCCCACCTAGGCATCGCTCATCACTTTCGCCACGTCGTCACCGTGGACGAGGCCGGCGTAGCCAAACCCGACCCGCGCATCTTCCGCCACGCGTTGGCGCTGGAAAACCTGGTCCCGGCCGCTTGCCTGATGGTGGGCGACGATCCGGCGCGCGACATCGCGCCGGCCCGCAAACTAGGCATGGCGGCCTATCAAGTGTCACACGGCCGCCACGCCATCGTTTTTGAACAGTTAAGCCAAAAATTGCAAACCGCATGAGCACTAGCGAATCCCTAAGCTTCAACCCGGTGGACAACGACAGGCTGGCCCGCCTTTCCGGCCCGCTGGACGAAAATCTGAAACAGATCGAAACCGGACTGGATGTCGTCATCCAGCGCCGCGGAGAAGCCTTCCGCGTGCAGGGTCCGGCCGCCAAGCTGGCGGTGGAAGCGCTGACCCGGCTGTATCTGCAGGCGGACAAGCAGGACATCTCCGTCGACGACGTGCAACTGTCATTGGTGGAGCTGCGCCAGCAGCCATCCAGCGCCGAGCAGGAGGAATCTCCGGTGCTGGCGACCCGCCGCGGCGACCTCAAAGGCCGCACGCCGAACCAGGCGCGCTACATCAAGGCCATCCAGCAGCATGACGTCACCTTCGGCATCGGCCCGGCCGGCACCGGCAAGACGTATCTGGCCGTCGCCTGCGCGGTGGACGCGATGGAGCGCGACGCGGTCAAGCGCATCGTGCTGGTGCGCCCGGCGGTGGAAGCCGGCGAGAAGCTGGGCTTCCTGCCCGGCGACCTGGCGCAGAAGGTGGACCCGTATCTGCGGCCGCTGTACGACGCGCTGTACGACCTGATGGGTTTCGACCGCGTCACCCGGCTGTTCGAGAAGAACCTGATCGAGATCGCGCCACTGGCCTATATGCGCGGCCGTACCCTCAACCACGCCTTCATCATCCTGGACGAGGCGCAAAACACCACGCCGGAACAAATGAAGATGTTCCTGACCCGCATCGGCTTCGGTTCCAAGGCGGTGATCACAGGCGACGTGACCCAGATCGACCTGGCGCGCCACCAGAAAAGCGGCCTGGTCGAAGTGGAGCGCATTCTCGGCCAGGTGCGCGGCATTCATTTCCATCATTTCAACAGCAACGACGTGGTGCGCCATCCGCTGGTGCAGAAAATCGTCGATGCTTACGACCATTACCAAAGCAAGCAAGATGAAAAAAGCTAAACGCAACCCGCTGCCGGCTCGCCTAGCCGGACGGCTGGAGCTGACCCTGGACGTGCGCAGCGACGCCGCCCAGCTGCCGGAGCCGGCGCTGATCCGCCGCGCCTGCCAGGCCGCACTGCGGCGCGAGGTGAAACACGCCCAAGTCAGCATCGTCATCGTCGACGCCGCTGAAGGCCGTCAGCTCAACAACGATTACCGCGGCAAGGATTATGCGACCAACGTCCTGTCCTTCGCGCTGAACGAGGGCGAAACCGTCGCAGGCCTGCCCTTGTTCGGCGACTTGGTGCTGTGCGCGCCGGTCGTCGAAAAAGAAGCCGCCGAGCAGAACAAGGACCTGATGGCGCACTACGCCCACCTCTTGGTCCACGGCATGCTGCACCTGCAAGGCTTCGATCACGAGGCGGATGACGAGGCCGAAGTGATGGAAGCGCTTGAAACCGTCATCGTTAAACGGCTAGGATATCCCGATCCCTACCATCAGGAGCACCTCTAAGCAATGGAAGACCCCAGTAAACCGCGGCCCAGTTGGCTGGAACGCCTGTCCACCATGCTCATGCGCGAGCCGGAGGACCGCGAGGACCTGATCGAGCTGCTGCACAACGCCTTCGAACGCAATCTGCTGGATGCCGAGGCTCTCGGCATGATCGAGGGGGTGTTGGAGGTCAGCGAACTGACTGTCCGGGACGTGATGATCCCGCGCAGCCAGATGCACGTGCTCAATATCGACGATCCGATCTCGCGTTTTCTGCCGACTGTGATCGACAGCGGCCACTCGCGCTTCCCGGTGATAGGCGAAAGCAAGGATGATGTGCAAGGCATCCTGCTGGCCAAGGAATTGCTGCGTTACTTCCATGCGCCCGCCACCTTCAACCTGAAGAATGTGCTGCGCCCGGCGGTGTTCGTGCCGGAATCCAAGCCGCTGAACGTGCTGTTGCGCGACTTCCGCGCCACCCACAACCACATGGCAGTGGTGGTGGACGAATACGGCGGCGTCTGCGGCCTGGTCACCATCGAGGACGTGATCGAACAGATCGTCGGCGACATCGAGGACGAATACGATATCGACGACGAGGAAGACGACATCGTCCCGGTGCGCGGCAACGAGCGTTACCGTGTCAAGGCGCTGACTGAGATCGAAGACTTCAACCATTACTTCGGCACCGACTACGCCGACGACGACGTCGACACTGTCGGCGGCCTGGTGATTTCGCTGACCGGCCACCTGCCCAAGCGCGGCGAGAAGATCGAGGCCGCCGGCCTGCGCTTCACCGTGCTGCGCGCCGACAGCCGCCGTCTGGACACGTTGCTGGTGGAGCGCATCCAGGCCTCTGTCAGCGTGCCGGAATAAGGCCTATGCTGAAAGCGGCTGGCCTCGGCCAGCCGCCTCCCCACCATTGCACACGATACGCTAGCCGATGAGAATCCTGTTCCTGCTGCTGGCCGCCGCGCTAGCCGGCGCCCTGACCCTGTTCGCCTTCGCCCCCTACCGGATGTTCTGGCTGATGCCGTTGTGCCTGGCCGCGCTGATCGAGCTGCTGCAGCGCGAACCGCGCCGCGCCTTCTGGATAGGCTATGTCTGGGGCGTCTCCGCCTATGCCAGCAATTTCAAGTGGATCTACGACAGCCTGCATGACGTGGCCGGCCTGCCGGCCTGGATCGCCGCGCCGCTGGTGCTGCTGTTGCCGGCCTATCTGGGGCTATATCCCGGCCTGGCCTCATGGATTGCCTGCCGCATCGACTCGCGCCCCTCTGTGCGCTGGCTGATCGCCTTTCCCGCAGCCTGGGAACTCGGCGAATGGCTGCGCAGCTGGGTGATGACCGGCTTCCCTTGGGCCGCCGCCGGCTACTCGCAGATCACGGAAAGCCCTCTGTCCGGCTATGCGCCGATCGGCGGCATCCATCTGGTCAATTATCTGGTGGCGCTGTCGGCCGGCGGCTTGGTCATGCTGGCGCGAGGCGGCATGCGCCAGCGGCTGGCCATACTGTTGGCCACCGCGCTGGTATGGAGCAGCGGCTTCTGGCTGCGCGAGCGGGAGTGGACCACCCCGGACGGCAAGCCCATCACCGTGGCGCTGGCCCAGGGCAATATCGCGCAAGAGATGAAGTGGTCGCCGGAGAATCTGGAGCAATCGCTGCTGACTTACTACCGCCAGGTGGCGAAAACCCGCGCCGACCTGATGATCCTGCCGGAAACCGCGCTGCCCTTGTTCCTGGACGATCTGCCGTCCGGCTATCTGACCATGATGCGCGGCGAGGCCAAGCGTTCCGGCATGGCGCTGGCCAGCGGCGTGCCGCGCCGAACCAATGACGGCCGCGGCTACCTGAATGCAGTGGTCGCGCTAAGCGACCCCAAGATGCCCTACTACGCCAAGGACCATCTGGTGCCGTTCGGCGAGTTCGTGCCGCTGCCGGGCTTGATCGGCTGGATCTACCAGTATATGGACATGCCGCTGTCCGGCTTCAGCCGCGGCGGCGCCGATCAGCCGCCGCTGGAGCTGGCCGGACACAAGGTGGCGTTCAACGTCTGCTATGAGGACAGTTTCGGCGAAGAGCTGATCGGCCCCGCCGCCAAGGCCGGCATCCTGGCCAATGTCAGCAACCTGGCCTGGTTCGGCAAGAGCGAGGCCATGAGCCAGCATCTGCAGCTGTCGCAGGCGCGTTCGCTGGAAACCGGCCGCTACATGCTGCGCGCCACCAATAACGGCATGACGGCCATCATTCGGCCGGACGGAGAGATTTCCGCCATCGCCGCGCCATTCACCACCCAGGTGCTGACCGGCTTCGCCGAGAGCCGCCAGGGGCTGACGCCGTATATGCAGGTCGGCAATCTGCCGGTGGTGGCTGGCTGCGGCGCCTTGCTGCTGCTGGCACTGGCCCTGGGCTGGCGCCGCCGCGGCCGCTATTGAGCGGGACATGAAAGCATAAAGCGGCGGAGCGTTCCTGAACGCGCCGCCGCTTTTTCATGACACGCCCGCTGATCTGCTCCCCTCAGCTCCTACCAATCAAAAGTAGAGAGAAGTCTGTCACTTGAAGGAAAATGACGGATATGAAGAAGAGCAGATACACCGAAGAGCAGATCATCGGCTTTCTCAAGCAGGCCGAACTCGGCATGGCCATCAAGGAGGTCTGCCGCCAGGGAGGCTTCTCTGAAGCCACCTTCTACAAATGGCGAAGCAAATACGGCGGCATGAACGTCGCGGAATTGCAGCGCGCTCGCGATCTGGAAGCCGAGAATGCCCGGCTCAAGAAGCTGCTGGCCGAAGCCCACCTCGATATCGAAGCTCTCAAGGTCGCCTTCGGGATAAAGCGCTAGCCCCGCAAGCCAAGCGGCAGGCCATCCGCATCATGCTAAGCAGCGGACTGGCATTGTCGGAACGCCGCGCTTGCCGGCTTGTGGGGCTTTCTCGAGACGCCTGGCGACATCCGCCGCAAACCGATGCATTCACGCATCGGCTGACCGCCCGCATCATCGATATCGCCCACACGCGCCGCCGCTTTGGCTATCGGCGAGTGTATGACCTGTTGCGCGCAGAGTTTCCGGGCATCAACCACAAGCGGGTGTACCGCTTGTATCGCGAACAAGGTCTGGCGGTTAGACGACGTAACCGTCGGCGTAAGCTGACCGGCGTGCGCACGCCGCTGCAAGCCGCTACACAGTGGAATGAGGTGTGGAGCATGGATTTTGTCAGCGACCAGTTAGCCAGTGGTCGGCGCTTGAAATGCCTGACGGTCGCCGATGACTTCAGCCACGAAGCGGTGCAGATTGCGGTGGATTTCTCGATGTCCGGTCAATACGTCACGCGGATGTTGGATCAGGCGGCGCAATTTCGCGGCTATCCGTCAGCGATCCGGACGGACAATGGGCCGGAGTTCACCAGTCGGGCATTCATGGGCTGGGCGCAAAGCCGCGGCATCCGCCACATCCTGATTCAACCAGGCCGGCCGATGCAGAATGGTTACATCGAAAGCTTCAATGCCAGACTCCGCGACGAATGCCTGAACGAGCATGTCTTTGATTCGCTGGCGGAGGCCAGGCAGATCATCTCCGCGTGGCGGGACGATTACAATCAAGTCCGTCCCCATGGATCGATTGGCCGGATACCGCCAGCGGAATTTGCGGCACGCCATCGCCAGGCACAATTAGCAAGCCAAAGATCAGCAGGTTCCACCACCATGCAAACCTAGGACTTCTCTCCTGATTGCTGGTATGGCTAGCGGGGGCAGATCACCGCCGCCTCACTTATCGACGCTGAAGCGCGATACCAGCTGCCGCAGATTGGCCGCCAATTGGTACATATTGTGGATGGCTTGCGAAGCCGCATTCGAAGCCGCGGCGTTGCTGGTGGCGCTCTGCGCGATTTTTTCCACATGCTCGGCGATATGCTGGCTGGCCACGCTCTGCTCCTGCAGCGCGAAAGCGATGTCGCCCACCACATCGATCACGCCGTTGGCGCTGTCCTGAATCCGCGCGATCTCCGCCCCGGCCTGTTCCGCCAAGCCCAAGCCGGACTTCACCCGCGCCACCGCCTCCTCCATGCTGTGGCGGGAATGCTCGGCCCCCTGCTGCACATCCTGGATCATGGAAGCGATTTCCTGCGTCGCCTGCGCCGTGCGCTCCGACAGCTTGCGCACCTCGTCCGCCACCACGGCGAAGCCGCGCCCCATCTCGCCGGCGCGCGCCGCCTCGATCGCCGCGTTCAAGGCCAGCAGATTGGTCTGATCGGCGATGTCGCGGATCACCTGCATGATGCTGGATATGGTTTGGGTTTTGTCGGCCAGGCTGGTGATGATGCCGGCAGTCTGATCCACCGCGTCGTTGATGCGGCGCATCTCGTCCACCGCCTCCGCGATCACCGCGCCGCCGCTCTTGGACAATGTGCCGGATTCCTTGGCCAGATCGCGCGCGTCCTGCGAACGGTCGGAAATGTGGTTGACGCTGACCGTCAGCTGTTCTATCGACGCCGCCATCGCGGTGGCGGCGGAACTTTGCTGCTCGGATCCGCGCCCGACAGCCTCCGCCTCGCTGGTCACCTCCTTGCTGACTAGGGACAACTGATGGGCGCCTTCCACAATGTCGCGCACCAGCCTTTGCAACTCCTGCTGCATGGCGCTCACCGCGGCCATCAGGCTGCTGCTGTCGCCGGCGCGGACTGCAACCGGCTCGGACAAGCGGCCGGCCGCGATGCGCTTGACCACCGCCACCGTTTCTTGCGGATCCCCGCCCAATTGCCCCAGCACATTGCGCAGAATCATGCCGCCCAAACTCAGCAACAGCAGCAGCGCCAGCAGCATCAAGCCGCCCAGCCACAACAGCTCATGCCGAAACGCCGCCTCGACGTCATCCAGATAGATGCCGGAGCCGACGATCCAATGCCAGCGCGGCGTGGTCGTCACATAGGACAGCTTGGGCTGCGGCGTAGAAAAACCGGGCTTGCTCCACACATATTCGCCGAATCCGCCACCGCCGGGCGAGGAGATCGCATTCTGGAACAGCGTCTTCAACTCGACGCCGTTCGGGTCTTTCACCCCCGCCAGATTCTTGCCGATCAATTCCGGCTTGGCGCCATGCGCGACATAGGTCCAGTCGGCATCATAGGCAAAGAAATAGTCAGACTTGTCGTAGTGCATTGAACTGAGCACTTTGGACACCGTGCGCTTGGCATCGGCCTCGCTGATCTTGCCGCTATCCACCAGTTGCTCATAGGCGCTCACCAGCGAGACCGCGCTTTCCACCAGATTGCGCACCTTGTCCTGCCGGTCCTGCATCATGCTGTGCCGCTGGTTGAACACGCTGATCACGCCCAGCACACAGACCACCAGCACCGCAATCAGCATCAATCCCTGCAGACGAACCTTCAGGCTCAATCCCGTCGCTTTTTCCATCGCCCGCTCCTTCCCACCCACCTGCCGCTTATTGTTTTATCCACTGCCAGACTGCGCGCAGCCTGGACGCCGCGTCCCCGCGCGGCACCGTCCCCTGGTGTAAAAAAGCCCGGATCACCCGGGCTTTCCGCCGTCAGTCGCGGCGCTGGATCATACGTGGAAACTCGAGAACAACTGCCGCATATTGTTGGCCGACTGCGTCAGGCTGGACAGCGTGTCGCGAACCGTCTGCAAAGCGTCGTCGCTGTCCACGATGCGGCCGTTGATCTGCTCGGTGCTCTGCGCGATCAGGGTGGTGGCCTTGTGCTGTTCGCTGGTGGACAAGGTGATTTCGTTCATCTTGGCCATGACTTCCTGCATCGCCTGCTGGATCTGCTCGATGCGCTCCACCGCGCTCTGCGTCAGCTCCACGCCGCCATCCACCGAGTTGACGGTGCGTTGCATATTGTTCACCGCCTGGCTGGTTTCCTCGCGTATGGTGCTGACCATGCCGGAGATTTCCACCGTCGCCTGGCCGGTGCGCTCTGCCAGCTTGCGCACTTCGTCGGCCACCACGGCGAAGCCACGGCCCATCTCGCCGGCGCGGGCGGCCTCGATCGCCGCGTTCAGCGCCAGCAGATTGGTCTGATCGGCAATGTCCTTGATCACATTGGTGATGCCGCTGATTTGCTGAGAGCGCTGATCCAGAGAAGCCAGCATGCTGGACAGGCCCTTGACCGCATCCACCGTGCTGTTCATTTCATTGGAGATGCGCAGCATGCCGCTGGCGCTCTCGCTGGACACATCGCCGGTGTGATTGACCAGCGTGTCCGCTTCGCGCGCCGCATCGGCGATATGCGAGATGCTGACGGTGATCTCCTCCAGCGTGGCGGCGTTGGAGCTGGACACGTCAGCAATCTGCCGCGAGTCGTGCGCCACCTTGTCCACCGTGTGGGTGACGCTTTCTACGCCATTGGTCACGCGCTCGGCCTCTTCCTTCACCGCCAGGAACATCTTCTGCAGCTGATCGATGAAGCGGTTGAAGGCGGTGGCGGTTTCGGCGATTTCGTCCTGACCGCTAACCTGGATGCGGCGAGTCAGGTCGCCCTCGCCCTGGGAAATTTCCAGCATCGCGCCGCGCAGGCGGCCCAAGCCGGACAGCATCTTGCTCAGTATCACGCTGGCCACGACCGCCAGGATGGCGACGCACACCGCGCCCAGGCCGATGATGGTCAACAGCAGGGTGCGCAAAGGATTGGTCACGACCGCTTCATCGGTCACCACGCCCAGCAACCAGTTGGTGCCTTCCACCGGCTGGACTTCCACCAATTTGTTCTCGCCGCCGATCTGCACCGGCACCATGCCGTTGCTCGCCGCCAGCTGGGTCAAGCGATCGCCGGTCAGTTCCGGCACTTTTTCGGTCAGCGGTTTCAGCGTCAGGCTGGCATCCGGGTGGGCGATCACTTTGCCGGTCTTGTCGACCAGGAAGGCATAGCCGTTGCCGCGCAATTTCACCGACAACACGGTCTTCACCAGGTCGTCGATGAAGATGTCGCCGCCCACCACCGCCTTCAAGCCGCTGCCGTCTTTGACCGGGGAGACGAAGGTGACCACCAGTTTTTTGGTGTCGAAGTCCACATAGGGATCGGATACGCCGGGATTGCCGCTGGCCGCCGCCTGCTGATACCACGGCCGCGCCACCGGGTCATAACCCTGCGGCTGAGGCTTCATGTCCGAACGTATCATCACGTGCTGCGCGGTGCCGATATAGGTCATGTCGAAACCGCCGGCCTGGCTCAGCCGCGCCAGCGTTTGCCGAGGATCCTGATCAGCCACCAGCGGGTTGGCCGCGATCACCACGCCCACCTTGCTCTTGTACCAGCTGGCCACCAAACCGGCATAGCCCTTCGAGGTGCCATCCAGCTCATTCTCCACGCCTTGGATGATTTCATTGCGCATCTGGCCGTAAACCAGGATCGTGATCACAACGCCCAGCACCACCAGCAGCAGGGCAATAAAAGCAATCAGCTTGACTCGCAAAGAGCGCATACCACTTCCTCCAGATCCCCAATCGCTTGCGAAGCCATCACAGCTTGGAACTTCGCCGTGTCTGGCACCATCTATCATGTCTTTACCTACTCAGGTTTAGCCCGTAATCGCGCAAACCTCAACGGATAAACCGTAACACAACCATCTTTCCTCGCAGCTTGGCGCCATTTAGTGGCCGTACCGGCCTGCCAAGCACTTCCGCAGAAATCGTCCGACAATCTGCCGCGCCCTCAATGTAAATTGCCGGTGAAATATATGCAATGGTTCTCTTACAAACCCATGGCAACAATCCATGTGTTTTAGTTAAAGATTTTGTCATGGCGATTTTCGGCCGCTGCCGCCCGCGCAACTACCCATCACCTTGATGAGCTGATAGCATCACAGCAAATCGACGGAGCCATGCCATGCAATTGATATCCCTGTTTGTCCACCCGCTGAAATCGACACGCGGCATCGCCACCACCCGCGCCTACGCCGGCAAACTGGGCCTGCTGCATGACCGCGAATGGCTGATCGCCAGCCCCGATGGGAAACAGATCACCGCCCGCACCCATCCGCACCTGCTCCGGTTGAAAGTCGAGCTGCTGCCGGGCGGCATCCTGCTGCACTATCCCGACAAATCGCCGATTTTCGCCATGACCACCGTCTACACCCAAGCCCATCCCGCGCAGGTATGGAAGGACAGCTTCGCTGCCTGCCACGGTGATGCCCGCGTCGATGCCTGGCTGTCCGACATTGTCGGCGCCGACTGCCGCTTGCTATGGCTGGGCGCCGAATCGCAGCGCCCCTACCCGGACTCGAACAAGATGAGCTTTGCCGACGGCCACCCGTATCTGTTGGTCAACCAAGCCTCGCTCGACGCGCTCAACCACGAGCTGCAACAGCCCGTCAGCCTGCGTCATTTTCGGCCCAATCTGGTCGTCGATGGCGACTACCCGTGGATCGAGGACGAATGGCAGCGCATCCGCATCGGCGAAGTCGAATTTGAAATCACCGGACCGTGCACGCGCTGCGTGCTGACCACCGTCGATCCGCAAAGCGGTGAAAAAGATCCCGGCGGCGAACCGCTGCAGACGCTGGTGCGCACGCGCCGTTTGGATGAGGGAGTCTGTTTCGGCGTCAATCTGCGCGCCTGCAATGAGGGCATTCTGACATTAGGCGATCCCGTCGAAATCCTCAGCGAGCGTTACAGCTTCTAGACTGGCGGCCCACGCAATGATTAAAATCTGCCGATGAATCTGCAAGCGCTTATTGAAGATATCCGGCAGCAAGTGCTGCCTTTCTACGATCAAGGCCAGGTAGCCGACTACATCCCAGCCCTGGCCTCGGTTGCCCCGCACCAGTTCGGTTTCGCCATCCATACGCTGGATGGCCAGCAATTCGCCTGCGGCGACGCCGACACGCCGTTTTCTATGCAAAGCATCAGCAAGGCCTTCATGCTGGCGCTGACGCTGCAAGTCGACGGGGAGACGCTGTGGCGCCATGTCGGCAAGGAACCGTCCGGCAATCCCTTCAACTCGCTGGTGCAGCTGGAATACGAGCACGGCATCCCGCGCAATCCCTTCATCAATGCCGGCGCCCTGGTCGTGACCGATCGCGCCATGGGCCACTTCGGCGACGCCCATCGCCATCTGCTGCATTGGCTGCGCCAGGAAACCGACAGCCCCAAGCTGGATGCCGATCCTGTCATTGCCGCATCGGAGCGCGAGCACGGGGACCGCAACGCGGCGCTGGCCCACTTCATGAAAAGTTACGGCAATATCGGACACGCGGTGCAAACCGTGTTGGCGCAATACTTCGATAGCTGCAGCATCGCGCTGACTTGCCGCGAGCTGGCGCGCGCGGGACTATTTCTCGCCAACCATGGCGTGTCGCCGCTGACCGGTGAACGATACCTGAGCCGCAGCCAGGCCAAACAGGTGAATGCCGTCATGTTGACCTGCGGCACCTACGATGCAGCCGGCGAATTCGCTTATCGTGTCGGCTTGCCGGTCAAGAGCGGCGTGGGCGGGGGCTTGCTGGCGGTGATCCCGGGCAAGATGAGCATCGCGGTATGGAGTCCGCAACTGGACAGCCGCGGCAATTCGGTGCTGGGCTTGGAGGCGCTGGATCGCTTTACCACGCGAACCGGCTTGTCTATCTTCTAGCTTTCGCGCCTGCGCGGCCTATCGCGCCAGGCGGCAGGCATGAAAAAAGCCAGCTCAAGCGAGCTGGCTTTTTCCTGCAACTTCGTCGATTACTCGGCGGAGTTGTCTTCAACGGCAACGGCATCTTCCGGACGGTCCACCAGCTCTACCAGAGCCATCGGGGCGTTGTCGCCCTTGCGGAAACCGTACTTCAGGATACGCACGTAACCACCGTTGCGGGTAGCGTAGCGCGCGCCGAGCACGTCAAAGAGTTTAACCACGATTTCGCGGTCACGGGTGCGGTCGAACGCCAGACGACGGTTGGCGAGAGACGGCTTCTTGCCGAGCGTGATGAGCGGCTCGGCCACACGACGCAGTTCCTTGGCCTTCGGCAGCGTGGTCACGATAACTTCGTGCTTCAGCAGCGAGTTGGCCATGTTGCGCAGCATCGCCAGACGATGGCTGGTCGTGCGGTTCAGTTTACGATTACTGTAACGATGACGCATTGTTAATGTCCTTTAGTCTCAAACTTACGGCTTTTCCAGACCAGCCGGAGGCCAGTTCTCGAGCTTCATGCCGAGAGTCAGGCCCTTGGAAGCGAGAACTTCTTTGATCTCGTTCAGCGACTTGCGGCCGAGGTTCGGTGTCTTCAGAAGCTCGGTTTCGGTACGCTGGATCAGATCGCCGATGTAATAAATGTTCTCTGCTTTCAGGCAGTTGGCCGAACGGACCGTCAGTTCAAGATCGTCTACCGGACGCAGCAGGATCGGATCGATCGGCGGCGCCTTTTCAACGACTTCTTCAACCGCTGTGCCTTGGAGATCTGCAAAGATCGACAGCTGATCCATCAGGATGCGGGCTGCGTTGCGCACAGCCTGCTCCGGCTCGATGACGCCGTTGGTCTCGATGTCGAGAACCAGGCGGTCGAGGTCGGTACGCTGTTCCACACGGGCGCTTTCCACAGCGAAGCTCACGCGGCGAACCGGCGAGAAGGAAGCGTCCAGTTGGATGGTGCCGATGGAACGGTTGTCGTCATGGCTGGTGCGGACGGACACCGGCTGATAGCCGCGGCCCTTCTCCACCTTGACCTCCATGTCGATCTTGCCGCCAGCGGAGATGTGACAAATCACGTGTTCCGGATTGATCACTTCCACGTCGTGCGGCAGCTCGATATCGCTAGCCAAGACAGCGCCCTCGCCTTCCTTTTTCAAGGTCAGCACGACACTGTCGCGACCATGCAGCTTAAGCACTACGCCCTTGAGGTTGAGGAGGATGTCAACGACATCCTCCCGCACGCCGTCAAGCGCGGAATACTCATGCAAAACGCCAGCGATAGTCACTTCGGTCGGAGCATAGCCCGGCATCGACGACAGCAGGATGCGGCGCAGCGAATTGCCCAGGGTATGGGCGTAGCCGCGCTCGAACGGCTCCATCGACACGCGAGCGTGGGTGGCGGAAACCGGCTGTACGTCAATCAGACGAGGTTTCAGAAATTCCGAAGCGCTGTTTTGCATAGTCATTCCCTAAGAGCTAGCGATTACTTGGAGTAGAATTCCACAACGAGTTGTTCGTTGATATCGCTAGACAGTTCGGAACGTTCCGGAGCGGATTTGAAGACGCCTTCCATTTTCTTGGAGTCCACGGACACCCAAGTCGGGAAGCCGCCTTGCTCAGCCAGAGCCAGGCCTTCGACGATACGAGCCTGCTTCTTGGCCTTTTCGCGGACGGACACTACGTCACCGGCTTTAACCTGGTAGGACGGAATGTTCACAACCTGGCCGTTCACAACGATAGCCTTGTGGCTGACCAGCTGGCGCGCTTCGGCGCGAGTGGAGCCAAAGCCCATGCGATATACAACATTGTCCAGGCGGGACTCAAGCAGCTTCAGCAGGTTTTCACCCGTGGAGCCCTTGCGGCGAACAGCTTCCGCAAAGTAGTTGCGGAACTGACGCTCGAGTACGCCGTAGATGCGGCGGATTTTCTGCTTTTCACGCAGCTGAACGCCGTAGTCGGACAGGCGGCCGCGACGGGCGCCATGCTGACCAGGAGCGGTGTCCAGTTTGCATTTGGAATCCAGTGCACGACGCGCGCTCTTCAGGAAAAGGTCGGTGCCTTCACGACGAGCGAGCTTACACTTCGGGCCAATATAACGTGCCATGTTCTCACACTCTCCGAATTAAATACGACGTTTTTTGGGCGGACGGCAACCGTTGTGCGGTACCGGCGTCACGTCGGAGATGCTGGTGATCTTGAAGCCCAGCGAGTTGAGTGCGCGAACAGCGGATTCACGACCCGGGCCCGGGCCTTTAATACGAACTTCGAGGTTCTTCACACCGTATTCTTGGGCAACTTTACCAGCGTGCTCTGCAGCTACCTGAGCGGCAAAGGGTGTACTCTTGCGCGAGCCCTTAAAACCAGCGCCGCCAGAGGTAGCCCAAGACAGTGCATTGCCTTGACGGTCGGTGATAGTGATGATGGTGTTGTTGAACGAAGCGTGCACGTGCACGATACCTTCGCTAACAGACTTGCGCACTTTTTTACGTACACGGACAGCTGTGTTTGCTTTAGCCATTCTCTGTGTTCCTTAAAATTACTTCTTGCCGGCGATCGCCTTACGCGGTCCCTTACGGGTACGCGCGTTAGTGCGAGTGCGCTGACCGCGGCACGGCAAGCCGCGACGATGGCGGAAGCCGCGATAGCAGCCCATGTCCATCAGACGCTTGATGCTCATGGTGATTTCGCGACGCAGGTCACCTTCAACGGTGAACTTAGCCACTTGATCACGCAGAGTTTCCATTTCAGCTTCAGTCAGATCCTTCACCTTGGTGGAGGGATTCACGCCAGCAGCAGCACAAATTTGCTGCGCGCGAGTCTGACCGATGCCGAAAATTGCCTGCAGGCCGATAACGGCATGCGCATGATTGGGGATGTTTACCCCTGCAATACGGGCCATACTCTTTCCTTAAGCCTTAAGACCTTGAAAAGTTTGCGATTGTATCACGCAAATCCAGGTCTAACAAATGTTAGCCTTGCTTTTGCTTGTGACGCGGGTCCGTGCAGATCACGCGAACCACGCGATTGCGACGAATGATTTTGCAATTACGGCAAATCTTCTTTACAGAAGGCTGTACTCGCATGTTCAGATCCTTTCAAATCCTAAAAGAGCGAATGCGTTACTTCGCGCGGAACACAATTCGGGCGCGGGACAGATCGTATGGAGTCAACTCCACAGTCACCTTGTCACCCGGCAGGATGCGGATGTAGTGCATCCGCATCTTCCCAGAGATATGCCCGAGTACCACGTGTCCATTTTCGAGCTTGATCTTGAAAGTTGCGCTAGGCAAATTTTCCAAGATCTCGCCTTGCATCTGGATAGTGTCTTCCTTAGCCATATAACCCAGTGTGAACTCGTGTGTCAGCGGGTAAGGGCATTGCCTTTGAAGTTAGCCTTCTTCAGCAAGCTCTCGTATTGATGCGACAACACGTAGGACTGCACCTGCGCCATGAAGTCCATGGTCACCACCACCATGATCAGCAGCGATGTACCGCCGAAGTAGAACGGTACGTTCCACTTCAGGATCAGGAATTCCGGCATCAGGCAGACCAGCGTGATGTAGATCGCACCGATCAGTGTCAGCCGCAGGATGATCTTCTCGATGTAACGAGAAGTCTGCTCACCTGGACGGATGCCCGGGATGAACGCCCCGCTCTTCTTCAGGTTGTCAGCCGTTTCCTTCGGGCTGAAAACCAGCGCCGTGTAGAAATAGCAGAAGAAGATGATCGCCGCCGCGTACAGCAGCACATAAATCGGCTGACCCGGATGCAGCTTGTCAGCCACGCCCTTCAACCAAGACATGTGCTCGCCCTGGCCAAACCAGCCGATAACGGTGGCCGGGAACAGGATGATGCTGGAGGCGAAGATCGGAGGAATCACCCCCGCCATGTTGAGCTTGAGCGGCAAATGCGTGCTCTGGCCCTGCATGACGCGGTTGCCCACCTGACGCTTGGCATAGTTCACCAGAACTTTGCGCTGGCCACGCTCGGCGTAGACCACCACGAAAGTCACCAGGATCACTGCGACAAACAGCAAGATGGCAAACGGAATGGGCAAAGAGCCCTGACTGGTCAGAGTCAGGGTTTTACCAATGGCAGCCGGAACACCTGAAGCGATACCCGCGCAGATGATCAACGAGATACCGTTGCCGATACCCCGCTCGGTGATCTGTTCACCCAACCACATCAAGAACATGGTACCGGTAACCAGACACACTACGGATGTCAGATAAAACTCCCACTGAGCAGTCATCACCAGGTTTGGCTGCTTGTACAACATCACCGCGATGCCGAAACTTTGGAAAGTCGCCAGCGCCACAGTGGCATAACGCGTGTACTGGGTTATCTTGCGACGTCCCGCATCGCCTTCCTTCTTCAGCTGTTTCAGCGTCGGAATCACTTCCGCCGCCAACTGCAGAATGATGGAAGCCGAGATATACGGCGTGATGCCCAGGGCAAACACGGTAAACCTCGAGAGGGCGCCGCCCGAGAACATGTTGAACATGTCGAGCAGGCCCGTCTGCGATGTGTGGAACAACTTCGCTAGCTCGGCAGGATTGACGCCCGGAACCGGAATGTGGGCACCGATACGGAAAACGATCAGCGCGCCAATCAGGAACCAGATGCGACGTTTCAGATCACCAAACTTATTGGCATTTGCCACTAGAGAAGTATTCGCCACAGATAAATGCCTTATTCAATACTGCCGCCGGCAGCTTCGATGGCAGCGCGGGCACCGGCGGTAGCGCCGATACCACGCAGTTTCACCGCGCGCTCAATCTTGCCGGACAGAACCACTTTGGCCACCAGGGCTTGAGCGGATACCAGACCAGCTTGCTTGAGAGACAGCAGATCGATTTCGTTGACCGGCAGCAGGTTCAGTTCGGACAGGCGAACCTCAGCAACCTTGCGAGCGGTCAGCGACTTGAAGCCACGCTTCGGCAAGCGACGTTGCAGCGGCATTTGACCGCCTTCGAAGCCTACCTTGTGGAAACCACCGGCACGGCTCTTCTGACCCTTGTGGCCGCGGCCGCAAGTCTTGCCCAGGCCGCTGCCAATGCCACGGCCGACACGGCGCTTGGCATGCTTGGCGCCGACGCCCGGTTGTACGGTGTTCAGCAGCATCTCTTAGCCCTCGAATTTGAGCAGGTAGCTGATCTTGTTGATCATGCCACGGTTTTCAGGGGTATCGAGCACTTCAACGGTCTGGCGGATCTTGCGTAGACCCAGACCACGGGCGCAGGCCTTGTGAGACTCCAGGCGACCGATCAGGCTCTTTACCAGAGTGACCTTGACAGTCTTGGCGTTACTCATGACCCACCCCCAGGATGTCCTCGACGCTCAGGCCACGCTTGGCAGCGATTTGCGCCGGGGTGTTGATGTTGCTCAGGCCATTCAGGGTTGCACGCACCACGTTGTACGGGTTGGTGGAACCATGAATCTTGGCCGAAACATTGTGAACACCCATTGCATCAAAGATCGCGCGCATCGGGCCACCAGCCTTCACGCCGGTACCTTCTTTGGCCGGCTGGATGAAGACGGTGGTGGCACCGTGCTTGCCGATAACGGTGTGTTGCAGCGTGCCGTTCTTCAGCGGGATCTTAACCATGTTGTGGCGGGCTTGTTCCATTGCCTTTTGTACGGCAACCGGAACTTCCTTGGAACGGCCCTTACCCATGCCGATACCGCCGTCGCCATCACCAACCACGGTCAGGGCGGAGAAAGCCATGATACGGCCGCCCTTAACCACTTTGGTGACGCGGTTGACGCTGATCATTTTCTCGACCAGACCGTCGCCGCGATCTTCCATTTCGTGCTTAGCCATTCTTCACTCCGAATTAGAATACGAGGCCGTGTTCGCGAGCGGCGTCAGCCAGGGCCTTCATGCGACCGTGGTATTTGAAACCGGAGCGGTCGAAGGCCACGTTCACGATGCCAGCGGCTTTTGCCTTTTCGGCAATGCGCTTGCCGATCACGGCCGCAGCTGCCACGTTGCCGCCATTGGCGAGTTCGGCGCGGACTTCTGCTTCCAGCGAAGATGCGCTGGCCAGTACCTTGCTGCCGGTCTCGTCAATGATCTGGGCGTAAATGTGGCTATTGGTGCGATGCACAGAGAGGCGCACCATCTTGAGCTCCGCAATCCGTGCACGGGTTTTACGTGCGCGGCGGAGTCGAGCTTGTTTCTTGTCCATGTCAGTGCCTCAGTTACTTCTTCTTGGTTTCTTTCAGAACCACAACCTCGTCGGCATAACGAACGCCCTTGCCCTTGTAGGGCTCTGGCGAACGGTAAGCGCGAATCTCGGCTGCGACCTGACCAACGAGCTGCTTGTTAGCGCCCTTGACCAGAATCTCGGTCTGAGTCGGAGTCTCAACCTTGATGCCTTCGGGCATCTTGTGAGCCACCGGGTGCGAGAAACCCAGAGACAGGTTCAGGGTATCGCCTTGAGCTTGGGCGCGATAGCCCACGCCGACCAGCTGCAGCTTCTTCTCGAAGCCCTTGGATACGCCGTTCACCATGTTGTTCAGCAGGGCACGCAGGGTGCCGGACATGGCACGTGCGAACTTGCTGTCGTTCTTGGCAGCGAAAGTCAGCTGGTTGTTGTCCAGCTTCACTTCCACGTCGTTGCACAGAGCGGTGCTCAGGGTGCCCAGGGCGCCCTTTACAGTCACTTCTGCAGCGCCGAACTTCACTTCGACGCCGGCCGGAATGGCTACCGGATTCTTAGCTACGCGAGACATTTGACCCCCTTACGCCACGACGCAGAGCAGTTCGCCGCCGATACCGGCTGCGCGTGCCTTGCGATCGGTCATCACGCCCTTGGAGGTGGACAGAATCGCCACGCCCAGACCATTCATGACCTTCGGGATTTCGGTGGAGCCCTTGTACACGCGCAGGCCAGGACGGGATACGCGCTCGATGCGCTCGATCACCGGACGGCCAGCGTAGTACTTGAGCTGGATATCAAGAACAGGCTTCTTCTCTTCGCCGGCAACGGCGAAGTCTTCGATGTAGCCTTCTTCCTTCAGCACCTGCGCCAGCGCAACCTTCAGCTTCGAGCAAGGCATGGAAACCTTGACCTTGGAAGCGGTTTGGCCGTTGCGGATGCGGGTCAACATATCGGAAATAGGATCGTGCATGCTCATTCTATGTGTCTCCTATTACCAGCTGGCCTTCACAACACCCGGAATCTCGCCCTTCATGGCGATCTCACGCAGTTTGTTGCGACCCAGGCCGAATTTACGGAACACACCACGCGGACGACCGGTCACGGCGCAGCGGCGACGCTGGCGAACCGGAGAAGCGTTGCGCGGCAGTTGCTGCAGTTGCAGGCGGGCGGCGAAACGCTCTTCTTCCGAGAGGTTCTGGTTGTTGATGGTGGCGATCAGGGCTTCACGCTTGGCAGCAAACTTATTGGCCAGCTTGACGCGCTTTTCTTCACGGTTAATCAGTGCAAGTCGTGCCATGTGCTTAACCCTTGAACGGGAACTTGAACGCGGCCAGCAGAGCGCGGGCCTCTTCGTCAGTCTTCGCCGTGGTGGTGATAGTGATGTTCATACCACGCAGAGCATCGATCTTGTCGTACTCGATTTCCGGGAAGATGATCTGTTCTTTAACGCCCATGTTGTAGTTGCCACGGCCATCAAAGGACTTGGCAGATACACCACGGAAGTCGCGAACGCGCGGCAAAGCGATGGTTACCAGGCGGTCCAGGAACTCGTACATGCGTTCGCGACGCAGAGTCACCTTGCAACCTACCGGGTAGTTGTCGCGAATCTTGAAGCCTGCGATGGACTTGCGAGCGGTGGTGACAACCGGCTTCTGGCCGGCGATCTTTTCCAGGTCGCCCACGGCGAATTCCATTACCTTCTTATCGGCAACGGCTTCGCCCACGCCCATGTTCACGGTGATCTTCTCGATACGCGGAACTTGCATGATCGACTTGTAGCCGAACTGTTTCATCAGTTCTGGCACTACGCTGTCTTTGTAGAAATCGTAGAGACGTGCCATGTTAGCTCCTTAGGCGCCGATAACTTCGCCGCTGGACTTGAACACGCGCACCTTGCGGCCGTCTTCAAGAACCTTGAAGCCTACGCGGTCAGCCTTTTGGCTTGCCGGATTGAAAATCGCGACGTTGGAAGCATCGATGGGCATGGTCTTCTCGACGATGCCGCCAGCTACGCCACGTACCGGGTTCGGCTTCTGGTGTTTCTTGGCGACATTCACGCCTTCAACTACCAGCTTGGTTTCCAGAACACGCAGGACGGTACCGCGCTTGCCTTTGTCTTTACCGGTGATTACTACGACTTCATCACCTTTACGAATTTTGCGCATGTGACCTCCTTACAGCACTTCAGGAGCCAGCGATACGATCTTCATGAAGCGTTCGGTACGCAGTTCACGCGTAACGGGCCCGAAGATACGTGTGCCGATCGGCTCAAGCTTGTTGTTGAGCAGTACGGCAGCATTGCTGTCAAACTTGATCAAAGAGCCATCCGGACGGCGCACGCCTTTGGCAGTGCGTACCACGACCGCGTTGTATACGTCGCCTTTTTTGACGCGACCACGCGGAGCGGCATCCTTGATGCTCACCTTGATGATGTCACCTACGCTAGCATAGCGACGCTTGGAGCCACCCAGCACCTTGATGCACATAACGTGACGCGCACCAGTGTTGTCAGCGACCTCAAGCATGGTCTGCATTTGGATCATTTGAGATTACCTTTCTAATCCAACTTTATCCGTCACTTTCCACTGCCGTTAGCCTGGGCGCGATGCCAGGCTCGAACAGCGGAAACGCCACAGATCATTCTGTGGCGTATCAAACGGCCAGTTTTGGACCCCGTAAGGGCGGAACTCCTGCACGAAGGGTGCAGGAGATGGCCATTATACAGAGGACCGAAGCCCTCTGCAAGCTTTATACCTGGCGAGATTTCTCAACCAGGCCAGTTACCACCCACGATTTGGTCTTCGAGAGCGGGCGGGACTCGCTGATTACTACGATGTCGCCTGCCTTGAACTCGTTGTTTTCGTCGTGTGCGTGGAACTTCTTGGAGCGACGGATGATCTTGCCGTAGATCGGGTGCTTGACTTTGCGCTCGACCAGTACGGTCACGGTCTTATCCATCTTGTCGCTGACCACAACGCCGGTCAGCGTACGTACCACTTTGGTTTCGCTCATCTTAAACTGCCTTTTCTTTCAGAACGGTACGAACACGAGCGATGTCGCGACGCACTTTCTTCAGTTCAGAGGTCTTGGCGAGTTGCTGAGTAGCGTGCTGCATGCGCAGCGCAAACTGGGCCTTCAGCAGGCTCAGCAGTTCCGCCTTCAGCTCTTCAACAGTTTTGGCTTTCAGTTCGGACGCTTTCATTACTGACCTACCTGTTTGGTTACGAACACAGTGGCGATCGGCAACTTAGCTGCGGCCAGACGGAAAGCTTCGCGAGCGAGTTCCTCGGATACGCCATCCATTTCGTACAGCATCTTGCCAGGCTGAATCTCAGCCACGTAGTACTCCGGAGAGCCCTTGCCCCCGCCCATACGGACTTCGGCCGGCTTGGAGGTGATCGGTTTGTCCGGGAAGATACGGATCCAGATGCGGCCGCCACGCTTGATGTGACGAGTCATCGCACGACGCGCAGCTTCGATCTGACGCGCGGTCAGACGACCACGACCAACAGCCTTCAGACCGAAATCACCAAAGCTCACCTTATTGCCACGAGTGGCGATACCGGTGTTACGGCCTTTGTGCTGTTTGCGGTACTTGAGTCTAGTTGGCTGCAGCATTGCGGGCACCCTTTCTCATTTTCTTCTCGGGAGCTGCCGGCGCGGCCACAACTTGGCCCGGCTTCAGCTCGCCTTTGTATACCCATACCTTGATGCCGATGATACCGTAGGTAGTCTTGGCTTCGGAGGTAGCGTAATCCACGTCAGCGCGCAGGGTATGCAGCGGAACGCGGCCTTCGCGGTACCATTCGCTACGCGCGATGTCGATACCGTTCAGACGACCGGACGACATGATCTTGATGCCTTCGGCACCCAGACGCATGGCGTTTTGCATGGCGCGCTTCATGGCGCGACGGAACATAACACGCTTTTCCAGCTGGGAAGCGATGCCGTCGGCGATGATTTGCGCGTCCAGTTCCGGCTTGCGAACTTCTTCGATGTTCACGTGAACCGGCACGCCCAGGCGCTTTTGCAGTTCTTGCTTCAGAACTTCAATGTCTTCGCCCTTCTTGCCAATCACCACGCCCGGACGGGCGCTGTGAATGGTGATGCGGGCGGACTTGGCCGGACGCTCGATGGTTACGCGGCCAACCGAAGCGTGACCCAGACGCTTCTTCAGGAATTCGCGAACTTCGATATCCTGCTTCAGCATTTCCGGGAAGTTCTGCGAAGACGCGAACCACTTGGAAGACCAGTTTTTGTTAACGGCAAGACGGAATCCCGTCGGATGAATCTTCTGACCCATTTCTTACCCCTTAATTGCCAACGGTCAACGAGATGTGGCAGGTCTGCTTTTCGATGCGATTGCCACGACCCTTAGCACGGGCAGTGAAACGCTTCAGACTAGCGCCCTTGTCAACAAAGATGCTGGTGACACGCAGGGTATCGATGTCAGCGCCTTCGTTGTGTTCGGCGTTAGCGATTGCAGATTCCAGCACTTTCTTGATGATTACCGCGCCCTTCTTCGGGGAGAAGGCCAGGATATTCAGCGCCTGATCAACGGGCTTGCCGCGGACCAGATCGGCCACCAGACGACACTTTTGTGCCGACAGGCGAACACTTTTCAGATTTGCAGATACTCTCATCGCTTCACCTTACTTCTTCTTCGCCTTCTTATCGGCAGCATGGCCTTTGAAGGTGCGAGTCAGCGAGAATTCACCCAGTTTGTGGCCGACCATGTTTTCAGAAACATAGACGGGAACGTGAGTGCGACCGTTGTGTACAGCGATGGTCAAACCAATGAAGTCCGGCAGGATGGTCGAACGACGGGACCAGGTCTTGATCGGACGCTTGTCGCTGGTTGCCCGTACCGCATCCACCTTCTTCAGGAGATGCAGGTCAACGAACGGGCCTTTTTTCTGCGAACGTGCCATTGTCAATTACCCTTTGTTGGAATAGCGACGGCGTACGATCATGTTGTCGGTACGCTTGTTGCGACGGGTACGGAAGCCCTTAGTCGGAGTGCCCCACGGGCTCACCGGCACGCGGCCTTCGCCAGTGCGGCCTTCACCACCACCATGCGGGTGATCGATCGGGTTCATCGCCGTACCGCGAACGGTCGGACGGATGCCGCGCCAACGAGTCGCACCGGCCTTGCCCAGCTTGCGCAGGGAGTGCTCTTCGTTACCCACTTCGCCAACGGTCGCACGGCAATCGACGTGCACCAGGCGGATCTCGCCAGAGCGCAGACGCAGTTGAGCGTACACGCCTTCACGAGCCAGCAGCATTGCAGAAGCGCCAGCGGAGCGAACCATCTGAGCGCCCTTGCCGGGTTGCATTTCCACGCAGTGGATAGTGGTACCCACCGGGATGTTGCGGATCGGCAGAGCGTTACCGGCCTTGATCGGAGCCTCGGAACCGGACAGCAGAACCGCGCCCACCTTCACGCCACGCGGGGCGATGATGTAGCGGCGTTCGCCATCGGCGTAGCACAACAGAGCGATGTGGGCAGTGCGGTTCGGATCGTATTCGATGCGTTCCACTTTTGCCGGGATGCCATCCTTGTTGCGACGGAAGTCGATCAGACGGTAGTGCTTCTTGTGGCCACCACCGCGATGACGCGTGGTGATGTGACCATTGTGATTGCGACCACCGGTGGAGTTTTTCTTCTCTACCAGGGCAGCGTGCGGAGCACCCTTGTGCAGGTCAGGGTTTACCACCTTGACGACAGCACGGCGACCCGCGGAAGTCGGTTTTACCTTAACGATAGGCATGCTCTATCTCCTTACTCCGCCGCGGCCGGGGTAGCGGTCAGGTCGATTTCTTGACCTTCAACCAGGCTAACGTAGGCCTTTTTCCAGTCACTGCGACGACCGATGCTACGGCCGAAACGCTTAACCTTGCCCTTGACGTTCACAGTGGAAACGCCTTCAACTTTTACGTTGAACAGCATTTCAACAGCGGCCTTGATTTCCGGCTTGGTTGCGTCTTTAGCAACACGGAACGCCATTTGCTGGTTCTTCTCAGCAATCATGGTGCTCTTTTCGGAAACGATCGGAGCAAGGATTACTTGCAACAGACGTTCTTGGTTCATGCCCACTGCTCCTCCAGTTGCTTCACGGCGTCGCGGGTGATCACGGTCTTCTTGAAGCGCAGCAGGCTGTACGGGTCAGCTTGTTGAGCTTCGATAACCAGCACGTTCGGCAGGTTACGGGAAGACAGATACAGGTTTTCGTTCAGCTCGCCAGTGATGAACAGAGCTTGCTCCAGACCCATCGGCTGCACAGTACCCACGAATTCCTTGGTCTTCGGGCTGGCTACATTCAGCTCGTCCACGATGATCAGACGCTCGTCACGCACCAGTTGCGACAGGATAGCTGCCATGCCAGCACGGAACATCTTGCGGTTGATCTTCTGGGTGAAGTTCTCGTCCGGCTTGTTCGGGAAGGCGCGGCCACCACCACGACGGTTCGGGGTGGAAGTCATACCTGCACGAGCGTTACCAGTGCCCTTCTGACGGAACGGCTTCTTGGTCGAGTGCTTCACTTCGGCACGAGTCAGCTGGGCACGGTTGCCGCTACGGGCGTTCGCCAGGAACGCGGTAACAACTTGGTGAACCAGAGCTTCGTTGTAGTCGCGGCCGAACAGGGAGTCGGACACTTGCAGGCTACCAACAGCCTTGCCTTGGGTATTGATTACATTCAATTCCATCACGCACCCGCTTTCACGCTAGGACGCACGACTACGTCGCCGTTCTTGGCACCCGGGACTGCGCCCTTGACCAGGATCAGCTGACGCTCGGCGTCGATACGAACGATCTCGAGGCACTGAACCGTGCTCTTGACGTTACCGTACTGACCGGCCATGCGCTTGCCCGGGAATACACGACCCGGATCCTGAGCTTGACCAATGGAACCCGGCGTATTGTGCGAACGCGAGTTACCGTGGGAAGCACGGTTGGAAGAGAAGTTGTGACGCTTGATCACACCGGAGAAGCCCTTACCCTTGGAGGTACCGGTTACATCAACCAGTTGACCAACGGAGAAGGTTTCAACAGCGACAGCATCGCCCAGCTTCAGATTGGAGACAGCTTCGGCGGACAGAGCGAACTCTACCAGAACCTCACCTGCTTCAACGCCGGCTTTGGCGAAGTGGCCAGCTGCAGCCTTGTTTACACGATTGGCCTTCTTGGAGCCAAAAGTGACCTGAACGGCATTGTAGCCGTCAGTTTCTGCAGTTTTGATTTGCGTGACGCGGTTAGCGGACATGTCCAGCACAGTTACCGGGATGGTTGCGCCATCTTCGGCAAAAATGCGGGTCATGCCGACTTTGCGACCGACAAGACCTAAACTCATGTTTATTTCCTTTTTCAGGCGCCGATTGCGATTGACCGGCATAAAAAACACGACATAAAAAACAAAAACGGACTCGCCAAAATGGCGAGTCCGCTAATGTATCACAGAAAATTCAAGAGTCGCAAGCACTTAGCCTGCAAACCCTTGAACTTAAGCGATTACTGCAGCTTGATTTCCACATCCACACCGGCCGGCAGGTCGAGCTTCATCAGAGCGTCAACAGTCTTGTCGGTCGGGTCTACGATGTCCATCAGACGCAGGTGAGTGCGGATTTCCAGCTGGTCGCGGGAAGTCTTGTTCACGTGCGGGGAGCGCAGAACGTTGAAACGCTCGATCTTGGTCGGCAGCGGAACCGGGCCCTTAACAACGGCGCCGGTGCGCTTAGCAGTCTCAACGATTTCCTGAGCGGAACGATCGATCAGGTTGTAATCGAACGCCTTCAGGCGGATGCGGATCTTTTGGCTAGACATGAAAAATCTCCGCTTCCGTTACTTGAGGATCTTGGCAACCACGCCGGCGCCGACGGTACGCCCGCCTTCGCGGATAGCGAAGCGCAGACCTTCTTCCATGGCGATCGGTGCGATCAGCTCAACGGAGATTTCCACGTTGTCGCCCGGCATTACCATTTCCACGCCTTCTGCCAGCTTGATCGCGCCGGTCACGTCGGTCGTACGGAAGTAGAACTGCGGACGGTAGTTCGCGAAGAACGGGGTGTGACGGCCACCTTCGTCCTTGGACAGCACGTACACGGAAGCTTGGAACTCGGTGTGCGGGGTGATGGAACCCGGCTTGGCCAGAACCTGGCCGCGCTCGACGTCTTCACGCTTGGTGCCGCGCAGCAGCACGCCCACGTTGTCGCCGGCTTGACCTTGGTCCAGCAGCTTGCGGAACATTTCCACGCCGGTGCAGGTGGTCTTGGCGGTAGCCTTCAGACCCACGATTTCCAGCTCTTCGCCAACCTTGACGATGCCGCGCTCAACGCGACCAGTCACCACGGTGCCGCGGCCGGAGATCGAGAACACGTCTTCGATCGGCAGCAGGAACGGCTTGTCGATGGCGCGTTCCGGAGTCGGGATGTAGGAGTCCAGAGCAGCAGCCAGACGGAAGATGGACGGTTCGCCCATTTCGGATTGGTCGCCTTCCAGCGCCAGACGCGCGGAACCGATCACGATCGGAGTGTCGTCGCCCGGGAAGTCGTAGGAAGACAGCAGATCGCGCACTTCCATTTCCACCAGTTCCAGCAGCTCAGCGTCGTCAACCAGGTCAGCCTTGTTCAGGTAAACGATGATGTACGGCACGCCAACCTGACGGGACAGCAGGATGTGTTCGCGGGTTTGCGGCATCGGACCATCAGCGGCCGAGCAAACCAGGATAGCGCCGTCCATCTGGGCAGCACCGGTAATCATGTTCTTAACGTAGTCGGCGTGACCCGGGCAGTCTACGTGAGCGTAGTGGCGCGATTCGGTTTCGTATTCAACGTGCGCGGTATTGATGGTAATACCACGAGCCTTCTCTTCCGGCGCGCTATCGATCTGGGAGTAGTCCTTAGCTTCGCCACCGAACTTCTTGGACAGAATGGTGGTGATAGCGGCGGTCAGGGTGGTCTTACCGTGGTCCACGTGACCGATGGTGCCGACGTTTACGTGCGGTTTGGTCCGCTCAAACTTTTCTTTTGCCATTTTGCAAAATTCCTTAATTAAAGAACATTAGATCGGGGCTGACCGGACAGATTGAAATGCCGGCCAGCCTCAGCGCGCATTACTTCTTAGCAGCCATTACGGCGTCAGCAACGTGCTTCGGAGCCTCGGAGTAGTGCTTGAACTCCATGGAGTACGTCGCACGACCCTGAGACATGGAACGCAGGTCGGTGGAGTAGCCGAACATCTCGGCCAGCGGTACTTCGGCCTTGATCTTCTTGCCACCCAGACCATCATCGTCCATACCCTGAACGATGCCGCGACGACGGTTCAGGTCGCCCATCACGTCGCCCATGTACTCTTCCGGCGTCTCCACTTCCACAGCCATCATCGGCTCGAGGATGCACGGACCGGCGCGGCGCATGGCTTCCTTGAATGCCAGCGAGCCTGCCAGTTCGAACGCGATCTGCGAGGAGTCGACGTCGTGGTAGGAACCGAAGGTCAGACGCACAGTCACGTCCACCACCGGGAAGCCAGCCAGAATGCCGTTGTTCAGGGTGTTTTGGATACCCTTGTCCACAGACGGGATGAATTCGCGCGGAATCACGCCACCCTTGATCTCGTCGAAGAACTTGTAGCCATTGCCTTCGCCGGAGGGCTCCAACGTGATCACGGCATGACCGTACTGACCCTTACCACCAGACTGCTTAACGTGCTTACCTTCAACATCGGTAACCGTCTTGGTGATGGTTTCGCGGTAGGCCACTTGCGGAGCGCCGACGTTAGCTTCCACGCCGAATTCGCGCTTCATGCGGTCAACCAGAATTTCCAGGTGCAGTTCGCCCATACCGGAAATGATGGTTTGGCCGGATTCTTCGTCGGTACGCACGCGGAACGACGGGTCTTCCTTGGCCAAGCGGTTCAGGGCCACGCCCATCTTTTCCTGGTCAGCCTTGGTCTTCGGCTCAACGGCAACGTGAATCACCGGATCCGGGAACTCCATGCGCTCCAGGATGATTTCGGCGTCAACGGCGCACAGGGTTTCACCGGTGGTGACTTCCTTCAGGCCGATGGCGGCGGCGATGTCGCCGGCGCGCACTTCGTCGATTTCCTTACGGTCGTTGGCGTGCATCTGCACGATACGGCCGATGCGCTCTTTCTTGCCCTTGACCGAGTTCAGCACGGTGTCGCCGGACTTCACCACGCCGGAATAGACGCGGAAGAAGGTCAGCTGGCCCACGTACGGGTCGTTCATCAGCTTGAAGGCCAGAGCCGAGAACGGCTCTTCGTCGGAAGCGTGACGCTCGGCTTCCACGCCATTGGTCTCGCCCTTGATCGCCGGAACTTCAACCGGCGACGGCAGCAGCTCGATCACGGCGTCCAGCATGCGCTGAACACCCTTGTTCTTGAACGCGGAACCGCACAGCATCGGCTGGATTTCGCACTTCAGGGTCCGCTCGCGCAGGCCGGCGATGATTTCTTCCTCGGTCAGCGCTTCGCCGCCCAAGTACTTGTCCATCATCTCGTCGCTGACTTCGGCAGCGGCTTCGACCATCTTCTCGCGCCATTCTTCGGCAACGGCAACCAGGTCGGCCGGGATGTCGCCATATTCGAACTTCATGCCCTGAGAGGCTTCGTCCCAAATGATGGCCTTCATCTTCAGCAGGTCAACCACGCCACTGAAACCGTCTTCAGCGCCGATCGGCACAACGATAGGCACCGGATTGCCGCGCAGACGGGTTTTCACCTGTTCTACGGCACGGAAGAAGTTGGCGCCTTGACGGTCCATCTTGTTCACGAAGGCAATGCGCGGAACCTTGTACTTGTTAGCCTGACGCCATACGGTTTCAGACTGCGGCTGCACGCCGCCCACAGCGCAGTACACCATCACGGCGCCGTCCAGAACGCGCATGGAACGCTCCACCTCAATGGTGAAGTCCACGTGTCCCGGGGTGTCGATGATGTTGAAACGGTGCTCGGGGAATTGCATCCCCATGCCCTTCCAGAACGTGGTGGTGGCGGCGGAGGTGATGGTGATGCCACGCTCCTGCTCTTGCTCCATCCAGTCCATGGTAGCGGCGCCGTCGTGAACCTCGCCGATCTTGTGGTTCACGCCGGTGTAAAACAGAATACGCTCGGTAGTAGTCGTCTTACCGGCGTCAATGTGAGCGGAGATACCGATATTACGGTAGCGCTCGATGGGGGTTTTCCGTGCCACGGTTTACACCTTAAAAAGTGAACTAGCTTAGAAACGGAAGTGCGAGAAGGCCTTGTTGGCCTCTGCCATGCGGTGCACTTCGTCACGCTTCTTCATCGCGCCGCCACGGCCTTCAGCCGCGTCGATCAGCTCACCAGCCAGGCGCAGGTCCATGGACTTTTCGCCGCGCTTGCGCGCAGCGTCACGCAGCCAGCGCATGGCCAGGGCCATACGACGGGACGGACGGACTTCAACAGGAACTTGATAGTTTGCACCACCTACGCGGCGGCTCTTCACTTCCACCACCGGCTTGGCGTTGGACAGCGCGGTGTTGAACACTTCCAGAGCGTTCTTGCCGGTTTTCTTTTCGATCTGTTCCAGCGCGCCGTAAATGATGCGTTCCGCAACAGACTTCTTGCCGTCGATCATCACGACGTTCATGAATTTGGAGAGATCCTGGGAACCGAACTTCGGATCCGGCAGAATTTCACGCTTGGGGACTTCTCTGCGACGTGGCATGTTAATTCCTTAATTATTCAGTTGAGCTCTACTTGCTCATGACTACCCAACGGAGCAGTCACTTACTAGACGACCCTGAGTGTTGATCAGGCCGCCTTGAGTACGTCCCAATTACTTAGGACGCTTGGCACCGTACTTGGAGCGAGCTTGCTTACGGTCTTTCACGCCAGCGGTATCCAGGGAACCGCGCACGGTGTGGTAACGCACACCCGGCAAGTCCTTGACACGACCGCCGCGGATCAGCACCACGGAGTGTTCCTGCAGGTTGTGGCCTTCACCGCCGATGTACGAAATGACTTCGAAACCGTTGGTCAGACGAACCTTGCACACTTTACGCAGAGCCGAGTTCGGCTTCTTCGGAGTGGTGGTGTAAACACGGGTGCACACGCCACGCTTCTGCGGGCAGGCTTCCAGCGCAGGCACCTTGCTCTTCGCCGTGATGGCGACGCGGCCCTTGCGAACGAGTTGGTTAATGGTTGGCATTACTATCAGTTCCTAGTTGAAGCTTCCCGGAAGCAACACGCCTCCAGAAAGGACGGAGGATTATATTTTAGTCAACGGCTTACCGTCAAATAAAAAACGCCGCTCCAGCAACGTTAACCGTTGATGGAGCAGCGTTTTTTCAACACTTGGCCGCAAGGCCCAGCTTAGTCGTCGCTTTCCAGCGCGGCCGGAGCCGGATCGAACAGCTGTGAATCGCCAGCGTCCAGGCCCAGGTGTTGACGGCGACGGGTGCGGTGGTAGGCGAGACCGGTGCCGGCCGGGATCAGACGGCCGACGATCACGTTTTCCTTCAGACCGCGCAGGTCGTCCTTCTTGCCCATGATGGCCGCTTCGGTCAGCACGCGCGTGGTTTCCTGGAAGGAAGCCGCGGAGATGAACGAGTCGGTGGACAGCGAAGCCTTGGTGATGCCCAGCAGCACGTTTTCGTACTGCGCCGGCTCCTTGCCTTCCGCCATCATCTTGTCGTTCATTTCCAGCACGTCGGCGCGCTCCACCTGCTCGCCCTGGATGAATTCGGTGTCGCCGCTGTCGGAGATGACCACGCGACGCAGCATCTGGCGAATGATCACCTCGATGTGCTTGTCGTTGATCTTCACGCCCTGCAGACGATACACCTCCTGCACTTCCTGAACGATGTAGCGGGCCAGCGCCTCGATGCCCTGCAGACGCAGGATGTCGTGCGGATCGACCGGACCGTCGACGATGGATTCGCCGCGGTTCACCACCTGGCCGTCGTGGACCAGCACGTGCTTGTCCTTCGGAATCAGGTTTTCGTAACCGTTGCCTTCCAGATCGGTAATGATCAGGCGCTGCTTGCCCTTGGTGTCCTTACCGAACGAAACGGTACCAGTCACCTCCGCCAGCATGCCGGCATCTTTCGGCGAACGGGCTTCGAACAGCTCGGCCACGCGCGGCAGACCACCGGTAATGTCGCGGGTCTTGGACGATTCCTGCGGGATGCGGGCCAGCACTTCGCCCTTGCCCACGTCCTGACCATCGCGCACGGTGATGATGGCGCCGACCTGGAAGGTGATCGATACCGAGGCGTCGGAACCGGCCAGCTTCACTTCGTTGCCGTTGTCGTCAAGCAGCTTCACCAGCGGACGCAGCATCTTGGACTGGGAGCCGGCGCGGCGTTTCGGGTCGATGACCACCAGCGTGGACAGGCCGGTCACTTCGTCGGTCTGCTTGGCTACGGTCACGCCTTCTTCGACGTTCTCGAACTTCACGCGGCCAGCGTACTCGGTGATGATCGGACGGGTGTGCGGATCCCAGGTGGCCAGCACGGTGCCTGCCTTGATCTGCAGACCGTCGGTCACCATCAGGGTCGCGCCGTACGGCACCTTGTGACGCTCGCGCTCACGGCCCATGTCGTCGTGGATCACCACTTCGCCGGAGCGGGTGATGACGATGAGCTCGCCCTTGGTATTCGCCACGTAGCGCATCTGGCTGGAGAAGCGCACGGTGCCGTTGGACTTGCCTTCCACCTGGCTGGCGGCTGCGTTTCGAGACGCGGCGCCACCGATGTGGAAGGTACGCATGGTCAGCTGGGTGCCCGGTTCGCCGATGGACTGCGCAGCGATCACGCCCACGGCTTCGCCAGCGTTGACCTGCTTGCCGCGCGCCAGATCGCGGCCGTAGCACTTGGCGCACAGGCCGTAGCGCGTGTCGCAAGTGATGGCGGTGCGAACCTTGACTTCGTCGATGCCCAGGCTGTCGATCAGATCGACCATCTGCTCGTCCAGCAGCGTAGCGGCTTCGATCACGGTTTCGCCGGTGGACGGGTCCACCACGTCAACCGCGGTCACGCGGCCGAGGATACGGTCGCGCAGCGCTTCGATCACGTCGCCGCCCTGCAGCACGGCCTTCATGGTGAAGCCGTTGGTGGTGCCGCAATCATCCTCGATCACCACCAGATCCTGGGTTACGTCGACCAGACGACGCGTCAGGTAACCGGAGTTAGCGGTCTTCAAGGCCGTATCCGCCAGACCCTTACGGGCGCCGTGGGTCGAGATGAAGTACTGGAGTACGGTCAGACCCTCGCGGAAGTTCGCGGTAATCGGCGTTTCGATAATCGAACCGTCCGGCTTGGCCATCAGACCCCGCATGCCGGCCAGCTGCTTGATCTGGGCTGCGGAACCCCGCGCGCCCGAGTCGGCCATCATGTAAATGGAGTTGAAGGATTCCTGATCGACTTCCTTGCCGTCGCGGTCCAGCACCTTCTGCTTGGACAGCTCGTCCATCATCGCCTTGGCGATCTTGTCGCCGGTGCGGCCCCAGATGTCGACTACCTTGTTGTAGCGCTCGCCCTGGGTCACCAGACCTTGACGGTACTGTTCCTCGATCTCCTTGACTTCCTTGTTGGCCTCACCCAGCAGGTCAACTTTCTTGGCCGGGATCTGCATGTCGTCCACGCAGATGGAGATGCCGCCGCGGGTGGAGTAGGCAAAACCGGTGTACATCAGCTGGTCGGCGAAGATCACCGTGTCGCGGATGCCGCAACGACGGAACGAAGCGTTGATCAGCTTTGAGATCTCTTTCTTCTTCAGCGCCTTGTTGATGTGCTCGAACGGCAGGCCCTTAGGCAGGATGTCGGACAGAATGGCGCGGCCCACGGTGGTGTCGTAACGCTTGATCACCGGTTGGAATTCGCCCTGCTCGTCCTTTTCCCATTCCTTCAGACGGACGGTGATGCGGGTGGCCAGCTCGACCTGACGGGTTTCGTAGGCGCGATGCACTTCCTTGGTGTCCGCAAACACCATGCCTTCGCCCTTGCCATTCACCTTGTCGCGGGTCATGTAGTACAGACCCAACACGATATCCTGCGACGGCACGATGATAGGCTCGCCGTTGGCCGGGGACAGCACGTTGTTGGTGGCCAGCATCAGGGTGCGGGCTTCCATTTGCGCTTCCAGCGACAGCGGGACGTGGACGGCCATTTGGTCGCCGTCGAAGTCGGCGTTGAACGCCGCGCAGACCAGCGGGTGCAGCTGGATGGCCTTGCCTTCGATCAGTACCGGCTCGAACGCCTGGATACCCAGGCGGTGCAGCGTCGGCGCGCGGTTCAGCAGCACCGGATGCTCGCGGATCACGTCTTCCAGGATGTCCCAGACTTCCGGCACTTCCTGTTCGACCAGCTTCTTGGCCGCCTTGATGGTGGACGCCAGGCCCATCACTTCCAGCTTGTGGAAGATGAAGGGCTTGAACAGCTCCAGCGCCATCTTCTTCGGCAGGCCGCACTGATGCAGACGCAGGGTCGGACCTACGGTAATCACGGAACGACCGGAGTAGTCCACGCGCTTACCCAGCAAGTTCTGACGGAAACGACCGCCCTTGCCCTTGATCATGTCGGCCAGCGACTTCAGCGGACGCTTGTTGGCGCCGGTCATGGCCTTGCCGCGACGGCCGTTGTCCAGCAGGGAGTCAACCGATTCCTGCAGCATGCGCTTTTCGTTGCGCACGATGATGTCCGGTGCGCGCAGCTCCAGCAGGCGCTTCAGACGGTTGTTACGGTTGATGACGCGGCGGTACAGGTCGTTCAGGTCGGACGTGGCGAAACGGCCGCCGTCCAGCGGCACCAGCGGACGCAGCTCCGGCGGCAGCACCGGCAGCACTTCCAGGATCATCCATTCCGGCTTCATGCCGGAACGTTGGAAGGCCTCCAGCACTTTCAGGCGCTTGGCGATCTTCTTGATCTTGGTGTCGGAGTTGGTGGCTTCCAGCTCGCGGCGCAGGTTCTCGATCTCGCTGTCGAGGTCCAGCTTCTTCAGCAGTTCCTTCACCGCCTCGGCGCCCATCATGGCGACGAACTCTTCACCATACTGGTCTTCCTTGTCCAGGAAGTCCTCTTCGGTCAACAGCTGGCGGTACTGCAGCGGAGTCATGCCCGGATCGGTCACGACGAACGCTTCGAAGTACAGCACGCGTTCGATGTCGCGCAGCGTCATGTCCAGCACCATGCCCAGACGCGACGGCAGCGACTTCAGGAACCAGATGTGCGCGGTCGGGCTGGCCAGCTCGATGTGGCCCATGCGCTCGCGGCGCACTTTGGACAGCGTGACTTCCACGCCGCACTTCTCGCAGATGACGCCGCGATGCTTCAGGCGCTTGTACTTGCCGCACAAGCATTCGTAGTCCTTCACCGGTCCGAAGATGCGGGCGCAGAACAGGCCGTCGCGTTCCGGCTTGAAGGTACGATAGTTGATGGTTTCCGGCTTTTTGACTTCGCCATAAGACCAGGAACGGATCTTGTCAGGCGAGGCGATGCCGATCTTAATCGCATCAAACTCTTCTTCTTGCGTGACTTGCTTAAAGAGGTCGAGCAGAGCTTTCATTGCGTCTCCAGTCAGGGGACAGGCGCGGCGTCAATCTTGCCGCGCCCATGGACCCAATCAATAACGTTCCAGGTCGATATCCAGGCCGAGCGAACGGATTTCCTTCACCAGCACGTTGAAGGATTCCGGCATGCCGGCATCGATCTTGTGCTCGCCCTTGACGATGTTTTCGTAGACCTTGGTACGGCCGGTCACATCGTCAGACTTCACCGTCAGCATTTCCTGCAGGGTGTAGGCGGCGCCATAGGCTTCCAGCGCCCACACTTCCATCTCACCGAAACGCTGGCCGCCGAACTGGGCCTTGCCGCCCAGCGGCTGCTGGGTCACCAGCGAGTACGGGCCGGTGGAACGGGCGTGCATCTTGTCGTCGACCAAGTGGTGCAGCTTCAGGTAGTGCATCACGCCTACGGTGACCTTGCGGTCGAAGGCTTCGCCGGAGCGGCCGTCGAACAGGGTCATCTGGGTCTTGGACTCGTTGAACTCCATCTTTTCGGTCAGCTCGTCGCCATCCGGGTAAGCCAGATCCAGCATGTGCTTGATCTCGGCTTCCTTGGCGCCGTCGAATACCGGCGTGGCGAAGGTCATGCCCTTGCGCAGGTTCTGCGCCAGCTGCAGCACTTCGTCGTCGCTCAGGCTGGCGATCTGCTCCGGCTTGCCGGTTTCGTTGTAGATGCGCTCCAGGTAGCCGCGGATTTCGGCAGCCGACTGCTGTTCCTTCAGCATGCGGTCGATGCGCTCGCCGATGCCCTTGGCGGCCCAACCCAGGTGCACTTCAAGAATCTGACCGATGTTCATACGCGACGGTACGCCCAGCGGGTTCAGCACGATGTCGACCGGACGGCCGTCGCCCATGTACGGCATGTCTTCCACCGGCAGGATGCGCGATACCACACCCTTGTTGCCGTGGCGGCCAGCCATCTTGTCGCCGGCCTGCAGGCGGCGCTTCACGGCCAGGTAGACCTTGACCATCTTCTGCACGCCCGGCGGCAGCTCGTCGCCCTGGGTCAGCTTGCGCTTCTTGTCTTCGAACTTGAGGTCGAATTCTTCGCGCTTCTGCGCCAGGCTTTCCTTGATCAGCTCCAGCTGCTTGGCGATGTCTTCATCGCTCATGCGGATGTCGAACCAATCATGCTTGGTCGGCAGGCTTGCCAGGTATTCCTGGTCGATCACGGTGCCCTTGGCCAGACGCTTCGGACCGCCGTTGGCAACCTTGCCCACGATCAGACGCTCGATACGGCTGAAGGCGTCGTTGTCGAAAATCCGCAGCTGGTCGTTCAGGTCCAGACGGTAGCGCTTCAGTTCCGCGTCGATGATGGACTGGGCGCGCTTGTCGCGCTCGATGCCTTCGCGGGTGAACACTTGCACGTCGATCACCGTGCCCACGGTGCCGGTCGGCACGCGCAAGCTCGTGTCCTTCACGTCGGAAGCCTTCTCGCCGAAGATGGCGCGCAGCAGCTTCTCTTCCGGCGTCAGCTGGGTTTCACCCTTAGGCGTGACCTTGCCCACCAGCACGTCGCCGGCTTCGACTTCGGCGCCGATGTAGACGATGCCGGACTCATCCAGACGGCCTGCCATGCGTTCGGACAGGTTCGGGATGTCGCGGGTGATTTCTTCCGGCCCCAGCTTGGTGTCGCGGGCAACCACGGACAGTTCTTCGATGTGGATCGAGGTGTAGCGGTCTTCTGCAACCAGCTTTTCCGAGATCAGGATCGAGTCTTCGTAGTTGTAGCCGTTCCACGGCATGAAGGCGATGGTCATGTTCTGACCCAGCGCCAGCTCGCCCAGGTCGGTGGAGGCGCCGTCGGCCACCACGTCGCCGCGCGCGATGTGGTCGCCCACCTTCACGATCGGACGCTGGTTGATGTTGGTGTTCTGGTTGGAACGGGTGAACTTGGTCAGGTTGTAGATGTCCACGCCCACTTCGCCAGCGGTCGCTTCCTCGTCGTTGACGCGGACCACCACGCGGCCGGCGTCGACGTAGTCCACCACGCCGCCGCGACGCGCCACCACGGTGGTGCCGGAGTCAACCGCCACGGAACGCTCGATGCCGGTGCCGACATACGCTTTTTCCGGACGCAGGCACGGTACGGCCTGACGTTGCATGTTGGCGCCCATCAAGGCGCGGTTCGCGTCGTCATGCTCCAGGAACGGAATCAGCGAGGCAGCAACGGATACCACCTGGCCGGTGGCCACGTCCATGTACTGCACGCGATCCGGCGTCGCCAGAATGGTTTCGCCCTTCTCGCGGCAGGTCACCAGCTCGTCGACCAGGCGGCCTTCGCCATCCAGCTCGGCGTTGGCCTGAGCGATGACGTAGCGGCCTTCCTCGATCGCGGACAGGTAATCGATCTCGTTGGTGACCTTGCCATCCACGACCTTGCGGTACGGGGTTTCCAGGAAGCCGAACTCGTTGGTGCGGGCGTAGACCGACAGCGAGTTGATCAGACCGATGTTCGGGCCTTCCGGCGTTTCGATCGGGCACACGCGGCCGTAGTGGGTCGGGTGCACGTCGCGCACTTCGAAGCCTGCGCGTTCGCGGGTCAGACCGCCCGGACCCAGGGCCGATACGCGGCGCTTGTGGGTGATTTCCGACAGCGGGTTGGTCTGGTCCATGAACTGGGACAGCTGCGAGGAACCAAAGAATTCCTTGATCGCGGCGGACACCGGCTTGGCGTTGATCAGGTCGTGCGGCATCAGGTTGTCGGACTCGGCCTGGTTCAGGCGTTCCTTCACCGCGCGCTCGACGCGCACCAGACCGGCGCGGAACTGGTTCTCGGCCAGTTCGCCCACGGAACGCACGCGACGGTTGCCCAGGTGATCGATGTCGTCTACTTCGCCGCGGCCGTTGCGCAGCTCGGTCAGGATGGCGATCACGGACACGATGTCTTCCGTCGACAGCGTGCCTTCGGTCACATCGCGGCGCGAAGCGAACTTCTCGCCGATCAGGGTCTTGAACCACTCCGGCGTCTTGTCGTCGAACTTGTACTGGTAGGTGCGCGAGCTGAACTTCATGCGGCCCACGCGCGACAGATCGTAGGTTTCGTCGCTGAAGAACAGGCGCTGGAACAGCGCTTCCACCGCGTCTTCGGTCGGCGGTTCGCCCGGACGCATCATGCGATAGATCGCGACGCGCGCCTGGGTCTGGTCCTGGATGTCGTCGGTGCGCAGGGTTTGCGAGATGTACGCGCCCTGGTCCAGATCGTTGGTGAACAGCACCTCGACCTGATCCACCTCGGCCAGCGCCAGCTTGGCCAGCACTTCCTCGGTCACTTCATCGTTGGCGCGGGCGATCACTTCGCCGGTGTTCTGGTTCACCACGTTGACGGCCAGCACCTTGCCCAGCAGCGCGTCGGCCGGCACTTCGATGCGGTCCAGCTCGGCGGTCTGGATGTCGCGGATGTGCTTGGCGGTGATGCGCTTATCCTTGGCGACGATCAGCTTGCCGTCGGCGGCCACGATGTCGAACTTGGCCACTTCGCCCTTCAGACGCTCCGGAACCACGCGCATGAATACGCCGGTCTTGGTCAGGTAGAAGGTGTCGAAGCTGTAGAACTCGGACAGGATCTCTTCGTTGGTGTAGCCCAGCGCCTTCAGCAGGATGGTCACCGGCATCTTGCGGCGACGGTCGATACGGAAGTACAGCAGATCCTTCGGGTCGAACTCGAAGTCCAGCCAGGAGCCGCGGTAAGGAATCACGCGAGCGGAGAACAGCAGCTTGCCGGACGAGTGCGTCTTGCCGCGGTCGTGCTCGAAGAACACGCCCGGAGAGCGGTGCAGCTGGGAGACGATGACGCGCTCGGTGCCGTTGATGATGAAGGAGCCATTGGCGGTCATGAGCGGAATCTCGCCCATGTACACCTCGTTCTCACGCACTTCCTTCACCACCGGCTTGGACGATTCCTTGTCGAAAATCGTCAGGCGGATGCGCGCGCGCAGAGGCGCGGCGAACGTGATGCCGCGCAGTTGGCATTCCTGTACGTCAAACGGCGGCTCGCCCAGAATATAGTGGGCAAAGTCGAGACGCGCATAGCCGTTGTGGCTGACGATCGGAAAGATCGACTTGAACGCAGCCTGAAGACCCACATCCTTGCGCTCATCCAGCGACGCACCCAGCTGGAGAAATTCGGTGTAGGAATCAATCTGGGTCGCCAACAGGAAGGGGACATCGAGAACACTGGCACGTTTCGCAAAGCTCTTACGAATACGTTTCTTCTCAGTAAACGAATAACTCATAGAGTCTCCATCGAGGTGGGTGGCGCAAGAAACCAAAAGTCAGCAGCCACGCCAAGTATATTGCTGGCTTTTACCTTCTTCGTTTCCGCCAACTACAAGCGCAATAAGGCTGGCGGATTTCTCCGCCAGCCTCACCTTCTTTTTTCAAAGAAGATTATTTGATTTCAGCCTTGGCACCGGCTTCGGTCAGTTGCTTAACGATGTCTTCGGCTTCAGCCTTGGCAACGCCTTCCTTCACGGACTTCGGAGCGCCGTCAACCAGGTCCTTGGCTTCTTTCAGGCCCAGACCGGTGATTGCACGGACAACCTTGATCACGCCAACCTTGTTGTCGCCAGCGGCGGACAGGATAACGTCAAACTCGGTCTTCTCTTCAGCAGCAGCAGCGCCACCAGCGGCCGGGCCGGCAACGGCTACGGCAGCGGCGGAAACGCCGAACTTCTCTTCGAACGCCTTAACCAGGTCGTTCAGTTCCATCACGGTCAGACCAGCAACGGCCTCGAGGATGTCTTCTTTGGTGATTGCCATGTGAAAATCTCCTGAATTCTATAAGAATCAAATAAGTTAAGCGGCTTCGGCTTGCTTCTCGGCCAATGCAGCCAGCGCGCGGGCGAAGCCAGCGACCGGAGCCTGCATAACGTAGAGAAGCTTGGACAGCAGTTCTTCGCGGCTCGGGATGGACGCCAGCTCAGCAACCTGAGCAGCGTTCAGCACCTTGCCATCGTAGGAACCGGCCTTGACGATGATCTTGTCGTCAGCCTTGGCAAATTGATGCAGCACCTTGGCAGCAGCAACCGGGTCGGCGGAAACGGCGTAAACCAGCGGACCGACCATTTGGTCAGCCAAGCCGGCAAACGGAGTGCCTTCCACAGCGCGACGCACCAGCGTGTTCTTCAGAACGCGCAGGTAAACGCCGTTCTCGCGCGCCTGAGCGCGGAGTTTGGTCATGCTGCTAACCTCGATGCCCCGATATTCAGCGATAACGAGGGTCTGAGCTTCTGCCAGCTGGGCAGATACTTCAGCGACTACCGCCTTTTTATCTTCGATATTGAGACTCAAGGTCTACCTCCTAGACTGAAATGAGACGAAAGGATTTTCGCCTCGCTTTGCAGCGGCGACCTGTATCAGGAGACATCAAAAAGAACTGGTGCTCATGGGCGGAATTGAACCGCCGACCTCTCCCTTACCAAGGGAGTGCTCTACCCCTGAGCTACATGAGCCTTGAACTTAAGAAGCCTGTTTCGGGTACACCATCTGCGTAGGATGCGGATTTCCGTACCGGCCAATCTGCTATTAAGCCTTGCGGCACCTACGGTCTTTGACAATCTGGCAGACAAGCCTGCCAGCCCAAAGCCTTTAACCAGGCGGCTTTCGCCGCCCGATCATGCTCCGGCAACGCGATTAGGCGCTGACGGTAGCGGTATCTACGCGAGCGCCGATGCCCATGGTGCTGGAAACGGCGATCTTTTTCAGATACACGCCCTTGGAAGCTGCCGGCTTGGCTTTCACCAGGGCATCAACCAGAGCGGAGAAGTTTTCACGCAGGGCTTCGGCTTCGAAGGAAGCGCGGCCGATGGTGGCGTGAATGATACCAGCCTTGTCGGTACGGTACTGAACCTGACCGGCCTTGGCGTTCTTCACAGCCTCGGCGACGTTCGGGGTAACCGTGCCAACCTTCGGGTTCGGCATCAGGCCACGCGGACCCAGGATCTGGCCCAGCTGACCCACAACACGCATCGCGTCCGGAGAAGCGATCACCACGTCGAAGTCCAGGTTGCCAGCCTTCACTTGCTCGGCCAGGTCTTCAAAACCGACCACTTCAGCGCCGGCAGCCTTGGCGGCTTCGGCGTTGGCGCCTTGAGCAAATACGGCAACGCGTACCGACTTGCCAGTGCCGCGCGGCAGAACCACGGAACCACGGACCACTTGGTCGGATTTACGCGGATCCACGCCCAGGTTCACGGAGATGTCGATCGACTCGTCGAACTTGGCGGTGGCAGCAGCCTTAACCAGGGCGATAGCCTCGTCAACAGCGTACAGCTTGTTGCGATCAACGGTAGCCTTCAGCGCCTGCATGCGCTTGGAGATCTTAGCCATGTTATACGCCCTCCACTTCCAGACCCATCGAACGGGCGGAGCCGGCGATGGTGCGAACAGCGGCATCCAGATCAGCAGCGGTCAGATCCGCCTGCTTGGTCTTGGCGATTTCTTCCAGCTGAGCGCGGGTCACTTTACCAACCTTGTCAGCATGCGCCTTGGAGGAGCCGGACTTGATCCCAGCAGCCTTCTTCAGCAGGAAGGTCGCCGGCGGCGTCTTCATGGTGAAGGTGAAGGACTTGTCTGCGTAAGCGGTGATCACAACCGGAATCGGCATGCCCGGCTCCATGCCCTGGGTTTGAGCATTGAAAGCCTTGCAGAATTCCATGATGTTCAGACCGCGCTGACCCAGTGCCGGACCGATCGGAGGCGACGGGTTGGCCTTGCCAGCGGGCACTTGCAGCTTGATATAGCCGACAATTTTCTTTGCCACGATTAAAGCTCCTAAAATGGGTATAGCGCAAAGAGAACTTCGCTCCCCGGACGAAAGCGCAACATGTTACACGCTTTCAAAAGTCTTGCCAAGCGAAATATTACAGCTTTTCGACCTGGCCGAATTCCAGCTCAACCGGCGTGTCGCGACCGAAGATCTGCACCGACACGCGCAACTTGTTGCGCTCGTAATTGACTTCATCCACCGAGCCATTGAAGTCATTGAACGGGCCATCGATGACGCGCACGCGCTCACCGACTTCGAACAAGACTTTCGGCTTCGGCTTTTCCACGCCCTCTTGCATCTGCTGCATGATGGCTTCGACTTCCTTCTTGGAAATCGGGGCCGGGCGGTTGGCCGTGCCGCCGACAAAACCGGTCACCTTGGGCGTACTCTTCACCAAGTGCCAGGTATCGTCGGTCATTTCCATTTCCACCAGCACATAGCCCGGGAAGAACTTGCGCTCGGTGATGGACTTGCGGCCGTTCTTGACGTCCACAACCTCTTCCACCGGCACCAGAATCTGACCAAATTGGTCTGCGATGTCGGAACGCTCGATACGTTCACGCAGCGCCTTTTGCACGCTCTTCTCAAAACCCGAATAAGCGTGTACCACATACCAGCGCTTTGCCATTATCTACCTCGACCGAGAATCACATCGTAAAACAGCCAGGACAGGCTGGAATCCACCAGCCACATGAAGAGCGCCAGCACCGCGACGAATACAAACACCATCAGCGTCACCTGGGTCGCCTCCTTGCGCGTCGGCCATACCACCTTACGAGCCTCGACAATCGACTCGTTGGCATAGACCACCAGCCCCTTGCCAGGAGCAGACGTCCATACTACGCCAGCAGCCAGCAAAACAGATACGATGAAAGCCAGCACGCGCAGCAGCCCTTGCCCTTCCGGGATCAGGTAAAAGCCGACGATGCCGGCAACAACCACAAGACCAGCTACGTACAACTTGATCTTATCTTGCATTTCCATGTCGAATCTTCTCTCGCATATGCGACAAAAGACCAACCGGCGCAGAGCGCCGGCTGGTCTTAATTGGCAGGCCAGGAGGGTCTCGAACCCCCAACCCTCGGTTTTGGAGACCGATACTCTACCAATTGAGCTACTGGCCTATAAACCTTACTTCAGAATCTTGGCAACCACGCCGGCGCCGACGGTACGCCCGCCTTCGCGGATAGCGAAGCGCAGACCTTCTTCCATGGCGATCGGTGCGATCAGCTCAACGGAGATTTCCACGTTGTCGCCCGGCATTACCATTTCCACGCCTTCTGCCAGCTTGATCGCGCCGGTCACGTCGGTCGTACGGAAGTAGAACTGCGGACGGTAGTTCGCGAAGAACGGGGTGTGACGGCCACCTTCGTCCTTGGACAGCACGTACACGGAAGCTTGGAACTCGGTGTGCGGGGTGATGGAACCCGGCTTGGCCAGAACCTGGCCGCGCTCGACGTCTTCACGCTTGGTGCCGCGCAGCAGCACGCCCACGTTGTCGCCGGCTTGACCTTGGTCCAGCAGCTTGCGGAACATTTCCACGCCGGTGCAGGTGGTCTTGGCGGTAGCCTTCAGACCCACGATTTCCAGCTCTTCGCCAACCTTGACGATGCCGCGCTCAACGCGACCAGTCACCACGGTGCCGCGGCCGGAGATCGAGAACACGTCTTCGATCGGCAGCAGGAACGGCTTGTCGATGGCGCGTTCCGGAGTCGGGATGTAGGAGTCCAGAGCAGCAGCCAGACGGAAGATGGACGGTTCGCCCATTTCGGATTGGTCGCCTTCCAGCGCCAGACGCGCGGAACCGATCACGATCGGAGTGTCGTCGCCCGGGAAGTCGTAGGAAGACAGCAGATCGCGCACTTCCATTTCCACCAGTTCCAGCAGCTCAGCGTCGTCAACCAGGTCAGCCTTGTTCAGGTAAACGATGATGTACGGCACGCCAACCTGACGGGACAGCAGGATGTGTTCGCGGGTTTGCGGCATCGGACCATCAGCGGCCGAGCAAACCAGGATAGCGCCGTCCATCTGGGCAGCACCGGTAATCATGTTCTTAACGTAGTCGGCGTGACCCGGGCAGTCCACGTGAGCGTAGTGGCGCGATTCGGTTTCGTATTCAACGTGCGCGGTATTGATGGTAATACCACGAGCCTTCTCTTCCGGCGCGCTATCGATCTGGGAGTAATCCTTAGCTTCGCCACCGAACTTCTTGGACAGAATGGTGGTGATAGCGGCGGTCAGAGTGGTTTTACCATGGTCAACGTGACCGATGGTGCCGACGTTTACGTGCGGTTTGGTCCGCTCGAACTTTTCCTTAGCCATGGCAAATTTCCTGAATACGAAACAAGCTAAATTTAAACGGTGGTGCCCATGGGCAGAATTGAACTGCCGACCTCTCCCTTACCAAGGGAGTGCTCTACCCCTGAGCTACATGGGCCCTAAACAGGCTATATCAAACGCTTGGAGCGGGTGAAGGGAATCGAACCCTCGTCGTAAGCTTGGAAGGCTTCTGCTCTACCATTGAGCTACACCCGCCTGGCTTCACAACTAGACAGCGATGCTTCACTGCCAAGCGCTTTTCTAAATCTGGTGGAGGGAGAAGGATTCGAACCTTCGAAGGCAGAGCCGTCAGATTTACAGTCTGATCCCTTTGACCGCTCGGGAATCCCTCCTGAAAGAGACCCGAATATTATAGATGGCCTTGCAGGCCGTCAACACCTTTTGCGAAAAAAATTACAGTTTCCGTCCTGAAAATAAAAAACGCCCCACCCAGGATGGGGCATCTTCTTTTTTATCAATCACTTGCCGGAATCAAGCCTGGCCGGAAATTTTCAGATACTTTTGGTACAGCTCATCCTTGGTCTCCGGATGCGACGGATCGAGCGGGATGCAATCGACCGGACAGACCTGCTGGCACTGCGGCTCATCGTAGTGGCCGACGCACTGAGTGCACAGATTGGGGTCGATCTGATAGATCTCTTCGCCTTGCGAGATCGCGTTATTGGGGCACTCCGGCTCACAGACGTCGCAGTTGATGCACTCGTCGGTAATGATCAAAGACATAGTAATTTCCTCAAGTATTCCACATCGTGAATTCTGTCACCCGCCGCCGCCAGTCGCAAGGGCGCGCTGGTTATATCGTTAGACGGGCGCGGGACTGAAGGCGCTAGTCCGAGACGCGCCCCAGCAGGCCGTACTGCACCATGCCGGCCTTGTCACGCTTGAGCAGCGCCAGCCCTTCCGGCAGCGCGTCCGGCCATTGACGGGCCTCGACGTACGCCACCCCGCCTTCGGACAGGCACTGCGCCAAGAGCGGCAGCGCCTGCTGCAACAAATCGGAGTCGTAGGGCGGATCTACGAAAATGACATCGAAGCGCTCGCGGCAGTTCTTCAAATACAGCAGCGCGTCGCCGCTCATCACTTCCAACGCGCCAGCCTGCAGCAACTGCCGGTTCGCCTGCAGCGATTCGCACACCTGCCGCGACTTCTCCACCATCACCACGCGCCGCGCCGAGCGCGACGCGGCCTCAAAGCCCAGCGCGCCGCTGCCGGCGAACAAATCCAGGCAGTTTTTTCCATACAAATCCTGGCCCAACCAGTTAAACAGCGTCTCGCGGACGCGATCCGGCGTCGGCCGCAGTCCGGCCGCATCAGGGAAAGGCAACAAGCGGCGTCGGAACTCGCCGCCAATGATTCGGACCTTGTTACGTGACTGACTCATGACTCTCGTCTTTTTGAAACAAGGGCAGGAGTTTAACCCGATCAGCACTTTAGCGCCTCTTTCACGCTGCTTTGCCGGCAAATCTGTCGCGTCCCCGACGAAATTCCGGGCTATTCCTTATATATGTTTTGCGTGAATCGCTTCGATCCCATGCGCACAAGCCTGTACGAGACGCCGTTTGAGGATACAATTTAGTCATTTATCGCTTTTCCCTGGTTCATTTACGCATGTTCAGCTTCTTCAAGAAAAAGCCCAAGCCGGTGGAAACGCCGCAAATCGAGACTCCGGCGCAGCCAACGGCCGCTATCGAAGACGTAGCGCCCGCCATCCCGCAGCCCGCAGCGGAAACGCCGGCGCCTTCCGCCGCAGCGCCCGCACTCGTCGAAACTGTCGCCCCGGCAGCCGAGGCTGCAACAATCAGCGCCCCGCCGCAGCATGCGGAGGAAACCGCGCCGCTGAAGAAAATGAGCTGGACCGAACGCCTGAAGGCCGGTCTGTCCAAAACCCGCGACAAGCTGGGCAAGCAGCTGGCCGGCCTGTTCGGCGGCGGCAAGATCGACGAGGAACTGTACGAAGACCTGGAAACGGTGCTGCTGACCGCCGACATGGGCATGGATGCCACGGTCCATCTATTGAAGGATGTGCGCGAACGCGTGTCGCTGAAGGGTTTGAAAGACGCATCGGAACTGAAAGGCGCGCTGAAGGATTCGCTGCAGGACCTGATCGGGCCGCTGCAGGTGCCGCTGAACGTGGAAGGCAAGAAACCGTTCGTGATCATGATGACCGGCGTCAACGGCGCCGGCAAGACCACTTCCATCGGCAAACTGGCCAAGTATTACCAGAGCCAGGGCAAGAGCGTGCTGCTGGCCGCCGGCGACACCTTCCGCGCCGCCGCGCGCGAACAGCTGATCGCCTGGGGCGAACGCAACAACGTGACGGTGATCGCGCAACAGGGCGGCGACTCGGCCGCCGTCTGCTATGACGCGATCCAGGCCGCCATGGCGCGCGGCATCGACATCGTTCTGGCGGACACCGCCGGCCGCCTGCCGACGCAGCTGCACCTGATGGAGGAGATCAAGAAGGTGAAGCGCGTGATCCAGAAGGCGCTGCCGGACGCGCCGCACGAGGTGGTGCTGGTGCTGGACGCCAATATCGGCCAGAACACCGTCAATCAGGTGAAGGCCTTCGACGATGCGCTGGGCCTGACCGGCCTGATCCTGACCAAGCTGGACGGCACGGCCAAGGGCGGCGTGATCGCCGCCATCGCCAAGCAGCGGCCGATTCCGCTGCGCTTCGTCGGCGTGGGCGAAAGCATTGACGATCTGCGGCCATTCAATAGCCGCGACTACATCGACGCGCTGTTCGAATAACATGATCGCGGCTGCCGATGCGGCCGCCTTTCTCAGCCAACAAGCGGGAAATCTCAATGATACAGTTCGACCAGGTCACCAAGCGCTACCCAGGCGGCAACGAAGCCCTGAAGAACCTGTCGTTCACCATAGAAACCGGCGAAATGGTGTTTCTGGCCGGCCACTCCGGCGCCGGCAAGTCCACCCTGCTCAAGCTGATCGCCGGCATCGAGCGCGCCACCAGCGGCGGCGTGCTGGTCAATGGCCAGAACCTGTCCAAGCTGCGCGGCAGCCAGCTGCCTTATGTGCGCCAGCATCTGGGCATGGTTTTTCAGGATCATAAAATCCTGTTCGACCGCAGCGTGTTCGACAACGTGATGCTGCCGCTGGACATCATAGGCTTCGACCGCCGCGACGCGGCCAAGCGCGTGCGCGCCGCGCTGGACAAGGTGGGCCTGCTGAACAAGGAAAAAATGATGCCGATCCGCCTGTCCGGCGGCGAACAGCAACGGCTGTGCATCGCGCGCGCCGTGGTGCACCGCCCCAGCATCCTGCTGGCGGACGAGCCGTCAGCCAACCTGGACCGCGCCTACGCGCTGGACATCATGGAGTTGTTCAAATCCTTCCACCAGGTGGGCGTGACGGTGCTGATCTCCGCCCATGACGAAACCCTGATGGAAGATTACGGCCGCCGCATCATCCGCCTGAGGGAAGGACAGTTCGCCGCATGAAACACTTTCTCTATCTGAACTGGCAAAGCGCCAAACTGGCGCTGCTCAAGATCCTGCGCCAACCATTCGGCAGCATGTTGACGCTGTTGATGCTGGCCTTGGCGCTGGCCCTGCCCTTGTCGCTGTATCTGGCCGTCAGCAGCGTGCAGGATTGGGTGGGCCGCCTGACCGCCACGCCGCAGATCACCTTGTTCATGGAGCTGTCCGCCGAGGAGGCGGACATCGCCGCCGTGCAAACCACGCTGGCCCACCACCCCAAGGTGAAAAGCTTCACTTTTGTCAGCAAGGGCAAGGCATTGCAAGATCTGGAACAGCGCAATGGTCTGTCCGGCCTGTCCGATGGACTGGAAGGCAACCCGCTGCCCGATGCCTTCGTCGTGACGCCCAAGACGCTGGAACCCCGCGAAATGGAAATGCTGCAGAAGGAGCTGTCCGGCCTGCCGATGGTGGAAACAGCTCAGTTCGACGCCCATTGGGCCAAACGGCTGTACGGCATGGTGGAGATGGGCCAGAAGCTGACCGCCTTCCTCGCCGCGGCGCTGGGCCTGGCGCTGGTGCTGGTGACGCACAACGCCATCCGCATGCAGATTCTGGCGCGGCAGGATGAGATCGAGGTATCCAAGCTGATCGGCGCCACGGATAGCTTCATCCGGCGTCCCTTCCTGTACCATGCGCTGTGGCAGGGGGTGCTGGCCGCCCTGCTGGCTTGGGGCCTGTCGTGCTGGCTATCGTCGATGGCCAATCCGGCCATCCGCGAATTCGCCATGCTGTACGGCGAACGGGTGGAACTGCGCGTCCTGACGCCGCTGGAGCTGGCGGCCCTGATCGGCATCTCCGCGCTGCTGGCGATGCTGGGCGCGCGGCTGGCCGCGGACCACCATCTGCGCAAGGTCGAACCCAAATAGACAAAATAGCTATCGAGCCGATTGTTAAAAATCATTGACTCGGGAACCTTTCCTTGCTAGCACTCTCAATACACGAGTGCTAAGATAGCACTACCCAAGGAGGTAGCCATCGCAATGAACACAACATTTGCCCTTCCCGTCCCGTCGACCAGCGGCAGCCTGGAACAGTATATCCAGGCCGTCAACAGCGTGCCGATGCTGACGCAGGAGCAGGAAACCGAGCTCGCAACCCGTTTCCAGCAGGAAAACGATCTGGAAGCGGCGCGGCAAATGGTGCTGTCGCACCTGCGCGTGGTGGTGTCCGTCGCTCGCGGCTATGCCGGCTACGGCCTGCCGCAAGCCGATCTGATCCAGGAAGGCAATATCGGCCTGATGAAGGCGGTCAAACGCTTTGAACCGGGCCGCGGCGTGCGCCTGTTCTCGTTCGCCATCCACTGGATCAAGGCCGAGATCCACGAATTCATCCTGCGCAACTGGCGTCTGGTGCGCATCGCCACCACCAAGCCGCAGCGCAAGCTGTTCTTCAACCTGCGCAGCATGAAGAGCGGTTTCTCCGCCCTGTCCGAACAGGAAGCCAAATCCATCGCCGCCGATCTGGGCGTCAAGCCCGAGGAAGTGCGCGAGATGGAAATCCGCATGAACGGCCAGGACGTCTCGCTGATCGGCGATTCCGACGACGACGACAGCTACGCGCCGATCGACTGGCTGGCCGACAGCCATAGCGAGCCGACGCGCGCGCTGGAACGCCGCGCCTTCGATCATTTGCAGTCCGAAGGCCTGGAATACGCGCTGTCCACGCTGGACGCGCGCAGCCGCCGCATCGTCGAAGCGCGCTGGCTGGCCGACGACAGCGGCTCCACGCTGCACGAGCTGGCGGCGGAATTCGGCGTATCCGCCGAACGCATCCGCCAGATCGAAGCCAAGGCGCTGAGCAAAATGAAAAACGCGCTGAGCGAAGGCGTGGTGCTGGACAACTAAGTCCCGCTCACCGCCCGAAAAAAAGCCGCTCGAACCATCGAGCGGCTTTTTATTTGCCCGCCATCCGGCGAGCGCATGCCTATCACTCCTGCAAGGTGCGGAACTTGGCCGGCAACTTGTCGTAGGCTTCACGGCTGATCTTGCGCAGCGGCTCCCATTCCGGGTTCGCGTCGCCCAGCGTCTCGATGAACTGGCCGGCGTAAGTGGGGAACGACGCCAGCGTGGTGCGCAGCGTCTGCTCTGCCTTGGCCTTCTGGCCCGCCAGAATCTCCATCTGCGCGCGCTTCAGCATCACGTCCGGGTACGGACGGAAGGCGGTCAGCCTGTCCTCCAGCGCCAGCTTCTGCTTCAGATTGTCGCGGGTGATCGGCAGATAATCGTCCAGCGTGTACAAGGCGTGATAGGCGAACAAGGGCTTGGTTTCGATGATTTCGATCAGCCGCTCGCTGCGCTTGGCATCCTTTTGCGCGTTGCCGGTGGGCGTATACAGATTGACCAGCTCCCAGAACATCGGCGTGGTGCTGATGGACAACCAACCCACCCACACCAGCGCGCCCAAGAGCGGCAAGCGCAACCAGGGCGCCGGCAGCTTCTCGTCGCGCGGCGCCATAGCGACGAAGATCACCAGCATCGCCAGGAAGTAGAAGTACCACAGCGGGTACTCCAGCATGCTATGGGTCAAGGTCACCGCCACGCAGCCCAAGGCAAGCACGCCCTCCGGCGTCGCCGCGCGGCGGAAGAACGGCAGCACCACCCACAGGAAGCCGCCCACCACCAGCGCCGTGGCCGGGCCGCCCATTTCCGCCAACAGCTGCATCACCAGATTATGCGCGTTGGTGAACAAGCCGCTGTTGTAGCCGGCCGCGGCGAACTGCGGCAGCGGCTGCAGGCGCACGCTCTCCGCCGCGTATTGCGACCAACCCACGCCCCACAGCGGATGCGCCTGGAAAGTCAGCCAGGCCTTGTGCATCTCGGCGAAGCGGCGCGCGCCCATATCGTCGCCATTGGCCGCCAGCCGCGCCACGCCGGAAGCGTTTTCCACGTCGGTGTGGGTCAGCAGGGAGATCAAATGATTGAACAGCGGCAAGGCGAACTGCGCGGCGACGATCACCACGCTGGTCAGCCACATCGCCTTCATCAGCCGGCCCAGCGCTTCATCGCGGTTGCGCCAGTACCACAGGCCCGCCAGCGCCGACATCGCAACCAGATACAGCAAAATGGAGCGCGAGCCGGCCCAAGCCAGCATCAGCGACATCCACAGCACCAAAGCGATCAGCCAGTTGCGGCCCAGGCGGCCCACAGCGAACAGGTAAACGCCGGACAGCACCGACCACATCAAGTAATGGGCATACTGATTGCGCTGGCCGATATGGCCGAAGATATTGCTGGTGGGGTGGGAGCTGTCATAGAACAGGCCCAGCACCGGCGCCAGCCCGGTCACCTGGGCCGTGCCGATCAACGACTGCACCAGGCCGCCCACGACGATGGCGCGCGCCAGCCATACCGCAAACTCCCGCTCGCCGAACGCGCCGCGCAGCGACGCCGTCACCGAGGCCAGCAAGGCCAGCGACAGCCAGCCCAACGCGGTGACGTAGCTCATGCCCGGGAACAAGAGGTGAACGAATTGCGGCTGCAGCGCCCACACCGCCGCCAGCAACAGGCACCACCAGCTGGCGCGCGGCATGGCGTCGAACAAGCGGCCGGACGGCATCAGCAAGACGCCGGCGGCCAACAGCAGCCAGATCACATTGATTTCGCCGAACCACTGCGGCAGCGGCACAAAGTGCACGCGCGAGGCGAACGGCACGATGGCGATCAAGCCCAGCGCCAGCAGCGCCAGGCGCTCGGATAGTTTCTGAAAAGTCATGGCAGACCAGAGGTTGGAAACAGCGGAGCCGGCAGCATACCGCATGCGCCGGCTCCATTGAACACACCATATGTTTCGGGCTGTTACAAGGCTCAGAAGATAGGCTGGCGCGTCACCGGGGAGGCGACGGTCATCACGGCGGCGAGGCGGCCGGGGTCGGTGGCCCCGCCCTGCGCCGCGCCGGCTTTCACCGCCTTGGAGGCCATGTCCTGCAAAGGCTTCAGCTCTGGCTGGCGGTAACGCGCCAGCTCATGCTGGAACAGCGGCGTGTAATCCGGGTAATTGGCAATCGCCATCGTCAGCGCCTGCTTGGCCGGCTCGGCCTGGCCATTCAAGGCGCGCAGGATGGACAGCTTGATCAGCACGGTCGGAAACGGTTGGTAGCGCGCCACGCGCTCCGCGAGTTCCAGTTGCAAATCGCGCATGATGCCGTCCGGCTGCAAATAGTTGACCATGCCCAAATCCGCTTCCCAGCTCCACAACGGATTGCGCGACAACTCGGACAGTTTCAGCGAGCGCTTGGCGTTGTCCAAACTGGCCTGCAAGGTATTCTCGTTGCGCGGCGTGAAATTCTGGATCAGCTGCCGGTAAGGCAGGATGCCGCTTGCCACATAGGCCAGGGCCAGCACGCCTGCGCTCAAGCCCAAGACTTGCCGGAAGCGCCCGCTCAATTGCACCGTCCAACCTTTGGCGGGACTCAGCGTGCAAATGATCACCAGCATCAGCAGGAAGGGCAGATACCACAGCGGGTATTCAAACATCGAATGCCCCAGCAACATCATGGCGATGCTGATCAGCAGCAGATTGTCTGCCGTCTGCTCGCCGCGCCGGAAATACGGCAGCAGGCAGCACAGCAAACCACCCACCGCAAGCAAAGTACCAACCAGACCGGTTTCCGCCAGCAGCTGGAAAATCAGATTATGGGAATGGGTAAACAGCCAGCTCTCCGGCACCTTGGGCCAACCGCCGTACGCCTCCAGCCAAGCGGAATGCCAAGCATAACCGCCCAGCCCCACGCCAAGCCACGGATGCTGCGTGAACACCTCCCAGGCCTTGCTCCATTCGATGCGGCGGCGCGCTCCGAAACCAGCGTCCAGCAAGCGGTCGGAACCGCTCTGCACATGGATGGGCAAGCCGATGGCTTGCAAAACGCTATCAATCTGCTGGTTGAATATCTGGATCAAGGCGAGGGCCAGCACCGACCAAGCCAAGGCGCAGGCCATGCGCGCCACAGTCTCGTCCTGCGGCACGCGTCGATGCCAGAACCAGGCCAGCAAGGCCAGGCCCAAACCGTACGCCAGCGGCAGCCGCGCGCCGGTCCAGCTCATCAGCAGCGCCAGCACCAGCACCGCGCTGCCCGTCGCCACTCGCCCCATGCGGCCCGTAGCGTACAGGTAGGCGGCGGAAACGGCTCCCCAACCCAAAAACTGCGCCAGCTGGTTGCGCTGGCCGAAGTTGCCAATCACATCGCTAGAACCCGGATTGAACAGCACCCAACCACGCGCGAGCGGGGCCAGCCCTAATGCCTGGATGAAGCCCAGCACCGACTGCAACAAGGCCGCGGCGAGGACAACTGATGCGATACAAAGAATAAGCTGATTACGTTGATTGCTTTCAAACTGTGCAACGGCCAAACTAACTATGGCCAGAAAAAATAACGCAAGGACAGAAAAAGGCAGGCTGTACTGCAGCCTTAGCAACTGTAGCAAACTGAATAGGAAAATGAAGAAAAATGCAGCTTTACAATTAGAAGTTTGACCTTTTATGTTATAGAAACACAAACCAAGCAAACCAAGTCCTGCCAGACTTATACATGCAGCACTACTTACCCAATCGCCTACCGGCTGAAAATGCCAAGGATTGAAAAATGGCAAGGAAACGGATGTCACTAATAGACATTGAAGCCACATGGTTCGCATAAAGATATTCCAAAAAAAACGGGCAGAAGTATCTGCCCGCCTCACCTTAAATCATGTTAAAAAATTAACGGCACTCTGCCGGGGCCATACTAGATGCTAATGTAGCAGCGTTACTACCAACCTTTGCCGTGCTACTTGCTGTCAAGCACTGCCATAGAATCTGACTCGTCACCGCTGCATTCGTAGCAGATGAGCTATCTGGCAAAGCGGTATTAGTACCACCACTTGCCACATAGTAAGGCACCAACATCAAGGTATTAGCGCCAGATGCTGCGACGTTAGATTGAAAAGTAACAGTAATCGCACCGGTGGTATCCGAAACTGAAACCCCAGAAACATTCTTAGTTGCCTGACCAAAGGTATAGCCTGAACTGTATTTTGTATTACCATTTACAGCAGATTCCGATACCGAAACTTTGGCAGCATCTGCAACGCTCAAACCTTCAGTTACCCGAGCCCGAGCGGTATAATTCTGATACGAGGGAATCGCAATCGCAGCCAAGATACCGACAATCGCCACCACGATCATCAATTCGATCAGGGTGAAACCCTGCTGGATTTGTCTTTTCTTCATGTTGAACTCCATGGTCTAGTCAAGCTTGAGTCTGGCAAGGCGCCGCGCAATCCGCGCGGCTTGCCCGCCTCTTCTTCAAAAAACGGACGCGTGCTGCGCGTCTTCTTTCTCTGTCAAACCATACAGCAGGAAGCATGCCACCCTGCTTCGCCGTGATTTTACGCTGCGCGCATGTCGATTGATCGGCCGCCAGACGGCATAAACTGACGTTTTTCGTCACATCGGTCATTTTCCCGCCCTGTGTTAGCATCGGCCATCACCCCACAGGAGGCCCCCATGAGCAACCAAGCCTGGCTGGAACGCAGCCGCGCCGCCGTATGGCACCCGTGCACGCAGATGAAGCGCCACGAAAGCCTGCCCATCATCCCCATCGCCAGCGCGGATGGCGTCTGGCTGACCGATTTTGACGGCAAGCGCTATCTGGACGGCGTCAGCTCCTGGTGGGTCAATCTGTTCGGCCACAGCCATCCGCGTATCAAGCAGGCGATACGCGAACAATTGGACAGCCTGGAGCACGTGATGCTGGCCGGCTTCACCCACCGCCCGGTGGTGGAGTTGTCCGAGCGGCTGGCCGCGCTGTCTGGCTTGGGCCATGCCTTTTATGGCTCCGATGGCGCCAGCGCGACGGAGATCGCGCTGAAGATGAGCTTCCATTATTGGAAAAACAGCGGCCAGCCGCAAAAGACGCGCTTCGTCAGCCTGGAAAACAGCTACCACGGCGAAACGGTCGGCGCGCTGGCGGTGACCGATGTGCCGATTTTCTCGTCCACCTACGCCGATCTGCTGAAACCCAGCCTGCGCGCGCCGTCGCCGGATGCCCGGCAGGCCGCGCCCGGAGAAACGGCCGCCGATGTGGCCCGCCGCGCCGCCCAATCGCTGGGCAATCTGCTGGCCAAACGCAGCCATGAGATCGCCGCCGTCATCGTGGAGCCGCTGGTGCAGGGCGCGGCCGGGATGGCGATGTACGATCCGGTCTATCTGACGGAATTGCGCCGGCTGTGCGATCAATACCAGGTGCACTTGATCGCCGACGAAATCGCAGTCGGCTTCGGCCGCACCGGCAGCTTCTTCGCCTGCCAGCAGGCCGGCGTCGCGCCGGACTTCCTGTGCCTGTCCAAGGGCATCACCGGCGGCTTTTTGCCGCTGTCCTGCGTGCTGACGCGGGACGATGTCTACCAAGCCTTTTACCATGACGACGTGGCGCGCGGCTTTTTGCACTCGCACAGCTATACCGGCAACGCGCTGGCCTGCGCCGCGGCGCTGGCGGTGCTGGACATCTTTGAAGACGAAAACGTGCTGGAAGCCAACCGCATCCTGGCGGAGGACTTTACCCGCCGCATGCAGCCGCTGCGCCAGCGGCCGGATGTGCGCCATTTCCGTCAGCGCGGCATGATCTGGGCCTTCGACGTGGAGACTTCGCGCACGGACTTTGCATTGGCCTATTTTTCGGCCATGCTGAAACGCGGATGCTTGTTGCGGCCCATCGGAAAGACGGTCTACTTCATGCCGCCGTACACACTGAGCGGCGAAGAAATGCAGTGGCTGGTCGATGCCAGCCTGGAGGCACTGGACGAGGTGCAGGCCGGCGAAGCCCGCACAGGGGGCGACGCCACTGCTCTGCCATGAAAACCTTGCCGCGGCCACGCAATACCAATCGCATGCCAAATCCTGATGCCTTAGCCTGGTCTGGATGCTGTGGCTTGCCTTGCCAAAGAGGAATATGGACCCGCAACTCGTCGACACCCAGCCCGCCAGCGTGGAAGCCTGGCTGGAGCGGCTGCCTTACACCGACTTGCTGGAATGCGGCCGTCTGCTGGCGCAGGCGCTGTACCACCTGGGACGCACGCCGCTGGAGCCGATGCTGCGCTACAAGCTGCTGATGCTGTACCTGAAGGCGCTGGACCGTTATTACCCGCTGCTGGAAGGCGAAACCCAGCACAGCGACATCCTGTCCTCGCCCAAGAGCCGCCAGTTGGCGGTGGTCGGCGTCAAGCTGTTTTCCAATTTGTTCATCGGCTTCAAGCAGGCGCTGCAGGACAAGCTGGCCCGCCCCGGCCTGCTGGAGCGCGAACAGCCCAAGGTGGGGCTGCTGCTGTATACCATGATGGCGGCGCGGCAATGCCTGAACCTCTATCAGCAATACTATTGCCCGCTGCCGGACGGCTTCTGGCTGGATTGCCATCAGCTGTATGAGATCGCGCGGGAAAAGAGCTGGCAAGACCGCTCGCTGGCCAATGACGACACCCTGGCCGACATCTACCGGCAGATCCTGCTGCTGGGGCTGACCGCCACCAATCGCTTGTCGCCTGCCGAAATGCAGCTGGCCCGGCAACTGGTTTACAGCCTGGCCAAGCAGGTGACGCTGCTGCCGGTGGGCGAACTGGACGAAAACCGTCACGGCTACCTGTTGGACCCGCAGGAAGATGCGCCGCCGCGCTACCTGCTGGCCAGCGCCGCCGCGCTGCCGCACGCCTGCTACTTGTTGGAAATGGCGGGCGCCTTGGCCAGCATGCGCCGCAGCCTGGAGCAGTTGCAGAAAGCCGGCGCGGCGGCCTCCGGCGGGCAGGTCAACGAAGAAATCCACGTACTGACCCAACTCAGCGAAGCCTGGCAACGTCCACGGCGGCGCAAACACAGCCGCGAATCCGCGCAAGGCGCGGTGGAAGTCATCGCCGGCACCGCCCAGATCTGGCACCGCGTCAATGGCGGCAGCTGGCAATTGCCCGGCGCCGGCGCGACCGAAGAAACCTCGCGCTTGCGCCCCCCGCCGCTCCCGTGCCTGATGACCATCGTCAACCACAGCGACAGCGGCTATCTGCTGCGCGGCGTGCCGCGCGAACAACCGCTGCGCGCCGGCGAAATCCTGCTGATCAACCCGCCGGACCAGCCAGAGGCCGCCCGCTTATGCGCCGTGCGCTGGGTGCTGATGCAGCCGACCGGCAAGGAAATCGAATGCGGCGTGGAGGTTCTCTGCCCTGCGCCGGCGCCTGCCCTGGTCATGCCTAGCATCACCTACCACGGCGACACGTATCAGCGCTGCCTGCTGCTGCCACCGCACGGCAACCATCCAGAGTTGCTGGAAATGGTGGGGCGGCCGTTCAGCCAGTTGCGCGAGTTCCGGCTGCGCGCCGCCGATGGCGAGCGTTTGATCCGCACAAGCAAGCTGCATCAGCAATCGCCGTATTTCCAGCTGATGGAATATCGCCCCAGCGAGCTGTTTTGACTTGGCTCAAGCCTCGCTCAAGCCCAGCCCTTTTTCGGGTACACTGAGCTCTCTATAATCATTTGCTTTAATAGAGAGGTCTGTCGATGCATTCGGTGATTCACGCTTCCGACCGTATCGTGGTCAAAGTCGGCTCCAGCCTGGTGACCAACGACGGCAAGGGCCTGGACCTGTCCGCTCTGGCGCGCTGGGCCGCCGAAATCGCCGAACTGAAACGCCGCGGCAAGCAGGTGGTGCTGGTTTCCAGCGGCGCCATAGCCGAAGGCTGCCAGCGGCTGGGCTGGACCGTGCGGCCCAAAGGCGTACACGAGCTGCAAGCCGCGGCCGCCGTGGGCCAGATGGGGCTGTGCCAGGCCTACGAGAGCGCCTTCCGCGCCTTTGGCCTGCAGACGGCGCAGATTCTGCTGACCCACGAAGATCTGGCCGACCGCACCCGCTATCTGAACGCCCGCTCCACGCTGGTGAGCCTGCTGAATCTCAATGTGGTGCCCATCATCAATGAGAACGACACCGTGGTCACCAGCGAAATCCGCTTTGGCGACAACGACACGCTGGGCGCGCTGGTGACCAACCTGATCGAGGCCGATGCGCTGGTGATCCTGACCGACCAGCAGGGCCTGTTCAGCGCCGACCCGCGCAAGCACCCGGACGCCGAATTCATCCACGAGGCCGAGGCCGGCGATCCCCGGCTGGAAGAAATGGCCGGCGGCGCCGGCTCCAGCGTCGGCACAGGCGGCATGATCACCAAGATCCTGGCCGCCAAGCGCGCCGCGCGCAGCGGCGCCGCCACCGTGATCGCCTGCGGCCGCGAGCCGCATGTGCTGTCGCGGCTGGCCGACGGCGAAGCCATCGGCACCCAGCTGGTGGCCGCCACCAACCGCATGGCGGCGCGCAAGCAATGGCTGGCCGATCACCTGAAACTGGCCGGCCGCCTGCTGCTGGACGACGGCGCCGCCCGCGCCATCCGCGAACGCGGCACCAGCCTGTTGCCGGTGGGCGTCAGCGCGGTGGAGGGCGACTTCCTGCGCGGCGAAGCGGTAGCCTGCGTCGACGCGGAAGGAAACGAGGTGGCGCGCGGCCTGGTCAACTACAGTTCGGACGAGGCGCGCCAGATCATGCGCAAGGGCACCCGCGAGATCGAAGCCGCCCTCGGCTACATCGTCGAGCCGGAATTGATACACCGCGACAATATGGTGGCCTTGTAAACACGCTGCGCCCTCCCCGCGGCGGGAGGCGCGACGTTTTCCCGACCCCTGCCAGTGTCTGGCCGGGGTTTCATTTTTCGCTATCACAAGGATGACATGGTATGAACAAGCTGGCTCTTTCGGCGCTGATGACACTAGCCTGGGGTTCGGCATCCGCCGCGGATGTGCTGCACATCTACAATTGGAACAATGCGCTGTCCGCGGATACCGCCAAGCGTTTCGAGCAATCCTGCAACTGCAAGCTTGTGCAGGACTACTACGGCGACAACGAGGAAATGCTGGCCAAGCTGGCCGCCGGCGCCAAGGGCTACGACATGGTGTTCCCCACCGCCTTCGCCGTGAACACGCTGCTCAAGCAGGGCAAACTGCAGCCTCTGGACAAGAGCAAACTGCCCAACTGGAAAAACCTGAACAGCGGCTATCTGGCGCTGAACCAGCCGTTTGACCCGGGCAACCGCTACGCCGCGCCCACGGTGGTGTCGCTGACGCTGCTGGGCTATAACGCCACCCAGCTGAAGAAAGCCGGCGTGGCCGACAAGGCGAACAGCTGGGCCTTGGTCTTCGATCCGGCGGTGCTGGCCAAGATCAAGGGCAAAGTGACGGTGCTGGACAGCCAGCGCGAGCTGATGGCCGCCGCGCTGATGTACCTGGGCAAGGACGCCAACTCCGCCAATCCGGCGGACTGGAAGGCCGCGGCGGAGGTGATCCGCCAGGCCAAGCCGTACTGGGCGGCGTTCAACAACCAGAGCTACATCAAGGAGCTGACGGTAGGCAATATCTGGGTGGCGCTGGGCTACTCGAATGACCTGTTCCAGGCGCAGCAGGACGCCAAGGCAGCCAAGCGCCCGTTCGAACTGGCCTACCAGCCGCAGAAGGAAGGCAATGTGCTGGCCATCGACAATATGACCATCCTGAAGGACGCGCCGCGTCCGGACCTGGCGCACAAGTTCATCAACTTCATGCTGGACGGCAGGAACGCGGCGGAAATCTCCAACCAGATCGGTGCCACCAATCCGGTGAAGGCCGCCGAAGCCTTCTTCAAGCCGCAGATCAAGGCCAATCCGGTGATCATGCTGGAGCCGTCCAAGGGCAAGTATGTGGCGCTGAAAGATCTGGACGTGAAGTCACGCCGCGAGCTGAACCGCCTGTGGTCGCAAGTGAAGATCGGCCGCTGAGCCCGCGCTTATGAAACAACCCCGTCCATGGACGGGGTTGTTTTTCCAGCGCCTTATCGCGCATGAAGCCTGCTGGCTTCCGACGACAAAACCAAACACGCCTGACAAGAACGCAGCGTTTCCTGACAGACTTGCGGCAGCTCACTCCATCTCGTGCGGACGACGGCCTTCCGCTTCCTGGCGGCGGAACTCGACCGCCCGCATGATCACATAGGCCAGCATCGCGAACAGGAAGAACAACAGCACCACCCAGGCGATGGAGCGCAGCGTTTCAATGCCTGCGGTGTACAGCTCCAGCATCCAGCGCTGGCCGCTCAGCTCCAGCTGAGTGCTGCCCTTTCCCGGCGCCGGCGCCAGGTAGCGCTCCAGCGACCACGGCCGCACGCCGCCGGAAATGCCGCTGACGACAATGGCGAAGAACACATACTTGCGCCAGGCATCGGCCAGCTCCTGGCCCAAGGTGCGGCCCAGAATCTTGGCCACGGCCGGGTCGAAGAAGCGGGCGGCGGCGACAGCGGCCACAACCACCACGATCAGGATGGTGGCGAACAACACGTAGAACATGATCTCTCGCTTACGGTGCAAATAAATTCATTGTACGCGATTCGCATGCCCGCCACCGGCTTCCTGGCTTGCCATGGCGCAAACTCAAGCGTCTTTGACCGGCAAGCCGAAATGCAGATAGGCCTGGGCCGTCGCCATGCGGCCGCGCGGCGTGCGCTGCAGATAACCCTGCTGGATCAGGAACGGTTCGATCACGTCTTCTATGGTGTCGGTGGATTCGCCTATGGCCGCGGCGACATTGTCCAGCCCCACCGGCCCACCGCCAAACTTCTCCAGAATGGCTTGCAGCAGCTTGCGGTCCATCACGTCCAGGCCGGCCGGATCCACGTCCAGCATGGCCAGCGCGGCGTCCGCCACCGCTGCCGTCACCACGCCGTCGGCCTTCACCTCGGCGTAGTCGCGCACGCGGCGCAGCAGGCGGTTGGCGATGCGCGGCGTGCCGCGCGATCGCTTGGCCACTTCAAACGCGCCGTCGTCGGACAAGGTGACGTTGAGCAGGCCAGCCGAACGGCTGACGATGCGCGTCAGCTCCTCGGCGTTGTAGAACTCCAGCCGGGCGACGATGCCGAAACGGTCGCGCAGCGGATTGGTCAGCATGCCGGCGCGGGTGGTGGCGCCCACCAGCGTGAACGGCGGCAGGTCCAGCTTCACCGACCGCGCCGCCGGCCCCTCGCCTATCATGATGTCGATCTGGTAATCCTCCAGCGCCGGGTAGAGGATTTCCTCGACGACCGGCGACAGGCGGTGGATTTCGTCGATGAACAGCACATCGTGCGGCTCAAGGTTGGTCAGCAATGCCGCCAGATCGCCGGCGCGCTCCAGCACTGGGCCGGACGTCTGGCGCAGGTTGACGCCCATCTCGCGCGCCACGATGTGGGCCAGCGTGGTCTTGCCCAGGCCCGGCGGGCCGAACAACAGCACATGGTCCAGCGCCTCGCCGCGCTTCTTCGCCGCCTCGATGAAGATTTCCAGCTGCTCGCGCGCCTTCTTCTGGCCGACATACTCGTCCAAGAGCTTGGGCCGCAGCGCGCGCTCCAGCGCCTCTTCCTGGTCGGACGCGCGTTGCGGGGTAACGATGCGGCGCTCCGGCGCGGCGCCGAACAGCTTGTCGGTTTCTATCATCGGGGACTCTTGGTGGCGGATTCTTGCTGCCGATATTCTAACACCGCGCTATACTCGCCGCTGGCCGCACTGTGCGGCCAACGTCTTCGGGGCGGGGTGCAATTCCCCACCGGCGGTATGGCGCGATACGCGCCGAGCCCGCGAGCGCCTTCGCCGCACGGCGAAGGGTCAGCAGATCTGGTGAAACGCCAGAGCCGACGGTTATAGTCCGGATGAAAGAAGACGACGCCAGTCATCCGTCCGCGCCCGCGGCTGGAAAACTGTGTCGTATCCGCGCGTTTATCGCGCCGGATAGCCATGCGCTATCCGCTTCACGCCCACGGGACGTGTTTCTCAATCGATTATTTGAGGACCGTTTCCATGAACGCCAACACCGATATCCTTTCCCTGCGCGTCCAAACCGCGCTGTCCGCCCTGCGCCAAGGCCTGCCGGTCATCGTCGCCGACGACGCCGACCGCGAAAACGAGGCCGATCTGATTCTGGCCGCCGATGCCCTCACCGTGCCGGAAATGGCCAGGCTGATCCGCGACTGCAGCGGCATCGTCTGCCTGTGCCTCACCCCGGAACATGCCGAGCGCCTGCAGCTGCCGCCGATGGCGGCGCAGAACGGCAGCCGCTACGGCACGAACTTCACCGTCGCCATCGAGGCGGCCGAGGGCGTGACCACCGGCGTCTCCGCCGCCGACCGCGTCACCACCATACGCGCCGCCATCGCCCCGGACGCCAAGCCCGGCGATCTGGTGCGGCCCGGCCACGTCTATCCCATCGTCGCCCGCGCCGGCGGCGTGCGCGAGCGGCGCGGCCATACCGAGGCCTCGGTGGAGCTGGCGCGGCTGGCTGGTTTCAGTCCGGCCGGCGTGCTGTGCGAGTTGATGAACCCGGACGGCAGCATGATGCGCGGCCAGCAAGTGCAGGACTACGCCGAACGCCACGGCCTGCCGCAGCTGTCCGTCGCCGAACTGGCCGAATGGCTGCAACGCAATCAGGCATGAAGGGACGGACCATGTTCAGCGGCATCACCCAAAGCATCGCCCACGTCATCGCCATCCAGGACGGCGACGGCAGCCGGCGGCTCACGCTGGCCTTCGCGCCTGGCTTCTGCCAGGGGCTGCGGCAGGGCGCCAGCGTCGCCGTCAATGGCGCCTGCCTCACCGTGGCCGCGCCGCCGCGCCAAGACAACGCCGAGTTCGACCTGATCCTGCCGACGCTGATCACCAGCACGCTGGCCAATTGCCGGGTGGGCGACGCGCTCAACGTCGAGCGGGCGCTGGCCGATGGCGCGGAAAACGGCGGCCACGCGCTGTCCGGCCATGTCGATTACCAGGCCCAGGTCGAGCAGACGCGCCGCCTCGGCGACAACCTGTGCCTGCGGCTGACGGTGCCCGCCGGCGCGCTGCGCTACCTGTTCGCCAAAGGCTACGCGGCGCTGGACGGCGTCAGCCTGACCATCGCCGCCATCGACAAGCGCGAGGGCTGGTTCGAAGTGTGGCTGATTCCGGAAACCCTCCGCGCCACCACGCTGGGCCAGAAAAAGCCGGGAGACCACCTGAATCTGGAAATCGAGCGGCACACGCAGGTGCTGGTGGATTCGACGCGCGAAGCGTTGGAGGAAAAACTGAGCGCGCTGATGGAACTGCTGGGGCCGCAGTCGGCTCACGCCGGCCGGACCGTCCTGGCGCTGCCGGCCTAAACGACGGCAACAAAAAGGGCGGCCTAAGCCGTAATGCCGTTCACTTAAGAGAAAAGCATCGTCTCCGTGCATGGGAAACGGTGCTTTTTTTGTGGATTCCTGTGCTCTCAAGGCCAGAAAAGTCGCCCGAAAATCCTTAAGTGAACGGCATTACGGCCTAAGCCGCCCTTGTTTGATCCGCCCGCCTCAACCCTTCATCAAGCTCTTCAGCGCCAGCCGCACGCCCTCGCTGACGGTGACGTCGGCAGGCAGGCTCTTGGTCGCGGCCGATGCCTCCTTGTCGTTGTAGCCCAAGGCCAGCAGCGCGTTGACAATGTCGCTTTTCTCATCCGGGGTGGCGGCGAAGGGCAGGCCGCCCGGAACCGTCAGGTTGCCGCCGGTAGCCAGTTTGCCGCGCAGCTCCAGCACCAGCCGCTCCGCCGTTTTCTTGCCGATGCCGGGCACCGACGACAGCCGCTTGATGTCTTCGCTGGCCACCGCGATGGCCAGCTCGTCGGCAGTCATGCCGGACAGGATGGCCAGCGCGATCTTGGCGCCGATGCCGCTCACCTTGATCAGTTGGCGGAAAGTCTGCCGCTCTTCCTTGCTGGCGAAGCCGAACAGCAAATGGGCATCCTCGCGCACCACCAGATGGGTGAACAGCGTGGTGTTCTGCCCCAGGGCGGGCAGTTGGTAGAAAGTGGTCATCGGCACATCGACTTCGTAGCCGACGCCGCCCACATCCATCACCACCTGCGGCGGCAGTTTCTCGATCAATTTGCCCGTCAGGCGTCCGATCATGATGATTCTTCCTGTGAAAAACTTAGTGATAGCCACGGAAACACACAGAAAAACACGGAATGAAAAACACCCGCCGGAGCAAGGCCCCCTGATCCAGACTTAGCCCAAAGCGTCCGTGTCTTTCCGTGTGCTTCCGTGGCGAATGCGTTTTAGGTTGAGCGGCGGAACGCCCGGCCTTGCCGGGCTTCCGCCCTACACCAGCCGCCCGCCGCGCACTTTGAGGCCGCGCCGCGCCAGCTGGCCGATGGCCCCGCCGCTATGATTGGCGTGGGTCAGCGCCACCGCCAGCGCGTCGGCGGCGTCGGCCTGCGGCGTGCCGGACAGATTCAGCATGCGCACCACCATGTACTGCACCTGCTCCTTCGGCGCCTTGCCTTGGCCGACGACGGATTGCTTGACCTGCAGCGCCGTGTATTCCGCCACCGGCAAGTCTTTCAACACCAGCGCCGTCATGCAGGCCCCGCGCGCCTGGCCCAGCATCAGCGTGGCGGCCGGGTTGACGTTGACGAACACCTGCTCCAGCGCCGCCTCGGTCGGCTGGTAAGTGGCGATCACCTGATGGATGCCGTCGACGATCACTTTGACCCGCTCGGCCAGACTGGCGCCTTGCGGGGTGCGGATGGCGCCGGAAGCGACGTAGTGGCGCTGATTGCCGACCACGTCTATCACGCCGAAGCCGCAGATGCGGCTGCCGGGATCGATGCCGAGGATGCGCCGGCTCATGCCGTCCAGCCGGCGGCGATACGGTCGGCCTCGGCCAGCCGCTCCGGCGTGCCCACGTCCAGCCACAGGCCCTGTTGCACCTCGCCGCGGACTTGGCCCCGCTCCATCGCCGCCAGCAGCCACGGCAGCAAGGCACTGGCCTCGCCGGGCCGCACCTCGCGGAAGAAGGCCGGATGGTAGGCGGCCAGGCCGCAGAAAGTGTACGGCGTGTCGCCGTCCTCGCAGGCGGCCACGCGGCCATCGGCGCGCAGCGTCAGGTCGCGGCCGGTCTTGTAGCCCGCCTTGGGCGTCAGCGCCAAGTGCGCCTGCGCCGAGTCGCCATCCAAGTTGGATGCGGCTTCGATCAGTCTTTCCAGCGGAAAATCAGTCAGCACATCGCCATTCAGCACGATGAACGGCGCGTCGCCCAACAAGGGCAAGGCCGTGGCGATGCCGCCGGCGGTCTCCAGCGCCTGGCCTTCCGGCGAATACGCGATCGACACGCCGAAGCGCGAACCATCGCCGAGCGCTTCTTCAATCTGCTCGCCCAGCCAGGCATGGTTGATCACCAGCTGGCTCACGCCGGCGCGGGCCAGCCGCTCGATATGCCACTGGATCAGCGGCTTGCCGCCCGCCATCAGCAGCGGCTTGGGCGTATGGTCGGTCAAGGGCCGCATCCGTTCGCCGCGGCCAGCCGCCAGTATCATCGCCCGCATCAGCTGCCCTTCACGCCCAGCACCGGGTAGCTGGACTGCAGCTCCTCGTCGGTGGCGTCGCGGCCCACCAGCTCCACCAGCAACTGGTAGAACGGCGCCAGCTCGCTGTAGCGGCGCGTGGTCCGCTTCAGATACTTGATGAAGCGCGGGATTTCGGCGCGGTATTTGTCCTTGCCGTCGCGGTGATAGAGGCGGGAGAAGATGCCGGCGACTTTCAGATGGCGCTGCACGCCCATCCATTCGAAGGCGCGGTAGAAATCATCAAAGGCGTCCGACACCGGCAGGCCGGCGGCGCGCGCCTTCTCCCAGTAGCGGATGGCCAGATCGAGCACGAATTCCTCTTCCCACTCGATGAAAGCGTCGCGTAATAGCGACACTACGTCGTAACTGATCGGGCCGTACACCGCATCCTGGAAATCAAGCACGCCGGGCGCGCCGGCCGTCAGCATCAAATTGCGCACGATGAAGTCGCGGTGCACGAAAACCTTGGGCTGCGCCAGCAGCGCCGGCAGCAACGCCTTGACGCCGGCATCCCACAATTGGCGCTGCTTGAAGTCCAGCGGCTTGCCGAGCTCCTTGGCGCAATACCATTCGGTGAACAGATTCAGTTCGCGCGTCAACAATGCCTCGTCGTATTCCGGCAACACGCCCGGCTGGCTGGCTTTCTGAATCTCCACCAGCGTATCCAGCGCCTCCTCCAGCAGACGGCGGTGCACCAGCGGACGCTCGTCGTACTGCAGCGCGGCGAGGTACGTCACCTTGCCCAGATCCTCCATCACGATGAAGCCCTGCTCGCGGTCGCGCAGGTCTATCCTGGGCACCTTGACCATGGAGAAGATGTCCCGGACCTGAACGTAGGCGTCGGTGCCGATATGCTCCGGCGGCGCGTCCATCACGATGCGGGTAGCGCCGTCCGGCCAGATCGCGCGGAAATAGCGGCGGAAGTCGGCATCTGCGGCGGCGAATTCAACCTGGATTTCATCGCCAGGATATTGCTCGGCCAGCCATTTCTTGAGCTGTTCCAGTCTTTGCATGTCGCTTTGTCGTGGTGCTGATAGAATTGAGCGATTTTATACTGCCCATGGGGGCCTGTTAACGCTAATTTAGACCCGGCGCAGCGCTGAGAAGTCGCGCAATGCAAGGCGGAGGATGCAGCGCTTGGTGATTCCAAGCGCAAGTCCGACAGCGCAGCAGCGGGCGGCTTAGCAGAGCTGCCCTTCGGGACCGGACTTTCCGGCCGCTGTATCAAAATTAACGCAACAGGCTCCGGCCCCACGATATGGCTTTGTGCATGCCCATACAAAAACCGACTCCGCTGGCGCTGGCCCTGGCCGCCGCCTTTGCCCTGAACACCCAAACGGCACGCGCCGAAGACGATGCGCCGATCGCCGTACCGAACCCGCCTTTGCAACAAGGCCAGACCAAGGTCGTCGCGGACAATATCGACGGCGAAACCGATGTGGTGCTGCACGCCAAAGGCAATGTCGTGGCCACCCGCGACGACCAGAAACTGGAGTCCGACTGGCTGGACTACTACCAAGCCAAGAGCCTCGCCAAGGCCGGCGACCGTTTCCGGCTGACCCGCGGCGGGGACGTGATCACCGGCACCACGCTGGACTACAACGTCAACGACTACACCGGCACGGGCATGAATCCGGTGTTCACGATGGCGAAGCAGAGCCCTGCGGCGGCGAAGCCGCAAGCCGCGACGGCGCCAGTCTCGGCCGCCTCCGGCGGTCCCAAACCAATGACCATGCGCGGCGACGGCAGCCAGATCGACTTCCAGGGGCAGAACCAATACCGCGTCTACGGCAGCCGCATGACCACCTGCGATCCGGGCGACGATGCCTGGTATCTGCACGCGGGCAGCACCGATCTCGACTACAACAGCGGCGTCGGCGTGGCGCGCAACGCCTGGATGCAGTTCTACGGCGTACCGATTCTATACTCCCCGTGGATAGACTTCCCGCTCAACAGCAACCGCAAGTCCGGCTTCCTGACGCCCACCTTCAAAACCGGCACCGCCGGCACCGAGTTCTCGCTGCCTTACTATTGGAATATCGCGCCTAATTACGACGCGACCATCACGCCGCACATCAACACCAAGCACGGCAATATGCTGGCCGGCGAGTTCCGCTATCTGCAGCCCAACTACAGCGGCACGATCTACACCGAGCAGTTGCCCAATGACAAGGTCACCAATACGGCCCGCAACGCCTGGAGCGTCAACCACTCGCAGAACCTGGGCCATGGGCTGACATTTGGCCTCAGTTACAACTCGGTGTCCGACCGCACGTATTTCAGCGACTTCGGCGACCAGGTGGCCATCGCCTCCAACGTCAACCTGAACCAGGAGGCGACGCTGAGCTATGGCATGGGATGGAGCGGCGGCTCCGGCAACGCCACCTTGCGCGTGCAGCACTACCAGAACCTGACGCTCAATCCGGTGCCGACCGACATCCCCTATGCGCGGATGCCGCAGTTGACGTTCAACGCCAGCCAAAGCCTGCCTGCCGGCTTCAGCGCCAATCTGATGACCGACCTGACGCGCTTCGACCACCCCAGCCTGCAGACCGGCGACCGCTTCGTCGCCTACCCCAGCGTGAGCTGGAATTTCGACCGCAGCTGGGGTTTCATCCGCCCCAAGCTCGGCGTCAACTTCACCGAGTACAACCTCAACGCGTTCCCGAACCAGCAACAAGGCACGCGGACGCGGACGCTGCCGATCTTCAGCACCGACGCCGGCCTGTACTTCGACCGCGACACCGAATTCATGGGCAAGGACCACTTGATGACGCTGGAACCGCGGCTGTTCTACGTCAACATTCCGAACAAGTATCAGGATGACCTGCCTAACTTCGACACCACGGTCAACGACCTGAACTTCGCCCAGCTGTTCACCGAAAACCGTTTCTCCGGCTACGATCGCATCAACGGCGCCAACCAGGTCACCACCGCGCTGACCAGCCGCTTCATCGACCAGACCAACGGCCTGGAGCGTCTGCGCCTCGCCATCGGCAAACGCTTTTACTTGTCGGACGACATCACGCAAAACGTCAACCAACCCAGCTCCGACCTCTTGCTCAGCGCCGCCGGCGATCTGACCCGTTCCTGGCGTTTCGACAGCAGCTACCAATACAACCAGCAGCTCGGCACGACCGAGCGCTACAATGTCCAGCTGCGCTATAGCCCGGAAGCCGGCAAGGTGGCCAGCGTGCGCTGGCGCTACGGCCGCTACGAACAGCTGGACAACTCCGCCACCTACGGTCCGCTGCGCCAGGTGGACGTGGCCGCGCAATGGCCGATCGCCCGCCGCTGGTACGCCATCGGCCGCTACAATTACTCGCTGATCACTCGCAAGCCTATTGAGCAGCTGGCCGGCTTCGAGTACAACGATGGCTGCTGGTCGGCGAGATTGTTCAGCCAGCGCTTCGTCACCGATCCGCAGACCACCAAGAATTCGCTGTTCTTCCAATTGGAACTGAGGGGACTGGGTGCCTTGGGCAGCGGCGGCGTGCAGGACACGCTGCGCCTGGCCATCCCCGGTTACACCAAGACTAACGAGCAATAAAGCCTGACCATGAAAAAGACCCTGCTTGCCCTGATGATCGCTAGCGTCGCTCAGGCGTCGCTGGCTGCCCCCGCACCCGCTTCCGCCCAAACCGCCGTCGCGCCGGTGCGTGAAGTCGACCGCATCGTCGCCGTGGTCAACAAGAATGTGATTACCTGGCAGGAACTGCAGGCCCGGGTCAACGAGGCGATCAAACAGCTGGAGGCGCAAAAAGTGACGCCGCCGGCTCGCGATGTGCTGCAACGCCAGTTGCTGGAGCAGATGATCACCGAGGAAGTCCAACTGCAGTACGCCGCCAGCGGCGGACTGCGCATCGAAGAATCGGCCATCAACCAGGCGATCGCCAACCTGGCCAAACAAAACAAGCTGACCGAAGCCGGCCTGAAGGCCCAACTGGCCCGCGACGGCATCACCATGGACCGGCTGCGCAGCGATATCCGCCGCGAGCTGACGATTTCCCGCTTGCGCGACAGCGAAGTCGCTTCCCGCGTTTCCGTCAGCGACAGCGAAGTGGAACAGGTGCTGAAGAGCGCGCAGAGCGCCAACCGCACCGAATACCATCTGGCCAGCCTCCTGGTCAGCGTGCCGGAGCGCGCCGACGCCAAACAGATCGACCAGTTGTCGCAGAAAGTGCATAAAGCCCAGGCCGAGCTGAATGCCGGCCAGCCTTTCGCCAAGGTTTCCGCCGCCTATTCCGACGCGCCCAATGCGCTGAAGGGCGGCGACATGGGTTGGCGTCCCGCCACTTCCTTGCCGCTGGAATTCGTGCAAATGCTGGAGCAACTGAAGCCGGGCGGCTACACCGACGTGATCCGCACCCAGCAGGGCTTCTTCATCTTCCAATTGCAGGACAAGCGCAGCGGCGGCACGCCTATGCTGGTCGAGCAATACCATGCGCGCCACATCCTGATCCGCACCAACGAGGCCGTGTCCGAATCCGACGCCAAGGCCCGCATCGACCAAGTGCGCGACCGCATCCTGCGCGGCGCCAAGTTCGCCGACATGGCCAAGCTGTACTCCGAAGACGGCAGCAACGCCAAGGGCGGCGACCTGGGTTGGGTGAATCTGGGCGATCTGGTGCCGGAGTTCGAGAAGGCGATGGTGGCCCTGCCTATCGGCCAGGTATCCGAACCGGTGCGCTCGCCGTTCGGCTGGCACTTGATCCTGGTCGAAGGCAAACGCAATCAGGACGTGTCCAGCGACCACGAAAAGATGGCGGTGAAACAGCAGATCCGCGCCCGCAAGATGGAACAAGCCTACGCCGACTGGGTGCGCCAGCTGCGCGACTCCGCCTTCGTCGAAGAACATCTGGACGACAAGTGATGAACCGCCCCGTGCTGGCCGTCACCGCCGGAGAGCCGGCCGGCATCGGGCCGGACCTGGCCCTGCTGCTGCCTGAACTGGCGCCGCGCAGCCGCTGCGTGGTGGTGGCGGACCGGGGCCTGCTGGCCGAGCGCGCGGCGCAGCTGGGGCTAGCGATCACGCTGGTCGACTACCGCCGCGACCAGCCGGCCCCGGCCGGCGCGCTGGAAGTCTTGCATGTTCCGCTGGCTGCGCCGTCAACGCCCGGCCAGCTGGCTCCGGCCAATGGCCGCTATGTGCTGGATACGCTGGATGCGGCGATAGACGGCTGCATGGCTGGCGAATTCGCCGCCATGGTCACCGCGCCGGTGCATAAGGGCGTGATCAACGACGCCGGCGTGCCGTTCACCGGACATACCGAATACCTGGCCGAACGCACCGGCGCCAAAAAAGTGGTGATGATGCTGGCCGGCGGCGGCATGCGCGTGGCGCTGGCGACCACCCATCTGCCCTTGCGCGACGTCGCCGACGCCATCACCGCGCCGCTGCTGGACGAAGTCATCCGCATCCTGCATGCCGATCTGACGGGCAAATTCGGCATCGCCGCGCCGCGCATCCTGGTGGCGGGATTGAATCCGCACGCCGGCGAGGGCGGGCATATGGGACGCGAGGAAATCGACGTCATCGAACCGGCGCTGGCCAAGCTGCGCGCGGAAGGCATGCATCTGATCGGCCCGCTGCCGGCCGACACGCTGTTCAATCCGGACAAGCTGGCTGCTGCCGACGCGGTGCTGGCCATGTACCACGACCAGGGCCTGCCGGTGCTCAAGCACGCTAGTTTCGGCGCCGGCATCAATATCACGCTGGGCCTGCCCATCATCCGCACCTCGGTCGATCACGGCACGGCGCTGGACCTGGCCGGCAGCGGCCGCGCCCATCCGGGCAGCCTGGTCGAGGCGGTGCAGCTGGCGGAACAGCTGGCCATCCACTCCCGCCGCGGCTAGGGGCTGCCCGGCGTAGCCTGCGAAGATCGCCAGGGATCAGCGCACAATCACCTGATCCGGCAGCTCATTGACGAAGGGTTCGCCGCGGCGCGGCGCATGCTTGGTCAGCAGCGCGTGTATGCGCTTCAGCCCCAGCTCCAGCCCCACCACATGATCGCGCGCGGCGAAAGCTTGCTGCATCGCGGTGCAAATATCAGCCCAATCCTGCGCCGGCACCCGGCGATTGATGCCGCGGTCGGCAATGATCTCGATCCGCCGCTCCGCCAGCAGGAGATAGACCAAGACGCCGGTGTTCTCCTCGGTATCCCACACCCGCAGTTCGCCGAACCACTGCAGCGCCCGCTGCCGCGCGCTCATGCCGCGCCAGGCGGCGCGCCAGTCCAGCGCGGACTCCACCACGAAGCGCAGCTGCCCGCAGTGCGCCTGCTCGGATTCGGCGATATGCCGCTCCAGCCTGGCCAACTGCCGGGCCGGAAACTGCCGGCGCGCCTGCCAGCCGGTGCTGCTCAGGTGGCGCCATACGCGTTCCCATCGATTCATCTCACCAGTCTCCCGAAGCCCCGCCGCCGCCGAAATCGCCCCCGCTGCCGGACCAGCCGCTGCCGCCATCGCCGGAACGTCCGCCGCCTCCGCCGCCGCCCCAATTGCCCCAACTGGCCAGGGACAGGCCATGTTCGCCCAGCACCAGGCACAAGCCTGCCGCCACCACGCCGATCAACAAGGCGGTCGCGGCGGCTGCGCCCAGCAATAGGGAAGCGGCCACGCTGAGGCAGCCCATGATGAAGCTGCCGATCAAGCGGCCAAACAGCCGGCCGGCCACGCCGGAACCGACCAGCAGGAAAAACGCCAGCAGCGGCCAGCTATCTTCCCAGCCGTCGCCTTGCGCGGCCTGCCGCTTGGGTTCCGGCAGTTTTTCGCCGTCGATCAGGCCCTCGATCTGCGTCGCCGCCGCCTGGATGCCCTGCAAGCGCAGGCCTTGCTTGAACAAGGGCCGCAGCGTGTCCTGCAGGATGCGCTTGGCGTAGATGTCAGGAATCGCGCCCTCCAGCCCGCGCCCCACCAAGAGCTGAGTCTTGTGAGTATCGGCCACGATCAGCAGCAGCACGCCGTCATCCACGCCCTTGCGCCCCAGCTTCCAGCTTTCCATCACCCGAGTGCCGTAATCAAACGGCGTTTCCGGCTCGACCGACGGCACGATCAACACCGCCAGCTGGCTGCCCTTGCGCTGGTGAAAGTCCAGCAGCTGCTTTTCCAGCTGGCCTCGCTCGGCGTCGGTCAGAAAAGCCGCCTGGTCGATCACCGGCGAGGTCGGCGGCGGCACCGCCACCTCGGCGCGGGCCGCGCCCATCAGCAGCCACAGCGCCAAGCCCAGCCAGGCCCATGCGCGGCTCATCTCACTTGCCTTGCTGATCGAAGTTCACCTGCGGCGGAGCGGCAATCGCCTTCTCGTTGTCCACGGTGAAGTTGGGGCGGGTCTTCAGGCTGAACATCATCGCGGTCAGGTTGTTGGGGAAGCTGCGCACGGTGACGTTATAAACCTGCACCGCGTCGATATAGCGCTTGCGCGCCAGCGCGATTCGGTTCTCCGTGCCTTCCAGCTGCGCCTGCAGATCGCGGAACGACTGGTCCGCCTTCAACTGAGGGTAGTTCTCCGACACCACCAACAGGCGGGACAGCGCCGAGCCCAGCTGATTCTGCGCGGCGGTGAACTGCTTGAGCTTGTTTTCGTCCGTGGCGGACGCCGCGTCCATCTGGATGCTGCCGACGCGGGCGCGGGCCTCGGTCACCTGGGTCAGCACATCCTTCTCGTGCGTGGCGTAACCCTGCACCGTCTTGACCAGATTGGGAATCAGGTCGGCGCGGCGCTGGTACTGGTTCAGCACCTCGGACCAGGCGGCGTTGGCCGCCTCATCCTGAGACTGCATCGCGTTATAGCCGCAACCGCTCAGCGAAGCCGCCAGGGTAAACACCAGCAACAGTTTCTTCCACATCCTCGCCATCCTTTCCATATTGCAATTATCCACAAGGGCAAACATCCCAAAGCCATAGCTTACCCAAAAACAGAGCCATGCCGGTAATCGGAAAAACTCATAGACATGCCAGAGCGCAGCATAAAATGACGTCAAGCCAATCCATGCTCCAACATTTAGGTGCCGTGACTTTTTGGGCGCTTCACCCATGCATTCGCCTCATGGAGGCCGGCAATCTCTTGATCTAAAGAGGAAAAATCCCTATTCAACACATGTTTTTCGCATCGCAGCAATTAGGCTAAACTGGCAGGCATTCCTCTAATAAAACCCAGCTTGCGGACAAATGACAGCCATCACCAGCGAACAGCGATTGCGGGAAATCCCGTATAACTATACTTCCTACTCCGACCGCGAAATCGTGGTTCGCCTCTTGGGCGAACCTATGTGGAAACTGCTGGACGATCTGCGCGGGCAGCGCAAGACCGGCCGCTCCGCGCGGATGCTGTTCGAGGTGCTGGGCGATATCTGGGTGGTGGACCGCAATCCGTATCTGGTGGACGACCTGCTGGACAATCCCAAGCGTCTGGCCGCGCTGGTGGAGGCGATGCGCCATCGGCTGACCGAGATCGAGAAACGCCGCGACGGCAACGATAAAGTCCAGCTGATGATCGCCGCCGCGCGCGAGGCGGTGGATGACTTCGAACGCCAGTTCGAGGAAACCCGCGAGCTGCGCGCCAGCGTGCTGAAGAAGCTGAGCCGGCTGACCCGCCGCGACAATATCCTGTTCGACGGCCTGTCGCGCGTCGCCCACGTCACCGACGCCACCGACTGGCGCGTCGAATATCCGTTCGTGGTGCTGAGCCCGGACAGCGAAGCGGAGATGGCGCCGCTGGTGCGCGCCTGCATCGAGCTGGGCCTGACCATCATTCCGCGCGGCGGCGGCACCGGCTACACCGGCGGCGCGGTGCCGCTGGACCGCATGAGCGCGGTGATCAATACCGAAAAACTGGACCGCCACCTGGGCGTCGAATTCATCGAGCTGCCGGGCCTCACCGGCAAGCGCGCCACCATTTCCTGCGGCGCCGGCGTGGTCACCGCCCGCGTGTCCGAAGCCGCCGCCGCCGCCGGCCTGGTGTTCGCGGTGGACCCGACCTCGGCCGAGGCCTCCTGTATCGGCGGCAATATCGCCATGAACGCCGGCGGCAAGAAGGCGGTGCTGTGGGGCACCACGCTGGACAATCTGGCCTGCTGGAAGATGGTGGACCCGGACGGCCATTGGCAGCTGGTGGAACGCATAGGCCACAACTACGGCAAGATCCACGATGTGGAAGAAGCGCGCTTCCGCGTCTCGCGGCTGGCCGACGATGGCATCACCGTGGAAAGCAGCCGCGAGCTGGTGATTCCCGGCAGCGCCTTCCGCAAAGTGGGCCTGGGCAAGGACGTCACCGACAAATTCCTGGCCGGCCTGCCCGGCGTGCAGAAGGAAGGCTGCGACGGCATCATCACCAGCGCGCGCTTCGTGCTGCACAAGATGCCTAAGCACACCCGCACCGTATGCCTGGAGTTCTTCGGGACCGTGGCCGAGGCGACGCCGGCCATCGTCGAGATCACCGACCTGTTCAAACCGGGCGGCGCCTGTCTGGCCGCCGGCGTGCAGCTGGCCGGCCTGGAGCACCTGGACTGGCGCTACGTGCGCGCGGTCGGCTACGCCACCAAGGCCAAGAGCAAGGGCCGGCCCAAGATGGTGCTGATCGCCGACATCGTCTCCGACGACGAGAACGCCGCCGCCGATGCCGCCAGCCAAGTGGTGCGCATCGCCAACGCCCGCCACGGCGAGGGCTTCATCGCGGTGACGCCGGAAGCGCGCAAGACCTTCTGGCTGGACCGCAGCCGCACCGCCGCCATCGCCAAGCACACCAACGCCTTCAAGATCAACGAGGACGTGGTGATCCCGCTGCCGCGCCTCGGCGATTACAGCGACGGCATCGAACGCATCAACATCGAGCTGTCCATCGCCAACAAGATCGAACTGTTGGACACCCTGACCGAGTACTTCCACGGCCGGCTGCCGGTGGACAAGATGGACACCAACCTGCCGTCGGAAGAGCTGATCGGCGACCGGCGCGCCGCCGCGCTGTCGCTGCTGGCCGTCAACCGAGACCGCTGGCAATGGCTGCTGGACCACATGGACGCGCCGTTCCATGAATACGCCAGCCGCTGGCCCGACGCGCCGCGGGAAGACGCCGCCGCGCAGCCGGACACGGTATTCCACGCGCTGCGCGACTTCATCCTGCGCGTCAGTTGGAAGCGCGAAGTGCTGGCCGAACTGGAACAGATCTTCTCCGGCACCGCCGCCGCCGGCATCCGCGCCGCCATCCGCGAACTGCAGCAGCACGTGCTGCGCGGCCGGGTGTTCGTGGCGCTGCACATGCACGCTGGCGACGGCAATGTGCACA
>NZ_MKCR01000011.1 GCF_001855565.1 Chromobacterium amazonense | reverse complement strand
CCACCATCGCCGGCCGGCTATGGTGCGGCTATTCCTGTCCGCAGACGGTGTACACCGAGATCATGCTGTGGATAGAGCAATGGGTGGAGGGCGACCGCAACAAACGGATGAAGCTGGACGCCGCGCCCATGAGCTTGAACAAGCTCAGGCTCAAATCCACCAAGCACTTCCTGATGCTCGCCTTCTCGCTGTGGACCGGTTTCACCCTGGTGGGCTATTTCACGCCGATACGCAGCCTGGTGGCCGCGCTTCCGACTTTCGGCTATGGCCCGTGGGAAACGTTCTGGATGTTCTTCTACGGTGGTTTCACCTATCTGTTCGCCGGCTTCATGCGCGAGCAGGTGTGCAAGTACATGTGCCCCTACGCCCGCTTCCAGAGCGTGATGTTCGACGCCGACACGCTGATCATTTCTTATGACGAGGCCCGAGGCGAACCGCGCGGCGCGCGCAAAAAAGGCGCCGATCCGAAGGAGCAGGGGCTGGGCGACTGCATCAACTGCAGCATCTGCGTGCAGGTGTGCCCGGTGGGCATCGACATCCGCAACGGCTTGCAATACGAATGCATAGGATGCGCCGCCTGCATCGACGCCTGCGACGACGTCATGGACAAGATGGGCTATCCGCGCGGACTGATACGCTACACCACGGAAAACGCGCTGGAAGGCAAATATCCGGAAAAGGCCATTGCCTCTCGGCTGAAGCGCCCGCGCGTGGTGCTGTACAGCCTGGTGCTGCTCATCGTATTCTGCGCCGCGGTCACCTCGCTGGCCCTGCGCAAGCCCTTCAAGGTAGACATCATCCGCGACCGCGCCTCGCTGGTGCGCGAAACCGAAGACGGCTGGCTGGAAAACAGCTACATCATCAAGATCATCAATACCACGGAACAAAATCAGCGCTTCGCCATCACAGCCAATGGCCTTCCCGGCATTAAGGTTAAAGCGGAGCAGCCTGAAACTCTGGTACGGGCTACGGAAACCGAATCGATTACCGTGCAGGTGCAAGCCGACCCGCAATACGCGACCAAGGGCAGCCACGAAATCCATTTCGTGATCCAGTCGCTCAACAACCCCGCCCTGCGCGTGGAAGAAAAATCCAGCTTCATTGGAGAATAAACGCATGCAGCACACCGCCCAACACCCCGCCCGCCCCTGGTACAAGGAGCCCTGGCCCTGGATCCTGTTCGGCCTGCCGGCGGTGTCCGTGGTCGTCGGCATCTTCTTCCTGATGGCCGCGATCAAGTCCGACGACGGCCTGGTCACCGACGACTACTACAAGAAGGGCAAGGCGATCAATATGGAGCTGCGCCGCGACAAGGCTGCCGCCCAGATGGGCCTGTCCGCCCAGCTGATGTTAGGCAGCGACGGCCGCAGCCTGCGCCTGGTCACCGCCAGCAAGGTCAAGCTGCCTGACACTCTGTCGCTGCGCATGGTTCACCCGGCGCAGGATGACTTCGACCAAAGCGCCGAAATGACCATGGCCGGACCCAATCTGTACCAGGGCATCCTGGCCCAGCCGCTTGTCACCGCCAACCACTGGTATGTGCTGGTGGAGGACCACGACAAGAAATGGCGCATCCAGGGCGAGTGGAAAACCGCCCAAGGCCCGATGGTGCAGCTGGGCCAACCCCAGCTGGAGCCGGCGGAACACTGAGTCCAACCGTCCAGGAACGCCAACGGCCCGCCGCGCGGGCCGTTTTGCATGCGCCGTCTCACGGCGCCATGCTCAAATGAGCAGATCGGAATGGTAGCGCAGCCAGTAGGCCTCGCGGCAGGCATTGTCGAAACTCTTGCTCATCGGTTCAATGCCCGGCGATTCGCCCAAGGCCATCACTTCGTAAGTGATCCAGCACTCGGAGCAGGCCTGCTCGCTGGGATAATCGTCCACCTCGATGCCGCGGCGGATGACTACGCCGTTGTCGAAGCGGTAATCGCGCTGCCGCAAAGTCACTTCGCAATCGGCCTCGCGCCAGCGCTCGCTCCGCTCCTCGCGCCCGATAATCCGTTCCGTCCCGGTCCCGCCCATAATGGCGCGGGCATAGGCGGCCAAGGGTTCCAGTGGATCGGGCTTCATGCCGGCTCCTTGCGGATATCGGCCAGCAACGGCTTGGCCAGACGCAGGTAATCGTCGCTGTCCAGCACCATGGAAGCATCCAGCCTGCCGGCATTGAACGCGATCTCGCGATAGCGCGCGAGCAACTGCGGGTCCACCACCAGGCGGATGGCGGGATCGAAACTGAACGGCGGGATGGCGCCGATCACGCAGCCAGTGGCCGCTTCGGCATCCACCGCGTCCGCCAGCCTGACCTTGCGCACGCCGACGGCGGCTGCCACCTTGGCGAAGTCCACCCGCTCGTCGCCGGGCAGCACGGCCAGCACAAACTGGCCGGCCTCATCCGCCAGCCGGCACAGCATGGCCTTAGCGCCCTGCCCCACCTCGGTGCCGCGAATCTCCGCCACCTTGTGCGAATTACCTTCGGCAGCGTGTTCCATCACGCGGAAGCGGGCATCGCCATCCGCGAGCATTCGATGCAAACGCTGAAACATCACGCCTCCCGCTTGTAAACAACATTCTCATCCAAGGAAATGCCGCCACTGCGTGACAAAAACAAGCCCTCAGCGCGTTTCCCAAAGGCAAAATGCACGCCAGGCTGGGCAGTCAAACAAGCCGCGCCGAGGGATCAAGCACGCATCCCGCCTTGAATACGGGATTCAGGGATGCCTACACCGGCCGCAATCGCGCCATGAAGTGACGCAGTATGGGCGGCTCGTATTCAAACGTCAGGCCCCTGACCGCTCCAGCGCGCTTTTTCACCTCGATCAGGCAGTCGGCGATATAGTCCATGTGGTCGTTGGTGTAGACCCGCCGCGGTATCGTCAGTCGCATCAGCTCGAACGGCGATGGCTCCTGCTTGCCGGTTTGCGGATTGCGGCCCAGCAGCAGCGAGCCGATTTCCACCGCCCGCACCCCGCCTTCCAGATACAGTTCGCAAGCCAGCGCATGCGCCGGAAACTGCTCGGCGGGAATGTGCGACAACAGCAGCCGCGCATCGACGAACACCGCGTGGCCGCCGGTAGGCGTCTGAATCGGCACCTCGCCCTCGCGCAGCCGCTCGCCCAGATACGCCACCTGGCCGATGCGATAACTGAGGAAGGCATCGTCCAGCCCTTCCTTCAGACCTATCGCCAGCGCCTCCATGTCGCGCCCGGCCAGGCCGCCATAGGTGACGAAGCCGTCCATCGGCACACAGTTGACCTGTACCGCGCGGAACAGCGCTTCGTCGTCCTTGAAGCAGCACAGGCCGCCGATATTGACCAGGCCGTCCTTCTTGGCCGACATGGTGAACATGTCGCCGCAATCGAACATCTCGCGCACGATGGACGCGATGGACGCGCCGGCGTAGGCCGGATCGCGCTGGCGGATGAACCAGGCGTTCTCGGCGAAGCGGGCCGCGTCTATCACCACGGGAATGCCATGCGCACGCGCCAGTTCGCTGACCGCGCGGATATTGCCCATGGACACCGGCTGGCCGCCGGCGCTGTTGCAAGTGATGGTGATGATGACGGCGGCGACGTTGTCGCCTTCCGCCGCCACGATCTCGCGCAGCCGCGGCAGGTCGAAATCGCCCTTCCAGTCATAAGCGGTGCCGGTGTCCAGCGCCTGCGGCGTCAGCGCGTTGACGGCGCGCGCGCCGGCCAGCTCGACATGCGCCTTGGTGGTGTCGAAGTGATAGTTGGACAGGAATACCGGCCGCTGCCCGCGGCAGCGCTTCACTAGCTCCGGAAACAGAATCTGTTCCGCGCCGCGCCCCTGATGAGTGGGAATGGTGTGCGCATAGCCGAACACTTCGCGCACCGTATCGGCCAGGTGGTGGAAATTGCGGCTGCCGGCATAGGCCTCGTCGCCCATCATCAGGCCGGCCCACTGGCGGTCGGACATCGCGCCGGTGCCGCTGTCGGTCAACAGATCGATATAGACATCCTCGGCCTTCAACAGGAAGGGGTTCCATCCGGCCTGCTGCAGCGCTTGGCGGCGGTCTTCGGCGGTGGTTTGGCGGATCGTCTCCACCATTTTGATGCGGAACGGTTCAGGAATGCGTCGTGCCATGATGCGTCTCCTCGCGGCGCGCCGCCGAGCGGCGCATGGTCGCGCGCGATCGCGGCTGGCGGGCCGTCTTGCGTTTTTAGCAAAGGGGTAAAAGCAGGAACGGAGAGGCTTCAGGCGTGCGGAAAATCGAACGTCAGGATGATATCGAGCGTGTACCAGTTGGGGCGCGGGCCATCGTGGAAGGTCTGCGCCAGGCAAGTTGTGATCTTCATCGCCATACCTTGCGTGAGCAGTGGAATCATGGGCGCAAGCCCACAATGACCATAGCGTCATCCCATATGGATGGCAATCACAGACTGTTTGCAGTGTGACTATCAAACAACACGCAATGTATACAATCTTCAATGAGCAAAATGCATAAAACTCATGAATACCAAGAAAATGGCCCAGTAAAAAACATCACAAAAACAAAGTCAATGCTCTAAATATTACATGGTAATTACATTTTTCCTAAAAAAATTTTCACATCTCAACATTTACTCGATATGATCATGCGCTGCCTACAAAATACATAGGCACTCAATAAAAAACAAAAAACATCGCTTGTTGCTGGTGATGTCTCAAGTCACTCGAAGGAAACCCTTATGTCTACACAATCGCATCCCAAGGGGCTGTATCTGCTCTTTGTGACGGAGATGTGGGAGCGCTTCAGCTACTACGGCATGCGCGCCATCTTCACCTTGTACATGATCAAGGCCCTGCTGTTCGACAAGGCCCACGCGTCTGACATTTACGGCACTTATACCGGCCTGGTGTACCTGACGCCGCTGGTGGGCGGCTACATCGCCGACCGTTACTGGGGCAACCGCCGCTCCATTCTGGCCGGCGGCGTGCTGATGGCCCTCGGCCAGTTCATGCTGTTCTTCTCCGGCTCCTTGCACGAAACCAACGTCGCCGCCGCCTCCTGGCTGCTGTACGGCGGCCTGGGCATGCTGATTGCCGGCAACGGCCTGTTCAAGCCGAACATCTCGTCCATGGTGGGCCAGTTGTATGCACCGGGCGACAAGCGCGTGGACTCCGCCTTCACCATCTTCTACATGGGCATCAATGCCGGCTCGCTGTTCGCGCCTCTGGTCTGCGGCACGCTGGGCGACACCGGCAATCCGGCGGACTTCAAGTGGGGCTTCATGGCCGCCGGCTGCGGCATGCTGCTGTCGCTGGTCGTCTTCAGCCTGTTCAAGAACAAGTATCTGGTGACGCCGGAAGGCAAGCCGATCGGCATGGCGCCGAAGCGCCACCACGACAGCGGCGAGAAAGTGGTGCACGCGCCGCTGACCAGCGTGGAAAAGCAGCGTCTGGCCGTGATCCTGATCGTGTCGGCCTTCGTGATCTTCTTCTGGTCCGCCTTTGAGCAGGCCGGCGCCTCGCTGACCTTCTTCGCCGAAGAGCAGACCAACCGCAACCTGCTGGGCTACACCGTGCCGGCCTCGTTCTTCCAGTCGATCAATCCGATCTCGGTGGTGCTGTTCGCGCCTATCTTCGCCTGGATCTGGACCAAGCTGGGCAACAAGGGCATGGAGCCGTCGTCTCCGGCCAAGATGGCCCTCGGCTTGTTCTTCCTGGCCGTCGGCTACTTGGTGATCGCCTTCGGCGTGGATGGCCTGGCGCCGGGCGTCAAGGTCAGCATGCTGTGGCTGGTCAGCCTGTACATGCTGCACACCTTCGGCGAGCTGAGCCTGTCGCCTATCGGCCTGTCGCTGGTGGTGAAACTGTCTCCGGCCCGCTTCACCAGCCTGATGATGGGCATCTGGTTCCTGTCCAATGCCGCCGCCAACAAGTTTGCCGGCACGCTGTCCGAGCTGTATCCGGACCCGGCCAAACCGGTGCCGCACTTCCTGGGTTACGCAGTCAACAATCTGCATGACTTCTTCATGCTGTTCGTGTTCATGGCCGGCGCCAGCTCGCTGATCCTGTTCGCGCTGTCCAGCGTGCTGAAGAAGATGATGCACGGCCGCCAGTAAGCGGCGCGCGCCTTCGCTTCAACGCCACCTCCGGGTGGCGTTTTGCATTCCGGCGCGGGGAAGACGGCGAGCCCGCTCTGTGATAGCCTTGCGCCGAATCGATTCTCTTTGATCCTGAATGAAATCCGCTGCGACTCCGTCCTGGCAAAAGGCTGCCGGTTATGCGCTTCTGGCGCTGTTATTGATCCGTCTGGCCGCGCTGTGGGCCATCCCGCTCACCGACACCACCGAGGCGCGCTACGCCGAAATCGCCCGCAAGATGCTGGAAACCGGCAACTGGGTGACGCCGCTGCACGACTACGGCGTGCCGTTCTGGGCCAAGCCGCCGCTGTCCACCTGGCTGTCCGCGGCCAGCATGGGTCTGTTCGGCGTCAATGAATTCGCCGCCCGCATGCCGGCCCTGCTGCTGGCTCTCGCCACGCTTTGGCTGACAGTCGACCTGATGCGCCGCCGCGCCGGCCGCGACGCCGCCCTGGCCGCCGCGCTGATGCTGGGCGGCGGGCTGCTGTTCTACGGCGCCGCCGGCACGGTGATGACCGATCCCTCGCTGCTGTTCTGCGTCGCGCTGAGCCAGGTGGCCTTCTGGCATGCGATGAACGGCGGCGGCCCGCTGTGGCGCTACGCCTTCTTCGCCGGCCTGGGGCTGGGCTTGCTGGCCAAGGGGCCGCTGGACGTGGTGCTGGTGGGCATGCCGATTTTCTTCTGGGTGCTGATCCGCAACGAGTGGAAGCGGCTGTGGACCGAGCTGCCATGGATTTCCGGCACGCTGCTCGCCGCCGCCATCGCCCTGCCCTGGTATGCCTGGGCGGAAATCCGCACGCCGGGCTTCCTCAACTACTTCATCATGGGCGAGCACGTCAGCCGCTTCCTCGACTCCGGCTGGAAGGGCGACAAGTACGGCTTCGCCCACGCCACGCCGCGCGGCATGATCTGGCCCTACGCGCTGGGCGCGCTGTTCCCATGGTCCCTCGCCATGCTGGCCTGGCTGGCCGGCCGCGCCCGCCGCTTGCCGGCCATCGTCCGCGCCGGCGAAAACGACGGCTGGCTGCTGTATCTCTCGCTGTGGTCCGTGATGACGCTGCTGTTCTTCACCATGTCCGGCAACATCATCTTCCCGTACTCCCTGCCGATGCTGCCCGGCGCGGCCTTGCTGATGGCTGAGCTATGGCGGCGCGACCTGAACGCCCGCTCCGGCCGCGCCCTGCCCTGGCTGGCGCTGGCCTCAGGCATCTTGGTGCTGGCGGCCATCGGCTTGCAGCGCTATGACGGCGCCCAATACTTCCGCACGCAGAAACCGGTGATCTCCGCCTGGCAGGCTCAACAGCCGCAGGCCGGCGCCATGCTGTTCTACTGGGACAGCCGCCGCGAGTTTTCGGCGGAGTTTTATAGCCAGGGCAAGGTGCGCACCACCGCCAATCCGCATGCGATCACCGCCTTGCTGGCGGCCCATCCCGGCAGCTGGATCGTGACCGAGCAGCGCGATTTCGCCAGCCTGCCGCCCGCAATCGCCGCCGGCTACGTCCGCGCGGCGGAGTTTCCGGTAATGAAGGACCGCATGCTGCTGCTGCGGCCCGCAGCCGGCCACTGATTCCGGACAGAACCATGACCGATACCCGCAACCACGGCTTCACTCCGCCCTATCTGCTGGCGCTGCGCGCCGCCGAGCGCCCGGCCGACCCGCTGGTCAGCTGCATCATCCCGGCTTACAACGAATCCGAAAACATCGTGCCTATGCTGGAGACGCTGCACCGCTTGCTGACGCAGCAAGGCCTGCGCCATGAGCTGGTGGTGGTGGACGATGGCAGCCGCGACGACACCGTGCCCAAGGTGCTGCAGGCCAGCCAGCGCTTGCCGGTGACGCTGATCCAGCTGTCGCGCAACTTCGGCAAGGAGATCGCGCTGACCGCCGGCATCGACCACATCCAGGGCGACGTGGCGGTGCTGATTGACGGCGACTTCCAGCATCCGCCGGAAATGGTGCCGGTGTTTCTGGACAAATGGCGCGAAGGCTACGACATGGTGTACAGCGTGCGCGCCAACCGCGACAACGAAACCCTGGCCAAGCGCGCCTTCACCCGCGTGTTCTACGCGCTCTTGAACACCGGCGCGCCGCTTAAGATCCCGGAGAACACCCAGGACTTCCGCGTGCTGGACCGCTGCATTCTGGACGCGCTGCGCCAGATGCCGGAACGCAATCGCTTCATGAAGGGCCTGTACAACTGGGTGGGCTTCACCCAGTTGGCGCTGGAAACGCAAACGCAGGAGCGCCGCGCCGGCAAAAGCAGCTTCAATTTCCGCAATTTGCTGGGCCTGGGCCTGACCGGCCTGACCGCCTTCTCCAATATGCCGCTGCGCATCTGGACGCTGGTCGGCTTCTTCATCTCGCTGCTGTCCATAGGCTACGCGCTGTGGGAACTCTTGCACACGCTGCTGTTCGGCAACCCGGTCAGCGGCTGGCCGACCCTGGCCGTCGCCGTCACCTTCCTGGGCGGCGTGCAGCTGCTGTCCATCGGCATCCTGGGCGAGTACGTCGGCCGCATCTTCAATGAAGTGAAGGGCCGTCCCACCTACCTGATCAGCCGGGTCCACAAACGGGAAGACGATCAGGCATGACGCGGCAACTGTTCTGGTTCGGGGTGGTGGGGGTCTCCGCCATGCTGCTGCATTTCGCCCTGGTGACGCTGGCGCTGGTGCCGCTGGGCGTGGCGCCGCTCGTCGCCAATGTGCTGGGCTTCCTCGGCGCGTTCCAGATCAGCTACTGGGGCCATCGCCGCTTCACTTTCGAAGCGGGCCATGTGCCGCATCGCCAGGCGTTGCCGCGCTTCTTCGGCGTGTCCTGCCTCAGCTTCTGCGTCAACGAGGCGCTGTACTTCCTGCTGCTGCGCTACGCGCCGCTGGATTACCGCGCCTCGCTGGCCATCGTGCTGTTCGCGGTGGCGGTATTGACTTTCGCGCTGGGCAAACTGTGGGCTTTCGCTGCGGCGCCACATACAAATTAATGCCGTGACAAAATTGCTTCGTAAACTTTTGTCAAAGCCGCAAGTCATACCGTCCATGACGAAACGATTGACTCTCTGCGCCGATGACTTCGCCCAGTCCGGCAGCATCAGCGCCGGCATCCTGCAACTGATCGACGCCGGGCGCCTGTCCGCCACCAGCGTGCTCAGCCAGTCGCCGCACTGGCCGGAACTTGCTGGCGAGCTCAAGGCGCGGGCGGACCGGATCGATGTCGGCCTGCATTTCAACCTCACGCATGCGTTTGGCGCGCCGGCCAAGCCGCTGTCGCATTGGCTGATGAAAAGCCAGCTGCGCCAGCTGTCGCAACCAGCGCTGCGCGATGAGATGCTGGCCCAGATCGACCGCTTTGCCGAGCACTTCGGCCGTCTGCCGGACTTCGTCGACGGCCATCAGCATGTGCATGCGCTGCCGGTCATCCGCGACGCGCTGTTCGACGCCATACAGCACCGCTGGCCGGAAGACAAGCTGCCGTATCTGCGCGCCCCGGACAAGCTGGGCCATCCCGGCGACAACCGGCTCAAGTCATTGATTTTACGCAGCGTCTGCACCAATTTCGACGAACAGGCGCAACAGCGAGGCTTCGCCACCACGCCGTGGTTTGGCGGCATGTATTCGCTGACGCCGCAGGCCGACTTTGCCGGTCTGATGCAATCCTGGCTGGCGCGCAGCCCCAATCACGCCCTGATCATGTGCCACCCGGGCCTGCCGGGCCATGACGCCGACGATCCGATCGCCGCCTGCCGCAGCCGTGAATACGATTGTCTAGCCAGCGATGCCTTCGCCGAGCTATGCCAGCGCAATCGGATCAGCCTGACCCGCTTTCAGCCGGAAACCGTCGCCCCCTGATCCGGGTGTTTACGCGCCCGGCCAAGGTTGCGACCACGGCTCGCCCAGCTGCGCCAGCAAGGCGCGGCAGGCATCGCCGGTGAACCATTCGCCGCAGCCAGGCGGCTGGATAAAGGCAAAACGTTCCCCATCCAGCTCAAAGCGCAAGGCGTAGGCATGCAGATAGCCGCGGTCGGCCGGCGTCCCGCCGTACAATTCATCGCCGAGTATCGGCGCGCCTAGCGATTTCATCGCCACCCTCAGCTGGTGCGTCTTTCCCGTGCGCGGCCGCAGCAAAAACAGCCGGACCCCTGGCTGCAGGGAGTGGCTGAAGCACTGCGTCACCGCCGGATTGGCCTGCGTCGGCGCCAGGCGCCACGCGCCGCCGCGCCCCTTGACCATATCCCCGCTGATCCTCCCCTGCTTCTTGGCCGGCTTGCGGTCCGACAAGGCCAGGTAGTACTTCTCCACCTCCCGCTCCGCCAGCGCCTCGCCCAGCGCGCGCGCCACTTCCGCGGAACGCGCCACCAGGATCAGCCCCGACGTGATGCGATCCAGCCGGTGCACCGGCCACAGCGCCTCGTCGCCCAGCCCGGCCCGCAGCGCCTCCATCAGCCCCGGCGCATCGCCATCGCGATGGAAGCTGACGCCGGGATGCTTGTCCAGCAGGTAGAAACGAGAATCGGTATGGATCAGGGTGTACATGGCAACGCCCAGGCGCATGAAAGCGCGCATTCTATACCAGACTTGCCCGCTGTCATTAGCTCAGCCAACGCTCCACCTGTTGATGAATGACAAAAAAATTATGAAAAGGTTGATTTGTCCCGTATTGCATCTTGCCAATGATCAATAAATAAATATCATGTCATAACAAGCAGAAAATGCCCTTCCTTGGCAGAGGAGAGGCATGTTATGACAACAATCCACTAAGGAACCTTCCGTGAAACACTCCAAACAACAAGGCTTCACCCTGATCGAACTCATGATAGTCGTCGCCATTCTTGGCATTTTGGCAACCATTGCGATTCCGGCCTACCAGGACTACACCAAACGCGCCCATGTCACCGAGGGGCTGCAACTAGCCACCTCTGCCAAAAGTGCAGTCACTACCTATTACTCTGTAAACGGAAAACATGCGGTTGGCAATGACAGCAAGGCCATCCATGACGCGCTTGGCCTGGCGGAAGCAGAAAAGATCAAAGGTAATGCCGTCACATCCATTACTGTTGAAAACCAAGGACTGATCACCGTCGCCTACAATGATAAAGTTGAAAATGGCAAAAAACTGCAATTAAAACCTAATGTTGATGCCAACTCTGGTAGCTTTGTCTGGGATTGCCAAATACCGAAAATCGACGGCATCAATCCGAAGCACGCGCCAAGCAACTGCAAGCCTGAAGAGGCATAAGGTCTACCACTGTATCTGGTCACAATAAAGTTTTTCCACCCTACAGGGCCTCATTATGAGGCCCTGTAATATTTCAACTACCCTTGCGCTGCTGCATCTCAATGCGCAACTGCTTGCGCATCTCCGCCGCGCGGAAGCGCTGGCGTTGCTCCTCGATCTCCAGCACCAGCGTCGGCACCGTCATCGGCTTGCCGTCCTGGTAGGCCACCATGGTGAAATAGCAGCTGTTGGTGTGGCGCTGGGCGCGAGTCTGAATGTTCTCCGCCACCACCTTGATGCCCACCTCCATCGAGGTGCGGCCAACGTGGTTGACGCTGGCCAGGAAGGTCACCAGCTCGCCCACATGAATGGGCTGCTTGAACAGCACCTGGTCCACCGACAGCGTGACCACATAGCAGCCGGCGTAACGGCTGGCGCAGGCATAGGCCACCTGATCCAGCAGCTTCAGCAGCACGCCGCCGTGCACATTGCCGGAAAAGTTGGCCATATCCGGCGTCATCAGCACCGACATCGTCAACTCGCGCTGCCCCTGGCTCTGTTCGCTCATCCTTGTCTCCCTCGTTTCAATACCCGATATTCTGCCACGTAGATTGGAATAAACAGCGACGGCTTCTATACTGGAATGCTAGAAGAAAGTTGCGCCATGTCCATCTCCAGCATTTCCGGCGGCTATGGCGGCTACACCTTGCCCGTCCATGGCGCCAATTGCCAATGTCCCGCCTGCCAGCAATTGCGGGCGGATGCTTCCATCGTGCCCGCCGCAAACGCAGATGGCGCCCAGTCCAACTCGGCCAACACCGTATCCGGCGCGAGCCAAAGCGCCGCGGCGGACAAGCAAGGCAATCCGGACAGCCAAAACGGCAAACCCGCCGCCAACCAAACTCAAAACGCCAACCCGGCCGCGCCCAAGGCGCCCGATGGCACGCCGCTGAATGACGCGCAGCAAAAGGAAGTGACGGAACTGAAGGCGCGCGATACCGACGTGCGACGGCATGAGGCGGCGCACCAGGCAGCTGGCGGCTCGCTTGCCGGCGCCGCCAGCTTCACCTATGAGCAAGGGCCGGATGGCAAGCAGTACGCGATAGGCGGCGAAGTGCCGATTCAATTGAGCCGCGGCAGTACGCCGCAGCAGACGATACAAAACGCGGAAACGGTGCGCGCCGCGGCGCTGGCGCCGGCAGATCCATCAGGACAAGACCGGGCGGTGGCCGCTGAGGCTGCGCAAGTGGAGCAACAGGCGCGCCAGCAACAGCTGACGCAGCAAGGCGGCAACGCCAAGCTCAGCCCATTGGAAAAAGCCCAAAAAGCCAGCGCCCCGGAGGGCAGTCAAACCCAACCGGGGCAGCATATCGATACCTACGCCTGAATCAGGCCTGGACTTTGCGCGCCAGCCGCAGGCCGTTGCCGATGACGATCAAACTGGTGCCCACATCGGCGAACACCGCCATCCACAGGCTGGCCACGCCGGCCAGCGCCAAACCGAAAAACACCAGCTTGATGCCCAAAGCAATGGCGATGTTCACCTTCAATACGCGCGCGGTGCGGCGGGCATGGGCGATCAGGTCGGCCAAGCGCGACAGCTTGTCGTCCATCAGCGCCACGCCGGCGGTTTCCAGCGCGCTGTCCGAGCCGGCCGCGCCCATGGCGATGCCCAGATCGGCGCGCGCCAGGGCCGGCGCGTCGTTGACGCCGTCGCCCACCATCGCCACTTTGCCGTCCTGCTGCAGCGTTTCGATATGGCGCAGCTTGTCCTGCGGCAGCAGGCCGCCGTGCGCGGCGTCCATGCCGGTCAGGCGGGCCACCGCGGCCGCCACTTGCGGGCTGTCGCCGCTGAGCATCACCGTGCGCACACCCAGGCGATTCAGCCGATCTATCGTAGCCGCCGCTTCCGGCCGCACTTGGTCCGCCACCGCCAGCACCGCCAGCGCCTGGTCGCCGCTCAGCAAGACCAGCGCGCCCTCCCCGGCGACATCCAGCGCCTGCAAGGTCTGTTCCAGCTGCGACGACAAAGCGCCCTGCTCTTCCGCCAGGCGACGGCTGCCCAATTGCATGGAGCGGCCATCAACCAGGCCGCTGACGCCGCGGCCTATCAGTTCGCGCACCTGTTGAGATGCCGGAGCGGCCACGCCGCGCTTGGCGGCCTCGTCCAGCACCGCGCGCGCCAGCGGATGGGTGGAATGGCTGTCCAGCGCCGCCGCCCAAGCCAGCACGGCTTCTTCGCTATCGCCGGCCAGCGGCAGTACGCGGGTAATGCTGGGCTCGCCGCGGGTCAGCGTGCCGGTCTTGTCCAGGCATACGGTATCGATGCGGGCAGCCATTTCCAGCGGCGCGCCACCCTTCACCAACAGGCCGTGGCGCGCGGCGGAAGCCAGCGCGCTGACCACCGTCACCGGCGTGGCGATCACCAGCGCGCACGGGCAGGCGATCACCAGCATCACCAGCGCGCTGTAGATCGCCTGGTGCCACGGCAGCAGGCCGGCAAGCGGCGCGCCCACCGCGAACAGCGCGGCCAGCGCCAACACCACCGGGGTATAGCCGGCGGCGAAACGGTCGATGAAGCGTTGCGTCGGCGCCTTGGCGGCCTGCGCGTCGCGCACGGTGGCGATGATGCGCGCCAGCACCGAGCCGGACGCCGCGGCGGTGGTTTCGATCTCGATCACGCCGCTGCCGTTGATGCTGCCGGCAAACACGCCGTCGTCCGGCCCCTTGTCCACCGGCAGGCTTTCGCCGGTGATCGGCGCTTCATTAAAATTGCTATGCCCGGACACGATGCGGCCGTCCAGCGGCACCCGTTCGCCCGGACGCACGCGCATGCGGCTGCCCACCGCCACCTCGGCGGCCTGCGCCTCGCGCCAACCGGCGCCATCGGCCACCCAGGCGGTTTCCGGCGCCAGCGCCATCAGCGCGCGCACCGCCTCGCCGGCGCGGGACAGCGACATCGCCTCCAGCCGCTCGGCGATGGCGAACAGGAACAGCACCATCGCCGCTTCCGGCCACTGGCCGATCAGCATGGCGCCGATCACCGCCACCGACATCAGGAAATGGATATTCAGGGTGCGGGTGGACAAGGCGATCCACCCTTTTTTCAATGTGGCGGTGCCGCCCAGCAGGATGGAGGCGAGCGCCAGCGCGGCTACACCGTACTGGCCATCGCCCAACGTCCAGGCCGCCACTTCCGATGCCGCCGCGGTCAGGCCTGAGGCCAGCAACAGCAGATTGGCGCGGCGGGTGGAGACGACAGGCGCCGACGCTTGTTCACCACCCGACAATTCCACCGCCTGCATGCCGACTTTGGCGATCGCGCGTTTGACGTCGTCAAGGTTCGGCAGATCGTGTTGCAGCAGCAATACGCGCTCGATGAAGTTGAACTCCAACGCCACCACCCCGTTCATGCCGGACAGGGCCTTTTCGATCAGGCGGGCTTCGGTCGGGCAGTCCATGGCCTGGATCTGCAGCCGGGAACGCTTGGCGCCCTGCCCCTGGCCCAGTTGCACGCGGGCCGGCGCGTCATCGTGACGGTGCGAACAGCCGGTACCATGGCCGTGATCATGTTGATGGTCGCGCTTGTGGTCATGGCTGCGATCGTTGCCGTGATCGTGCTTGCGCTCGCGGCGCTGCGCGTCGGCCAGCGCCAGGCCTGCCTCCACCTTGGCCGAGCAGCAATCGCCGCCATGGTTGTGCAGCTTGTCCTGATGCGGTTTGCCCGCCTTGCGGTAACGCGTAACGCTTGACATATGCGCCTCCATTGATAGTCTGGGCACATTGCACACCCTGTAGTCGCTACAGGGTCAAGCGTTTTTGAGCGGGAGGCAGGATGTTGATCGGTGAACTGGCCAAAAAGACTGGCTGCGACGTGGAAACCATACGCTATTACGAACGCGAACGGCTGCTGTCCGCGCCGCAGCGCTCTGCATCCGGCTACCGCCATTACAACGCGGAACAACTGGGCGAGCTGAATTTCATCCTGCATTGCCGCTCGCTGGGCATGTCGCTGGCCGACATCCGCAACCTGGCGGCGTTCAAAGCCGATCATGAGCACGACTGCGAGGACATCAATCTGCTGATCGACCAGCAAATCGCCAAAGTGCACCAGCAAGCGGAAGCACTGCGGCTGCTGGAGCAGCAGCTGTTGGCTTTACGCGACAAATGCCACGACAGCCACGCCGCCGCCGACTGCGGCATTCTGCAAACGCTGGTGGAGGCGGCCGAGGGCGAACCCTGCGTCTGCCACACGCCGTTCGGCCAGGACAACCACGGCCATAGCCACGATCACGACCACGCGGCCAAAAAAAATGGCCGGACCCAAAAGGGCCGGCCGTAATCAACGCTCGTTTTGGGGAAGAGGAGAAACCCACTGATCACCACCCCACCGGCAATCAGGTCACAACACAAACTCGTTACAGCCAGTATCCAATCAACGGCGCGGCAAACACCGTCGCCACCCCGGCCAACATCATCGTCAGACTGGCCACCACGCCTTCCTCGGCGCCTATCTCATTCGCCTTGGCCGTGCCGGCCGCATGAGCCGCTGCGCCGAACAAAGCGCCCCGCGCCAGCGTGGAACGAATCGGCAACACCGTCAGCATCAGCTGACCCAGCATCATGCCGCACACCCCGGTCACCACCACGAACAGCGCGGTCAGGTCGGCCGAGCCGCCCAAGGTCTGCGCCGCCGCCAGCGCGAACGGCGTGCTGATCGATCGCGGCGCCAGGCTTTTCTGCATCATGTCGGACAGATCCAGCCAGCGCGCCAGTTCCACCGAACTCAACACCGCCACCGGAATGGCCACCAGCACGCCGCAGCTAAGCGACAGCCAATGCCTGCGGATGATGGCGCGCTGCTCGTAAATCGGTATCGCAAACGCCACCGTCGCCGGCCCCAGCAGCCAGGTCAGCCAACGGGTATCGGCAAAATAGGTGTGGTACGGCACGCGCGCCAACACCACCAAGCCGATGATCAGCAGCGGCACCGCCAGAATCGGCGTGCTCCACCAGCTGCGCGTTTTCAGGTAATACTTCTTGACCCCCCAGTACAACACCACGGTGAGTACGAAGGAGATCAAGGCAATCTCATGCTCCATGGACTTCAGCCCTCATCTGCGCCTTGCGGTTGCTGGCGCGGCGGCGCATCCAGACTTCCAGCCGGTAGCAGCGGTCCACCACCAGAGCGGTCGCCACCATCACCAAGGCTGTGGAAGCCACAATCACCAACAACAGGCGGACACCGGCGGATACAATCACTTCCGGATACTGCACCACCGCCACCACCGCCGGGATGAAGAACAGCAGCATCTCCGCCAGCAGCCAGCGCGCGCCGTGCCGAAACCAGCTCACCGGCAGCAGGCCGGACCAGAAGCCCAGCAGCACCAGCAGCATGCCCAGCACGCCGGCCGGCATGGCCGGCAGAAAACGGTGGCTCAGCTGACTGGCAGCCAGCCACACCAGGCTCAGCAGCGCAACCTGGCTACAGGTTTGCAACAGCGGCATCAGGCGGTAAAACAGGCGGCGTGCCATGATTCGGCTTCCATCGACTTACGGAGTTGAAGCTAGTATAGCCAGCCGTATTTCATTCTAAAAATGAATTAAAATTATCGTTACGATTCCAATCAGGAATGCAAATGGACATCCGCGCCTTGCGCTATTTTGTCGAACTGGTGAAATGCCAAAGCTTCACCCGCGCCGCTGACGCGCTGTTCGTCACCCAGCCCACCATCAGCAAGATGGTGAAACAGCTGGAAGAGGAGCTCGGCATGCCGCTGATCCTACGCGAGGGGCGCAGCTTCAGGCTGACCGACGCCGGCCGCGTCACTTACGAGCGCGGGCTGGATGTGCTGTCGGCGATGCATCAGCTGAAAAACGAGCTGACCGACCTGTCCGGCCTCAGCCGCGGCGAGCTGGTGGTCGGCCTGCCGCCCATGGTGGGCGTGGCCTTCTTCGCGCCGGTGGTCAGCCACTACCGCCGGCTGTATCCGCAGATTGAATTGAAAATGGTGGAAGACGGCGCGCTGGCCATTGAAAACCGCATCAAGAGCGGCGAGCTGGAAATCGGCGTGGCCGTGCTGCCGGTGGACAGCCAGCTGTTCGAACATTACTCGGTGGTGCGCGACCCGCTATGCCTGGTGGCGCCGGCCGGCTCGCGCTGGCAAGGCCAATCGCTGGTGCGCCTTGTGGACATCGCCGACCAGCCGCTGGTGCTGTATCCGGAAGACTTCACGCTATGCCGCCGCGTCACCGACGCCTTTCGCGAGCTGGGCAAAACGCCCAATATCGTCGGCCGCAGCGCGCACTGGGACTTCATCGTCGAACTGGTGGGCGCCAACCTCGGCGTCACACTGCTGCCGCGCAGCATCGTGGCGCGGCTGGACAGCGGGCAATACGACGTGATCCCGCTATACGACAACAAGCTGTACTGGCACCTGGGCCTGATCTGGCAGCGCGGCGGCTACCTGTCCCACGCCGCCCGCGCCTGGCTGGCGCTGACGCGGGAAAGGCTAGGCGGACAGGGATGACAAAAGGCAGCACTCGCGGCCTTTTTCTGACTGAATCATATCTCAACCCTGCGTCTTCAGCACCCGCTGGCGGCGGCTTTCCGACAACACCATGCCGGACGACACCGACACGTTCAGGCTCTCGACGGTGCCGAACATCGGGATGGACACCGGCACGTCGCAGTGCTCGCGCGTCAGGCGGCGCATCCCCTCGCCTTCCGCGCCCATCACCCAGGCCAACGGGCCGGAGGCGTCGAAGTGGTACAGGTCGGTGTCGGCTTCCATCGTGGTGCCGGCAATCCATACTCCGGCATCCTTCAAGTCGCGCAGCGTGCGCGCCAAGTTGGTGACGGTGATGTAAGGCACCACCTCGGCCGCGCCGCAGGCCACTTTGGATACCGTGGCGTTCAGCGTGGCGGAGCGGTCTTTGGGGGCGATCACCGCGTGCGCGCCCATCGCGTCCGCCACCCGCAGGCAAGCGCCCAGATTGTGCGGATCGGTGACGCCGTCCAGGATCAACAGCAGCGGCGGCTCGGACAGGTTTTCCAGCACGTCGTCCAGGTCCACGTAGTTCATGCTGGCGTCTATCATCGCCACCACGCCCTGGTGGCGAGCGTTGCCGCTCATGCTGTCCAGCCGTTCCTTGTCCACGATGTGCAGCTTGACCTTCTCCTCGCCAGCCTTGTCCAGCACCGCCTTGGCGCGGGCGTCGTGGCGGCCGCCGGCCAGCCAGATTTCCAGCAGGCTCTTGGGGTTCTGCCACAGTCGGGCGTTGATGGCGTGGAAGCCGTGTATCAGGCGTTTGTTGCTCATGGCGGAGATTCTCTAATTTACAATTCCCGCCATTGTAGCCGCAAGCCGCCCCACGGCCCAGCTTCACGCCGGAATGCCCGCCGCCTGCGCCTGTTGCCGCCAGCCCGCCACCAGCGCGGCGAACTCCGCCGCCGGCAGCGGCCGGCTGAAGTGGTAACCCTGCAGCGTGTGGCAGCCCTTGCCTTGCAAGAAGGCCGCTTGCGCCTCGTTTTCCACTCCTTCCGCCACCACATGGAACTTGAGCTTCTTGGCCATGGCCAGGATGGCTTCGGCGATGGCGGCATTGTCCCCATCGTCGGGCAGGCCATCGACAAAGGACTGGTCTATCTTCAGCGTGTCCAGCGGGAAGCGCTTCAGATACGACAGCGAGGAATAGCCGGTGCCGAAATCGTCGATGGACAGCCATACGCCCAACGCTTTCAGTTGCGCCAGCAACTGCACGGCTTCGTCCGGATTCTGCATCAGCATGCTCTCGGTGATTTCCAGCTCCAGCCGGCTGGCGGGCAGGCCCGCGGCCTGCAAGGCGCCGGCCACCTTGGCCGGCAGCGACGGCTGGCCGAACTGGCGCGGCGACAGGTTCACCGCCAGCCGCGGTACCGCCAGGCCCTGGCGGTCCCAGGCCGCCAACTGGCGGCAGGCCTCGGCCAGCACCCAGTCACCGATGGGCTTGATCAGCCCGGTTTCCTCGGCCAGCGCGATGAAGCGCACCGGCGGCACCAGGCCCAGCTGCGGATGGCGCCAGCGCAGCAACACCTCCGCGCCCTGCAGCGCGCGGCTGTCGGCGGCCAGTTGCGGCTGGTAATGCAGTTCGAATTCGCCGCGCTCCAGCGCCATGCGCAGGCCGTTTTCCAGCAGCAGGCGCTCGAAGGTCTGGGTGTTCATGCCGGCGTCGAAGAACTGGTAGGTGTTCTTGCCGGAGTCCTTGGCGCGGTACATCGCCACATCCGCGTTTTTCAGCAAGGTCTGGGCATCCTCCCCATCATGCGGGAAAACACTGATGCCTATGCTGCCGGTGATGAACACCTCATGCGCCTCCAGGCTCAGAGGCCGGCCGAGTTCAGTCAAGATGTCGGCGGCCACGTCTCCCAGCTCGGTATGGCTGTCGAAACCGCTCATCAGCAGGGTGAATTCGTCTCCGCCCAGCCGCGCCAGCATGCCGCGCTCGCCCACCACTCGCGCCAGACGCAGGGCGATCTCGCATAGCAGCAGGTCGCCGGCCTGGTGGCCGAAGGAGTCGTTGATCAGCTTGAAGCGGTCCAGGTCGATGAACATCACCGCCAATTGGCCGCCCTGGCTGGCCATGCGCGCCAGCGCTTCGTCCAGTTGCGCGGTGAGGCTGCTGCGGTTGGGCAGCCGGGTCAGCGGGTCGTGATTGGCCAGGAACTGCAGCCGCGCCTCGGCCTCCTTGCGCTGGGTGATGTCGGAGAACACCGCCACGTAATTGCATAGCTCGTCGTCCTCGTCGCGCAATGCGGAGATGGACAGTTCGGCCGGATACCACTCGCCATTCTTGCGCCTGTCCTGCATCTCGCCCTGCCAGTGGCCGCTGCCAGCCAGCGCCTCCCGCATGGCCTCCCGCTCCTGCTCGCCCAGGCCGAAAATGCGCGAAGGTTTGCCCAGCGCTTCTTTTTCCGCATAGCCGGTAATGCGGGTGAAGGCGTCGTTGACGGCGATGATGCGGGCGTTGGCATCCAGAATCAGGATGCCCTCCGCCGAATTTTCGAACACCTTGGCCGCTAAGCGCAGATTGGTATCGGCCAGCAGCCGATCCGAGATGTCCATCACCACGCCGATAACCGCCTTGCGGCCATCCAGCTCGAACAGGCGGCTATGCACCTCCATGTCCACCACCACGCCGTCCTTGCGCAGCCCGCGGGTGGAATAGTGCATCACCGCGATATTCTCGCGGAAGCGGCGCAACAGTTGCTGGCGCAGCCGCACCGCTTCGCCCGGGACCAATAGCTGGGCCATGGTCATGCCCACCATGTCCTCCGGCGCATGGCCCATGATCTCGGCCAGCTTGGGATTGGCATACACCAGCCGCTCGTCCTGCATGATGTAGATGCCGACCAGAGACTGCTCCACCAACGCCAGATAGCGCTCCTCGGCCTCGCGTTTGGCGCGCTGCTCGCGCTTGCTCTGCGTGATGTCGGTATCGACGCTGCCCACTCCGGCGGGCCGCCCGTCGGCGTCGAACAGGGGAAACTTGGAGGCCAAAAGATAGGTTTCCACGCCGTTGAGCACGAAATGCTCCTCGAACTGGCGCGGCGCCAGCAGATTCAGCACCTGCTGGTCCTGCTCGCAGATCTGCCGGGCATCGTCCAGATCGAACACATCCTCCGGCCGCTTCCCCGTCAAATCTCCCGGCGAAACGCCCACCCGCCGCGCATAGGCGGCGTTGACCAGCAAATAGCGGCCATCCATGTCCTTCAACGACATCATGGTCGGGCTGTTGTTGACCAGAGAATCGATACGCGCGCGGAACGTCTTCAAAGCCGCCTCGTCGGCGCGGTGTCCATCCATCAGAATCGCCACCAGCAAGCCGGAAACATTCAGCGCCAGCGCCAGCAGCAGATCGGTGGAGACATGGCCGATGATGGCGTGGCTGGCGGCGCCGGAACCGGCTGACGCCAGCGACAGACTGACCGCCACCGCGCCGGCGGTCAGCGCGGCGCCGCCCAAGCCGGTGCGGCAGGCTGCCCACAGGATGAAGGGAAAAAACAACAACTGATTGGGAATGTTCAGATTGATCTCGCTGGACTGCAGCAAGCCGGCCTCCAAAGCCACCAATGCCAGAATCAGCCCCTGCTCCAAACGCACCGTCCAGGACGCCGCATGGGGCGATGGCCACGCCAGGGGCACGCACAAGAACAGCGCGGAAGCCAGGGCTGCCCAACCTTGCCAGACCCATGGCCAGGCAAGATGATGGCCGCCGCCTGCGCTCCAGACGTAGACGCCGAGCGGCAAGGCCGCCAGCGGCGCCGGATAGACGATCAAGGCCAGCAGCAGATCGCGCAGCTGATTCGGCGTGGCCGGACGCGGCCGCCAGGCCGTCAGGCGCCCCAAGCGCAGGCCGGGCGGAATCAAATACAAGGAGCCGGCCAGCAGCATGCCCCATAGCGACGGCATCAGCCACAGCGCCGGCAACAAAGCAGCCAACGGCCACCACCAGCCGCGCCGCGCGCCGCGCGCGAGCTGTTGCCAGGCAAACAGGCCGTGCGGCAAAAAACTGGCAAGTGTCAGTGCCGCCTGGGGACTGCGCGGCCACAAGGCCACGCCGCAAACAAACCCCAGGAAAACCAACCCCTCCTCCACCCTTTGTGTGGTTCTCACGCTTCCATCCTTTAGCTGTCGTCCGGTTTGCCGGATCTTGGCCACGTCCAAGCCATGCCAATTTCATTTATTTCGGCATGGATAGCAGTGTTATGCATTATTTTTTTGAATGTCTAATCCTGGCCTCATGTTGTTTTTCTTCTAATTGAGATAAATGACATTTGAGCCAAACGCATACGATAGCCGGGTTTGACCGCGCCGGCTAGCGTTCGCCGCCGGGGAAACGCCGCGCGCGCTGTTATAATCGCCACAAGCACAACTCCGCACAGAAGCAGATCAAGTTGGATATGCACTCGACCCTGCCGCCCGCCGGCCAGAAAACCCGTTGCGGCCGTCTGCCAGACGGCCTGGACAGCCATGCCATCGCCGCCTTGGCCGCGCAGCGCCAACCGCTGTTGATCCTGACCGCCGACGCCCAGGCCGCGCAAAGGCTGAAGGCCGAGCTGCCGTTCTTCGCGCCGGACCTGTCCATCGCCCTGTTCCCGGATTGGGAAACGCTGCCCTACGACCACTTCTCGCCGCACGGCGACCTGGTCAGCGAGCGACTGGCCACGCTGTGGCAGATCCGACAGCGCGAATGCCAGGTGGTGATCGCGCCGGTCAGTACCACCTTGAGCCGGCTGGCGCCGGTGAGCTATCTGCTGGGCCGCACCTTCTTCCTGAAAACCGGCCAGCAGCTGGACGTGGAAAAACTGCGCGGCGATCTGGTCACCGCCGGCTACCAGCACGTGACGCAAGTCATGGCGCCGGGCGAGTTCTCCGTGCGCGGCAGCCTGATCGATCTATATCCCATGGGTTCGCCGCTGCCGTACCGGATCGATCTGTTCGATGCCGAGATCGACAGCCTGAAGACCTTCGACCCCGACAGCCAGCGCACGCTGTACCCGGTGCCGGAAATCCGCCTGCTGCCGGCGCGCGAATATCCAGCCGACGAAAGCGGCGTCACCGCCTTCCGCCAACGCTACCGCGAGAAGATGGAAGGCGATCCGAGCAAGAGCCGCGTCTACAAGGATGTCTCGCAGGGGCTGTGGCCGGCCGGCATCGAGTACTACCTGCCGCTGTTCTTCGACGAGACCGCCACCTTGTTCGACTACGTCGGCGACGACGCGCTGGTGGTGCTGCACCACGAGGTGCAAGCCGCGGCGGAAAGCTTCTGGCGCGACGCGCAAAGCCGCTACGACATGGCCCGCGGCGATACCGATAGACCTGTGTTGCCGCCGGCCGACATCTTCCTGCGTCCGGACGAGCTGATGGCGCGGCTCAAGCCCTATGCCCGCATCGAATTCGCCGGCGACGGCGAAACCGGCGCCGCCGCGCTGCCGGAGCTGGCGGTGGACCGCCGCGCCGAGGCGCCGCTGCACAAGCTGCAAGCCTTCATCGCCGCTGGCGACAAGCGCATCCTGCTGGCGGCGGAAAGCCTGGGGCGCCGCGAAACCATGCTGGCCTTCCTGGCCGAAAGCGGCATCAAGCCGACCCCGGTAGACAGCTGGGCCGACTTCATCGCCGGCAAGATGCCGCTGGCGCTGACCGTAGCCCCGCTGTATTCCGGTTTCGCGCTCGCCGAGCCAACCATCGCCGTGGTGACGGAAAGCGAGCTGTACCAGCACGTGGCGCGCAGCCATACTCGCCGCAAACACCAGAAGGCGGCCTCCGACGCCATGCTGCGCGATCTAGCCGAGGTCAAGGCCGGCGACCCGGTGGTGCACGAGGCGCACGGCATCGGCCGCTACGTCGGCCTGGTGACCATGGACCTGGGCGAGGGCGAAACCGAGCTGATGCAGCTGGAGTACGCCGACGGCGCCACGCTGTACGTGCCGGTGTCGCAGCTGCAGCTGATCTCCCGCTACGCCGGCGGCGCCACCGACGACATCCAGCTGCACAAGCTGGGCAACCCGGCCTGGGACAAGGCCAAGAAGCGCGCGGCGGAAAAGGCCCGCGACACCGCGGCCGAACTGCTGAACCTGTACGCCCAGCGCGCCGCGCGCGAAGGCCACAGCTTCCAGCTGTCCCATGCCGACTACGCCGCCTTTGCCGCCGGTTTCGGCTTTGAAGAAACCGTGGATCAGGCCAGCGCCATCGAGGCGGTGATCCAGGACATGTGCTCCGGCAAGCCGATGGACCGGCTGGTCTGCGGCGACGTCGGCTTCGGCAAGACCGAAGTGGCGCTGCGCGCCGCCTTCGTCGCGGTAATGGGCGGCAAGCAGGTGGCGGTGCTGGTGCCCACCACCCTGCTGGCCGAGCAACACTTCCAGAACTTCTCCGACCGTTTCGCCGACTGGCCGGTGCGCATCGCCGAACTGTCGCGCTTCAAAAGCGGCAAGGAAACCAAAGCCGCGCTCGCCGGCCTTGCCGAAGGCAGCGTCGACATCGTCATCGGCACCCACAAGCTGGTGCAGCCGGATATACAGTTCAAAAACCTGGGCCTGGTCATCATCGACGAGGAGCACCGCTTCGGCGTGCGGCAGAAAGAGCAGCTGAAGCGGCTGCGCGCCAATGTCGACGTGCTGACGCTGACTGCGACGCCGATTCCGCGCACGCTGTCGATGGCGCTGGAAGGCCTGCGCGACTTCTCCGCCATCACCACCGCCCCCAGCCGCCGTCTGGCGGTGAAAACCTTCGTCAGCCCCTTGAGCAACGGCGTGATCCGCGAGGCTGTGCTGCGCGAGCTGAAACGCGGCGGCCAGGTGTTCTTCCTGCACAATGAAGTCGACACCATAGAAAACATGCGGGAAAAGCTGGCCGAGCTGATCCCGGAGGCGCGCATCGGCGTCGCCCACGGCCAGTTGCGCGAGCGCGAGCTGGAACAGGTGATGCGCGACTTCCTGCAGCAGCGCTTCAACCTGCTGCTGTGCTCCACCATCATCGAAACCGGCATCGACATCCCCAACGCCAACACCATCCTGATCAACCGCGCCGACAAATTCGGCCTGGCGCAGCTGCACCAGCTGCGCGGCCGCGTCGGCCGCTCGCACCACCAGGCCTATGCTTATCTGCTGACCCCGGACGGCATGACCCGCGACGCGCAAAAACGCCTGGAAGCGATCCAGCTGTCCGGCGAACTCGGCGCCGGCTTCTACCTGGCGATGCACGATCTGGAAATCCGAGGCGCCGGCGAAATCCTGGGCGAAGGCCAATCCGGCGAGATGCAGGAAGTGGGCTTCAGCCTGTTCACCGAGATGCTGAAGCAAGCGGTGCGCGATCTGAAAAAGGGCCGCGCGCCGGACCTGGACGCTCCCTTGGGCATCACCACCGAGATCAATCTGCACAGCCCGGCGCTGCTGCCGGACGCTTACTGCCCTGACGTGCACGAGCGGCTGCTGATCTACAAACGCCTGGCCAGCTGCGAAACCGAGGGCGAAATCGACGACATCCACGAAGAGCTGATCGATCGCTTCGGCCTGCCGCCGCAGAGCGTGAAAACGCTGATCGAAAGCCACCGCCTGCGCCTCGTCGCCAAGGAGCTGGGCGTGCAGAAGCTGGACGCCAGCGAAGTGGCGGTGCAGCTCACCTTCATCAAGAACCCGCCTATCGATCCGGTAAAGATCATCATGCTGATCCAGAGCAAGAAGAACTACCGTTTGGCGGGGCAGGACAAGCTGCGCGTGGAGCAGGCGCTGCCGGAGGTGGCGCAGCGGATCGTGAAGGTGAAGGAGGTATTGAAGGAGTTGAGCGCGTAGGCTGGCTTGATTTCCATCAGTGCCGCTAATGAGCGGCCGGCTCGATTGAACTGACTGTTCTCCTATCCACGCGATCTCTTCTGATGAATCCGCTCCGCGGATAATGATTAAATGCCGGCTCCGCTCGGCAAACGGGTGAGGGGGCTGTGCGGCCAGCCCCCTATCGCTGAGCGAATCAAAGATTCGCACGCAGACAACCCCAGGCCGCCCCTGCAGCCCGCGAAACCCCGACAAAAAACCGCTGGGCTATGCTGCTGCACATCGTCAACCACAAGAATTATCATCGCGGTTTTGTCGCGGACATGCTGTACCAGCTGCCGGCCACGCCGCCCACGACCGACCTGCCGGTCTGCCTGCGCGACGTGCATCGCGAGGCCGCTCTAGCTCTCTAGACAGCCGCTACCGCAGACGCGGCCACCCGCTCCATCTCCACCCGGTTGCGGCCGTTGTGCTTGGCCTGGTACAGCAGCAAGTCCGCCTCCAGAAACAGGCTGGCCAGGCTTTCATGCTCAGCAGGCCGCAAGCTGGCCACGCCTATGCTGGCGCTAATGCTCAAGGACAACTCGCCGATGCGCGGCTGCAAAGCGCTGATGGCCAGCCTGAGCCGGTCCGCCGCATGGTAAGCATCGAGGCGCCCGGTCTGCGGCAACAGCGCCACAAACTCCTCGCCGCCATGCCGTCCCAGCAAATCGCCCAGGCGCGCCTCGCGGCGCAGGCAATCGGCCAATTGGCGCAGCACCTCATCGCCCACTTGATGGCCGTAGCGGTCATTGATGCTCTTGAAATGGTCCAGGTCAATCAGCAACAGCGACAGCGGTTCCCCCCTGTCGACCGCTCGGCGAAATATGCCGTCCGCCTTTTCCAAAAACGTGCGATGGTTGAGCAGGCGAGTCAGGCCATCCTGATCGGCCTGCTGGCGCAGTTGCATCAGCAGGCGTTCATAACTGATGAACAATATGCTGAGGCTGAAGCAGAAAGTCAGCCAAAACAGACATAGCGACGAAAACAGATTGAACAGCCCGCCACGCTCGGCAAACCCCGGATCGCCCATCCACCAAGCCACGGCGAAGCGGCAAGCAGAGATCAGGATGATCAGCGTGGCCAAACCTGCCGCCAGCCAGTGCCCAACCGGCGTCGCCTGGCAGCGCGCGCGCAGAAACTGGGCAAAAATCAAAGACCAGTAAACCACATGAGAAAACGAAGTCACCATCACCCGGTGACCGTAATTCGCCTCGCCGCCCAACTGCGCGAACGCCAGCATCACCACTGCGGCGCTGCCCAGGCAAAACACGCCCCGGTCCCTCAAGCCGAACAGCTGGCGCGTGGCCAGCAGCGCCATCGGGTGGAACATCAGCAACAACAGCGTGACCAGCAGCAAGCTGGGCCATGGCGCCAATGGGAAAGGCAGGAAAGCGAGGGTGGAGCCGGCGGCGCTGATTACGCCGCTCAGCCCCAGCGTCAGCAGCGCGGGCTCGCGCCGGTTATAGCGCCAGAACAGCAGCACCACCAAGGTCAGCATCAGCGTATAGCCGGTGGTGCTGAGCAAAGTAGCTTTGAAATCTAGAATGCTTTGAACGGATTGGATGGTCATGGATGCAGGCCGTGCGACGCCGGCGCCTGCTCGCCATCTGCGTCAACTCCGCGCCCCGGAATCAAAACGTTCACAACATAACAGATCGTTTCGCTCAACGCTTAAGACAATTGATGCTTTTGACATCTTCTATCCGCCACTCGTGTCTTTGCCGCAACGCCCGGATGGCTGACGCCTGGCGCCTTCAGCGATTCAACAACCGCATCGACCTGCCCCCGCCAGCCATCAGGTTCCGACATGCCATGAGTTGCGCAACAGCTAACACATAGCGGCCTGAAATGAACAACCCGCCAAACGGCGGGTTGTCGCGTCAAATCCAAGCTCAGCGTCCCTGCTGCGCCAGCCGCCAGGCGGCGTCCTGCTTGTGATAACCGAGCAGGTAGTACACCGCTACCAGGAACACCAGCCAGCCTGGGCCGACGATCAGCGCGACGCGCGTGTCCGGAAAGTAAGCCATCAGGGCAATCACCAACGCCAGGAAGCCCAGCGTCAGGTAGGAGCCATAAGGCCACAGCGGCATGCGGTGGCTGATGGAGGCCAGTTGCTCGGCCGACAAGCCGCGGCGGAAGCGCAGTTGCGCCAGCAGGATGATCAGCCAGGTCCATACCGCGCCGAAGGTGGAGATGGCGGTCAGCCAGGTGAACACCTCCTTGGGCGCCAGGTAATTCAGCAGCACGCCGAAGAGCAGCGCGGCGATAGACAACAGCAGCGCCGGCACCGGCACGCCGCTTTTCGAAACCTTGGCGAACAGCGGCAGCGCCTGTTTCTGCTCCGCCAGATTGAACAGCATGCGGCCGGTGCTGTAGATGCCGCTATTGCACGAGGACAAGGCGGCGGTCAGCACCACGAAGTTGATGATGCCAGCGGCGGCCGGAATGCCCAGGCTCTCGAAAGTCATCACGAAGGGGCTGCCGCGCGTGCCCAGCTCGTTCCACGGGTAGATGGACAGAATCACGAACAAGGCGCCGATGTAGAAGATCAGGATGCGCCAGAACACCGAATCCACGGCGCGCGCCAGCGCCTTCTTCGGATTTTTGGCCTCGCCGGCGGTCAGGCCCAGCATTTCCACGCCCAGGTAGGCGAACATCACCATCTGCAAGGACATCAGCACGCCGGAGAAACCATGCGGCATGAAGCCGCCGTGCGCCCACAGATTGGCGATGCCGGTGGCGACGCCGTGGTTGCCGAAACCGAAGACAATCATGGCGAAGCCGCCGGCTATCATCAGCACGATGGTGACGATCTTGATCAGCGCGAACCAGAATTCGAATTCGCCGTAAGCCTTCACCGCGATCAGGTTGACGCCGCCCATGGCCAGCATCGCCGCCAGCACCCAGTACCAGGACGGCACATCCGGAAACCAGATGCCCATGTAGACGCCGACGGCGGTGATTTCCGCCATGCAGGTCACCAGCCACAGGAACCAGTAGTTCCAGCCAGTGAGATAGCCGGCCAAGGGGCCGAGGTAGTCCTGCGCGTAGCGGCTGAACGAGCCGGCCACCGGATTGTGGATGGCCATTTCGCCCAGCGCGCGCATGATCATGAAAATGGCGAGGCCGCCGATGCCATAGGCCAGCATGATGGCCGGACCGGCCATCTTGATCGCGGTGGCCGAGCCCAGGAACAGGCCGACGCCTATGGTGGCGCCCAGCGCCATCAGGTTGATATGCCTTTCCTCCAGACCTCGATGCAGGGTCCGTTCTGTGGATTGCATGGTGTTCTCCTAATTTCTCTCGCCCAATCGGCGCGGCGAAATTAGCACATACAACTTGCCATGTCATCGATATATTTTGTTTGAATAATATGAAATTATTCCAACCAGCAAAACTTAACGTCGTTGAAATGCAGGAAAAGAGCGGAAAGCACCAAAGACGCAAACCGACAAATCCACTCCTATCCACTTAGGAAAACCTATGATGCAATAGACGGAAACAAGGAGGGACGCGTGATACGAAGCCTGCCTGGCCTTTGCCTGATCCTGTCGCTGGCCGCGGCGGGCAGCGCCCTGGCCGACACGTCTCATACCGTGACGCTGACCACGCTGGACTGGCCGCCCTACACCGGCAGCCAGCTTCCCGAGCAAGGCCTCAACAGCGCGGTGATCCGCGCCGCCTACGCCGCCATGGGCTACGAGGTGCGCATCAGGGTGGTGCCCTGGCAACGCGCCGTAGCCGAGGCCAGCCTCAATCCCCAGGTGGCGGGCTACTTTCCGGAATACGACTCCACCGCCGGCCGCAAGTCCTTTTTCTTTTCCGACCCGATTGGCCGCAGCCCGCTTGGCTTCGCCGAGCGCATGAATAGCCGCTATCAGTGGCAACAACTGGCGGAGCTGTCGCGCCTGCGCATAGGCGTGGTGCAGGGTTACGTCAATACCGCGGAACTGGACGAGCGCATCGCCACCAAACGCCAGAATGCGGACGAGGCCTTGGACGATACCCAAAACCTGTTGAAACTCGATCGCCACCATATCGACCTGGCGGTGATAGACCGTTATGTATTCGACTACCTGATGCAGAACGATCCGAAATTGAAAACTACGCGCGGCAATCTGCGGATGAATCCGCATCTGTTGGAAGAGAAACTGCTGTACGTCTGCTTCAAGCCATCGGCCGAAGGCAAAAGGCTGGCCGACATCCTGAACCAGGGACTCAAACGCATCAATGTCGAGGCCCTCACCCACCGCTATCTGATGGACAACAAGCTGGGTGGCGTTCCGCCGCCGCAGCCTAAAGCGGCAATGAAAAAACCGGCCGGCTGACGCCGACCGGTTGGGTCTGATACAGGTCTAACTCAATCAGGCCTTGGCCTTGCCCTTGGCCGGCTTGGCTTCAGCCTTGGCAGCCGGCTCCTCGCGCTCCCAGGCTTCCTTGTACGGACGGCCATAGTAGCTGTCGAGCAGCAGTTGCTTCAGCTCGCTGATCAGCGGGTAGCGCGGGTTGGCGCCGGTGCACTGATCGTCAAAAGCAGCCTCGGCCACTTCGTCCACCTTGGCCAGGAAGTCCGCTTCGGCCACGCCGGCGGCCTGAATCGACGACGGGATGCCCAGCGTTTTCTTCAGTTCGTCCACCCATTCGATCAGCTTCTCCACGCGCTCGTGGTCGCGGCTGGCTTCCAAGCCCAGGTGACGGGCGATTTCAGCATAGCGGGCCACGCTCTTCGGCCGGTCGTACTGGCTGAAGGCGGTCTGCTTGGTCGGCACGTCGGCGGCGTTGTAGCGGATCACATTGCTGATCAACAGCGCGTTGGCCAAACCGTGGGCCAGGCCGAACTCGGCGCCGATCTTGTGCGCCATGGAGTGGCACACGCCGAGGAAGGCGTTGGCGAAGGCGATGCCGGCGATGGTGGCGGCGTTGTGCACTTGTTCGCGCGCCTTCGGATCGTTGGCGCCGTTCAGGTAGGACGACGGCAGGTATTCCTTCAACAGTTTCAGCGCTTGCAGCGCCTGCGGGTCGGAGTACTCGTTGGCCATCACCGACACATAGGCTTCCAGCGCGTGGGTCACCGCGTCGATGCCCCCGAAGGCGGTCAGCGACTTCGGCATGTCCATCACCAGATTGGCGTCGACGATGGCCATGTTCGGGGTCAGCTCGTAGTCGGCGATCGGGTATTTCACGCCGGTCACCTCGTCGGTTACCACGGCGAACGGGGTCACTTCGGAGCCGGTGCCGGAGGTGGTCGGCACCGCCACCATCATCGCTTTCTGACCCAGTTTCGGGAACTGGTAGATGCGCTTGCGGATGTCCATGAAACGCAGCGCCAGATCGGCGAAATGCACTTCCGGATGCTCATACATCACCCACATGATCTTGGCCGCGTCCATCGGAGAGCCGCCGCCGATCGCCATGATCACGTCCGGCTTGAAGGCGTGAGCCAGGTCGGCGCCCTTGCGCACGACGGCCAGGGTCGGGTCGGCCGGAACTTCGAAGAACACTTCCACTTCCAGACCCATCTTCTTCAGCAGGCGGATCGGTTCGTCGACAAAGCCGTGTTCGAACAGGTACTGGCCGGTGACGATCAGGCAGCGCTTCTTGCCGGCCAGGTCTTCCAGCGCCACCGGCAGGGAGCCGCGACGGAAGTAGATGGACTTCGGCAGCTTGTGCCACAGCATGTTTTCAGCCCTCTTGGCGACGGTTTTCTTGTTGATCAGGTGCTTGGGACCGACGTTCTCGGAGATGGAGTTGCCGCCCCAGGAGCCGCAACCCAGGGTCAGCGACGGCGCCAGGCTGAAGTTGTACAAGTCGCCGATGCCGCCTTGCGAGGACGGGGTGTTGATCAGGATGCGGGCGGTCTTCATCTTGTCGCCGAAGTAGCGCACGCGCTCCTCCTGCAGGTCCTGGTCGGTGTACAGCGAGGACGTGTGGCCGATGCCGCCCATGGTCACCAGCGCGGCGGCCTTGTCGCAAGCGTCGATGAAGTCCTTGGCGCGATACATGGCCAGGGTCGGGGACAGTTTTTCGTGAGCGAAGGCCTCCTGATCGGACACCTCGGTCACTTCGCCGATCAGCACCTTGGTGGTGGGCGGCACGGTGATGCCAGCCATGGCGGCGATCTTGGCGGCGCTCTGGCCGACGATGGCGGCGTTCAGGCTGCCATCCTGCAGGATCACCTTGCGCACGGCCTCGGCTTCGCTCTTGGACAGAATGTAGCCGCCGTGCTTGGAGAAGCGCTCGCGCACCGCGTCGTAAATCTGGTCGACGATGATGACAGACTGCTCCGAGGCACAGACCACACCGTTGTCGAAGGTCTTAGACATCAGGATGGAGGCCACCGCGCGCTTGATGTCAGCGGTTTCGTCGATCACGGCCGGGGTGTTGCCGGCGCCGACGCCGATGGCGGGCTTGCCGGAGGAGTAGGCGGCCTTCACCATGCCCGGGCCGCCGGTGGCCAGGATCAGGTTTACGTCGGGGTGGTGCATCAGCTGGTTGGACAGGGCGACGGACGGCTCATCAATCCAGCCGATGATGTCCTGCGGCGCGCCGGCGGCGACGGCGGCTTCCAGCACCAGGCGGGCGGCTTCGCAAGTGGAGCGGCGCGCGCGCGGGTGCGGCGAGAAGATGATGCCGTTGCGCGTTTTCAGCGAGATCAGCGCCTTGAAGATGGCGGTGGAGGTCGGGTTGGTGGTCGGCACGATGCCGCACAGCACGCCGATGGGTTCGGCGATGGTGATGGTGCCGAAGGTGTCATCCTCGGACAGCACGCCGCAGGTCTTCTCATCCTTGTACTTGTTGTAAATGTACTCGGAGGCGAAGTGGTTCTTGATCACCTTGTCTTCCATCACGCCCATGCCGGTTTCGGCGACGGCCATCCGCGCCAGCGGAATGCGGGCGTCGGCGGCGGCCAGCGCGGCGCAACGGAAGATATGGTCAACCTGCTCTTGCGTGAACTGCGCGAAAGCGACTTGCGCCTTCTTTACGCGGGCCACCAGGGCGTCGAGTTCGATTTGATTGCTAACAGCCATTTTGTCTCTCCAGAAACCAAATGAAAATATCGAGCGCCTGATTGTTCGTTTTCGACTTAAAATTTTCACAATCGAAAAAACAACCGGCAAAAAACCCATTTCGCGCCATCAAACCATGACGGCGCCATCAAACCCTTTGTAGCAGAGCCATTACATCCGCCCGACTATACCCCTATAAAATTCAGGGGCTTTACTGGCAATCGACCATGACTCGCTCGATTCCCTGCCATCGTAGTCCGTTTTCGGATATTCGTTTTTGCGCACGGCCAAACAATTTTCAGTTTTCCATGAAAAAGAGCGCCAAATCGGCGCTCTCTGCATGGTCTGGATCAGAACGGTTGTAACGGCATCGCTACCGGGCCGCTCAACGCCCCATGAAGCCATAGTGGAAATAGCGGCCGCTGCTGCTCAGCTCGCGGATGCGCGCAGGATCGGTTTCGCCATTGATATTGGTGATCACCAGCCGGCCGCGGCCCTGCTTCAGGTCGTTGTTGTAATCGTAATACCCCCCAAGCACCGCCAGCTTGCCGGCTTCCACCTCGCCGGAGAACTTGAGGATGGCGCCCTCCACCTGATTGTTGATGTTGATCAGCGCGCCGTTGGTGGCGCCGATTCCCTTGGGGATCTCGATACTGTCCAGCTCTTTCTGGATGGACGGCTCCATATTGCTGTAGTCGCCGGCCGCCGCCTTGATCGCGCCGCAGCCGGTATGGCTGACGAACATCAGCAAGGGCGTGTGCAGGTGGCGCACGCCGTACTCGACCGAGCCCTCGGACGTAGCAAGCTGGTTGCCCATATTGCTGATCACGAACAAATCCGCATCGCCGCCCGACATGCCCAACTGGCCGCCCGGGCTGGAGCAAGCCACCACCGTGGCCTTGGGCATGGCGCGATCGCCGAGCTTGGCCAGATAGCCCGGATTATGTTTGCTGATGGCGACGCTATTGGCCTTGAGAATGCTCGACACCACATCCTTGACCTGGGCGGCCTCGCCCATGGCCTTGGCGCCGCCCTGCGCCATCTTGGCCTTCTTGGATTTGGCGCGATGCGCCGCTCTGGGCTTGGCGCCCGGGGCCCGGACTTCGGGACTCGGTTGCGATAGGTCGCGGGCAGGCGGCTGGCCCATGGTGACGCCCGGCGCCATCGCCTCCGGCTTGGCTTTGCCCGGCTTCTCCTCCTGAGCCTTGGCCGGCTCGGCCTTCTTACCCATTTCCGCCGCGGGCTTGGCCGCCTCGGCAGGCTTGGCTTCCGCCGGTTTGCCCGGCGCAGGCTCCGCGGCTCGCGCCCCGGCCTCCGTCGCCGGCTTGTTGAGTTTCAGCGGCAGCTTGATCACTTGCTGCACCTGGTCCTGTCCCTGCTCCTGCTCCGCCGCCAAGCCAGGCCGCCAGGCCAGCAACAAGGGCAATATCATGCAGGTTCCGATCCGCCGTGGGCTCATGCTCGATTCCTTAGGTCATTCCCAATCGTTTCTATTCTGCATCATCGACCATGGACGGGGAAGCCGCCAGTCTTCATGCCGCGCGCCGCTGGCTCAGCCACACCCCGGCGAACACCAGCGCGCCGGCCGCTGCCTGCCAGGCTTCGAAACGCTCATCCAGCAGCAGCCAGGCCAGCAGCACGGTGAATACCGGAATGAGATTATTGAAGGCCCCGGCCTTGGCCACCGGGATGCGCGACACGGCCCAAGTGTACAAACCGTACGCCCCCAGCGTGATCACCGCGCCTAGGTACAGCACCCACAGGCTGGGAATCAGATACAACGTATCCGGCCACGCGCCCCACGGCGTCAGCATGGCCAAGCCGAACCAGACGCAGCCGGTGAGCGTCTGGATGCCAGTGATGGCCAGCGGCGAATAGCGCGCCGACATCCGTTTGGCGATCAGCACATAGCCGCAGGCGCACACCATGGCGCAGAACTCCAGGGCATTGCCCAGCGAAGGATTGGGCGCGCCCGGCCCCGCGCGGCTGTCCATGCTGAGCCAGATCACCCCGGCAAACGACAAGGCGATGCCCAGCCACACCTGGCGCGGCTGGCGCTCATGCAGGAACACGCTGGCGCCTATGGCCATCAGCATCGGCAGCGTGGCCGTGATCACGCCGGCCTGCGAGGCGCTGGTCAAGGTCAAGGCGTTGGCCTCGAACAGAAAGTACAGGCAGGGTTCGGCCAGGCCCATCGCCAGCAGCCAGCGCCAATCGCCCTTGCGGTAATGCCAGCTGATGCGCCCCCCCATCGCCAGCGGCAACAGACACAACGTTGCCACGGCCATCCGCGCGAACAGCACGGCCAGCGGGTGGTAGAACTGGAAAACGTATTTCAGCACGATGAAGGCGCTGGACCATAAAAACATGGCCAGCGTCAGGGCGAGGTAGGGCAAGGCGTCTCCTGTAGCGGTAGTCGGGCCGTCTGCGCAGCCCTAAGGAGACATTGTTTCAGAATCCGATGACGGCTGTCGAACGCTGTCTCACTCCAACTGCCGCGCTAGGCCCATCCGGTCCGCCTGTATCCAGTATTCGACGATCTTGCCGTCCGCCACCCGGTAGCAGGCGCTGTCGATCAGCGCCAGCGGCTCGCCGCTGGCCGGCACGCCGTTGATTTCGGCCTGGTGATGGCCAAACTGGGTCCAGCGCGCGTAGGCGCGGTCGCCGTTGACCAACAGCTCGTCTATGCGCAGCTCGAAATCGCCGAACAGCCGCAGGAACTCGCGCACATGCTCGGCGTAATTGGCCGGGCTGCGCGCCAGCGTGCGCGGATTTTCCGATTCCAGCTGATGCGCCGCCACACTGCTTGCCATATACAAAGCAGCCGCATCCGGGTTGCGGCCGGAGCGCACCTCGGTCAGAAAGCCTTGCACCACGGCTCGGGTTTGTTCGCTGCTCATCGTTTTCCTCCGGCGCGGATGCGATCCAGTATCTCGGACTCGTCCCGGCACACCTGACGGGCATGAATCGTCATGCCCTGCCACCACCAATCAGCCCACGTTCTGAACAGCGCTTTCATCTTGTCCATGTTCGCTCCCTCTTCGCTTCACCCCATAGGCCAGCCACCGCGTTCACCCTTGCCGGCCCTCTACCCAGCGAATGCGCTCGCTGACTTGGCTTTCATCGCTCAGCCGCCGCCACACTCCGCGGCTCAGCGCCCGCCACCATCGTCTGATCATCGACATTACGGCCTCCACTGTTCAATTAATCATCATGCCAAAATGCTATATAGCGTTTGAAGATTGAAAAAGCCCATATGACATGACACACTGTTCAATAAATGAGAACAAACCACCTACCCGATGCCCAAGCGCTGCTGGCTTTCGACGCCTTGGTCCGCTGCGGAAGCTTCACCGCCGCCGCCGAGGAGCTCGACTGCACCAAGAGCCGGGTCAGCCAACTGGTCAAGGCCCTGGAAAAAGACCTGGGCTCCGTGCTGGTGCTGCGCAACACCCGCCGCGTGGCGCTGACCGAAGCCGGCAGGCGCCTGGCCGCGCACGCGCGCGAGCTGCGCAGCCTGCTGGAGCGCGCGCGCATAGACATCAACGAGGCGGAGGGAGAAGTCAGCGGTCCGCTGGTGATCAGCTCCATCACTTCGTTCGCCCAGTACCTGCTGGCCCCGATTCTGGCCGAGCTGGCCGTTCTGCATCCCGGCCTGAAGCTGAACCTGCAAGTGGAAAACCGGCTGCAAGACCCGATAGCCGAAGGCCTGGATTTCTGCATCCGCACCCGTAACGTCCATGACGACGCGCTGGTGGCCAAACCGCTGGGCTTTGTGCGCGAATGGGCCTACGCCTCGCCGGACTATCTGGCCAAGGCGCCGCCGCTGGCGGAGCCGGAAGACCTGGCGCGCCACCGCATCCTGCTGGACACCAGCCGCCCCAAGCTGCGAGCCACGCCGGAATGGCTATTGGAAAAAGACGGCGTGCAAAAACAGATCGGCATACAGCCGGTGTTCAGCAGCCACCAGTACGCTCCGCTCTTGTCCGGGGCCATCGCCGGCAGCGGCATCGCCCTGTTGCCGAGCTATGTCGCCAGCGAGCACCTGAAAAGCGGCCGCCTCGTGCCGGTGCTGCCGGGCTGGAGCCATGATTGCTGGCCGGTGTTCCTGGTCTACCCGTATCGTCACCCGCTGCCGCGCAAGTACGAGGCTTTCATCCAGTACGTGGTGCCGCGGATGCGCGCGCTGCTGGACGACAGGCTTGATCCAGGCCAAGGCGCGGCCATGCCGTCGTTGTCAGAATGACGCCCATTTGCGCCGATGGCCGGCACAGCAAGGAGAATGCAATGGAACATCGCGACATCGTCATCGTCGGCGGCGGCATGGTAGGCAGCGCGCTGGCCGCCGCGCTCTCCGGCAGCGGACTGTCGGTCACGGTGCTGGAGCGCGAAGCGCCGGCGCCGTTTGCCCCGGACCAAGCGCCGGACTTGCGCGTCTCGGCCATCAGTCCGGCCTCGGCCGCCTTCCTGCAGCGCATCGGCGCCTGGGACCAGGTGCTGGCGATGCGCGCCGCGCCGTACCGGCGCATGCAGGTATGGGAACAGGACGAGTCTTGCGGCACGCTGTTCGACGCCGCCGAGGCCGGCGTGCCGGAGCTGGGCCACATCGTGGAGAACCGCGTGGTGCAGCTGGCCGCCACCGAGGCCTTGCTGGCCAAGGGCGATATCGACTACCGCTGCCCGGCCGTGGTGTCGGACATTGTCTACCGTCCCCAAGCCTCTCAGTTGACGCTGTCCGACGGCAGCCAACTGCAAACGAGGCTCTTAATCGCCGCCGACGGCGCGCGCTCCCAAGCGCGCGAGGCGGCCGGCATCGGCATCACCTGCTGGGATTACCCGATGCACGCGCTGATGCTGGCCTGCCATCTGGATGGCGAACAGCAGGACATCACCTGGCAGCGCTTCACCCCCAGCGGCCCGCTCGCCTTCCTGCCCCTGTGCGGCGACGCCGCGTCCCTGGTGTGGTATCACCGGCCGGAGGAGGTCAGGCGGCTGCTGGCGCTGCCCGATGACGCGCTGATCGCCGCCGTCAGCCAGGCCTTCCCGCGCAAGCTGCCCGGCATCAAGCGCATCGCGGCGCGCGGCAGCTTCGGCCTGACCCGCCGCCACGCCCAATGCTATGTCCGCGACGGCGTGGCGCTGGCCGGCGACGCCGCCCACACCATCCACCCGCTGGCCGGCCAGGGCGTCAACCTGGGCTTCCAGGACGCCGCGCAACTGGCCAAGACCATTCTGGACGCTCACGCCAAGGGGGAGGACTGGGCGAGCGAGAAGACGCTGGCGCGCTACCAGCGCGCGCGCAAGCCGGCCAACCTGGCGATGCAGACGGGCATGGACGCCTTCTGCTACGGATTCGGCAACGACATCCCGCCGCTGAAGGCGCTGCGCGGACTGGGACTCAGGCTGGCGGACAAGGCCGGCCCGTTGAAGCGCGAGGCGATACGCTACGCGCTGGGGCTGCGCGCCTGATCGATTATCCCATTCGTGCTAGGATCGGGAGAATTCCTCCCCTCCCGGCATGTCCATGAACCCATTCCACATTCGCGCCGCCATCGGCCTGCTGCAAGGGATCGCGCTTTACGCGCTGTACCGCGCGGCGGACCATGGCGGCTGGCTGTCCCTCCACCCGCTGCTGTTCTCGCCGCTGCTGCTGGCCGCCGCGTCGCTGCCTCTGCTGTGCCAGACCGGACTCGGCGCGCTGCGTCCCTCCCGGCTGGCTGCCTGGCTGACCGGACTGGCGCTGGCCGTCGCCGCCATCGGCGTACACGACCGCTGGCGCGTCTGGGTGGAGCAAGCCGCGCGCGCGGACCTGATGCCGGGCGCGCTGGCAGTGCTGGGCGTCTTCTTGCTGCTGTTCATCGCCTGGCCGCTGATTCTGGCCGGCGAGGGTGAACGGCGCTGGCGGGCGTCCTATCCCGCCTATTTCGACACCGCCTGGAAGCTTGGCCTGCAGCTGATGTTCTCCGGCCTGTTCGTCGGCGTGTTCTGGCTGATCCTGAACCTGGGCGCCGAGCTGTTCGCCCTGGTGGGCATGGACGGCCTGCGCCGGCTGATAGGCGAAGCCGAGTTCGCGATACCGGCCAGCACGCTGGCGCTGTCGGCCGGCCTGCATCTGAGCGATGCACGTCCCGGCATCATCCAGGGGCTGCGCTCGCTGCTGCTGACCCTGCTGTCCTGGCTGCTGCCCCTGCTGGTCGTGCTCATTGCCGCCTTTCTCGCGCTGCTGCCCTTCACCGGGCTGGACAGCCTGTGGAAGACCGGCCACGCCTCCGCGCTGCTGCTGGGCGCGAGCGGACTGCTGATCTTCCTGCTGAACGCGGCCTACCAGGACGGCCGCGAGCAACCCGGCCGCGTGATCCGGCTCAGCCTGCGCGCCGCCTGCCTGCTGCTCGCGCCGCTGCAAGCGCTGGCCGCCTACGCGCTGGCGCTGCGCGTCGGCCAGTACGGCTGGTCGCCGGACCGGGTGTTCGCCGCCAGCCTCGTCATCCTCGGCGCCTGCTACGCCGCAGGTTATGGCTGGGCAGCCATTCGGCGCCGGGCCGGGTTCGCCGGCGTGGCCTGCGCCAATATCTACGCCGCCTGGTTGTCGCTCGCCCTGCTGGCCGCCGTGCTGACGCCGCTGGCCGATCCGGCGCGGATTTCGGTTGCCAGCCAGCTGGCGCGGCTGCAAGCCGGCCGCGTGGCGGCCGAGCGATTCGATTTCGATTTCCTGCGCGACCGCGGGCTGCGCTATGGCCATGCCGCGCTGCTGCGGCTGAGGAACGATCCCGCCCTCAGCGGCTCAGTCCGCCGCAAAGCAAGCGACGCCCTCAGCAAGGACAAGGCCAAACCCAAGCCTCCGGCCCAGGCCATCCACCCGCGCGGTCCGGTGCCGCTGCCGGCCGGCTTTCTGGCCCAGGACTGGAAGCAAGCCGCCAAGCGGACCGGCGAACTGCCGTCCTGCCTGCTGGACGGCCGCAATGAGTGCGACGCTTATGTCGGCGACTACAGCGGCGGCGGCAAGCAGGAGGTGCTGCTGGCGGAGCCGCTGCCGGCGCGGCTGACCTTGTTCCAGCGTAATGCCCAGGGGCTGTGGACGCTCGCCGCCGCGTACGACCTTCCCGCCGGGTGCCCGGCGCCGCTGGAGGCGCTGGCGGCGGGAGGCGCGCATGCCCTGCCGCCGCAGCTGCCCGACCTGGAAGCCGGCGGGCTGCGGCTGCGGCCGCGCTACCCCTACGCGCCGCCGGCGTGCCCCGGCGCGAAAAAATGACTTCGTCCTGGGATGGACGGCGATGCGCATCGGCATCGATCCCATCCACACCGGCCAGACCATCCCGCGCGTGGCAGAAGCCCCTGCGGAACGGCTAAGACACCGCGCCGGCGGAAACGCTGGCCGGCGGGCATGAAAAAGGCCGCTGCCCGGCGAGGGGAGCGGCCTAGTTGCCTTTCGAGCCTAATCCAGCAAGACGCCGGATTCGGATTTGGGCGAGCGCCTGAGCAGGCCGTCCACCACGGTTTGCGGATCGTGGCCCTGGTACAGCAGGCCGCACACGGCGGCGGTGATGGGCATGTCGACCTGCAGGCGTTCGGCCATGGTCAGCACTTCCCGCGCCGTGGCCACGCCTTCGGCGACATGGCCCAGCTCCTGCAGCACTTGTTCCAAAGGCTTGCCTTCGGCCAGCTTCAGGCCCACCTGACGGTTGCGCGACAATTCGCCGGTGCAGGTCAGGATCAAGTCTCCCATGCCGGACAGACCCATCATGGTGTGCTGGCTGGCGCCCAACGCGACGCCCAGCCTCGTGATCTCGGCCAAGCCGCGGGTGATCAGCGCGGCGCGGGCGTTCAGGCCGAAGTGCAGGCCGTCGGCCACGCCGGTGGCGATCGCCATCACGTTCTTGACCGCGCCGCCCACTTCCACGCCCACCAGGTCGTCATTGGCGTACAGCCGCAGGCGCGGACTGTGCAGCTCGCGCGCCACATAGGCGGCGAATTCGGCGTCGTCGGAAGCGATGGTCACGGCGGACGGCAGGTCTTGCGCCACTTCGCGGGCGAAGCTGGGGCCGGACAGCACGCCGCAGCGGTGATCGCTGGGCAGCTCCTCCGCCACCACCTGATGCGGCAGCAGGCTGGAGCCGGATTCAAAGCCCTTGCACGCCCACAAGATGGGCGGCAGGGCGATGCCCAAGGCCGTCAGCGCGCGCAGCGTGGGCCGCAGGCCGGACATCGGCGTGACGATCAACAGCAGCTCGGCGCCGTCGACCGCCTCGGTCAAATCGGCCGATACATTCAGCGCGTCGGGAAACGGACAATCAGCCAGATAGCGCCGGTTGACGCGCTCGTCTGCCATCTGTTGGATTTGCGCGGGGTCGCGGCCCCACAGCGTCACCTGATGGTGACGGGAAAAAGCGATCGCCAGCGCGGTTCCCCAAGCGCCGGCGCCAAGTATGGCCAGTTTCATGGCAAGCCCTTACAAACCCCAGAGGTCGGTGATTCGAGCATAGCCGACGCTGCCGTCGCGGTGGCGGACTTTGACCCAGCCCGCCTGCGGCGCGTCCTGCATCTCCACCACGCCGTCCTTGGGCACGGTGAACAGCAGCTTGCCGTCCTCGCCGGCCTTGTCGCGCACGCCGGCCTGGGCCGACACCACCAGCAGCCAGCGCTGCTTGGACAGCGCGGCGGACGGAATCCAGGCGATGCCGCCGGTGGCGTCGCGCACGCGCGCCCATTCCTTTTGGCTCTGCAGCACTTCCACCGGGTAATAGCGGCTGACCACGAACAGTTTCTTGGCGGTCAGCGTGGGCGCCTCGTATAACGCGACGCCGGTTTCCTTGACCGAGCGGAACTCCAGAGCCTGGGCGGCCTGGGCGACGCCCAGAACCAGCAGCAGCGTGATGACGAAGCGCTTCATGCGGTCAGCCTCAGGCGTTGCCGGCTTCGGCCTGCTGCGCACGCTGTTGCATGTACAGGGCTTCGAAGTTGATCGGGGCCAGCAGCACCGGCGGGAAGCCTGCGCGGTTCACCACGCTGGACACCGCTTCGCGGGCGTACGGGAACAGGATGTTCGGGCAGGCCACGCCCAGGATCGGGTCCAGGTCTTCGGCCGGGATGTTGCGGATCTGGAAGATGCCGGCCTGGGCCACTTCGCACAGGAACAGGGTCTTTTCCGGCAGCTTGGCGGTCACCGTGACGGTCAGGGTCACTTCGTAGAAACCGTCGTCCAGTTGCTGGCCGGCGCTGGCCAGCTGCATGTCGATTTCCGGCTGGGCTTGTTCCAGGAATACCTGCGGCGCGTTCGGCACCTCCAGCGACAAGTCCTTCACATAGATTTTTTCGATGGAAAACGCCGGTTGCAGCTCTTGTTGTTCGCTCATGTTCTATCTCACAAAAAACCGTCTCGATGACGGTAGAATTTTATCGGTCCAACGGCGGGCATCATCGCACGAAAGCCGGCCACGGCCAACACCGCGGATGGCCGCGTCGCTCAGTCAGCCAGCAGCGTGTCGAGCTTGCCGGCCTGGTTCAGCGCCACCAGGTCGTCGCAGCCGCCGACATGGGTCTCGCCGATGAAGATTTGCGGCACGGTGCGGCGGCCCGTCAGCGCCATCATTTTGTCGCGCTCTGCCGGGTCGAGATCGATGCGGATCTCGGTGATGCCGCTGACGCCCTTGCTGGCCAGCAATTGTTTGGCGCGGACGCAGTAGGGGCAGACCGCGGTGGTGTACATCGTTACCGGTTTCATGTTCATTGCCTGGGTAAAATATCGATCGCTGACGATTATAGCCTGAGTTGGCCGCTCAAGGCTTTGCGCTGGGTCGCATCGCCGCGGTATTGAAACTCAAGGCTAGGTCGGACACCAGCGAGTCCAGCGCCGGGCCGGACGACTTGGCCCGCGGGCCGTTGACGATGGCGACGATGGCCAGCCGCCTGCCGTCCGCCGCCTGCCAGTAGCCGGCCAGCGCCTTGACGTCGTCCAAGGTGCCGGTTTTCATGCGCAGGCGCGGACCGAGATCGGCGAAGCGCTTCTTCAGCGTGCCGTCGGTGGCGGCGATGGGCAGGCTGGCGATGAACTCGCCGGCGAATGGCCCGCGCGCCGCGTCCAGCAGCACTTCGCCCAGCAGCCGGGCCGTCACCCGCTCGCGACGCGACAGGCCGGAGCCGTTTTCCAGCTGCAGCGCGTCCGCGTCGGCGATGCCGCGGTGCCGCAGCTCGTCGCGCACGGCGCGCTCGGCCGCCGCGGCGGTGTCGTCCCCGCCCCCCGCCTCGCGCCCCAGCGTCAGGAACAGCGTGCGCGCCATGGTGTTGTTGCTGTATTTGTTGATGTCGGCCAAGGCGACCGACAAGGGCTGAGACTGCCAGGCGGCCAGTTCGCGCGCGCCGGCCGGCGCCGTTCCCCGCTCCACGCGCAAGGGACCGACGCCGCCCAGCGCTTGCCACAGCGCCGCGAAGTCCTGGCCGGCGAATTCGTCGTGCTCCAGCACATTGACGTAAGCGCGCTGGCCGTCGCAGGCTTGCGGCAAGCTGCCCGCAACGCTGACATGGCGGCCATCGTTGACGATGGAAACAAAACGCCGCACATCGGGGCACGGCTCGGCGCCGCCCGGCTTCAGCTCGCTGCGGACCTCCACGCCGGCCAACGGCGGATCGAGCACCACGCGCGCGCTCTGGCCGTCGCGGTAGAAGGTGAGCCAGGCTACCTTCAGATTCACCAGATGGGTATCGGGAGCGACCACGAAAGCGCGCCCGGCGTCGTCGTCGAAATCATCGGCGCCACCGACTTTGCCGAAGGCGCGCTTGTCCAGCAGCAGCCGCCCATCCAGCTGGCGGATGCCGCGCAGGCGCAGACTGTACAACAGGCTCAACAGATTGCCGTTGTCGAAGCGCGGATCGCCGCCGCCCAACCAGTACAGATCGCCCTTCAGCGCCCCGCCCTCCACCGGCGCGGCCGACAGCAAGGCGGTCTTCCAGCGGTAATCCGGCCCCAGCCGGTTCAACGCGGCCCAGCCGGTCAGCAGCTTCATGGTCGAGGCCGGGTTGACCGGCTCGTCGGCGCGGTGGCTGGCCAGCGGCGGCCCGCCCTCCACCGGCGCCGCCCATACGGCCACCTCGTCCGGCTTCAGGCCATGCAGATCCAGCGCCGAAGCCTTGGCGCCCAGCCCGGCCAAAATCAGCGCGACAAGCGCGTATTTCATTTTCATCCTTTCACCAATCCTGCGGATCGACATCCAGCGACCAGCGCAGGGCGCGGCCATGCGTCTTAGCCAAGCCATCCAGCAGCGGCGGCAAAGCATCCAACAGGCGATGCAGCGCGGCGCGCTGCGGGGACTCCAGCACCAATTGCGCGCGCTCGCGCTGCGCCAGCCGCGCCATCAGCGCCGGCGCCGGACCCGAGATCAGCACGCCTTCCGCCAGCGGCTCCAGCGCCTGGCGCGCTTCCCGCAAAAAAGCCGTGGCCTGCGCCAGCTGCGGACTGTCGGCGCGCAGCAAGGCCTGAAACACGCCGGGAGGGAAACCGGCCTGGCGCCGCTCATTCAGCAGGCTGGCGGCGTAGCCGTCGAAATCATGCGCCACCAAGGCCTGGTATAAGGGGTGGTCCGGCCATTGCGTCTGCACCAACACCTCGCCCGGCGACTCCGCCCGCCCGGCGCGGCCGGCCACTTGCATCAGCTGCGAAAACAAGCGCTCCGAGGCGCGGAAATCGGCTGAATAGAGCCCGCCGTCCGCCCCCAGCACCGCCACCAGCGACAGCGTGCCGAAATCGTGACCTTTGGCCAGCATCTGGGTGCCCACCAGGATGTCCACTTCGCCGCCGTTCACCTTGCGGTAAATCTCGTCCCACGCATCCTTGCGGCTGGTGGTGTCGCGGTCGATGCGCAACACCCGCGCCTCCGGCAGCATGCGCTGCAAGGCCGATTCCAGCCGCTGCGTGCCCTCGCCCAGCGGCTTGATGTCGGGATCGCCGCAATCCGGGCAGGCCGGCGGCACCGGCTCCTCCCAGCCGCAATGGTGGCAGCGCAGCTTGCGCTCCATCAGGTGCACCACCAGCTTGGCCGTGCAATGCGGACAGCCGCTGGTCCAGCCGCAGGCGGTGCAGGCGACCACCGGCGCGAAACCGCGCCGATTGATGAACACCAGGCTCATCTCCTTGCGCGCCAGCCTGGCTTTCAAGGCCTCCAGCACCGGCTCGGACAGACCCTCGGCCAATTTTTTGCGGCGGGTGTCCACCAAGCGCACATCCGGCAAGCGGGCCGAACCATGGGCGCGGCGATGCAGCGCCAGCTTGCGGTAGCGGCCAGCCTCGACATTGGCCACCGTCTCCAGGCTGGGCGTGGCCGAGCCCAGCACGATGGCGATGCCGGCGCGGCGCGCGCGCCACACCGCCAGGTCGCGCGCATGGTAGCGCAAACCGTCCTGCTGCTTGAACGAGCCGTCATGCTCCTCGTCCACCACGATCAGCCCCAGCCGCGGCAGCGGCGTGAACACCGACAGCCGGGTGCCGATCACCACATCGGCCTCGCCATGCCAGGCATCCAGCCAGCCCTGCAAGCGCTCGCCATCGGCCAGATGGCTGTGCTGCACCACGATGCGGCTGGCGGGGAAGCGGCGCGCGAAGCGGTCGATCAGCTGCGGCGTCAAATTGATTTCCGGCACCAGCACCAGCACCTGGCGGCGCGCGGCCAAGCTGTCCGCGATCAACCGCAGATAAACCTCGGTCTTGCCGCTGCCGGTAACGCCATGCAGCAGCCAGGGCTGGAAGCCCTCGCTGCGGCGCAGCGCGTCCAGCGCCGCCTGCTGCTCGTCGTTAAGCGCCGGCGATTCGCCCAGTCGCAAGGCTGGTGGCTCTAGCGCCACGCGCTCGGCCTTGCCTTCGGCCAGCCAGTCGGCCAGCCATTTGCCGGCCTGCGGCGTGTGGGCCTTGGCGGCCTCCAAGGTCAGCGGCCCGTCCAGCAAGGCCTGCCACAAAGCCAGCCTGGCCTTCTGCCGCGCCGGCGGCGGCTCCGCCAGGCCCTGCGCGGTCAGCGCGAACGGGCGGCGGTCCGGCCGCTTGATGTCGCGCGGCTCGCGCAGCGTGGTCGGCAAGGCGGTGAACAAGGTCTGCCCCAGAGGGTGGTGGTAATAATCGGCGGCGAAACGAACCAGGGCGAGAAACTCCTCGGGCAGCGGCGGCAGGCCATCAAGCACCATTTCGATGCGTTTGAGTTTGGCGCTGTCGCAATCCGACACACCCTCCCCCGGTATCGGCGTGACCACGACGCCACACAGCCGCCGCGAACCGAAAGGGACGCAGACGCGCATGCCGCTCATGACAGGCGATTCAGTCAGGTAACTGAACGTTCCTGCCAGCGGCACGTCGACCGCCACTTGAACAGAATCCCGCTCCGACATTTATGCTCTTCCTCGGCAAACCCTGCTGCGACAAGGCTTTGCCTTCGCTGTGCACAGATCTTGTGGATAACTTTGTGAACAACCCTGGCGATAACCAGCAAAAAGCCGCTAAATCAGTGTTTCCGTTGGATTGCACAAAAATTAATCAAATGTAAAAGTCTTTTATTTTCAACAGCTTAGCTTGTTGCCATTTTTTTTGCCGCCCATGCTTGACAAGGCAGGACGCAGGGACTAGGCGGTGTGCATAACTTCTGGAACACCAGCCGCCTCGGCTGTCAACCCGCATGTTGGGGCCTCGACATCGACGACTTGATTCGTACTCGAACAGCCTAGCGGCGGGCAAGAATACCCCGCCACTCGGCAATGGCTTAGCGCCGTGCAAGCGATGCAAATTTAATAAAAATTTAAAAAAATCAAGCGCCTTTCGCCAGGCGCCGCTAAGAAATTCTGCAATTGAATCTTCAGTCTGTTTGAAGACAATCCTTCAAACACCGTCCAACGCACCAAGATGGCGCAGCCGCCCCAGGCCGCGCCGTCTCGCCCGTCGACGCCGCTCAATCGCAATGATAGGGGCGGGACAAACGATGGACGGCGTCGACCAAGGCGCCGGCATGAGCCGGATCGGCAAATTGAGAAATGCCGTGCCCCAGATTGAACACATGACCGCTGCCCTGGCCGTAGCCGGCCAGGATGCGCGCCACTTCTCGCTCGATGGCGGCTGGCTCCGCGAACAAGGCATTGGGATCGAAATTGCCTTGCAGCGCCACCTTGGCGCCGACGCGCGCGCGCGCCTGGCCGATGTCGATGGTCCAGTCCAGGCCCACGCAATCGGCGCCGATGGCGGCGATGTCCTCCAGCCACTGCCCGCCGCCCTTGGTGAACACGATAATCGGCACGCGGCGGCCATCGGCTTCGCGCTTGAGGCCGGCGACGATGCGCTGCATATAAGCCAGCGAAAACTCACGGTAAGCGGCATGGCTGAGCGCGCCGCCCCAGGTGTCGAAAATCTGCACCGCCTGCGCGCCGGCGTCGATCTGCGCGTTCAGGTAGGCGATCACCGACTGGGTGTTCGCCTCCAGAATGTGGTGCAGCAGCTCAGGCCGGCTGTACAGCATGGCCTTGACGTGGCGGAAGTCGTCGGAGCCGCCGCCCTCCACCATATAGCAGGCCAGCGTGAAGGGGCTGCCGGAAAAACCGATCAGCGGCACGCGGCCGTCCAGCGCCTGGCGGATGCTGGAAACGGCGTCGAAAACGTATTGCAGCTTGTCCAGCTCGGCCGGGACCAGCGCGCGGATGGCGGCTTCGTCGCGCAGCGGGCGCTGGAATTTCGGACCCTCGCCTTCGGCGAAATACAGGCCCAGGCCCATGGCGTCGGGCACGGTCAGGATGTCGGAGAACAGGATGGCCGCGTCCAGCGGGAAGCGCTCCAAGGGCTGCAGCGTCACTTCGGTGGCGTAGTCCGGGCTGGTGCACAGGCCCATGAAGCTGCCGGCGCGGGCGCGGGTGGCGCGGTATTCCGGCAGGTAGCGCCCGGCTTGGCGCATCATCCAGATCGGGGTGTATTCAACCGGCTCCTTCAGCAGAGCCCGCAGGAAGGTATCGTTTTTCAGCTGGGTCATGGCGTCACGCGGCTATGGAAATCGCCGGCCATTATAGCGCAGCGCGCGCCGCCGCCCGACTGCGGCCGCGCAAAAAACAGCGGCCCCGCCTAAATGGCGCTCGCCGGCGAAGCCCTGCCGCGAGATGCGGGCGACGACGCAGAGAATCGTCTCGCCGCAGCCCGTGCCTGTTGCCGAGCATGCTTATAGGATATACGCTGGCCATCCGGCTGGCTCACCAGCGACACAGTCAAGCGGCCGAGCGCACCGGCAAAGGCACGATGCAGAACGGTCTGCGGACGGGCCGCTGAACCGGCGCGGCACCCACCGCTCCGTCAGCCATTCCGCAGCGAAGGAGGATGACGTGAAAAAAACCATGCGCGCCGAGCGCGACAGTTTCGGTCTGATAGATGTGCCCGCCGATGCGCTGTGGGGGGCGCAAACCCAGCGTTCGCTGGCGCACTTCCATATTTCCAACGAAAAGATGCCGCGGGAACTGATCCTGGCGTTGGCCCGGGTCAAACGCGCCTGCGCCATCGCCAACCTCGAGCTGGGCAAACTCGACGCGGCCAAGGCCGCCGCCATCGCCGATGCCGCCGAAGAGGTGCTGGCAGGCCGCCATGATGGCGCGTTCCCGCTGTCGGTCTGGCAGACCGGCTCCGGCACCCAGAGCAATATGAATATGAACGAAGTGCTGGCCAACCGCGCCTCCGAGCTGCTGGGCGGCAAGCGCGGCGAAGGCCGTCTGGTTCATCCCAACGACGACGTCAACCGCGGCCAGTCGTCCAACGATATTTTCCCCACCGCGATGCACGTCGCCGCGGCGGAGCAGCTGCACGCCAGGCTGCTGCCCGCGCTGACCTTGCTGCGGCAGGCGTTGGAAGCCAAATCCGCCGAATTCGCCGACATCGTCAAGATAGGCCGCACCCATCTGCAGGACGCCACGCCGCTGACGCTGGGTCAGGAGATCTCCGGCTGGGCGACGCAGCAGGGCCTAGCCGACGAGGCCGTGCGCGCGACGCTGCCCATGCTGTGCCAGCTGGCCGTTGGCGGCACCGCGGTCGGCACCGGGCTCAATACCGATCCGCGTTTTGGCGACAAAGTAGCCGCGCGGCTGGCCGCGGAATGCGGCCTGCCGTTTGCCAGCGCCGGCAACAAGTTTGCCGCCCTGGCCGGCCACGAGCCGCTGCTGTTCGCCCACGGCGCGCTGAAAACGCTGGCCGCCGCGCTGATGAAGATCGCCAACGACATCCGCTGGCTGGCGTCCGGCCCGCGCAGCGGCCTGGGCGAGCTGACCCTGCCGGAAAACGAGCCGGGCAGCTCCATCATGCCGGGCAAGGTCAACCCTACCCAATGCGAGGCGATGACCATGCTGTGCTGCCAGGTGCTGGGCAACGACGCGGCGCTGGCCATAGGCGGCGCCTCCGGCAATTTCGAGCTGAATGTGTTCAAGCCGCTGATCATCCACAACTTCCTGCAAAGCGTGCGGCTGCTGGCCGACGGCATGGACAGCCTGCGCCAGCACTGCGTGGACGGCATGGCGGCCAACCGCGGCCGCATCGCCGAGCTGATGGCGCGCTCGCTGATGCTGGTCACCGCCTTGAACCCGCGCATCGGCTACGACAAGGCGGCGGCCATCGCCAAGCACGCCCACCACCACGGCACCACCTTGCGCGAAGCCGCCTTGGCGCTGGGCTATCTCAGCGCGGAACAGTTCGATGCCTGGGTCAGGCCGGAAGACATGATTTAAGCGTCCTCACGGATGGAACCACAGCTCGCGCCGCGCCAGCGGCGTGTCTTCCGGCAGCAGCGGATTGTCCAGCTCGATCACGGTGCGTCCGGACAACTTCAAGGCGCGCAGATGATCGCTGTTGAAGGTCTTGAACAACTGGTCAAAGCTGCCGTCGCGCACGCTCTTCTCCAGGCCCTGCCGCAGCATCCGCGCCAGTTCCGGCCGCTGCGGCGAAACAAAGAAATAAAAGGCGGTGGGGTAATGGAGCAGTAGATACGGATCCAGCATCAGCCCCTTGCCAGACGGCGATGCCAGCTCCTGCTGCACCTCGATCACGCTGCGCGGGAAGTAATCGTAGCGGCGCTGGCGCAGCATGGAAAAAAGATTTGGGTAGTCCGGGCTGGTCAGCACCGGCAGGCCGGCATGCTGCAGGATCTGGGTATCCGGCCAGTCCTGGCCCTGCCCGGCCCTGAACGCGCGCAATTGCCGCAGCGTCTTGACGTCCTTGAACAGCTGCGGCCGGTCGGCGTTGATCAAGGGCACGCGCCAGCCTATCAGCCCCTTGTCCAGCGGGATGCGCACGGTCAACAGCTTGCGTTCGCGCTCGCGGCTGGTCATGCCCCAGAACAGATCGACGCTGCTGTCCGGACGCTGCATCTGCTCCATCGCCCGGCCCTGATTCATGTCGCGCGCGGCCAGCAGTTGGCAGCGCTGGCTCATCTGGCCGCAAGCGAGCTGCAGCAAAGCCTGGATATATGGCCAGTGCGGATCATTGTCGCCGGAGACCAGCGCGTAGTTGATCTGCACGCCGCCCGCCTGAGCCAGCGACAAGCCACTGCACAGCAGCAGCAGACACAGCACCTTAGCCATATGCGGTCCATTACCTGGCGATAAGGCTATTATGGCCGCAGATCACAGCCAGCCCAAGCCGCCCGCCACGCCGCCCAGCAACAGCAACCACAAGGGGTTCCAGTTGCGCTTCCAGGCCAACAGCGCCACCGCGGCGCTCAGCCCCCAGCCGGCGAAGCCGCGATTGGCCGCCTGCAACAGCAAACAGGCGCTGGCGCCGATCAAGCCGACCGTCAGCGGCAGCAAGGCGCGGCTCAACAGCCCAGTCAGCTCGCCGCCGCGATGGCGCGCCCACCAGCGCGATACATAAAAACTCAGCAAGGACGACGGCAAACAAATGCCCAGCATGCTGACCAGCGCGCCGCCCACGCCGGCCACATGCCAGCCCACCAGGCTCACCACCAGCACATTCGGTCCCGGCGCGGCCTGGGCCAGCGCGAACAATTCCGCCAGCTGCGCCGCGCTCATCCAGCCATGCGCCACCACGATGCGCTGCAGTTCCGGCAGCACCACATTGGCGCCGCCCACCGCCATCAACGACAACCAGCCAAACTCCCACAACAGCGTCAACAAGATCATTCGCCGCGCCCTCCCTTGCTCAGCCAGGCCAGGCCCAGCGCCAGCGGTATCGTGGCCAACAGCACCCACAGCAAGGGCAAACGGAACAGCGCGATGGCGGCGAAGGTGACGATCACCACCAGCGCGCTCCACCCGCGCCGCTCCAACCTGGGCAGCAGGCGCAGCGCCATCGCCAGCAGCAGGCCGGCCGCGGCGGAAGCCAGCCCGTGCATCACCTGCTCCACCAGCGGCAGCTGGCGATAATGGCCATAAAGAGACGCCAGCAGCAGAACGATGACCAAAGGCGCCAGCAGCAAGCCGGACACCGCAGCCATCGCCCCCATCGCCCCGTGGAAACGCGCGCCGACCGACACGGCCATATTGACGATATTGGGACCGGGCAGCACCTGGCACAGCCCCAGCTGCTCGGCGAAATCGCTCTCCGACAGCCAGCGCCGGCGCTGCACCAGCATGCTGTGCGCCTGCGGCAGCACGCCGCCGAAGCCGGTGATGCCGACGGAGAAGAAGCCGGCGAACAGGTCGCGCCGGCGCGGTTGGATCAGTTCGGTATTCATGCTTTGACACTACTCTTGGGCCGGGAACACTACAAACGAGAATTTCTGACAGGGGCGGTCAATAAAACTCACAGCGCGCCCAGGCGCTCGACGATGAAGTCGACGAAGACACGCAGCTTGGGAAGTTGATGCCTATCGGGAAAGTACAAAAGATGAACAGGCTTGGGAGGGGGAAGAAAGCCGGGCAATACTTCGACCAGCCGCCCCGTTGCGATGTCCTGCCTAAGCAAGGCCTCGGCCAGCAATACCAGCCCTGAGCCCGCTAAGGCCAGTTCACGCAATGCCTGGCCATGGTTGCAATCTATCCGCCCGACTCTTGGCGAGGCACCGTAAGTGTGAGCAAGTTGCTCCCAACCATCACCCTTGCGCCAATTACTAAACCCCAGACAGTCATGATCAGCCAGGTCTACGGGGTGCTGCGGCACTCCTCTGCGCGCCAGATAATCCGGCGAGGCGGCGATCATGAAACAGTAAGGCTGAAGCGGGCGCGCCACCATGCTGGAGTCTTGCAAATGCCCGACTCGGAACAGGGCGTCGTAACCGCCGATCACGGGATCCACCAGTTCGTCTTCCAGGCTCAGTTGCAGGGAAATGTCCGGATACCTCGCCATGAATTCGCCCAACAACGGCGCCAGACGGCATGCGCCAAACACCACGGAGGCATTGACGCGCAAATGTCCCCTCGGCTGTTGCTGCAGTATCGCCAGACCATCCTCCGCCGACTGAATGTCAGCAAGAATGGCCTTGCACCGCTGAAAATAGAGCGCGCCCAATTCAGTCAGCTGTTGCCGCCGAGTGGTGCGCACCAGCAGCTTACCGCCCAGCCGCGCCTCCAGCGCAGCGATATGCTTGCCCACCATGGGCTGAGAGAGGCGGTAAGCCTCCGCTGCTGCGGTGAAGCTGCCCTTGTCCACCACGGCGACAAACAACTCCATGCTGAGCAATCTATCCATTGATTAAAAAATCCTGGTTATCAATCTTGTTCATCATAACGGATTAATCATTGGGAAGAATCACTGCACACTAGGCGCATCGTTACCCGCAATGGAAACACACCATGAAAATCCTGCTAGTCGGCGCCAGCGGCACTCTTGGCCGCGCCATCCACCAAGCACTGTCTCACCATGATGTGATCACCGCTGGCCGCGCCAGCGGCGATCTGAGAGTCGACATCACTGACAGCGACAGCATCGCCAGATTATTTGAACAAACAGGCCGGCTTGATGCCATCGTCAGCGCAGCCGGAGAGACACACTTCGGTCCGCTGACGGAGACTACCGCCGCGGACTTCCGCATCGGTCTGGAAAACAAGCTGCTGGGACAGATCAACCTCGCCTTGACCGGCCAGCATTATCTGAACGACGGCGGCTCCGTCACGCTGACCAGCGGCATCGTCGGCGCCCAACCCATCCGCCACGGCAGTAACACTACAACCGTCAACCGCGCGCTGGAAGGCTTCGCCGCCGCCGCTGCGCTGGAGCTGGCACGCGGGCAACGCATCAATGTCGTCAGCCCTAATGTGCTGCAAGAATCGATGGCGGCTTATGCGCCCTATTTCCCCGGCTTCGAGGCCGTGCCGGCGGCTCGCGCCGCCCTGGCCTATGTGCGCAGCGTGGAAGGCATCGCCAACGGGCAAACATTGGCTGTGTGGTAAATCTTCATGCGGCCTGCCGCAACTTGAGATGCAACAGAGGAAACGGCCTGCCGGCGCTATCCAGCGCCGAGCGGCTAGCCACTGTGAAGCCCATGCGGCGGTAAAAGGCCAGCGCGGCGGGGTTATCCTCGTTGACATCCACAGCCGTAGCCGCCAGCTCCGTCACCGCGTGCGTCAGCAAACGCTTTCCCAAGCCTCTGCCGGCGCATTCGGGATCGATGAACAGCATCTCCAGCTTGCCGGCCATCGTGCCGGCAAAGCCCGTCACCCGCCCCTTGCCATCGCGGGTCACGCGTAAGGCCAGGCCGATGTATTCCGCGGCTTCAAATGCAGCCGCCACCTCTGGCCGCATGGCGACGATGTCGTCCTCGCTTAAAAAATGATGGGTGGCGCGTACCGATCGCTCCCACAGGCGGAGCATGGATTGAAAATCCGCGGCATGCGCGGAGGTGATGGAGAGAGACATCGCGGCATCCTTTCTAAAGAACATTTCACCAAAAGACAACGGTAGGAATCCTGCGCTCCGCGCTTGAGTCGCGAACGCGCCGACTATACTGCATCTGCCGCCCCCTGAGCCTTGGGCGCGCAAGGGGAGGTTCGATGAGACTAACCTGGCTGGGCATGCTGGCTTGGATATGGTGGTTGCAGACTGCGCACGCCGAACCGGTGCAGTCCTCCAACCAGGCGATAGAGCCATGGGGCGACGCCGCCAGCGGCGATGGCTTGGCGCCGCGCTTCCTGCGCTGGCTGGCCGCGCAAAGCGGCCTGCAGCTGCGCCAGGACATCCGGCCGCTGCCGCGGGTGGTGGAAGACCTCAAAAGCGGCCAGAACGCGCTGGCGCTGATTACCGCGTCGACGGAGCGCGATGGCTTCGGCCTGGAAGTATGCCGCCCGACGGCAATCCGGCTGTCAGTGATCTACCGCGATGCCGGCCGCACGCTGAGCCTGGCCGATCTGCAGCGCCGCCCGGTCGGCATCTTGCGCGGCACCCACACCCTGGACAGATTCCTTGCCGAGAGCGGCGCGGACAGGGTATTCGTCCGCGATCTGCACCAAGGGTTCCGCATGCTGCGCGCCGGCCGGCTGGACGCGATGATGTGCGTCCGTCCCGGCTGCGGCCACACCCTGCGCGAGCTATCGACGCCAGCTGACAAGTGGGCAGAGCTGCCCATCAGCAGCGAGCCGATGGCCGTCTATGTGTCGCGCGCCCACCCGCTGGCGCACGATGCCGCCATGCTGGACAGATTGCGCGCCGCCTGCGCATCGCCGCAGGGCAAGCAGGAGCTGGCCGCGCTGCTGGCGCGCTACGACTGAGCGTCGAATCCTGGGCTTGGGTTGCGCCTGCGCGCCGAGGCGCAGGGCCTCCGCGAAGCCTTGTCAGCAAGGCAGCACGCAAAAAAAACCGCCGGCTTGTCGCCAAGCGGGCGGCTTCGCGGATGCGCCAAAAGCGATCAGATATCGGCTTCCACCTCGTTGCCCTTGGCCTCCATCCAACTGCGGCGGCTGGACGCTTCGCCCTTGCCCATCAGCATGACGAACATGTCCAGCGTTTCCTTCAGCATGCCGGGGCGCACCTGCACCTTGACCAGGCGGCGGGTGTCGGGGTTCATGGTGGTATCCTTCAATTGCTCCGGGTTCATCTCGCCCAAGCCCTTGAAGCGGGAGATGGTCCAGGCGTTCTCGCGCACGCCCTCGCTGCGCAGACGGTCCAGGATGGCGGTCATTTCGCCCTCGTCCAGCGCGTACAGCTTGCGCGGCGGACGGGTCTTGCCCTGGCCCGGCACATCGACGCGGAACAGCGGCGGCTGGGCGATGTAGATATTGCCGTTTTCCACCAGGCGCGGGAAATGGCGGAAGAACAGCGTCAACAGCAGCACCTGGATGTGGGAGCCATCGACGTCGGCGTCGGACAGGATGGCGATCTTGCCGTAGCGCTGGCCGGACAGGTCCGGCTGGTCGTTCGGGCCATGCGGGTCCACGCCTATCGCCACGGAAATGTCGTGGATTTCGGCATTGGAGAACAGTTGGTCCTTGTCCGTCTCCCAGCTGTTCAGCACCTTGCCGCGCAAGGGCAGGATGGCCTGGTATTCCTTGTCGCGCGCCAGCTTCGCCGAACCGCCGGCCGAATCGCCCTCCACCAGGAACAGCTCGTTGCGCTCGATGTCTTCGCTCTCGCAGTCGGTCAGCTTGCCCGGCAGCACCGCCACGCCGGAACCTTTCTTCTTCTCCACCTTTTTTACCGACTTCAGGCGGCTCTGCGCCTGGCGGATGGCGAGTTCGGCGATCTTCTTGCCGGCCTCCACATGCTGGTTCAGCCACAGCTCCACCGGATCGCGGGCGAGGCCCGAGATCAGCTTCAGTGCGTCGCGGCTGGTCAGCTTGTCCTTGGTTTGGCCCTGGAACTGCGGGTCCAGCACGCGGGCGGACAACACGAAGCGCACGCGGCTCCACACGTCTTCGGCCATCAGCTTGACGCCGCGCGGCAGCAGGTTGTGGTGGTCGACGAAGCTTTTCACCGCGTCGAATACCCCGGCGCGCAGCCCGGCCTCATGCGTGCCGCCCGCCGGGGTGGGGATCAGGTTGACGTAGCTCTCGCCGCTGGCGCCGTCTTCGAACCAGGCCATCGCCCATTGCGCGCCCTCGCCCTTGGCGAACTGCTCGTGGTCGTCGCCGATATAAGCCTCGCCGGCGAACAGCGGCGCCACCGGCTCGTCGCCATTGCACAATTCGGCCAGATAGCTCTTCAGGCCTTCCGGATACTGCCAGACTTTGACTTCATCGCCGCTGGGCTTTTCCACCGTCAGCGTCACTGCCACGCCGGGCAGCAGCACCGCCTTGGCGCGCAGCAGCCGCTCCAGCTCCTGCATCGAATAGCGCGGGCTTTCGAAGTATTTGCCGTCCGGCCACACCCGCACGCGGGTGCCGCTGGTGCGCGGGCCGCAGTCAGCCACGCGGGCCAGCGGTTCGATCACATCGCCGCCGGAAAACACCAGACGGTGCACACCGCCATCGCGCTTCACCTCGACTTCCAGCCGGGTGGACAGCGCATTGGTCACCGACACGCCGACGCCGTGCAGGCCGCCGGAGAAGGCATAGGCGCCGCCGTCCTTCTTGTTGAACTTGCCGCCTGCGTGCAGGCGGGTGAAGACCAGCTCCACCACCGGCACGCCTTCTTGCGGATGCAGGCCTACCGGAATGCCGCGGCCATCGTCCTCCACGCTGAGCGAGCCGTCCTGATGCACGGTGACGGCGATCTTGCGCGCGTAGCCGCCCAGCGCCTCGTCGGCGGCGTTGTCTATCACTTCCTGGCAGATGTGGGTGGGGTCGGTGGTGCGGGTATACATGCCCGGCCGTTCTTTGACCGGCTCCAGCCCCTTCAGCACCCGTACCGAAGATTCGTCGTATTGTTGAGTCATGTTGTGGTCTTACCCTGTCGGCGTTTCACGTCGACGCCGCCCATATGGGACGGCTCAAATAAAGACAGCGGGCATTGCCCGCCGTCGCTGTGCTGCAAAATTGCGCGGCCCGCTCACTGCTCGCTCTGCGCCGCGGCGATGCGCGCCAAATAGGCGTCGTGACTCTCCACGCCCCGCAGGAAGCGCGACAGCTCGGACAAGGCGCGCTCGTACACATCGCGCTTGAACTCGATCACCGCGTCCACCGGCGCCCAATAATCGTTCCAGCGCCAGCCGTCGAACTCCGGATGCGTGGACGCGCGCAGGCAAACATCGCTGTCGCGACCCACCAGCCTGAGCAGAAACCAGATCTGCTTCTGCCCTTTGTAACTGCCGCGCCATTCGCGGCGAACCCAATTGGTCGGCACCTCATAACGCATCCAGTCGCGGGTGCGTCCCAGGATCTTCACGTGCTGTGGCAGCAAGCCCACCTCCTCCAGCAGTTCGCGGTACATGGCGGCCTCCGGGCTTTCGCCCGGTTTGATGCCGCCTTGCGGGAACTGCCAGGAATGCTCGCGCACGCGCTTCCCCCAGAACACCTCGTTTTTGGCGTTGGTGAGGATGATTCCGACGTTTGGGCGGTATCCGTCCCGGTCCAGCATGGAAAAAACCTGCAATTCGTCTCGTTACCGGAATTTTTGCACATTTCGGCCCGCCTTGCCACGCGGCCCGCCAGCCGGCGGCGCGTCAAAACGCTTGACCGGCGTCACTTGCGGCCTCGCCCACTCCCCCAAATTGGCCAAACGATGCTACGATGCGTCGATTGAACGTCAATCAACTGCGCATTCATGGCATTTCTGCTCAATCGACCCACGTTGACCCGCCTGCCCTGGCTTCCGCTGCCGCCGCAAGACTTCACCACGCTGCTGCAGACCAGCGATTTTCGCCTGCGGCTGCTGGAAGCGATCGCCGCGGCGACCCGGCGCGTCTACCTGTGCGCGCTGTATCTGGAAAACGAGGAAGCGGGCCGGGAAATCCTGGACGCGCTGTACCAGGCCAAGCAACGCTGGCCTGAGCTGGACGTGCGCGTGATGGTGGATTGGCATCGCGCTCAACGCGGCCGCATCGGCGAAGACCAGTCGCACTGCAACGCCAGCTGGTACCGCGAGGAAGCGGCCCGCCGCGATCTGGACATTCCGATCTACGGCGTGCCGGTGCAAACACGCGAGTTGTTCGGCGTGTTGCACCTGAAGGGCTTCGTCATCGACGATACCGTGTTCTACAGCGGCGCCAGCCTGAACAATGTCTATCTGCACAAGCTGGACAAATATCGCTTCGACCGCTACCACCTGATCCGCAGCCCGCAGCTGGCCGATGCCATGGCCGATTTCATGGCCGAGCAGTTCTTCAACGACCCGGCGGTATTCCGGCTGGACAAACCCGCGCCGTCCACCCGCAGCATCCGCAAGGAAATCCGCCAGTTCCGCGACAAGCTGGTGCACAGTCAGTACCGGCCCGCCGCATCGCCCCCGGTCTCTGCGGAGCAACTGGCCATCGCCCCAATTGTCGGCATCGGCAAGGGCAACCGGCTGAACCGCACGATACTCGATATCATCGCCAGCGCGGACAGCAAGCTGTTCATCTGCACGCCGTATTTCAACTTTCCGCGCGCCGTGGTGCTGGAAATCAACCGCGCCCTGCGCCGCGGCGTGGAAATCGACATCGTCGTCGGCGACAAGACCGCCAACGACTTCTACATCCCGCCGGAGCAGCCATTCAGGGTGATCGGCGCGCTGCCCTATCTGTACGAGATGAACCTGCGCCGCTTCGCCAAGCGCCAGCGCCAATATGTGTCGCGCCAGCAACTGCGCATCCATCTATGGAAAGACGGCGACAACACCTATCACCTGAAGGGCATCTGGAGCGACGCGCGCTACATCCTGCTGACCGGCAACAACCTGAATCCCCGCGCCTTCCGCCTGGATCTGGAAAACGCGCTGCTGCTGCGCGATCCGCAAGGCGCCCTGCGCGCGCAGGGTGAAGCCGAACAACGCAGCATTCTGCGCCACACCACGCCGCTTGCGCACTACCGCCAGCTGGAAGACGTGAAGCACTACCCGGAACAGATCAAGAAACTGCTTACCCGCTTGAGCCGCGTGCGGATCGACCGCATGCTCAATCTGATGCTGTAAGCGCCCCGCCCCGCTTTCGCGGGGCTTTTTTTTTCGCCCGCGCCGCGCCAGCCGGCGCTGCGGCGGCGCTTAGGCGAGCGCGCGAGCGACCTGGCCATGCGGCATCATCATCCCAGCATGGCCTGCCGGTATTCGCCAAGCCGCCCGAGCACGACCTAGTCTTTAGCGGATGGCAACGGCCGCACCTCCTGCAGGCGCTGGTAGTCGACATGATCGTTTTCATGCTCATCGGTATAAATCAGATCGGCGAAAGCATGATTCCAACGAATATCCTGATGCGAAAACGTATGCCGCGCCACCATAGGCTGAATGGTGGTTTCGTCCATGCCGTTGATGGACAAGATCAGCTGCGCCTTGACCGCCGCCAGCGAGTCGGCATCGCGTTGATACAAGGGGCTGCGCTCGTCTATCTTATGCATCAGCGTCCAGCCGAGCACAAACATCGGGTGCTCATCCCGCACCAGCGTCAGGTCGTACAGTTTGCGAAAGGTCGTTCCTTCGGCAGTCACCTCCTGCTGCAACAAGCGCAGGCGGGCACTGGCATCAATGATCACGTTATTTCTGGCATTGGCCGCGCGCAGCATCAACACCGGTTCACCGTTCAATGGACGGACGACGGGGCTGCTGGTAAACACGATGCGCGCCCTGGGCCGCGAGAAGCGGGCAAACGTCACGCCGGTAATCAATGCAATGCTCATCATGCCGATGAAAATCTCCAGCATGGAAATCCAATGCGTATACAGCGTTTGCGGATGCATATCGCCATAGCCAACCGTCGCCAGCGTCTCGACGCTGAAAAAGAATGCACCCAGAAAACCAGGCGGAAACTGGTTGGCGATGCCGCCGGCTTGCAATTGATAGAGTCCGGCAAACAATAGATTCAATGCGATGAAAGCCGCCGCGATAAACAGGTAAAAACGCGGCCAACTGATGGTCATGCAGTAGTGATAGAGGTCATGCAGGGAGTGGCGCGGCAGGCTGTGAATGAACAGGCTGCGGCCGCCCGCCTCTATGCGTCGCGCGGGTTTGCTGCTGCGAATAACCATCTGGCGCCACCATGTCGAAGTCTGCAAAGGCTGATTGTGTGAGGGATGGAAACAGACGTCAATGGCGGCCATTCGCGCAAGCGAAAGCGCAATGGCGGACACCTGGGAGTTTGGGCGCGCGCAAAGCGCAAAGCCCAGCTCGGTTGAGCTGGGCTTTGTCGTATCGGGCGTCTGGCGGTGTCCTACTTTCACATGGCGAATGCCACACTATCATCGGCGCTAAGGCGTTTCACGATCCTGTTCGGGATGGGAAGGCGTGGGACCACCTCGCTAAGGCCACCAGACATAAACTGTACAAACTGCAAGAAGCCTGAACCAGAGTCGCTCTCTGATTCTGAATATTCGGTATTTGATGTTCTTCGCACATCCACTCTCGTCACTTAGCCTCGCTAAGCCACTCAAATGATAGGATCAAGCCTCACGAGCAATTAGTATCGGTTAGCTTCACGCCTCACAGCGCTTCCACACCCGACCTATCAACGTCCTGGTCTCGAACGACTCTTCAGGGAGGTCAAGCCTCCAGGGAAGTCTCATCTTCAGGCAAGTTTCCCGCTTAGATGCTTTCAGCGGTTATCTCTTCCGCACTTAGCTACCCGGCGATGCGACTGGCGTCACAACCGGTACACCAGAGGTGCGTCCACTCCGGTCCTCTCGTACTAGGAGCAGCCCCCGTCAAACTTCCAACGCCCACTGCAGATAGGGACCAAACTGTCTCACGACGTTTTGAACCCAGCTCACGTACCACTTTAAATGGCGAACAGCCATACCCTTGGGACCGGCTACAGCCCCAGGATGTGATGAGCCGACATCGAGGTGCCAAACACCGCCGTCGATGTGAACTCTTGGGCGGTATCAGCCTGTTATCCCCGGAGTACCTTTTATCCGTTGAGCGATGGCCCTTCCATTCAGAACCACCGGATCACTATGTCCTGCTTTCGCACCTGCTCGACTTGTCGGTCTCGCAGTTAAGCTACCTTTTGCCATTGCACTATCAGCACGATTTCCGACCGTACCTAGGTAACCTTCGAACTCCTCCGTTACACTTTGGGAGGAGACCGCCCCAGTCAAACTGCCTACCATGCACTGTCCCCAATCCGGATCACGGACCAAGGTTAGAACCTCAAAGGGGTCAGGGTGGTATTTCAAGGTCGGCTCCACCAGAACTAGCGTCCTGGCTTCTTAGCCTCCCACCTATCCTACACAAACCACTTCAAAGTCCAATGCAAAGCTACAGTAAAGGTTCACGGGGTCTTTCCGTCTAGCAGCGGGGAGATTGCATCTTCACAAACACTTCAACTTCGCTGAGTCTCAGGAGGAGACAGTGTGGCCATCGTTACGCCATTCGTGCGGGTCGGAACTTACCCGACAAGGAATTTCGCTACCTTAGGACCGTTATAGTTACGGCCGCCGTTTACCGGGGCTTCGATCAAGAGCTTGCACCCCATCACTTAACCTTCCGGCACCGGGCAGGCGTCACACCGTATACGTCCACTTTCGTGTTGGCACAGTGCTGTGTTTTTGTTAAACAGTCGCAGCCACCGATTCTCTGCGACCTCTCAAAGCTTCGAACGCGAAGTCCTACACTCTAAGAGGCATACCTTCTCCCGAAGTTACGGTATCAATTTGCCGAGTTCCTTCTCCTGAGTTCTCTCAAGCGCCTTAGAATTCTCATCCTGCCCACCTGTGTCGGTTTGCGGTACGGTTCTTGTGTAGCTGAAGCTTAGTGGCTTTTCCTGGAAGCGTGGTATCAGTCACTTCAGGTCCGTAGACCCTCGTCATCACGTCTCGGCCTTAAGGGGCGGCGGATTTGCCTACCACCCCAGCCTACCGGCTTAAACAGACTATTCCAACAGTCTGATGACCTAACCTTCTCCGTCCCCACATCGCACTACACAAAAGTACGGGAATTTTAACCCGTTTCCCATCGACTACGCTTTTCAGCCTCGCCTTAGGGGCCGACTCACCCTACGCCGATGAACGTTGCGTAGGAAACCTTGGGCTTTCGGCGAGCGGGCTTTTCACCCGCTTTATCGCTACTCATGTCAGCATTCGCACTTCTGATATCTCCAGCATCCCTTACGAGACACCTTCACAGACCTACAGAACGCTCCCCTACCACGCATCGGCTTCCCTTAGCCTGCTTGTTTCCCTCATGGCCTGGCGACCATTGGGGTGGGCTTTGTCATCGCTTCGCGATGACAAGCTTGCAACAAGCTAAGGTGAAGCCGACGCATCCGCAGCTTCGGTTATCAGTTTGAGCCCCGTTACATCTTCCGCGCAGGACGACTCGACCAGTGAGCTATTACGCTTTCTTTAAATGATGGCTGCTTCTAAGCCAACATCCTGGCTGTCTAGGCCTTCCCACTTCGTTTACCACTTAACTGATCATTTGGGACCTTAGCTGGCGGTCTGGGTTGTTTCCCTCTTGACGATGGACGTTAGCACCCACCGTCTGTCTCCCATGCTCGCACTTTCCGGTATTCAGAGTTTGCCATGGTTTGGTAAATCGCAATGACCCCCTAGCCATAACAGTGCTTTACCCCCGGAAGTGATACATGAGGCACTACCTAAATAGTTTTCGGGGAGAACCAGCTATCTCCGAGTTTGTTTAGCCTTTCACCCCTATCCACAGCTCATCCCCTAGTTTTGCAACACTAGTGGGTTCGGACCTCCAGTGCGTGTTACCGCACCTTCATCCTGGCCATGGATAGATCACTCGGTTTCGGGTCTACGCCCAGCAACTAAAGCGCCCTATTCGGACTCGGTTTCCCTACGCCTCCCCTATTCGGTTAAGCTCGCTACTGAACGTAAGTCGCTGACCCATTATACAAAAGGTACGCAGTCACGGAACACGTCCGCTCCCACTGTTTGTATGCATCCGGTTTCAGGTTCTATTTCACTCCCCTCCCGGGGTTCTTTTCGCCTTTCCCTCACGGTACTGGTTCACTATCGGTCGATCACGAGTATTTAGCCTTGGAGGATGGTCCCCCCATCTTCAGACAGGATTTCGCGTGTCCCGCCCTACTTCTCGTATGCTTAGTACCAAGAATGCGTTTTCGTGTACGGGGCTATCACCCACTATGGCGGTCCTTTCCATAACCTTCCACTAACGCAATCTCTATCACATACAGGCTGTTCCGCGTTCGCTCGCCACTACTTACGGAATCTCGGTTGATTTCTTTTCCTTCAGCTACTTAGATGTTTCAGTTCGCTGAGTTCGCCTCCTCAGACCTATGTATTCAGTCTGGGATGACCCCTAAGGGCCGGGTTTCCCCATTCGGATATCGCGGGATCAAAGCTCTATTGCCAGCTCCCCCGCGCTTTTCGCAGGCTTACACGTCCTTCATCGCCTGTGATCGCCAAGGCATCCACCAGATGCACTTAGTCGCTTGACCCTATCATTTCAGTAACCTAGATCACTAAAACAACAAGTGTGTTTGTGCGACGACTGCACCGCCCCTTTTGAGTTGGCGACGCAGCCTTAGATACAATCAAATACCCAAGATGACGATTTGTCCGCGTAAAGAGTTAACTCTACGCTTTCATTTCGCCGTCTTATATATTCGGCTTCTTCAGTTTGTTAAAGATCGGGCGTTTTACAACGCAAACAGAATCAAACTTCTCAATTCGATTTTGTTTGCGGTGTGGTGGAGGATGACGGGATCGAACCGACGACCCCCTGCTTGCAAAGCAGGTGCTCTCCCAACTGAGCTAATCCCCTCTTTTTGGGTGATGCTGCGTTGCTCAGTCGCTCATGTGCATAAGCACATGTCGCTCCCTCGCGCCTTGCCTGACCCAAAAAATACTGGTGGGTCTGGTAGGACTCGAACCTACGACCCCTGCGTTATCAACACAGTGCTCTAACCAGCTGAGCTACAAACCCAGTAGTCGCTTCATACCACATCCTTTTCGATCAAAATCAAGCAGATCCAGGCGAAAGCTGACGACGTGTACATCCAGTACACGAGGAGGCTTTCAACGCAGAGCTGCGCAGATTTTCATCGAAAATGCCCTTAACTTGAATAACCGATAGGCTGTAAGTACTTGACGATCGCCTTCTCTAGAAAGGAGGTGATCCAGCCGCAGGTTCCCCTACGGCTACCTTGTTACGACTTCACCCCAGTCATGAATCCCACCGTGGTAAGCGGCCTCCTTGCGGTTAGCCTACCCACTTCTGGTGAAACTCACTCCCATGGTGTGACGGGCGGTGTGTACAAGACCGGGAACGTATTCACCGCAGCATGCTGATCTGCGATTACTAGCGATTCCGACTTCACGCACTCGAGTTGCAGAGTGCGATCCGGACTACGATCGGTTTTATGAGATTGGCTCCACCTCGCGGCTTCGCGACCCTCTGTACCGACCATTGTATGACGTGTGAAGCCCTGCTCATAAGGGCCATGAGGACTTGACGTCATCCCCACCTTCCTCCGGTTTGTCACCGGCAGTCTCATTAGAGTGCCCAACTTAATGATGGCAACTAATGACAAGGGTTGCGCTCGTTGCGGGACTTAACCCAACATCTCACGACACGAGCTGACGACAGCCATGCAGCACCTGTGTTACGGCTCCCTTTCGGGCACCAAGATATCTCTACCAAGTTCCGTACATGTCAAGAGCAGGTAAGGTTTTTCGCGTTGCATCGAATTAATCCACATCATCCACCGCTTGTGCGGGTCCCCGTCAATTCCTTTGAGTTTTAACCTTGCGGCCGTACTCCCCAGGCGGTCAACTTCACGCGTTAGCTACGCTACCAAGGATTCAAACCCCCAACAGCTAGTTGACATCGTTTAGGGCGTGGACTACCAGGGTATCTAATCCTGTTTGCTCCCCACGCTTTCGTGCATGAGCGTCAGTGTCATCCCAGGGGGCTGCCTTCGCCATCGGTATTCCTCCGCATCTCTACGCATTTCACTGCTACACGCGGAATTCTACCCCCCTCTGACGCACTCTAGTCGTGCAGTCTCCAATGCGTTCCCAGGTTGAGCCCGGGGCTTTCACATCAGACTTGCACAACCGCCTGGCCACGCTTTACGCCCAGTAATTCCGATTAACGCTTGCACCCTACGTATTACCGCGGCTGCTGGCACGTAGTTAGCCGGTGCTTATTCTTCCGGTACTGTCATCCCCGCCAGGTATTAACCAGCGGGATTTCCTCCCGAACAAAGTCCTTTACAACCGAAGGCCTTCTTCAGACACGCGGCCATGGCTGGATCAGGCTTGCGCCCATTGTCCAAAATTCCCCACTGCTGCCTCCCGTAGGAGTCTGGGCCGTGTCTCAGTCCCAGTGTGGCGGATCATCCTCTCAGACCCGCTACTGATCGTCGCCTTGGTGAGCTCTTACCTCACCAACTAGCTAATCAGACATCGGCTGCTCGTATAACGCGAGGCCTTTCGGTCCCCGCTTTCCCCCTCAGGGCGTATGCGGTATTAATCCGGCTTTCGCCGAGCTATCCCCCATTACACGGTACATTCCGATGCATTACTCACCCGTTCGCCACTCGCCACCAGGAGCAAGCTCCCGTGCTGCCGTTCGACTTGCATGTGTAAAGCATGCCGCCAGCGTTCAATCTGAGCCAGGATCAAACTCTTCAGTTCAATCTCATAGCAACTTCTGGCACGCAAGTTCAAAGAAATAACTGGTATTTCCTATCTCTTGCAGTGCAAGTTTTTGGCTTTCGCCAAGCACTTACACCTATCGGTTATTCGTTCTGTTAAAGAGCTGTGCTGGTCGCTGCGA
>NZ_MKCR01000010.1 GCF_001855565.1 Chromobacterium amazonense | reverse complement strand
GGTGCTGCAGATGACCGCCATCGGCGAGGAGTCCGGCTCGCTGGACCAGATGCTCGATAAAGTGGCCGATTTCTATGAAGAAGAGGTCGACAACGCCGTGGCGGCGTTGTCCAGCCTGCTTGAACCCGCCATCATGGTGATTCTGGGGGTGCTGATCGGGGGCTTGGTGATCGCGATGTACATGCCGATTTTCAAAATGGGTCAGGTGGTGGGTTGATGCTGCAGGATATGGCGTGGTTGCTGGCGACCCACCCGGCTTATCTGCTGGGTGCGGCCGTGGTGTTGGGGCTGATGGTGGGCAGTTTTCTGAATGTGGTGATCCACCGCATGCCGCGGATGCTGGAGAACGAATTCCTGGCGGATAGCGTCGGTTATCTGGCCGAGAGCGACCGCTTTCCCGCATTGAAATTGGCGGCGCAAGGCGCGATGGAAGAGCTGACGGAGGCTCCAGGCTATAATCTGTGGCGCCCCGCTTCGCATTGCCCATCTTGCGGCGCGGCGGTGCGGGCCTGGCAGAATATCCCGCTGTTGAGCTACGCGCTGCTGCGTGGCCGTTGCGCCGCTTGCCGCGTCGGCATCAGCCCGCGTTATCCCCTGGTGGAGTCGCTGTGCGGCGTCTTGTTTGGTTTTCTCGCCTGGAAACTGGGCTGGGGCTGGCCGCTGTTTGGCGCGATGGCGCTGACCGCCGCCTTGCTTGCTTTGACTTTCATCGATCTCGATACCCAACTGCTGCCAGACAGCCTGACGCTGCCGCTGATGTGGGCCGGCCTGTTGTTCAATCTGCATGGCGGCTTGGTGCCGCTGTCCGATGCGGTGCTGGGCGCGGCCTGCGGCTACTTGTCCTTGTGGCTGGTGTATCAGCTGTTCAAACTGGCCACCGGCCGCGAGGGCATGGGGTATGGCGATTTCAAGCTGCTGGCCGCGTTGGGCGCCTGGCTGGGCTGGAGCATGCTGCCCTTGATCATTCTGCTGTCGTCGTTGGTCGGCGCGGTTTGCGGCCTGGCGATGATGGCCGCCTCGCGTGTCGGTCGCGGCCAGCCGATTCCTTTTGGCCCCTATCTTGCCGCAGCCGGCTGGATTGCGCTGGTGTGGGGACCGCAGATCGTCGAGGGATATCTGGCATGGCTATCCCGGTAGTGGGTCTGACCGGCGGCATCGGTTCCGGCAAGAGCGCGGCGGCGGACCGTTTTGCCGAGCTGGGCGTGCCGGTGATCGACACCGATCAGATCGCCCATCAATTGACCGGCCCGGGGGGCGCGGCGATGGCGGCGATCGCGCAGGCGTTCGGCCAGCAGGCGCTGACAGCCGATGGCGCCTTGGACCGTGCGGCGATGCGACAGAAAATCTTCTCGAATCCCGATAGCAAGCATCAATTGGAAGCGATTCTGCATCCGGCCATCTATGACGAAAGTGTGCGCAGGCTGCAGGCGGCGCAGGGCGAGTACGCGGTGCTGGTGGTGCCGCTGTTGTTTGAAAATGAGCGCTATCTGCCACTCTTGGCGCGCACGCTGGTGGTTGATTGCGACGAGCAAACCCAGATTGAGCGCGTCATGCGGCGCAACGGTTTTGCCGAACAGGCGGTGCGGGCGATCATGGCGGCGCAGTTGCCGCGGAATGAGCGGCTGCGCCGCGCGGACGATGTCATCGACAATAACAGCGGCTTGGCAGAATTGAGGCTTCAAGTTGATGCCAAACACGGTTATTATCTGGCAAATCTTGTCAATGCAATGTTTTGAGGCTTGATGCAAGCCGTGGAGAAGGGCAGATCTGCCGTGATCAGTTTTGAATTTCCTGTCACCGAGCGCACCCGTATTCTGCTGCGTCTGGAATATCTGTACGGGCGGCTGGCCTACTTCGTCGGCAAGGATCATCCCCATGACCATCATGCCGCGTTGCTGGTTCTGTTTGAACTGATGGAAACGGCTTCGCGCGCAGACCTGAAAGCCGATCTCTTGCAGGAGCTGGAGCGGCAGAAGCAGATGCTGGAGGCATTGCGCGAGAATCCGAATGTGGCCGAAGAGACGCTGGAAGGCGTGTTGGAGGAGATCGAGCGCGCGTCCGGCAAGCTGCTGGCCTTGACCGGCAAGTTTGGCCAGAACCTGCGAGAAAACGAGTGGCTGATGGCGATCAAGCAGCGCGCCGGCATTCCCGGCGGCACCTGCCAGTTCGATCTGCCTTCCTATCATTTGTGGCAGCAGAAGCCGGCCGAGGAGCGCCGTCATGACATGCTGCGCTGGTCCGCGCCGCTGATGCCGACGGCGGACGCGTCCGACATCCTGCTGCGGCTGCTGCGAGACAGCGGCAAGACGCATCATTATGTGGCGCGCCGCGGCGCGTTCCAGCAGATGTCCGGCGGCAAGGTGGTGCAGCTGATCCGCGTCGCCTACGACGACACGCTGGCGCTGCTGCCGGAATTGTCCGCCAATAAATACGCCCTCAACATCCGTTTCGTCGGCGCGGTGACCGGCGAAGCCCGGCCCCGCCAGACCGAACAGGATGTCGAGTTCTACCTCACCAATTGCAAGTTTTGAGTTTCATGGCTGAATCCATCCGCATCGTCGCCTGCCCCACCTGCCGCGCCGAAGTGCGCTGGGAGGCGCAGAGCCGTTACCGCCCATTTTGCAGCGAACGCTGCCGTTTGATCGACCTGGGTCAGTGGGCCAGCGAGAATTATCGCGTGCCGGCAGAAGAGGAAACGCCCCCGGGCGAGCTGCCGCCGGCCTCGCACTGAGCGCCGGCAAGCCTTACGCATAAAAACCGCCAGGACTCGACCTGGCGGTTTTGCTTTGGGGCAGGCGATCAGGCGCGCGCGGCCAGCGCGGCGCCGGAGGCGAAATAGTTTTTGACGCCGCTGAAGATGGCATTGGCCATCTGCTGCTGGAACTCGGCGGTGATCAGCCGCTGTTCCTCTTCCGGGTTGGAAATGAAGGCCGTTTCCACCAGGATGGAAGGAATGTCCGGCGCCTTCAGCACGGCGAAACCGGCTTGCTCCACCGCGTTCTTGTGCAGCTTGTTCAGGCCGCCGAGCTGGCCCAGCACGGTCTTGCCCAGTTTCAGGCTGTCGTTGATGGTGGCGGTTTGCGTCAGGTCCAGCAGCGTGTGAGCCAGATATTTGTCCTTGCTGCCGATCTTGACGCCGCCTATCAGGTCGGAGTCGTTCTGCGTCTGCGCCAGCGCCTTGGCGAAGGCGCTGGTGGCGCCTTTTTCCGACAGCGCGAACACCGAGGAACCACGCGCCGCGCGGTTGGGCGCGGCGTCGGCGTGGATGGAGACAAACAGGTCGGCATTCAGCTTCCTGGCCTTGGCCACGCGCACGCCCAGCGGGATGAACACGTCGTCGCTGCGCGTCATATAGGCCTTCATATTCGGCTCCGCGTCGATCAATTGCTTCAGCTGATGGCCTATCTTCAGTACCACGTCTTTCTCGCGGTTGCCCTGCAGGCCGATTGCGCCGGGGTCTTCGCCGCCGTGTCCCGGATCCAGCATCACGACGATGGGGCGGTCGCTGTTCTTGGACTTGGGCTTGATCTGCGTGGGCGGCTGTTCCAGTTTGCCCTTGTTGTAATCCTGCAAGAGCGCCAGCAAAGGATCGTCCTGGACGCCGCTGGCCGGATACAGGTCCACCACCAGTCTATGCTTGTATTCCGCCACCGGAGCCAGCGTGAAAGCCTGCGGTTTGACGTCGGTCTTCAGTTCCAGCACCAGCCGCACCGTATCCGGGGCGAACTGGCCGGCGCGGGCGTTGGCGATGAAGGGATCGGCCTTGGTGATCTGGCCGCTGATGTCTTTCAGCACGCCGTTCAACTGCACGCCCTGCAGATCGATGACCAGCCGGCTCGGGTTGGCCAGGGTGAACTGCTTGTACTGGATGGCGCTGCCGGATTCCAGCGTGATGCGGGTATACGTGCTCGATGGCCAGATGCGCAGGGCGACGATCTGGTTGTCGGCTGCCAGCCCCGTACGGCTGACGGCAAGCAGGAAGGTAGCGGCCGCGGCGCCTAGCAATGCGCGGCGGTTTGGGTCGAAAGTCGAATCAGGCATGACTGTCCGGTTGGTGTCTGAGCTTGGAATTGGTAAGTGCGACCCTCGCCGGCGACGGCAAGTTCCAGCACGATGTCGGCTGCGGGCAACAGATCGTCGGCTTTGTCTGGCCACTCCACCAGGCATAGGCTATCGGGGCCGAAATATTCGCTGAAGCCGGCGTCGTTCCACTCTTCCGGGTCTGCGAAACGGTAAAGGTCAAAATGATGGACGCTATATTCGGACAGCGGATAGCTTTCCACCAGCGTATAGGTGGGACTTTTCACCTTGCCCAGATGCCCGAGCGCGGCCAGCAGCCCGCGGGTAAACGTGGTCTTGCCGGCGCCCAGGTCGCCCCGCAGGTGGACGGTGAGGCCGGGGCGGGCCGCGGCGGCGAAAGCGGCGCCCAGCATCAGCGTGGCGCGTTCGTCCTGCAGGCTGCCGGCCACAACGCTGGTATCATCCATCGCCATGACTGAGAATCCTCCTCAAAAACCGGATTATCCCGAATTGTCGCGCCAAATCAAAGCCTGGGCGCGCGAAGCCGGCTTTGCCGATGCCCGGATCACCCGCGCGGCGCTGCCGCCAGAGGCCGAGCGCGAGCTCGAGGCCTGGCTGGCGGCCGGCTATCACGGCGAGATGGACTACATGGCCCGCCACGGCGCGCTGCGCGTCCGTCCCGCCGAATTGGTGCCGGGCACCTTGTCCGTGATCTCGCTGCGCATGAACTACTGGCCGGAGGCGAAGCCGGCCGAACAGGTGCTGGCCGATCCGTCGCTAGCCTATTTGTCGCGCTACGCGCTGGGCCGCGACTACCACAAGGTGTTGCGCAACCGCTTGCAAAAGCTTGCCGAGCGCATCGAGGGCGCTATCGGCGCCTTCGGCTACCGGGTGCTCACCGACAGCGCGCCGCTGGCCGAAGTGGCGCTGGCGGCGCAGGCCGGCTTGGGTTGGCGCGGCAAGCACACATTATTATTGACCAAGAAGCAGGGGTCGCTGTTTTTCCTGGGCGAAATCCTGACCGATCTGCCCCTGCCGCCGGACGAGGCGGAGGATGGTCATTGCGGTCGTTGCACCCGTTGCCTGGATGTCTGTCCCACCGGCGCCATTGTCGAACCGTACAAGGTCGATGCGCGGCGCTGCATTTCCTACCTGACTATAGAACTGAAAGGCGCGATTCCGCATGAATTGCGTCCGCTAATCGGCAACCGGGTGTATGGCTGCGACGATTGCCAGCTGTTCTGTCCGTGGAATCGTTTCGGAGCTTTATCAGAAGAATCTGATTTTGCGGTGCGTCATGGTTTGGATCGCACGAGTCTGGTAGAACTGTTCGACTGGAGCGCGGAGGCATTCCGCGAGCGGATGGCTGGCAGCCCTATCTACCGCATCGGTTATCACAAGTGGCTGTCGAATCTGGCGGTCGGGCTGGGCAATGCGCCCACCAGCCCCGAAGTCATCGCCGCCTTGCGGCGGCGTCTGGATTTCCCCGACGAGCTGGTGGCCGAGCCGGTGCGCTGGGCCCTGGCTCGGCATGGCGTCAGTTCTGGCGATTAGCCGCGCGAAGGCGCAATCACCAAGGATTCGCCTTCCAGCACCACATGATCGCCGACGCGGCATTCGGTGGTCAGCCGCACCCGTTTCTTTTCCGGAATCAATTCCGCGACGGTGACGCGGGTGGTCACGGTCTGCCCGATGCGGACCGGGGCCTTGAAGCATGTGGACTGCGACAGGTAGATGGTGCCGTAGCCGGGCAGGCGGGTGCCGATCACGCCGGAGATCAGGCTGGCGGTCAGCATGCCGTGGGCGATGCGGGTCTCGAACGGCGTGGACGCCGCGTAAATCTGATCCAGATGCACGGGATTGTTGTCGCCGCTGACGGCGGAGAACAACAGCACGTCGGCCTCGGTGACGGTTTTGCCGGATTCGGCGCTTTGTCCCACGACGAGGTCTTCGAAATAGACGGTCATGACAACTCCACGGTTTATGACAAGGGAATGTTGCAATGCACGACCGCATTGTGCCAGCTTCGCCTTGAAATGCAAACCCGCGGGAAATGACGTACTATCGACGCCGAGTTGCATTTTCACCACGCTTGGGGTGTCGGCACACAAACCAAACGCTCGTTTGAAATTTGCTTGGGGCATAATCAGGCTCAGCTGGCCGCTCGTTGCCTTCCGCGTTTTCGGGCCTGAACCGGTCCTAACCCAACAGATGTTTGCTGGAGGAATATGAAAGTTCTAGTCGCAGTGAAGCGCGTTGTTGATTACAACGTGAAAGTCCGCGTCAAAGCCGACGGCAGCGACGTTGATATCGCCAACGTCAAGATGTCGATGAACCCCTTCGACGAAATCGCCGTCGAAGAAGCCGTGCGTCTGAAAGAAGCCGGCAAGGCGACTGAAATCGTCGCCGTGTCCATGGGCGTGAAGCAGTGCGAGGAAACCCTGCGCACGGCGCTGGCCATGGGCGCCGACCGCGCCATCCTGGTGGAAAGCGAAGCCGAGCTGCAGCCTTTGGCCGTGGCCAAGCTGCTGAAGGCCGTGGTGGAGAAGGAACAGCCGCAGCTGGTGATCCTGGGCAAGCAGGCGATCGACGACGACGCCAATCAGACTGGCCAGATGACCGCGGCGCTGCTGGGCTGGGCCCAGGGCACCTTCGCTTCCAAGGTTGACCTCTCCGCCGAGACCGTGGACGTGGTGCGCGAGATCGACGGCGGCCTGGAAACCGTCAAGCTGCGCCTGCCGGCTGTGGTGACCGCCGACCTGCGCCTGAACGAGCCGCGCTTCATCAAGCTGCCCAACATCATGGCCGCCAAGAAAAAGCCGCTGGACAAGACGACTCCGGCCGATCTGTCCGTCGACGTGACCCCGCGCCTGAAGACGCTGAAGGTGGCCGAGCCTGCCAAGCGTTCCGCCGGCGTCAAGGTGGCCAATGCCGCCGAACTGGTCGCCAAACTCAAGAACGAAGCAAAGGTGCTGTAAGACATGGCTATTCTCGTTATCGCTGAACACGACAACCAGAGCCTGAAAGCAGGCACCCTGAATACCGTCACCGCCGCCGCCAAGCTGGGCGAAGTGCACGTGCTGGTAGCCGGCCACAACGCCGCCGCCGCCGCCGATGCCGCCAAGAACCTGGCCGGCGTGTCCAAGGTGCTGTTGGCCGACGCGGCCCAATACGCCCATGGGCTGGCAGAAAACCTGTCCTCCCTGGTGGTGGGCCTGGCCAAGGCTTACAGCCACGTGCTGGCCCCGGCCTCGTCCTTCGGCAAGAACCTGCTGCCGCGCGTCGCCGCCTTGCTCGACGTCGCCCAGATTTCCGAAATCACCGCCATTGAATCGGCCGACACTTTCGTCCGTCCGATCTACGCCGGCAACGTGATGGCCACCGTGCAGTCGGTCGACCCGATCAAGGTGATCACCGTGCGCACCACCGCCTTCGACGCGGCGGGCCATGGCGGTTCGGCCGCGGTGGAAACCATCGCCGCCGGCGCCGACAGCCAGCTGTCCGCCTTCGTCGGCCAGGAACTGACCAAGTCCGACCGCCCGGAACTGGGTTCGGCCCAGGTCATCGTCTCCGGCGGCCGCGCGCTGGGTTCGGAAGAACAGTTCAAAGCCGTGATCGAGCCTTTGGCGGACAAGCTGGCCGCCGCGGTGGGCGCGTCCCGCGCCGCGGTGGACGCCGGCTACGCGCCGAACGACTACCAGGTTGGCCAGACCGGCAAGGTGGTGGCGCCGCAGCTGTACATCGCCGTCGGGATTTCCGGCGCGATCCAGCACCTGGCCGGCATGAAGGACTCCAAGGTCATCGTCGCCATCAACAAGGATGAAGAGGCGCCTATCTTCCAGGTGGCCGATTACGGCATCGTGGGCGATCTGTTCACCGTGGTGCCGGAACTGATGGCCGAACTGTCGAAATAGCGGCAGCCGGGGCGCGGCAGCACGCGCCCCCGACCGAGCAGGCAGCATAGCCGCCGGAACAAACAACAGCAGCCGGCGCCCAAGATTTGAGCGCCGGTTTTTTTACGGTCCGCCTTGACGGTCCAACGCGAGAGAAACAGAGGAGAAGCGCGATGATTTATCACGCACCAGTCAAAGATATTCGTTTTGTCTTGAATGAACTGGCCGAATTGCCAGCCATCTGCGGTTTGCCCGGTTATGGCGAGTGCTCGGTCGAATTGGTGGACGCCGTGCTGGAAGAGGGCGCCAAGTTCGCTGAAGGCGTGCTGGCGCCGATCAACAAGCAGGGCGATCAGGGCGCCAAGTGGCAGGATGGCGAAGTGACCGCCGCGCCGGGTTTCAAGGACGCTTGGCAGCAGTATGTCGAATCGGGGTGGGTAGGCCTGCGCGCGCCGGAAGAGTTTGGCGGCCAGGGCATGCCTGCGCTGGTTGCGGCGGCGGTGGAGGAAATGTGGTGCGCGTCCAATCTTGCGTTCTCCCTGGCCCCGCTGCTGACGCTGGGCGCGGTGGAGGCCATCCATCATCATGCGTCGGACGAGCTGAAGAATATCTATCTGCCGAAGATGGCCAGCGGCCAATGGACCGGCACCATGAACCTGACCGAGCCGCAGGCCGGCTCCGACCTGGCCCAGGTGCGTTCGCGCGCCGTGCCGGCGGCGGACGGCAGCTACCGCGTCAGCGGCCAGAAAATCTTCATCACCTGGGGCGAGCACGACATGGCCGAGAACATCGTCCATCTGGTGCTGGCCCGTCTGCCGGACGCTCCGGCCGGCGTGAAGGGCATCTCGCTGTTCATCGTGCCCAAGTTCCTGGTCAATGCCGATGGTTCGCTCGGCGCGCGCAACGACGTGCGCTGCGTGTCGCTGGAGCACAAGCTGGGCATCCACGGCAGCCCGACGGCGGTGATGAGCTTCGGCGACAACGATGGCGCGGTCGGCTATCTGGTGGGCGAGCCGAACAAGGGCCTGAATTATATGTTCACCATGATGAACCACGCTCGCCTGGGCGTGGGCATCGAGGGCATGGCAGTGTCCGAGCGCGCTTACCAGAAGGCGGTGGAATACGCGCGCGACCGCGTGCAGAGCCGCGCCGTCGGCTCGCCGGACCCGGCCGGCGTGCCCATCATCCAGCACCCGGACGTGCGCCGCATGCTGATGACCATGCGCGCCCAGATCGAAGCGCAGCGCGCGCTGACTTTCTACGCCGCCGCCGCGCTGGACCGCGCCGCCCGCCATCCGGCGCCGGCCGAGGCCGCGCGCAACCAGGCGCTGCTGAACTTCCTGATCCCCATCGTCAAGGGCTGGAACACCGAGCAGGCCAACGAGATCACCAGCCTGGCCATCCAGGTGCACGGCGGCATGGGCTTCATCGAGGAAACCGGCGTCGCCCAGTACTATCGCGACGCCCGCATCACCGCCATTTACGAAGGTACCACCGGCATCCAGGCGCTGGACCTGATCGGCCGCAAGACTGCGGCTGAGCATGGCGTCACCGCCCGCGCGCTGCTGGCCGAGGCCCAGTCCACCGCGGCCAAGCTGCAGGCGGCTGGGTTCGACAGCATCGCTGGGAATCTGGCGTCCGCCATCGCCGATGCCGAGCGCTGCGTCGCCTTCATCCTGGAAACTTTCGGCAGCCAGCCGCAGTTGGCCGCGGCCGGCTCGGTGCCTTTCCTGAAGCTGATGGGCATAGCTCTGGGCGGCTGGCAACTGGGCCGCGCCGCGCTGATCGCCAAGGACAAGCTGCAGGAGGCTGACGCGGACGCCGATTTCCTGAACGCCAAGATCGTCACCGCCCGCTTCTTCGCCGAGCATCTGCTGCCGCAGGCATCCGGTCTGGCCGCGGCCATCGTGCGCGGCGCGGACAGCGTGCTGGCGCTGGATGAAGCCCAGTTCTGAGCTTGCTTTGATTTATCATGACGCCACGGCATGCCGTGGCGTTTTTTATGCGAGAATGCAGAAAATTCCATGCCGTAAGGGTCCAGATGCTTGCTGCATGAGGCTTGCAAGCCAGTCTCCTTATGGTTCGCTTGTAAATATTAACGATGGCTGAAATTTGATCTGTCATCAAAACTACTTGCAAGCTATTGCAAAATCGCCGCCTTGCTGCTTAATCTAACGTGCCAAGGCGGGATGTGTTCAGCATAATTTTTGACGGCGGGAAGTCGATGGGTCTCGGGGATCATAACAAGTTGGTCGGCAAGTTGAATTTCGACAAGCTGCGCTTGCCGGGCGCGCAATGGCACAAAGCCTTGCCTGCTTTGGCGATGGGCATTGCCGTGTTCTGGCTCGGCCAGCAGTTGAGCGGCTGGCTATCCCCGTCCCCGCGCGCATACCGGGCGCTGGCGCCGGCGCAGCCGCAGGCTGCTGCTGCGGCAGTGGCCCAGGGGCACTGGTTTGGCGAAGCGCCGCAGCAGCAGGCCGCCGCGCTGCCGCCGCTGCGCCTGCTGGGCGTATACGCGCCTGCGCTGCCAGGCGTTCTCGGTTTCGCCATCGTGGACAACAACGGCCATGCCGAACCGTTGCTGCAGGGCAAGCAAACCGCCGACGGCTGGGAGCTGGTCAAAATTGCGCCCAACGGTGTGACCATCCGCTCCGGCGGCAGCGAGCAGTTCGTCCCGCTGCAGGCCCGCAATGGCGCAGCGGGCGGCGTGGACGCCGCGACGCAGCCGCCGCCCCAGGCGCCTGGCCAGATGCAGCCCCCGCCCATGCCCGGCGCCGTGCCGGTGCCCAGCCAGAATTCCGTACCCGATGCTCCGCCCCAACCCGCGGTCGATCCTGCCGCGATGATTCGCCAATAAGAGAGTGCAATGCGAATTTCCAAACTCGTCGCCACCCTGGCCCTGGTCTACAGCTGTCAACTGCTGGCGGCGCCGCAGAACGACACGGTGATGCTCAACTTCGTCAACGCCGACATCGAGACCGTGGTCAAGGCGATAGGCGAAATCAGCGGCAAGAACTTCATCATCGATCCGCGCGTCAAGGGCACGGTCAATATCGTGTCCAGCCGGCCGGTGCCGCGAGCCTTGTCCTACCAGGTGCTGCTGTCGTCGCTGCGGCTGCAGGGCTTTTCCGCGGTGGAAGGCAACGGCGTGATCAAGATCGTGCCGGAGGCTGACGCCAAGCTGCATGCCCGGGCGGTGAAGCGCGTGCCGCGCGGCGATGGCGACCGGCTGATCACCAAGGTGTTCGCGCTGCAGAACAGCAACGCCAATCAACTGGTGCCCGTGATCCGGCCCTTGGTGTCGCCCAACAACACGGTGGCGGCCTACCCGCAATCCAATGCCCTGATCGTCACCGACTACGCCGAGAACATCCAGCGCATCGAGTCCATCATCGAGTCGGTGGAGTCGGCCGCCTCCGGCGACACCGCGGTGATTCCGGTGCTGTTCGGCTCGGCGGTGGAATTGGCAGGCACTTTGAACAAGCTGATGCAGGATGGCGGCGCGGAAGGCGGCAAAACCAGCATCCTGGCCGATCCGCGCGCCAATGTGCTGATGGTCAAGACGGACGCCCCTGGCAAGATAGGCAAGATCAAGAGCCTGCTGAAAGTGCTGGATCAGCCCAGCCAGGCCGGCTCCAATGTGCGGGTGGTGTATCTGAAGAACGCCCAGGCGGCCGATTTGGCCAAGACGCTGCGCACCTTGCTGGCCAGCGAGGGCAGTCCGGTGCAGTCCCGCAGCACCCTCGGCAACAATACCTCCGGCGGCAGCGCCAGTTTGATGAGCGGCGTCGGCGGCAGCCAGACCAATGGCAACGGCAGCAATGCCGCGCCCAGCGCGGCGCCGGTCATGGACAATGCGACGCCGGCCGCTGCCCAGGCCTCCTCCGGCCCGTCGGGAACCGGCGTCAGCGCCATGATCCAGGCGGACAGCAATAGCAATGCGTTGATCCTGAACGTGCCGGACCAGATGTACCAGAATCTGCGCAATGTGATCGATTTGCTGGACAAGCGCCGCGCCCAGGTTTACGTGGAAGCGCTGGTGATGGAGGTGTCGGCCAACCGCACCACTAAAATTGGCGTGCAGTGGTCCGCCAAGGTAGGCAATAACGGCATTGTCGGAGGGAGCTACCCCAGCGCGCCCGGCATCGTCGGCCAGCCGAGTTCGACCAACCCTTCCCCGTTCGCCAATTTGGTGAACAGCCTTACTGGCGGCGGTTTGACCGCAGGGATCATCAATAATATTACAGTCGGCGGCGTCCAGATTCCCACGCTGGGCTTGCTGGCGCAGGCGCTGGAAAACGAAGCGCAGGGCAATCTGGTGGCCAGCCCGCAACTGGTGACGATGGACAATGAAAAAGCCAAGATCGTCATCGGCCAGGAAGTCGGCGTCAAGACGGCGGCTTATGCCGCCGGCTCGGGCGGCAGCGGCACGGCGCCGTACAATACCTATGATCGGAAAACCGTGGGCTTTGGCCTCGAGATCACGCCGCAAATTTCCGAGAGCGGCACCATACGCTTGAAAATCAGCCAGGCGGCCGACTCCATCGATACCCAGACCTTGAACAACGATGCCGGCCCCACGTTCAATCGCCGTACTTTGGATACGGTGGTGACGGTGAACGACGGCGGCTTAGTGGCCTTGGGCGGTTTGACTCAGCAGAATACCGGCAATACCGAGCAGAAAGTGCCGCTGCTGGGCGATATCCCCTTTCTTGGCAACTTTTTCAAGTATCAGGAAAAGTCCAACGACAAGAAAAATCTGATGATTTTCATCCGTCCCACCATCATCCGCGATGAAACGGGCAACCGGGCCGTAGCGGAAGAGCGCTACCGATACTTGAAAGCGGATACGGTGGAGACGGCAAAGCAGAAAATGACTTTGGATCCGAAGGAAATGCTGAAGCTGGCGCCCAGGGGCGGCATCAGCGACGCGCTGAATTCGATGACTGAAGCGGAAGACAAAGCCAAGGCGGCGCAATGATGTCGGCCAAACTCTCCACCTTGCTGCCATTTCCGTTCGCGCGCGCCAACGGCGTCATCCTGCTGGACGGCGAGGCGGGGCGTGTGCTGCTGCTGCGCGAGGACGCCAAACCGGCCGCCTGGGCCGAGGCCCTGCGCCTGCACGGCGGGCCGCTGGTGGGCGCGGAAACGCTGACCGCCGCCCAGTTCGACAAGCGCTTGTCCGAGCACTACGCCAGCCGCGACGGCGCGGCGGCGGAAATGGTGGACGACATCGGCCAGGACATGGACCTGAACCAGATGGTCGAATCCTTGCCCACGGTGGAAGACCTGCTGGAGAGCGAGGGCGACGCGCCCATCATCCGCATGATCAACGCGCTGCTGACCCAAGCGTTGCGCGACGGCGCGTCCGACATCCACATCGAGGCCTTCGAAGACCGCTCCGTCGTCCGCTTCCGCCTGGACGGCACGCTGCGCGACGTGGTCAGCCCGCACCGCGCGCTGCACGCGGCCATGGTGTCGCGGATCAAGATCATGTCCGGCATGGACATCGCCGAAAAACGCATCCCGCAAGACGGCCGCATCTCGCTGCGCCTGGGCGGCCGGCCGGTGGACGTGCGCGTCTCCACGCTGCCCACCAGCCACGGCGAGCGCGTGGTGCTGCGTCTCTTGGACAAGGAGAATGCGCGGCTCGACCTGGCCACGCTGGGCATGGCCGCCGACACCCTGGCCTCGGTCGACAAGCTGATCAATCAGCCGCACGGCATCCTCTTGGTCACCGGCCCCACCGGCTCCGGCAAAACCACCACGCTGTACGCCGCGCTGTCCCGCCTGGACGCCAGCCACACCAATATCATGACGGTGGAAGACCCGGTGGAGTACCACCTGGACGGCGTGGGCCAGACCCAGGTCAACGCCAAAATCGACATGAGCTTCGCCAAAGCCCTGCGCGCCATCCTGCGCCAGGACCCGGACGTGGTGATGATAGGCGAGATCCGCGACCTGGAAACCGCGCAGATCGCGGTGCAGGCGTCCTTGACCGGCCACTTGGTGCTGGCGACGCTGCACACCAACGACGCCGCCAGCGCGGTGACGCGGCTCACCGATATGGGCGTGGAGCCGTTCCTGCTGGCGTCCAGCTTGCTGGGGGTGATGGCGCAGCGTCTGGTGCGCCGCGTCTGCCCGCAGTGCAAGGCGCCGCATCCGGTGCCGCTGGAGGAGGATCCGGCGGCAGTGCACTATCGTCCTGTCGGTTGCCCGGCTTGCGGCGGCTCCGGCTACAAGGGGCGTTACGGCATTTACGAGCTGATGCTGGTGGACGACACCATGCAGCGGCTGATCCATGACCGCGCGTCCGAGCAGCGCCTGCGCGACCACGCCGCGCGCCACGGCATGCGCAGCCTACGCGACGACGGCCTGCGCTGGGTCAAGGCCGGCGAGACCAGCCTGGAAGAAATCCTGCGGGTGACGAGGAGCTGATGGCCGCCTTCAAGTACACCGCCTACGACGCGGCGGGCAAGGAGCAAAGCGGCCTGCTGGAGGCCGACTCCGCCCGCGCCGCGCGCGTCCAGCTGCGCGAACGCGGCCTGTTGCCGGTGACGGTGGACAGCGTCAACGCCAAGACCGGCGGCGCGGCCAGCAATGTGCTGCGGCGCGGCTTGCCGCGCGCCGAATTGGTGATGATCACCGAGCAGCTGTCCACCTTGCTGAATGCCGGCTTGACGCTGGAAAAAGCGCTGACCGCGGTGACCGAGCAAGCGGAAAACCCGCGCAGCCGCACCGTGCTGGCCGCGCTGCGCAGCGACATCCTGGAAGGCAAGAGCTTCGCCCAGGCGCTGTCCGCCGCGCCCGGCGTGTTTTCCCCCTTGTACCGCTCGCTGGTCCAGGCCGGCGAGCAATCCGGCCATCTGGACATGGTGATGGCGCGCTTGGCGGAATACCTGGACAAGCGCCAGAACACGCAGCAGAAAGTGACGCTGGCCTTGGCCTATCCGGCGGTGGTGACGCTGGTGGCCATCCTGGTGGTGGCCGGCCTGATGAGCTATGTCGTGCCGCAGGTGGTCAGCGTCTTCGCCCAGACCAAGCAGACGCTGCCATTTCTGACCCGCGCCCTGATGGCCTGCAGCGATTTCCTGCGCCAGTGGGGCGTGGCCTTGCTGATCGCCATCGTCGCCGCGGCGTTTTTGGCCGTGCGCGCCTTGCGCGCGCCGGCGCTGAAGCGCCGCTTCCACGAGCGGGTGCTGAGGCTGCCTGTATTCGGCCGCCTGTTCCGCGCGCTGAATACCGCGCGCATGGCCAGCACGCTGTCGATTCTGGTCGGCTCCGGCGTGCCGCTGCTGACCGCGCTGGAAACCGCGCGCGGCCTGATGTCCATGCTGCCGATGCAAGACGCGGTGGCCGACGCGATGAACAAGGTGCGCGAGGGGATTTCGCTGTCGCGCGCGCTGAACGCCAGCAAGAAGTTTCCGCCGGTGCTGATCCACCTGATCTCCAGCGGCGAAGCCAGCGGCACGCTGTCCCACATGCTGGACCGCGCCGCGCAGCAGCAGGAGCAGGAGGTGGAGCGCAAGCTGGCCACCTTCACCACCCTGATGGAGCCGCTGCTGATTCTGGTGATGGGCGGCATGGTGCTGTTGATCGTGCTGGCCATCATGATGCCGATCATCGATATGAACCAGATGGTGCATTGAGCGGCAGATTTCGACCATTCATGCTTGTAACCCGCCAAATCGATTCGGGCGGTGATATTGAAACTCAGGAGTCACAATGAAACAGCTCAAACACGCCGCCCAGCGCGGCTTCACCCTGATCGAAATCATGGTGGTGATCGTCATCCTCGGCGTGCTGGCGGCGCTGGTGGTGCCCAAGGTGATGAGCCGCCCGGACGAGGCGCGCATCGTCGCCGCCAAGCAGGACATCGGCGCCATCAGCCAGGCGCTGAAGCTGTACCGTCTGGACAACGGCCGCTATCCGACCACCGACCAGGGCCTGCAGGCGCTGGTGCAGAAGCCTACCGCCGCGCCGGAACCGAAGAACTGGAAGCCCGGCGGCTATCTGGAGCGCCTGCCCAAGGACCCGTGGGGCAATCCGTATCAGTACGCCAATCCGGGCACGCACGGCGAAATCGACATCTGGAGCTTCGGCGCCGATGGCCAGCCGGGGGGCGAAGGCAACGACGCCGACATCGGCAATTGGGACAGCGGCAAGTAAGCCGGAGGGCCGGACTTGAGCCTGGCGGCGCGGGCGCGCGGCTTCACGCTGATCGAGGTGATGGTGGTGATGCTGATCATCGGCGTCCTCGCCACCACCGTCACGCTGAGCCTGAGGCCGGACACCCATCGTCTGTTGAGCGACGAGGGCTACCGTTTCGCGCGCGTGCTGGAGCAGGCCGGCGACGCCGCCGAGATGGGCGACATGCTGGCCTTGAGCTGGAACGGCAAAGGCTATGTTTTCACGCGGCAGGACGATGACGGCAACTGGAACCAGGTCAACGACGAATTGCTGGCGCCGCATGGGTGGCCGGACGGCATCGCCGGCGGCGGATTGTTGCTGGATGGCCAGCCGTGGCCAGCGGACAGGCCGCTGCTGCTATGGCAGAACGGCCGCGCCGCGGCTTTGGCGCTGCGGCTGGACGGCGCCGGCCGCAAGCTGACGGTGCTGCAGTCTCCGCTGGGGCGGGTGACCGTGACGGACGGCTCATGAAGCGGCAGGCAGGTTTCACCTTGTTCGAAGTGCTCGTCGCGTTGGCCATCATCGCGGTGGCGCTGGGGGCCTTGTTGCGCGCCACCGGCCTGGCCGCGGACAACGCCGAAGGCATGGAGCGGCGGATGCAGGCCAATTGGGAGGCGCAGAACCAGATCGCCGCCATGCAGGCGCTGCGCCAGTTTCCCGAGCCGGGCCAGCAGGCCGGCGAAAGCAAATCGGATGGCGTGGAGTGGCGCTGGGAGCGCGAGGTGACGACCACCCCGAATCCGAATTTTCGCAAGGTGGTGGTGCGCATTCTGGCGCCGGGCGCCGGCCGCTACGTGCTGGCCGAGATCACCGGCTATCTCAGGCAGCAGCCGGGAGGCGGCGGTTGAGCGCGCGCAAGCAGGGCGGCATGACGCTGCTGGAAATCCTGGTGGCGATGAGCCTGTTGGCCATTCTGTCGGTGATGGGATACAAGGCCTTCGGCTCCTTGCTGATCGCCCGCGAGCGGCTGATGCAGACCGGCCAGCAGTGGGTGGATGCCGCGCGCGCCTTCCGAAGGCTGGAGAGCGACCTGACCGGCCTGCAGCCGCAGGCCAGCCAGGCCGATCCGATGCAAGGCCAGGCGCTGGGCGCCAGCACGCTGACCTTGCAGCAGGATGGCAATGGCCAGACGCTGGCGTTGGAGTCGGTGTCCACCCGCTATCCCAGCGGCAAGGAGAGAGTGATCTACCATGCCGGGGCGGGCGGGCTGTCGTGGTCGGCCGGCGATGCCGGCGGCGGGCAGCCGGCGGTCTATCCGCTATTGGGCGCGGAGATGAAAGTGAGCTGGCGCGTGTTGCTGAATGATGGCAGCTGGCAGGATGCCTGGCCCAGCGGCGGCCAGGGCCTGTCCGCCCGCGGGCTGGAAATGCGCATCGCGATGCCGGGCGCGCGCCAGGTGCATAGATTATGGGTGTTGCCATGAGGCGGCAGTCCGGCATGGCCGTGATCATGGCGTTGCTGATCGTGGCGCTGGCCACTACGGCGGCCAGCCTGGTGCTGTGGCAGCAGGGCTTGTGGTGGCATCAGTTGGAAAACGACAAGAGCCGCGCCCAGCTGCGGCTGGTGGCCGAGGCGGGCCTGGGCTGGGCGATGGAGATCTTGCGCTTCAACAATGTCAGCGGCAACGGCGTGGTGGCGCTGTCCCAGCTTTGGGCGCAGCCCCTGCCGCAGACCGAGGCGCAGGGCGTGAAGGTCAGCGGCGCGCTGACCGATTTGCAAGGGCGCTTCAACATCAACGCGCTGGTCAATGACGGCGGGCAGGTGGATAAGGATCAGCTGATGTTCTATCGCGACCTGCTGAAGACGCTGGGTTTGCCCAGCACCTTGTCCGAGCCCTTGCTGCGCAAGCTGCGCGGCTTGTCGGACAGCGAGGACCCGCTGGCGCAGACCGATCAGGGCGCGGCGCCGCGTCCCAGCCATCCGCTGGCGCGGGTGGAGATGCTGCGCTGGTTGCCGGGCTACACGCCGGAGGTGATGGACAAGCTGTTGCCGCACATCGCCGCCTTGCCGCCGACGGCGACGACGATCAACGTCAATACCGCCACCGACAAGGTGCTGAAAACGCTGATGCCGGGAATAGGGGACGGCAATCTGATGGTGATGATGAAGCAGCGGCAGACCGTCTACTACCGCGACAAGGCTGATTTTCTGGCCCGGCCGCCGGGCAATATGGTCAAGAGCAACTTTAGCAACATGATAGGCGCCGCCTCCAATTATTTTCTGCTCGACAGCCGCTCCAGCTATGGCAAGGCCAAGCTGCGGATGCGGGCGATGATTTACAGCAACCTCAATGTCGTCCGGCTGGTGTGGCGACAGGATGGCAATGACGACCGCGCCCTGGCGGCGCGGTCTGGTGGAGAAAACAATGACGACGCTGCGACTCTATCTGCGGGCGGGTTGGCCCGATAGCGAGCCGGGCCTGCCGTGGGCTTTGCTGGGCGCGCGCGGCGAACTGGCCGCGCAGGGCGACAGCGCGCCCGGAGGATGGCCCAAGGCCGACCATTGCGAACTGGTGCTGTCGGCAGGCCGCACGCTGTTCAGCGAGGTGAAGCTGCCGGATGCGGTGAAGCAGCCGACGTCTGCGGTGATCGGCTTCGCGCTGGAAGAGCGCTTGGGCAATGACCCGGCGGCCAATCTGTACGCGCTTGGCGACGCGGCGGCCGACGGGCGGCGCGCGGTGGCTGTGACCGAGGCGGCGGCGGTGCGCCGCGCCGTGGCCATGTTGAAGAGCCTGGGCCGGCTGTGCGACCGCATCGTGCCTGAGGAGTGCCTGTTGCCGCCGCCGCCGGTTGGCGGCTGGAGCGTGACGCGGCTGGCGGACCGCTGGCTGGTGCGCGCCGCTTCGCCTTTCGCCACCAGCTTGCCGCGCGGCGGCGCGGCGCTGGAGCAGGCGCTGTTCAGCTCGCTGCTGACCGCGGCGGCGCCCGGGCGCTTGCAGCTCAGCGGCGTGGACAGCGCGGACGAGCTGTTGTCGCGTCTGCCGGGATGGCAGGGCGAAACCGCGCGCGGCGAGGCTTACGATTGGCGCAGCGGCCGCCGCCATGGCCACTTCGACTTCGCCCAAGGCGAATTGGCGGCCAACCGGCGTTGGCGCGACTGGGCGCCGTCGCTGAAACGGGCGGGCTGGCTGCTGGGCGGCCTGCTCGCGGCGCAGCTGGCGCTGACGTTGAGCCAGTCCGCCTGGTATGCCTGGCAGAAGTACAGCCTGTCGCAGCAGATCAGGAGCGCCGCCACGCCGTGGATAGGCGGCCAAGCCTTGCCGGGCAGCAGCGCCTTGCCCATGCTGCGCGCGGTGGACAAGCTCAGGCTGAGCCATGGCTTGCCGGCGCGCGACGATATGGTGGAACTGATGGGCGCGCTGGCGGCGGTGGCCGGGCGCGATCTGCAGGTGCGCCAAATGGAATATGAGGCCGGCCGCCTGAAGCTGCAGGTCGCGGAGGTGCCGGCGGAAAGCCTGGCGCGCTGGCGCAAGCTGCTGGCGGCGCGGCAGATCATGCTGGACGCGACGAGCAGCCAGCCCGGCAGCAAGCAACTGGTGGTGGCGCGGGAGCCGTGACGATGAAAGCGTACAAGCAACAGTTTCTCGATTACTGGCAGCAGCGCACCGTGCGCGAGCAACGGCTGCTGGCGGCCATGGCGGCGGTGCTGGGCGCGGCTTTCCTGTACCTGGGAGTATGGGAGCCGGCCAATGCCTCGCTGCAGCGCAACCGCGCGGCGGTGGCGCGCTTGCAGGCGGAGCAGGGCATGGTGCAGGCGCTGGCGGACGAAGCGGCCAAATTGAAGCGCCAGCCGGCGCAGGCGCCGCTGCCGGCCAAGGAGCTGATACCGCTGCTGCAGCAAACGGCCAAGAGCCAGGGCTTGCCTGGGGGCATCCAGTTCAATCCCGAAGGCGATTCCGGGGTCAGCATGGAAGGCGTGATGGGGTTTGACGATTGGGTGCGCTTCGCCGGCGTGTTGTCGGCGCAGCAGCAGGTGCGCGCGCTGAACGTCAAGGTGGAGGCGCAGCCGGTGCCGGGGCAAGTGAAGATCAAGGCGCTGCTGGCGCATGCGGGGGCGGAGGCATGAGGCGCAAGATAGGGAAGGGCTTGGCCCTGGCGCTGCTCTTCCTGGCGGGCGCGCTGTCGGCCCTGCCGGCCAGTTGGCTGTCGTGGCCGGTGGCCAGGCTCAGCGATCGGCACTGGGATGTCAGCGAGGCCAAGGGCACGCTGTGGAACGGCAGCGCGCAGCTGGTGTATCTGGGGCCGTCCGGCGAAGTGCAGACGATGAGCCCGCTGGCTTGGCAATGGCAGCCGCGCGCGCTGCTGTCCGGCCTGCTGGCGTGGCATGTGGACAGCGCCGGCCAGCCGGGGCTGGTGCAGCTGGGATTCGGCAAGCAGGAGGTGAGAGGGCTGGCCGTCTCCTTGCCGGTGGCGGCGCTGGCCAATCTGTCCAAGACCTGGCAGGCGGCTCGGCTGGGCGGCGAGCTGCAATTGAACATCCCGCAGCTGGCGCGCCAGGGCAAGACTATCAGCGGCACCGCGCAAGTGCTATGGCGCGGCGCGTCCACCCCGCTGACGACGGCGCTGCCGTTCGGCAGCTATCAGCTGGACCTGTCCGGCACGCCGCAAGGGCTGAGTCTGAACCTGTCCACGCTGGAGGGCCCGCTGATGCTGAACGGCCAGGGCAGCTGGCCGGCCAACGGCGCTTTCAATATGGCCGGCACGGCGGATAGCCCGCCGGACAAGTACGACGCGCTGAAGCCCTTGATGCTGATGCTGGGGCAGCCTTCCGGGCCGACCAGCGTCAGTTGGCAATCCAAGACCGGCATGTAAGGATTTTTCAGCAAAACAGGCTAGCTGGTATTGTGCAGTCGCAAAATGCGCGGTACTATAGAAAGGTTTAACCAAACGGGACAGGCGCAGGCGCCGAGTCCCGTTATTCACATAAGAATTTTGAAAATCCCAGGGTGTGAAACCAGAAACCGGCGCAGCCGGTTTTTGTGTAAGCGCCCAGGCAAAGCAACAGGAGCCAGCCAGTGTCAAACCTCCCCGCAATCCTTGTCTTGGCTGACGGCACGCTTTTCAAAGGTAGTGCTATCGGTGCCACCGGCCATACGGTGGGTGAGGTGGTATTCAATACCGCCATCACCGGTTACCAGGAGATCCTGACGGATCCCTCCTATACCAGGCAGATCGTCACTCTCACTTATCCCCACATTGGCAATGTCGGCGCGAATTCGGAAGATACCGAATCCCGCGCCGTTTTTGCATCCGGGCTTATCATCCGCGATTTGCCGTTGCTGCACAGCAACTTCCGCGCCGAAGATTCGCTGTCCGATTACCTGAAAAAGCACAATGTCGTCGCCATCGCCGACATCGACACCCGCAAGCTGACCCGCATCCTGCGCGAGAAGGGCGCCCAGGCCGGCTGCATCATGGCCGGCGACATCGACGAGGCCAAAGCCCTGGAGCTGGCGCGCGGCTTCGGCTCCATGGCCGGCCAGGACTTGGCCAAGGTGGTCAGCTGCCAGAAACCCTACGCCTGGACCGAGAAGGAATGGAAGCTGGGCGCGGGCTACCAGGTGCAGTCGTCCACCCGCTATCACGTGGTGGCCTATGACTTCGGCGTCAAGCACAACATCCTGCGCATGCTGGCCGAGCGCGGCTGCCAGCTGACCATCGTGCCGGCGCAAACGCCGGCGGCCGATGTGCTGGCGATGAATCCGCATGGCGTGTTCCTGTCCAACGGTCCCGGCGACCCGGAGCCGTGCGGCTACGCCATCTCCGCCATCCGCGAGATTCTGGAAACCAAGTTGCCGGTATTCGGCATCTGCCTGGGCCACCAGTTGCTGGGCCTGGCTACCGGCGCCGCCACTTCCAAGATGAAGTTCGGCCACCACGGTGCCAACCACCCGGTGCAAGACCTGGACAGCGGCCGCGTGATGATCACCAGCCAGAACCATGGCTTCCAGGTGGACGAAACCAGCCTGCCGGCCAATGTCCGCGTCACCCACCGCTCGCTGTTCGACGGTACGGTGCAGGGCATCGCGCTGACCGACCGCCCGGCCTTCTCTTTCCAGGGCCACCCGGAAGCCAGCCCGGGACCGGAGGACGTCGCCTACCTGTTCGACCGCTTCATCGCGGCGATGGCGGAACGGCAGTAAGGGCGGAGTCGAATCATGTTGGGCATTACCGACCTTACCACCTACCTGATCGGCACGCTGATCGTGATCCTGCTGCCGGGGCCGAACGCCATGTACGTGCTGTCGGTGGCGGCGCAGCGCGGCAAGCGCGCGGGCTTCGCCGCCGCCGGCGGCGTGGTTAGCGGCGACTTCATCCTGATGACGCTGGCGGCCACCGGCGCGGCTGGCCTGCTGCAGGCCAATCCGGCGCTGTTCGCGGTGGTCAAGTACATCGGCGGCGGCTATCTGGCCTGGCTAGGCGTCAACATGCTGAAGTCCGGCATCCTGGCCTGGCGCCGCGCGCGCCGCGGCGAAGAGTCCGCCTCGGCCGCGTCGCCGTTGTCCGGAGGCCACCCTTACCGCAAGGCGCTGCTGATCAGCCTGATGAACCCGAAGGCCATCCTGTTCTTCGTATCGTTCTTCGTGCAGTTCGTCGATCCAGCCTATCCGCACCCGGCTGTCACCTTCGCCGCGTTGGGCGCCATCGTCCAGTGCTGCAGCATCGCCAATCTGTCCATGCTGATCCTGCTGGGCGACAAGCTGGCCGCGGCTTTCCGCCGCCGCCGCAAGCTGACGGCGGCGCTGGGCGGCTCGGTGGGGGCCATCTTCGTCGGATTCGGCGCCAAGCTGGCGGCGGCCAGCCTGTAAGGCCAATAGTGAACATGCCGCGTCGCCGGGTGCGGCGCGGCCGGAAAATACAAGTCATCAAAGAGTAGAAGCCATGCCAAAGCGTACCGACATCAAAAGCATTCTGATCATTGGCGCCGGCCCGATCGTCATCGGCCAGGCCTGCGAGTTTGACTACTCCGGCGCCCAGGCCTGCAAGGCGCTGCGCGAGGAAGGCTACAAAGTCATCCTGGTCAACTCCAACCCGGCCACCATCATGACCGACCCGGACATGGCCGACGTCACCTACATCGAGCCCATCAGCTGGCCGGTGGTGGAAAAGATCATCGCCAAGGAGCGCCCGGACGCCATCCTGCCGACCATGGGCGGCCAGACCGCGCTGAACTGCGCGCTGGACCTGGCCAAGCACGGCGTCCTGGAAAAATACAAAGTCGAGCTGATCGGCGCCACCGAAGACGCCATCGACAAGGCCGAGGATCGCGGCCGCTTCAAGGAAGCCATGGCCAAGATCGGCCTGTCCTGCCCGCTGTCCTTCGTCTGCCACACCATGGAAGAGTCGCTGGAGGCGCAGGCCAAGGTGGGCTTCCCCACGCTAATCCGTCCGTCCTTCACCATGGGCGGCTCCGGCGGCGGCATCGCCTACAACAAGGAAGAATTCGTCGCCATCTGCGAGCGCGGCTTCGAGGCCTCCCCCACCCATGAGCTGCTGATCGAGCAGTCGGTGCTGGGCTGGAAGGAATACGAGATGGAAGTGGTTCGCGACAAGAACGACAACTGCATCATCATCTGCTCCATCGAAAACTTCGATCCGATGGGCGTGCACACCGGCGACTCCATCACCGTGGCCCCGGCGCAGACGCTGACCGACAAGGAATACCAGATCATGCGCAACGCCAGCTTGGCGGTGCTGCGCGAGATCGGCGTGGATACCGGCGGCTCCAATGTGCAGTTCGCCACCAATCCGGCCACCGGCGAGATGATCGTGATCGAGATGAACCCGCGTGTGTCGCGTTCCTCCGCGCTGGCGTCCAAGGCCACCGGCTTCCCGATCGCCAAGATCGCCGCCAAGCTGGCGGTGGGCTTCACCCTGGACGAATTGAAGAACGACATCACCGGCGGTGCCACCCCGGCTTCGTTCGAGCCGTCCATCGACTACGTGGTCACCAAGATTCCGCGTTTCGCGTTTGAAAAATTCCCGCAGGCCGACGACCGCCTGACCACCCAGATGAAGTCGGTGGGCGAAGTGATGGCGATGGGCCGCACGCTGCAGGAATCGATGCAGAAAGCGCTGCGCGGCCTGGAAACCGGCCTGGCCGGCTTCGACCCGGTGACCACCGACGAAGCCGCTATCCGCCACGAGCTGGGCGCGCCGGGGCCGGAGCGCATCCTGTACGTGGCCGACGCCTTCCGCATCGGCATGAGCCGCGACGACATCCACGCCGTCAGCAAGATCGACCCGTGGTTCCTGGCCCAGATCGAAGACATCGTCGGCGAGGAGAAGGCGCTGTCCGGCCGCAAGGTCGAGGACATGGACTACGCCGAGCTGCGCCGTCTGAAGCGCAAGGGCTTCTCCGACCGCCGCCTGGGCGAACTCTTGGGAACCGACCAAGCCGCCGTGCGCGCCAAGCGCTGGGCGCTGGGCCTGCACCCGGTGTACAAGCGCGTGGACACCTGCGCCGCCGAGTTCGCCACCAATACCGCCTATATGTACTCCACCTACGAGGAAGAGTGCGAATCCAACCCGTCCGACCGCAAGAAGGTGATGGTGCTGGGCGGCGGGCCGAACCGCATTGGCCAGGGCATCGAGTTCGACTACTGTTGCGTGCATGCCGCGCTCAGCCTGCGCGAATCCGGCTTCGAGACCATCATGGTCAACTGCAACCCGGAAACCGTGTCCACCGACTACGACACCTCGGACCGCCTGTATTTCGAGCCGCTGACGCTGGAAGACGTGCTGGAAATCTGCCGCATCGAGAAGCCGTTCGGCGTCATCGTCCAGTACGGCGGCCAGACCCCGCTGAAGCTGGCGCGCGCGCTGGAGGCCAACGGCGTGCCCATCATCGGCACCACGCCGGACATGATTGACGCCGCCGAGGACCGCGAGCGCTTCCAGAAACTGCTGAACGAGCTGGGCCTGAAGCAGCCGCCGAACCGCACCGCGCGCGCGCCGGCCGAGGCGATGAAGCTGGCGGACGAGATCGGCTACCCGCTGGTGGTGCGCCCCTCCTATGTGCTGGGCGGCCGCGCGATGGAAATCGTCCACGAGCCGGCCGATCTGGAGCGTTACATGCGCGAAGCGGTGAAGGTGTCGAATGACAGCCCGGTGCTGCTGGACCGCTTCCTCAACGACGCCATCGAAGTGGACGTCGACTGCGTGTCCGACGGCCAGAACGTGGTGATCGGCGGCATCATGCAGCACGTCGAGCAAGCCGGCGTCCACTCCGGCGACTCCGCCTGCTCGCTGCCGCCGTACAGCCTGTTCCCGGCGCTGCAGGACGAGATCCGCCGCCAGACCGAGGCGATGGCGCGCGCGCTGAACGTGGTCGGCCTGATGAACGTGCAGTTCGCCATCCAGGGCGACACCATCTACGTGCTGGAAGTGAATCCGCGCGCCTCGCGCACCGTGCCCTTCGTCTCCAAGGTGACCTCCGCGCCGCTGGCCAAGATCGCCGCCCGCGCCATGGCCGGCATCAGTCTGGCCGAGCAGGGATTCACCAAGGAAGTGATCCCGCCGTTCAACGCGGTGAAGGAGGCCGTTTTCCCCTTCATCAAGTTCCCGGGCGTGGACACCATCCTGGGGCCGGAAATGAAGTCCACCGGCGAGGTGATGGGCGTTGGCAAAACCTTCGCCGAGGCCTACGTCAAGGCGCAGCTGGGCGCCGGCGATCGCCTGCCCAAGACCGGCAAGGTGTTCCTGTCGGTGCGCGACGGCGACAAGAACGGCGCGGTGGATGTGGCGCGCGAGCTGCAGCGTCTGGGCTTCGGCATCTGCTGCACCCGCGGCACCGCCAAGCACCTGACCGAAGCCGGCCTGATCGTGCAGGTGGTCAACAAGGTGAACGAAGGCCGCCCGCACATCGTGGACATGATCAAGAACGGCGAAATCGATCTGGTGATCAACACGGTGGATGAGAAGCGCACCGCGATCCAGGACAGCCATTCCATCCGCCGTTCCGCCCTGCAGGCGCGCGTGCCGCAGTACACCACGCTGTCCGCCGCCAAGGCGGTGTGCGTGGGCATGAAGCACGCCGAGGCCTTCGATGTGTACAGCGTGCAGCAATTGCACGCGCAGATCGCGGGTTGAGGGTAGCAGTCCGTCGGTAGGCTTTGATGCGGAGGCGATTTGCCGTTACAATTCCGCTCAAACCCGCTTGTGCAAGCCGCCGTCCTGTACGGCGGCTTGTGCTTTTGATAAAGGCGGACAACCGCCTGTGGAGAATACTGTAATGACCAAAGTCCCGTTGACTGTACGCGGCGCCGAGCTTCTGAAGGAAGAACTGCAACGCCTGAAGAGCGTGGAGCGTCCGGCGGTGATCGAGGCGATCGCCGAGGCGCGTTCTCATGGCGACCTGTCGGAAAACGCCGAATACGACGCGGCCAAAGAACGTCAGGCCTTTGTCGAAGGCCGCATCGCCGAGCTGGAAGCCAAGCTGTCCAACGCCGTGATCATCAATCCGGCCGAGCTGGACGCCGATGGCCGCGTGGTGTTCGGCGCCACCGTCGAACTGATGGATCTGGAAACCGAAGAGAACGTGACCTACCAGATCGTCGGCGACGACGAAGCCGACATCAAAGTCAGCAAGGTATCGGTGAACTCGCCGATCTCGCGCGCCCTGATCGGCAAGGAAGCCGGCGACGTGGCCGAAGTGGTGGCCCCGGGCGGCATCCGCGAGTACGAAGTGCTCGACGTCAAGTACATCTGACCTGAATCCGAACCGCGCGCGACGCCTGATCGCGCGTTTTTCATGAGCGGCTTTCTGTTGCTGGGGGAAAAATGGACGGCTTGCGTGCTTTCGCCAAAACTTTCTGGATTGGCGGTTTGTGGGTAATCGGCCTGATCGTGGCGCCGGTGCTGTTCAAAACGCTGGACGCGGTGACCGCCGGCATGGTGGCCGGGCGTTTGTTCGCCGTCATCGCCTGGGTTGGGCTGGTGTGCGGCGTGTTCCTGATGGTGGACCTGGTGTGGCGCAATGGCGTGTCCGGCTTGAAGCAGGGCGCGTTCTGGCTTATCGTCGGCATGCTGGCGTGCACGCTGATCAACCAGTTTGGCGTGGCGCCGATCATCGTTACGCTGAAACAGCAGATGAACCATGCGGCCGAGGGCCTGTTCGGCGGCGGCTTCGCCACCTGGCACGCCATTTCCAGCCTGATCTACCTGGTGCAGAGCCTGCTCGGCCTGGCTTTTATCTGGCGCAGCGAGTAAGCGCCGCGCGCCTGGACGGCCGGCGCTGTGCCGCGCAGGCAACAAAAAAGCGGTGGCTGGGCCACCGCTTTTTGTTTGCCGGCAAATGGACTCAGTCCTTCATCGCCTGCTTGTTTTTCGGCAGCGGAATGCGCTGCTTGTCGCTGGGGCGCCACAGCACCAACAGCTTGCCGATATGCTGAACCGGGGCGCAGCCCAGCTCGTCGCAGATCTGCTCGAACATGGCGACGCGGGCTTCGCGATCGTCGCCGAGCACGCGAACCTTGATCAGTTCGTGGGCGTCCAGATTGATGGCGATTTCGCGCACTACGGACTCGGTCAGGCCGTTGTTGCCGATCATTACCACCGGGTCGATGCCGTGCGCCAGACCTTGCAGGTACTTGCGCTGAAACGGCTTGATTTCAATTTTCATGGAAATACGGAATTCAAAGCAAAACGCGATTCTACTAGAATTTGCCCCTCCGCCCCAAATTTGGGCCTGAATTAACCGAAAAACAACAGGATAGCGCCGTGCGCCGCGGGTCCATCGGCTATCCTGAGCATTGAGACCACAGAAAGCGCCGAGATGGCAAGAAGCAAGAGCAGCAACGCCTGGTTGCAGGAACACGTCAACGACCAATATGTGCAAATGGCGCAGAAAGACGGCTATCGCGCCCGCGCCGCCTACAAGCTCTTGGAGATCAACGACAAGGATAAACTGATCCGCCCCGGCGTCGTGCTGGCGGATCTGGGCTCCACGCCGGGCAGCTGGTCCCAGGTGGCGGCGCGCATCGTCGGCGACAAGGGCAAGGTGTTCGCGCTCGATATTCTGCCGATGGATCCGGTGCCCGGCGTCGACTTCATCCAGGGCGACTTCCGCGAAGAAGCGGTGTTGCGCGAGTTCGAGCAATTATTGGGCGGCCGCGCGCTGGATCTTGTAATTTCCGATATGGCACCCAATATGTCAGGCATGAGCGCCATCGATCAGGCCCGTAGTTTCCTCCTGTGCGAGCTGGCGCTGGATTTTGCGCGCGATCATTTGAAACCCGGCGGCCACTTTCTCGTCAAAGTGTTCCAGGGCAGCGATTTTCAGGATTACCTCAAAGCCATGCGCGAGCTATTCGGCGAGGTGGTCACCCGCAAACCCAAGGCGTCACGCGACCGTTCCAGCGAAATCTATCTGCTGGGCAAGCATCGCCGCTGACACGAATGGGCGCGGAGCGTACAATCGTAGCCATTTAACGTACAAGCAACCAATAAAGTCAGGGCACAGAGGAGTCCGCTACTCGTGAACAATATCGGCAAAAACATCGCCATCTGGGTGATCATCGGCTTGGTGCTGATGACGGTGTTCAATCAGTTCAGCAAGCGCCAGGACACCCAGAACCAGCTCGAATACTCGCAGTTTGTCAGCGATGTCGAGTCCGGCAAGGTGCAGTCCCTGACCATAGAAGGTCATCCGCTGCGCGGCCAGTGGCTGAAAGGCAAGCTGACCGACGGCACCGCCTTCTCCACTTTCGCTCCGTACGATCCCCAACTGGTGGACGACCTGATCAAGAACAATGTGCGCTTCTCCGCCAAGCCGGAGGAGGAGCCGTCCATGCTGATGAGCATCTTCATCAGCTGGTTCCCGATGCTGCTGTTGATCGGCGTGTGGGTGTTCTTCATGCGCCAGATGCAAGGCGGTGGCAAGGGTGGCGCGTTCTCCTTCGGCAAGAGCAAGGCGCGCATGCTGGACCAGGACGCGAACACCGTGATGTTCGCCGACGTGGCCGGCTGCGACGAGGCCAAGGAAGAAGTGAAGGAAATCGTCGATTACCTGCGCGATCCTTCCCGCTACCAGAGCCTGGGCGGCCGCATTCCGCGCGGCATCCTGCTGGCCGGCTCGCCGGGCACCGGTAAGACGTTGCTGGCCAAGGCCATCGCCGGCGAAGCCAAGGTGCCGTTCTTCAGCATCTCCGGCTCCGACTTCGTCGAAATGTTCGTCGGCGTCGGCGCGGCGCGCGTGCGCGACATGTTCGAGCAGGCCAAGAAGAACTCTCCGTGCATCATCTTCATCGACGAAATCGACGCGGTCGGCCGCCAGCGCGGCGCCGGCCTCGGCGGCGGCAACGACGAGCGCGAGCAGACGCTGAACCAGCTCTTGGTGGAAATGGACGGCTTCGACACCAATTCCACTGTGATCGTGATCGCCGCCACCAACCGTCCGGACGTGCTGGACCCGGCGCTGCAGCGCCCGGGCCGCTTCGACCGCCAGGTGATCGTGCCGCTGCCGGATATCCGCGGCCGCGAGCAAATCCTCAACGTGCACATGCGCAAGGTGCCGATCGCCGCCGACGTCAACGCCGAGGTGATCGCGCGCGGCACGCCGGGCTTCTCCGGCGCCGACCTCGCCAACCTGATCAACGAAGCCGCGCTGTTCGCCGCCCGCCGCAACAAGCGTCTGGTGGACATGGAAGACCTGGAGTCCGCCAAGGACAAGATCATGATGGGCGCCGAGCGTCGCAGCATGGTGATGACCGAGGAAGAGAAGCGCAACACCGCTTACCACGAGTCCGGCCACGCCGTCGTCGCCAAGCTGCTGCCGAAGTCCGACCCGGTGCACAAGGTCACCATCATCCCGCGCGGCCGCGCGCTGGGCGTGACCATGCAGCTGCCGGAGCAGGACCGCTTCGCCTATGACCGCGGCTACCTGATGGACCGTCTGGCCATCCTGTTCGGCGGCCGTATCGCCGAAGAGCTGTTCATGAACCAGATGACCACCGGCGCCAGCAACGACTTCGAGCGCGCGACGCAGATGGCGCGCGACATGGTCACCCGCTACGGCATGTCCGACAAACTGGGCCCGATGGTCTACGGCGAGAACGAGGGTGAAGTTTTCCTCGGCCGCTCCATCACCACCCACAAGAACCTGTCGGAAGCTACGCTGCAACAAGTGGACGCCGAAATCCGCCGCATCATCGACGAGCAGTACGCGCTGGCGCGCCGCCTGCTGGAAGAGAACCGCGACAAGGTGGAGGCCATGACCGCCGCCCTGCTGGAGTGGGAAACCATAGACGCCGAGCAGATCAACGACATCATGGACGGCAAGCCGCCGCGTCCGCCCAAGCCGGGCTCGGGTTTTGCCGCCAAGCCGGAAGCCAAGCCGGCGGAGCCCGCCGAGCCGTCCGCTTCGTCCGCCACATCGGATCCAGCGCAGGAAGTCTGACCCCGTCTCTGTCTCCAACCGGGCAAGCCTTAAGGGGCTTGCCCGGTTTTGCATTACTGCCCGCTGTTTTGTCAGGGTATCTGGAACGCGAGATTAAGATGAAAACCTTGTTGTGCGGGCGTTTCACGCTCGATCTGTCCCATCCGCTGGTGATGGGCATCCTGAATGTCACGCCGGATTCGTTCTCCGACGGCGGCCGTTTCAACCGTCTGGAAGACGCCTTGCGCCGCGCGGAGGCGATGTTGGCCGAAGGCGCGGACATTCTGGACATCGGCGGCGAATCGACGCGTCCTGGCGCGCCTTTCGTCAGCCCGCAGGAAGAAATGTCGCGCGTGCTGCCGGCGCTGGAGAAACTGCGCGATCTCGGCGCGCCGCTGTCGCTGGACACCCGCCGCGCCGAAGTGATGCGCGAGGCGCTGGCTCTGGATGCGGTGGACCTGATCAACGATGTATCGGCGCTGGAGGATGAGGGCGCGCTGCAGGTGGCGGCGCAAAGCCAGGCTGCCATTTGCCTGATGCACAAGCAGGGCAATCCGGACACCATGCAGGACAAGCCAGCCTATGGCGACGTGGTGGCGGAGGTGGCGGAGTATTTGAAACGGCGCGCGCAGCTATGCCTGGATGCGGGCATCGCCCGCGAAAGGCTGCTGGTTGATCCGGGTTTCGGCTTCGGCAAAACGCTGGAACATAATCTGGCGCTGCTCAAGCGTCTGGATGAAGTGGAGCGCATCGCCGGCGCCCCGCTGCTCGTGGGGCTATCGCGCAAGGCCATGCTGGGCGCGATCACCGGCGAGGCCGAACCTGCGGAACGCCTGGGCGCCAGCGTGGCGGCCGCGTTGGAGGCGGCGCGGCGAGGCGCGGCGGTGATCCGCGTGCACGACGTCAAGGCGACGCGCCAGGCCTTGCAGCTATGGCAGGCGCTGCGGGAATCTTGATCTGAAACTGGTTTTCACGCTGGGCTTGATGGCAAAATACCGTCTGGATTGACCGGAACGGTCTGAATATCGGTCCCCAACCGAAGATAGAGAACATAATGAGTCGCAAATATTTCGGCACCGATGGCGTGCGCGGCGAGGTCGGCAAGTTTCCGATCACCCCAGAATTCGTGATGAAGCTCGGCTATGCCGCCGGGCGCGTGTTGGTCGATCATGACAAGGACAGCCGTCCGACCGTGCTGATCGGCAAGGATACCCGCATCTCCGGCTACATGCTGGAGGCCGCGCTACAGGCCGGCTTCACCGCCGCCGGCGTGAACGTTTTGCTGACCGGTCCGCTGCCGACGCCGGGCATCGCCTACCTGACCCGCGCGCTGCGCCTGGAGGCCGGCGTGGTGATCTCGGCATCGCACAACCCCTTCCACGATAACGGCATCAAGTTCTTCGCAGAGGGCGGCAACAAGCTCGACGACGCGCTGGAACTGGAAATCGAAGCGATGCTGGATCAGCCTATGGCTACCAACGCCTCGCTGGAGCTGGGCCGCGCCCGCCGCATCGAAGGCGCCGCCGACCGCTACATCGAATTCTGCAAGAGCACCTTCCCCAACGAGATGAGCCTGAAGGGCTTGAAGCTGGTAGTCGATTGCGCCAATGGCGCCACCTACCACATCGCGCCCAAGGTGTTCCATGAGCTGGGCGCCGAGCTGGTGGAAATCGGTTGCGAGCCCAACGGCTACAACATCAACGAGCGCGTCGGCGCGACGTATCCCAAGACGCTGCAGATGGCGGTGCTGGAGCATCAGGCCGACTTCGGCATCGCGCTGGACGGCGACGGCGACCGGCTGATCATGGTGGACGCGGCGGGCCGCGTCTACGACGGCGACCAACTGATCTACGTCATCGCCAAGGCCCGCGCGGCCTGCGGCGCGCTGAAGGGCGGCGTGGTCGGCACGGTGATGACCAATATGGCGATGGAACTGGCGCTGCAGAAGCAAGGCGTGCCGTTCGGCCGCGCCAAGGTAGGCGACCGCTACGTGCTGGAAATGCTGCATGCCGACGGCTGGCAGGTGGGCGGCGAGGCGTCCGGCCACATCCTGTGCCTGGACAAGCACAGCACCGGCGACGGCATCATCTCCAGCCTGCAGGTGTTGGCCGCGGTGCAGCAACTGGGCATGAGCCTGGCCGAGATCTGCGCCGACTGGCAACCATTCCCGCAGACGCTGATCAATGTGCGCCATAACGGTTGCGACTGGAAGGCCGCCGCCGCCGCGCCGCTGGCCGAAGCCGAGGCCGCGCTGCATGGCCGCGGCCGCGTCGTCTTGCGTCCGTCCGGCACCGAGCCCGTGGTGCGCGTGATGGTGGAAGCCGACGACAAGACACTGGCCGATACTTGGGCCAGCGCCATCGCCAAGGCGATCGAGGCGGTGGTGGTCTGATTCTGTCTGTCTCAGCAGAAAAAATGCCAACTCTCGGGTTGGCATTTTTTTTGATCTTGCGCCGCGCTCAATCCTTCAACAGCCGCGGCACCCGCGGCATGACCGCGCTCATCAGCTCGTAGCTGATGGTGCCGGCGCAGGCGGCCACTTTTTCAATCGGCACTTGCGGGCCCCACAGCTCGACGCGGCTGCCGATGCCGGCTTGCGGCAGGTGGCTCAGGTCGACTGCCAACATGTCCATCGATACCCGACCGACGGTGGCGCTGGCCTTTCCATCCACCGCCACCGGCGTGCCGTTGGCGGCGATGCGCGGGTAGCCGTCGGCATAGCCGCAGGCGGCGATGCCGATGCGCATGGGGCGGTCTGCGATGAAGCGGCGGCCATAGCCGACGGCGTCGCCGGCTTGCAGCTGCTGCACGCCTATGATGTCTGCGGACAGCGTCATCGCCGGCTTCAGGCCAAGCTCGGCGCCGGTGGCGTCTTCGAACGGCGAAGCGCCGTACAGCACGATGCCGGGACGGCCGATGTCGCCGTGGGTGTGCGGGTGGCGCAACAGGGCGGCCGAGTTGGCGGCGCTGACCGGCAGGCCGCTTTGCGCGGCGATGGGCGCGAAGTGGGCCCATTGCTCGGCCACGCCGTAATCGTCGTCGGCGCTGGCGAAGTGGGTCATGATCGCCGCGGGGCGGACCATGGGCAGGGCGCGCAAGCTCGCCAGCGCGTCGTGGGCCTGTTGCGGGCGGAAACCCAGCCGATTCATGCCGCTGTTGACCTTCAGCCACGCCTCGACTGGGCGTTCGGCGGAACCTTTGGCCAGCCAGGCTATCTGTTCTTGTGAATGGACGGCGCCGCCGATGCGGTAGCCGCCCATTGCCGCGGCTTCGGCCGCGTCGAACGGACCTTCCAGCAATACGATGGGTTGATCGATGCCTGCATCGCGCAAGCGCGCCGCGTCTTCGAAATTGAGCAGGGCAAAACCGTCGGCCAAGTCGGCCAACGTCTTTGCTGTGTCCAATACACCATGGCCGTAGGCGTCGGCCTTGATCACGGCGAACAGCTTGCGGGCTTGGGCATGCTGGCGGGTAAACAGAAAATTGTGGCGAATGGCCGAGAGGGAGATTTCCAGCCGGATAGGACGAGTCATGTCAAGAAAGCGTGAAGGGGAGGTGTGCTATTATACACCCCCGTGCTTGGACTTTAGCCGACCTGCCGCCGCCATGTCGCCCTGACTTGATCGCCGACAGACGGAACAACGATGGATACTCTGCAGATACTTTTAGACTTCTTCACCGGCTACGGATATGTCGCCGTGTTCGCGGTGCTGCTGGTTTGCGGGTTTGGCGTGCCGATTCCGGAAGACATCACCCTGGTTGCCGGCGGCGTGATTTCCGGCCTGGGTTACACCAATGTGCACTATATGTTCGTGGTCGGCATGGCCGGCGTGCTGGTCGGCGACGGCTGCATGTTCATGGCTGGGCGCATCTTCGGCGAAAAAGTGCTGCGCTTCAAACCCATCTCCCGCATCCTGACGCAGGAGCGCTTCGAGGCGGTGCAGGAAAAATTCGAGAAATACGGCAACTGGGTGCTGTTTGTCGCCCGCTTCCTGCCGGGGCTGCGTTCCCCCATCTTCATCACGGCCGGCATGACCCGTCGCGTGCCTTATTGGCGCTTCCTGTTGATGGATGGCTTCGCCGCGCTGATCTCGGTGCCGGTATGGGTCTATCTGGGCTACTACGGCGCGGCCAACCGCGACTGGCTGATGATGATGGTGCATAGAGGCCAGGCCGGCATCCTGAGCGTAGTGGCCTTGCTGCTGCTGGGGGTGGGTTTTGTATGGTACCGCCGCCGCCGCATGGCTTGCGTCAAAAAATAAGCGCATTTTCGTCCAAAGAAAAAGGCCGTCTCCAATGAGATGGCCTTTTTGCTGGCTGCGGCGCCGCTTAACCCACCTGCAGCAGCTCCACTTCGAATACCAGCGTGGCGTGCGGCGGGATCACGCCGCCGGCGCCGCGCGCGCCGTAGCCGAGTTCGGACGGGATGGTCAGCTTGCGCTTGCCGCCGACTTTCATGCCCTGAACACCCTGGTCCCAACCCTTGATCACGTAACCGGCGCCCAGCGGGAAGCTGAACGGCTGCATGCGATCCTTGCTGGAGTCGAACTTGGTGCCGTCGGTCAGCCAGCCGGTGTAATGCACGGTGACTTCCTGTCCTGCCACGGCTTCGGCGCCTTCGCCGAGTGCCAGTTCTTCGATGATCAATTCGCTCATGCTGATTCCTTCACGCAAATGGTTGCAACTCGGCGATTGTAGCAGCCGGCCGCCGGCTTTGTGTTTTCCCGTGCTTGGCATATAACGAAATTCAGGCCTCGTTACCTGTAATCTTTATGCAACCCAAGGGGGTGTGCCATGGATGTGCTACATCACGATCATGATCATGAAACGCCACAGGTGCGCCCGGTGCCGCGCAAGGTGGAGCCGGCGCAAGCCCTGCAGTGGTTGCGCAAGGGCTTCCGCGACTTCCAGAAGGCCCCTGCCGATTGCCTGTTCTATGGCGCGATATTCGTGCTGATGGGGTATTTGCTGGGGGCTTATGTCGATCAGGCGCCGGAGCTGGTGATTACTTTCGCCACCATTTTCCTGCTCGCCGGCCCGTTTCTGGCCATCGGCCTGTACGACATCGCCAAGCAGATGGAAGCGTTTGATGGCCACGGTAGGGTCAAGCTGCTGCACAGCGTGACCTCTTGGCGCGTCAACATGCCTGGTTTCAGCCTCTATGCCGTGTTGCTGGCCGTGTTGGTGTTCGGATGGTTTCGCGTGTCTTTATTGATGTTCGCGCTGTTCTACGACACAGCCGCGCTGCCGAATCTGAACGAGATCGTCGCCGATGCTTTCCACGCCGAAAATCTGGAATTCCTGATCGCCTATTTCGCCGTCGGTTTCTTGTTCGCCCAGTTGGTGTTCTCGGTCAGCGTGGTATCGATACCGCTGTTGCTGGACAAGGATGTGGATGCCGTCACCTCCATGATCGCCAGCGTGCGGGCGGTGTACCGCAATGTGCTGACGATGGGCGTGTGGGCCGCTATCATTGTGGCGATGACGGTGGTGGGTTTCGCCACCTATTATCTGGGCCTGATCATCATCATGCCGGTGCTGGCGCTGGCCAGCTGGCATGCCTATCGGGATTTGATCACCTTCGAGCGATGACCGCCACGCAATGACTCTCAACGTCGTGTTTCTTGACCGGGACAGCCTGCCTGTCCCGGTTCCCGTTTTCAGCTTTCCCGCCCATTATCGCGAATATCCCGCCACTTCGCTTGAACAGATCGTCGATCATGCCATCGAGGCCGATATCGTCATCAGCAACAAGGTGCGGCTGTCGCGCGAGACCATCGCCCGGCTGCCGCGCCTTAAGCTGATCGCCATCGCCGCCACCGGCTATAACCACGTCGATCTGGAAGCCTGCTGCGAGCGCGGCGTCGCGGTGTGCAATATCCGTCACTATGGCGACCATACCGTCGCCGAGCACGCCCTGACGCTGATGCTGGCGTTGATGAAGAATCTGCCGGCCTACCAGCGCGACGTCGCCGCCGGCGTATGGAGCCAGGCCAAGCAGTTCTGCCATTTCGGCGCGCCCATCCGCGAGATGCGCGGCGCGGTGCTGGGCATTGTCGGCTCCGGCGGCATCGGTAGCCAGCTGGCGGGCATGGCGCGGGCCTTTGGCATGGAGGTGCTGTTTGCCGAGCGCAAAGGCTTGGCGCAGGCGAGGGAGGGCCGGACGCCGTTCGGCGAGGTGCTGGCGCGCGCCGACGTGATCTCGCTGCACTGCCCCTTGACCGATGAGACGCGCGGCCTGATCGCCCAGCCGGAGCTGATGGCGATGAAGCCCGGCGCCATCCTGATCAATACCGCGCGCGGCGGCCTGGTGGACGAGGCCGATCTGGTGGCAGCCCTGAAGTACGGCCAACTCGGGGGCGCCGGCTTCGACGTGCTGAGCGTGGAGCCGCCCGCGCTGGACAATCCGCTGTTGAAGGCCAGGTTGCCGAATCTGATCGTCACGCCGCACGTCGGCTGGGCCAGCGGCGAGGCGATGCGCCGCTTGGCGGCGCAGCTGGCGGACAACATCGAGGCCTTTGTCCGCGGCGAGCCGGCCAACCGTCTGGCGTGACGGTGGGGCTACGAGCCTGTTGATGCGAGTTGGATGTTAAGCGCCGCGGGCAGGCTTTAATCCGGGATATCGTTGGGATTGACCCGCGGCTGCTCTTCTTCGCCCATGCCCAGCTTGCCGCGCACGCAGGAAATGTAGCGGTTGACGTCCGGTCCGCCGCCATAGCGCTGGGCATGCCAGATCATCTCGCCCAGGCACTCCATCAACTCATGCTGAGCGCGGTGTTCGTCGCCGTGGCGCAGCGCCAGCTGGGCATACAAGGCGCGGATGCCGAAGGGCTGATCGATGGAGCGCTGCTCGGCGATGGCCACGTGCAGGCCCAGATGCAGGAAGGGATTAGTCTCCCCCATGTCCGGCGTCCACTCTTGCTCCATGAAGGCATCAGGATTTTCCAGGATGGGATGATACTCCGGGTGGTCTATAAGAATGGATAGGACGATTTGTTCCAGATCGGACAAGGGCTGGCCGGACTTGGACTTGCTCCAGGTGTCGAAGAAGAAACGGCGGGCGTCCTGGCGGCTGGGGTTGAACAACATCGGTGAAGACCTCGGGCGGTAACGGAGCGGATGGCGGCGTGATCGCGTCGCGGCATCCGGCTCAGGAATCAGGGTCGCAGGCGGCTGCCTTGCAGGCTGCGGCATTATACGGGACGGAGGATGCCATGACCACGCTCTACGATTTTAGCGCGAAGCGGGCGGACGGCGCCGAACAGGCGCTTTCCGCCTACGCGGGCACCGTGGCCTTGTTGGTGAATACCGCCAGCGAATGCGGCTATACCCGGCAATATGCCGGACTGCAGGAGCTGCACGATTATTTTTCCGGGCAGGGCTTCAGCGTGCTCGGCTTCCCTTGCAATCAATTTGGCGGCCAGGAGCCGGGCGGCGAGGAGGAAATCGTCGCCTTTTGCCTGGGACGCTTCGGCGTGAGCTTTCCGCTGTTCGCCAAGTTGGAAGTCAATGGCGAAGCCGCCCACCCGCTGTGGCGCTGGCTGACCCAGGCCGATTCCGACCATCCTCATCCGGTCAAATGGAACTTCACCAAGTTTCTGATCGATGGCCGCGGCAGGGTGGTGAAGCGCTACGAACCGGCGGTGGAGCCGCATGAGCTGGTGGACGACATCAAGGCCTTGCTGGCGCGATAGGCCGCGCAAAAGGCAAACGACCCGCGTCGGCGGGTCGTTGCGGAGCGGTTCCGGACTGGCTTACTTGCGGCGGAAGATCACATCCCACACGCCGTGGCCCAGCTTGATGCCGCGCGCTTCGAACTTGGTCAGCGGGCGGTAGTCCGGGCGCGGCGCATAGCCGTCGGCCGTGTTTTCCAGATCGGCGTTGCCGTTCAGCACTTCCAGAATCTGGATGGCGTAGTCTTCCCAGTCTGTCGCCGCGTGGAAGTAGCCGCCGGGCTTCAGCTTGCTGGCCAGCTTGGCCACCAGCGGCACCTGGATCAGACGGCGTTTGTTGTGGCGTTTTTTATGCCACGGGTCCGGGAAGAAAATATGCACGCCGTCCAGGCAGCCGTCAGGCAGCATATTGTCCAGCACTTCCACCGCGTCGTGGCGCATCAGCCGCAGGTTGGTCAGTTCCTTTTCCGCGATCAGCTTGCACAGATTGCCGACGCCGGGGCCGTGCACTTCTATGCCCAGATAGTCCTTGTCCGGATTGGCCGCGGCGATTTCGGCTGTGGCGCCGCCCATGCCGAAGCCGATTTCCAGGATTTTCGGCGCGGCGCGGCCGAAGGCCTGTTCCAGGTCGATCGCCTCGGGGCGGTACTCAATGCCCCATTTGGGCATGCCTTCGTCCATGGCGCGTTGTTGCGCCGTGGACAAATGGCCCTGCCGCAGCACAAAGCTGCGTATCGAGCGTTTGAAATCCGGATTTTCCATTTTGCTGGCCTGCTGAAAACTCAAAAAAACCGCGATGTTACCGAATCTCGGCCTGGCTTGCGAGTATTGCCGCGCGCCGGGCCGAGTCTTGTCGCAATGCCGCCAGATAATCCAGCACGCTGGGCCAGCGCAGCGAGACGCCAAGCTCGCGCAGGACGCGGCGGTTGTCCAGCCGGCGCGACTCGCCCAGAAAAGACCATTGCTGCGGCGAAACGCTGGCCTTGACCGCTTCGCGCGGCAGCTGTGGCGGGCAGGGCAGGTCCAGCGTTTCGGCCAGCGCCCGATACCAGCGGCTGACCGGCAGCGGCTGCGCATCGCAGGCGTTGTAGACGCGTATGCCGTGGCGGCGCGACAAAGCCGCCACGCACAGCCGCGCCAGGTCGTCGGCGTGGATGTGGTTGCTCCAGCTGTCTTCGGCATCCGCGATCAACGGCGTTTGATTGAACAGGCGCGACAGCGGCAGCCTGTCGTCGGCGTAGATGCCGGGCGCGCGCAGTATGGTCAGCGCGCAGCCATGACGGATGGCGAAGCGGCGCAAGACCGCTTCGGCGTCGGCCCGTCGCCAGGCGCGCTCGTTGTGCGGCCGCAGCGGCGCGGTCTCATCCAGCCAGCGGCCTGCGGCGTCGCCATATACGCCGCTGGTGCTGATGTACACCCATTGCTGTGGTATGCTGTCCGCTTTTGCCAGCGTGTACAACAACTTGCGCATTCTCGGGTCGCTTTTGCCGCGAGGCGGAGGCGGGGCGGTCAGCAGCGCGGCGTCGGCCAAACCGGCCAGCCGCTTCAGGCTCGCGGCGTTGTCCAGATCGCCGAGCATAGGCTGGGCGCCCAGCGCGCGCCAGCGCGCGGCGGCTTCTTCTGTCCGGCAGAGGACCAATACCCGCCAGCAGCGCAGCAGCAGGGGGAGGGCGCGCCGGGCGACATCGCCGGCACCTATGATGAGCAAGGTAGGCATGGTGTGCATTTTAGCCAGAATTCAGGATTGAGATACGACATGACTTGCCAAGTGAAAGTGCTCCCGAGCGGGCATACATTCGGTGTGGAAGCGCACGAAACGATTCTTGAGGCCGCCCTGCGTCAGGGCGTGGGCCTGCCATACGGTTGTCGCGACGGCGCCTGCGGCGCTTGCAAAGGCAAGGTCGTGGAGGGCGAGGTCAGCCAGGACGGTTTCCAGGAAAAGGCCTTGACCTCGGCCGAGCAGGCTCAGGGCATGGCTTTGTTCTGCTGCGCGCGGCCGCAGGGCGATGTCAGCATCGAAGTGCGCGAAGTGACCGGCATGGGCGACATTCAGATCAAGACGCTGCCGTGTCGCGTGGAAAAGATCGAGAAAATCCACGACGTGGCGGTGCTGAAACTGAAGCTGCCGGTGTCGGAGCGTCTGCAGTTCCGCGCCGGCCAATACATTGATATTTTGATGAAGGATGGCAAGAAGCGCAGCTTCTCCATCGCCAATGCGCCGCACGACGATGCTTTCCTCGAACTGCATATCCGCCATCAGCCGGGCGGCTCGTTCTCCGAGTACGTGTTCCATCAGATGAAGGAGCGCGAGATCATGCGCTTCAAGGGGCCGATGGGATCGTTCTTCCTGCGCGAAGAGTCTGACAAGCCCATCGTCTTCATCGCCAGCGGCACCGGCTTCGCGCCGGTCAAGGGCATCATCGAGCATGCCATCCGGCATGGCATCACCCGGCCGATGGCTTTCTATTGGGGCGCCCGCACCAAGGCGGATTTGTACATGGCGGAATTGGCCGAAGGCTGGGCCGCCGCGCATCCTCACATCCAATATATCCCGGTGCTGTCGGAAGCCTTGCCGGAAGACAACTGGACGGGCCGCGCCGGCTTCGTCCACCAGGCGGTGTTGGAAGACTTCTCCGATCTGTCCGGGCACCAGGTGTACGCCTGCGGCGCGCCGGTGATGGTGGAGGCGGCGCACGGCACCTTCACGCGTGAGCGCGGCTTGCCGGAGGATGAGTTCTTTTCCGATGCCTTCTTCCTGGCCAAGGATATGGGCGGCGGAAAGTAGACAAGCTGCTGATCTGTATATGAAAAACCCCAGGCATAGCCCTGGGGTTTTTTGTTTGTCATGCCAGTGCGCATGGGATTGATATGGGTCAATTTCAATATCTGCAAAGTGGTTATTATGTCGTTGGCAAGGGCGCTAAGGCGCGGAACCTGCGAGGAGAACACGATGGAGTTGCTGACCCTGATGGTATCGGACGATGTGGGCCGCCTCAGTCTGTTGACGATAGTGGTGGCTACACTGGTAGTGATCGGCGCGGTTTGGGTGATCTTCAGGAACATCAACAAGCCGGGCAAGTAAGGATTCATTCCCGTAGTTTTGGCATTTCCTCTTGATGTGTGTGTTGGCGGATACGGTGGTGGGCCGTATCCGCCTTTTTTTTCTCCAGCCGCGTGGGGTAGCGCCTGCTATCCTTCAAGTCCATGATCGATTTGTAAATTTTCCTCAGTTTTTGCGCTGGATCATGTTATCCGCCATCCCGCCTTTTCTTTCCATTCAGACTTTCTATCTTGAATGTTGTCGCTGAGCCGGCCGCTGTTTTTATGACTTTCCGCCGTACCGCATGACGCCTTGTTGCAAGCTTTGGTCGCATCCGCCGTAGGTCGGCACTTTGTCCATCATGGGCGCTTGATGTAAGTCAATCGAGCCGCCGACTCGTCTGGAGACCCTGAATTAGCGGGGTATACCATAATTTCAGATGATAAGAATTTAATAATGAATAACGGTTTACATCCCTGATCGGAGAATGAAAATGTCTACTGAAACTGCAACCCAAGCCGGCGTGGCCGAGGGCGGATCGCCCAGGCTGAAGCTGGGCGCGCTGACGGCGCTGGTCGTCGGCTCCATGATAGGCGGCGGCATCTTCTCGCTGCCGCAGAACATGGCGGCCGGGGCGGGCGCCGGGGCCATCCTGATCGGCTGGGCCATCACCTTCGTCGGCATGCTGGCGTTGGCCTTCGTGTTCCAGATGCTGGCCTCGCGCAAACCGGAGGTGTCGGGCGGCGTCTACGGTTACGCCAAGGAGGGTTTCGGTGACTATATGGGCTTCAACTCGGCCTGGGGTTACTGGATTTCCGCCTGGATCGGCAATGTGTCTTACTTTGTGGTGATGTTCTCGGCCCTGGGCTTCTGGATTCCGGCCTTCGGCGACGGCAACACGCCCACCGCCATCATCTGCGCCTCCGTCGTGCTGTGGTGTCTGCACTTTCTGGTGCTGCGCGGCGTGCATGGCGCGGCCTTCATCAACACGGTCACCACGGTGGCCAAGCTGGTGCCGCTGGCATTGTTCATCGTGTTGATCATATTCGCCTTCAAGGTCGATACCTTCAATCTGGATTTCTGGGGCAACGCCAAGCTCGGCACGATTGTCGATCAAGTGAAGAGCACCATGCTGGTGACGGTGTGGGTGTTCATCGGCATCGAAGGCGCTTCGATGTTCTCCGGCCGCGCCGAAAGCATGAAGGATGTGGGCAAGGCGACCGTGATCGGCTTCCTGCTGACCATCGCGCTCCTGGTCGCCGTGTCGGTGCTGTCGCTGGGCGTGATGACCCAGCCGGAACTGGCCGCCTTGAAGAACCCGTCCACCGCCTATGTGCTGCAAAAGGCTTTCGGCACCTTCGGCGCCAACCTGATGAATGCCGGTCTGGTGATTTCGGTCGGCGGCGCCTTGTTGGCCTGGACCCTGCTGGCCGCCGAAGCGCCTTACCTCGCCGGCAAGGACGGCGTGATGCCCAAGGTGTTCGGCACCCTCAACGCCAATGAAACCCCGGCCGCCTCGCTGTGGCTGACCAATGGCTTGATCCAGCTGTTCCTGCTGATCACGCTGAAGAGCTCGGCCGGCTACCTCGCGCTGTTGTCGCTGGCTACTTCGATGATCCTGATTCCTTACCTGTTGTGCGCCGGCTACTCCTTGCTGGTGGCCAAGCGCGGCGAAGGCTACGCCCAGGGTGAAAGCACCGCCAAGGAATTCTGGACCGCCGCACTGGCCACAGTGTATGGCGCCTGGCTGATCTACGCCGCCGGTCCCAAATATCTGTTCCTGTCCATGGTGCTGTACGCGCCGGGCCTGCTGTTCTACCTGTGGGCCAAGAAAGAGCAGGGCCGGAAGCCGTTCAACCTGATAGAAGCCGTGCTGGCTGCCATCGTGGTGGTGCTGGCGGTGATCGCCGTCTACATGCTGGCGGTCGGTCAGATCGGTCTGTAAGCGAAAGATTTCGAAACCAGTCGTGGGGGCGGATCGCCCGCCCCTGAAGTCAAACAAGACTCAAGGAGTATCGTTATGACCAAGTTTGGTGTTCATTCCGAGTGTGGCAAGCTGCGAACCGTGATGGTGTGTCGTCCCGGACTCGCCCATAAGCGCCTGACTCCGGACAACTGCCACGATCTGCTGTTTGATGACGTGATCTGGGTGGAGCGCGCGCAGAAAGACCACGGCTACATGGTCGAGCAGATGCGCGCCCGCGGCATCGAAGTGATCGAAGTGCACGACGCGCTGGCCAAGGTGCTGGACGACAAGGCCGCCCGCAACTGGATCCTGGACCGCAAGATCAAGACCGACAACGTGGGTATCGGCATGCTGCAGGATCTGCGCAGCTGGCTGAACGAAATGCCGTCTTCGCAATTGGCCGATCACCTGGTGGGCGGCATCGCCAAGTTCGAACTGCCGTTCGACCCGAAAGGCCTGTTCGGCGGCTATCTGGATCGCTCCGACTTCGTGCTGCCTCCCATCCCCAACAGCCTGTTCCAGCGCGACCCGTCCTGCTGGATCTATGAAGGCGTGACACTGAACCCGATGTACTGGCCGGCCCGCCGCCAGGAAACGCTGATCCTGCAATCGATCTACCAGTTCCACCCGTATTTCGCCGGCAAGGTGAACATCTGGTGGGGCGGCTGCGACAGCGATCACGGCCCGGCTACGCTGGAAGGCGGCGACGTGATGCCTATCGGCAACGGCGTGGTGTTGATCGGCATGGGCGAGCGCACCAGCCCGCAAGCCGTGGTGCAAGTGGCCAAGCGCGTGCTGCACAAGGAAGGCGGCGCCAAGCGTGTCATCGCTTGCCAGATGCCGAAATCGCGCGCCGCCATGCACCTGGACACGGTGTTCAGCTTCCTCGACATCGACCTGCTGTCGGTATTCCCGGATGTGGTGGACGAAATCACCTGCACCAGCATGTATGCAGGCGACCGCGAAGGCGAAATCCGCTTCGAGCGCCATGAGGGCGTGAAACTGGTGGAAGTGGTGCGCCAGGCGCTGGGCCTCAAGGAAATCCGCGTCATCCAGACTGGCGGCGACGCCTACCAGCGCGAACGCGAGCAGTGGGACGACGGCAACAACGTGGTGGCGCTGGATCGCCGCGTGGTGGTGGCCTACGACCGCAACACCTATACCAACCGCCTGATGCGCGAGCACGGCGTGGAAGTGATCGAGATCCCGGCGTCCGAACTGGGCCGCGGCCGCGGCGGCGGCCACTGCATGACCTGCCCAATCATCCGCGACGAAGTGAAGGTGTAAAGCTGTTTTTCCCGGCCGGCGAGTCCGGCCGGGGCGAAAAAATTCATACCGTTTGTGTGCAATAAGACAGGTTGACCGCCGGCTCCATAGGGAGCGACGGCCGGCTTGCCCAGACTCTAATCAGGAGCAATATCATGGCTTTCAATCTGCGCAACCGTAACTTCCTGAGAATGCTGGACTTCACCCCGCGTGAAATCCGTTACATGCTGGACCTGGCCCGCGACCTGAAACGCGCCAAATATACCGGCACCGAGCAGCAACACCTCAAGGGCAAGAACGTCGCCCTGATCTTTGAAAAAACCTCCACCCGCACCCGCTGCGCCTTTGAAGTGGCTTGCTACGACCAAGGCGCCAACGTCACCTACCTCGGGCCGTCCGGTTCGCAAATCGGCATCAAGGAGTCGATGAAAGACACCGCCCGCGTGCTGGGCCGCATGTACGACGCCATCGAATACCGCGGCTTCGACCAGGACATGGTGGAGAACGAGCTGGCCAAGTTTGCCGGCGTGCCGGTTTACAACGGCCTGACCGACGAATGGCACCCGACCCAGATGCTGGCCGACGTGCTGACCATGTGGGAAAACACCGACAAGCCCATCTCTCAGATCAGCTACACCTATCTGGGCGACGCCCGCAACAATATGGGCAATTCGCTGCTGGTGATCGGCTCCAAGCTGGGGATGGACGTGCGCATCGGCGCGCCGAAGCACCTGTGGCCGGCCGACCAACTGGTGGCCGAGTGCCGTGAGATCGCCAAGCGCACCGGCGCCCGCATCACGCTGACCGAAGACGCCAAGGAAGCCGTCAAGGGCACCGACTTCATCCACACCGACGTCTGGGTGTCCATGGGCGAGCCGGCAGAAGTGTGGGCCGAGCGCATCCGTCTGTTGAAGCCGTATCAGGTGAACAGCGCGCTGATGGCCGCCGCGGAAAACCCGCAAGTGAAGTTCATGCACTGCCTGCCGGCTTACCACAACAGCGAAACCAAGGTGGGCAAGGAAATCGCCGCGCAATATCCGGAACTGGCCAACGGCATCGAGGTGACCGAGGACGTGTTCGAGAGCGAGGCTTGCATCGCCTTCGAACAGGCCGAGAACCGCATGCACACCATCAAGGCCATTCTGGTGGCTACGCTGGGCGACTAAGCCTGGGCTTGGGCCGGCGAAGTCCGGCCCGATCACACCTCAACCGGCCAAGGCCTCCTGACCGGAGTCCTTGGCCGGTTTCGTTGACAGTATTCGGAAGGAAGATTTATGCGAGTCGTCGTAGCTTTGGGCGGCAATGCCCTGCAACGTCGTGGCGAGGCCATGACCGCGGATAACCAGCGCGCCAACGTCAAAGTGGCCGCCGAGCAACTGGCCGCCGTCACCCGGCTGGGACATAACCTGGTGATGTGCCACGGCAACGGGCCGCAAGTGGGCCTCTTGGGCCTGCAGAACGATGCCTACGCTCGTCACGTGGATGGCACGGTGACCCCGTATCCGCTCGATGTGCTGGGCGCGCAGACCGAGGGCATGATCGGCTATATGGTGGAGCAGGAGCTGGGCAATGTGCTGCCCTTCGAAGTGCCCATCGCCACCATCTTGACCCAGACCGAAGTGGACGCCAATGATCCGGCGTTCAAGAATCCGACCAAGTTCGTCGGCCCGGTCTACTCCAAGGAAGAGGCGGATAAGCTGGCCGCGGAGAAGGGCTGGAGCGTCAAGGCGGATGGCCAGTACTACCGCCGCGTGGTGCCGAGCCCGAAACCGAAGCGCATTTTCGAAATGCGTCCGATCAAGTGGCTGATCGAAAAGGGCGTGGTGGTGATCGCGGCCGGCGGCGGCGGCATCCCCACCATGTACGAGGGCGACAAGCTGGTCGGCGTGGAGGCGGTGATCGACAAAGACCTGGCTTCGGCGCTGCTGGCGCGGGAGATCGACGCGGATTACTTCGTGATCGCCACCGACGTGAAGAGCGTGTTCGTCGGCTGGGGCACGCCGGAGGCCAAGGCCATCCGCCAGGCGCACCCGGACGAGATGGACAAGCTCGGCTTTGCCGCCGGCTCCATGGGGCCGAAAGTGGAAGCTGCCTGCGAGTTTGCGCGTCTCACCGGCAAGAAGGCGGTGATAGGCGCGCTGGAAGACATCGAGAGGATCGTCAAGGGCGAGGCCGGCACCATCATCAGCACCGAGAAGCCGGGTATAGACTGGTATTGATCGGGCCGGCGCGCTGGATCGAAACGAAAGGGCTGCCAGACATGGCAGCCCTTTTTTCACATTTGGCGCGCGCTTATTCGGATTTGAGCTGCTGGATCAGCGCTTCTATTTCGGCCGCATCCATCGGGCCGAGCGCTTGGCCGCCTATGTCCACGCTGTAGATCTGGATCACGCCTTGGTTGGTGGCGGCCTGGTCCGCGATGGCAAGCTGCTGCTGCGACGAGACGGCGTTTTCGTACAGAATGCCTGCGGAGTGGGCGAGGAACTGGTAGAGGTTTCCAATCGCCGTGGCCGGGGCGTCGCCCACCACTTTGACATTGGCCTGGGTGACGGCATCGGTGATTTGATCGTTGACTGCGGTGGGGAAGGCCATGGCGGTCTCCTGGCAGGATGATTCGATGGGGTCCGCCAGGCGCGTGGGCCGCGGCGAAGCTTCAGTATGGCCGGGACGGATGCAGGCTACCGCTGGCCGATTTTACAGGCCCAACTGCCGTCCATACTGCCGGCAGGCGTCTTTGCCTGCCTGGTAGCCGGCCTGGTACAGCCTGGCCAGGTTTGAGTACGACCAGTCCAGCTCCTCGCGCGCGCTTTCCTTCCCGATGTGGGCGTCGAAATTGATCTTCAGCACCTCGGTGCGCGGCTGGCCGCGCTCGTCGCGGTTGTGCAGCGCTTCGAACAGCCGCAGGTCGTCGCGGGCGATGGCGGTCAGCGGCGCGATGATGGACTGCACCCAGGCATCGTACAGGTCGCGCGGCGGGTGCAGCAGCCGGCTGCTGCCGAGCACGTCGAACACGATGGTGTAGTCGATGTGCGGATGTAGCTCGAACAGCCGCTTGAAGTTCAGCGTGTCGATGGCCGCGCCTTCGATATAGTCGCCGTCGTCCAGCTTGTACGGCGGATAGATGAACGGGAAGGACAACGCCGCCAGGAAGTGGTCATGGGTGATTTCGCGCTTTTCCCAGCAACGCATGTAGCCATGGCTGATGTTATAGGCGTTGAGGTAGAAGGCCGGCTTAAAATCCTTCAGCTTGGCGAAATCGACAACCTGTTCGATGAATGGCACATGGGCGCACAAGCCTTGGCTGTCTGTGTTCAGGTCGCTTGGGCATAGCGTGGCCAGCAGCAGCCCGGTCCAGTCCGCCAGCAGCCGCTGCGCCGGCCCATCGTCCGCCTGCTGCTGGATGGCCTGCAGCAGCGGATTGCGCCCCTGCAGGGCGCGCCAGGCATCCGCCAGCTGGCCGGGCTTGTTGAACACCTTGTAATTGATCGGGAAGAGCTTGTAGAGCGGGTCGGATACGCCCATGTCGGCCAGCTTGCTCAGCGCCGCGATGGCGTCGCCCTGTCTGGGCGCGGCGTACAGCAGACCGACGATGGCGCCGGCGCCGGACGCGGAGACGATATCGAATTCCACTCCGGCTTCAGCCAGCGCCACCAGCGCGCCGGCCATCAGGGTGGCATTGGGGGCGCCGCCGCCCAGCACCAAGGCGATAGAAGGTTTGGAAGCCTGTGCCATCGTCAGTTTCTCCGGAAGATTGATGTCAATCGGTAGCGCATGGGCATGGCTAAAGTATGGTCGCAAATCCTTTTTTTGCAATGCAGCGTGAAACGCGGCGCTGTGGTGAAAAAGCAGCAGTTTCATTTTCGTTGCGCAGGGTAATGAAAGATACCTTGCAATACAAGGTATCTTGTCATACAGTTCAGTCAGACATCCGCATGCAGCAGTCCAACGATGATCCTTGTAATGCAAGGTATCGTGCATTGCCAGTCGACGAGGAAGATCGAACATGAAGACACAATTGAAAAAGGGCACGCTGGACATGTGCGTATTGGCGGTGCTGGCGCAGGCCGACAGCTACGCCTACGAACTGGTCAGCAAGCTGTCGCAGGGGATGGACATCAGCGAAGGCACCATCTACCCGCTGATGCGCCGGCTGCAGAATGAGTTATGGGTCAGCACCTATCTGGTCGAATCGTCGTCCGGACCCTCGCGCAAATATTACAAGCTGACCGATAACGGCCGGCGCGAGCTGGAGTCGATGCGGCGGGAGTGGCAGGAATTTGTGGCGGAAGTGGAAAACGTGCTGCGGGGCGGCCCGGCGGCAATGACAGAGGAGGCACCGCAATGACACGGAAAGAATTTTTGCGTCAGCTTGAGCTGGGGCTGTCCGGCCTGAGGCCGGAAACGGTGAAGGAAATCCTCGCCGACTATGAGGAGTATTTCAACGACGCGCTGGCCGATGGCCGCGATGAGGCCGAGGTGGTGGCGGCGCTGGGCAGCCCGCACAAGCTGGCGCGCGAATTGAAGGCGCAAACCCACTATCGGCAATGGCAGGAGCATCGCTCCTTCACCAATCTGTCGCGGGTGGTGGTCTCGATCGCAGGCTTGGGCGTGCTGAATTTCGTGCTGGCCTTGCCTTTCATGATCTATCTGCTCTTCCTCACTGTCGGCTATATCGTGTCGGTCAGCTTGCTGCTGGGCGGCCTGGTGGTGGTGGTGGCCTGGGGCAGCCATGGCTTGTTCGGCTGGCCGCAATTCACCAGCGACGGTTCCGGCTGGTATATCGGCCGCCACGGCGACCATGGCGCGGAAATGGCCTGGCGCAGCGATAAGGACGATCACGCCGAGCAGGTCTGGATAGATAAAGGGCGCCTGATGTTGAATCCGGACGATGGCGACCGTTTCGAGCTCAAGACCCGGCAGGGCGACGCGCTGCTGGTGTTCAAACAGCAGGGCAAATTGCAGGTGGATGCCAGCCAGCCGGCCGTGCGCAAGTTGGCCCGGATCGATGAGCACGAGGTCAGCGTCGACGGCCGCGAAGTCCGCGAATTGACCCTGCGCGAAGACAGCGGGGATGTGTTCACCGCCCGCGTCGACGACAACAGCCGCTTGGTGAAGTTGGATGCCTCGGCAGGCGGCGCCGCGCTGAAGTTCGAGGCCAGCGGCGCGAAGGGCAGCATCTCGCTGAAGGATGGCGATAGCGCGCTGGAAATTTCAGAAAGCAGGATCGCGCTCAAAGACGGCACCGACCACATCCAGATCGATGCCTTGCCAGGCCTGTCGGTGGGGATGAGCGCGCTGGTGGTGGGCTTGGGCTTGCTGGCGGCTGGCGCCTTGGGGCTGCTGTTCTGCGTCTGGCTGACGCGGCTGACCTGGCGCGCGCTGGTGGCTTACGTGAAGTATCAGATTGAACTGGTATCCGGCAAAGACCGCGAAAACGCCGCGGCCTGAACCCTAAACTTGCAATGAAATGGGAGTGACGATCATGAAGAACGATGCCTGCCTGCAACAGTTGCAACTGACTTTGGTACAGCTGCCGGAAGCCGAATTGCGCAAGATTCTCAACGACTATCGCGCTTATATTCGCGAGGCGGCGAGCGACCGCGGCAGCGAAGGCCAATTGCTGGCCATCCTGGCCGAGACCCGGCAAATGGCGTCCGCCGTCTTCGCCCGCCGCCGCATTCTGCGCCATGGCCGCCAGCAACTGGCGGTCCGCCTGGCCGGCGCCGCCGCGGCGTTGACGGCTTGCGCCGCGCTGTACTGGCTGTTTTTGAATTGAAGTTCTGTGAGGAGGATGGATTGATGCACCCCGTTAGAATTGCCTGCTGCCTGATGCTGGCGGCAGGCGCCGCCCAGGCGGAAGAGACCGGCAATATCGACAAGCTGAATTTCCGCGGCGATGCCGTGAAGCTGGAGCTCAGCGCCGACGCCGGCAAGCCGTACAAGTTGAATCTGGAGAAGCGCAACTGGTCCGACACGCGTTGCAAAGTCAACGCCACGCGCCAGGGCGGAGAGCTGACGTTTCAGATCGATCTGGGCGCCGTGGCGGCAGACCGCTGCGGCCTGGTGATCAAGGGCAACGTCAAGCCGGGCAAGCAGATCGATGTCGACTTGAAGGCTTTCGATGGCGACCTGAACGGCACGTTTGATGCCGTGCAGGTGCATGGGCACGCGATTGATGTCGATCTGAAGGGCGCTTACCGCCTGGTCAAGCTCAATGGCCGCGCGATCAAGGGCGATGTCGAAGGCAAGGTCGGCGAGCTGAACGCCAAGGGCGACGCCTTGACGCTGGACTTCAAGGGCGAGGGCCGGACCTTGTCGCTCGACGGTCAGGCCGTCAAAGCGGATGTCGAGCTGCACGGCGCGCAGCCGGCGGCCGATGTTCAGGTCCATGGCCAGATGGTGAAGCTGGCGTTCAGCGCCAACCGCAAGGCCAAGTTGGATCATCAGGTCAATGGCCAGGCCATGACCGTGAACGGGGAATGGGCCAATACGCCGGGCGCGCCGCTGAAACTGCGGGTCAGCGGACAGGCCGTTCAGGTGTCCCTGGAGAAAGATTGAGTAGTGGTATGACTCCGTGTCCCTTGCCCGGCCTTGCGCCGGGCTTTTTTGCTTGGCGGCGGGCAATAAAAAACGGAACCGTGAACGGTTCCGTTGGCGATGGTTGAAGCGGCGCTTGGGAATCAGTGCCCCTTGTAGCTGCAGACGGTGAACAGGTCCAGGCCGCCGTCGCGCACCAGCTGTCCGCCGCCCAGTTCCGGCAGTTCGATGATGGCGGCGGCTTCCAGCACGTCGGCTCCCATGCGCTTCAGCAACTTGTAGCCGGCCATCATGGTGCCGCCGGTGGCGACGAGGTCGTCGATCAGGATGACGCGGTCGCCCGGCTTGCAGGCGTCGGTATGCATTTCCACCGTCGCGTTGCCGTATTCCAGTTCGTATTCCTCTTCCACCGTGGTGAAGGGCAGTTTGCCTTTCTTGCGGATGGGCACGAAGCCGACATTCAGCTCATAGGCCAGCACCGAGCCGATGATGAAGCCGCGCGCGTCCAGGCCGGCCACCAGATCCACCTTCTCGGTCATGTAGCGATGGACATAGATGTCGATCAGCATGCGGAAGGTTTTCGGGTTTTGCAGCAGCGGGGTGATATCGCGGAACATCACGCCCTGGTTCGGCCAGTTCGGCACGGTGCGGATCCAGCCTTTCAGGTAGCTGGAGTAGTCGAGATTGCTGAGGTTTTCCATGGCTGTATTGTACTTCGAAATCAAGAGACTGCGCGACTGAAGCGCTTCACCCGGCAGCAAATAAGGCTCGCCGCGAATAGCGGCGAGCCTTGAGGCGAAACGATTATTCCGGTTTTAGTGGAAGAACGCCAGCTTGAACACCCACAAGGCGGCGATCACAACCACTGCCGGTTTCAGATCGGCGAAGCGGCCGGCCAGGATCTTGATCACGGCGTAGCTGATGAAACCGAAGGCGATGCCGTCGGCGATGGAGAAGGTGAAGGGCATCGCCAGCGCGGTCATCACCGCCGGAGCGGATTCGGTAAGGTCGTTCCATTCGATCTCGGCGAGGCCGCGCGCCATCAGCACGGCTACATAGCACAGCGCCGGCGCGGTGGCGTAGGCCGGCACGGTGGCGGCCAGCGGCGACAGCCACAGCGCGGCCAGGAACAGCAGCGCCACCACCACGGCGGTCAGGCCGGTGCGGCCGCCCACGGCGGTGCCGGCGGCCGATTCGACATAGGCGGTGGTGGACGAGGTGCCCATCACGGCGCCGGCGGTGATGGCGATGGAGTCCGCCATCAGCGCGCGCTTCAGCCGCGGCAGCTTGCCGTCCTTGTCCAGCAGGCCGGCGCGGTGCGACACGCCCACCAGGGTGCCGGTGGTGTCGAACAGGTCGACGAAGAAGAACACGAAGATGACGCCGATCAAGCCGGCTTGCAGCGCGCCGGCGATGTCCATCTTCATGAAAGTCGGTTCCATGCTCGGCACCGGGGCGACGATGCCCTTGAACGGCGATAGGCCGAAGGCGATCGACAGCGCGGTCACAGTCAGGATGCCGATGATGATGGAGCCCGGCACCTTGCGGTATTCCAGCGCCACGATCAGGAAGAAGCCGACGATGGCCAACAGCGTGGTCGGCTTATGGATGTCGCCCAGCGTCAGATAGGTTTCCGGGTGCGGCGCGATCACGCCGGCGTTCTTCAGCGCGATGATGGCCAGGAACATGCCGACGCCGGCCGAGATGGCGAATTTCAGTGACTGCGGAATGGCGTTGACGATGGCTTCCCGCACCTTGAACAGGCTGACCGCCAAGAATACGATGCCGGAGATGAATACCGCGCCGAGGGCGGTTTCCCACGACAGGCCCATGCCCTTGACCACGCTGAAAGTGAAATAGGCGTTCAGGCCCATGCCCGGGGCCAGGGCGATCGGGTAGTTGGCCACCAGGCCCATGATGGCGGTGCCGAGGGCTGCGGCCAGGCAGGTGGCCACGAACACCGCGTTCAGATCCATGCCGGTGCTTGACAGGATCAGCGGGTTGACCAGCACGATATAAGCCATGGTCAGGAAGGTGGTGAAGCCGGCGATGACTTCGGTCCGGACCGTGGTGCCGTGTTCTTTCAGCTTGAACAAGCTCTCCAGCAGTTGCATTCGGGGCGACTCCAAGGTGTGTTGCGTCAAAACGAAAACGGCGCATTATCGGGCCGAGGGGGCTCAAACACCTAAATCTTGACGTGAAAATATGTCTTCTATTAACAATCCACGGCCTGCTGTGCTATCCTGAAAAATTACTCTTTGGCAAAGTTGTACTGAATTCTCATGGACCAGCCCATCGGTAACATCTACATCGTGGTGGCGCCGTCCGGCGCCGGCAAAACCTCGCTGGTGACCGCCTTGCTGCAGGCCGAGCCCAGCGTCGAACTGTCGATTTCCTACAGCACCCGTCCGGCGCGCAAGGGCGAAATCGATGGCAAGCACTACCACTTCGTCGACAAGGCCACCTTCGATGCCATGATCGATTGCGGCGACTTCCTCGAATACGCCGAGGTTTACGGCAACTACTACGGCACCAGCGCCCCGTGGATCCGTAGCCGCCTGGAAGTGGGCCAGGACATCCTGCTGGAAATCGACTGGCAGGGCGCCGAGCAGGTGCGCAAAGTGTTTCCCGGCGCGATCGGCATCTTCATCGCCCCGCCGTCCATCGAGGAGCTGGAGCGCCGCCTGCGCGGCCGCGATACCGATACCGAGGAAGTCATCCTGCGACGTCTGGCATCGGCCCGCGCCGAGATCGACAAGATCGCCGAATACGACTACATCGTGGTCAACGACGACTTCGAGCGCGCGCGGCTGGACCTGATCAGCATCGTCCGCGCCCGCCGCCTGCGCAGCGAAGTGCAGTGCCGCCGCCTGGCCGAGATGTTCCGCCACATGGGAACGGCCGGCGCGCAGTAAAAATAGTGTCGCCGAGGCTGACTTGCCAAGGCGAAAATTCGATATAGTGAACCCTGTAACGTCATTTAGCAGAGAGAACCCATGGCCCGTATTACTGTTGACGATTGTCTGGATCGCATCCAGAACCGCTTTGACCTGACTCTGGCCGCCGCTTACCGCGCGCGCCAAGTGGCTTCCGGCGCCAGCGCCTTTGTCGAGCCGGGTCGCCACAAGCCGACCGTGGTTGCCCTGCGTGAAATCGCCGCCGGCCATGTCGGCAAGGAAATCCTCAACCGCGGCAAGGCCTGATTCGCTGTAATTGGAGTGGACGATGGCCAGCGGCATTGAGACCGGCATTGACTACGACGCCCTGATCGAGTCCGAAGCGGCGGTTTTCTTCGAGAACGCCGCCCGCTACCTCAAGCCGGAAGACGTCGCGCTGCTCAAGCAGGCTTTCGCGGTCAGCCGCGAGGCGCACGAGGGGCAGACCCGCAAGAGCGGCGAGCCCTACATCACCCATCCGCTGGCGGTGGCCACCATGCTCACCGACTGGCGGCTGGATGTGCAGGGTCTGGCCGCGGCCTTGCTGCATGATGTGCTGGAAGACACCGGCGTCACCAAGCCGACACTGATCGAAAAGTTCGGCAAGATCGTCGCCGATCTGGTGGATGGCCTGTCCAAGCTGGAGCGGCTGGAATACCAGACCAAGGAGGCGGCCCAGGCTGAAAGCTTCCGCAAAATGGTGCTGGCGATGGCGCGCGACATCCGCGTCATCATCGTCAAGCTGGCCGACCGGCTGCACAATATGCGCACGCTGGACTCCATGCGCGAGGACAAGCGCCGCCGCATCGCGCTGGAAACGCTGGAAATCTACGCGCCGATCGCCAACCGCATCGGCCTGAACAAGGTCTACCGAGAACTGCAGGACCTGGCGTTCAAGCATCTGCATCCGCATCGCTACAGCGTGCTGTCCAAGGCCGTGCGCGCCGCGCGCGGCAACCGCCGGGAAGTGGTCAACAAGATTCTGCTGGCGGTCAGCCAGCGGCTGGTGCAGAGCAATATCGAGGCCACCATCAAGGGCCGCGAAAAGAATCTTTACAGCATCTACAAGAAAATGCAGGAGAAGCACCTGTCGTTTTCCGAGGTGCTGGACATCTACGGTTTCCGCGTCGTCGTCAACGACATCCCGGCCTGCTACCTGGCCTTGGGCGCGCTGCACAGCCTGTACAAGCCGATTCCCGGCAAATTCAAGGATTACATCGCCATTCCCAAGGGCAATGGCTACCAGAGCCTGCATACCACGCTGTTCGGCCCGTACGGCACGCCGGTGGAGATGCAGATCCGCACCCGCGAGATGCACAATGTGGCGGAGGCCGGCGTGGCCTCGCACTGGATGTACAAGAGCGGCGAGGGCGTCAACACCGCGCAGCAGCGCACCCATCAGTGGCTGCAAAAGCTGTTGGACATGCAGGAGGAGAGCGACGACGCCGTCGAGTTCCTCGAGCACATCAAGATCGACCTGTTCCCGGACGAGGTGTACGTGTTCACGCCCAAGGGCAAGATCATGGTGCTGCCGCAAGGCGCCACGCCGGTGGACTTTGCCTATGCGGTGCACACCGACATCGGCCATCGCTGCATCGCCGCGCGCGTCAATCACGCGCTGGTGCCGCTGCGCACGGTGTTGCGCAATGGCGACACCGTGGAAATCATCACGTCGACCCAGGCCAAGCCCAATCCGTCCTGGCTGGCCTTCGTGCAGAGCGGCCGCGCCCGCTCCGGCATCCGCAACTATCTGAAGAGCCTGCAGCGCGAGGAGGCCGTTTCGCTGGGCGAGAAGCTGCTCAGGCAGGCGGTGGGCGCACTGGCGTCCACGCCGCTGGCGGTCAGCGAGGAGCTGCGCGGCGAATACCTGGCCGCCTATGGCGAAAAGATCAGCGGCTTCGAAGACGTGCTGGCCGAGATCGGCGCCGGCAAGCTGCTGCCCATCGTGGTGGCGCGCCGCATGCTGGAGCTGGCGGGCGAGCGCCTGGGTGAGGGCGTGCGCGTCGGCCCCATCACCATACGCGGCAACGAAGCCGGCATGGTGCAGCTGTCCAGCTGCTGCAATCCTTTGCCCGGCGATGACATCCTGGGTGTGATCACCAAGGGCCAGGGCCTGGTGATCCACCGCGTGGAATGCCCGAATGCGCGCCGCGCCGATCACGACAAGCTGCTGGAAGTGAACTGGGAGGCGCAGCGCGACCGCATGTTCGGCGCCACCGTCGGCGTGCTGGCGCGCAACGAGCGCGGGGCCCTGGCCGACATCGCCACCGCCATCTCGCAGGCCTCGGCCAATATCGAGAGCGCCGACACTCAGGACAGCAGCCGCGACGGCGACGGCCTGTTCAACATCCACTTCCGCCTGCAAGTGGAGGGCGTGGAGCACCTGGAGCGCGTGCTCGCCGCCATCCGCCAGCTGGCGGTGGTGCAACGCGTGGAGAGAAAATGAGTCAATTGAACTTGCAGATCAACGGCGAGGCGAAAAGCGTCGCCGGCGTCGCCACGTTTGCCGAGCTGATCGACGCGCTGGCCTTGACCGGCAAGCGCATCGCCATCGAACGCAACGGCGAGATCGTGCCGCGCAGCCGCTATGCCGAGGCGCGGCTGGCTGACGGCGACGTGCTGGAAATCGTGGTGGCCGTCGGCGGCGGCTAGTTCGCCCGCGCAGGCCATGCCGTATCAACGAATAGAAGAAGAGGTGCGCAGGTGAGCGATCAACTGGTGATGGCGGGCAGGGTGTTCCATTCCCGTTTGCTGGTGGGGACCGGCAAATACAGCAGCTTCGAGCAGACGGCCGAAGCGCTGGAGGCTTCCGGCGCGGAAATCATCACGGCGGCGATCCGCCGGGTGAATTTGGGTCAGAACCCTAACGAGCCGAATTTGCTGGACTTTTTGCCGCAAAGCCGGTATAACCTGCTGCCCAACACGGCGGGCTGCTACTCCGCCGAGGATGCGATCCGCACGCTGCGCCTGGCGCGCGAGCTGTTGGACGACCACCGCTTCGTGAAGCTGGAAGTGCTGGGCGACCCCAATAATCTGTATCCCAACGTCAAGGAAACGCTGAAGGCCGCGGAAGTGCTGGTGGCCGAAGGTTTCGACGTGTTGGTCTATACCTCGGATGATCCCATCGTCGCGCGCGAGCTGGAGCAAATCGGCTGCTGCGCGATCATGCCGCTGGCCAGCCTGATCGGCTCCGGCATGGGCATTCTGAATCCGTGGAATCTGCAATTGATTATCGAGCAGTCCAAAGTTCCGGTGATTGTGGATGCCGGCGTCGGCACCGCATCCGACGCGGCGATCGCGATGGAGCTGGGCTGCGATGGCGTGCTGATGAACACAGCGATTGCCGCCGCGCGCAATCCGGTTCAAATGGCGCACGCGATGAAACTGGCCGTGGAAGCTGGCCGCGCCGCCTATCTGGCCGGCCGGATGCCGAAGCGTTTTTATAGTGCAACGCCAAGTTCTCCTAGTGAGGGGGTGATTTCTTCCGTCAAGCCGTGACGTTTTTTCGGCCTGAGCGCCCGCTGTTTGCAGCGCAAAACGCCACAACCAGGCGTGACGAAGCCTTTTAGACTTTTATAATCGCAGCAACATTGCTAAAATGCTGTTTTTACAGGCAGAGGCCTTGGCCCTGCCCTAAAGAAATCAAGGACCCTTAAGTAATGCCGAATATTCGCGTTAAAGAGAACGAACCGTTCGAAGTAGCTCTGCGTCGCTTCAAGCGCGCTGTGGAAAAGACTGGTCTGCTGACCGAACTGCGCGCCCGCGAGTTCTACGAAAAGCCGACCACCGAGCGCAAGCGCAAGCACGCTGCCGCGGTTAAGCGCCACTACAAGCGCATCCGCAGCCAAATGCTGCCGCCGAAACTCTACTAAGAGTTTTCCCGGCACCAAGCAGGACCGCAGGCCATGCCTGCGGTTTTGCCATTTGTACTCCCGCATTTCCCATGCTGCCATCGCAGCGCCGCATCTCAAGTGAGCACGACATGAGCCTCAAAGTTCGCATCACCGACGACATGAAGTCCGCCATGAAAGCCAAGGAGGCCGACAAGCTGGCGGCGATCCGCCTGTTGCTGGCCGCCATCAAGCAGAAAGAAGTGGACGAGCGTATCGAACTGGACGACGCCGGCATCACCGCCGTCATCGACAAGATGATCAAGCAGCGTCGTGACTCCATCGCCCAGTACCAGGCCGCGCAGCGCCAGGATCTGGTGGACAAGGAGCAGGCCGAGATGGACGTGCTGATGGCTTACATGCCGCAGCAGCTGAGCCAGGCCGAGATTGAAGCCTTGATCGCCAAGGCCGTGGCCGATACCGGCGCCGCCGGCATGCAGGACATGGGCAAGGTGATGGGCGCGTTGCGCCCGCAACTGGCCGGCCGCGCCGACATGGCGCAGGTTTCGGCGCTGATCAAGGCCAAGCTGAGCGCGTGACCTACGCATCAGGTGGCAGGATTTGATTCCGCAGGATTTCATCGATCAACTGCTGTCCCGCGTCGACATCGTCGACGTGGTGGACCGCTACGTCCCCTTGAAGAAGGGCGGCCAGAACTATCTGGCCTGCTGCCCCTTTCACAAGGAAAAGTCGCCCTCATTTACCGTTAGCCCCAGCAAGCAGTTTTACCACTGCTTCGGCTGCGGCGCGCATGGCTCGGCCATCGGCTTCGTCATGGAGTATCAGGGCATAGGCTTTATCGATGCCGTGAAGCTGCTGGCCGAAGGCATAGGCATGCAGGTGCCGAACGAGCGCAGCGTCAACCCCGAAGCCAGCCGCAAGGCGCGCGAGAAGCAGGTGTCGCTGGAGCAGCTGATGCAGCAGGCCAGCGATTTCTACCGCCGCGAGCTGAAGGGCGCGGCCAATGCCGTCGCCTATTGCAAGGGGCGGGGGCTGTCCGGCGAGATTGCCGCGCGCTTCGGCCTCGGCTACGCGCCGGATGGCTGGCAGAACCTGGAAGCCGCCGTCCAGAACTATCAGGACGAGAAGCTGGTGGAAGCCGGCCTGGTGATCGTCGCCGAGGATAGCGGCCGTCGCTATGACCGCTTCCGCGACCGGCTGATGTTCCCTATCCGCAATCAGCGCGGCGCCATCGTCGGCTTCGGCGGGCGGGTGCTGGGCAAGGGCGAGCCGAAATACCTGAACTCGCCGGAAACGCCGCTGTTCGAAAAGGGCCGCGAGCTTTACGGCCTGTACGAGGCGCGGCAGGCGATCCGGGATAAAAACCGTGTGCTGGTGGTCGAAGGTTATATGGACGTGGTGGCGCTGGCGCAATACGGCATAAGCTACGCGGTCGCCACGCTGGGCACCGCCACCACCGGCGAGCATGTGCGCAAGTTGCTTAAGCATGCCGATCAGGTCTACTTCTGCTTCGACGGCGATGCCGCCGGGCAGAAGGCGGCGTGGCGGGCGCTGGAGAACAGCTTGCCGCAGCTGGTGGACGGCAAGTCGCTGAATTTTCTGTTCCTGCCGACCGAGCACGATCCGGACAGCTATGTCCGCGAATTCGGCGCCGATGCGTTTGAGGAATTGTTGACCCAGCACAGCCTGCCGCTATCGGTGTATTTCACCCGCGAGCTGTGCCGAGGCGTCAATCTCGCGACGCCGGAGGGCCAGGCGGAGCTGATTCGCGTGGCCACGCCGCTGCTGGCGCAGATCGTCGCGCCGGCGTTCGGCTACATGATACGCAAGCGCCTGGCCGAGATGGCCGGCGTCGATGTCGATGAGCTGGACATGCTCACCGGCGCCAAGGCCAAGCCGCAGCGAGAGCGCGGCGGCCGCGGTGGCGGCAAGCGCGAGTACCGGCTGCCGGCGGAGTCGCAGCGTCCGTTGAACGCCACCATGGTCAAGAAACTGATCAAGTGGCTGTTGATGAACCCGGAATGGGCGGCCGATGTCCAATTGCCAGACAGCCTGGCGCTGTCCGACGAGCTGGCCTGCTTCGCCATGCTGGCCGAGCGCGTGCTGGAGCATGGCGAATCGCCGAATACGGCGCAATTGATTGAAGGCCTGCGCGGTACGCCGTACGAAGGTTTGATCGACAGCGTGCTGCAGCAGGCGATGCAGGATCCGGACGAGTTCTCCGACCCCGGCGCCGACGACCGCCAGCTGTTCCAGGATGGCAACGCCAGATTGTTGAAAATGCTGCATGCGGAGCAGCTGGAGCGGCTAAAACAGAAGGACCGGCACGAAGGTTTGACGCCAGAGGAGAAGGTCTTGATGGGCCAGTTGTTGCGGGAAATGTTCTCGCCGCCGAGTTAACAGGCTCGGCGGAAAAGTTCAGGTAGTTGTGTTATAATCAACTGTTTTTTTCGGCTTTTTTTCAAGCAGGAAGCGAAATGGCGGCCTCTCCCGAAAACCAGAAAGATGTGCAGGACAGCCCACAGGAAGTGATGAGCCTGGAAGAGCAGCGGAAACGCTTGCGCCAGCTGATCGCGCTGGGCAAAGAGCGTGGGTATCTGACCTACGCCGAAATCAACGACCACCTGCCGGAAGACGTATCCGACGCCGAGCAGATCGAAAACATCGTGACGATGATTTCCGGTCTGGGCATTCAGGTATATGAAGAAGCGCCGGACGCTGAAACCTTGCTGATGTCCGACGCCACCCCGTCGGTGGCGGACGAGGATGCCGTGGAAGAGGCCGAGGCGGCCCTGTCCTCGGTGGATTCGGAATTCGGCCGCACCACCGACCCGGTGCGCATGTACATGCGCGAGATGGGTTCGGTCGAGCTGTTGACCCGCGAAGGCGAAATCGAAATCGCCAAGCGGATCGAGGACGGCCTCAAGTACATGATCCAAGCCATCTCCGCCTGCCCCGGCACCATCGCCGAGGTGCTGGAGCTGATGGAGCGCGTGGCGCGCGATGAAATCCGCGTCGACGAAGTGGTGGACGGCTTTATCGACCTCAACGCCCCGACCGAGGCTGACGCCCAGTTCGCCGAGCCGGAAGCCGACGACGAGCTGCTGGAAGAGGAAGAGGAAGAGGACGAGGACGCCGAGGAAGTCGACGCCGACGCCGATGCCGCAGCCAACCTGGAAGAGCTGAAGCAGGAAGCGCTGGAACACTTCGCCGGCGTGCGCCTCTTGTTCGACAAGATGGTCAAGGCGCTGAACGCCAAGGGTCCGCAGAGTAAGGAATACCTGGAGCTGCAAGACGCGATCACCACCGAGTTCATGTTGGTGCGTTTTGCTACCCGCCAAGTGGAAAGCCTCTGTGAGTCGCTGCGCGGCCGCGTCAACGAGATTCGCACTTACGAGCGCGACATCCAGGACATCTGCGTCAGCCGCGTGCGCATGGACCGCGCCCACTTCATCAAGGTGTTCCCGGGCAACGAGACCAACCTGGATTGGGTGGAAAACGAGATTGCCTCCGGCAAGGCCTGGAGCGAGGCGCTGACCCGCTTCAAGCACGCCATCATCGAGAAGCAGACCCGCCTGTCCGATCTGCAGGACAAGGCGATGCTGTCGATCAAGGCCCTGAAGGAAATCAACCGCCAGATGTCGGCGGGCGAATCCAAGGCGCGCCGCGCCAAGAAGGAAATGATCGAGGCCAACCTGCGTCTGGTGATCTCCATCGCCAAGAAGTACACCAACCGCGGTCTGCAGTTCCTAGATTTGATCCAGGAGGGCAACATCGGTCTGATGAAGGCGGTGGACAAGTTCGAATACCGCCGCGGCTACAAGTTCTCGACCTACGCCACCTGGTGGATTCGCCAGGCGATCACCCGCTCCATCGCGGACCAGGCGCGCACCATCCGCATTCCGGTGCACATGATCGAGACCATCAACAAGATGAACCGCATCTCGCGGCAGATCCTGCAGGAAAGCGGCCGCGAGCCGGATCCGGCGGAACTGGCCGAGAAGATGGAGATGCCGGAAGAGAAGATTCGCAAGATCATGAAGATTTCCAAGGAGCCCATCTCCATGGAAACCCCGATCGGCGACGACGACGATTCCCATCTTGGCGACTTCATCGAGGACCAGAACAACCTGGCCCCGTCCGACGCGGCGATGTACTCCAGCCTGAAGGACGCGACCAAGGAAGTGCTGGATACCCTGACGCCGCGAGAGGCGAAAGTTCTGCGCATGCGTTTCGGCATCGACATGAACACCGACCACACGCTGGAAGAAGTGGGCAAGCAGTTCGACGTGACCCGCGAGCGTATTCGTCAGATCGAGGCCAAGGCGCTGCGCAAGCTGCGTCATCCGACTCGCTCCGAGCGTTTGCGCAGCTTCCTGGACAACGAACCGGGCGGCCAGTAAGCGTTTGGCGTAAATCTTGCAAAATCCCCAGGCCAAGGCTTGGGGATTTTTATTTTCCACGTTATAATCGCTCTCTCTTTCAGGGCCTCTAGCTCATGCTTGGTTAGAGCAGCGGACTCATAATCCGTTGGTGCGGGGTTCGACTCCCCGGGGGCCCACCAGACAATCAAGGGGTTGCGCGCAAGCGCAACCCCTTTTGCTTTGTCGGGTTCAACAAAGGTGCAACGCGCGCAGCGGGCTCAGCTCGCGAGTTTCGCTCAAATGGTCGGGTGAAAGATGGGCGTACCGCATGGTCATGATGAGGTTGTGGTGGCCCAGCGCCCTTTGCCGTACCAGGATGTTGCCGCCGTTCATCATGAAGTGACTGGCAAAGCTGTGACGAAGGACGTGGGTCAGCTGCCCCGCCGGCAGCGTCAGGCTGGCGCGCGCCACCCCTTCTCGAAATGCTGAGAATGCGGTTGCAAACAGCCTCTCAATGCCTATCAGTACGAAGGAATATTGCCTGGCTGGCGAACGATTGACACAGCGCGGATACGGCAAGATAGTTCTGATCAAAAATGTTATTGGCATGATTGGCTCGGCTGGCTAAGATCGGGGTTTCCCCTTTTCCTCATCCGCCGATGAACAAGTACCGCCATGTGTGTCAACCGGAGCATTGCGCCAATTGCCATCATCCGGTCTGCGGCCGCTTCTGCCCGGAGTGCGGCCAGAAGATCCATATCGAGATTCCCACTTTGTGGGAGTTCATTCATGAATATCTGCATCACTATGTCAGCCTGGAAGGCGCGTTGACGCGCAGCTTGTGGCTGCTGTTGGCGCAGCCGGGCCGTTTGACCGAGGAATATCTGCTGGGGCGGCGTCAGCGTTACGTCAAGCCGTTCCAGCTGTACTTGAGCATCAGCTTTGTATTCTTCGTGCTGCTGGGTGTTGTGGGCGGCTCGGCGAGCATCGATTTGGCCGAGACTCCGTCTCGCTCGGCAATGTCCTCGTTGGCAAAGGCGGATAATAACGAGGCCCCGCAAGACGCTAGCGGCTCGCTGCTGTGGGCCGATGCCGAGCGTGGCACTGTGCAGATCGCCCAAACCGGCAACCCGCATGCGGACCGGTTGCTGAAGCGCTGGGGCGATCATCTGAGCAAGGATTTCAAGAGATTCCGCGAACAACCGGAAGAGGCCAACGCCGAGTTGTCGCATTCGCTGCGCGGCCACGCGCCGTACGTGTTGTTCGGCCTGATGCCGCTATTCGCCTTATTGTTGCTGTTGGCGTATTTCGGGCGCCACCGGGTGTATGGGATGCATCTGGTGTTTACCCTGCATTTCCACGCCTGGCTGTTTCTGGTGCTGTGTCTGGGCTTGGTCTTGCCCACGGTTTCCGCCTGGCTGTTTTTTGCCGGGACGTCAATCTATCTGTGGCTGGCGCAACGGCGGGTTTACGGCGGCGGCAAGTTGGCGGTGGCTTTGCGCACGCTGGGTTTGCTGCTGATCTACACCGTGCTGGTGTGCCTGGGGATGGCGCTGCTGGTGCTGGCGTCGCTGTAGAAAACGGGGCCGAGGCCCCGTTTGATCATAGCGCGGAAGTGGGGGTCAGCCCCTTGGGCAGCAGCAGCCACATGCTGCCTTGCTGCTTCATGCGGCCGGCGTACATGCCGGCCTCGGTGCCATAGCCCCAGAACAGGTCGGCGCGCAGCGCGCCCTTGATGGCGCTGCCGGTGTCCTGGGCGTGCACCAGCCGTACCAGCGGTTCGGTGGAATGCGGCCAAGTGGTGGCGAGGTAGATCGGCGCGCCCAGCGGGATGTAGCGCGGATCGACGGCGATGCTGTAGCCGCCGGTCAGCGGCACGCCCAATGCGCCCACCGGGCCGCCATCGTCGCCGGACAGCGGCTTGAAGAAGATGTAGCTTTGGTTGACCGACAGCAGCTCGTCGCGGCGCTGCGGATTGCGCGCGAGCCAATCCTTGATGCCCTGCATCGAGGCGTCGGACAGCGTCATCTCGCCCTTGTCCACCAGCCATTTGCCTATCGACTGATAGGGGTAGCCGTTCTGGTCGGCAAAGCCCACGTGCAGGAAGCTGCCGTCGTCCAGCTGGATGCGGCCGGAGCCTTGCACTTGCAGGAAGAAGAGCTCCACCGGGTCTTCCACCCAGGCGATCACCGGCGCGCTGCCGGCGATGCTGCCCTGGTTGATCTGGCCGCGGGTGAAATACGGCATCAGCCGCGAGCCGGACAGGCGGCCTTTCAGGCGGATGCCGCGCGGGTCGGCGGCGAAGTCGGCCGGATTGATCTCGATATTGCCATTGGCAGCCAGCGTCAGCCGGTTGGGACCGGCCTGCTTGGCGCGCAGCGTGCCGCGATTGCGCTGGCTCATCGGCACGTCCACGCTGACCAGGTCGCGCGGCACGCCGTAAACCGGCCAGGGCGTGCGTTCGGAGCGGGTGCGGCTGCCGTTCAGCAGCGGCTCGTAATAGCCGGTGATCAGGCCGCTGTCGCGGCCACCGTCCTGCAATTTCCAGGCGGTGAAACGGTTTTCGAAGAAACGGCGCACCGCGTCGGCATCGCTGGCCGGCAGGGTGCCGGCTTCGCGGCAGACGCCGCTCCAGGACGGTTTTTTCTGCAGGCTGCGGCAGCTTTGCTGCAGGCCCTGCAGGGTATCGCCCAGGGCCTGGCTGTTCCAGTTGGGCAGCGCGGCCGGACTGGCGCTGGAGGCGGTGGACGGGGATATCGTGGTGCCGGTGCGCGGCGGGGTGGTGCCGCAGCCGGCCAGTGTCAGCAGCATCAGCCACAATGGCCAGCTTTTCAAGAACGGTTTCTGCTTCATGCTTCGAGGCTCTGGGCCCTGTGATTGAGTGGTTCGGTTGATTGTAACCCGCGCGTCGGGGAGCGTGTCGCGCCGGCATCGTGTTTAGTGTGATGTCATTGAGTCGCAACAAAACTGAAAAGTTTCCCCGTTAACATGGCGGTATTCCGTGTGATCCGCTGGCATGGCGGATCGTGGCCTTGGACATTTGTCGCGAGAAATTGGAGAAAATGATGAAACACCTTGCAAGCCGTACCCTGCTGCTGGCTGCCCTGGCCGTGTCTGGCACTTTCGCCGTGCATGCTGCCTATGCAGATGCCGCCGCCGCCGTGGCTGCGCCGACCGATGCGGAATTGGCGGCCTCCGTGAAGCAGGCTCTGGATGCGGATCAGGAACTGAAAGCCTTGGATCTGAAGGTGAGCAGCAGCAAGGCAGAGGTGACCATCGAGGGTCCGATGACCGATGACCAGCAGATGTTCAAGGCTGGCCAGATCGCTGAAAAGGTGCCGGGCGTGAAGTTCGTCATCAACAAGATGGAACAGAAGAGCTGATCCTGCTGTTGGGCGAGGGAATGTGCGAGGAAGCCGGGCGATGCCCGGCTTCTTCGCATTGAGCGTTCAGGCTTCCAGCGCCAGCAGTTCCGCCATGGTCTGGCGGCGGCGGATCAGCCGCGCCGCGCCGCCATCGACCAGCACCTCGGCCAACAGCGGGCGGCTGTTGTAGTTGGACGACATGGTCGCGCCATAGGCGCCGGCGTCGTGGAACACCATCAGATCGCCGACTTGCGCCGGCGGCAGCGGCCGGGTTTCCACAGTGCCGCCTTCCTGTTGGGTGAAGACGTCGCCGGATTCGCATAGCGGGCCGGCCACCACGGTGTCGATGCGGCCGCTTTTCTCCATCCCGAGCGCGTCCAGCACGCTGATGCGATGGTAGCTGCCATATAACGACGGCCGCATCAGGTCGTTGAAGCCGGCGTCCACCAGCACGAAATGGCGGCTGCCCATGTCTTTGACGGCGCGCACTTCGGCCAGCAGCGCGCCGGATTCCGCCACCAGGAAGCGGCCCGGCTCGATTTCCAGCCGCACCGGATGGCCCAGCTGTTCGGCGATGCGTTGCCGGGCGGCATCCCACAACTGGAAGTAATGGGCGGTATCGATGCGGGCGTCGCCGTCGCGGTAGGGGATGGACAGACCGCCGCCGGCGGAGATGGCTTCGATATCGCAGCCGAGTTGCGCCACCAGCTCCACCATGGCGCCGCACACCTGTTGCAGATGGCCGTAATCGACGCCGGAGCCGATGTGCATGTGGACGCCGATCAATTCCAGGCCATGCGTCCGCACCGCTTGCAGCGCCTGCTGCAAGTCTTCATGCCAGATGCCGTGTTTGCTGTTTTCGCCGCCGGTATTGGTCTTCTGGCTGTGGCCATGGCCGAAGCCGGGGTTGATGCGCAGCCAGACCGGATGGCCCGGCGAGCGCTCGCCCAACTGGCGCAGCATGTCGATGGAGCCGGCGTTCACCGGAATGCCGGTCTCCACCACCTTGTCCAGCGTGGCGCGGTCCAGCACGTCGGCGGTGAAGACGATGTCGGACGGCTCATCGCCGCCGGCGCGGTAGCCGGCGGCCAGCGCGCGCTCAATCTCGCCCAGCGATACCGCATCCACTTTCACGCCTTCCGCGCGCATCAGCCGCAGGATGTGGGTGTTGGAGTTGGCCTTCTGCGCATAGCGTATGGTGTCAAAGGCCTTCAGCTCGGCGATGCGGCTGCGGATGGTGTCGGCGTGGTAGACCCAGAGCGGCGAGCCGTACTGTTGGGCGATGGCGGCGAGTTGGCGGTTGTCGAAGGGGCGCATGCAGGGCTTTCCTGTGGATGTCAGACCATGATCCGGCTAATTCGTACAAAAATAAAATAGAATTATGTCGATATGGCTTTCATTTTTGATATGGCCATGACTTCGCATGGAGGAAGAGATGGCGATCAATCTGCGCCACATCGAGGTGTTTCGAGCCGTGATGACGTCCGGCAGCGTCAGCGGCGCCGCGCGGCTGCTGCATACTTCGCAACCCACGGTCAGCCGCGAGCTGGCGCGCTGCGAGCAGTTATTGGAGCTGACCCTGTTCGAGCGCGGCCACGGCCGCCTGCGGCCCACCCAGCAGGCTTTGCAGCTGTTCGCCGAGGTGGAGCGGAGTTTTGTCGGGCTGGAACGCATCGTCAGCAGCGCCGCAGCCATCCGCCAGTTTTCCGGGGGGCAGCTGGCCATCGCCTGTCTGCCGGTGTTCGCCCAGACTTTGCTGCCGGCGGCTTGCGCGCGCTTTTTGCAAGGCCTGCCGGAGGTGGGGGTGGACATCAGTCCGCAGGAGTCGCCGTGGCTTGAGGAGTGGCTGGCGGCGCAGCGTTTCGATCTGGGGCTGATCGAACAGGACCAGGCGCCTGCCGGTTGCCAGATTTTGCCGCTGTGGCAGGGCGACGAGTTGTGCGTGATGCCGGCCGGGCATCCGCTGGCGGCCAAGCGGCGGCTGACGGCGCAGGATTTCGCCGATTTGCCCTTCGTCAGCCTGGCGCCCAGCGATCCTTACCGCCAGCAGGTCGACGCCTGGTTCGCCGAGGCCGGGGTGCGCCGCCGGCTGCAGCTGTCCACCCATAGCGCGGCGGCGGTGTGCGCCCTGGTGCGGCAGGGGCTGGGCGTGGCCATCGTCAATCCGCTGACTGCGCTGGCCGAAGTCGGGTCGGGGCTGTTTGCCAGGCCGCTGGAGGCGTCGATTCCGTTTTCGCTGCGGCTGGTGTTGCCGCAGTTCCGTCCTGCCTCGCCGTTGCCGGGGCGGTTCATCGATTATTTGCGGCACGAGGTGGCGGAGGTGGGGAACCGCTTGGCGGCGTTGTTGGCTCGGTGAGCGCGCGCCGGCTTGCGGGCCGGCGCTATCTGATAAAATTCCTTTCCTGATCGAATTGGCAATTAAATTTTAAAATTTCTTCATTTTAAGCATCTAAATATTTTACATATAGGCATGTTCATGATTGTTGTCCATATGTAAGATTTTATTCATATTCTGTGCCTTGCCTTTGTCATGAATGAGGCTGTATTGCGTCAAGTGATTTGACAGCAAGCCCAACTTGCTTCATCAATAGTTTCTGAATGCTATCAATGTTGCGGCAAGGTCATGAATTTGCATGGACTTGCGGCGTGATAACTGCAAATTAGCCTCATTTCCAGTAGTGACCACTGTCTGTCTCACCCGCGCGACTGGCTTTGGCTGGCGCGCGCCGCGCTGTCCATCCGCCGTCTCGCCATCAGGAATTTCCTGGGTCCGCAGCAGTTCTGATTTCACAAGGAACCCGTCATGACGCAAAGCGCGCTCAACCCCTTGCGGCAACCCAAGCCGTTTTATCTGATCTTTTCGATCGAATTTTGGGAACGTTTCGGCTTTTACGGCCTGCAAGGCATTCTGGCTGTTTATCTGGTTAAGGAGCTTGGCCTGCGCGAGGTCGAGTCCTTCACGCTGTTCTCCGCCTTCATCGCCATGGTGTATGGCCTGGTGTCGGTTGGCGGCTGGCTAGGCGACAAGGTGCTGGGCACCCGCCGCACCATTTTGCTGGGCGCGCTGGTGCTGACCGCGGGCTATGCCATGGTGACCGCGTCGGCCGACCAGATCAGCCTGCTGTATTTGGGCATGGGCACCATTGCTGTCGGCAATGGCTTGTTCAAGGCCAATCCTTCGTCGCTGCTGTCCAAGTGCTATGAGGAGAACGATCCGCGGCTGGATGGCGCCTTCACCATGTATTACATGGCGATCAACGTCGGCTCGTTGTTGTCCATGCTGGCCACGCCGTGGCTGGCCGACCAGTTCGGCTACGCCCACGCCTTCGCCTTGTCGGTTGTCGGCATGCTGATCACCGTGGCCAACTTCCTGCTGCTGCGCGGCTGGGTCAAGGAATACGGTTCCGAGGCCGATTTCCGCACGCCTAAACTGAGCACCTGGCTGGCGGTGCTGGCCGGCGTGGTGGTGGCCTGCCTGCTGGCCGCGCTGCTGCTGAAGCACGAGATCATCGCCAATGCGGTGCTGGCCGTGCTGTCCATCGGCGTGGTGGGGCTGTTCGTCAAGGAAACCCTGCTGTTGCAGGGCGCGGACCGCAAGAAGATGATCGTGGCCGCCATCCTGATGCTGCAGGCGACGGTGTTCTTCGTGTTGTACAACCAGATGCCGTTGTCGCTGAACTTCTTCGCCATCCACAATACCGAGCACACCCTGTTCGGCATTCCGGTGCAGCCGGAGCAGTTCCAGTCGCTGAACCCGTTCTGGATCATGCTGGCCAGTCCGCTGCTCGCCATCTGCTACAACAAGCTGGGCAACCGCCTGCCCATGCCCCACAAGTTCGCCATCGGCATGGTGCTGTGCGCCGGCGCCTTCCTGGTTCTGCCGCTGGGCGCCAAGTACGCTAATGCCCAGGGCATGGTGTCGTCCAACTGGATGGTGCTGAGCTACCTGTTGCAAAGCATAGGCGAGCTGCTGATTTCCGGCCTGGGCCTGGCCATGGTGGCGCAACTGGTGCCGCAGCGGCTGATGGGCTTCATCATGGGCGCCTGGTTCCTGACTTCGGCCGCGTCTTCTGTGATCGCCGGCAAGGTGGCCAGCCTGACCGCCGCGCCGGACAATGTGACCGACCCGCTGGTTACCCTGGAAATCTATAGCCGCGTGTTCACCCAGATCGGGGTGGTGACCGGCGTGATCGCCGTGCTGACCATCTTCATCGCGCCGTGGCTGCATCGCATGACGCTGGACGAGAAACCGGCGCATCCGGAGCACGAAATGGCGCTGGACGCGCGCTGAGCGCGGCATTCATGAAGTGAAGACGGGGACCGCGTGGTCCCCGTTTTTGTTGGCGGTGCGGCTTAATCGACCAGCTCCAGCACCACGCGTTTGTTCCGCGCGCCCTTGTTCTCGATCTTCTTCACCCTGACACGGCCCACTTCGCCGGTGCGCGCCAGGTGGGTGCCGCCACAGGGCTGCAAGTCCACGCCCTCGATCTCGATCAGGCGGATTTCCGGCAGATGCAAGGGCGGCGTCACCGACATGGTGCGGATCAGCTCCGGTTGCGCCTGCAGCGCTTCGCCGCTGGTCATCTTCACGGTCACCGGCAGATCGGCCGCCACCAGCCGGTTCAATTCGGCCTCGATCTCTTCTTTGTCCAGCTCCATGCCTTCAGGTAGCGAGAAGTCCAGCCGGCCGGACTCGGCCGTCATGTTGCCGCCGGTGACGCCGGCCTTGATCACCACGCCCAGCAGGTGCATGCAGGTGTGGATGCGCATATGGCGGTAGCGGCGGTCCCAATCCAGGTCCAGCGTGACTTCGGTTCCGGGGGCGAGGCGGATGTCGCCTTCGGTCTGATGCAGGATGGCGCGGGTTTCGCGGTCGCGTCGGGTGTCGGCGATGCGCAGCGTGCCGCCGTCCGCTAGCGTCAGCGTGGCGCTGTCGCCCGGTTGGCCGCCGCCCAGCGGGTAGCACAGGGTATCTTCCAGCACCAGGCCGGCATCGTCGTGGCGGACCACGCGGGTGGCGAGGCGGGTTTGATACGGGTCTTGGTAGAACTGTTCCTGCATGATGCGTCCTTGTCTGTTGTTGTCACAACAGATTGATGGCGAATCCAGGCGATTTCAAGTGACAGCGCCGCGCGCAATCGACGGTAACAGCTTGTCGGGCAAGGCTTTAACGCCGATAATCGCCGCCAATCGATTTTTAAAGCCGCATTACAATGCCAAGACATAATCTCGAACACTACAATCCGCCGCCGGACACCGGCCTCAACGTGGTCTACGTCGACGACTGCATGCTGGTGCTGGACAAGCCCAGCGGCCTACTGTCGGTGCCAGGGCGCGGGGAAGATAAGGCCGACTGCCTGATCAGCCGCGCGCAGAAAGTCTACCCCGACGCGCTGACCGTGCACCGTCTGGATATGGACACTTCCGGTCTGGTGGTGATGGGCCGCGGCCCGGAAATGCAGCGCGCGCTGTCCATCGCCTTCATGGATCGCAAGGTCAAGAAACGCTATATCGCGGTGGTGGACGGCATCGTGGAAAGCAATAGCGGCACCATAGACCTGCCCTTGATCATCGATTGGCCGAACCGGCCGCGGCAGAAGGTAGATTTCCAGGAAGGCAAGGAAGCCATCACCCGCTACCGGGTGATCCTGCGCGACACCGCGCGCAACGTCAGCCGCATGGAGCTCGACCCGCTGACCGGCCGCGCTCACCAGCTGCGCATGCACATGCTGCATCTGGAGTCCGGCCACCCCATTCTTGGCGACGACATCTACGCCCCGCCGGAGGCGCTGGCCAAGGCGGACCGTCTGTTGCTGCACGCATCCAGGCTGGTGTTGCGCCACCCGGTGACGTTTGAGGAGATGGAGTTCGAGGCGCCGCCGCCGTTCTGACGAAGAGATTTATCGTCAAAGCCGCATCTGTGAAGGATGCGGCTTTTTCTGTCAATCGGCTGACGATTCCGGCTGGTTCACATAGATCAGCGCCAACAGCGCAATGCCGGTGAAGGCGTAGGCGCTGAACTGGCCGTTGAACTGGTTGGCCCACATCGCGAAGTATTCGCCGCCTATCACCGCGAAGCCGGTGTGCCAGACCAGGATGGCCAGCGTCGCGCCCAGCGTGAAGCAGGCTTTGCCGCGCGGCAGCCAAATGCCGGCCGTGGGACGCAGGGCGAGCAGCAGCATGGCGCCGCCGGCGGCGCACAGCAGGCCTACGGCCAGCTCGCCGGCTATGATGGCGGCGTAGGCCAGGCGTTGAATGGCTTCGCTGTGGATGGCGCGGCCGCGCAGCGCGTCGCCGTGGAACCACGGCTGCATAGTGTCCATGCTCAGCACATGGCGGACAAACTGCCAGTTGGAGTCGTAGTCGAGCAGGTTGCCGCTGGCCACCATCAGCCCGAACAGACCGATGGACAGCGCGAGCAGCGCCTTGCTCAGGCGTTGGGCGAACAGGTGCGGGGTGGTTTTCATTGCTATCCTTTTATGTCCAAGGTTTGGATTGGCATGGATATCAATGATGAGGAAATAAAGCAAGCGGGATAGCAAGGCCCCGCTTGCGTTTAGACCCGCTAACCAAACCCCTGATCCTGCGTTGCGCCTCCATGCCGTACTCAAGTACGGTCTGCGTCGGCGCGCTTTGGCTCAGGTTATCTAACGAGGTTTTGTGAGCGGCTCTTATTGGCGCGCGGTGCGGACGTTGTCCCGCGGCGCGGCTTCGAAATTGCTGCGCCAGGGATTGATGTCCAGGCCGCCGCGGCGGGTATAGCGGGCATAGACGGTCAGCTGCGTCGGCGCGCAGGCGCGCAGCAAGTCGACGAAGATGCGCTCCACGCATTGCTCATGGAACTCGTTGTGCTGGCGGAAGCCGATCAAATACCGCAGCAGCGCCTCGCGGTCTATCTTGGGCCCGGTGTAGCGGATGGACACGCTGCCCCAGTCCGGCTGGCCGGTGACCAGGCAGTTGGACTTCAATAGATTGCTGCACAGCGTTTCGCTGACGATCTCCGTTGCGTCGGCCTTCAAGACTTCGGGGCAGGGTGTGTAGTTGTCCACCGCGATGTCCAGATCGTCGAGGCACTCGCCGGCCAGCTCGCGCACTTGCTCGGCGGCGAAGGCCTGGGGCAACAGGATGGAAACGGAAACCTCGGCGCCGGCGGCCTCGGACAAGTCGCGCGCCAACTGGGCGGCCAGCGCGTCCATGCTGTCCATGCGGGTCTGGTTGTAGCTGTTCAGATACAGCTTGAACGATTTGGACTCGATCAGCCGCGGGCTTGCGGCCGGAATGCGGAAGGTGGCGATGCCGACCTGCGGTTTGCCTTTAGCGTTGAGCCAGGACAGCTCGAAACCGGTCCAGATGTCGACGCCGGCGAATGGCAGCGCAGCCTCATCCACGCCTATCTCCTCGCGCTTGGTCTGGCGCGCGATCGGGAACAGCAGGGAAGGATCGTACTGGTCCTGGTAGCTGACGGTTTTGCCCAGCGGCGAGTGTTCGGGGGTGAGGTTTTGCATCATATAAGCCTTCTAAAAACGGTTTTCGCCACTAAGCCAGCGAGTGGGCATCAAAAGAACATGGCGCTGACGTCTTGTCTGGAGCGTGGCCGTTTCCAGTATCGGAAACGCTGTTCTTGGCAAAAGCATGTTACATCTCGCGCCGCATGAAATGGCGCGGGCGGAAGCCCAGCGCGAATAGCGCGGCGAAATAAACCGTCGCGCCGACGCCGACCAGCAGCACCAGCCACAGCGCGCGCTGCCAGGCCTGGCCGTGCCAATCTATCGGCAGCCACCACTGGCAGGCCAGCAGCGCGGCCGCCATCGCCAGAATGGCGGTGGCCAGCTTGAGCAGGAAGCTGCGCCAACCCGCTTCCGGCCGGTAGATGCCGCGTTTTTGCAGAGTGTGCATCAACAGGCCGGCGTTGATGCAGGATGCCAGGCCTATGGACAGCGCCAGGCCGGCGTGCTTCAGCGGGAAGACAAAGATCAGGTTCATCACTTGGGTGGCGATCAGCGTCTTCACCGCGATGCGCACCGGCGTTTTGATGTCCTGGCGCGCGTAGAAGCCCGGCGCCAGCACTTTGACCAGAATCAGCCCCAGCAGGCCGAAGGAGTAAGCGATCACCGCCTGTTGCGACATCCAGGCGTCGTGCGCGGAGAATTTGCCGTACATGAACATGGTGTAGAGCAGCGGGCCGGACAGCAGGCCCAGACCCACCGTGGCCGGCACCGCCAAGAGCAGAGACAGCCGGATGCCCCAGTCCAGCAGCACGCTGAATTCGGCGTCGGACTTGCTGGCCGCGTGCTTGGACAAGGACGGCAGCAGGATGGTGCCCAGCGCCACGCCCAGCACGCCGGACGGAAACTCCATCAGCCGGTCGGCGTAATACATCCACGATACGCTGCCGGTGGGCAGGAAAGAGGCGAAGGTGGAATTGATCAGCAAGGAAATCTGCGCCACCGACACGCCGAAGATGGCCGGACCCATCTGCCGGATCACGCGCCACACCGCCGGGTCGCGGAAGGCGAGGATGGGCTTGGCCAGCATGCCGATCTGCTTCAGAAAGGGCAGCTGCCACACCAGCTGGATCAGCCCGCCGACGAACACCGCCCACGCCAGCGCCATGATGGGCGGATGGAAGTAGTGGGTGAAGGCCAGCGCGAACACGATGAAGCTGAGGTTCAGGAAGGTAGGCGTGAAGGCCGGGATGGAAAATTTTCCCCAGCTATTGAGCACGCTGCCGGTCATCGACGACAGCGAGATGAAGAAAATATACGGGAAGGAGACGCGCAGGATGTCGGCGAACAGCGCGGCCTTGGCCGGCTCGCGGTAGAAGCCCGGCGCCGATATCCACATGATGGCCGGCGCGGCCAGCATGCCTATCGCCGTCACCAGCAACAGCACAGAGCCCAGCACGCCGGTGACCTTGGCGACGAATTCGCGCGTTTCCTCGTGCGTCTTGTTCTGCTTGTATTCGCCCAGAATGGGCACGAAAGCCTGCGAGAAGGCGCCCTCCGCGAATAGGCGCCGCAGCATGTTGGGAATCTTGAAGGCGGCGTTGAAAGCGTCGGCGGCCATGCCGGCGCCGAAGATGCGCGCGACGAGCGTGTCGCGCACCAGGCCGAGCACGCGCGACACCATGGTCATGCTGCTGACTGCAGCCAGGGCCTTGAGCAGGTTCATTTTGTTTTGTCGTACAACGAGAGGCGGATTGAGCAAGCCCGCTAGTTTACGCCGGCCGGATTCTTGTTGCAAAACCTGTGTTTAGGGCTTAGAATCGCGGGTTTCAGATTCCGCTATCAGGAGAAAGATTCATGGCTAACAGCGCACAAGCTCGCAAGCGTGCACGCACAGCCCTTAAGCAGCGCGCGCACAACGCCAGCCTGCGTACTGCGTTCCGTACCGCAGTTAAGAAAGTGCTCAAGGCAATCGAAGCCGGTGACAAGGCTGCCGCTAAGGTAGTATTCCACGCTTCCGAAAAAGTGATCGACCGCATTGCTGACAAGGGCGTGTTCCACAAGAACAAGGCTGCTCGTCACAAGAGCCGTCTGTCCGCTCAGATCAAGGCTATGGCCTGATCTTCAGCCCAGGCTGACAAAGAATACGCAAAGGCTCCGCAGCGCGGGGCCTTTTGTGTTTCTGGCGCGGCTGAAATCGCGCGCCTGGCCGCGCTGCGATATGATGGAGGCAGCCAAGGCCGCCGCCATGGGCCGGCCTCTTTTCATTGTTGATTCGGGATACTCTAGATGACCGCCTTGCCTTCCATACTGCACGAACCCATCCAGGCCCTGCTTGACGAAGGCGACGCGTTGTTCGACCAGGGCACGTTCGATGCCGCGCTGGACCGCTATCTGCAGGCTTTTGAGCTGCTGCCGCCGCAAGTGGAGCGCTGGGAGGCCGCCACTTGGTTGCTGACCGCCATCGGCGATACCTATTTCCAGATGGGCGAATGGCAAAATGGCCGGCAGGCCCTGGAGCAGGCCAGGCAGTGCCCGCAGGGCGCGGAAAATCCCTTCATCTTGTTGCGTCTGGGCCAGTGCGAGCTGGAATTGGGCCGCGCCGACGCCGCGCGCGAATTGCTCAAGCAAGCGTTCTTGCTGGGCGGCGACGAGGTATTCGAGGATGAGGAAGACAAGTACCGCGCCGAACTGAGCCGCTGAGGCCATCGCCGCCAGTCATGGGCGGCTCAAAGCGGCCAAACCCGCAGGGCCGGGCGCCTTTCGCGCCGACTCTTCGTTGTTCCGCGCTGACAGAGAATGACTATGCGGCGTGCGAAACGCCTCGATTCGCCGTGCAATGCGCTCCGGCGCGACCGCTCAGCAAACGTCAACAGACCCTAGCCTGGCATGTTGGCTTCGGGATGCCGCAAAGCGTCGTTGGGCGAAGGCGGCATGCCGACGAGCGGCATGCCGGGAGCGCGCGCGGGATTTACAGCAGCGGAGCGGCCTGACGGGCCATTTCGCCTTCTTCGTCGGTGGGCAACACATAGGCCGGCAGGCGGCTGCCGGCGGTGGTGAGGCGGCGCGCGTGCGCCAGGTTGGCGGCATGGTCCAGCTCGAAGCCCAGCCAGGACAGCTGCTGCAGGACGCGGGCGCGCACTTCGGCCGAGTGTTCGCCTATGCCGGCGGTGAAGATCAGCCCATCCAGGCCGCGCAGCGCGCCGGCCAGGCTGGCGACTTCGCGCGCGGTGCGGTAGCAGAACAGCTCCACCGCCTCGCGCGCGGCCGGCAGCTCGCTGGCCACCAGCTCGCGCATGTCGGCGGATACGCCGGAGACCCCCAGCAGGCCGGAGTTCTTGTACATCTCGCGGCGCACATCCTTCACCCCCATGCCTTCGTGCTCCTGCCAGTACAGGATCACTTCCGGATCGATGCAGCCGGGGCGGGTGCCCATCATCAGGCCGTCCACGGCGGAGAATCCGGTGCTGGCGGCCACGCTCTTGCCGGACTCGATGGCGCAGGCGCTGGCGCCGCTGCCCAGATGGCAGACCACCACCTTGCCGTGGGCCAGGCCCACATCCGGCAGCCGCCGCGCGATGGCGGCATAGGACAGGCCGTGGAAACCGTAACGGCGGATGCCCTCGTCGTGCCAGTGGCGGGCGATGCCGAAGCGGGTGGCCACCACCGGCTGGGTGACGTGGAAGGCGGTGTCAAAGCAGGCGATTTGCGGCAAGCGCGCGTCTAGCTGGCTGAATGCGTCTATCACTTCCAGGCTCACCGGCTGGTGCAGCGGCGCCAGCGCGATGTAGTCGTCCAGCGCCGCTCGTACTTCGGCATCGACGCGCACCGGCTGGCGGAAACGGCTGCCGCCGTGCACCACGCGATGGGCCACTGCGCGCGCTTCCAGGCCTTGGTCGGCCAGGCTGTTCAGCACCGCGGCCAGGGCGGAGACGTGCCCGTCGTCGGCCAAGCCGCGTTCGGCCAGCGGCTGGCCATTGGCGTCGGCCAGCGCGAGCCGGGCTTCCTTGCTGCCGAAACGATCCACCATGCCGCGCGCCAGTAGGGTCTGCCCATCGGAAGAAAAGGCGCGGAACTTCAGCGTGGCCGAACCGGCGTTGATGGCCAGCAGGCATCGGTTCATGAGCGTCCTCCCTGTCGGCGCTTGTGGGCCAGCAGGCTGGCGATGGCGCTGGAGGCCAGGCGGCCGCTGGCGTCGTCGGCGCGGCTGGTTAGCACCATGGGCACGCGCGCGCCCATCACGATGCCGGCGGAGGCGGCCTGCGCCAGATAGGTCAGCTGCTTGCCCAGCATATTGCCGGCTTCCAGATTGGGCACCAGCAGGATGTCCGGGTCGCCGGCCACGGGAGACACGATGCCCTTGCTGTCGGCCGCCTCCTTGGAGATGGCGTTGTCGAAGGCCAGCGGGCCGTCGAGGATGGCGCCGGTGATCTGGCCGCGATCGGCCATCTTGCACAGCGCGGCGGCGTCCAGCGTGGCTTGCATGTCCGGGTTGATGGTTTCCACCGCGGCCAGGATGGCCACCTTGGGGCGGGCGATGCCCAGGGCGTGGGTCAGATCGATGGCGTTCTGGCAGATGTCGCGCTTGGTCATCAGGTCCGGCTCGATGTTGACGGCCGCGTCGGTGATGAACAGGTAGCGCGGATAGCTTTCCACCTTCATCACCCAGACATGGCTGATGCGGCGGTCGGTACGGATGCCGGTATTGCGCGCCAGGGCCGCGCTCATGAATTCATCGGTGTGCAGGCTGCCCTTCATCAGGATGTCGGCGTAGCCTTCGCGCGTCAGCTGCACCGCGCGCTCGGCGGCGGCGTGGCTGTGTTCGACGTCTATGCACTCAAAGCGCCGGATGTCCACTTCCAGCTCGTCCGCCAACTTCTTCAGCTTGCCCAGCGGCGCCACCAGGATGGGCGTGGCGATCTGGTTGTCGGCGGCCTCCACCGCGCCCAGCAGCGCCTCGCGGCTGCAAGGGTGGGCCACGGCCATCGGCAGCGGGCCGAAGGCGCGCGCCTGTTGTACGATGTCGTCAAATGCGTGGGTATCGTGAATCATGCCGCTCTCCTCAAGCCTTGATGTGTTGTCCGCCGTCGACGTAGATGGTCTGCCCGGTGAGGCCGCTGGCGGCGTTGGAGATCAGGAAGGCGCAGGTCATGCCGACTTCCTCGATTTCCACCAGCCGGTTTTGCGGCGCGCGGGAAATGGCGTCCTCGATCAGTTGGTCGAAATGCGCGATGCCTGAGGCGGCGCGGGTTTTCAGCGGGCCCGGCGACACCGCGTGCACGCGGATGCGCTTGGGGCCGAGCTCGTTGGCCAGGTAGCGGCTGACGCTCTCCAGCGCGGATTTGACCGGTCCCATGATGTTGTAGTGCTCCACCACCTTGTCGGCGCCGTAGTAGCTCATGGTGATCAGGCTGCCGCCGTTCTTCATCAGGGGCTCGGCCAGGCGGGCCATTTCGATGAAGGAATAGCAGGACACGCGCATCGCCTGCTGGAAGCCCTCCAGCGAGCAGTCGGTGACGCGGCCGTGCAGGTCTTCGGCCGGGCAGTAGGCGATGGAATGGATGATGAAATCCAGCGAGCCCCATGTGCGATCGATTTCGGCAAACACTTTCTGCAACTGGCCCGGCTGCTCGACATCCAGCGGCAGGATCAGCGGCGATTGCAAGCCTTCAGCCAGCGGCCGCACGTATTTCTCGGCCTTGTCGTTCAGGTAGGTGACGGCGCATTGGGCGCCGAGCTGGTGTAGCACATTGGCGCAGCCGTAGGCGATGCTGTTTTCGTTGGCGATGCCGACGATCAGGCCTTTCTTGCCGGCGAGAATGTTGCGGATGCTGTCCATCTGACCTTCTTGGTAAACCATGTAGACCTCCGGGAGAGCGTTGCAGCAGCAGGATGATGTGAAAGTGTTTTTTGTATTGCCGTTTCAGTTGGATATAATCATGGGTTTGCGGCGCGCTTGAAGTTTCGGGCGGCGGACCGCATCTGTACCTGTGTCACCCCTGTCTGGAGTTTAGTTCCGGATGTGGTGCGGTGCAGCAATAATGCGTATTATGCCATTGTGGTCAATTGGCGGGAAAGTAAAGCTATGCCGATCTATGAATATCGTTGCGGCGCCTGCGGCGTCGCCAAGGAACATCTGCAGAAACTGAGCGATGCGCCGGTAGCGGCCTGTCCGGCCTGCGGCAGCGCGGACTATCGCAAGCAGCTGTCCGCAGCCGGCTTCCAGCTGAAGGGTTCCGGCTGGTATGCCACCGACTTCAAGGGCGGCTCGTCCAGCACTTCCAGCAGCACGCCCAGCGCCGGCGGCCATAGCTGCGGCGCCGGCTGCGGTTGCGACTGATGTCGGTATCCCCAAAAATCAAGATGACCCTGAAGGGTTACCTGATCGCCGGCCTGCTGATCTGGCTGCCACTGGCGATCACCCTTTGGGTGCTGAACCTGATCATCGGATCGCTGGACCAGACGCTGACGCTGCTGCCGCAAGAGTGGCGGCCGGAGGCGGTGTTCGGCATGCACATACCCGGCCTGGGCGTGGTGTTCGCCGTGCTGGTGGTGATGGGCACCGGCATGCTGGCCGCCAATGTGCTGGGCCGCCGCCTGGTGGGTTTCTGGCATGGCTTGCTGTCGCGCACGCCGGTGGTCAGCTCGATCTACAACAGCGTCAAGCAGGTCAGCGACACGCTGCTGTCTGATTCCGGCAACGCTTTCAAGAACGCGCTGCTGGTGCGCTGGCCGCACCAGAACGCCTGGAGCGTGGCCTTCCAGACCGGCACGCCGGCCCAGGAAATCCTGCAGTGCGCCGAAGACGGCGAGGAGCTGGTCAGCGTCTACGTGCCGACTACGCCTAACCCGACTTCCGGCTACTTCATCGTGGTGCCGCGCAGCGACACCCGCGACCTGAACATGAGCGTCGACGAGGCGCTCAAGTACGTCATCTCGATGGGCGTGGTGGTGCCGAACCCGCCGCCGCAGGCTCAGCGTCCGCGCCTCAACGACGAACATAATCGGCAGGGCTAGGCCGTCACCCTGTCTAGCCCCTAATCACGCCGTCTCCCTCCGGGGAGCTTCAAGGATTCAATAAAAAGGTTTACCCAATGCGTACCGATTACTGCGGACTTATCGACAAGAAATACCTCGGTCAAACCGTGACCGTCAAAGGCTGGGCGCATCGTCGCCGCGACCACGGCGGCGTGATCTTCATCGACCTGCGCGACCGCGAAGGCCTGGTGCAGGTGGTGATCGATCCGGACACCCCGGAAGCGTTCAAGCTGGCTGACAGCAGCCGCGGCGAGTATGTGCTGTCCATCACCGGCATCGTGCGCGAGCGTCCGGCCGGCACCGCCAACAGCAAGATGATCTCCGGCGAGATCGAAATCCTGGCCAAGGAAATCGAAATCCTGAACGCCGCGGCCACGCCGCCGTTCCAGATCGACGACGAGAACCTGTCGGAAAACGTCCGCCTGACCAACCGCGTGATCGATCTGCGCCGCCCGGCGATGCAGAAGAATCTGCGCCTGCGCTACAAAGTGGCCATGGGCGTGCGCAACCACCTGGACAAGCAGGGCTTCATCGACATCGAAACCCCGATGCTGACCCGCTCCACCCCAGAAGGCGCGCGCGACTATCTGGTGCCGTCCCGCGTGCATCCGGGCGAGTTCTTCGCGCTGCCGCAATCGCCGCAGCTGTTCAAGCAGTTGTTGATGGTGGCCGGCTTCGACCGCTACTACCAGATCACCAAGTGCTTCCGCGACGAAGATCTGCGCGCCGACCGCCAGCCTGAATTCACCCAGATCGATATCGAAACCTCGTTCCTGAACGAGGACGAGATCATGGACATCACCGAAGGCATGACCAAGGAGATCTTCCAGGACGTGCTGGGCGTGACGCTGCCGGCCTTCCCGCGCATGACTTACGCCGACGCCATGTTCTACTACGGCTCCGACAAGCCGGACATGCGCGTCAGCCTGAAATTCACCGAACTGACCGACGTGATGAAGTCGGAAGAGTTCAAGGTGTTCCGCGGCGCCGCCGACATGGCGAACGGCCGCGTGGTGGCCCTGCGCGTGCCCGGTGGTGCGGCGCTTTCGCGTAAAGAGATCGATGACTACACCCAGTTTGTGTCTATCTACGGCGCTAAGGGCCTGGCTTACATCAAGGTTAACGACAAGCGGAAAATGGACGATGGGATGACTCGATACAATATCGAGTCCTCTAACGAAGAAGTTGGCCTGCAATCGCCTATCATCAAGTTCCTGAAGCCAGAAACTCTAAAGGAAATTATGGTGCGTACGGAGGCTGATGCAGGCGACATCATCTTCTTCGGCGCGGACAAGGCCAAGGTGGTGAACGAGGCGATCGGCGCGCTGCGCATCAAGATCGGCCACGAGCACGGTTTGGAAAACGGCTACTTCGTCAAGGAATGGCGCCCGCTGTGGGTGGTGGACTTCCCGATGTTCGAGCACGATGAGGAAGAAGACCGCTGGACCGCCTGCCACCATCCGTTCACCAGCCCGAAGCCGGGCCACGAGGACTTGATGGCCACCGATCCGGGCAAGTGCTTGGCCCGCGCCTACGACATGGTGCTGAATGGCTGGGAAATCGGCGGCGGCTCCATCCGTATCCACCGCGCCGACATCCAGGAGAAGGTCTTCGGCGCGCTGAAGATCAGCCCGGAAGAGCAGCAGAACAAGTTCGGCTTCCTGCTGGACAACCTGAAGTTCGGCGCGCCGCCGCACGGCGGCCTGGCTTTCGGCCTGGATCGCTTGGTGACGCTGATGTGCGGCGCGGAGTCCATCCGCGACGTCATCGCCTTCCCCAAGACCCAGCGCGCCCAGTGCCTGCTGACCAACGCCCCGAACGCGGTGGACGACAAGCAGCTGCGCGAATTGAACCTGCGCCTGCGCCAGAAGGCCGAGCCGACTGCCTGATTGACCGGGTGGGGGCCTGCGACGAGATGGCGGAACGCCGGCTAAGCCGGCTTCCGTCCTACGCCAGGCCGGTGGTAAATGCCTTATCGAGAACGGACAGCATGCTGTCCGTTTTTTTGTCCTTTAAATTATCAATGTACATATGTACAATAAATTTGTGTTTATGCACATGGATAAGATTGGAGAGGGCAATGGCGCAACAGAACGAAGTGAAAGACATCCTGGTGGAACGGACCCAAACCGGAGTCAAGATCGAGAAGCGCATCCTGAAGGTGCTGAAGGGCATGGCGGAGTACCATGACATTTCGCTGGGCGACCTGCTGGAAGGCATCGTGCTGCATGCCTTCGATGGCAAAACGCCGTTCGGCGAGGAGTCGCTGGCCAAGATACGCCAGCTGAAAGAGGTGTATGGCCTGAATCTGGACGCCAGCCACAGCCATCACCTGCGCGAGAAGAACTAAAAACGGGCTGAGCTTGAAACTTCGGCGCCAAGGCCCCATCTGACAAGAGTTGGCTGGCCCTTGCGCCCATTGCAAAACTTTATCGTCACGATATCGATTTACAATTTGCCGGGCCTGGGCGCGGTGCTTTATAAAGCTTCGCAATCCGCCGCGCATTCAGGATGCCCGATTCCGGGATGCGCTGTCATACCAAGACCTTTAAGGAGATCCACATGGCCGTACTCGTTGGCAAGCAAGCCCCGTTCTTCGCAGGTGAAAAGACTTTTTCCGCCGTGCTGGGCAATGGCGAGATCGTTGACAACTACTCCTTCAAGCAAGCTACCGCCGGCAAGTACGCCGTGGTGTTCTTCTACCCGCTGGACTTCACCTTCGTGTGCCCGTCCGAACTGATCGCCTTCGACCACCGCCTGGCCGAGTTCAAGGCCAAGAACGTGGAAGTGATCGGCGTGTCCATCGACAGCCAGTTCACCCACGCCGCATGGCGCAACACCCCGGTGGAAAAGGGCGGTATCGGCCAAGTCGGCTACACCCTTGTGGCCGACATCCAGCATGAGCTGTGCAAGGCTTTCGACGTTGAAGCCGACGGCGGCGTCGCTTTCCGCGGCTCCTTCCTGATCGACCGCTCCGGCGTGGTGCAGCACCAGGTTGTCAACAACCTGCCGCTGGGCCGCAACGTCGATGAAATGCTGCGCATGGTAGACGCGCTGCAATTCACCGAAGAGCACGGCGAAGTGTGCCCGGCTGGCTGGAACAAGGGCAAGAAGGGCATGAAGCCGTCCGCCGAAGGCGTGGCTTCCTACCTGGCCGAGAACGCCAAGGACCTGTAATCCGCGTCCAGCGCCGGATCTGTCCAACGCCCCGCCCGCGCAAGCCGGCGGGGTTTGTCATTGCCTGCCTGGCTCAGCCGTTTTTCAAGGCCTGCTGCTCGCTTGGCTCGCATGCCGACGGCTGCAGCATGCGCCGCAGCGGCGCGTGCTGCAGCGCTACGCTGCAACAAACGGCCAGCGCGCACAGCCACCATAGCGCCGGGCCGCCGACGTGGCCGTATAGAAAGGTGCCCAGCGCCGGCGCCACCAACGTGCGGCCGCTCCAGGCCGCGTTGTAAAGCCCCAGATAGCTGCCGCGCAGCCGGCCTTCCGAGCGATGCATCACCAACTGGGAATAGGTGGGGGACAGCAGCAATTCGCCCAGCGTCAGCGTGACGATCATCAAGATGGCCCAGACCGGGCCTTGCCCCGCGTTCAGCCACAGGAAGGCGCAGCCGGTCAGCAGCGCGCCCAACTGGATGCAGCGCGCCACGCCCCAGCTCAGGATGCGGCGGCTGACCGGAATCTGCAGCCCCACCACCATCAGGCCGTTGATGGTGAACAGATAGCCTATCCATTGCGGGCCGAGCTGGTAGTGCTCGCGCAGGAACAGCCCCAGCGTGACATACATCTGATCGAATACCAGGGTAACCAGGATCAGCGCGGCGATCACGCGCAGAAACATCCTGTCGCGCCAGGGGCCGGGCAGGCTGGCGTCTTCTTCGGCATTGTGGGCTGGCCGGGGGCGCGCCTGTTCGCCCAGCCTGAGGTAGGACCACGCCATCCAGGCGGCGCCCAGCAGCGCGCCGGCAGCATTGGCGACATAAATCCATTGGTAGCCCCAGGCGGCGATAAAACCGGCGGTGACGCCGGCGATGGCCACGCCCAGGTTGTAGGCCACGCGCAGCATGCCTTGCGCCACCGGGCGCTGCTGCGGCGCGCACGGTTCCAGCGCCAGCCGCTGGCTGATCGGTTTGAAACCGCCATCGGCCATGCCGCCTATCACCAGCAAGGGCATGAACAGCCATACCGGCAGCTGCAGCGCCAACAGCAGCATGCACAGGCCGGATAAGGCCAGCGCCATGACGGCCAGCTTGCGGCTGTCGAAGCGGTCGGTCAAGCTGCCGCCCTTGAACGAGCCGGCCAGCATGCCCATGCCGTAAAAAGCCATCAACAGGCCGATCTGGCTGTAGGGCAGCTGGTAGTTTTCGCGCAGGTACAGCGGCAGGAACAGCTTCGACATGCCGCCGACGTTGTTGATGAAGCTGCAGACGATTTGAACGTAGACGCTGGCGGGCAGGCCGCGGTAGGGGCGCAGCATGCGGCTTAGGGGAGTGGGCATGGCGTATGGGGCCGCGCGTTCGGCAAGGCGGAACGTGGAGGGCAATATAATTATGCTAAAGAATTATATTTCATTTAAAACAATATCCCGTCAACCGATTTGCTAAATTATTTCACTGGCAGTTTTGCCTTCACCGTGCGCATCATGGTGGCTTGCATCTCGGCGCGCGGGTGCAGGCCGTCGGGCTGGAAAGCGGACAAATCGCCGGCGAAACCGGCGACCAGCAGCGGCACATAGGCCAGGCGGTTGCTTTTGGCCAGCTCGTCATATACTGCGCGGAACTCGGCGCCGTAACGGGGGCCATAGTTGGGTGGCAGCGCCATGCCCACCAAGAGCACCTGGGTCTTGCGCGCGCGCGCCAGGTCTATCATTCGCTGCAGGTTGCGCCGCATATCGGCCATCGGCAGGCCGCGCAGGCCGTCGTTGGCGCCCAGTTCCAGCACCAGCACGTCAGGCTTGTGGCGCGACAGCGCGTCGGGCAGCCGGGACAGGCCGCCGGCGCTGGTTTCGCCGGAGATGCTGGCGTTGACCACCTGATGGCGCGGCGCCAGTTCGCGCGACAACAGCGTGACCCAGCCTTGATCCGGCACCAGGCCGTAGCCGGCCGACAGGCTGTCGCCGAACACCAGCACGGTGGCGGCGAGGGCGGGCAGCTGCCACAGCAGCAATAAGGGGAAAAGCATCTTGCAGACGATTGAACGCATGAACGATCCAGTGAAAAAGACGGCGGTGCTGGCCGCCAATGGTTTGGCCAAGCAAGTCCACTTCCGTGGCGATGTGCTGCACATCCTGCGCAGCGCGACGCTGACATTGTATCCCGGCGAGAGCGTCGCCATCGTCGGCACCTCCGGTTCGGGCAAGTCCACGCTGTTATCCTTGCTGGCCGGGCTGGATCATCCCAGCGACGGCGAAGTGGCGCTGTTCGGCAAGCCGCTGTCGCGGCTCAGCGAGGACGCGCGCGCGCTGCTGCGGCGCGACAAAGTAGGCTTCGTGTTCCAGAACTTCCAGCTGATGCCGCAATTGACGGCGCTGGAAAACGTCATGCTGCCACTGGAGCTGGCCGGGCGCAACGACGCGCGCGAGGCGGCGCGGCAGATGCTGGAGCGCGTGGGGCTGGCGGCGCGGCTGGGCCACTATCCGCGCCATCTGTCCGGCGGCGAGCAGCAGCGCGTGGCGCTGGCGCGCGCCTTCGTCATCCATCCCGGCCTGCTGTTCGCCGACGAACCCACCGGCAACCTCGATCCGCAAACCGGCCGCCAGATCATAGACCTGCTGTTCCAGCTCAATGCCGAGCAGGGCACGGCGCTGGTGCTGGTGACGCACGACAACGAGCTGGCCAGCCGCTGCGACGCCATCTATCGGCTGGTGGACGGCAAGCTGAACGGAGCGCGCGCGGCATGACCCTGCTCGGACGTTTCCGCCTGGTGACCCGCTTCATCCGCCGCGAGCTGGCCGCCGGCGAGCTGACCATACTCGGCCTGGCCCTCTTGGTGGCGGTGGCGGCGATGAGCAGCGTCGCCTTCTTCTCCGACCGGGTGGAGAAAGCGCTGACCACCCAGGCAACCCAGCTGCTGGCGGCCGATCTGGTGCTCAGCGGCAATCAGCCGGCGCCGGAGGCGCTACGCGCGGAGGCGCGGCGGCGCGGCCTGCAGACAGCCGACAACATCACCTTCCCGTCCATGGCCTTCGCCGGCGGCCAGGCCACGCTGGCCCAGTACAAGGCGGTCAGCGCCGGCTACCCCTTGCGCGGCGAGACCACGGTAAGGCTGGCGGACGGCAGCGAACAAAGCGGCCAGCTGCAGCCGGCGCCCGGCAGCGCCTGGGCCGACGCGCGGCTGATCGGGCGGCTCAAGCTGAAGCTCGGCGACGAGATCGGCGTCGGCAATGCCCGGCTCAAGCTGTCCGGCGTCATCGTGCGCGAGCCGGACGGCAGCATGGATATCTACAACTTCATTCCCCGGTTGATGTTCAACAGCGCGGATCTGCCGGCCACCGGACTGGTGCAGGAAGGCAGCCGCATCCGCTGGCGCCTGCTGTTCGCCGGCGAGGATCGCCAGATCGCCGATTTCCGCGGCTGGCTGCGCCAGCACAAGCCCAAGGGCACGCGGCTGGAGAATGTGGAAGAAATGCGGCCGGAAATCCGCACCGGCCTGGAGCGCGCGCGCCGCTTCCTGGGCTTGACCGCCATGCTGACGGTGGCGCTGGCCGCGGCGGCGGTCGCCCTGGTGGTGCGCCGCTATCTGCAGCGGCACTGGCAGCAGGTGGCGGTGCTGCGCTGTCTGGGTCTGGGCTCTGGAGAGGTGTGGGGGCTGTTCGTCAGCCTGTTCTTGCTGCTGGGCGCGCTGGCCGGCCTGCTGGGCACGCTGGCGGGCTTTGCCGTGCAGCTGGGCCTGATGCGGCTGTTCAGCGGCTATGTCGGCGAGGTGTTGCCGGACCCGGGCTGGCTGCCATGGCTGATCGGTCCGCTGGCCTCGCTGCTGTTGCTGGCAGGCCTGGCGCTGCCGCCTCTGATGGGCATACGCGATGTTTCCCCGGCCGCCGTGCTGCGCAATGAGTTGCCGCCGACGCGGCAAGGCGTGGTGGCGCCGGTGTTGGCGCTGGCCACGCTGCTGGGGCTGGCGTCGTGGCAGGTGGGCGAATGGACGCTGGCCGCCTGGCTGCTGTTGGCGATGCTGGGTTTCCTCGCCGTGTCCGGCGGGCTGGCGATGGGGCTGGTGCTGCTGATGCGCCGGCTGCCGCGCGGCGGGCAGATAGGCTGGCGCTTCGGCATCGCCAATATGGCGCGGCGGCGCTGGCTGGCCGTGCTGCAGATCGCCTCGCTATCGGTGGGACTGATGGCCTTGCTGACGCTGACCGTGGTGCGCGACGACCTGATCGGCGCCTGGCAGCGCAGCGTGCCGGCGGACGCGCCCAACAAGTTTGTCATCAATATTCAGGGCAATCAGCTGGATGCCGTGCGCGACGCCTTTGCGGTGGAAGGCCGGCCGCAGCCGGAGCTGTCGCCCATGCTGCGCGCGCGGCTGATCGCCATCAATGAGCAGCCGGTGCGGCCGGCCGCGTATGATAGCGAGCAGGCGCGCCGTCTGGCTGAGCGCGAGTTCAATCTGTCCTGGCGCGCCGAGCTGCCGCCGGGCAACCAGGTGGTGTCCGGCAAATGGTGGGAAGACGGCAAGCGGGTGAAACCGCAGTTCTCAGTGGAGCGCGGCCTGGCCAATACCCTGGGCATCCGGCTGGGCGACATGCTGGCCTTCGATCTGGCCGGCACTACCTACCGCGCCAAGGTGACCAGCCTGCGCGAAGTGCCGTGGGACAGCTTCCGCGTCAATTTCTTCGTGATCGGCACGCCGGGGCAGTTCCGCCAGCAGCCGGCCAGCTGGATCACCAGCTTCCGGCTGGCGCCCGCCGACGAGGCCTTTGCCGACCGGCTGGTGCAGCGTTTCCCCAATTTGACGGTGATTGACGTCGGCAGCATCCTGGCCGAAGTCCGGGCGATGGTGGACAAGCTGACGCGGGCCATCGAGGCGATGTTCCTGTTGGCGCTGGCGGCCGGCGTGCTGGTGCTGTGGGCCTCCTTGACCGCGACCCGCGACGAGCGGCTGGCCGACATCGGCCTGATGCGGGCGCTCGGCGCGTCGCGCGCGCAGGTGCGGCGAGTGGTGCTGGCCGAATTGATCTGGCTGGGCGCGGTGTCCGGCCTGCTGGCGGCGCTGGGCGCGATGGGCATAGGCGTGCTGGCGGCGGTGAAGCTGTTTTCCTTGCCGCTGCTGCTGAACGGGTGGCTGCTGCCGATAGGCATGGCCAGCGGCGTGCTGGTGGTGACGCTGGCGGGCTGGCCGCTGGTGGGCAAGGTGACGCGCACGCCGCCGCTGACGGTTTTGCGAGCCATTGCTTAAACAGCCGGTAAACCACCGCTGCTAGGGGCTGTTGACGTTTGGTGAGCGGTCCAGCCGGGATGCGTTTTGCGACGAATCGAGGCGTTTCGCGCGCCGCATAGTCATTCTCTGCCAGCGCGGAACAACGAAGAGTCGGCGCGAAAGGCGCCCGGCCCTGCGGGTTTGGCGGAGCGCAAACGCGATCCACTCACAAAACGTCAACAGCCCCTATGGCAAACGATGGATAATGAACAAGCGGGGCCACCCGCCGGAGGAGAGCGATGGACGCAATAGTATTGGCCGCAATGGCCAAATGGCCCAATGTGCCGGCGGTATTCGGCTGGCTTAGGCTGGACGCGCGCGGACAGTGGTGGATCAAGGATGAACGGCTGCAGCACGAGGGCATGGCGGAGTTCTTCAACCGCAACTACAGCCGCGACGGGCAGGGGCGCTGCTATGTGCAGAACGGCCCGCAGAAAGTGTACGTGACGCTGGACGCCGCTCCGCTGGTTGCCAGGCGCACGCCCAAGGGATGGAGCACGCAGCCCTATGACGACGATGTGCCGGCGCGCTCGGCCTGGCTGACGCCGGATGGCGTGCTGCTGCTGGAAATCGGCGGCGAGCTGGCCGTGGTGGACGATCGCGATCTGCCGTCGCTGCTGGATGAAGGCTTGCCGGGCTGGGATGGCGACATGGCGGCGCTGCCGACGACGCTGAAGCTGGCCGAAGCCGTGCTGCCGCTGGCGAGCGAAACCCTGCCGGCGCTGCAATCGCGCTATGGCATCATCGCGCGGCCCAAGTGAGGGGATGGCCGCCGCAAGACAAAGCCCGCCTGATGGCGGGCTTTGTCATGGCGGGATCGCTCCGGTCAGATGGGCTCGGCTTTGACGCCCACCAGCCGCTTGCGGCCGGCCATCATGCCCACGCTGAACGCCGCCGCGGCGATGAGGCTGAACAGCAGCGCCAGCGGCCACGTCGCATGGCTATGGCTGCGGATCAGGCCGACGGCGAACGGGCCAAGCGAGGCCAGCATATAGCCTATGCCCTGCGCCATGCCGGACAGATGCGCCGCCACATGCTGGTCCGGCGAACGGTGCGCCAGCAGGCTCAGGGCGGTACTGAACAGGCCGCCTTGGCCGAAGCCGAGCAGCGCCGCCCACAAAACCAGGCTGTCGGTGGGCGCGTACAGCATGCCCAAGAGGCCGCTGATCACCATCAGCAGCGTGACGACGATGGGCGGGCGCTGGTTGCGGCAGCGGTGTGCCAGCATCGGCACCAGCAGCGAGGCCGGCACCTGCACCATGGTGGACAGTGACAGCATCAACCCGCCCTGCAGCGGCGTCAGGCCGCGGTCGATCAGGATGGACGGCAGCCAGCCGAACACGATGTAGGCCAGCGACGATTGCAGGCCCATGAACAAGGTAACCTGCCAGGCGAGAGGGTCGCGCAGCAGGCCGCGCACCTGCCATTGCCCCTGGGCCGCGGCATGGCGGGTATTCAGTTGCGGCCACCATACCGCCAGCGCCAGCACGGCCGGCAGCGCCCATAGCGCCAGCGCCGGCCGCCAGTCGTGGCCGAAATGCTCGGCCGCCGGCACGGTGAAGCCGGCAGCCAGCGCCGCGCCCAGGCACAAGGCCATGGTGTAGACGCCGGTCATCAGGCCGGCGCGGCTGGCGAAGTCGCGCTTGACGATGCCGGGCAGCAGCACGCCGATCACGCCGATGGCGGCGCCGGCCAAGGCCGAGCCGGCGAACAGGCCGAACAATCCGAGCTGGGTGCGCAGCACGATGCCTGCTGCCAGCGCCATCAGTACCAGCGCGATGGTTTTCTCGCTGCCGAGCCGGCGAGCCAAGTGCGGCGCCAGCGGGCCGAAAATCCCCAAACAGGCCACCGGCAGCGTGGTCAGCAGGCCGGCCAGCGTCGGCGTCAGGCCGGTGTCGCCGCTGACCATGCCCAGCACCGGGGCCAGGCTGGACAGCGCCGGGCGCAGGTTGAGGCCTACCAGCACTAATCCCAACAGCAGCAATAGCGTGCGGACGCGGCTGCCCTCCAGCGCGGTGGCCGGCGTGTCGTCGTCGATCAGCAGTTCATCGGCGATCGGTTTGGACCGATTCGTGTTCTCTTGCATGGTGCTTCCTTATCGTTGCTTGTGCAGCAGCCGGTCAAGCGTGGCCAGCAGCGGACGGGTGACGGCGGCCGTGGCCTGGCCGGCATGTTCCGGCTTGCGGTCGCGTATGGCTTCATAGATGGCGGCATGGGCGGCGAAGTCCGGGTCGGGCAGGGCCTCGTCGCGTATCGAATCCTGCACGCTCTGCCGCACCGCGTCGGAGAAGTAGCGGTACAGGCTGGCCAGCGCCTGGTTGCCGCAGGCGTCGGCGATGGATACGTGGAAATCCAGGTCGCGCTCGGCATAGCGTTCCGGCGTTTCGCCATCCTGCGGCCGCAGCTGCTCCAGCGCGGCGGCGATGCGGGCCAGCTCGACCGTGCCGGCGCGTTCCGCCGCCAGCCTGGCCGCGCTTTCTTCCAGCAGGCAGCGCACCTCCAGGTGTTCGCGCAGGCTAGCGCGGCTGATGGAGCGCATCGCCTCGCCGGGATTGACCACGGCGCGCACATAAGTGCCATCGCCTTGCCGCACTTCCAGCAGGCCGGCGTACAACAGCACGCGAATCGCTTCGCGCACGGTGTTGCGGCTGATGCCGAGTTCCTCGGCCAGCTCAGGCTCCGTTGGCATGCGGCTGCCCAGCGGCCAGCGGCCGGCGGCGAGTTGTTGGCTCAAATTTTCCAGCGCGATGTCGACTAGCGAGCGCTTGGCGGCGGCGGGGAGCATAGGGCGTGTCCAATACATCCAATCATCCGATGAATTGTAACGCGAAAAATACCTCCGATGAAAGCGGAGGAAACTCAAGCCGTGGCGGAGAAGCCCCCCGATGCTGGCAGGCCCAGCCCTTGGCCTACCAGCAGCGATTCCAGCGCGTAAGGCGCGCCGATGGAATAGACCAGCGCATAGCTGGCTATGCCTGCGATTTGCTGCGCGGTCAGCGCGCTGTTGCTGGATGGGTAGCTCAGCAGGTTTTGCAGGTTGTAGGGGAAGGAGTTGGGCGTCGCAGGGGTGTTGATCACCAGGTTATTGGTGCGTTGCCGCGAGAGCAAGGCATTGGTTTCATTGACCAGCGTGCCGTTGCCATAAGAGGTATAGCTATTCGCCAGCGTGTTCAACGCTTGGGCGGCGGTGAAAATCAGATTGGCCGAGCCGCTGGCGTCGCTGTTGTAGGCTGCCTGCAGCGAGCTGACATTCAGGTTCAGCGTGCCGCCCAGCCCGTATTGCGACGGGCTTTGATAGAGCAGGCCCAGCTGGCTGAGCAGGGTCAGCGTGGAGCTGCCATTGTTGTAGCTGGCCTGGACTTTTTGATTCAGCAGCTGCGGCAACAGCGCGGCGATGGGGTCGTTGCCCGGCTTGACCTGGTTGCCCAGCAGGCCATTGATGCTGCCCTGAGCGGTGTTGAAGGCGCTGACCAGCGACTGGGCATTGCTGTTTAGCATGCCAAAGTCCACATTGACGGCGATATTGCTGCTGCCGGTGGCCAGCAGATTGGCCGATACGCCGCTGCCCAGCTGAATCCCCAGATTGCTGGCGCTGGAGCCGGAGGCGCCGTTGACGGTGTAGCTTGCGTTTTGCGCGGCCTGGGTCTGGGTCAGGTTCTGCCCGCTGCCGACGGCCAGGGTCTGGTCGAAGGCTAGGCGCGACAGTCCGCTTTGGTCGGTGTTGTTGCCGTCATTGTCGCTGACGGTGATGCGGAAGTTGTTGCTGGCGCCGGTATTGGCCTGGCTGATTTGCAATTGATAGTTGCCGGACGAGTTTTGGATCACATTGGCTACCACGCCCGCGCCTGCGCCGTTGATCGAGCTGGCGATGCTGGAAAGCGTGCCGTTGCTGATGCTGACCGTTGTGGGCGTGCCGGTGGCGCTGAAGCTGGTGGCCGAGGTCGAGCTGGTGTAGGCATAGGTGCCGGTCGTGATGGTCAGGCTGCCGCTGCCCACCACGGTGCTGCCGCTGTCCGGCAGCGAAAACGCCGTTGTCGCGCTTTGCGCCTGCGCCAATTGAGAGATATTCAGCAGATAGCTGGATGTATGCGCGCTGGCCGAGGCGCTGACGCTGGCCACGGCGGGATTGCTGCTGCTGGCGCTGGTGTTGTTGAAGCGATTGTATGGGGCGTAGATCTGCTGCAGGCTGCTCTGGAAGGTGTTGAGGACGGACATTAATTGTCCCAGCGTGGACAACTCCACTTGAATCGGGTCGCTCGGCGCGCTGCTGGAAGCGCTGCTTGCCCCATTGGCCGAGCCGAGCAGCAGTCCGCCCGACAATAAACTGCTCAAGTTCGGCAGCAAACTGTCGAAAGAC
>NZ_MKCR01000009.1 GCF_001855565.1 Chromobacterium amazonense | reverse complement strand
GACGAAAACGATGTCGCCCAACAGTTCCTGCGCGTGGGCGGTGATGCCCACGGTCACGGAGCCATCGGCCTCCAGGCGCAGCCATTCGTGGCTCTCGACGTATTTGAGTTCGGCGGGGATATTGCTCATCTTGAAGTTCTCCAGCTTAAGATCGGATCAATGGTGACGGCAGTCGTCGCAAGGACGCTGCCCGATTATTCGAATACTTTCTTGCCATTGCGCACGAAGGGCATCTTCACCACGCGCACATCGGTCAGCGTGCCGCGCAGATCTACTTGGGCGGCAGCGCCGGTGGCGGCCGGCACGCGGGCGATGGCGATGGAGTGCTTCAGCGTCGGCGAGAAAGTGCCGCTGGTGATCACGCCTTCGCCCACCCCTTCCACCAGAACCTTCTGGCCTTCGCGCAGCACGCCGCGGCCTTCCAGCACCAGACCCACCTGCTTCATCTTCACGCCGGCAGCTTTTTGCGCTTCCAGCGCCTCGCGACCGTTGAATTTGCGCTCGACCGGCTCCCAGGCGATGGTCCACCCCATGCCGGCCTCCAGCGGCGACACGGTCTCGTCCATGTCGTGGCCGTACAGGTTCATGCCGGCTTCCAGGCGCAGGGTATCGCGCGCGCCCAGGCCGATGGGCGCGACGCCGACAGCTTGCAGTTGTTCGAAGAAGGAAACGGCTTCGTCGGCGGGAACCATGATTTCCAGGCCATCCTCGCCGGTATAGCCAGTGCGGGCGTAGAACCATTCGCCCTGCGGCAAGCCCTGGAACACTTTCAGCGCGCGGATGGCCTCGGCCAGCTCCGGCTTGATGGAACAGACTTTTTCAATGGCCTTGGGGCCTTGCACCGCCAGCATCGCCAGGTCGCGGCGCACCTTCAGCGCCACGTCGAAGCCGGCTTTCTGGCTTTCCATCCAGGCCAGGTCTTTTTCGGTGGTTCCGGCGTTGACCACCATGCGGTAGCCGTAGGCAGTGAGGTAGACGATCAGGTCGTCGACGACGGTGCCTTCCGGGGTCAGCATGCCGGAATACAACGCCTTGCCCTCGAAACCGAGCTTGGCCACGTCGTTGGCGATCAGTTTTTGCAGCCAGGCCTTGGCATCGGAACCGGTGATGTCGATCACCGTCATGTGGGAGACGTCGAACATGCCGGCATCGGCGCGGACGATTTCGTGCTCTTTCAGCTGGGAACCGTAATGGATGGGCATTTCCCAACCGGCGAAATCGACCATCTTGGCGCCGGCGGCGATATGGGCTTCAAACAGCGGAGTACGTTTCGGGGCCGTCATGGCGCGGTTCCTTCGAGAATAGTGTGGATAGCCTCATCAACCACACCCCTCTGTCCCTGCACCTGAGATTTTCCGGCCGGATAAGCCGTTAGCCCCTTCGGTGGACGCCGCGCGGGCGCCGCTCTCCAGATTGCGCAAGCCGGCGGCGGCCGACTCGATGATACAGTCCTTTTGCCTGAGCGATTTGCGGGTGCGCTTGCGCCTTCGGCGGCGGCCGCGGGTGCCGCTCTCTCCTGTATGACTCGCCGATTATGGTAGGCATCTCCCCGGCTTGGCAAGCCGAGTTTATTTCGATGCCGAACAGTCTGAATAAATGTTTCTCAAAGAAAATAAGCGCACATTTTTATCAGCAGAAATCATTCGTAAACGAAAAAAGCGCAGGCTTTCGCGCTGCGCTTTGATTTGCCCCGCCTCCGCCGCTCAATCGGCGGCGTGGCGCTCTTTCAACTGCCAGACATAAATCGGCAAGCCGAGCAGCAACAATAGCATGCCCCACATCACGATCTCCGCGCCGGAGCCGTAAAGCGCCCACAAGGAATACAAGAAACCGATGCCGGCAAAGAAGCCCGGCGCCACGTAATCGCGCGGCGAAAACGCTTTGCCGCGCATCAACATGATGGCGATCAGCGCCATTGAGCAGAACGCGTATGGCAGCAAGGTGGTAGCGGTGGCCAGCAGGATGATGAACTCGAAAATCTTCACTCCGCTGTCGCCGCCGGCATATTTCATCGCCATCAGGATAGTAACCAAGGCGCTGGACAGCAGCAGGCCAAAAATCGGCACGCCTGCCGCATTGCGCTGGTTGAAACGACGCGGAAACAAACCGTCCTTAGCCGCCGCGGCCGGCACGTGAGCCTGCATCAGGCTCCAGCCGTTGAGCGCGCCGAAGCAGGACACCACGGCGCCGAAACCGACCAGCCAGTAGCCCCAATCCCCCCACATCAACCGGGCCGCATCGGCAAACGGCGCCTGCGACGCCGCCAGCACATCGGACGGCATCAAGCCCATCAGCGATATTGTGGACAGAATGTACAGCACGGTAGCAAGCAAGGTGCCGATGACGGTGGCGCGCGGAATGGTCTTCTCCGGACGATCGACATCGCCGGCCGGCACCGAGGCCGACTCCAGGCCGAGGAAAGCCCAAAGTGTCAACGCCATGGTCGCCGACAGGGAGGACAACAATGGCTTTTGGTGAGGATTAAACACCAGATTGTCGGTATTCAGATGGAAAAAACCGATGAAGGTGACGGCCGCCAGCGGAAGCAGCTTGAGCAAGGTGGTCACCACCGCCACCACGCCCGAACTGCGCGCGCCGCGACTGTTGATCCAGGTAACGATCCAGATCAGGCTGATGGCGAAAACGCCAGCCAAAAGGTCGTTATGGCCGAGAACAGGAAAGAACACCTGCATATAACTGGTGGCCGCCACCGCCAGCGCGGCATTGCCTGCCCACAATGCGATCCAGTATCCCCAGGCGATCCAGAACCCGGCAAAATCGCCAAAGCCGGCATGAATATAAGCATATGGTCCGCCTTCGCGCGGCAGGATGGCTGACAGGCGAGCGAACACCAGCGCCAGACAGATGGCGCCGCCAGCCGTGATCAGCCAACCAAGCAAAGAAATGCCGCCGAACGGCGCCAAGGAGGCCGGCAGCAGGAACACGCCGGAACCTATCATATTGCCCACCACCAGCGCGGTGCACATCCAGACTCCAAGCGAGCCTTTTTTGGGAGGGGAACTGTTTTCGCTCAAACCTGATTCTCCATCGCGAACGAAAGCATGGCGCGCAGCCGATCAGCCATAGGCGTGGCGCATGCGTGGAACAGGCGGACTCACGGCCAACCGCCGGGCGTCATGACTTCAACATAGACGAAGACAGCGCCTCAGGCGGCGGCGGAAATGGCGTCGCGCCGAAAAAAAGGCCGCATTAGAACACAGATTGGATGCAAAAACATGTCGCATTACCGATTTTTTTTCACAAAAACCGGCATGCCGCGCAAGTCATGCCAAGCCGACGCCAGGAAGTGAGCCGACGCGCAAGCGCAAGGGGCCGCGTGGCACGCTGGCCAGCGACCAACTGGCCAAGGCCCAGCGCCACAGCTCAGCCAGATCGCCGCACTCGGCAGGCGGCGCATGCCCCAGCAGGGTCAAGGCGGCGCGCAGCTGCCGCGCGGCATCGGCGCCGGAAATCGCCGGCGCCAGCGTTTGTTTGGACAACTTCTCGCCAGCCTCATTGGTCAAGACCGGCAGGTGGCAGTAGGTAGGCGCGGGCAAACCCAGGGCGGCGTATACCGCCAGTTGACGCGGAGTGGACACCAGCAGATCGGCGCCGCGGACGATATCGGTGACGCCCTGTTCGGCATCGTCCACCACCACCGCCAGCTGGTAAGCCCAGAAGCCGTCGGCGCGCAGCAGCACGAAGTCGCCGATGTCGCGCGCCAGATTCTGCCGATGCTCGCCCTGCAGCCTATCGCGGACGACGCTCTCGCCCGGCGTCACCCGCAGCCGCCAGGCGCGGCCTGCGCGGCCGTCCGGACAGCCATTGCGGCAGGTGCCGGGGTAGACATAGCCATCCAGCCCGCGTTGCGCCGCGGCTGCGATCTCCTTGCGCGTGCAACAGCAGGCATAGGCATGGCCGGAGGTGATCAATTGCCGCAAGGCATCTCTGTATAGATCGTGGCGCCGGCTCTGATAGACCACCTCGCCATCCCACTCGAAGCCAAAAGCCTCCAGCGTGCGCAAAATATCCGCGGCTGCGCCGGGCACCTCGCGCGGCGGGTCCAAGTCCTCCATGCGCAGCAGCCACTGGCCGCCGCGACAGCGCGCCTCCAGATAACTGCCGACGGCGGTGCTGAGCGAGCCCGCATGCAGCAGGCCGGTTGGACTGGGCGCGAAACGGCCCCGGTAAGTGGCTATGGACATCTGAAACGGACGGCAGGAGCGCTTGGCGGGGAATTTCTCGCTAAAATACGATTATCCCTACAATCACGCGCCAGCTTAAGAAGGAAACAAGAATGGCCTACGTTGTAACCGAAGCCTGTATCAAATGCAAATACACCGACTGCGTGGAAGTCTGCCCGGTTGACTGCTTCCGCGAAGGCCCCAATTTCCTGGCGATAGACCCGGGCGAGTGCATAGACTGCTCGCTGTGCGTGGCGGAATGCCCAGTCGGCGCGATCTATCCGGAGGACGATTTACCCAAGGACCAAGCGGCCTTCATCAAGCTGAATGCTGAATTGGCGAAGAACTGGCCCAGCATCGTCAACCGCGTCGACCCGTTGCCGGATCATGCAGACTGGGCGGCGGTGAAGGATAAGCTGCAATATCTGGAACGCTAAGCGCCTCCCCCTTGCCTCCCCGAAAAGCTGGCGGCACCCAGTCGATTACGGCGCGGCCCCGGTCACCGCCAAAGAGGCCGGAGCCGCCCTCAACCGGCCGGGCGAATCGTAAACATCTTGTTGAAACAGGCGATCTCGAATACCTGCAGCACCGCCTCGTGGCAGTTCACCAGCACCATGCTCTTCTTCTGCGACGCCGCGCGCTCCTTGAGCAACAGCAGCATGCCCAACGCAGAACTGTCCAGAAACGGCACCTGGTCGAAATCGACGCGTATTTCCTGCACCGCGGCGTTATCCAACAGCTCCTGGCTGGCCTGGCGGAAATCCTTGTGCAGATTGAAGTCAAACTGACCAATCAGCATCATCGTGCCGACATTCCCCTCGACTCTAACAATCGGTCTCATCGCTGCCCCTGTTCTATCCCTGATTGATTCGCTGACAAACTTAACGGCCGCTTATCCGGCCCGCGGTAATTTCAATTCAAAACAGGCGCCATGCGCCTCCTTGTTGCAACACCTGACATCGCCGCCCAGCTCTTCCGCCACTTTCTTCACGATAGCCAAGCCGAGGCCGGTACCGCCAGGGCGCGAGGTGAAAAAAGGCTCGAAAATCCTGTCCTGCACCGCAGGGTCGACGCCGGGACCACTGTCCACCACCTGGAAAACCACTTCCCACTCCCCCGCCTCCACCCGCACCCCCACCAACCCGCCAGCCGGCGTGTACTGCAAGGCGTTTTCCAGCAAGTTGATCAATGCGCCCTGCAAGGCCTTTCGATCCGCCAAGACAGTTATGGCAGAAACCGCGGGCGGATGGCAATCGAAATGCACACTTTTGTCATGACATTGCGGCAGCATGATTGCGCAAACGTCATCCAGCAATGCCGAGACATCCAACGGCTCAAGCGACGAAACCTGCCCCCTGACAAAGCTCAGCATATTCTGTATCAAACCTTCCAGAGCCCGCATTCTGGCCAGGCTCTTGTCGACGAAACGCGCCCTATCCTCGGGTCTCGGCAAATCCTGCTTCAGGTTCGCGGTATACAGCATGGCGCTGGCCAAGGGGGTGCGCAGCTGATGGGCCAAAGAAGCCGCCATGCTGCCCATGGAAGCCAGCTTTTGCTGCCGGGCCAGTTCGCTGGTCAACTGATGCAGGCGCGAAACATCGTGAATAAGCACAATTCGGCCACCCGACGCCGGCAAATCCTGATATTGCAAGGTCAGGCGGCCACCTTGGCCATCCGACGACAAGGCGTAGGTATCATCCAATTCGCTGCGCTGCAGTTTTTCCAACACCGCATCCCAGCATTCGCCGATATAACAACCGCTTAGCAAGGATTCAGCCGCCAGATTCTGAGCGATCACCTCTCCGGAGGGAGACAACTCCACCACTCCCGCCGGCAAGACTTTCAACAGCAAACCCAAGCGTTCCGCCAGCGCGGCATTCTCGTCTCGCTGTTTTCGCAACTGGTTGTTGGCCTCGTCCAGTTGAGCATTCAAAACGTTGACCTGGGCCTCAAGTTGTTTATATGCATCAATGAGTTGACCGGACACGGCGTTGAACTGCTCAAACGCCGCCTCCAACTGCTGTTGATCCTTCAAGCTTGAAACCATGGTAGGCATCGCCTCACTGTCATTTGTAAAAAACACTTAAACGGTATGATAATGGCCAGTCTACGGTGAGCCAACACGCGGCAGAAGCGGCCGCAAGCAAAAAAAACCGGGAAAAACTCATATCTGGGCGTATAAAGGGAAGTAGTGCGCCATTCCAAAAGATGCTGCGGAGGTTTCTGTGTCAGAGCTTCTCAAAAAAATCGACGCCAGAACCAAACTGGCCGGCACCAACAAGCTGGAAATCCTGCTTTTCTCCTTGGGGCATGATCAGCGTACCGGACGCAAAGAAGTGTTCGGCATCAATGTATTCAAGGTGCGCGAAGTGATGCGCACCCCGGAAATCACCTCCGCGCCGGAAATGCCGTCCTCGGTGGAAGGCATGGTCAGCCTGCGCGGCTCGCTGGTTCCGGTGATCGATCTGGCCAAGTACGCAGGCATCGTCACCAGCAACCGCCCAGAGATCATGATTGTGACCGAGTACAACGGCCACACTCAGGGCTTCCTGGTCGAGGCGGTCGACACCATTCTGCGCCTGGACTGGTCCGCTATGCGCGTGCCGCCGGACATGATCACCAACCGCATGGCCGGCTTGGTGACGGCTGTCACGGAGCTGGAAAACGGCGCCTTGGTGATGATGATGGATGTGGAGAAAGTGCTGGCTGAAACCAGCGTGATCGATGACGGCCACAGCTTCATCAATATCGAGCCGGTCAAGGAAGACCGCCGGATTTTCTTCGCCGACGACAGCGCGGTGGCGCGCAAGCAGATCGAACGCACGCTGGAAGCGATGAATATACGCTATACCTACGCCATCAACGGCATGCGCGGCTGGGAAGATCTGCAGAAAATGGCCCAACAGGCCGAAGCGGCCGGCCGCAAGCTGTCCGACGAGCTGCATCTCGTCCTCACCGATGTGGAAATGCCGGAGATGGACGGCTATATGCTGACGAAGATGATCAAAAGCGACCCGCGCTTTGCTGGCATTCCGGTGCTGATGCACTCGTCGCTGTCCGGTTCATCGAACCAGAAGCTCGGCGAATCCGTCGGTGTCGATTCCTACGTCTCCAAGTTCGAGCCGCAGAAACTGGCGAGCAAGTTGCGCCAGATGCTCAAACTGGAACCGATGGACTAGACCGCGGTCTTCTTCAAGATTTTCAAGGGATAGGGATTAAGACATGCCTAGCACCGACGCCTCCTTGCTTGCCAGTGTGGACGCCAGGACCAAACTGGCCGGCTCCAACAAGATGGAGATCTTGCTGTTCTCTTTGGGAACGCGGGAAACATTCGGCATCAACGTGTTCAAGGTGCGCGAAGTCTCGCAGACGCCTGCCATCACCAAGACGCCCAATATGCCGTTTGGCGTCGAAGGCGTGCTGTCCTTGCGCGGCAACATCATTCCGGTGATATCGCTGGCCAAGTTTATTGGCCACAACACCGAAAGCAAGTTCGACACCATGATCGTCACCGAGTTCAACAAGAGCACCCAAGCTTTTCTGGTGGACTCGGTCGACCGCATCATCCGCGTCGACTGGGACAAGGTACGGGCGCCGGAAAACATCATGGCGGCCGCAGGCACCAATCAAAACCTGATCACGGCGGTCACGGAGCTGGAAAACGGCAAGCTGGTCTCGATTCTTGACGTCGAACAAATTCTGGCCAGCGTCGTCGGCGAACCCCGTTTGCCGGATGTCCCTTCCGCGCAGCTGGAAGTCGATCAATACATTTTCTTCGTCGACGACTCGGTGGTGGCCCGCAAGGAGATCACCGGCGTGCTGGAGAAAATGGGGATCAAATTCCAGCAGGCAACCAACGGCCGGGAGGCTTGGGACCGGCTGCAGGTGCTCGCAGGCCGCAACTGGGCCGAAGGCGAATGCCTGCACGATTATCTGAAAATCATTTTGGTCGACGCAGAAATGCCGGAAATGGACGGCTATGTATTGACCAAGCTGATCAAATCCGACCAGCGTTTCAAAGGCATTCCGGTGATCATGCACTCTTCGCTGTCGTCCAACGCCAACCGGGCGATGGGTTCCAGCGTCGGCGTGGATTCTTATGTCGCCAAGTTTGATCCGGGCGTGCTGGCAGAAACTTTGATTCCATTCCTGCAAAGGTAGTCGCTACAATGTGCGCCTTGATGGAACATAGATAATTCAGGATATACCTCGATGTCAGACAAGAATATGCGATTTCTGGTCGTGGATGACTTCTCCACTATGCGAAGAATCGTTCGCAACCTGTTGAAAGAGTTGGGTTTCACCAACGTCGACGAGGCCGAAGACGGCCAGGTGGCGTTGCACAAGCTGAAAACCCAGAGCTTCGACTTCGTCGTCTCCGACTGGAACATGCCCAATATGACGGGCATTGAGCTGCTCAAGGCAGTCAGAGCGGACCCCCAGCTGAAGCACCTCCCATTCATGATGATCACCGCCGAGGCTAAACGGGAAAACATCATCGAGGCAGCAATGGCCGGCGCCAGCGGCTACATTGTGAAACCCTTCACCGCTGCGACCATGGAAGAAAAAATGAACAAGATCTTCCAGAACATGAACAAGCCAGCCTGAGCATTGCACAAGACTGCCCGCATCTGCATTGAGGAGGATTGAAAGTGCCGGACCATACTTTGGAGAATGGAGACTCGCCAGAGCTCGAAGCCCTGTTTGACAGCGTCGCACAACAGCAGCACGCGCAGGAAGAAGCGCCGGCCGCCGCACCGGCCGGCCAAGAGAGCAGCCCCAAACTGTTCTCAAGTGAAAGCAATCCCTCGACAATGTACGAACACATTGGGCAGATGACCCGCAAAATGCACGACGCCTTGCGCGATCTAGGCTACGACAAATCGCTGGAAAAAGTGGCGGAAACCATTCCGGACGCCAAAGACCGGCTGGCGTACATCGCCACGCTGACGGAAAACTCGGCGGAACGGGTGCTCAATGCCACCGACATCGCCAAGCCGCTTCAGGACAGCCTGGAGAGTCAGGCCCTGGCGCTCAGCGCGCGCTGGGAAAAACTGTACGCCAATCTGCTCAGCGTGGAAGAGTTCAAAGCGCTGGCCGAGGAAACGCAACGCTATCTGAAGGATGTGCCGAATCAAACCCAGGCAACCAATACCCAGTTGCTTGAGATTGTGATGGCGCAGGACTTTCAGGATTTGACCGGCCAGGTCATCAAAAAGATGATGGGCATGGTCAAGATTCTGGAAACCGAGCTGGTCAACTTCCTGATTGAATTCTCCCCGGACGAGAAGAAGGGCGAGCTGAACACCAGCCTGCTCAACGGTCCGGTCATCAATCCGGAAGGCAAAACCGATGTGGTCACCAGCCAGCAGCAGGTCGACGATCTGCTGGAAAGCCTGGGCTTCTAACTGAAGATACGCAAGCAAGACAACGCACGATGACGCGTGGGGTGGAAAAATGAGCGAATTTGGCGGCATGGAAGAGTTGCTTCAGGACTTTCTGATGGAGTCCACCGACCTCCTGTCCGATGTGGACAATAAACTGGTCGAACTGGAAAAGCGCCCGGAAGATAAGGCTCTGCTGAATGACATTTTCCGCGGCTTCCACACCATCAAGGGCGGCGCCGGCTTCCTCAACGTCATTCCCATGGTCAATCTGTGCCATCGCACGGAAAACCTGTTCGACAAGCTGCGCAATGGCGAGATGCACATCACCCCCGAGGTGATGGACGTCATTCTGGACGCCACCGGCATCGTTCGCGACATGTTCGGCACCTTGGGACAGGGGCTGATGCCGGGCGACGCCGATCCGCACACCTTGGCTGCGCTGGACGCCGCGCTCGCCGGCGAACCGCTGGTGGCGGAAGCTGCGCCGGCAGCCGCCGCGCCAACTGCCGAACCTGCAGCGGCACCTGCCGGCAGCGGGCCGGACTGGAATCAGCTGTATCAGGCCGTGGCCCCTGCGGCCGCGCCGGCTGCCGCGGCGCCGCAGCATGCCGCCCCTCCTGCGCCCGCCCCGGCACCGGCGCCCAAGGCAGAGCCGGCCGCGGCGACATCGGCCCCGCCAGCCCCGGCCAAGCCGGCCCCGGCCAAACCATCCAGCAGCGGCCCCGTTGCCAGCGGCCCGCAGGAAAACACCATCCGCATCGATACCGTGCGTTTGGACATGGTGCTGAACCTGTCCGGCGAAATCGGCCTGACCAAGAACCGGCTGACCACGCTGCGCACCGAGATCCTGCAAGGCAATCGCGACACCAATACCCTGCGCTCGCTGGATGAGGCGATCAGTCAACTGGACCTTCTGGTCGGCGACCTGCAAAACGCGGTGATGAAAACCCGCATGCAGCCGATCGGCCGCCTGTTCCAGAAATATCCCCGCTTGGCGCGCGACCTGGCCCGCCAACTGGGCAAGGAAGTGGAGCTGGTGCTGTCCGGCGAGGAAACCGAGCTCGACAAGACCATGATCGAGGATCTGAACGATCCCTTGGTCCACTTGGTCCGCAACGCGGTCGATCACGGCATCGAATCGCCGGAGGAACGCATCGCCGCCGGCAAGAAGCCGCAGGCACTGGTGCAATTGACCGCCGAACAAGTCGGCGACCACATCCTGATCGAGATCACCGATGACGGCAAGGGCATGAATCCCGACGCCTTGCGCCGCAAAGCCATCGAGAAAGGCTTGATCGACACCGAAACCGCCAACTCGCTGGACGAGAAGCAATGCCTGCAGCTGATCTTCCTGCCAGGCTTCTCCACCAAGGATCAGATTTCCAGCGTGTCCGGCCGCGGCGTCGGCATGGACGTGGTTCGCACCAATATTCAAAAACTGAACGGCCGCATCGACATCAACTCGGTAGGCGGCGAAGGCACTCGCATCAGCATCTCGCTGCCGCTGACCCTCGCCATCCTGCCGGTGCTGGTGGTGCGCGCCTGCAATCAACCGTTCGCCGTGCCGCTGGCGATGGTGCGGGAAATCATCACCATCGACGGCAGCGCCATCCAGGAAGTTTCGGGCCGCCCCACCATCGTGGTGCGCGACGAAATCCTGCCGCTGAAGACCCTGGCCGGACTGCTGGGCTGGGAACCGACGCAAAAACCGTATTTTGGCGTGCTGATGCAGTCGGCCGAAAAATCCTTCATCCTGGCGATCGACTCTTTCGTCGGCCGCGACGACGTAGTGATCAAGCCGCTGCAGAACATCCGCCCCAAGGGCGTGGCCGGCGCAACGCTGTCCGGCGACGGCTCCGTGGTGCTGGTGCTGGATATGGAAGACTTGCTGGCCTCCAGCGAAGGCAGCAACGCAGGGGTACGGACGACGGATATGATTGCCACCTAACGCTAAGGTGCAATGATGACCCCAAACACCGCCTACATAGGACGGCAACCGGTTCTCAACCGCAATCAGCAGCTCATAGGTTATGAGCTGCTTTTTCGTCCCAGCAGCGATGCTGTCGGCGTCGGCAAGCATAGCGAGCTGCAAGCCGACACCGACGTGCTGGTCAATACGCTGAACAATATGGGAACCAGCTGGCTGATCGGCAACAAGCTGGCTTTCATCAATGTCGGCGAGGCGATGCTCAACAGCGAGTTTCTGGAGCTGCTGCCGCCGCGCCGCATCATCCTCGACCTGTCGCCGCGCACCGCGCCCAGCAACGAGCTGTTATCGCGCGCGCGCCATCTGCGTTCGATGGGCTTCGGCATCGCGCTGGACGACTTCAGCTTCGAATCCCCGGCAGCGGCCTTCCTGGAGCTGGCCAACTACGTCAAGCTGGACATACAGAACCAGGACGCCACCCGTTTTCAGATGCAGGCGGCGCGCTTGCGCAGCTATCCGCTGATCCGCATCGCGGAACGGGTGGAAACCCACGCCCAATTTCACCTATGCAAGGAATTGGGCATGGACGGCTTCCAGGGCTATTACTTCGCCAAGCCGGAGACCCTGGAGGCCAAAGTCATCCATCCGGCATTCAGCAACACGCTGGAACTGCTGAACCTGTTGCGCATGGACGCCGACATCCGCGACATCGAGCAGGTCCTGAAGCGGGACGTGGCGCTGTCTTACAAGCTGCTGCGCTATGTCAATTCCGCAGCCGCCGGGCTCAATACCGCCATCAGTTCGTTTTCCCAAGCCGTCACCGTGCTGGGCTACCAAAAACTGTACCGCTGGCTGACGCTGCTGCTGGTCACCGCTTCCGACGACAACCACGCGCCGCCGGCGCTGCAAAAAACCGCGGTCACCCGCGGCCGCTTCATGGAGCTGCTGGGCATCGCGCTGGGCGAGCGGCATGACGTCAACGACAACCTGTTCATCGTCGGCCTGTTCAGCCTGCTGGATGTGTTGTTCGACATGCCGATGGACAAGATCATCGAACATCTGCAGCTGCCCGTGCCGGTATCCGACGCGCTGCTGCACGACCGCGGCTCGATGAGCCACTACCTGCGCCTGGCGCGAGCCTGCGAGGATGGACAACTGGATGGCGTGCCGCAATTATGCGAGCAACTAGGCCTCTCTTCCGAACAATTGAACGAAGCCCATATATCCGCGCTCGCCTGGGTAGAGGAACTGGGCTTATAATTCTCAACCCTGCAAGGTTGTAGCAAGCCCGATGAAACTGTTAGCTCTAGACACCTCCACCACCTATCTGTCGCTGGCCTTGAGCCAGGACGACGACATGCTGATCTTCCACCAATGCGTGGAGCAAAAGCATGCCGAGCGCACGCTGCCGGAGGTCTCGAAATTGCTCGCCGCCGCAGGATGCTCGCTGTCCGAACTGGACGGCATCGTATTCGGCCAAGGCCCCGGCGCCTTCACCGGCCTGCGCATCGCATGCGGCATCGCCCAGGGCCTGGCCTACTCCGCCGACCTGCCGGTGATTGCCATTCCCACGCTGGACAACCTGGCTTACCAGGCTGGCGAGGGCCAGGTGCTGGTTTGCTTCGACGCCCGCATGCAACAGGTGTACAGCGCGCACTATCGAACCGGCCCGAACTGGGAAAGGCTAAGCCCCATCCGCGTGGCCTCTCCCGAGGATGTGCAGCCGCTGGATGGCACCACCCTGCTGGCCGGCGATGGCTTCGACAACTATCCGCAGTTGCTGGCCGATGCGCGCGCCCGGCTGCCGCATGCCGGCCCGGTGCGCCCCCACGCATCGGCCTACATCAAGCTGGCCGAGAGCGGCCGCTACCCGGCCACTCATCCGCGCGACGCCGAATTGCTCTATGTGCGCAACAAGGTGGCGCTAACCTCGGCGGAACAGCAACAGGCGCGCCAACGATGAGCCGCGTACGCCGCTTCACGCCGGACAATCCGCAGCTGCTGGCCGATCTGGAACAGCAGGCCACTCCGCATCCATGGCGGGTGGGGCTGTACCGCGACAGCTTGGAAGCCGGCTACCCGTGCTATGGCCTGTTCGACGAGCAGGACGCGCTGCAAGGCTTCGCCCTGATCATGCGCGTGCTGGACGAGGCGGAGATTCTCAATATCGTTGTCGCGCGCGAGCAGCAAGGCCAGGGCTTGGGCATCCAGCTTATGCAAGCCATGCTGCAGGATCTGCGCGACGACTGCTGCCGGCGGCTGTTCCTGGAAGTCAGGGAAAGCAATACCGTCGCGCGCAAACTCTACCAGCGCTGCGGCTTCCACCAATGCGGGCTGCGCAAGAACTACTATCCAGCCAACCCAGGCAGAGAACACGCCATCCTGATGGAAGCCACACTGTGAGCCGCGCCAGCCAGTTGCAACAAGAAATGGGCCTGGGTCCGGCCTGGCTGCCGCGTGACGGCTGGTTCGAGCGCCATCCCGCCCAAATGCAACGGCAAGAGATGCGCGCCGCGGCCGCCAATGCCGCGGAGGAAATCGCCTCGCCATCCGTCGCGGCGGCGGTCGCCGCCGTCAACGACAGTCCAAGCCTCGACGCCGCAGCTGTCGCCGGCCATGCGACGGAGCCGGCAGCACACCCCACTCCGCTACCAGACGCACCCATCGCCGAAACCCGCATCGAGCTGCCGCGATTGGAGTGGCCGCAACTGCAACGCGAAGTGGCCGATTGCCAGCGCTGCCGCCTGTGCGAAACCCGCACGCAAACGGTATTCGGCCGCGGCAATCCGCAAGCGCGCTGGATGCTGATCGGCGAGGCGCCGGGCGAAAACGAGGACAAACAAGGCCAGCCCTTCGTCGGCCGCGCCGGCCAGTTGCTGGATAATATGCTGGCCGCAGCCGGCCTGGACCGGGAACAGGATGTCTATATCGCCAACGTGCTGAAATGCCGCCCGCCTGGCAACCGCAATCCGGCGCCGGATGAGATCGCCGCTTGCAACGGCTATCTGTTGCAGCAAATCCATCACATCCAGCCGACGCTGATCGTGGCGCTGGGCCGCTTCGCCGCGCAAACCCTGTTGGAAACGGCGGACTCCATCGGCCGCCTGCGCGGCAAGACGCACCGCTATCAGGGCGTGCCGCTGGTAGTCAGCTACCACCCCGCCTACCTGCTGCGCAATCAACCGGACAAGGCCAAGGCCTGGCAAGACCTGCTGTTGGCGCGCAAGGTATTCCGCCAAGCCGCCAACTGAAACGCGCCGCGCCGATATCAATAGCCAAAACAAAAGGCCAGTCTATCGACTGGCCTTTTGCTGTGCAGCGCACCCATCAGCAAATGCATAGGTGAAAATAAAAAACCCTTCTCCGTGCACCAGAGAAGGGCTCTTCAAACAACCAGGAAGCAAGCTTATTTCAGCTTGGTTTCCTTGTACAGAACATGCTTGCGGGCAACGGGATCAAATTTCTTGATCTCCATTTTTTCCGGCATGGTGCGCTTGTTCTTGGTGGTGGTGTAGAAGTGGCCGGTACCAGCAGTGGATTCCAGCTTGATCTTATCGCGCATGATGTATACCTCTGTGCCTTATCTGGTTGACCGCTTAGATCTCGCCGCGAGCGCGCAGATCAGCCAGCACTACATCGATGCCCACCTTGTCGATGGTGCGCAGTGCGGCGTTGGATACGCGCAGACGTACCCAGCGGTTTTCGCTCTCTACCCAGAACTTGCGATATTGCAGGTTCGGCAGGAAACGACGTTTAGTCTTGTTGTTGGCGTGGGAAACGTTGTTCCCGGTCATCGGACGCTTGCCGGTGACTTTGCAAACTCGCGCCATGGTTAAACTCCCAAAACCGGTAAAAGCTGGCTTTATAACATAGAAAAAGCCAGTAATTCAAGCGGAACGCGCACCCGACGCAGGACGGGCGCGCTCTCGTAATGAAACAGTCGGCGGGCATTGTAACGGATTCGCCACAACTGCGCGAGCTTTATTGTCGGACGTCTATAGTGAGTGTTGCATTCTTCGCCGAGCCCTTGCTGCAACTCGATGCAGCAAGTGATTCAACTTCGCACGATTTCAGGGTAAAATCCCGGATTCCCACAGAGCCGTAATCTCATGACCAAGTACATCTTCGTAACCGGTGGCGTGGTGTCCTCCCTGGGTAAGGGCATTGCCGCTGCGTCCATCGCCGCCATCCTCGAATCCCGCGGGCTGAAAGTCACCATGCTGAAGCTCGATCCGTATATCAATGTCGATCCGGGCACCATGAGCCCCTTCCAGCACGGCGAGGTGTTCGTCACCGAAGACGGCGCGGAAACCGACCTTGACCTCGGCCACTACGAGCGCTTCATCCACGCCAAGATGAAGAAGAGCAACAACTTCACCACCGGCCAAGTGTACGAATCGGTCATCACCAAGGAACGCCGCGGCGACTACCTGGGCGGCACCGTGCAAGTCATCCCGCACATCACCGACGAAATCAAGCTGAAGATGGGCGAAGGCGCGGCTGATGCCGACGTCGCCATTGTCGAGATCGGCGGCACCGTCGGCGACATCGAATCGCTGCCCTTCCTGGAAGCCATCCGCCAGATGCGCTCCAACCACGGCCGCAAGAACACCCTGTACGTGCACCTGTCCTACGTGCCCTACATCGCCACCGCCGGCGAAATCAAGACCAAGCCGACCCAGCACTCGGTGAAGGAGCTGCGCGAAATCGGCATCCAGCCTGACATCCTGCTGTGCCGCATGGACCGCGAGCTGCCGGAAGACGAAAAGCGCAAGATCGCCCTGTTCTGCAATGTGGAAGAGAACGCGGTGATCGGCTGTTACGACTCCGATTCCATCTACAAGGTGCCGGGCATGCTGCACGCTCAAGGCATCGACGACATCATCGCCGAACAGCTGCAACTGGACCTGCCCAAGGCCGACCTGTCGGTCTGGGAAGGCATCATCGACGCCATCCAGCATCCGGACCACAGCATCAATATCGCCATGGTGGGCAAGTACGTCGATCTGACCGAATCGTACAAATCGCTGACCGAGGCGCTGAAGCACGCCGGCATCCATACCCGCACCAACGTCAACATCATCTACGTTGATTCGGAAGAAATCGACCGCGACGGCGCGGAATCGCTGAAGGACATGGACGCCATCCTGGTGCCGGGCGGCTTTGGCAAGCGCGGCGTGGAAGGCAAGATCAAGGCGGTGAAGTTCGCCCGCGAGAACAACATCCCCTACCTGGGCATCTGCCTGGGCATGCAGATCGCGTTGATCGAATACGCGCGCGACGTGGCGGGCATGGCCGGCGCCAACTCCACCGAGTTCGACCTCGACACCAACTTCCCGGTGGTGGCCCTGATCGACGAGTGGGTCAACCACGACGGCAAGATCGAGAAGCGCGACGAAAACTCGAATATGGGCGGCACCATGCGCCTGGGCGGCCAGCAGTGCGATCTGGCGCCGGGCTCCCTGGCCGCGCGCGTCTACGGCAACAGCGAGATCGTCGAACGCCATCGCCACCGCTATGAAGTCAACAACTACTACATCCAGCGCCTGGAGCAAGCCGGCCTGACCATCAGCGGCCGCTCGTCCGGCCATGAAAAGCTGGTGGAAACCATCGAGCTGGCCAACCATCGCTGGTTCTTCGCCTGCCAGTTCCATCCGGAGTTCACTTCCACCCCGCGCGACGGCCATCCGCTGTTCATCGCCTACGTGAAGGCCGCCCTGGCTTACCAGGCGGACAAGCAGGGCAACTGAAGCCGATGAAGCTGTGTGGATTCGAAGTCGGCCTTGACCGGCCGCTATTCCTGATCGCCGGCCCCAGCGTGGTGGAAAGCGCCCAGATGGCGCTGGACACCGCCGGCCGGCTGAAGGAGATCGCCGACGCGCTGGACATCCCGTTCATCTACAAGTCGAGCTACGACAAGGCCAACCGCCCCGCGCTCGGCGTGTTCCGCGGCTTTGGCATCGACCAGGGCCTGCGCATCCTGGAGGGTGTGCGCCGCCAGATCGGCGTGCCCATCCTCACCGATGTGCACACCGAGAACGAAGTGGTGCAGGTAGCCAGCGTAGTGGACGTGGTGCAGACGCCGGCCTTCCTGGCGCATCAGGCCGACTTCATCCGCGCGGTGGCGCAGTGCGGCAAACCGGTCAACATCAAGAAGGGGCCGTTCATGGCGCCCGGCGAGATGCAGCAGGTGATTCAGCGCGCGCGCGAGGCGGCCCGCGAAGCCAGCCTGCCGGAAGATGTCTTCCTGGCCTGCGAGCGCGGCACCTCCTTCGGTTACAATGATCTGATCGCCGACATGCGCTCGCTGGCCGTGATGCGGGAAACCGCGTGCCCGGTAGTGTTCGATGTCAGCCATTCGGCGCAATTGCCCGGCCTGCAGGCCGGCGACGCGAATCCCCGCCGCTTCATGCCGGTGCTGGCGCGCGCCGCCGTATCGGCAGGCGTCGCCGGCATCTATCTGGAGACCCACCCCGATCCCGATCGGGCGCTGTGCGACGGCCATATCGCCTGGCCGCTGCACCGCATCAAGGAATTGCTGACCACGCTCAAGGCGCTGGATGGCTTGGTCAAGCAAAATCCCTGGCTGGAGCACTCGCTGTAATAGACAGCCGGTAGAGTCCGTCCGGCAAGCCGGGCGGACCGCCTCTGCAAGTTCAACTGAAAGCTATGAAGGGAAAGACAATGAGTTCGATCGTTGACGTAGTAGCTCGTGAGATTCTGGATTCGCGCGGCAATCCGACCGTAGAAGCCGACGTCCTGCTGGAATCCGGCGTAATGGGCCGCGCCGCCGTGCCGTCCGGCGCCTCCACCGGCACCCGCGAAGCCTTGGAATTGCGTGATGGCGACAAGAGCCGCTACCTGGGCAAAGGCGTGCTGAAAGCCGTAGACAATATCAATACCGAAATCTGCGAAGCCATCATCGGCCTGGACGCCGCCGACCAAGTCTTCATCGACAAGACCCTGATCGAACTCGACGGCACCGAAACCAAGTCCCGCCTGGGCGCCAACGCCATGCTGGCCGTTTCCATGGCCGTGGCCCGCGCCGCCGCCGAAGACGCCGGCCTGCCGCTGTACCGCTACCTGGGCGGCGCCGGCCCGATGGCCCTGCCGGTGCCGATGATGAACGTCATCAACGGCGGCGAACACGCCAACAACACCCTGGATATCCAGGAATTCATGATCATTCCGGTTGGCGCGCAAACCTTCCGCGAAGCGCTGCGCATGGGCGCCGAGATCTTCCACAACCTGAAGAAGATCTGTGACAAGAAGGGCTACGCCACAACGGTTGGCGACGAAGGCGGCTTCGCGCCGAACCTGGAAAGCCATGAAGACGCGATCAAGCTGATTCTGGAAGCCGTGGACGCCGCCGGCTACGTGGCCGGCCAGGACGTGATGATCGCGCTGGACTGCGCCGCTTCGGAATTCTTCCGCGACGGCAAGTACCACCTGACCGCCGAAAAACTGTCCCTGAGCTCGGAAGAGTTCGCCGACTACCTGGAAAATCTGGTCAACAAGTACCCGATCATCTCCATCGAAGACGGCATGGCCGAACAAGACTGGGCTGGCTGGAGCTTGCTGACCGACCGCCTGGGCCAGAAAGTGCAGATCGTGGGCGACGACGTCTTCGTCACCAACCCGAAAATCCTGGCCGAAGGCATCGCCAAGGGCGTCGCCAACTCGCTGTTGGTTAAGGTAAATCAGATCGGCACGCTGTCCGAGACTCTGAAAGCAGTTGATCTGGCCAAGCGTTCCCGCTATACCTGCGTTATGAGTCACCGCTCGGGCGAGACCGAGGACAGCACCATCGCCGATCTGGCTGTCGCCACCAACTGCATGCAGATCAAGACTGGCTCCTTGTCCCGCTCCGACCGCATGGCCAAGTACAACCAACTGCTGCGCATCGAAGAAGAGCTGGGCGACGCCGCCTACTACCCGGGCCGCGCGGCCTTCTACCACCTGAAGTAATTGCATGCGCTGGCTGACCGCGACCCTGGTGTCCGTAATCCTTGCCTTGCAATGGCCGCTCTGGTTCGGCAAGGGCAGCTGGTTCAGGGTCTGGCAGCTGGACAAGCAGCTGCAGGAACAGCGGGCAATCACCCAAAAGCTGATTGCCCGCAACGCTGCTTTGGACGCGGAAGTGCGCGACCTGAAGCAAGGCAGCGATGCCATAGAGGAAAGAGCTCGTAACGAACTTGGCATGATTCGCGATGGTGAGGTATTTTTCCAATTGCTGGACTCCAGCAAGCGGCCTCCGCCGCGGGTCACCCGATAACGGACCCCCATTCGCTGAACAATCCCATGATGGCTGGCCGCCTTAAAAGCACCAAGGTTTGGGCAATGACGACACAGAACCCTATCGAAGTGGCACGCGAAACCCTGAAGCAGCTGTCATTGCGAAAACTGCTTCCGACACCAGAAAACTTCGAGCGGGTCTACCACGAGTTGACGCAAACTCCCATGGTGCGCGACAACAAGCTGGCCATATTGCTATTGCGCGCCCTGGAGACCCTGCCGCAAGACAACGTCCAGGCCAAGGTGACGCTCAATCGCCTGAAACAGGTTTGCGACGAAAACCGATGGGAGCAGGCGCCTCAGTTGGTCATCGACTTTCTGCGCAGCAGCTTCGCCAGCCAGCAGTTGACGCAGAGCTGGGGCCTGCTGATCCAGAATCTCATCAAAAGCTGGGAAATCCGCCAGCCCGACCTTCCCCAGCATCACAAGCAAAGTACGCTAGAACGCGTGCTGATCAATTACGGCAACCAGCCTGAAGAGCTGAACCAAAAACTGGTTGGGCTGCTGCAGAACTGGAACGCCGCGCCCTCCGTGCGCGAAACCCTGCCCGAGATCGAAACCGTCAACGGCGAAAGCTCGGCGGACACCCTCACCAGCCCGGATAGTTGGCAAGCCTGGCAAAGAACGCTGGCCTTCGCCTTGAAGCACGGCCTGGAGCCGCGCCTGGCCAGCTATCCGGACCTGGTGGACAATCTAGAGGCTTTGCTGAAGGAACTGGATGGCATCGTCGACGATGCCAACCTGAACGCCTTCATGCCCAAGCTGCGCGCCTTCATGATCAAACTGGAGCTGCAGTCGCAACAGGAAGGGCGGCTCGCCACCGGCTTGGCCAATCTGCTCAAGCTGATGCTGGACAATATCGCGGAGCTCAACCGCTCGGACGACTACCTGCTGGGGCAGGTTGGCTCCTTGCAGGAAATGCTGAGCCAGGAACCGCTGTCCATGCAGCAGATTTACCAGCTGGAAAGCAGCCTGAAGGAAGTCATCCGCAAGCAGGGCATGCTGAAAAGCTCGCTGGACGAAGCCGCCAGCTCCCTGCGCGCCCTGCTGGATCGCTTCGTCAGCCGGCTGGCGGCCATGACCGACAGCACCGACGAATTCCATACCAAGATCCAGAATCACAGCGAAAAGCTGAAACACACCAGCAATGTCGACGACTTGGGCGGCATCATCAGCGCGCTGATGGAAGACACCTCCATCATGCAGCTGGACCTGACCCGCTCGCGCGACGAACTGGTTTCGGCCAAAGAGCAGGTGGAAGCGGCGGAACACCGCATCCACGAACTGGAAGCCGCGCTGGAAGCCGCCAGCGCCAAGGTCAAGGAAGACCAGCTGACCGGCGCTTACAACCGCCGCGGCCTGGCTGAATATTTCCAGCGCGAGATCAGCCGCGCCGAGCGCACCGCCGCGCCGCTATCCGTGGCGCTGATCGACGTCGACAACTTCAAGCAGCTGAATGACCGTTACGGCCACCTGGCCGGCGACGACGCGCTGAAGTACCTGGTGGACACCATCAAGCACAGCCTGCGGCCGGCCGACATCGTGGCGCGCTTCGGCGGAGAGGAATTCGTCATCCTGATGCCGGACACGCCGGAAACCGAAGCCATTCAAACCGTGCAAAGGCTGCAGCGCGAGCTGACCAAGACCTTCTTCCTGGCCAACAACGACAAGCTGCTGATCACCTTCAGCGCCGGCATCGCGCGCTGGCACCTGGGCGAGCAGGAGGCCGACGTGCTGGAGCGCGCCGACCACGCGATGTACCAGGCCAAGATCAACGGCAAGAACCGCGTCTGCTCCGCGGAGAACGAGATAGCCTGAGGCTGAGACTAGACAACAAAAAGGGATGGCTTTTGCCATCCCTTTTTTTCATGAACCCCGCCAACGGCTTCAGCCGCCCTTCTTCATCCGCTTGCCGGCCTCGGCGCGCTGACGGCGCACCTCTTTCGGGTCAGCCAGCAAGGGGCGATATATTTCCACGCGGTCTCCGTCGCGCAGCGGCGCCTCCGCTTTGACAGCCTTGCCGAAAACACCGAGCTTCAACGCCGCCTCATTCAGCTCCGGGCACTGCGCCAAAATGCCGGACGCGCGCACGGCATCCAAGGCATGGGAGCCTGCCGGCAGCGTCACCGCCGCCAGCCATTGCCGGTCAGGCCTGGCGTACGCCACTTCCACCCGCAGCCGTTCAGTCATCGCCATACTTCCTGTCCGCTTCTTGAATGAAAGCATCCACCAGCGTGCTGGAAATGTGGCCAAACACCGGCCCGATCAGCTTCTCCAGAATGCGGCTGGAAAACTGGTAGCGCAGGCTGAATTCTATCTTGCAGCCGTAATCGCCCAGCGGCTTGAACTGCCACACGCCCTCCAGCGACTCAAACGGGCCGTCCACCAGCTCCATGCGGATCGATTCGTTCTCCACATTGCGATTGCGGGTGGTGAAGTGCTGACGCACCTTCAGGTAGTCGATATGCAGGCTGGCCAATACCTGCCCGCCATCGCGCGACAACACTTCGGCCTTGCTGCACCAGGGCAGGAAACGGCTATAGTGATCGACATCCTCCACCAGCGCGTACATCTGCGCAGGCGTGTGCGCCACTAGGACGCTTTTTTCGACATGCTGCATCGGCAAAAAACCCGGCGCGGCCGGGGTCTCGGATCTGACAATCAAGCCACAATTCTAGCAAAAACCGCCCCGCTCCGCCCTTACCGCGCCAAGCGCGCGCTATCCGGAGCATGTGCTTTCACGTCAAACCACTGAATTTGTACGACTTTGGTTGCGTGGCGGCTTCTGCTACAATGGCGGATTCAAAGGAACCCGCCACACATGAGCATCATCCAGAACCGCAAGGCTTTCCACGACTACTTCATCGAGGAAAAACTCGAGGCCGGGCTTGTGCTGGAAGGGTGGGAGGTCAAGGCCATCCGCGCCGGCCGCGTTCAGCTCAAGGAAAGCTACGTGGACTGGAAAAACGGCGCTTTCTGGCTGATCGGCTGCCACATCACCCCGCTGCAATCCGCCTCCACCCACGTCAAACCGGACCCGGTGCGCCCGCGCAAGCTGTTGATGTCGCAGGCTGAAATCAACCGCTTCATCGGCAAGGTGGAACGCGCCGGCTACACCATGATGGCGCTCGACCTGCACTACAGCAAAGGCAACGTCAAGGCCGAAGTCGGCCTGGCCAAGGGCAAGAAGCTGCACGACAAGCGCGATACCGAAAAAGACCGCGAATGGCAGCGCGAGAAACAGCGCGTGATGAAGAACCAGCGAGGCGCGGCATGAAGCGCAGCGCCGCCTTGCCCATCATGCTGATCTGCCTGGGCTGCGTCTGGCTGTTGAAGAGCACAGCCCTGCTGCCCAACACCACCACCCTGCTCGCCCTGCTGCTGTTTGCCGCCGGCGTGCTGCTGTTGGCGCTGGATGGATTCAACAAATCCACCCTTGTCAGCAGCCCGCTGCTGGCTTATGCCGGCGGCGCCATCTACGCGATAGACCAGCTTGGCCTGCGCACCAGCCATTTCGTGGCGCTGGGCATGGTGCTGGCCGGCGTGCTGATGCTGATCGCGCGCAGCGACCGCGTGCCCGAACGACGCGAACCGCCGCGCCGCTTGCCGCGGGAACCCGATTGAGCGGAACCCGGCGTCTGACGCCCTGAAACCGCAGAATTATTTACAGCATTGACGATAATGGCCTTAACGGTCTGCTTTACATTTCAAGGATAGGCATGGACAAGATCCTCATTCTCGACTTCGGCTCCCAGGTCACCCAGCTGATCGCACGCCGCGTACGCGAAGCTCACGTCTACTGTGAGCTTCATTCTTTCGACATGCCCATCGAAGAGATCCAGGCTTTCGCGCCCAAGGCCATCATCCTGTCCGGCGGCCCCAACTCGGTGTACGAGTCCGACTACCAGGCCGATCCCAAGCTGTTCGAGCTGGGCGTGCCGGTGCTGGGCATTTGCTACGGCATGCAGTTCATGGCCCAGACCCTGGGCGGCAAAGTGGAAAGCGGCGACAAGCGCGAGTTCGGCTACGCCCAGATCAAGGCACGCCACCATTCCAAGCTGCTGGAAGGCCTGCAAGACCAGATCGATGACGCCGGCAATGGCTTCCTCGACGTCTGGATGAGCCACGGCGACAAGGTAACCCAGCTGCCGGCCGGCTTCCAGGTGATCGCCGAAACGCCGTCCTGCCCTTACGCGGCTATGGCGGACGAGGCCCGCTGTTTCTACGGCGTGCAGTTCCACCCTGAAGTGACCCACACCAAGCGCGGCACCGAGATGATCCACCGCTTCGTGCTGCACATCGCCGGCTGCAAGCCCAGCTGGACCATGCCGAACTACATCGACGAAGCGGTGAAAAAGATCCGCGAGCAAGTCGGCGACGAGGAAGTCATCCTCGGCCTGTCCGGCGGCGTGGATTCCTCCGTGGCTGCCGCGCTGATCCACCGCGCCATCGGCAACCAGCTGACCTGCGTTTTCGTCGACCACGGCCTGCTGCGCCTGAACGAAGGCAAGATGGTGATGGAAATGTTCGCGCAGAACCTGGGCGTCAAGGTGGTGCACGTGCAAGCCGAAGCCGACTTCATGGCCAAGCTGGCCGGCGAAACCGACCCGGAGAAGAAGCGCAAGATCATCGGCGCGGAATTCATCGAAGTGTTCGACCGCGAATCCGGCAAGCTGACCAACGCCAAGTGGCTGGCCCAGGGCACCATCTACCCGGACGTGATCGAATCGGCCGGCGCCAAGACCAAGAAGGCGCACACCATCAAGAGCCACCACAATGTGGGTGGCCTGCCGGAAGACATGAACCTGAAGCTCTTGGAGCCGCTGCGCGAGCTGTTCAAGGACGAAGTTCGCCAGTTGGGCGTGGCGCTCGGCCTGCCGCACGACATGGTCTACCGCCACCCCTTCCCGGGTCCGGGCCTGGGCGTGCGCATCCTCGGCGAAGTAAAGAAGGAATACGCCGACCTGCTGCGTCAGGCCGACGCCATCTTCATCGAAGAGCTGCGCAACACCGTGGACGAGAAGACCGGCAAGAACTGGTACGAGCTGACCAGCCAAGCCTTCGCCGTGTTCCTGCCGGTGAAGTCCGTCGGCGTGATGGGCGACGGCCGCACTTACGACTACGTCGTCGCATTGCGCGCCGTGGTGACCAGCGACTTCATGACCGCGCACTGGGCCGAGCTGCCGTACAGCCTGCTGGGCCGCGCCTCCAACCGCATCATCAACGAGGTCAAGGGCATCAACCGCGTGGTTTACGACGTCAGCGGCAAGCCGCCGGCGACGATTGAGTGGGAGTGATTCCGCGTCTGGCAATAGCTGGCACGGACTAGCAGCAACCACCCCTGAAACCCGCATTCGTGCGGGTTTTTTCACGTCTGCGTCTGGCAACGACTGGCAAGAATTGGCAATGCCAAGCACTTACTTTCCGTGGGCGCTGTTGCACAAACCCTCCCCCACCGCAGCTTGGTAAGATAGTGGCATGACCAAGCCCCCTCTGAAACGCTACCGAACCACCAACTGGAAAGCCTACAACCAAGCCCTGATCCAGCGCGGCTCTCTGTCCGTCTGGCTGGATACGAGCATGTCATGGCAGGCGACTCCGCAGGGCAAGCGCGGACGGACGCAGACCTATAGCGATGCCGCCATTCAATTCTGCCTGACCATCAAAAACCTGTTTGGACTGGCGTTGCGGCAGACCATCGGTTTCATGCAAAGCCTGATCCAGTTGGCGGGCCTGGACTGGAGCGTCCCAGATTACAGCACGCTATCCAGGCGGCAGCAGACGCTGCAGGTCAAAATTCCCTACCAGAAAAGTGCTGGCGCGCTGCATCTGCTGGTGGATAGCACAGGCATCAAGATGCTTGGCGAAGGTGAGTGGAAAACCAAGAAGCATGGCGCGGAATATCGCCGGCAATGGCGCAAGGTGCATCTGGGCATCGATGCGGAAACCCTGCAAATCCGCGCCATCGAGGTAACCGACAACCGCCAGAGCGATGCGCAAATGCGACCTTCGCTATTGACGCAAATCCCGGCTGATGAGCCGATAGGCTGCGTGAGCGGCGATGGGGCTTTTGATACCAAGGCGTGCCATGAGGCGATTGCCGCGCGGGGCGCGATCGGGTGCATTCCGAGCCGCAAGAATGCGAGACCGTGGAAAGGAAGTGTGCTGGGAGTGCTGGCGCGGAATGAGATTCTGCGGACCACCAAGCGACTAGGCCGGGCGATCTGGAAGCGTTGGAGCGGCTACCATCGCCGCAGCTTGGTGGAAACCAAGATGTATTGCTTTAAACGGCTAGGCGAGAGGGTGATGGCCCGGCGTTTCGATGGTCAAGTGGCAGAGCTGCAGGTACGTGCTGCCATCTTGAACCGCTTCAGCATGTTGGGCCGGCCGTGCACGGTGCCGGTGGCGTAAATCCGTTTGGGGAAAGGGGAAACTCGTCCTGTTCAGGATTTGTGCAACAGCGCCGTTTGCGGAGGCAAGTCCGGGCGGCCTTGAGCTCAAGCGCCACGCCATTGTTCTGCTCTACAGCTCTTTTAAACATTTAATTTGCATTAAAAAATCGTATCAAGGCAGCCTTACCTACCTCAAATGCCGCCAACCGCGTTACACTGGCGGCCTTGCGGGGCCGCCAGCGGCTCCAGGGAGCCTGCTCGAACGCGCCGCGCGGGCTTCATTCATGATTACAGCGGGCTGACCCACAGCCCCGGCACCTCGTGATTGACCATGACCACAAACCAATCCACACCGCTCACTCGCACCGACTACAAGACCCTGGGTCTGGCCGCGCTGGGCGGCGCGCTGGAAATCTACGATTTCATCATCTTCGCCTTCTTCGCCACCACGCTGAGCAAGCTGTTCTTCCCGCCGGACATGCCGGAATGGCTGCGCCTGCTGCAAACCTTCGGCATCTTCGCCACCGGCTACCTGGCGCGGCCGCTGGGCGGCATCCTGATGGCGCACTTCGCCGACGTGCTGGGCCGCAAGCAGGTGTTCAGCCTGACCATCCTGCTGATGGCCGGCCCCTGTCTGCTCATCGGCCTGATGCCCACCTACGCCGACATCGGCATCCTCGCTCCGCTGATCCTGTTGTCGCTGCGCATTCTGCAGGGCGCGGCAGTAGGCGGCGAGGTGCCCAGCGCCTGGTCCTTCGTCGCCGAGCACGCGCCGCTGCGCCATCGCGGCTACGCGCTGGGCGTATTGCAGGCCGGGCTGACCTTCGGCTACCTGCTGGGCGCGCTGACCGCAACCTTTCTGGCCCGCGTGTTCACGCCGCAGGAAATGCTGGATTACGGCTGGCGCATTCCCTTTTTGCTGGGCGGGCCGTTTGGGCTGATCGGCGTCTGGCTGCGCCGCTGGCTGAGCGAGACGCCGGTGTTCCTGGCCATGCGCGAGCGCCAGGCCGAGCGCGCCGCCTATCCGCTGCTGGATGTGTTGCGCCGCCACAAAGCCACCCTGCTGCCGGCCGCCGCCCTGACCTGCGTGCTAACCTCGGCGGTGGTGGTGCTGGTGGTGGTGACGCCCACGCTGTTGCAGCAACGCTTCGGCATGCATGCCGACCACGCCTTTGCCCTGAGCAGCGTGGGCATCGTGTTCCTCAATATCGGCTGCGTGATTGCCGGCCGGGTGTGCGACCGCATCGGCCAGCGCCGCAGCCTGATCCTGTACAGCGCGCTGCTGCCGGTGGGCGTGGCCGTCCTGTACGGCAGCCTGATCGGCGGCTGGACCTGGCCAAGCCTGGCCTACGCCTTTGCCGGATTGTGCTGCGGGATTGTCGGCGTGGTGCCGTCTATCATGGTGGGCATGTACCCGGCCGATGTGCGCGTTTCCGGCATTTCATTCACCTACAACATCGCCTACTCGATCTGGGCCAGCGTGACGCCGCTGCTGCTGATCGCCGCCATGCCGTGGAATCACTGGATTTGCGTGCTGTATTGCGCTGCGGTGGCGCTGGTGGGAATTTTCTGCGCCCGCAGCGCGCGCCCGGCGCGGGAACCTTTGCTGGACGAGGCGCTCTACCAACGCGGATGAAGCGTTTGACCACATGGTTTGACGCGGCCGCGTCAGGCTGTTAGCGTGGGTTGGCGCAGGCTATGCTTTGCGCCATGCCATGTCTGCGTTTCGAGTCGGTTCCGTTCACCACTGTCAGGAGGTTGCCATGTCCAATGCCACCATCGCCAAGGAAAAAGAACAGCTGCTGGATGACGTACGCCAAGTTTTGGCCAGCACCGAAGAACTGATTGACGCAACCGTCGACGACGGCAGCGCGCACAGCAAAGAGCTGCGCAAGCGTCTGGCCGAGAAGCTCGGCACCGCCAAAATCAAGCTGCGCGACGCCGAACAGGTCGTCATAGGCAAGGCCAAGGAAGCAGCCAAGGTCACCGACGATTACGTGCATGAAAACCCGTGGAAGTCCATCGGCATCGCAGCCGGCGTCGCCTTCCTGCTGGGCATGCTGGTATCCCGCCGCTGATCGATATGTCCGACCCGTCCCGCCAACCCCGCCCCGGCACCCTGCGCTCCTTCATCAATGGCGTCGTGTCTTTGTTGCTGACGCGCGCCGAACTGCTGTCCCTTGAAGCGCAGGAGCTGAAGGATGACGTCGTCGGCAACCTGCTGCAAGGCATGCTGGGACTGGTGCTACTGGGATGCGGGCTGATCGCCGCCGTGCTGGCCTTGTGGGCCTTGACGCCGGCGCCGTGGCGGCTGGCCGTCATGGCCGGCTTGGCGCTACTGTTCTGCGGCGCCAGCGCGATGCTGTTGCTGGGATTGCGGCGCAAGATGCGGCATCAAGCGCCCCCGTTCGCCACCACGCTGCAAGAAATGCGCAAGGATTGGGCCGCATTGGGGCCAGGCGGAGACAAGCCATGACGCCGCAGGATCGCGCCTTGAAGAAACAGCTGCTGGTGATGAAGGGAGAGGCCTTGCGCGTCAAGCTGCGGCTGGAGCAGCAAAAGCTGACAGGGCCGCTGCAATGGGCTTGCGATGGCCTTTCATTCTGGCGCGCGCCCGGCGGCTTAAGCTCGGTCTTTGACCTCTTGGGCAAGCTGATGCCAAGCGACAAGCTGGGCCGTTGGCTGAAAAGCGGCGCGGCTTTACTGGCAGCTTGGCGGCTGCTGCGCCGCGCCTTGCGGCACTGATCGCATACGCAGCCTGCTCCTCGCCCTCACGCGACAGTCGAAGACGCATCCGCTGGCGCGCTCACGTTCACATCCATTTGACCGCTGAGCGCCGCCAGCGCCTCCGGCCCGCCTTTGAGTATGGTGTCCACATCCTGCAGCGCTTTGCCCGCCTGTTCCTGATCCTCTTTCATCTTCCGGTCTTCTTGCGCCTGCAACTGCAAGGCCATTTGCTTGATGAAGGCCTGGACCATCTTCAGTGTGAGCAGCATCTCCTGAATGTCCTGATCTGCGGCTACCGGGTTGCCATGAGCCAGCATATTGCGCAGTGCCGCTTGCGGATCAGCGGCATTGGCTGCGGCTTGGTCGGCCGCGCCCTGCGGGGCAGCCGCGTCGGACGATCCTGCCGGCGCATCGGCCTGGCTAGCCGGCTCTTGCGTTGCGTTGCCGCTTGCCGGTTCGGCGGAGGAAGCCGGCGATGCGTCGGCGGACGCACTGGCCGATGCGACAGCGGCCGTCTCGGCGCTGCTGGCGGCTTGCGCGTCATCCCCCGCATGATCCTGCCCTGGCGAGGCGTCTTGAGCGGATGCGGCTGCCGAATCGGCTGAGGGCTGATCCGCCGCGCCGCCTAAACTGACTGCCATCTGCTGATCCGCGGCATTCTGGGTCATGCTGGCGACCAAGCTCTTCAGCTCGCGCGCCAACTGGGCCAACTGGCTGGCCAACGCCCGCAAACCGGCTTTGTCGCGGGTCATCATCATCATCTGGCGCAAAGCATCCACTCTTTGCTTCAGCAGCTGTTTATCCATCTGGTCCGCCGCGGCGCTTTGCCGCTTGACCGGGCGGCTCAGATCGACCCGGAGTTTTTGCATGTAATCCTGCCAGCCCTGATTCAGCGACTTCTGCAAATCGCTGCGGATGCTGGACATGAGCGCGGCTGGCGAGGGCTGCGCATCCAGGCCGCTCCCCTCCGTCTGGGGCGCGGACGAGGGCGTTGCCACAGACCGGCCGCTGGAAACCAGGCGATTGCGCCACTGCTCGATTCCTGCGATGGCGGATTGAATTGTGATCACGGACATGGTTAGGCTTTCGACTATTTTCTACTCATATCGACCGTTTTTCTGCTTTCTGTATGCCAATACTGCCAGATAAAACCTGAATAAAATGCGATGCGCCTACCCTCACCCACTCTTGGAAATCGACGATTTGCATAAGGCAGAAACGCCCCATCCGCCCTCGCCTAGCCGGATTTGGTCTGCCGCGCCAAACCGGCGATAATGACCACATTGCCGCAACCGTATTTGTTTTCCCCTCGTGACGCTGACATCCCCCCCGCTGCCGCCCTCGGCTCTGGCCTGGCTGGCCAAGCTGAATATCCACACTCGCCAGCAGTTGCTGGATTGCGGCGTCGTCACCGCTTTTCTGCGCCTGAAAGCCGCCGGCCATACCGTGACCCGCCGGCTGCTGTTCGCCTTGGAGGCGGCCGCGCGCGGCATTCATTGGCAAGATCTGCATGATGAGGACAAGGCCGCCCTGCTGCGGCAACTGGCCGATCACCCGCCGGTTTCCCTGCCGCCCGCGCAAGCGGAAATTCAGCGTTTCCTGAAGCTGGCGCGCGAGCTGGCGGCACAGGCCGCCGCAGAGGGCGAAGTGCCGGTAGGCGCGCTGGTGGTGAAGGACGGCGAGGTCATCGGCCGCGGCTACAACCAGCCGATAGGCCGCCATGACCCATCGGCGCATGCCGAAATGCTGGCGCTGCGCGACGCCGCCGCGCGTCTCGGCAACTACCGGCTGGATGGCTGCGATCTTTACGTCACGCTGGAGCCGTGCCCGATGTGCAGCGGCGCCATCCTGCACGCCCGCATCGCCCGGGTGATCTACGGCGCGCGCGACGCCAAGACCGGCGCCGCCGGCAGCACAGTGAATCTATTCGCCGACGCTCGGCTCAATCACCACGCCGCCGTGTTCGGCGGCGCGGAGGCAGAAGCCTGCGCGGAACAACTGTCAGCCTTTTTCCGGCGACGCCGGCAAGATGTCGGGAGGGATTGATATGCGAAGCTTGGGCGCCATTCTGATCGCCTGCCTTGCCCTAACCTGCCATGCCGCAGGCGACGCGGCATGGGTGCTGCAAGCGCAAACCGATGGCCCCTTGCAAACCACGCATCCTAATGCCCGCCATTACGGCGCACCATGGATCTGGGTGGGGGTAAAGTCGCAAACGCTGCGGCTGCTGGATGGCTGGGGACTCACTCAAAAGGAATATACAGTCTCGACAGCCAAGAACGGCGTCGGCGAAACCACCGGCAGCTACCAAACGCCGCGCGGCTGGCATACGGTGTGCGACAAGATAGGTGATGGCGCGGCAGAAAACACCATCATCTTCCGCCGCCAGGTCACGCCATGGAAATACACGCAGACACTGCACGCGCAATACCCGAACAAGGACTGGATACTGACCCGCATCCTATGGCTATGCGGCCAGGAGGCGGGACGCAATCAAGGCGGGAAGGTCGACAGCTATGATAGAGCGATTTACATCCATGGCGCCGGCGATCATGTACCATGGGGCCAGCCCAGCTCGCTGGGCTGTATCCGCATGAAGAACCGCGATGTGATAGAACTGTTCGATGCCGCGCCCAATGGCATCGATGTATGGATAGACGAGAATTCCTGATGCACTCCGCACTGAACCTGGCCACGCCGGCCCTGCTGTTTCCTGCCGTCTCGCTGCTGCTGCTGGCCTATACCAACCGTTTTCTGGGGCTGGCCAGCATCATCCGCAATCTGTACGAAGAGTACCGCGACAGCAAAGACCAGAAAATCCTGCGCCAGATCGGCAATCTGCGCACCCGCATCACGCTGATCAAATGGATGCAGTTCATGGGCATCGCCAGCCTGTTCCTGTGCACCGTGGCGATGTTTCAGATCTACACCGGCTGGCAGGCGACTGGAGAGATCACTTTCGGCGCCAGCCTGCTGTGCATGATCGCCTCGCTGGCCATCTCGCTGATCGAGCTGATCCGCTCATCGGACGCGCTGAACATCCTGCTGTCCGACCTGCAGGCCGAATACGACCGGCAGCACTAGGAGCTGTTGACGTTTTGGCAGAGGTCGCGCCGGGATGCGTTTTGCGCCGAATCGAGGCGTTTCGCGCGCCGCATAGCCATTCTCTGCCGGCGCGGAACAACGAAGAGTCGGCGCGAAAGGCGCCCGGCCCTGCGGGTTTGGCGAAGCTCAAACGCGATCCACTCACCAAACGTCAACAGCCCCTAGGGCGTCGGCTCAATCACTGCCGGGAAAAACCGGGCCGCGTCCTTGCGCGCCACCAGCAGATGCAGAGGCAGTTCGACGCGCCGCTTCTCTCCGCCATGCCCCCAAGCCCGGGCGATGCGCAGGCAGGCCTCGTCCAGAATGCTCTCTCCCAGCGCCTGCTTGCACAGCTTGCTGGCGGAGGTGGTGTTGAGGAAACCGAGAAAATGATCCAGCGTCCAATCTTCGCGGATGGAAAAGCTGGGCGCCTTCAGCAAGGGCAGCGGACAACCGCTGCCGCGGAAGTCATCCCACAACAGCTCGCAGCGACTGGACCAGAATGGTTCGATGATGGACCACAGCACGCTGCAAGCCTTGTCTATCTCCGGCGTCACCACGCAATGATGGTATCCCCAGGCGGCAAAGATTCCGCCAGGCTTCAGCACGCGCTGCGCCTCCGGCCAGAACGATGGTAGGTGAAACCAGTGCAGCGCCTGGGACACGCAAATCAGATCGAAGCAATCGTCGTCAAACGGCGTCACCTCGGCCGGACACTCGCGGTAATACACCTGGGTATGCCGTTCCGCTACTGACAGCTGGTTGGAGCTGATATCGGTGGCGTCGACGCGCGCAAAGCTGTTCCCCAGCCGCACCGCAGTCTGGCCGTTCCCCGTAGCGCAATCCCACGCCCGCTGATAGCCGGGGCACAAGGGCAGCAGCCAGTCATACAGCGATTCTGGGTACACGGGCCGAAAGCGCGCGTACAAATCGGAATACAGGCTGAATGCCTCGACGGAGCTGGTCGTCATACTCATTATCCGATAAGTAAAAACACCGAAAACATGCCGTGAACATTTTCAGTATGTATGACGTAAGCGGCGGATTTGCAAGACAAAAATAAAATTAAATCGCCTGGCCGCAAGTGGTTGCAGCCAAGTCACAACACACTCCCTCATAGAGAGATTCACCAGTTCCGCTCTGGAATATCCTGGCGCTCGATCAGCCAAAAAAATGCCGCCCATCGGGCTAATGCCGTTCACTTAAGAGAAAAGCACCGTCTCCATGCATGGGAAACGGTGCTTTTTTTGTGGATTCCTGTGCTCTCAAGGCCAGAAAAGTCGCCCGAAAATCCTTAAGTGAACGGCATTACGCCCATCGGGCGGCATTTCACAAGCAATCATTTAAGCCTGGCTGACCGGTATCTTCCCAATCTTCACCCGCCACTCAGCCGGGCCGGTGTTGTGCACCGAGGTGCCACAGGAGTCCACCGCCACCGTCACCGGCATGTCCTTGACCTCGAATTCGTAGATCGCCTCCATGCCCAAGTCGGCGAAGCCCACTACCTTGGAGGCCTTGATCGCCTTGGACACCAGGTAGGCGGAGCCGCCCACGGCCATCAGGTAGACCGCCTTGTTGTCCTTGATCGCCTCGATGGCCGCCGGGCCGCGCTCGGCCTTGCCTATCATGCCGAGCAAGCCGGTCTCTTCCAGCATCTGGCGCGTGAACTTGTCCATGCGGGTGGCGGTGGTGGGGCCGGCCGGGCCGACGACTTCGTCGCGCACCGGGTCCACCGGGCCAACGTAGTAGATGAAGCGGTTAGTGAAGTCCACCGGCAGCTTCTCGCCCTTGTTCAGCATGTCCACCATGCGCTTGTGCGCGGCGTCGCGGCCAGTCAGGATTTTGCCGTTCAGCAGCAGCACGTCGCCCGGCTGCCAGCTGGCCACTTCTTCGCGGGTGATGTTGTCGAGGTCCACGCGCTTGCCGTTGGAGGCGTCGTAAGTGATGTCCGGCCAGTCTTCCAGCTTGGGCGGCTCCAGGCGCGCCGGGCCGCTGCCGTCCAGATGGAAATGGATATGGCGGGTGGCGGCGCAGTTCGGGATCATCGCCACCGGCAGCGAGGCCGCGTGGGTCGGGTAATCCAGAATCTTCACGTCCAACACCGTGGTCAGGCCGCCCAGGCCCTGGGCGCCGATACCGAGCGCGTTGACCTTGTCGAACAGTTCCAGGCGCAGTTGCTCGACGCGGGACAGCTCGGCGCCGCTGGCCGCCTTGGCCTTCAGCTCGTGGATGTCCACGTGGTCCATCAGGCTTTCCTTAGCCAGCAGCATGGCTTTTTCCGGCGTGCCGCCGATGCCGATGCCGAGGATGCCCGGCGGACACCAGCCGGCGCCCATGGTCGGCAGGGTCTTCAGCACCCAGTCGACGATGGAGTCGGACGGGTTCAGCATCGCTAGCTTGGACTTGTTCTCCGAGCCGCCGCCCTTGGCCGCGCAGATCACCTCCACCTGGTCGCCTTCGACGATCTCGAAATGCACCACGGCGGGAGTGTTGTCCTTGGAGTTCTGGCGCTTGCCGGCCGGGTCCAGCAGCACAGAAGCGCGCAGCTTGTTGTCAGGATGGTTGTAAGCGCGGCGCACGCCTTCGTTGACCATCTCCTGCACGCTGAGTTGGGCGTCCCACTGCACTTTCATGCCCACTTTCAGGAACACCACCGCGATGCCGGTATCCTGGCAGATCGGGCGCTGGCCTTCGGCGCACATGCGGCTGTTGACCAGGATTTGCGCCATAGCGTCCTTGGCGGCGGTACTTTCTTCGTGCAGATAAGCCTGGTACAGCGCGTCGATATAGTCTTTCGGGTGGTAGCAACTGATGTACTGGAAGGCATCGGCGATGCTCTGGATGAAGTCTTCCTGGCGGATGATGGTCATAAGGCTGTCTCGAGAAGCCGGGCGCCGCTGCGGCCGCCCGTGGATTACCCCGCCGCCGGCGCTGGAGAAAAACCATGCCGCGCGACAACTAAAAACCTGTCTCGATTGTAACACTGTCCGTCATAAACTTTGACTCTGAACAAGGCGTGCGCATGCCTACCCTGCCGGGCTGCCGCCAAATGCAAAACAGCCGCCGGACTCGCGTCCAGGCGGCTGCCTGCGCTACTACGCACGATTACTCGCTGGTGCTGGTATTCCAGTAAGCCTGGCTGATGTACGGCTTGGCCGCCAATTCGTCGGCAATGCGGTCCAACTCGTCCGAATCCACCGAGGTGGCCAGCAGCGTGGCGGTCATTTCCACCTCGTCGTCGCCAAAGGCCTCCACATCCAGATCGCCCACCGGATAATTGGCCCGCTCCAATAGCTCCCCCACATGCGCCAGCGCCTGCTTCTGCTGCTCGCGAGTGGAAATCACGCACAACTGATACGTGACTTCGCTGGCGTCGTCGTCGATCGGACGGCGGTTGATCGAGTTCACCACCGGCCGCAGCAGCGTGTTGACCGCCAGCACGAACACCGTGGTCAAAATGGCCTGGCCCAGCATGCCCGCGCCGGCGCAGGCGCCGGTGGCCGCCGAGCCCCACAGCGTGGCCGCTGTGTTCAGGCCGCGCACGTTCAGGCCTTCTTTCATGATGGTGCCGGCGCCGAGAAAACCCACCCCGGACACGACATAGGCCACCACTCTGGAGGCGCTGCCGGAGCCATCCAGTTGCAGCGCCATATTGACGAAAGCGGCGGCGCTGACTGCCACCAGCGCGTTGGTGCGCAGCCCGGCGGTGCGCTGGCGGTATTGCCGCTCCAGGCCGATCACCGTGCCGCAAACAAAAGCCATGGCCAGACAAATGGCGGAATGCAACAAGCCGAATAAATCAAAATCGAACAAGTTATGCAGGTTGTAGTGCATGCGTCCTCCTGCTTGTAGAGTTGTTATGTGTATAAGGAACGTGCATCGTGGCTTTCCGCGAAAGCCACGAGGAACCCTCCCTCATGCGAAAAACCGCCCAAACGGGCGGTTTCGCTCCGCCGGCTGCGCCTCGCCGCGCAACCGGCCACAACCATACCTTGCCGATCAGTGGCCTAGCAAGGCGACTTGCGTCACTTTATACACCACCATGATGACAGCCACGACCAGATAGCCGCGCAATACCGCCATCCACAGACGATTGGCGCGCGACAGTACCATGGGCTTCAACTGGTCCAGCGGCGGCATGCGCCAGGTCTGCATATACAGCTTGCTGGGTTTGGCTTCGTCAGCCAGATCGGCCCCGGTTTCGGCGTCGCGGCGCAGTTTCACGGTATGCGCGGCAATCACCACGATGCCGCCGATGATGCCGCCGCCGACCAGCACATTGATGATGGTCTGGCTGGAAATATCCGGCCACAGCACGGAGGCAGTCAAAATCACCGACAACAACACCAGCACGGCCGCCACCGCGCCGGTAAACAGATTGGTCCAACGGCCGTTCACCCACGGGCCCAGCACTTCCTTGTCATTGCACAGCAGCAGCAGGAATACGGATGCGGACGGCAGCAGCACGCCGGCCAGGGTTTGCACGGCGTTGGTCAGCAATCCCAGCGGCACGCCCGGGATCAGCACCAGCGCGGCGGCGCCTGCGATCAGCAGAAAGTAGACCAGATAGAAGGCCCGCGCGTCGCTCGGCTTGCGGTGCAGCGAATGCTTCATGTTCAGCACGTCGGCCAACGCGTAAGCGGTGGACAGCGACACGGCGCTGGCGCCGATCAGGCTGGCGTCGATCAGCGCGATAGAGAACAGCACGCCGGCCAGATGGCTGTGATACTTGCCCAGGCCGGCGGCGACGGCGCCGGCATCCTGGAAATTACCGAACTCCGGCTTGCCGGCAAACAGCGCGGCAGCCATGCCGATGATGGCAATGGCGCCGATCAGCACCAGCACGATGCCCAGCCACAGGTCGGCGCGTTCGTACTTGATGAAGCGCGGGGTGATGCGCTTGTCGATCACATAGCTTTGCTGGAAGAACAACTGCCACGGCGCCACGGTAGTGCCGACGATGGCTATGATCAGCAGCATCACGTCGGACAGCTTGCCGCCGGCCGGCATGCCCGGCACCAGCAGGTCATGGCCGATCTGCCCCATCGGCGGATGCACCATCATGAAAACCGGCACCAGAAACAGGCTGAACACCACCAGGATCATGGCAAAACGCTCAAAGCGGCGGAAATCCCCGGTGCTCGCGGCGGCCATCACCAGCAGCGCGGCCGCGACTACCCCCCACTCCTTGGGCAGGCCCAGATACTGCAGGGCCAGGGTGATGCCGATGAATTCGGTGACGATGGTCAGCGCGTTCAGCAGGAACAGGTCGATGGCGCTGAAGGCGCCCCAGAATTTGCCGAAGCGCTCCAGGATCAGCCGGGCATGGCCGACGCCGGTGACGGCCCCTAGGCGCAGCACCATTTCCTGATTCACGTACAGCACCGGGATCAGCAGGATCAGCGTCCACAGCAGCGAGGTGCCATAGTTCTGGCCGGCCTGGGCGTAGGTGCTGAAGGCGCCGGCGTCGTTGTCGCCGACCATCACGATCAAACCAGGGCCCAAGATGGCCAACAGCGTGCGCAGGCGCTGCCAGATGCCGGTGCGGGCAGCCACGTCGCCGTGGCGGATGGTGCCAAATGCGCCGCGGATGTCTCCGACGTGGGCGCTGTCCAATACAGCTTCGTTCTTGACGGCATTTGTCATTGTCATCGTCTCCGTGCGGGCAGCGCAAGCGGGGGCCGCCCGTCGTTTTGCAAGCAAACGAAGGCATGCGGGCACGAGCGTGGCTGCGTCGGCGAGCGAAAACGCTCAGCGTATGCAAGCACGCACGTGCGCAAACCTGATTTAGGCGTCCGAATCGGTTCGGTACGCGGTCATCAGCAGTAACGGTATAGGGGTAAGTACGCGGCGCGGGCCGGATGGCCACGCCTGAGATGCGCACTGTCTGGCTTCACGGCAAGACAGCGGCCAATAGAATGGAACGATGCCTGTGCCGGTCAGCGCGACCCGGTAGATAACCAACTACTACTGCAACTTTCCAAGGCATCAGCCCCCAGTAATGAAAACGCGGCGATGGTACGCCCAGCTATTTATTTACGTCAACACCCCAGTCACTTCGCATTTCTGCGAGGCCATCTGGAACTGCGCAGCAATCTGCCATGACATCGGCCAAACATGCGGAATCATGAAAAATTGCTGCGCTGATTATTTTATATGCGCAATGAAACGCCTCAAAAACGAAGTAAATTTTTGTTAATGGAATGTATCATTTATTCACGAAAGACAATATCAGCCCCGGCCGAACCCGCAACAATCCCTGTCCCAACGCCACACCCAGCAAGATCAAGGCGCCGCCCAGCCAATGGTAGTGGCGGATGGTTTCCCCCAGCAGCGCGCTGGCCAGCAAGGCCGTGAACAGCGGCAATAAATTCATGAAAATGGCGGTGCGCTCGCTGCCCAGTTTCTGGATGCCGCGCATCCAAAAATAGGCCGCCATCACCGATGACCCTATGCCTGCGAACAACACCAGACCGATGCCCTTGGCAGGAATGGCCATGCTTTGCGCGGTGAAGGTCAGCGGCAACAGCAGCAGCACCGCCAGGCTGGCTTGCAGGTACAGATTGACCCAGGCGCCGAACGGCGGCGCCCAGCGCTTGAGCAAGATGCCGTACAAGGCATACGCAGCCGCTCCGGCGAGCATCAGCGCATCCCCCGGGTTAATGCCATGCGCCAACAGGCTCAGCGGATCGCCTTGTCCCAGCAGATAAGCCACGCCGGAAAAGGACACCGCCACGCCCAGCCAGGCCATGGCGCCGACTGGCTGGCGGAATACCGCCGCGTTCAATAACAAGCCCAATAGCGGCACCAAGGCGGTGATCACGCCCATATTGGTGGCGCTGGTGCTGTGCGCGGCGTAATAGGCCAGGCACTGGAACATCACCATGCCCAACATGGCCAGCACCAGCAGCCTGGGCAGCCAGCGCTTCAGCTCGCCCAGATGGCGGCGCACGGCCGGCAGGCAGAATGGCATCAATACCAGCGAGGCAAGCAGCCAGCGGTAAAGCGAGATCGCCGCCGGGTCCAGCACCTGGGCGGCGGCCTTGGAAACAATGGTATTGGCGGCCCAGATCAGCACCGCCAGCAGGGGAAACAGCATGGCCATCACAGCCTCCTTCTACAAGATTGTTCTATTTTAAAATCGTCCGTTATGGACGATATAATGCAAAACAGACAATCTACTCAGGCAAACCGGACAATATGGCCACCGATACCGGCGATGATTACTTCGCCAGCGACAGCAGCCTGCCCGAGCCGGCGCCGCTGACCTTCCGCTACCACCGCTTCACGCCGAAAAGCGAATTCGCCCGCCATCGCCATCGCTGGGGGCAACTCAACCGGATCAGCCTGGGCCTGGTGGAGCTGCTGCTGGACGAGGGCAAGGTGGTGGCGCCGGCGCAATACCTGCTGTGGACCCCGCCGGAGGTGCCGCACGCCGCGTACATCCGGCAGGCCATGCATTACACCTCGATCTATGTCTGCGATGAGCTGGCGGCGCGGCTGCCCGGCCATACCTGCCTGATCGAGCAGACGCCGCTGGTGCGCGCGCTATTGGACGACTTCAGCCTGCGGCAGATCACCGTGCCAAGCGATCCCTGGGACATCCGCCAGGCCGAGCTGCTGTGCCGGCGCCTGCAAGAGTCGGCGCATGAGGCCAGTTATCTGCCCGACAGCCCGCACAAACTGCTGCGGCCGATACTGGACGCCATCCGCCAGGACCCGGCCGACGCCACGCCGCTGAAAGAATGGGCGGAAAAGGTGTACAGCACCGAGCGCACGCTGGCGCGGCTGTTCCAGCGCGAACTGGGCATCAGTTTTGGCCAATGGCGCGGCCGGGCCAGGCTGGTGGAGGCGCTGGCGCGGCTGCGCCAGGGCGACAGCGTGCAGGCCATTTCGGCGCAGCTGGGTTACGCCACGCCGTCGGCCTTCATCGCCATGTTCCAAAAACAGCTGGGCGCGTCGCCGGAACGCTACCGCCGCCAATTTCTGCAAGCAGGCCAGTGGCAAGAGGGACTCAGCGCTTGAACAAGGCCAATGCCTGCTCGCGCTGCACGGCGTGGTCGACGATGGGATGCGGGTAATCGCGGCCCAGCCGCACGCCCGCATCCATCAACTGCTCCGGCCTGGCCAGCCACGGGGCGTGGATCAGCTTGTCAGGCAGCCGCGCCAGCTCCGGCACATAGCGGCGGATGAAACGGCCGTCGGCGTCGAACTTCTCGCTCTGGCTCACCGGGTTGAAAATCCGGAAATACGGCTGGGCGTCGCAGCCGGTGCTGGCGGCCCATTGCCAGCCGCCGTTATTGGCCGCCAGGTCGAAATCCAGCAGTTTCTCGGCGAAGTAGCGCTCGCCCCAGCGCCAGTCTATCAGCAGGTCCTTGACCAGAAAGCTGGCCGCCACCATGCGCAGCCGATTGTGCATATAGCCGCTGCGGTTCAGCTGGCGCATCGCAGCGTCCACCAGCGGGTAGCCGGTGCGGCCCTCGCGCCAGGCATCGAACCATTGTTGATGATTCGGAAACGGCAGCGCGTCGTATTCTGGCTTGAAGGCATGCTCGACCACATCCGGCCGGTGCCACAGCACTTGCTGGTAGAAATCGCGCCAGATCAGTTCGTTGAGCCAGCTCATCGCTCCCTCTCCGCCGTCATGCCAGGCAAAGGCGGCCAACCGGCGGATGGAAATAGTGCCGAAGCGCAGATGGACGCTCAGATAAGAAACGCCCTTGATGCCGGGGAAATCGCGGGCAGTTTTGTAATGGGCGATGCGGCGGGCGAAATCGGCAAACAGCGCCTCCGCGCCCTCGGCGCCCGCCTTCACCGGCAAGGAGGAGAGATCGCTGGGCTGGAATCCCAAGCTCTCCAGGCTAGGCATCGCCTCCGGCTGGCGCGGCATCAGCGCATCGAGATAACGCCGCACCGGATAGGCCTGCAGATGGAAGGGCGTCAGCGCCTTCAGCCAGGCATTCTTGTACGGCGTGAAAACGCCGAAAGGCTTGCCGGCGCCGGTCAGCACTTCGTCGGTTTCAAAGATCACCTGATCCTTGCTGTGATGGAAGGCGATGCCCTGCTCCGCCAGCCGCTTTTCCACCTCGGCGTCGCGCGCGCGAGCGGCGGGTTCGTAATCGCGGTTGCAGAACACCGCATCGGCGCCCAGCTCCGCCGCCAACTTGGGAATGTCATCCTGCGGCACGCCGTGGCGCACCAGCAGGTCGCCGCCCAAGGCATTCAGTTCCGCCTTCAGCGCCGCCGCGCTCTGCCAGATGAAATCCACGCGGCGGTCATCGCGCGGCAGCGCGTCGAGAATGGCGCGGTCGAACACGAAGACCGGCACCACCGCCTGGCTGTGTTTCAGCGCGTGGTAGAAGGCGGCATGGTCGTCCAGCCGCAAATCGCGGCGCAGCCACAGCAGCGCTGTGCGATAGCGTTTGCTCATGATGGTTTCCCTGTTTGCGGTGACAGCACAGATGGGGGCAGTCCTTCATCCCACAATGGCGCGTCCCCACCCAGCCTCTCATCGAGGAAATCGATGAAAGCGCGCGCCTTGGCCGGCAAGCGGCGGCGTTCCGGAAACACCGCATGGATGGCGTGCAACGGCAGCGGGTAGTCGGTCAAGACCGGCAACAACCTGCCGGCGGCCAGGTCCGGGCCGACAATGAAGGTGGGCATTTCGCAAATGCCGAGTCCCGCCAGCAGCGCGTCGCGCCGCGCCTCGCTGTTGTTCACCTGATAGTTGCCGCGCGGCTGCACGCGAATTTCGCCCTGCGGTCCATGAAACGTCCAATAGGCGCCGCCGCGGTAATAGGAATAACAGAGGCAGTTATGCCGGGCCAGATCAGCCGGATGGCTGGGCGCGCCGTATTCGGCCAGATAGGCCGGCGACGCGCACATCACCACCCGGCACGGCGCGATGCGCCGCGCCACCATGCTGTTGCCGGGCAGATTGCCGATGCGCACCGCCAGGTCGTAGCCGCCTTCCACCAGGTCCACCATGCGATCGTCCATCGCCATGTCCAGCTGGATGTCCGGATAGCGGCGCAGAAACGCCGGCACCAATGGCGACACGTGCAGTCGGCCAAAAGCCATCGGCACGCTGATGCGCAGCAATCCCTGCGGCCTGCCCTGCAGGCCGGCGGCCACCTCCTCCGCCTCTCTGGCCAGCGCCAATGCGCCGCGCGCGCGGTCGTAATAGCGTTCACCGGCCTCGGTCAGGCTCAGGCTGCGCGTCGTGCGCTGCAATAGCCGCACGTTCAGCGCGGCCTCCAACTGCTGTACCCGCTTGCTGACGGCGGATTTGGTCAAACCCAGCTTGGCCGCGGCGGCGGAAAAGCTGCCCGCCTCCACCACGGCGACGAAGATGGGTATCGCGGCGAAGTGTTCCACTTTCATTGTCCACTTCCAATCTACAATCCCTTTCCATAAAAACGGATTATCAGCCAATAAACCACAATATACCATTCCGGCACGCGTCAACGGCCTGCGCCTCGCCCAGCACGAATGCCGCATTCCACCAACGTCGCTGCGCTCGTCGTCCGCCCCCTATCTAGACACAAGGATCGCATCATGTCCCCACCCCACGCCGCGTCCCGGCTGCTCAAGGATTACGGCCCAAGCCTGCTGGCGCTGCTCGCTGGCGCCTTGCTGGCGCTGATGATTCACTGCAATAGCCAACTTTCCAGCTTCAGCAACCCTTTGTCCGCATCCTGGCTGGCCCACGGCATAGGCATGCTGACCGCCCTGCTGCTCTGGATGGCCAATCGACGCGCGTCTCCCGGCACCACATCCGCGCCGCGCTGGGCTTACCTGGGCGGCATGCCCGGCGCGCTGGTGGTGGCGTTGGCGGCAATCACCGTCAACAGCCCACTGGCGATGTCCGGCACCCTGGCGCTAGGCATGGCCGGACAGCTGTTGTTCGGCCTGCTATCCGATCACTTTGGCGGGTTCGGCATGCCGCGGCGGCGACTCTCCCTCAATGATGTTTTGGCACTGCTGCTGGCGCTGTCCGGCTGCGCCATTCTGATTTTTGGAGCCTGATCATGCTGTATTTCGTGACCCTCGCCCTGATCAACGGGCTGTGCATAGGCGGCAGCCGCGCCATCAACGGCACGCTAGCCCAGCGCCATGGCGCCTTGGCTGCCTCATTCTGGAATCATCTGGGCGGTTTTGTGTTTCTGAGCCTGTTATTAGGCTGTGGCGCGGCGGCGCTTCATTTGCCGCAGCACGCCCCATGGACCGCTTGGTGCGGCGGCGTCATCGGCGCCGGGTTTGTCGCGTTGAACAGCTTCGTTTTGCCGCGGCTGGGCACCCTGAAAACCGCGCTGCTTGTCATTGCCGGCCAGATGCTGACCGGCGTGCTGATTGACCGCCTGGCGGGACAGAGCCGTCAATCCGCCCTGGTCCAGCTGGCAGGCATCGTCCTGATCACCTTGGGTCTATACCTGTCCAAGCGCGGCCAGGCCAAACCGGCGGCAGCGGCCCCTGCGCTGCGCGCCATGCGCTGACCGGCGGCTCAGCCGCGCGGGGCCAGCATGATCACCGCCATTCCGGCCAGCGCCAGCGAACAGCCTAGCGCGTCCCAGCGGTCTGGCCGGATGCCGTCCACCAGCCATAACCAACCCAGTGCCACCGTCACATAGACGCCGCCATAGGCCGCATAGACGCGGCCCGCCGCCGCCGGATGCAAGGTCAACAGCCAGGCAAACAGAGCCAGAGCGCCGGCGGCGGGCAGCAGCAGCCACCACGGCTTGCCTTCTCGCAACACCAGCCACGGCAGATAGCAGCCGACGATCTCCATCAGCGCGGTCAAGACAAAAAGGCCTGCCACGCGGGGCAGGCCGGCTAGCCATTCCATGTTTTCTCCTTGAAGCAGCGCCTCACCTCACGCCGCGATGCAAACGGATGATGGCCTCGCCGGTGGGGCTGGCGACAATGTCCCGCAGCGTGTAGCCGTCCAGCGTCTGGAAAAACGCCGCCAGCGCCCCGTCCAGCGCGCCCTTGAGCAGACAGCCCTGGCGCAGCGCGCAGGGCGGCTCGGCGCAGTCTATCAATTGCGGCGAGCCCTCCAGCGCGCGCACCACTTCGCCCAGCCGGAAATGCTCCGGCGGCCGCGCCAGCGCCAGCCCGCCGCCCTTGCCGCGGCTGGTGGCCAGCCAGCCCTGCTGCGCCATGAAGTGCACCACCTTGACCAGATGGTTGCGCGACACCTCGAACCGCTCGGCGATTTCCGGGATGGTGGCCAGCTGGCCGGATTCCAGGCCGGTCAGATACATCAGCACGCGCAGGCCGAGGTCGGTAAAGCGGGTCAGTTGCATGGCGAGGAACCGGTAAGGAGGACCGGCGGCAGCATACCGCGTCTGGCCCTATGCCTCAATCGCCGCCGGGATGGGAGCCGAACACTTCGTAATGGATGCGTTCGGCCGGCGCGCCCAGCCGGCGCAGGCTGTCGCGCTGGGAGCGCATGAAGCCCAGCGGGCCGCACAGGTAGTAGTCGGCATCCGGCAGCAGGGCCAGTTCTTTCACTTCGTCCAGATTCAGCCGGCCCGCCGCGTGGTAATCGATGCCCAGCGCATCCTGCGCGCGCGGCGCTTCGTAGCGGACATGGATCTGCAGCTGCGGATGTCGCTCCGCCAGCTGTCGCACCTGCCAACCCATCGCATGCGCGCCGCCATGCCGCGCCGCGTGCAGGAAGCGCACTTCGCGCTGGCCGCGCTTGAGCAGTTGGCCCAGCATCGCCTGCATCGGCGTCTGGCCCACGCCGGCGCTGATCAGCACCACCGGGCCATTCCTGTCCTCATGCAGAAAGAAATCGCCCTGGGGCGAGGTCAACTCCAGCACATCGCCTTCGCTCACCTCCCTATGCAGCAGATTGGAAATACGGCCGGCCGGCTTGCCTTCCGCCGCGTCCTCGCGCTTGACCGAGATACGCAAGTACTCGCCATTGGGCGAGTCGGACAGGCTGTACTGGCGCGTCTGATTCAGCCCCCACTCAGCGACGAAGCGCTTCACCGATACATACTGGCCCGGCTTGAACGACGGCAGCGCGCCGCCATCGCACGGCGCGAGATAGAAGGACGCGATCTCCTCGCTTTCCTCCACCTTTCGCGTCACACGGAACGGCCGCCAGCCGCTCCAGCCGCCGTCGCCAGCGGTCGTCGCGCCGTACAACCCATTCTCAATGCCGATCAGCAGATCCGCCAGCTGGCCATAGGCTTCCGCCCAGGCCTGAATCAGATCATCGCCGGCCGCGTCGCCCAGCACCTCGCGGATGGAGGCCAGCAGATGATTGCCGACGATGGGGTAATGTTCGGCGCGGATGCCCAGGCTGACATGCTTGTGCGCCACGCGGGTCAGCACCGGCAAGAGCGGCGACGGGTCTTCGATGTGCTGGGCATAGGCCAACACCGCCCCGGCCAGCGCCTGCTGCTGCTGGCCGGAGTGCTGATGGCCCTGATTGAACAGGTTCTTCAGCTCCGGATTGTGCTGAAACATGCGTTGGTAGAAATGGCTGGTCAGCGCGACGCCGTGTTGCTGCAAGACCGGCACAGTGGCTTTGACCAGGGATAGGGTTTGTTCGCTCAGCATGCGGAACTCCTTAAGATTTATTAAAAATACATCTTTATTTATCCAAAAAAACCGCCGCATGCCATCACGGCGGATAAGATGTGAAAATAATACATTTTTAATTAGTCATTGTCAGAAAATTACTTTTCCCATGCTAAGGCTGTTGCCATTTTGCAGCAGCCCACCTGCAGTCCACTCGCAGCCATCCTTTTGGCATTGCCAGCAATCCGCTCAGATAAAGCATCAATTTGAGGCATTGCGCCGCCATCTGCGCCATTGTTGGTCACTAAAAATCAAACTAGCGTTTGAACCAGGACAAATGCTGCTCTCCGCCTTTTGCTATAGTCCGTAACAAAATTACATCGGCATTCGGTAAGACTTTTATCCGTAGGTCAACCTGCCGTACTACAAAGTGGAGACAATCACCATGCCCTACCCGTCCCTGACACGCCCGGCCCTGCTCGGCATCGTCATCGCCAGCCTGTTCAGTCCGTTTGCCCATGCCGCCGAAGCTTTCGGCGCCCCCGGCGACGCGCCGGTACGCGGCCCGGCCGCCAAATCCTTCCTCGGCACCGCCGTGGGCAGTTCGTCCAAGGTTTATTTCACCGGCTACCGCGGCATCGTATCCGAGGTGTACTACCCGGTGCTGGACACGCCAGAGTCTGTCGATTTGCAATTTTTGGTAGGCGACGCGGGTAAGACCTTCGTCGATGAGGAGAAACGCCAGGCCTACTCCGCCAGCCAGAGCGACGCCCGCACCATGAGCTGGGTCGCCAGCACCGGCAACGCCGGCCACAACTGGCAAATCAGCAAACGCATCTTCGCCGATCCCAATCACGACACCCTGATCCAGCGCGTCACCTTCACCGCGCTGAACGGCCATACCTTGGGCGACTTCAATCTCTACGTTTTGTTCAAGCCTTACCTCGATAACACCGGCAGCGGCAACACCGCCCAGACCGTGGCGGCCGCCGGCGGCTACGCCCTGGCCGCCAGCCACAACAGCCGCGCCTCGGCGCTGATGGCCAGCCAGCCATGGAAAACGGCCAACGGCCAGCCCATGCTGTCCAGCGGCTTCGTCGGCCAGAGCGACGGCTGGACCGATCTGATAGGCAGCGGCGACAACAAGATGGACTGGACCTTCAGCTCCGCCAGCAACGGCAACGTGGCCCAGACCGGCTGGCTGGACCTGGGCGATCCCACAGCCACCAGCGTGTCCTTCGACGTGGTTCTGGGCTTCGGCAAGAGCCAGGCCGATGCGATCAATAGCGCCGCCGCCTCGCTGAGCTCCGATCTCTCCGCCGCGCAGCAGCAATACGACAACGCCTGGCACGGCTACGCCGCCGGCCTGTCCACCCAGGGAGGCCTGGCCGACGATCGCTACTATCTGGCGGCGATGACGCTGAAAACCATGCAGGACAAGAGCAATGGCGCGATGATCGCCGGCATCGGCACGCCATGGGGCGAAACCCAGGGCGACGCCAACCAGGGCGGCTACCACTTGGTGTGGCCTCGCGATCTGTTCAAGTTCGCCAACGCGCTGACCACAGCCGGCGATGCGGCCACCGCCACCACTGTTGTGAATTACCTATTCAACACCCTGCAACAGACCAGCAACTGCGGCGCGGCCGAATACAATGCCGCCGGCTGCGCGGCCGGCTACAGCCGCGTCGGCCGCTTCCCGCAAAACGCCTGGGTCAGCGGCTGGCCGTACTGGCAAGGCACGCAGATGGACGAGCAAGCCATGCCCATCCTGCTGGCCTGGCGGCTGGGGCCGTCGGTCTCCAGCCCGCTGTGGCCCAAAATCAAGCTGACGGCCGACTACATCGTCTCCACCGGCCCGTGGAGCTATCAGGAACGCTGGGAAGAGAATTCAGGCTATTCGCCATCCACCATCGCAGCCGAAATCGCCGGCCTGGTGGCCGCCGCCGACATCGCCCGCAACAACGGCGACGACGCCAGCGCCGGCCGCTACCTGTCCGCCGCCGACTACTGGCAGCAGAACATCGCCGCCTGGACCTATACCAGCAGCGGCGGCTTCGGCAACGGCGGCTACTATATCCGGATCAATCCGGCCAGCCGCGCCGGCAGCGGCGCCGACCGCGCCAGCTTCGCGCCGGCCGCCGGACCGGACACCCCGCAAACGCTGACGCTCAAGAACGGCGGCGGCAGCCACGACGCCCGCCGCGTGGTGGACGGCGGCTTCCTGGAGCTGGTGCGCATGGGCGTCAAGCGCGCCAACGATCCGACCATACTCAACACCATCAATGTTTTCGACAGCGTGCTGGGGCAGAAATTGGCACTGCCCGGCGCGCCCGCCCTGCCGGTCAACGCCTGGTTCCGCTACAACTTCGACGGCTACGGCGAACATAACGACGGCGGCGACTTCAACGGCACGGGCGCCGGCCGCCTTTGGCCCATCTTCACCGCTGAGCGCGGCATGTACGAAATCGCCCGCCAGGGCAATGGCGGCGCCGGCCAACCCTACTTCGCCACGCTGAAATTGCTGGCCACGCCGGAGGGCATGCTGCCGGAGCAAGTGTGGTCCAATAGCGCCACGCTGCCGGACGGCTGGACGGTAAGCACGCCGGCCGGCTACCAGCCCGGCACGCCCACCAAATCCATGGCGCCGCTGAACTGGGCGATGGGCGAATACATCAGCCTGTTGGCCTCGATCCACGCCGGCAAGGTGGTCGACATCCCGCAAGTGGTCTGCGCCCGCTACAACAACTGCCGCGCCGCGCCCAAGGCCGGCGAGGTGCCGGTCAGCATCAATGTGACCGCCAGCACGCAGTGGGGGCAGCAACTTTACGTGACCGGCAACGCACGGGCGCTGGGCAACTGGAACACCGATCTGGGCATTCCAGTGGATGCGGCCAACTACCCGGTATGGCAAAACGGCGTCAACCTGCCGGCCAGCCAGCAAATCGCCTACAAGTACTACCGCAAGAACGCCGACGGCAGCGTCACCTGGGAAAACCTGTCCGGCAATCGCAGCCTGCAGACCCCGGCCAGCGGCAGCCTCAACCTGAATGATCAGGTGAGCTGGTGAGTCCGCGCCGCACCTGGCCTGCCGCCCTGCTCTTGAGCGCGGCGGCGGCCGTCGGCGCGGCCTGGTGGCTGTGGCCGGCGGAGGTGCCTGCGCCTGCGCCGGCGGTAGCCAAGCCCCCGGCCGCCCTGCCCATCCAGCCCATCGTCCATTTACCGACGCCCGTCACGCCATGGAAACCGCCCAGCCGGCCGGCCCTGCCGCCGGTGAAAAAAGGCGGCAACAGCTGGCGGCCGGAAGCGGCGCCTGTGGTGAACAAGGTGGAAGCCCAGCGCGGCGCGCCGGACATCCCGGACGCGCAGCCGCTGCCCAGACCGCCCGATCCTTGATCGGAGACGCCGCGCCAGGCCCGGGAAACCGGGCCTGTTTCTTGCTTATTCGGTGCGATCACGCCCACAGGAAGAAAAGAAGCAAGATGCCGCACCCGGAAATCCTCTCGCTCGACGCCGCGCCCGCAGCCGCCCTGCTGCCGGAACTGGCCGAACTGCTGCACGCCTGCGTGCATGACGGCGCCAGCATCCATTTCGTGCTGCCGTTTTCCCTGGAACAGGCTACCGCCTTCTGGCGCGACAAAACCCTGCCCGGCGTTGTCGGCGGCGGGCGATTGTTGCTGGCGGCGCTGCTGGATGGCGAACTGGCCGGCTGCGTGCAGCTCGACTGCGACACCCCGCCCAACCAGCCTCATCGCGCCGAGGTATGCAAACTTTTGGTGCATCCGCGCTACCGCCGCCAGGGCATCGCCCGCGCGCTGATGCTTGAACTGGAACGACACGCGCAAGCGCGTGGCCGCAGCCTGCTGACGCTGGACACCGCTAGCGGCGACAAGGCCGAGCCTCTTTATCGCTCGCTCGGCTATCAAGTCGCCGGCATGATCCCAGGCTTCGCGCTCGATGGCCGCGGCGAAAAGCTGAATGCCACCACGATCCTGTACAAGATGCTGAACTGAAATTCACCCGCGCATGAAAAAGCGGCTTCTCATCCGGAAGCCGCCTCTCAGGTCATGAAAGATGAAGCGCTCAGGGCTTGCGCACGTGCACCACGCCAGTCATATACGGGTGCACGGCGCAGAAATAGGCGTAGTCGCCCTCCTTGTCGAAGACATGTTCGTAGCGGTCATCGGTGTCCAGCGCCTTGGAGACAAAAGATTTGTCGCGGCCGGACACCGTATGCGGGACTTCGTCGTGATTGATCCACACCACTTTCGAGCCAGGTGCCACCGTGATTTCCTTCCGCGTGAAGGCGAACTTGCTGATATCCACTACCTGCGGTCCTTTGTCTGCCCAGGCTACGCCGGCCAGGCAGACGCTCAACAGCCCGCCCATTTTCCAAACACTCATGCCGCCTCCCCATCCGGCAGAAATCGGCCGCTGGCGGTAAAAGAATCTGAACAGGGGCTCAATGATCGAGCGGCGTATCCACCAAGGCCAGCAGGCTGCTGCCAGGCACCGCCGTGATCTGCCGCGTCCCAGCAACTTTCCCAACTTTCCGGCCGGCACTTTGACCTGGGGCGGCTCGCCGAATCAGGCTCGTCCCGGCGTCGGCAAAGGATTGGCGAACAAGCGGTATGAAAGACGGCATGGCTTTGGCCTAAAGTGTCTGCATAGGTGTGAAAACGCAACAAAACCATCCCAGGCGGCATGCTGACCTTGAAACTAGACGACTGGTCTAGTAGTATCCAGCTCATGTCACGAGCCAACCACACCGCAGATACCCGCGAGCACCTGCTTGCCACTGGAGAAGCCATCATCCAGGGCAAGGGTTTCGCCGCCGTCGGACTGGCGGAAATCCTGTCCTACGCCGGCGTGCCCAAAGGTTCGTTCTACCATTACTTTCCGTCCAAGGAAGGCTATGGCGTGGAGATGCTGCGCCGCTATTTCCTGAACTACGACGAAAAGCTGGTTCTGCTGCTGCGGCCGGAGGCCGGCCATGCCCGCGATTGCCTGCTGGCTTATTTCCAGGGGTGGGTAGACCATCACCAATGCAGCGAGCACAGCCACACCTGCCTGGCGGTGAAGCTGGCTGCCGAAGTGTCTGACCTGTCCGAGCCGATGCGTGAGATGTTGGCCGAGGGCATGGGCAGAGTGATCCACCGCCTGGCCGACGCCATTCGCCGCGGCCAGCAAGAAGGCAGCTTGTGCACGCATCTGGAGCCGGATGAGCTGGCCGCCAGCCTGTACAGCCTGTGGGTGGGCAGCGCGCTGTTGTACAAGGTGCTGCGTTCGCAGCAACCCATGCTCAACGCCTACAAATTGACCGAAACCATGCTGGTGCAGCCCGATAGCGCCAGTTGCAAGCGATAGCGAACCCCGCCGCGACTGGCGGGTTTTCTTGAATCAAATACTAGACGACTGGTCTACTTAAACGGAGTCCATCATGAATGAAACCCTGCAACTGATGCATCAACACCGCAGCGTGCGCAGCTACCAGGACAAAGCGGTCGCACCGGAAATGCTGGACGCGATTCTGGAAGCGGCATGGAAAGGCCCAACTTCGATCAACGGCCAACAGGTCTCCCTGGTGGTGGTGCAGGATGCGGCGCGCCGCAAGCGCATTGCCGAAATCGCCGGCGGCCAGCCTTGGATCGCCCAGGCGCCGGTCTTCATCGCCGTGGTGATGGACTTCCACAAGACCCGGGTCGGCGTGGAAATGGCTGGCGAGAAGCAGGTGATCCACAACAGCGTCGAGGCCTTCGCCGTCGGCGGCGTGGATGCAGGCATCGCCTTGGGCAATATGATGACCGCCGCCCACGCCGCCGGCCTGGGCGTGGTGCCCATCGGCGGCATCCGCCGCGACCCGCAGGCCATGATAGAACTGCTGGAGCTGCCGGAGTTGACCTTCCCGCTGGCCGGACTAGTGATCGGCCACGTCAAGGACGACAGTGAGCAGAAGCCGCGCCTGCCGCGCGACAGCTTCGTCCACCGCGAGCGCTACCACGCCGAGGGTCTAGCCGCCCACATCGCCGCCTACGACGACACGCTGCGCCGCCACTGGCAGGACATCGGCCGCGCCGACGGCGAGCCGTGGTCCAGCAGCATCGCGCGTTTCTACCGCCAGGTTTACTATCCGCAGGTCGCGCCGGTTGCGCGCGCCCAGGGATTTGGATTCGATCAGTAAGCCCAACGCAATAGACTTCAAAAGGAAGAAAACATGCAAGCCGACAAACTGTTCACCCCGCTGACCGTGGGCGCCGTCACTCTGGCCAACCGCGTGGCGATGGCCCCGCTGACCCGCCTGCGCAATATCGAACCGGGCGATGTGCCCGGCCCGCTGGCCAAGGAATACTACCGCCAGCGCGCCAGCGCCGGCCTGATCGTGGCCGAAGGCACCCATATTTCGCCGACCGCCAAGGGTTACGCCGGCGCGCCGGGCATCTACAGCGAAGAACAAGTGCGCGCCTGGAGCGAAGTCACCGCGGCCGTGCATCAAGCCGGCGGCAAGATCGCGCTGCAGCTGTGGCACACTGGACGCATCTCGCACCGCTCGCTGCAGCCTAACGGCGACGCGCCGGTCGGTCCGTCCGCCATCCAGGCCGACAGCCGCACCAATATCCGCGCCGCCGACGGCAGCCTGGTGCGCGAGCAGTGCGACACCCCGCGCGCGTTGGAAACAGAGGAAATCGCCGATATTCTGGAAGACTACCGCCGCGCCACGGACAACGCCCGCCGCGCCGGCTTCGACCTGGTGGAAATCCACGGCGCCCACGGCTACCTGCTGGACCAGTTTTTGTCGCCGGCCGCCAACGTCCGCACCGACCAGTACGGCGGCAGCGTGGAAAACCGCGCGCGCTTCCTGCTGGAAGCGGTGGACGCTGTAGTGGCCGAGTGGGACGCCGATCATGTCGGCATCCGCATCTCGCCGCTGGGCATCTTCAACGGCGTCTCCAATACCGACCAGCTGGAAATGGCGCTGTATCTGGCCGAACAACTGGCCAAACGCAAGCTGGCCTTCCTGCACATCTCCGAACCGGACTGGGCCGGCGGCCCCAAGCTGGACGACACATTCCGCGCCGAGCTGCGCAAGCGCTACCCCGGCGTGATCATCGGCGCCGGCGGTTACACCGCGGAGAAAGCGGAAACCCTGATCAAGCAAGGCTATATCGACGCCGCCGCCTTCGGCCGCAGCTATATTGCCAATCCGGATCTGGTGGAGCGGCTGAAACAGAACGCCCCGCTGAATCCGCCGCAAGCGGAAACCTTCTACGGCGGCGACGCGCCCGGCTACACCGACTACCCGACGCTGCGACAGCAGGCGTAACGCCCGCTTCCGCCCGGCCCCACTGGCCGGGCTTTTTTACGCCCCAAGCGGATGACAACTGGTTTTGAAACGCGCTACAGTCTGGGATCGCCGCGACACTGCCGCGGCGGCACAATGACAGGCGCCCGGCACGCCGATGCGCGGCAAGGGCGCCGCACTCAGGAGAACATCATGAAGACCAGACTGCTCGCGTCCGCCGCCCTGATGCTGGCCGCGCAGAGCCACGCCGCAGCCGACCCATATTTGTGGCTGGAAAACATACAAGGCAAACAGGCCATGCAGTGGGTGCGCCAACAAAACGCGCTGACCGACAAACAGACGGAAAGCTGGAACAGTTTTCCCGGACTGAAAAAAGACATCCTGGCCATTCTGGACTCCAGCGCCCGCATCCCGGGCATCGAGAAGATCGGCGACCGCTACTACAACTTCTGGCGCGACGGCCAGCATCCGCGCGGCATCTGGCGCAGCACCACGCTGGAGGAATACCGCAAGGCCGATCCCGCTTGGGACACTGTGCTGGACCTGGATCAACTGGCCAAGAACGAGAAGGAAAACTGGGTGTGGCAGGGCGCGGACTGCGTCAAGCCGCAACAAGACCGCTGCCTGATCCGCCTGAGCCGCGGCGGCGGCGACGCCGCCGTAGTGCGCGAATTCGACCTGCCGGGCAAACGCTTCGTCGCCGATGGTTTTGTGGTGCCGGAAGCCAAGAGCGAGGTCAACTGGAAAGACCGCGACGCGCTGTATGTCGCCACGGACTTCGGCAAGGGCACGCTGACCGCCTCCGGCTACCCGCGCATCGTCAAGCAATGGCAGCGGGGCCAGCGCCTGGAGCAAGCCGCCACGCTGTTCGAAGGCAAGGCCAGCGACATCTCGGTCAGCGCCAACCGCATCGACAGCGCCGGCTACCAATACCATCTGATCAGCCAGGGCACCAGCTTCTTCAGCAACGACCTTTACCTGCAGCGCGACGGCAAGTGGCAGAAGCTGGACAAGCCCGGCCACGTCGAAGCCAGCTTCCACGGCCCATGGCTGTTGTTGAAACCGCGCCAACACTGGACCGTGGGCGGGCATGACTGGCAAGCCGGCAGCCTGCTTGCCATCAAGCTGGACGATTACCTGCAGGGCAAGCGCGACTTCAGCCCCTTGTTCCAACCCACCGCCTCCACCTCGCTGGCCGAAAGCACGGACACCCGCAACGCCGTCATCCTGACCGTGCTCGACGACGTCAAGAGCCGGCTGGTGGAATGGCAAGTCGTGGACGGCAAGTGGCAATCGCGCGCCGTGGCCGCGCCAGGCTACGGCAGTATAGAAGTCAGCTCGATAGACAGCGACAGCTCGGACGACTACTTCTTCACCTTCACCGACTTCCTGACGCCGACCTCGCTGTCGCTGGCCCATGCCGGCAGCGACGCGCGCGAGCCGCTGAAGCAACAGCCGGCCTTCTTCGACGCCAGCCCCTACCGCATCCAGCAGTTCTTCGCCCGCTCGAACGACGGCACCCAGGTGCCCTACTTCGTGGTGGCGCGCAAGGACTTGAAGCTGGACGGCAAGAACCCGACCCTGCTATACGGCTACGGCGGCTTTGAAGTATCGATGACGCCCTACTACAGCGGCACCATGGGCAAGGCCTGGCTGGAGCGCGGCGGCGTCTATGTGCTGGGCAATATCCGCGGCGGCGGCGAATACGGCCCGGCCTGGCACGAGGCGGCGTTGAAACACAAGCGCCAGAAGGCCTACGACGATTTTTCGTCCATCGCCAAGGATCTGGCGCGGCGCGGCATCGCCGACGCACGCCACCTGGGCATCAAGGGCGGCAGCAATGGCGGCCTGCTGATGGGCGTGATGCTGACCAAGTATCCGCAGCTGTTCCACGCCGTCGTTTGCCAGGTGCCGCTGCTGGATATGCGGCGCTTCAACAAGTTGCTGGCCGGCGCCAGTTGGATGGACGAATACGGCAATCCGGACCAGCCGGAAGACTGGGCGTATATCAAACGCTACTCGCCATACCAGAACCTCCGCTCCGGCACCGCCTATCCGGCCACCCTGTTCGTTACGTCCACCCTGGATGACCGCGTCCATCCGGGCCACGCCCGCAAGATGTACGCGGCGATGAAGCAGCTAGGCGCCAACGTGCATTATTACGAACGAACCGAAGGCGGCCACGGCTCCGCCGCCAACCACGAGGAGGAGGCCGGCATCGCCGCCATGGAATACGCCTTCCTGTGGCAGCAGTTGCGCTGACCGCGCGCGGCCCCGCGCAAGCGGGGCCGTTATTCCAATGCATCGCATTCCCACGGCCTCGCGATGCGATTTGAATGAAGCGGCCGCTTTTCTATACTGGACAAAGGCTATCCTTGACCCCATGCCGGGAGCTGCGCCTTGTCCATCCTTCCCCGCGCCGCGCGATTGCGGCTTGAATGGTCGCTCGTCGCGTGTTTCCTGCTGATCACGCTGATCGTTACCGCCGTCGTGGTCTGGCAAACCGGACAACATCAACGCCAGCAGCTGCTGGCCGCATATCAGACCCGACTGGGCTACGTCTCGCAAACCCGCAACGCCATCCTGCGCAGACAGTTTGACCAGCTAGCACGCGATGTGCGTTTTCTCAGCGCCACGCCGCCCATCGGCGGCATCATCCGCGCCAAAGCCGACAACGGCATCGACAAGCAGGAAAATTCCACGCTGCAGAATTGGAACAAGCGCCTGACCGGCCTGTTCAGCGCCTTCCTGGCGGCCAATCCGGAATTGACCTCCGCGCGGCTGATCGGAACTGCCGATGGCGGGCGCGAACTGCTGCGCGTGGAGCGTGGAACGCGCGGCGACATAGTCGTCGTCGCGGAAGGGCAGCTGGCCCGGCGCGGCGATCGAAATTATGTAAGCGAGGCGCTGCGCCTGCCGCCGGGACAAGTCTTTTTTTCGGACCTCTCGATGGGTTCGCGCCCGCGGGAAGGGCGTGGCGCGCCGACGGTGCCGACTCTGCATGTATCGATGCCGGTCCGCGATGACAACGGCGCGGTATTTGGCGTGGTGGTCATTAATTTCAACGCCGGCGAACTGCTGGCCTCGTTAAAACGCAACATTCCGACGGAAATCCAGATTTACCTGACCGATCAGAACGGCAATTATCTACAGCAACCGGACCCGACCCGCGCTTTCGGCGCCGACACCGGGCGCCTCAAGCGCTGGCAGGATGATTTCCGGCCGACATCGCAAAACATGGGGCAACCGGCTACCTTGCGCACCTTCGACTCGCCATACGGCATCGCGTACGCGCATGCGATCCACGTTCCATTCACGCCCAGCGCGCCTGAACACTATTGCCAGCTGATCGCCGTGCTGCCGGACAAGCAAGTGGCCAAACTGGTCGCCAGCACCCAGGCCGCCGTGCTGACCAATGCGCTGAGCGTATTCCTGCTGTTGGGCCTCGCCTGCCTGCTGTATTTCCGCACCTACCGCCAGGCGGCCATCCGCCAGGCCGAACTGGCCGCGATCATGGAAAGCTCGCAGGACGCCATCATCGGCTGCACCGCCCAGGGACGCATCGTCAGTTGGAACGCCGGCGCGGAACGCCTGTTCGCTTGTCCGTCCGAACAGGCGATAGGCCAAACGCTGGACAGCATCATTCCCCAGCCCGAAGGCGCTCCCGCCTCTTCCGAACGGCTGCTGCAGGCCCGCGAGAATGGCGCGCCAAGCAACCTGCGCTGCGGCCTGCGGCTGCCGGATGCCCGCTGGCTGGACGTGGACATCACCATTTCGCCGATTCGCCATGGCCGCGGCCAGCCCAGCGGCGTGGCGCTAACCATACGCGACATCAGCGAACAGCAAGCGGCTGAAAAATACATACGTGAATTGAGTGCCTCGCTGGAGCAGCAGATCGAACAGCGCACCCGGCAGCTGCGCGCTTACTCGGCCATGCAGAACGCCATCCTGGCCCACTCCGGCTACGCCATCATCGCCACCGACGGCAACGGCCTGATCACGCTGTTCAACCCGGCGGCGGAACGGATGCTCGGTTATCCGGCGCCGGACATGATAGGCAAAGCCTCTTTGGCCGACTTCCATTGCCGGGACGAATTGGCCGAACGCTCGATCCAGCTGTCGCACGAACTGGGCGAAACGGTGGGCGCGGACTTCGAGGCCGTGGTCGCGCCGGTGTGGCGGCAAGAAACCGACGAAAGGCAATGGACCTATGTGCGCGCCGACGGCAGCCGCTTTCCGGTGCAGCTGACGGTCTCCCGGCTGGAGAACGAGGGCGGCGACGCCGCCGGCTATCTAGTCATCGCCTCCGACATCACGCAGCGGCTGCAGGACCAGCGCAGCCTGGAATCCGCCCGCGACCAACTGATCAAGGCGGCGGAAGTGGCGGAACTGGGCATCTGGAGCTGGCGCATCGCCAGCGACACGCTGGAGTGGAACGACAGGATGTTCGACATTTACGATATCCCGCGCTCCTTCCGCGACTTCGGGCTTTACTACAACCACTGGCGGGGACGGGTCCACCCGGACGATATCGCGGACGCCGAGCTGCGGCTGCAGCAGTGCCAGGAAACCGGCGCCGCCTTCAACCAGACCTTCCGCATCGTGCGCCAGAACGGAGACATCCGTTACGTGCAAGCGGCGGCGGTGGTCGAATGCGGCCCGGATGGCAAACCCAGCCGGATGCTGGGAATCAATCGCGACATCACCCAGCAACGCGAGCAGGAAAACTGGCTGCGCGAGGCCAAAACCGCCGCAGACAGCGCCAGCCGCGCCAAGTCTGATTTCCTGGCCAATATGAGCCATGAGATCCGGACGCCGATGAACGCCGTGCTGGGCATGCTGCAACTGTTGCAGCACACCAGCCTGGACAACCAGCAAGCGGACTATGCCGACAAGGCCGCCGTCGCCGCGCGCACCCTGCTCGCCCTGCTCAACGACATTCTGGACTTCTCCCGCGTGGAAGCCGGCAAGCTCACGCTGGACCCGCATCCGCTCAGCCTGGACAAGCTGCTGCGCGACATCGGCGTCATCCTGTCCGCCAATGTCGGCGCCAAAGACGTGGAAGTCGTGTTCGACATCGCCCCCGATCTGCCCGACACCATCGTCGCCGACTCGCTGCGCCTGCAGCAGATCCTAATCAACCTGGCCGGCAACGCGATCAAGTTCACCGAGCGCGGCGAAGTGGCGCTGTCGGCGCAGTTGGTGGAACGTGATGCGGACCGGCTGCGCATCGCCTTCGCCGTGCGCGATACCGGCATCGGCATCACGGCGGAACAATGCCAGCGCATCTTCGAAGGCTTCTCCCAGGCCGAATCATCCACAGCGCGCCGCTATGGCGGCTCCGGACTCGGCCTTGCCATCAGCCAGCGCCTGGTCGGGCTGATGGGCGGCAAGCTGCGGGTGGATAGCGAACCCGGCCACGGCAGCACCTTCAGCTTTGAAATCGAATGCGAAGCGGCGCCGGCCGCGGCCATGCCCGTCGCCACAGGCGTCGTGCCGCTGCAAAACCTGCGCTGTCTGGTCATTGAAGACAATGACAGCGCCCGCCAGACGCAAAGCGCCATCCTGCGCTCCTTTGGCTGGCGAGTCGATGCCGCCGCCAGCGGCGAAGAGGCGCTGGCCATGATTTCAGAACAGCCTGCCGGCCTGGATTACGACGTGGTGCTGGTGGACTGGCGCATGCCCGGCATCGATGGCTGGGAAACCTGCGAGCGTCTGCGACGCCTTCCGCCGCAGGGCCAGCCGCCGGTGATCATGATGGTCACCGCCTACGGACGCGAGCTGTTCGAGCAGCGCCGCAAGCAAAGCCCCGGCGTCATCGATCACTTCCTGATCAAGCCGGTGACGGCATCCATGCTGTTCGACGCCGTCGCCGACGCGCGCGCCGGACGGGGCGTGCGCCAGGCCCTGCCCCGGCTGCCCGCCGGCCAAGCGCCGCGGTTGGCCGGCCTCAAACTGCTGCTGGTGGAAGACAACGCCACCAACCAGCAGGTGGCGCGCGAACTGCTGAGCCAGGAAGGCGCCGCGGTGGATGTGGCGGACTGCGGACAGGCGGCGCTAGCCGCCCTGACGCCTCCGGCCCGTTACGACCTGGTCTTGATGGACATCCAGATGCCGGACATGGATGGCTATGAGGCAACCCGCCGCTTGCGCGCCCAGTTCCCCGCCAGCGCCCTGCCCATCATCGCGATGACCGCCAACGTGATGCCGGCCGACCGCGAACAGGCGCTGGCCAGCGGCATGAACGACCATGTCGGCAAGCCCTTCGACCTGGATCAGCTGGTGGCGGCGATACTCCGCCACACTGCGCGCGCGCCCCAAGCCAAGATGGAGCCCCCCGCCCAGGCGGAACCGGCCCACGCAGAACCCACAGCCAACAGCGGCTTGATCAACAGTCGCGCCGCCATCCTCCGTTTCGGCGGCAATGTCGAAATCTACCGCCGCACCCTGCTGAGCTTCTGCGAAGAACTAATCGGGTTGATGGCCAGCTTGCAAGGCCAGATCCAGCAAACCCCGCGCGAGCCGGCGATCCAAACCCTGCATACGCTGAAAGGGCTGGCCGCCACGGTCGGCGCCGACGCACTGGCCGCGCTCGCGGCCGACAAGGAGACCTGGCTGCGCGATCCAGCGCGCGGCTGGCCAGCCGACTTCTCCGCGCTGCGACAAGCGGCGGAAGAGGCGACTGCGGCGGCACAACGCTTGGCCGAGGAGCTAGTCGCGCCCCCCTCCGCGCCGCACCCCTCGGTGGGCGATGTCGCCAACATCCGGCAGGAACTGGCCGATCTGCGGCTGCTGCTAAACACTTCCAATCTGCAAGCCGTTCAGCGCTTTGAGCAGCTGGAACAACAATATCGCGTGGCCATGCCGCAGGAACTGGAACAACTCGGCGACGCCATCATGCAGCTGGACTTCGCCGCCGCCACGCGTCTATGCGACGACCTGATCAGACAACAGAAGGTGGATCAGCCATGAACGATGTGCCCTTCCTTGCCTCCGGCCGGCGCGGCAGGATACTGGTCGTCGACGATCTGCCGGCCAATATCTTGGCAACGCATCAAATCCTGCAGCCGGAACATGATGTATTCATGGCGACCACCGGCCAACAAGCCATCGATTTTTGCCAGTCGACTCCGCCAGACTTGCTGCTGCTGGATATCGAGATGCCCGGCATGAACGGCATGCAGATCTGCCGGCAACTGAAGCAAGATCCAGCCACTTGCGACATCCCCGTCATTTTCGTGACCGCCCATCAGGGGCAGGAACAGGAAATCGCCTGCTGGGAGGCCGGCGCCGTGGACTTCGTCAGCAAGCCAGTGACGCCCGTCACCTTGCGCAAGCGGGTCAATGCCCATCTGACGCTGAAATTCCAGGCCGACCAACTACGCGCGCTGGCCTTCAGCGACGGACTGACAGGCCTCGCCAACCGGCGCCGCTTCGATGAGCGGCTGGAGCAGGCCTGGCGCCATGGCGTGCGCCACAATCATCCGCTCTCGCTGATCATGGCCGACATCGATCATTTCAAAAAATACAATGACCGCTATGGCCACAGCGCCGGCGATGAATGCCTGCGCCGGGTGGCGCAGACGCTGCGCGAGCAACTGAACCGCTCTTATGATCTGGCCGCCCGCTTCGGCGGCGAGGAGTTCGCTTGCCTGCTGCCGGAAACCACGCTGGCCGGCGCCGCCTCGCTGGCCATGAAAATGGAAGCGGCCATCCGCGAGCTGCGGATCGAACATGCCGATTCGGACGTGGCGCCCTGGGTCACCCTCAGCCTGGGTGTCGCCTGCCTGCAGCCGATTGTCGACTGCCGCAGCCAGCGCTTGATAGAACAGGCGGACGGCCAGCTTTACCTGGCCAAGGGCTGCGGGCGCGGGCGCGTCTGCCCCATTTAGACCCGCTCACAAAATCGCTGATCTTGCGTCGGCGCGCCTGGTCCCAGGCCCGCAATGAGGTTTTGTCAACGGCGGCCAGGCTAACCGGCCGGGTGGCGGATGACCAGCAGGGAAATATCGTCGCAGGCCACGCCGCCCAGCATATGGGCCTTGGCCGACGACAACACCGACTCGCCTATCGCTTGCGGCCAGCCCTGGCGCACCGCCGCCTCGACGCCGGACAAGCCGAACATCGCGCCGGAGCCGTCCTTGGCCTCGGTGATGCCGTCCGAGCTGACCACCAGCACCTGCGACGGACGCCACTCCAGCGTCTGCATCGAGTCGTCAAAGTCTTCGGCCGCCAGCACGCCCAGCGCCGGATGGCTGGACTTGCAGCGCGCCGCCACTTCGCCCTGCTCGTCGAACAACAGCACGCAAGGCACGCCGCCATTCCAGATCCGCAGCGCGCCGCCGCCGGGTTCGATGGCGATCAGCGCCGCCGCCACGAAACGGCCGCCCGGCAGCAAGCGGTGCAGTTTCTGATTGACCCCGCGGACGATGTCCGCCATGTCGCAGCCAGCCTCGGTCATCTCATGGAAACAATCTATGGCCGGCAGCGCGCTGATGGCCGCGGTCAAACCGTGGCCGGTGCAATCGGCCAGCATGATGTGCTCGCCGCCGGCCGGCGTCGGACAAATGATGATCAGATCGCCGTTGAAGCCGGCGGCCGGGCTGAGGTATTGCCAGATATGGCTGGGCGTGGACGTGCGCAGGCTGATCAGCCGCTCGATCAGCTCCAGCGCCAGTTGCTGCTCGAACTCGTTTTCGCGGTAATACTTTTCCAGCCGCAGCGCATCCTGGTTGATCTGGTTCTGCATCTCGGCGATGCGCAGAAAAACATGGATCTTGGCGGATAAGAGGTCGAAGCTCACCGGCTTGGCCAGGTAGTCGTCGCCGCCGGCCTTCAAGCCCTGCACCACGCTCTCCAGCTCATTCAGGCTGGTCAGAAAGATGATGGGCACCCAGTGCTCGCCGAACATCCGGCGCAGCTCCGTGGTTGCCTGCAAGCCATCCATCTCCGGCATGATGACATCCATCAGGATAAGGTCCGGCAGCTGGCTCTGACAAAACGCCACCGCTTCCAAGCCGTTCTTGGCCGAAACGCAGCGATAGCCAAGCTCCATGATGAACTGCTCGATGAAATAGCGATTGGTCGCGCTATCCTCTACCAACAAGATTGTCGTCGACGACATCCCATCCTCGCCTGATGCAGCTGCTGCCAGTCACAAACCGAATCCATCCCGGCCACGTCGTCATGCTGCGCCGCTGACAAATCCCCTGCTACTGCATAAGCCCTGGGCCGTCCGCGCCAGGGCACTCCGCGCTCCGCGCTTGCATTAACAAGGCCAAGAACCGGCCGCCGGACAGCCATGCGCTCAATCAGCCCACTCCCATAATAAGACTACTGCCGACAACACTCCAAGTTGCGATGCAATATCGCGCACTGGCACCCCTTGTCCAAGAAAAATCCCCGCGGACGCGGGGAGGAAAAGTTGGCGATCCAGCGGCCGTCGACTCGGCGCAGCGCGTCTGCGGGCCTGGCGCATGCCGCTTGCAGCTCACGGCTGGAATGGCGTGTTTTCGGCAAAGTACTCGTGGTTGTCGGCATTGTTCAGGGCCTTGGCCGGGTTGCTCCTGGCCAAGTCCTGGGCGCCGCTCTGGCCGTAGACATTGTCCCGCGTCCCGGCCACCACGGTGAAATGCGACAACTCATGCACCAGCGTGCCGCCTTTGGAATCGGTGCCCTTGGTCGGCGCTCTCCAGAAAGCCCCGCACAAATAGATGGTATACGGCTGCGACGGATAGACGTAGGCAAAGGTGTCGCTGTCGGTGCAACTGCAATCCAGCTTGATGGGCTTGGTGTCCAGCGCGTCCTTGATCTTCACATAGTGGGACTTGGCCGTGTTCCAGTTGGCCTGGCTGTACGTGCCAAACCAGGTGACATAGCGCGGCGACGCCGATTGCGCCCCGCTCAGATACGCCGCGGTCTCATCCGCCATCGCCCCGGCGGCCACCACGCCATCCTTGGATTGCGACTGCTGGCTGACCGAGCAGTTGCCTGCATAACTGATGCCGCTGACCGCGCTACGGCTTTGAACCTGCCAAGCCTGCTTCGCCGAGCGCGAGCGCAGCAGCAAGGGGCTGATCTTGCCGGCGCTGACAGCGCCGACCGCATTGGACACGATTTCCTCGTCCAGCTGCGGCGCTGCCTGCTTGGCGCTGATGCCGGCAGGCAGGCCGCGGTTCAGCACCCGCTTGCCGCTGCTTTCGAAGCGAACGCTCAACTGCCCCCCTTTGGACAGATCGTAATAATCGGACACCCTAACCTTGGCGCTCAGCGTCGCGCCCGGCGCCAGCGTCACCGTATCGCGCAGCGACGGCGCCACCCGCTTGTACTGCGGCCCAAGGTACTCTGCCGGCTGACCGTTGACGCTGACCGCCAGGAAACGCTCCTGCACTTCCTTGCCAGGCAGGTACCAGCGATAGAGATGCAAGGGCTGCTTGCCGGTATTGCGATAGCTGACGGTCACATCGACGTCCTGTTCGGCGCTGACGCTGGGCTGGCCGAGGCTGACTTGCAGATCGCCGGCAAAGACGGATGAAGCGAACAACAGCGCCGCTGCAACGATAGGTAATCTCTTGTCCATTTTATTGTTCCCTTTAGAGGATTCTTTCATCACGGAAAGTTATATAAAACGCACTCATCATGCGCAAATCATTAATTGCACGAACCAGCCATGACGACAATCAATAAAATTACCGATGTTGCAAAATGCATACAGCATATCCATGACACACCCCGCCTCAGCGCCAACATCGTCGGTCTATAGTGCGGTAAGATCTCAGGTTGACTGCGTCGGGTGAGACCGATCCCGGCGCGCGGCCACAACCCTCGACTGTTTTTCGACGGAATCATGAATCAAGCATCTGAAAAAGCCCTGGTCGTCCTGTCCGGCGGCCAAGACTCCACCACCTGTCTGTACTGGGCGCTGCGCCGTTTCGGCGCAGGCAATGTGGAAGCCGTCACCTTCGACTACGGCCAGCGCCACCGCGTGGAGCTGGATTGCGCCCGCGAAATCGCCCAGCTGGCCGGCGTGCGCCAAACCGTTCTGCCCATCGACACCTTCGCCGCGATAGGCGGCAACGCGCTGACCGACGACGCCATCGCCCCGGAAGAAGGCGTGCGCGACGACGACGCCCTGCCCAACACCTTCGTGCCCGGCCGCAACCTGATCTTCCTGACCTTCGCCGCCGCCTTCGCTTACACCCGCGGCGCCCGCCATCTGGTCACCGGCGTCGCCCAGACCGACTACTCGGGCTATCCGGACTGCCGCGAAAACACGCTGAAGGCGCTGGAACTGGCGCTGCGCCTGGGCATGGACAGCCGGGTAGAGCTGCACACGCCGCTGATGTATCTGTCCAAGGCCGAAACTGTGACGTTGGCGCAACAGGTCGGGGCGATGGAAGCGCTGGCCTGGAGCCATACCTGTTACAACGGCGAGGTGCCGCCCTGCGGCCATTGCGCATCGTGCGAGCTGCGCGCCAAAGGCTTCGCCGAAGCCGGCGTGGCCGACCCCTTGGTGGAACGCTGCCAGGCCGAAGCGGAAAGGCTCTGAGATGCACGCGAGTTATCTGCTCGCCGGCGCCGGCTTTGAAGCGGCGCGGCAGCTGCCGGCCGCTGCCGGCAAAGCCTCCCGCCCGCATGGCCACAGCTTCCGCGTCCTGGTCCGCAGCGAATCGCAATGCGGCGATGCCGCGGCGCTGGAAGGCGCCGTGCATGCGGCCCTTTCGCCCCTGGACTACACCGACCTGAACGCTCAGCTGGCCGACAGCGGCGATCTGGCGCTGGCGCGGCACATCGCCCAGGCCCTGCCCCATCCAACCGCCATCAAGCTGCAAGGCGCGCCGGATCGCGGCGTGACGGTGGATGGACCACACGCCTTCTGCTGGCTGAACGCTTCCTTTGAAGCGGCCCACCATCTGCCGCACGTGCCGGTTGGCCATAAATGCGGCCGCCTGCATGGCCACGGCTTCGGCGTGCGGCTGGTAGCCGATGCCGCGCGCTGCGGCATACAGGAACTGGAACAGGCCTGGGCACCGTTGTTCCATCGCCTGAACCATCGCTATCTGAACGATATCGCCGGTCTGGACAACCCCACCAGCGAAGTGCTGGCCCTGTGGCTGCATCAGCAATTGAAGCCAACGATGCCAGGCCTCGCCTGGGTGGAGGTGCGCGAGACGCATACCGCCGGCAGCCAATTCGACGGCCAGCGTTTCCGCATCTGGAAAGAACAGCGCTTCGAGAGCGCGATGCCTTTCGACGAAGCCGGCAACTACACCGGCCACAGCTATCTGGTCCGCCTGATGCTGGCCGGCGACATCGACCGCGCCATGGGCTGGCTGCTGGACTTCGGCGACGTCAAGGACCGCTTCAAGCCGATCTACCGCCAGCTGGACCACAATCCGCTGGACAAGCTGGCCGGCCTGCGCCGCCACGACAACGCCGCGGTGGCGGAATGGATCCATGCCCAATTGTCTCCGCTGGTGCCGGAACTGGACCGCATTGATCTGATGGAAAGCGAGCGCGCGGGCGTCTCGCTACACTTCCATCAGGACATGCGCTGGCCGCTGCTGTAAACGGCCTCGCCGCATACTGAATCCCGCGCGGGCAAGCCGCTCGCGCCATGCCCTCGAGAAATAGCGTGACTACCTACACCGTCAAGGAAATCTTCTACACCCTGCAAGGCGAAGGCCGGCAGGCCGGCCGCGCCGCGGTGTTCTGCCGCTTTGCCGGCTGCAATCTGTGGTCCGGCCGCGAGGAAGACCGCGCCAAGGCGATCTGCCAGTTCTGCGATACCGATTTCGTCGGCGCCGGCCCGGACGGCGGCAAGTTCGACGGCGCCGCCGCGCTGGCCGCCCGCATCGCCTCGGAATGGCCCGAGGACGCCGGCGGCGTCCGCTATGTGGTGTGCACCGGCGGCGAGCCATTGCTGCAACTGGACAGCGAACTGATAGACGCCCTGCACGCCGAGGGCTTCGAAATCGCCGTGGAAACCAACGGCACTGTGGCCGCGCCTCCGGGCATAGACTGGATCTGCGTCAGCCCCAAGGCCGGGGCCGAGCTGAAACAGCTCAGCGGCAACGAGTTGAAGCTGGTCTACCCGCAAGCCGCGCAGCTGCCCGACACCGTGGCGCATCTGGATTTCGACACTTTCTACCTGCAACCGATGGATGGCCCGGATCTGGCCGCCCACACCCGCGCCGCCATCGCCTACTGCATGGCTCACCCCAAGTGGCGGCTGTCGGTTCAGACCCACAAGATGGTGAATATCCGCTGACTCCCAAGCCGCGCTACGCGGCTTTTTTTGTGTCCGCATTGCTCAGCCATTCAAGCAACCATGACATTGGCGCGCTATAACGACGAAAGCATAAGCACCGGGCTACAGGCGGAACCGCCCGGCACGGAGATCCTGGCGCGGAAAAAATTTTTCTCTATACCGTGTAAGAAGCGGCCAGCCATCGCGACTCAATGGAGGTAGGCGATGCTGCCAGCAACAGGACTGTAAGCATCCGCCGCTTACGGCGACCAATCGCCATCACCCGCATGGGTGAACTACCCAGGAGAGAACCATGAGCAGCAACAAAACCCTTATCGCTAGCGCGCTCAGCGCGGTCATCGCCGTCGGCGCGCTGAGCAGCATGCCGGCCGCGGCAGCGGACAAGGACCAATGCTTCGGCATCGCCAAGGCTGGTCAAAACGACTGTAAAAACGCCGCGCACGCCTGCGCCGGCCAAGCCAAGGTCGACAACGACCCGACCGACTTCAAGCTGGTCCCCACCGGCACTTGCCAGCAAATGGGCGGTCAAACCAAGCCGATGTAATTTTGCCGGCTGGCAAGCCCAGCCATTTTGATTACCATACCCCGGCTTGGCGGCACCCGCCGCCAAGCGCCATACCAAGGAGTCAGACATGAAGCAGAACAAAGCCCTGATCGCCTCCGCGCTCGGCGCCGTCATCGCCATGGGCGCCCTCTCCGCCGCGCCGGCCAGCGCCGCAGACAAAGAAAAATGCTATGGCATCGCCCAGGCAGGCAAGAACGACTGCGCCTCCGCCTCCGGCACGCACTCCTGCGCCGGCCAGGCCAAGGTGGACAAAGACCCGGGCGACTGGAAATACGTCGCCAAGGGCAGTTGTGAAAAAATGGGTGGCAGCACTACGCCTAAGAAGTAATTCGCACCATCCGGCCCGCCATGCGGCGGGCCGCCCTGCCGGGAACCGCAGCATGTCATACACCAGCCTACCCAGCGTTTGCGGCATCGGCCTGCGCGCACCTCATTACCGCGAAGCACTAGACACCGCGCCACCCCTCGGCTGGGTAGAGGTGCACAGCGAAAACTTCTTCGATGGCGGCACGCCGCTGGCCATGCTGCGCCGCGTCGCCGAAACCTGGCCCTTGTCCCTGCATGGCGTCGGCCTTGGCCTGGGCTCTGCCGCCCGGCCCGACGCCGGCCATCTGGCGTCGCTGAAGCGACTGGTCGACGAGTTGCAGCCGGCGGCGGTATCGGAACATCTGTCGTTCAACCACTCGGCGCAGCGCTACGTGAACGACCTGCTGCCGATTCCTTATACCCGCGCCGCGCTGGATACCATCGCCGGCCATGTAGCGCAGACGCAGGACGCCCTGCGTCGCCCCATCCTGCTGGAAAACCTGTCGAGCTACGTCGAGTTTCCCGGCAACGAGATGAACGAAGGCGAATTCCTCGCCGAACTGGCGCGCCAGACCGGTTGCGGCATCCTGCTCGACGTCAACAATCTCTACGTCAATCGCATCAATCTGGGCACAGACACCGACGCCGTGCTGGCGGCGCTGCCGGTCGAGGCGATAGGCGAAATCCATCTCGCCGGCTACAGCGAACGCGAGGGCCTGCTGGTGGACACGCATAGCCAGCCGGTGCATGACGGCGTCTGGCAGTTTTACCGCGAAGTGATAGCGCGCATCGGGCCGCGTCCTACCTTGATCGAATGGGATCTGGAGATTCCGCCGCTGGCGGTGTTGCGCGGCGAGGCAGCCAAAGCGCAAGCGATACTGGAGAGCCGTCATGAACTGGCATGACTGGCAGCACGCGCTGCTGGAGGCGATTGCCGACCCGGCGCAACAGCCGGCCGCGGCGGAATGGGGACTGAACCCCGCCGGCCTGGCGGTATACCGCAACAATTACCGCGTCGGCCTGATCGATACGCTGGCGCACAGCCATCCGGTATGCCGCGAATTGGTGGGCGAGGAATTCTTCGCTGCCCTGGCGCGCGAGTATGTCAAAAACCATGCCTCGGCTAGCGGCAACCTGCATGTCTATGGTTCCGGCTTCGCCGACTTCATCGCCGGCTTCGAACATTGCCGCGAACTGCCGTACCTGGCCGATGTGGCCCGCCTGGAATGGGCTATCCACCGCAGCTATTACGCGCGGGATGCCGTATCGCTTGAAGTCGCCGCGCTCAGCGCCGTGCCGCAGGCGCAATGGGGCCAGTTGATCTTCACGCCCTTGCCGGACGTAGCGCTATGCCAGGCCCGCTCGCCCGCCGTCAGCATCTGGCGGGCGCACCAGGACCACGGACCGCTGGAAGGCATCCTGCAACGCCCGCCGGAGGACGCCCTGGTCTACCGCGAGCATGGCGCCGTCCAGGTCAAAGCGCTGGCGCGATGCGACTACGTCTTCTACGCCGCGCTGTTCGATGGCCTGCCGCTGGCAGAGGCTGCGGATCATGCGCAAACGCTGGATGAGGCCTTCGATCTGCAAGCAGCCCTGCTCGGCCTGTTCCAACCGCCTCTGCTTGCCTCCTTCCATCTTCAGCCGGACGCCTCCTCATGAATCACGTGCTCAAATCCGCCTTCTGCGCCTATCGCCTGCTGATCCGCGCCGGCGACCTGCTGCAACCGCTGGTGCTGGTGTTGCTGCGGCTGTGGATCGCCCATGTGTTCTTCAGCTCCGGCCTGACCAAGATCGCCGACTGGGACATCACTCTGGCCTTGTTCACCGACGAATACCATGTGCCGGTATTGCCGCCGAATGTCGCGGCCATCATGGCCACCTGCGGCGAGCTGGGCCTGTCCAGCCTGCTGGTGCTGGGACTGGGCGGGCGCTTTGCCGCCGCCGGCTTGTTCATCCTCAATGCGGTGGCGGTGATCAGCTATCCCGGCCTGACCGAAGCCACGCGCCAGTTTCATTATTTCTGGGGCGCGCAAATCCTGGTGCTGCTGGCCTTCGGCCCCGGCCTGCTGTCGTTGGACGCTTGGCTCAAGCGCTGGCTGCAACGGCATTGCCCCAACTCAGGCAGCGGCTGAAAACTGCGCGCTTCCCTCTACGAGGTGCCTTGGACAAGGCGTCTCGCCGCAAGCAAGGCAGCGAATCCAGCGTCGGCACGACTGCCAGCAGGGCAAGCGGCGCAAGTCATGGCATAATCAAAGCAACCACCTTGATGCCGATCGCACTACATGAGCACACAGCAAACCCTGGCCGTCGTCGCCGCGCATGCCGACGCCCCCTTTATCGATGACCTCGCCCGCCTGGCGCAAACCAGCCGAATCGACCTCACCCGCCAAGGCGTCATCCGCCTGGATGGCGTAGCAGGCGAACAGAAGTCGGATCTGCTGGGCCTGTGCCGGCAACATCGTTGCGATGCGGGCCTGGTCGACAGCGAGCGCCGTTTTGCCGATTTCGGCCTGCTGGTGTCCGATATGGACTCCACGTTGATCAGCATCGAATGCATCGACGAAATCGCCGACCTCAAGGGCATCAAGCCGCAAGTGGCGGAAATCACCGAGCGCGCGATGCGCGGAGAGTTGGATTTTTCCGCGGCACTGCGGGAGCGCGTGGCTTTGCTGGCAGGCCTGCCGGAGGCCGCGCTGCAGGAGGTGTATGAACAGCAGCTGCGGCTGAATCCCGGCGCGCCGCAATTGTTGGCGGCCTGCCGCGAGGCTGGCATTCGGACGCTGCTGGTATCCGGCGGCTTCACCTATTTCACCGACCGGCTGAAAGCGGAACTGGGCCTGGACGAAGCGCATGCCAACCAGCTGGAAGTCATCGATGGCAAGCTGACCGGCCGCGTGCTGGGCGGCATCGTCGATGCCGAAACCAAGCGGCGCCTGCTGATCGCCGCGCGCGAACGCCTGGGCCTGCGTCCGGATCAAGTGCTGGCGGTGGGCGACGGCGCCAACGACCTGCCCATGCTGCGCGAGGCCGGCGTCGGCATCGCCTATCACGCCAAACCGCGCGTCGGCGCCGAGGCGGATCTGGCGGTCGAGTACGGCGGCCTGGATGTCATCCCGCAATTTTTCCTCTGAGTACGCGCCATGCAAGCTCCCTCCGCGGCCGATCTGCCGCAACTGGACACCGTCAGCTTCGATGCCGAACTGCCTCTGGCGGCCCAGGCATTGGACGGGGAATACCCGCCGCGCATGCAACGTGAAACCAGGCTATCCCTGCGCGTGCTGGCGGCGCCGACGGAAACCCCTGACGACAGCAACCCCGTGATGCTGCGGCTGGAGGCCAAGCTGGATCTGGCGCTGGAGGTTTCCCTGCTGGAACGGCATCCGGATCGTCCAAACAATACGCCTTGCCGGCTCGGCTTGAACAGCATAGCCTGGCGCGATCAGCAGAATTGGCAGCCCGGGCAGCGCCTGCTGCTGCGCCTGCATCCCAATCCGGACTCCGCGCTCAGCCTATGCCTCTGCGGCGTCATCGCCAGCAATCAGCCCGCAGGCGAACGCGATTATCTGCTGACGGCCGACATCCACGAATCGTTCGACACCGACACGCATCTGCTTTGGGAAAAGTGGGTGTTCCGCCGCCATCGGCGGGCGATACAAGAGCGCTGAGCGAACTCAACCGCCGGTCATCGACATGAAGCGGACCAGTTTTTGCGGCTGCTCGCGGAATTCATGCCGCTCCGGCTTCAGCTCTATCGCCTGACGGATCGCGGCCTCCAGGCCGGCATCGTCGATGCCGCCGCGCAGCAAGGGCCGCAGCTCCATTTTCTCTTCCTGCCCCAGGCACATATACAGCGTGCCATCCACCGATAGCCGCACCCGGTTGCACGTCGTGCAGAAGTGTTGCGAGATGGGCGTGATCACGCCCAGAGAGAAACTGCCGTCGCGGCGGCCCCAGTAACGGGCAGGCCCGCCGCCCAGCGTCTTGGCCTGCTCCACCAGATCGTAACTGGCGCACAGGCGCTTCAGCACCGGCTGCAAATCGAGGTACTGGGTGGCGCGGCCGGTGTCGCCCATCGGCATGGTCTCGATCAGACGCAGGATCAGCCCGTGCTCGATGCAAAACGCCACCATGGCGTCGATGTCCTGCTCATTGACACCGCGCATCGCCACCATATTGATCTTGATCGGCGAAAAACCGGCCGCCTTGGCCGCCATCAGGCCTTCCATCACCCGCGGCAGGTTGTCGCTGCCGGTGATCTGCTCCACGCAGTCGCGGCGCAGCGAATCCAGGCTCAAATTCAAGCGGCGCACCCCGGCGGCGTACAGCGCCTCGGCATGGCGCGGCAACTGGGTGCCGTTGGTGCTCAGCGACAAATCCTCCAGGCCGGGCAGCGCCGCCAGCCGGGCAGCCAGTAGAGGCAAATCGCGCCGCAAAAGCGGCTCACCGCCGGTCAAGCGCAAGCGGCGGGTGCCCAGCCGGGCGAACACGGCCACTACCCGCTCGATCTCGTCGAAAGTCAGCCAATGCGCCGGCTCCTCGAAATGCTTGAAGCCCTTCGGCAGGCAATAACTGCAACGCAGATCGCAACGATCGGTCACCGATAGCCGCAGATATTCGATGGCTCGGCCGAAACGGTCAATCAACATGCTCTCTCCAAGCCTTGCTCCACACTGTGTCATTTAGTCGTCGCCGGAACCGATTTCTGACGCCCGCCATGACGCCTCATCGGCATTGAGACGCTGCAAGAGCGCAAGCGCATTTTCATTGTACTGCACACTACGCCCCTCCACAGGCTTGCAATGGATAGTCTGCCCCATCCAAATCTGCGCCGCCATCATGAGAAGCCATCAATAATGGCGCGCTTTCACCACCGTATTGCCGGCAGACCGGCGCCATCAAGCTAAAAAGTACATTGAAAGCGCTTGCTATTTATTTTAATAATCAAAGCCTTAAATCAATCTCGATGACATAAACGATACACAGAACGTTACAAAAACACTTAACTTGACGCAATTCGCCATTCTTATACTGGTCTCGCCAATTTATTCAAATTGGATCAAAAAGCGCCAAATACCTTGTGGCCACTTCCTGCCTTACCGGCCCCATGCCCAGAGAGCGCAATCATCAGGAAGGCGGCGCGGCGCCCACCCGGCCCACGCACAGCCCTCCCCCAAAGGAGAAATAAAAGCATGGCCAAAGCATTCACAATAAAAATGTTGGTTGCCGCCCTGACCGCCGTCGCCTCCTCCGGCGCGATGGCGGCGACGGCGCAGGATCTGGGCAAAGTGGAGCAAGCCGCGCCGGCGCAGAAACTGACAGTGACGCTAGCGCTGAACCTGCGCGACCGCGACGCCGCCACCCGCTATCTGCAAGAGGCTCACAGCCCGGCCAGTCCGAACTACCACAAATTCCTGACGCCGGCCGAGTTCCGCGCCCGCTTCGCTCCGAGCGATGCCACCGTGGCCCGAATCAGCGCGCGGCTGCAGGCCGCCGGGCTCAGCGTCAAGCGCATAGGCAGCGCGCTGTTGCAGGTCAGCGGGCCGGCCGCCACCGTGCAGAAGGCCTTCGGCGCTGAAGTCCATGTATTCCAAAACAAAACCACCGCCCAAGCTGGCGTGTCCCGCTATATCGCCCCGGTACGCGCCGGCACGCCCAGCGTCGATCTAAGCGATGTGCAGGCAGTGATCGGTCTGGATAGCCGTCCGCACTTCCGGCCGCACCTGCGCCAACTGCCCAGCCATCTGCAACCGGCCGCCGGCAAGACCAGCGGCACCGTCACCGGCGGCAACGCGCCGGGACAATGGACCGTCACCGACCTGGCCCGCTATTACAACATCACGCCGCTGTACAATCAGGGCATCCATGGCAAAGGCGCCACCATCGGCATCGTGACCCTGGCCAGCTTCACGCCTGCCGACGCCTTCCAGTACTGGAGCCAGATCGGCCTGAATACCGACCCGAACCGTCTGAACGTGGTCAACATCGATGGCGGCCCGGGCGCGCCCAGCGATGACGCTGGCTCCGACGAAACCACGCTGGACGTAGAGCAATCGGGCGGCATCGCGCCGGACGCCAAGATCATCGTCTATCAGGCGCCCAACACCACCCAGGGTTTCGTCGACGCTTTCGCCCAGGCGATTGAATCGAACACCGCCGATACCTTGTCGGTCAGCTGGGGCGAATGGGAATGGTTCGACCAGCAGGCCCAGGCGGCCAATCCAGTCAATGGCCAAACCAGCAATGTGCTGCAGGCCTACCATGACTTGTTCCTGCAAGCCGCCCTGCAAGGCCAGACCATGTTCGCCGCAGCCGGCGACGCCGGCGCCTATGACGTGAACCGAGCAGCGCCGCTGCCGCAGTACAGCAAGGTGTTGTCGGTGGATAGCCCGGCCAACCAGCAATTCATCACGGCGGCGGGCGCCACCACGGTTCCCTCGACCCTGACTTTCCACCCGAATGGCAAGGCCATGCAGGTCAAGATTCCACGCGAGCGCGCCTGGGGCTGGGACTACCTTAACGGCCTGTGCCAGGCGCTGGGCAAGGATCCGGTGGCATGCGGCACTTTCCCAGTGGGCGGCGGCGGCGGCGTCAGCGGCTTCATCAGCCGTCCGTTCTATCAGTATTGGGTGCCGGGCATGCAAAGCACGCCGGCAGGCCAGCAGCTGGTGGACAACAGCCAGAATCCTCCGCAAGTGATCGCGTCCGTCCCGGCCAACTTCAAAGGCCGCAACGTGCCAGATATCTCGATGAACGGCGACCCGGAAACGGGCTACGTGGTGTACTACACCTCCAGCAAAACCGGCTTCTCCGTCTTGAGCAACAACGGCGGCACCAGCTTCGTCGCGCCGCAGCTGGCGGGCATCACCGCGCTGTTGAATCAGTCGATGGGTGGACGTCTCGGCTTGCTGAACTTCTCGCTGTACGGCCTCTTGGCAACCGGCCATGCCTATCACGGGCACGGCCATCACGGAGCGCCGCTGCGCGAAATCACCGCCGGCGACAACTGGGGCTACAACGCGCATCGCGGTTATAACCAGGCCACCGGCGTAGGCGTGCCCGACGTCGCCAATCTGGACGCCGCCTTGCATCGCTACTTCTGGTTCTAATTAGCGGCCACAATAGAAAACGGCCATCTCTGAGAGATGGCCGTTTTACTATTAGACGCGATCCGCTTCATTCGCCAGGCGGCACCCACTGCGATGAAACAAAGACCAGCGCCAGGCATGCATGGCAAGCCACTCCGTCAATGATGCTTATGATGCTTATGATGCTTGTGGTGCTTGCCGTGCTTGTGCCCGGGCTTGTCTTGCCGCTTGCCTTGCTGCTCGCGGCCGTAGTCATGTCCCAGCGCCGCGCCGGCCCCCCCGCCAATCGCGCCACCGATGATGGCGCCATCGCGCCCGCCAACCGAGTGACCGACAGCCGCCCCGGCCGCGCCGCCCAAGGCCCCTCCGACGATGGCGCCTGTTGACGAATCGGCGCTGGCCACTGCGGACAGCAGAGCCAGCGCCATGCCAGCAACCGCAAAAACTGACTTCATTTCCATTTTCCTGCAATGAATCGGAAAACGGAGCTTAAGGGTCGAAGCGGATTTGGTCTGTATCCATATGTTAGAGAATGTGAATATTCATTCACAAAACATGCCGCGCTATTGCTGCAGATAATCGAAGACCACCGTGCCCAGATCCAGTGTCAGATCACAGATGAAGTGACGCGCCGACAACACTTCCAGCACAGGCAGCTCGGCCACCGGCGCCAGCGCATGCGGATGCAGCTCCAGCGCGCCCGGCGCGCTCCAGGCGCCTTTGATCGTCACATCCGTGGTGTGATAGCGCACCAACTCGCAGATGCGCGGCGTGCCGTCCACATGCGGAATGATCTTCAAGAGGAAATTCGGTTCCGCCATGCTCTGTTGCAAGGCCGCGTGATCCAGTGCCTCGTACTTGTAGCCCATGGTGCCGGTGGCGATGCGCAAGGGCCCGAAATCCAGGGTGCCGATCAGCGTTTCCCGCTGTACTTCCAGCCGCGGATGGCCCGCCTTTTTTGGAAAGCCCCATAGTTCGCGGCCGCCGGCAATAGGAGGATGGTCATCCAGAAACATCGAATGGACATAGCTGCCTTGCGCGCCGCGGAAGCTGACCGGGATCACCTGCCCGCTCTCGGTATAGTCGCCAAAGCCAGTGGAATCGGGCATGCGGATGAATTCATACTTGACCACCGGCTCGGTTGCCTGCAGCGGCTCTGGCAAGATGGCCTGAATCGCCGCCGGATCCGTGCGATACGTGATGACCATGTACTCCCGATTGACGAAACGGTACGGCCCAGGAGGAAACGCCGGGCTGGTCAAGGGCATGGCAAAGGCACGGCTACGCACTTCTTGTTGCTTCATGGGACTTCTCCTTTAGAAACACTCGAAAGACGGCAAGCAATCGGCACAATCAGCGGTGACTATAGATGAATGAAAATATGTCAGCGCACCGCCAAATTCAATAAGCATAAACACAGAGCGGAATTCGTCCGCATGCGACAATCCCCCACAGCAAAGCAAGGCGAGGTTGACGCGCCGTGCAAGAGCCGACGATCATTACAGGCGCTTGACCGGACTCGTCCGTCAACATCGCGCCAACAGACAGGAAAAAATATGAACGCCGCCAAGAAAATCCGCCGCTTCATCGAAGAAGGCCACGACCCGCAACAAATGCATGTCCTGAAAGAGCTGGCCGCCGCATTGGAAATGGGCCGCTCGTTCGACCTGAGCAAGCTATACGATATCGACATGCGCTACTTCGATGTCGCCATCGATCTGCTGAAAGACTGGCGCTTTGATCACCACATCAGCTCGCGCAGCAAGCTGCTGGAACAGTTGCTGACAGAAATCGCGCCGGAACAACAGGCGGCGATCAGCGCCGAGGAAGTCATTGCCACCGCTCAACACGCAAGCGGCGATGGCGGCGGCAAAAAGAAGGGCAAAAATTAACAGGCCAACGCTGCCGGGACAGTCTGCCAATGCTGTTGGTCCGCGCTGAGCCAGCCAAGTTCCAGCAAAACCATGATCTGCCACGCTTGTATTGCAGGCACGGGGTTAGCCGCGCCATGCAGCAGGGCATCGCGTACGCTGGAGTAATACCGCGTATAGTCGCCGGCAGGGCCGACATGCTCGCGCGGCACGCCATCCGCCAGCACCAAACGCCCAGGCAAGCCATCCCTGCCCCAAGCGGCGCTGCCCGGCATGCCTCCGGCCTTAAGCTCTTCTTCTTGCGGGTCCAGGCCATATTTGCTGAAGCTGCCTTGCGTGCCATGGATGATGAAGCGCGGTCCGGCGTCGGCCACCAGCGCGCTGCCATGCAGCATGACTCGCTTATCCGGATAGCGGAGTAGCGCATGAAACCAGTCATCGGAAAGCGCGCCATCGCGCAGGGCCGCCTTCTCTAACAAGATGGCTTGCGGCAGGCCAAACAACTGCACAACCTGATCCAGCAGATGCGGTCCCAGGTCATACCATAGCCCCGCGCCCGCATTCGTCGACTCGCGCCAGCGCTGGCGCACCTGAGGCCGATAGCGATCAAAATGCGACTCAAAATGGACTACCCTGCCCAGCAGTCCGTCTGCTATTAGCTGTTGTATCGCCAGGAAGTCGGCATCCCAGCGCCGGTTATGAAAGACCGACAACAGCAACTCCAGCCGCCCCGCCAGTTCGACCAACTGCTCCGCTTCGGCAGCCGTCAATGTGAACGGCTTATCCACGACCACATGCTTGCCAGCCCGCAAAGCCGCCTCAGCCAAGGGGAAGTGGCTATCATTCGGCGTGGCGATCACCACCAGATCGATGTCCGGCGCCATCAACAAGGCATCGGGGCTTGCATGAACCTGAACATTCGGCAACACCGCCGCCACCTGCTCCGGCCGACTGGACGCCACCGCTACCAACTCGATGCCATCCACCGCTCGCAATAGCGGCGCATGAAATGTCGAACCAGCATAACCAAACCCAAGTAGTCCCACTTTGAGCGTTTTTGTCATCATATTCTCCGGCGCAATCCGAACATGATACGGGCGACGGCTATAAACGCCAAAGCCCCGGCAGTGTCTGTCGGGGCGGGTGTCGCGCATTCGGCGCGCGCAAAGCGCAAAGCCCAGCTCGGTTGAGCTGGGCTTTGTCGTATCGGGCGTCTGGCGGTGTCCTACTTTCACATGGCGAATGCCACACTATCATCGGCGCTAAGGCGTTTCACGATCCTGTTCGGGATGGGAAGGCGTGGGACCACCTCGCTAAGGCCACCAGACATAAACTGTACAAACTGCAAGAAGCCTGAACCAGAGTCGCTCTCTGATTCTGAATATTCGGTATTTGATGTTCTTCGCACATCCACTCTCGTCACTTAGCCTCGCTAAGCCACTCAAATGATAGGATCAAGCCTCACGAGCAATTAGTATCGGTTAGCTTCACGCCTCACAGCGCTTCCACACCCGACCTATCAACGTCCTGGTCTCGAACGACTCTTCAGGGAGGTCAAGCCTCCAGGGAAGTCTCATCTTCAGGCAAGTTTCCCGCTTAGATGCTTTCAGCGGTTATCTCTTCCGCACTTAGCTACCCGGCGATGCGACTGGCGTCACAACCGGTACACCAGAGGTGCGTCCACTCCGGTCCTCTCGTACTAGGAGCAGCCCCCGTCAAACTTCCAACGCCCACTGCAGATAGGGACCAAACTGTCTCACGACGTTTTGAACCCAGCTCACGTACCACTTTAAATGGCGAACAGCCATACCCTTGGGACCGGCTACAGCCCCAGGATGTGATGAGCCGACATCGAGGTGCCAAACACCGCCGTCGATGTGAACTCTTGGGCGGTATCAGCCTGTTATCCCCGGAGTACCTTTTATCCGTTGAGCGATGGCCCTTCCATTCAGAACCACCGGATCACTATGTCCTGCTTTCGCACCTGCTCGACTTGTCGGTCTCGCAGTTAAGCTACCTTTTGCCATTGCACTATCAGCACGATTTCCGACCGTACCTAGGTAACCTTCGAACTCCTCCGTTACACTTTGGGAGGAGACCGCCCCAGTCAAACTGCCTACCATGCACTGTCCCCAATCCGGATCACGGACCAAGGTTAGAACCTCAAAGGGGTCAGGGTGGTATTTCAAGGTCGGCTCCACCAGAACTAGCGTCCTGGCTTCTTAGCCTCCCACCTATCCTACACAAACCACTTCAAAGTCCAATGCAAAGCTACAGTAAAGGTTCACGGGGTCTTTCCGTCTAGCAGCGGGGAGATTGCATCTTCACAAACACTTCAACTTCGCTGAGTCTCAGGAGGAGACAGTGTGGCCATCGTTACGCCATTCGTGCGGGTCGGAACTTACCCGACAAGGAATTTCGCTACCTTAGGACCGTTATAGTTACGGCCGCCGTTTACCGGGGCTTCGATCAAGAGCTTGCACCCCATCACTTAACCTTCCGGCACCGGGCAGGCGTCACACCGTATACGTCCACTTTCGTGTTGGCACAGTGCTGTGTTTTTGTTAAACAGTCGCAGCCACCGATTCTCTGCGACCTCTCAAAGCTTCGAACGCGAAGTCCTACACTCTAAGAGGCATACCTTCTCCCGAAGTTACGGTATCAATTTGCCGAGTTCCTTCTCCTGAGTTCTCTCAAGCGCCTTAGAATTCTCATCCTGCCCACCTGTGTCGGTTTGCGGTACGGTTCTTGTGTAGCTGAAGCTTAGTGGCTTTTCCTGGAAGCGTGGTATCAGTCACTTCAGGTCCGTAGACCCTCGTCATCACGTCTCGGCCTTAAGGGGCGGCGGATTTGCCTACCACCCCAGCCTACCGGCTTAAACAGACTATTCCAACAGTCTGATGACCTAACCTTCTCCGTCCCCACATCGCACTACACAAAAGTATGGGAATTTTAACCCGTTTCCCATCGACTACGCTTTTCAGCCTCGCCTTAGGGGCCGACTCACCCTACGCCGATGAACGTTGCGTAGGAAACCTTGGGCTTTCGGCGAGCGGGCTTTTCACCCGCTTTATCGCTACTCATGTCAGCATTCGCACTTCTGATATCTCCAGCATCCCTTACGAGACACCTTCACAGACCTACAGAACGCTCCCCTACCACGCATCGGCTTCCCTTAGCCTGCTTGTTTCCCTCATGGCCTGGCGACCATTGGGGTGGGCTTTGTCATCGCTTCGCGATGACAAGCTTGCAACAAGCTAAGGTGAAGCCGACGCATCCGCAGCTTCGGTTATCAGTTTGAGCCCCGTTACATCTTCCGCGCAGGACGACTCGACCAGTGAGCTATTACGCTTTCTTTAAATGATGGCTGCTTCTAAGCCAACATCCTGGCTGTCTAGGCCTTCCCACTTCGTTTACCACTTAACTGATCATTTGGGACCTTAGCTGGCGGTCTGGGTTGTTTCCCTCTTGACGATGGACGTTAGCACCCACCGTCTGTCTCCCATGCTCGCACTTTCCGGTATTCAGAGTTTGCCATGGTTTGGTAAATCGCAATGACCCCCTAGCCATAACAGTGCTTTACCCCCGGAAGTGATACATGAGGCACTACCTAAATAGTTTTCGGGGAGAACCAGCTATCTCCGAGTTTGTTTAGCCTTTCACCCCTATCCACAGCTCATCCCCTAGTTTTGCAACACTAGTGGGTTCGGACCTCCAGTGCGTGTTACCGCACCTTCATCCTGGCCATGGATAGATCACTCGGTTTCGGGTCTACGCCCAGCAACTAAAGCGCCCTATTCGGACTCGGTTTCCCTACGCCTCCCCTATTCGGTTAAGCTCGCTACTGAACGTAAGTCGCTGACCCATTATACAAAAGGTACGCAGTCACGGAACACGTCCGCTCCCAC